>CAWFEM010000022.1:0-60039 GCA_963814905.1 uncultured Alphaproteobacteria bacterium | reverse complement strand
AGGCTTCTAAGGAGGCTGAAACCTTCTTTCGTTACTGGCGTTTGCATCAAGGGGAGCCTTCATGCTGCTCAGTCTCGCTGTGGCCGCGGGCGTCTTGTTGCAGACGTTCAACACCGACCTACCCGACTACGACAGCTTGGCGGAATACGAGCCGCCGGTGATGACGCGCATCCATGCCGCGGACGGCCAGCTGGTCGCCGAGCATGCGCGCGAGCCGCGCCTCTATCTGCCCATCCAGGCGGTGCCGGACCTGATCAAGGCGGCCTTCCTTTCCGCCGAGGACAAGAACTTCTACGAGCACGACGGCATCGATATTTCCGGCATCGCCCGCGCCGCGCTGGTCAACCTGCGCAATCGCGGCTCCGGCAAGCGCCCGATCGGAGCCTCGACCATCACCCAGCAGGTGGCGAAGAACTTCCTCCTCTCCAACGAGGTCTCCTACGAGCGCAAGATCAAGGAGGCGCTGCTGGCGCTCCGGATCGAGCAGGCCTACTCCAAGGACAAGATCTTCGAGCTCTATCTGAACGAGATTTATCTCGGGCTCGGCTCCTACGGCGTGGCGGCAGCGGCGCTCAACTACTTCAACAAGCCGATCAACCAGCTCACGATCGGCGAGGCGGCCTATCTCGCGGCGCTCCCCAAAGCGCCGGAGAACTACAATCCGTTCCGCCACGAGGACCGCGCGGTCGAGCGACGGAACTGGGTCATCGACCGCATGATGGAGAACGGCTACATCCGCACCGCCGACGGCGAGGCGGCGAAGGCGGCGGCGCTTGATGTGACGCCGCGGCCGCGCGGCACCTACCTCTTCGGCTCGGAATTCTTCGCCGAGGAAGTGCGCCGCGACCTGATCGACATGTACGGGAGCAAGAAGCTCTATGAAGGCGGGCTGTCGGTCCGCACCACGCTCGATCCCAAGCTGCAGGCGCTCGCCCGCAAGGCGCTCCAAGACGGCCTCATCGCCTTCGACCAGAAGCGCGGCTATCGCGGTCCCGTCTCGACGATCGACGTCTCCGGCGATTGGGGCCAACCCCTCGGCAAGATCACGGCTCTGTCCGACGTGCCTGAATGGCGGCTCGCGGTCGTGCTGGAGACGGGCGGAAGCGAGGCGACGATCGGTTTGCAGCCGCCGACCCAGGCCGACGGCTCGCTTGCGCCGGAACGCGAGAAAGGGACGCTTCCGCTTTCTACGATGAAATGGGCGAAGAGCGGGATTTCGAGTGTTGGCTCGGTCCTGAAGCCCGGCGACGTCATTTACGTGGAAGCGCTTGCCGATACGCCGGGGAGCTTCGCGCTGCGCCAGCCGCCCGAAATCCAGGGCGCGATCGTGGCGATGGACCCCTATACCGGCCGCGTGCTCGCGATGCAGGGCGGGTTCTCCTATGCGGAGAGCGAGTTCAACCGCGCCACCCAGGCCTGGCGCCAGCCGGGCTCAGCCTTCAAGCCCTTCGTCTATTCCGCCGCGCTCGACAACGGCTACACGCCGTCCTCCGTCGTCATGGACGCGCCGATCGAGATCCATGCCGGTAACGAGGTGTGGCGGCCGGAGAACTACGGCGGCAAGTTCTATGGGCCGGCGACGCTCAGGACCGGCATCGAGAAGTCGCGCAACGTGATGACCGTCCGGCTTGCCCAGGACATGGGCATGCCGCTCGTCGCCGAATACGCCAAGCGCTTCGGTATCTATGACAATCTCGCGCCGTATCTGCCGATGGCGCTCGGAGCCGGCGAGACGACGGTGCTCAGGCTCGTCACCGCCTATGCGACGATCGCCAATGGCGGGCGCAAGATCGATCCGACGCTGATCGACCGCATCCAGGATCGTTTCGGCCGCACCATCTATCAGCACGACCAGCGCAAGTGCGAAGCTTGCGACGCGGCGAGCTGGAATGGACAGCCGGAGCCGACGCTCATCGACAATCGCGAGCAGGTGCTCGATCCGATGACCGCCTACCAGATCACCTCCATGATGGAGGGCGTGGTGAAGCGCGGCACGGCGACCCGCGTGCGCGCGGTCGGCAAGCCGATCGCCGGCAAGACCGGCACCACCAACGACGAGAAGGACGCCTGGTTCGTCGGCTTCTCGCCGGACCTCGTCTGCGGCGTGTTCATCGGCTACGACAAGCCGCGCCCGATGGGCCGCGGCATGACGGGCGGCCACGTCGCCGCACCGGTCTTCGTGGAGTTCATGAAGACGGCGCTCAAGAACGAGCCGCCGAAGGAATTCCAGGTGCCGCCCGGGATCGACCTGATCCCGATCGACCGCCGCACGGGGCTGCGCGCCCAGGCCGGCGATCCCGATGTGATCCTGGAAGCCTTCAAGCCGGGAAGCGAGCCAAACTCACAAGAATCGATTGTCGGCTACATAAACTCGATGGGAATTCCGTCTACGTTCCCATCCGTCAACCCTGCTTCCAGCTCGCTTCCCGAGAAGACGATTGGCTCGACCCGCCCACCTAAAAACGAAGGCGCCGAACCGACTTCAGCACCAAAGTATAAAATGCTGGGGAATGGCGTGATCATGCAAGTCCGGTAGCACCTAGCGGGCGAGCCTGTCGCGGATGCTCCTCGCTGGGCAGCCCTGGCAAGCAGCGGGATCCGCCGCTGGATCGACTATTACAATGCCTCGCGCCCGCACTCTTCGTTCGGCGGCAGTTCGGCCAATTACAGGGAGGCCGGAAGGATTCTGAAGTCGCTTCCCTCGGGCAGAATCTGGCCGCCGTCCACGATGGTGGTGGTGCCGGTGATGTATTCCGCTTCGTCGGAGGCGAGGAAAAGCGCGGCGTTGGCGACGTCACGCGGCGTTCCGAGCCGGCCAAGCGGAATCATCCCGGCCATGCTGGCGATGAACTCAGGGCTACGGTGCATCTTCACGCCTTCCGTCAGGATGTTGCCGGGCTCGATGCCGTTGACGGTGATGCCGAAGCCGGCGAACTCGATTGCCGCCGCGCGAATGAAGCCGTTTATGCCCGCCTTCGAGGCGGAGTAGTGGCCATGTCCAGGGCTTGAGACGCGCGGGCCGGTGATCGACGAAGTGAACACCATGCGGCCGTAGCGCTGCGCTTTCATCGGTTTCAGCGCCGCCTGCGCGGCCAGGAAGGTGCCCTTCAGGTTAACCGCAAGAACGCGGTCCCATTCATCTTCGCTGATGTTCTCGATCAGCGTCCAGGGATAGATGCCGGCATTCTGCACCAAGATGTCGAGCCGGCCGAAGCTGTCGCAAGCGGCTTCGATGGTGGCTTCCACGCTCCTTTTCCTGCTGACGTCGGCCTCGACGAAGACGCAGGGCCCGCGCTCGGAGAAGCTTGTCGCCGTCGCCTGACCTTGCGCGGCTTCAGTGTCGGCGATTACAACGCTTGCGCCTTCATCGAGGAAGCGCTCGGCGATCCCGGCGCCGATGCCGCGCGCTGCGCCGATGACGACCGCCACCCGCCCTTTCAACCTGTCGCCCATGAGGCCTTTCCAATCGTCAAAGATAGCGCCGACGGATCGAAGTCTTTGCCGTGTCGAGCACGACGGCGGCGAGCACAAGCGAGCCCTGGATCATCTGCGTATAGTGCGGCGGCATGCCCATGACGTTGATCGCCGTCTGGATGGAGCTGAGGAGCAGCACCCCGGCAAAGACGCCGGATAGCCGGCCGTAGCCGCCCTTCAGGCTGACGCCGCCAATGACGACCGCGGCGAAGGCCTGGAACAGCATGCCGATGCCAAGATTGGCAGTGGCACCGGCGGTGCGGGAGGCCAGCAGCCAGCCGGCGAAGCCGGCGAGCATGCCGGAAAGCACGAACGTCACGGCGACTGCGCGGTCGACCCGGATGCCGGCGCGGAAGGTCGCAATCGAATTGCCGCCGATCATGACGAGATGCCGCCCGAACGGAGTTTTCGTCAGCGTGAAGGCGAAGACCAAGTAGACGAGGATCAGCATCCAGGCCAGGAGCGGCACGCCGAGCGGTCGCTCGATCGCCATGACGCGCATCGAATCGGGAAGCCCGTAGACCGAGCGTCCGCCGGACATCGCCACCACCAGCCCGCGGCCCCAGATGTAGGAGGCAAGCGTCACGATGAAGGCGTTGATGCCGAGCCGCACGACAAGGAAGGCGTTGATCGACCCGACGATCACGCCAACGCCGAGCGCCATCGCCAGAGATACCGGAAAGGCCAGCCACGCCGGGTTGAGCTCAAAGCCCGCACCGGCACCGCCGGTGCCGAAAACCAGCGCCGTCGACATAGCAGCGAGCGCCAGCACTGACTCGATCGAAAGGTCCATGTGGCCGGCGATCAGTGTCAGCGACAGCCCGACCGCGATGATGCCGACGAAGGTCGACTGCTCCAAGATGTTGAGGAGAATCCCGATCTGCAGGAACTGCGGGATGGCGATTGAAAACACGCCGAGCACGATAAACAGGATGAACCAGACCAGATTGTCGAGCACGAACTCCGCGGCGGCTCGGCGGCGCGGCGACATCTGGCCCGGCGGTCTGGCGGCAAGGCCGGAGGTGTCAGTGATCATAGATGCGAGCGCTCTCGAATTCGTCGCGGGGCGTTAGTCGTATTGGGGCAGAGAAGCGGTGCGGGGCCGTCGACCCCGCACCGTCGTCGATCCTTCGGCAGGCGTCTATTGGACCGACATCACCGGTTCGGTCGGGGGCTTCAAATTGCCCCAAAACTTCGGATCGTCGACGTTCTCCTTGGTGATCGCGGCACCGGGGATCTTGATGTTGGGACCCCAAGCTTCGATCGTGAGCTCGGACTCAAGACCGGTCACGTTGTAGGTGCCGGGCTTGATCTCATCCTTGTTCACGACCTTGTCGGCGAACATGGCGAGGGCTGCCGCCTGCGCGTACATGGGCTGCTCGACCTCGACCTGCTCCCATCCCTTGCGGATGAGGTCGAGGCCCACGGGGGCGCCGTTGGAGCTGACCAGCATGATGTCGCCCGGCTTTTTGCCCTGCGCCTCAAGCACCGCCGCGACCGCCACGGCGAGATGCGCGGCGTGCACGAAGATCAAGTCAATGTCGGGGTTGGTCAGCATCTGGTCCTGCGCGATATTTCCGGCATTCGAAGCCTCCCACTGCATCGCCGCGTGCGTGATGATGGTCACGTCGGGATGCGCCGCCATCTTCTCCTCGAAACCCTTCTGGATATCGAGCGTGTAGGGGTCGCCCGGATCGCCGAGGATCTGCAGCACCTTGCCCTTCGGCGAACCGTTCTTCTCGGTCAGGAGCCGGGTGATCTCCGTGGCGGCCGTGTGACCGATCTCCACCGTGCCGGCGACCGAAGTAAGGTCGGACGGCGTGGAGGTGATCTGCCGGTCGAAGATCATGACCGGGATGCCGGCGGCGCGCATCTTTTCAATACCGGTCTTGGCGGCATCGAAGTCGACGGCCGCCAGGATGACGGCAGCCGGCTTCAGATTGATCACGTCGTCGATCTGGTTCAGCTGCAGGTCGCTGCGGTTCTGACCGTCGAGCGAAACGACCTCGTAGCCGACGTCCTTCATGAACTTGGTGATGGCGTCGATCGAGCCCGTCTGGAACTCGTCGAGAAGAGTCGGGACGAGATAGTAGATCTTGCCCTTCATCTCCTGGGCGGCGGCGACGCCCGCCGTTACCGTAAGGCCGATCGCGACGATCGTCCCCACAAGCATCCGAAATAGCGATTTCATACACGTCTCCCTTCTTCTTCGGCAGTTTCAGGACCGGCGACGCGAAATATGTCGCCGGTCATCATGCGAACGATCTCATCCGGTGACGTCTCGTCGACCGCGACGTTGCCGGCGACCGACCCCTGGCGCAGCACGACGATCCGATCGGCGACCTGAAACGCCTGCGTCATGACGTGGGTAATGATAATGACGCCGATCCCCTGCGCCTTGACGCGCTCAATCATCTCGAGACCGCGCCGCGTCTGCTCCACGCCGAGCGCGGCGAAAGGCTCGTCCAAGAGCACCAACTTACCGCCCCAATGCACGAACCGGTTCAGTTCGATGGCCTGGCGCTGTCCGCCGGAGAGATTCTCAACCCGTGTCCTGAGCGAGGGGATGCGTGTGCCGCCGGCGCGAAGCGCCTTCTCGGTCTCCGCTTGCATCTCCCGCTCCTTCAGAACGGGAATTCCAAGGACACGCCGCGTCAGCTCCCGCCCCATGAAGAAGTTTGCGACGACGTCGACGTTCGTACACAGCGACAGGTCCTGATAGACGGTCTCGACCCCTGCCTGCTTGGCCTCCGCTGGTGAGTTGAAATGGCACTCGCGTCCATCGAAAAGAATGCGTCCACCGCTCGCGCTCAGGCCGCCGGCGATGATCTTGACCAGCGTCGATTTGCCGGCGCCGTTGTCGCCGAGGAGGGCCACCACCTCACCGCGATCGACGTCGAAGCTGACGCCGGAGAGCGCCTCGATGGCGCCGAAATGCTTGGAGATCGTGTCGAGCCTGAGCAAAGGAGCATTCACGCCGTCTGCTGCATCGCTCATCGCTTGCTTCCCACGCCGGCATCTCTTGCCCTAGAGGCAAAAGACTGAGACTCAAGGGCTTGCGATGTCAAATCCTGAATGGTTGTCATGGTGAGACAGGTCGACGAACCTGCGGCGTCTGCGAGCATTTTCGAAGAGATGCGCCGGCAGCCGGAGGATGCACGCCGCTCTTTTGCGGCAAACGGCGCGGTGGCAATGCGTATTGCGGCTTCGGCGCGCCGCAGCGGACGCCTCCTGCTGCTCGGCATGGGCGGATCGCACTCCGTCAACCGCGTTGCCGAGCCGCTCTACCGGAAGGTGGGGATCGACACCGACGCCGTTGCCGTTTCGGAGGTGCTCAGCGCGCCGTTCCCGCCGCGTGCAAGGACCGTGCTCCTCACCTCCCAGTCGGGCGAATCCGGCGAAGTCGTCGCATATCTCGCTCGCCCAAGTGAGGCGGAAGAGCGATTCGGCCTCACCCTCAACGCGGAAGGCGCGCTAGCACGCACCCTGCCGTCGCTGGTCGGGCAGGGCGGCGTTGAAAAAGCGTTTGCCGCAACGCGCAGCCTGATGGTCAGCCTGGCGCTGCATGCGCGTGTGCTCGACGCGCTCGGCGTTCCGCATGATGCCATCGTCGACGCTGCAACGCGCCGCGCGACGCTTCCGGTGGCCGCCGCGGCCGCCGCGTTCAAATCGGTCGACGCGATCATCTTCAGCGGTCGGGGAGCGATGCAGGGGATCGCCGAGGCGGCGGCGCTCGTGCTCCTGGAACTGGCCCGCGTTCCGGCCTTTGCGCTCGAGGGCGGCCAGCTTCGGCACGGACCTGTGGAAGCGCTCGGACCCGGCCTTGGGGTGGTCTTTATTCGGCAGGCGGAGTCCGGTCCCGAACTCGACGCCGGCGCTCGCCGCGATCTGCGTCGAGGGTGGTTCGCCGACCGTCGTGTTCGACCTCTCCGGCGGCCCAGCCGCTGACGGCGCGGTAGCGGTCGCCTTCCCGCGATACGAGGGGCTAGACGCGGCGCTCACCGTGCTCCCAACCTTGCAGCATTTTCTGATCGCGATCGCCACCGACCGCGTGGTGGAGGTGGGCATACCGGTCCGCTCGACCAAGGTGACGCGCGAAACGTGAGCACACCGCATGTCGTGATCGTCGGCAACGTCAATGTCGATATGGTGATGGGGCCGCAGGTACCGTGGCCGGTCCCAGGCACGGAGGTGGTCCTGCCGGACTACGAGCTGAGGGTCGGCGGCTCGGCCGGAAACGCCGCGCTGGCGCTCCAAGCGCTCGGCGTGCCGACGACACTGCTCGCCAATGCCGGCGACGATCTGCTCGGGCACTGGCTGAAGGACTCTTTCGGTCGCTCAGCCGCGCATTGGCGGTTGGCGAACTGCCCGACGACGGTCTCCGTCTGCATCGCGCATCCGAACGGCGAGCGCACCTTCTTCACCAATCTCGGCCATCTCGACAGGTTCGGCCCTGACGACGTGCTGCCGTTCCTGCCGGAACGCGCGCCTGAAGGCTCGGCGGCGCTCCTGGTCGGGACGTTCCTGAGCCCCTTGCTCGCAGCCGCCTTCCCCGCCGTTCTCGATGCGCTGAGGAAGGCGGGCTACCGCATCGCGCTCGACACAGGTTGGCCGCCGGAAGGTTGGACGGTATCCGCCCACGCCGAGTTCTCCGCGTGGCTCCACGCAGTCGATCTGATCCTGATCAACGAGGCGGAGGCGTTGGCGATCGGTCGCGCGGAGACGCTTGATGCGGCGGTTCCACTTGTGCGCGGACTGCTCAAGCGGGAGTCCGCGCTTGTCGTGAAGCGCGGAGCGGCCGGCGCGCGTGGCTGGCGCGGACCTGAAACGGCCGACGTCGCGGCGCCGGACATCGCTGTGGCGGATTCGATCGGCGCCGGCGACGCCTTCAACGCCGCCTTCCTCAAGGCGAACATGCGCGGCGCCTCTCTCCACGACTCGCTGAGCGAGGCGGTCGCGTTCGCCTCGGCCGTGATTGCGACGCGCCCGCGGCGCTACGCGCCCCCCTGATCCGGCCTGTCCGGCCAGGAGAGGCGCTTCGCCTCCTGCATCGCCGTCCACTCGGCGAAGGACAGCGCCCGGCGGGAATCGGGCATCAAAGATGGATTTGGGTTAGATTGATCGCGGGCACCAAAAAGTCTCCGGTCGCTCAAACTTGGGGGAGCTGAAAACGTGCGCTATGAAATGCCGGGCACCGTGGAGGATGTTACCCGACTAATGTCGGAGGAAAAGGGTGTTATCCGCATCCTCGCCGGCGGGACTGACGTTCTTGCTCAGTTGAATGCCGGATTTCTCGAGCCGGATTTGGTCATTGATATCAAACGTCTACCTGGTTTTCAGGACATCAATGCGGAAAATGGCGGTTATCGCATCGGAGCAGCGGTTCCCTGTGCCGAGATGAGCGAGCATCCGGGCTTGAAAGCGCTCTGGCCGGGGGTTGTGGAAGCGGCCGCGATGATCGGCTCCACGCAAATTCAGGGGCGCGCGACGATTGCCGGCAATCTTTGCAACGGCTCGCCGGCGGCCGACAGCGTTCCGGCGCTGATGGCTGCCGATGCCGTTGCGACCGTCGTTGGCCTCGATGGCCGCCGCGAACTGCCGGTGGCCGGTATTCCCTCCGGTCCGGGAAAGACGGTGTTGGACCGGTCGGAAATCATAGAATCGATTTTCCTGCCTGCGCGTCCGGCGCGATCGGCAGACGCCTATCAACGTTTCATACCTCGCACTGAGATGGACATCGCAGTGGTCGGCGTTGGCGTCAGTCTCACCTTAGACGAAGGTGGCCTGTGCACCGCCGCCCGTATGGCTTTGGGTGCTGTCGCTGAGACCGTCATTCTTGTGCCCGAGGCAACGGCGATACTGACTGGCTCTACCCTCGATACCGCGAGGATGGACGAACTCGCCCGGGCAGCTTCTGATAGCTGCCGGCCGATTGACGACAAACGCGGCACCATATCATTCCGAACGAAGGTTGCGGGGGTGCTCGCGCGTCGCGTCGCTAAGCTGGCCTTTGAGCGCGCAGGGAGCAAGTCATGACCAGCATCCGCGTCACAACAACCATTAACGGGGATCCGGTCGAGTATCTTTGCCGGCCGGAAGAAACGCTCCTCGATGTGTTGCGCGATCGCCTTGGTCTGACCGGCTCCAAGGAGGGCTGCGCGACGGGCGATTGCGGCGCCTGCTCGGTCACGCTCGACGATCGCCTCGTTTGTTCCTGTCTGGTGCTGGGCGCCGAAGCGGAGGGCCGCGTAATCGGCACAATCGAAGGCGTCGCGCAGAGCGGAAAGCTCCACCCGCTGCAACAGAAATTTCTCGAACACGCGGCACTCCAATGCGGGATCTGCACCCCCGGCTTCATCGTTGCGGCGAAAGCGCTGTTGGAACGCAATCCAGACCCGACGGAAACTGAGATCAGATACTGGTTGGCGGGCAACCTCTGCCGGTGCACCGGCTACGACAAGATCGTCCGCGCCGTACTGGATACAGCTGCTGAAATGAGGGCAATCTGAAATGTCTGGTCTCGATCGATTGACAAAGACATTCGGTTTCAAGGTGGTCGGAACCCGCCCGATCCGTCCCGACGGAATTGAGAAAGTCACGGGGCGGGCCCGCTTCGGTGCCGACGCCGTCGCGCCCGGCATGCTGTTCGGATCGGTGTTGAGAAGCCCGCACCCGCATGCACGCATTGTATCCATCGATACATCGAAGGCGGAGGCGCTTCAGGGAGTGAAGGCGGTCATCACTGCTTCAGATTTCGGCGAAGTTCCTTCGCGTCATCGCGACCGGCTGCACAATGTGATGGCACACGAAAAAGTCCTCTACGAGGGCCACGCAGTTGCCGCCGTTGCCGCGACCGACAAGGCGGTCGCAAAACAAGCTCTGAAGCTCATCAACGTTAAGTATGCGGTTCTGCCCCACGTCACCGATGTCGAAGAGGCGATCAAACCGGATGCGCCGCTTGTCAGTGAAAACTTGTATACGGCGGGCGTCGATCCGAAACCGACGAGGCCTTCCAACATCGCCGCGCGCAGCGAATTTGGCCATGGCGATATAGAAGCCGGTTTTGCCGAAGCCGATATTGTGATCGAACGGACCTTCAAAACCGAAGCTGCTCACCAGGGCTATATCGAGCCTCATGCCTGTGTCGCGAGTTTCAACAGCGATGGCAGCGCCGACTTGTGGTGCTGCACACAGGGACATTTTCTCGTCAGAGACACATGCGCCGAACTCCTGGGTATCGATGTATCGCGCCTGCGGGTGACGGCATCGGAAATCGGCGGCGGATTTGGTGGCAAGACCGTCGTCTACCTTGAGCCCCTGGCGCTTGCGCTTTCACGCAAAGCCGGCCGGCCGGTCAAAATGACCATGAGCCGCGCCGAGGTCTTTATGGCAACCGGCCCGACCGCGAGTTCGCATATGCGCGTCAAGATCGGCGTCACCAAAGACGGCCGGATCACGGCCGCGGATGCGGAACTCTACTACCAGACCGGCGCATTTGTGGAGGTGTTTGCCCAGCTCGGAGCGATGTGCGCCTTTGCCTGTTACGGATTGAAGAATGTCCGGGCGATCGGTTACGAGGTTCTCGCGAACCGGCCGATGTGCGCTGCTTACCGAGCGCCCGGCGCGCCGATCGCCGCGTTTGCGGTTGAAAGCGTTGTCGACGAAATCGCTCGATCGATCGACATGGACCCGCTGGAGTTCCGGCTGAAGAATGCCGCCAGAAAAGGTGACCGGGCGTCCTACGGGCCGGTTTATCCTGAGATCGGGCTGGTCCAGGCACTGGAAGCTGCAAAGGCCCATCCGCACTATTCCGCGCCGGTCGCGCCTGGGATCGGGCGCGGAGTTGCCGCCGGATTCTGGTTCAATTTCGGCGGACTTACCTGCGTGTCCCTCAACGTGAATATCGACGGCACGGTTACACTTTCGGTGGGCCGCCCCGATATCGGCGGGTCACGCGCAGCGATGTGTCAAATGGCGGCCGAGGAACTCGGTATTCCCTATGACAATGTGCGCACGATCATCGCTGATACCAGCTCCCTGGGTTTCAATGACACCACGGACGGTAGCCGCACCACGTTTGCCAACGGCATTGCGATCATCGAAGCGGCCCGTTCTGCCATCAAGGATATGTGCGGCAGGGCCGCCAAACTGTGGGGGATCCCGGAGGACGCGGTGATTTGGGAGGACGGCGTCGCCCGGCCGGCCGGACCCAATGCAGGCGATTTCGAGCCGATGACTATCGCCGATCTCGCCAGGGCGGCCGACAAGACCGGCGGACCGATCGCGGGCCATCATGAGGTCAACGCCGAGGGCGCCGGCGTCAGCTTCAGCGTGCATATCGCCGACGTCGAGGTCGACCAGGAGACAGGACGAATTACCGTGTCGCGCTACACCGTCGTCCAGGACGCCGGCAAGGCGATCCACCCCGACTATGTCGAGGGGCAATACCAGGGCGGTGCGGTGCAGGGAATCGGCTGGGCTATCAATGAAGGCTATTGCTACGGGAAGGATGGAAAGCTGCAAAACCCCAGCTTCCTTGATTATCGGATGCCCGTCGCCTCGGACTTGCCGATGATCGATGCAAAGATCATCGAGATACCGAACAGGGGGCACCCTTACGGTGTCCGCGGTGTCGGAGAGACGGCAATTGTGCCGCCGCTGGCAACGATCGGTAATGCTGTGCGCTCCGCGATCGGCCTGCGCATCGACGAGGTCCCCATGGCACCGCCGGTCGTTTTGCAAGCGATCGAAAAGGCGAACGGCGCGAACTAATGGTCAAAGTCGTCCTGTGGGGTGGCCTTCGGGATCTCGCCGATGGCGCTTCGGAGCTGGAAATGGAGGCGACAACCATACACGAAGTCGTCACCAGACTCGGCGTGGACTATCCTGGCCTTCGAACGCAGTTGGACGAAAACATATCCATTGCCGTCGATGGCCATATCTATCGAGATTCCTTGTTTGTGACGCTGAAACCGGATGCAGAGGTATTCCTGCTACCAAGGCTTGCCGGCGGATGACTTCTCAAGTGCCGTTCGCAACGTCTCCGGCCGGGGATGCAGGACCGTCGGCTCGTTTTGATCTTGCTCGCAGTGGCTCTTGGCGCCCTGGCTGCCGGTAGCTTACGCTGCTTGCGCTAACAGGCTAACGCGCCCGCTCGCCTCAAAAGGCGAGGGGTAGTTTCAGAAGGGTCCTATGTCGAGCTTCAGCAATGAGAGGGTTGCGTGGTTCAACGGCGCGTTCATGCCTGAGCGTGAGGTGCGGATTCCGTTCCGCGACTCAAGCTGGGTCTACGGCGACGGTTGCTTCGACATGACCCGCAGCTTTGGGCATCGCCTGTTCAAAGTGAAGGAGCACATCGACCGGCTTTATCGATCGCTGAAATATCTGCGCATCGATCCCGGCTTCGGCCCAACCAAGATGTGCGAATTGACCGAGGAGGTGTTCGCACGCAACCGCCATCTACTTGGAACTGACGACGACTATTGGGTCGGGCAGCGGGTCAGTCGCGGCGTCAAGGAGACGGACGGCGACAACATCGACTATCACGGCCCAAACGTTGTCCTTGAATGCGCGCCACTGCCTTTCATGCAACGCGCCAAGGTCTTCAAGGAGGGCATCCGCGTGATAACGCCGGCGCACCGGCGGGTGCCGCCGGACTCGCTGACGCCGCGCGCCAAGACACACAACTATCTGAACCTCATCGTTGCCAACCACGAAGCGCAAAGCATCGACCCGGAATCGTGGGCGGTGCTCCTCGACGTGAACGGCAATCTGGCCGAAGGCATGGGCTCGAACATTTTTGTCGTGAGGGGAGGCGAGCTCCTAACGCCGCGCGAGAAATTCGTCCTTCCCGGCGTGAGCCGCCAGACCGTCATCGATCTAGCGCATGCTGAAGGCCTTGTGGTGCATCAGGCAGACCTTGACCTCTATGACGCCTACAATGCCGAAGAGATCTTTCTCACCTCGACATCGCTATGCCTTTGTCCCGTCACCCGCATAAACGGGGTCGCCGTTGGCGCGGATGGCGAGGTGTGGGGACCGATCACCAAGCGTCTCGCTGACGCCTACAGTCGATTTGTCGACCACGATTTCGTGGGACAATACCTGAAGCGATACGTGGAAGGGATGGAAGCCCGCGCATTTTAGCGTTCTAAGAACGAAGGGGATCACGGCGACCGGTGCCGGCGAGTGACGTCCAATCGCGGCGGTAGTCCTGATTGAGAAAGGTCATTATCGCGCTTCGTGACTGAGCCCAAACGATAAACGGTGTTATCGCGCCGGCCTCTAAAGTAGAGGGAATTTAGAGGTAATGCAGCCCCGGCAAGCCCCAGCTCGTTCTCCATCACCGAGCGACTGGCTTCGTTCTGCCGAAGAGATCTTTCTCACCTCGACATCGCTATGCCTTTGTCCCGTCACCCGCATAAACTTGTCACGCAGGAGGCCGTCGACGCCTTCCCCGCCAAAGCGCACGGCGCGTCGCACGGCCGCGAGCGTTGGCTGAGGCGGGCCGTGGGCGAATTCTTTTTTCCCGCTCGGCTTGGCCGAGGCGTTGGCTCTGGAGGAAGGCGTAGGCGATCATGGTCATTAATGCATGGCGATGTCGGTGACGATGTGGCGCTTGCGGCCCTTCACCTTCTTGGCGGCGTCAAAACCGCGCGACGCCATGACAAGGGCGCGGTTGATCACCAACGCTTGCGGATATGATCGGAACTACGCGTTCTGCGGCCCCGCTTGACGATCATTCGGTGCCGTGTCACCGTAAGCATCGAGCAACGGTGCTCTGGGTCGGCCGTGTCGACCCATCAGAGTTTTCAAATCGCAGATAAAGTTATCGGCAACAGCGCCGTTGGTCCCCCAACGGGAGCAGCTTGCGTTGCGCCCATGGAGGAATGCATGGGCGCAGAGACAGTCCGCATTGGCCTTCTGTTCTCGACCACCGGGCCGTACGCGACGATCGGCCAGGCGATGCGCAACGGCGCTCAGCTTGCGGTCGAAGAGGTCAGTGCGGATCCGGATTTCCCCTTTCGGTTGGAAACGATCGGGGCCGATGGCGGCGGTAGCAACGTCCGCTATGCGGCCGCCGCGGAAGAGATGCTGACCAAGGACCGGCTGGTTCACGTTGTCGGTTGCTACACCTCGTCAAGCCGCAAGGAAGTGCTGCCCTTCTTCGAGAAGTACGACGGGCTGCTTTGGTACCCATCGCATTACGAGGGGTTCGAGAGCAGCGAACACGTCATCTATACGGGTGCCGCACCCAATCAACACATTGTCCCCCTTGCGCAACACATGTTGCGCAGTCCCGGGCAGAGCGTTTTTTGCATCGGGTCCAACTATATTTGGGCCTGGGAGAACAACAAGATCATGCGGGAGGCAGTGCTCGGGGCGAATGGAACGGTACTGGCCGAGCGCTACTTTCCTGTCGGCGAGACGGATTTCGCCGCCGTTATCGATCAGATCCTCGGCATGCGGCCGAGCTTCGTGTTCAACACGCTTATCGGCCTATCAGCCTATGAATTCTTCCGTGCTTTCCGATGCGCTGCGAAGCGACGCGGCATCGACCAGCCGAAGGACTTGCCCATCGCGAGCTGTAGCCTTTCGGAACCGGAGCTCATCGAGATCGGCCGTGAGGCGTGCGACGGTCATGTGAGCTCCAGCGTCTATTTCGAAAGCATCGACAGTTCTCGAAACCACGCCTTCGCATCCGCCTATCGGAGACGTTTTCCGCAGGCCGGGCCGACTTCGGCCGATGCGGAATTGTCCTACGTCGCAGTCCATCTCCTGGCCCGCGCGGTCCGTGCCGCGCGTTCCGATGACATGCCAGCAATACGCGCCGCTCTCGCTGATATCACGATCGATGCGCCGCAGGGTGACGTGCATATCGACCGCCGCAATCGCCATTGCTACCTGACGCCGCGGATCGGCGTGTCGAACGCGGCCGGGTCTTTCGAGATCATCTATGAATCACCGCGCCCCATTCGGCCCGACCCCTATCTCGTCGAGGGCGGAACCCTTCCGAAAATCATGTCGCCGTCGCCACCGGCGCTGAGGGTGGTGCGATGACGCGGCGACTGCGGCAAAATTTCAGCCAGCTGCGCGCGGTGGTGCTTCAGACGGCGGACCGCAATCGCGCGGTGGTTTCCGAGACTTTGACAAAGCTCGGTCTTTTCGTCGATGCCGTCGATCCCTGCGCGGAAGGATATGAAGCGCTCATCGGTGCTGCCGATGTGATCTTTGTCGACGCCGACATCGCGGAGGTGCCGGGGCTTCCCGTCGGGCTGGATCTCTCTCCCGTACCCCTTGTAGTCATCATCGGACTCGAAACGCCGAGCCGGCTGCAGCGGGCATTCGATCTCGGCCCCTCCGCCGTTCTGCATAAACCGATCCGCGCTAGCGGCATTTATTCCGCGCTGTTCTTCGCGATGAACGAACACCGCAGGCGAAGCGAAGCGCTGGAACGGTTGCGCGACATGGAGGGACGGCGGGGGGCGCGTCGCTTCGTCCACAAGGCGCTGCTGCAGCTCATGCACGAGCACGGCATCGACGATGAGCAGGCCTATTCATTGCTGCGGAAAGAAAGCATGCGGCAGCGTCTGACGGTCGAGGAACTGGCGGTACAGATGCTGGCGACCGCACGTCCGAAGCGGGCTGCGGGACAAGCCTGACGGTTCGTTCAACGCGAAAGGGTTCTTGGGAAGGAGAGAGCAGATGAGCAAAGTCGATAACGAGAAAGGCGGCAATTCCGAGCGGCAGACTCCTGACATGCTTGGCTCGATCATGCCGACTGCAAACCGGCGCACTGTCATCAAGACGGCTGCCGCCGCCGGATTGATCGCCGGGATGCCAACCTATCTCCGCGGCTTTACCTCGATGGCAAGGGCGCAGGACAGTTCACCCGTGAAACTCGGGTTCATCGAGGACGAGAGCGGCAATTTGGCTGTCTACGGAATCCAGAAGCTGCATGCGGCGCAGCTTGCCGTGCAGGAGATCAACGCCGGCAAGACGCTGAAGGGCGCCCCCAATATCGGCCAAGGATTTCTGGGCGCGATGGGGCAGGTCGCCTCCAATCCGCCCGTGATCAGCAAGGAAGGCACGGCCCTCGACGTGGTCAACGACGGCGGGGCGAAAGACCATACCGACCTCGTCTACGACGAGGACGACGATATTCTGATCAATTCAGGCGATCAAGGCGTCCTCGGCCGTGAACTCTCGCTCGTCTCCGCGGACGGCCAGAGCAACAACTCCGTGTGGCAGCAGCTCGCCCGGCGGATGATCCAGGAAGACAAGGTCGAAGTCCTCGTCGCTGGTTTCGCGAGCGCCGAACGCGAAGCGATCCGTCCGATCGTCGATCAATTCAAGCAGCTCTATTTCTACACGAACCAGTACAAAGGCGGCGTGGCCAATTCCAATACCTTCTGCACCGGCCCGGTCTGTGAACAGCAGGTCATCCCGACAGTCCAATACATGGTTGAGAAGTTCGGGCCGCGCGCTTACACGATTGCCGCCGACTACAATTTCGGGCAGCTCACGGCGGCATGGACGCGCGCCTATATCCCGCTGGTCGGCGGCGAGATCATCGGAGAGGAGTTCATTCCGCTCTCGGTGTCGGAGTTCAGTCAGGTCATCGCGCGCATCCAGCAGGCGAGCCCAGACTGGGTGATGACGCTCCTCGTCGGACAGAACCATCACAACTACTATCCGCAGGCCGCTGCTGCGGGGTTGAAGTTCCCAATGGCCTCAACCGTCAACATGGCGCAGGGCTACGAGCACAAGCGGTTCGCGCCGCCCTCGCTCGCGAACATGCACAACGCGATCCAGTATCAGCTCGAGGTGCCGACCTCGCGCAACCGCGCATTCGTGAAGCGCTGGATGGCGATGTTCCCGGAGGATCCGTACATCGGGGAGATGGCGCAGAACACCTACTTCACCATCCATCTCTATGCGAAGGCGGCCCGCCTTGCCGGAACGACCGACCAGGAGACGGTACACAAGTGCCTGGAGCTCGGTTGGAACATCGAGGCGCCGGAAGGCAGCGTCTTCCTTGAACCGGGTACGCACCATTGCGCGCATCCGATCAGGCTCGCCGTCGCCGACGAAAACCACGATGTCAGGTTCGTTCGCGACTGGCCGATGATTCAGGCGTGGTGGCTGCAGCGGCTGGGTGTGAACCTGATCCGCAATCCAGAATACAAGCAGTACACCCCCGACGAGGATCCATATTTCAAGATGTTCGGCGGCTGATCCGCTGTATGCTGGCGGCCGCGGCGGAGTATGCCGCCGCGGCATGCCTTTTTTTACGAAAAGTACGGAAGCGGCGGATGGATGCGCTCGCGGTCATTCTGAGCATCGCCTATCAGTTCGGCACCAATAGTGCTTTCCTCCTTCTGTGCGGATTGGGGCTGATCGTCATCCTCGGGATGATGAACATCATCAATCTCGCGCACGGCGAACTGATGATGCTGGGGGCCTATACCGCCACCACCGCCGTGCAGCACGGCGTGCCGTTTCCCCTCGCCGTCATCGTCGCCTTCTTCGCCGTAGCGCTTTTCGGCGCCGTGCTGGAACGACTGATCGTGCGGCGCTTCTATGGACGCGAACTCGGCGCCCTCGTGGTAACCTGGGGCATTAGCCTCATCCTTTCACAGGGGACCCTTATCCTGCTCGGCCCGTTCATGCCGGCGATCCAGATCCCGGAGGGATCGCTCCGCTTTGGTCAGTTCTCATTCTCGATTTATTGGCTGGCGCTGATCGGCGTATGCTTCCTGGTCGTTTTCCTGCTGTGGTGGCTCTACAACAAGACAACGGTCGGCCTCCAGGCGCGCGCCGTCATGCAGAACCCGGCAATGGCGAGCGCCCTCGGCGTCAATACGCGCTTCATCTACATGCTCACCTTCAGCCTCGGGGCCGGCCTTGCTGGTTTCAGCGGGGCGCTTCTCGCACCGACCACATCGATCATGCCGTTCATGGGCCAGCAGTTCGTCGCCCCGGCCTTCATCACGGTCGTCGTCGGGGGGACGACCAACGTCATCGCGGGCGCCGTCGGCTCGAGCCTTCTGCTTTCGCTCGTTCGTACGCCGATCGGCTTCGTGTTCGGAGCGTTTCTGGAACTCGTGGCGCTGCTTCTCGCCGCCCTTGTCATCATTCGCCTCATGCCGGACGGAATATCCGCCTATCTGCAGAAGCTCTATGACCGGCGTACGAGGCTGGCCTAGGTCATGCGCGTCTGGCGGCTTCTGACCGGACCGGAGGATATAGGGCAGACCGTCTGGTTCTGGCTCGCCTTCATCCTGGCGATCGCGTTCCTCTGCTACTATCCGGCGCTGATCAGCGAGTTCGCTGCGACCAACGTCGCCTTCTATCTCCTCAACATTCCGCTGGCGCTCGGGCTTTGCCTGTTGTGGGGCTATTGCGGGGTGCTGAGCTTCGGACAGGTGGCCTATGTCGGGGTCGCCGGCTACATCTACGAAATCGTCGCGGGAAACCTCATCGGCAATCCCTGGGGTCCGCTTGCCGGTTCGCTGGCCGGGCTTGCGGCTTGCGCCTTGGTATCCGCCGTCTTCGGCTATTTCATCTTCTATGCGCGGGTGCAGATGTGGATCGCACCGATCCTCACGCTCGTGTTCACGCTGCTCCTCGAGACATTCCTTGGACAGACGGCCGGCTACCAGTGGCGCGTCGGCAATGTGCAGCTTGGCGGCTACAACGGCATGACCGGCATCCCATCCTTCCAGCTCGGCGACTTCGTCTTCTTCGGGTATCCCTTCTACTACTACGTTCTCGTCGTCGTGCTCGCCTGCTACCTCGCCTGCCGCTTGCTGGTGAGTTCGCAGCACGGCCAGGTCATGCTGGCGATCCGCGAGGATCCGGTCCGCACCGAGCTGCTCGGCTACGATATCCGCGCGCGCCAGCTCGTCGTCTTCGTCATCGCCGCAGTCCTCGCCGGGATTTCGGGGCTACTCTACGTCCAGTGGGGCAACTACATCACGCCCTCGCAGGTCGGACTGATCAATGCGGCACTGCCGGTGATCTGGGTCGCCGTCGGCGGCCGCGACAGCCTCTTTGCGGTGGCGCTTTCGACCTATGCGCTCAACTGGATCAATTTCTCGCTGTCGTCGTCCGGCAATCAATATGCCCTCGTGATCATCGGGACCTTGCTCGTCCTGGTCATGCTCTTCTTCCCCAAGGGCATCGTCGTCACGCTGGCGCGGGAGTTGCCGTCGCGCGGCTGGCGCGCTGCCTTCCGGGAGCGGTGACGTGGCGACGATCCTGGCGACGGAGAGCCTGTCGAAGCGCTTCGGCGGCGTGGTCGCCACCGACAAGGTAACGCTGGAGGTTCCCGAGGGCGAGCTCCGCTGTATCATCGGCCCAAACGGCGCGGGGAAATCGACACTCTTCGCGCTGCTCTGCGGAATGCACCATCCCAATTCCGGCCGCATCTTCCTGAAGGGCCGCGATGCGACGCGGATTTCGGCGTTCCGGCGCGTGCGGCTCGGCGTCGGCCTCACCTTTCAGACCAATCGCGCCTATCACAACTTGACCGTTCGCCAGAACCTCAAGGCGCCTCTGCGTGTTATTCGCGCCGACCGGCCGGCCGACGTCGAAGAGCGCCTGCGCTATGCGCTGGAGCTCTTCGGGCTCGATTCGCACAGCGCGCAGCTCGCTCGCGAGCTGCCGCACCACCAGCTCCAGTGGCTGGAGATCTCGATGGTGCTCGCCGGCGGACCCGATCTACTCCTCCTTGATGAGCCGACCGCCGGCATGTCGCCCGAGGAGACCCTGAAGACGGCTCGCGTCCTGAAGCATCTGAACGAGGCCGGGCTGACGATCATCGTCGTCGAGCACGACATCGCCTTCGTGCGCGAGGTCGCGCATGTCGTCACGGTCCTGCATCAGGGCCGCGTCTTCGCCGAGGGCACAGTTGAATCGATCACCCGGCACGCCGACGTGCGGCGCATCTATCTCGGGAAGGCCTGACGTGACGGCTGTCCTTGAAGTCGTCGACCTGCGATCCGGCTATGCGACCGGCAACGTCCTGCAGGGCGTCAGCGTCAGCGTCGAGCCAGGCGAGGTCGTTGGCGTCTTGGGGCGCAATGGGGTGGGCAAGAGCACGCTGATGAAGACCATCATCGGCCTGTTGCCGGCGCGCACCGGCTCGATCAGCTACCAGGGCCAGGACGTGACCCGCGAAGGCGCCGATCAACGCGCTCGCCGCGGCATGGGCTATGTCCCGCAGGGCCGCGAGATCTTCCCCAAGATGAGCGTCCTCGACAATCTGCGAATGGGCAGCTTCGTGAACGCCGCCAAGGACAGCTTTTCGCTCGACGAGGTCTACGGCTGGTTTCCCTTTCTCAAGGAGCGAGCGCGTCAGAGCGGCGGCACGCTTTCCGGCGGGCAGCAGGAGATGCTCGCGATCGCGCGGGCACTCGTCAGCGACCCGGATCTCCTTCTTGCTCGATGAGCCTTCGGATGGCGTGCAGCCTTCGATCATCGAGGAGATCGGTGGATTCGTTGCTTCGATCTCGCCCGCCGCAAGCCGATCGGCGTCCTCCTGGTCGAGCAAAACATCGATCTCATCCAGAACGTCGCCCAGCGCGCTTACGTGCTCGACAAGGGCAGGGTCGTGGCAGCCATCGGCAAAGCCGAGCTCGGCAACACCGACGCGCTGGCCAACTTTCTTGCCGTCTAATTCCGCGGTAAACTTCGAGGGGAGGTCCCTATGAGCTGGATTGCATCATGTTACATGGCGCGGAAGGGCGTCGCCAAGGGCAAGCCGGGCGCCAGGCACGGGCTGACGGAATCGGTGCAGGGGCGTTACCACTACGTCTATGGCCCCTATGCCGACCCCGTGCTCAAGATCAAGCCTGGCGACATCGTCGTCGCAGAGACGCAGGACGCCTTCGAAGGCAAGATCCAGAAGGAGAGCGACAGCCCGGCGGCGCTACTCAACCTGCCGTTCCTCAATCCCCAGTGCGGCCCGATCTCGGTCGAAGGCGCCGAGAAAGGCGATGTCCTTGCCGTCCACATCCAAGTCCATCGTTCCGCGCGGCAAGCAGCCAATCGGGACAACCGCGCTGATCCAGGAATTCGGCGGTCTGGTCGGCACCGACTCAGACCGCGCTCTCTCCATAAGCCGTTGCCCGAGCGGGTCAAGAAGATGGAGGTCGACCGAGGAGGGCATCAAGTTCAACAAGACGCATCACCCTCCCCTACGAGCCGTTCATCGGCACTCTCGGCGTCAGCCCCGAGATCGAGGCGGTCACCTCGCTGCAGCCGGACTATTGGGGCGGCAACATGGACATGCCCGACGTCGGTCCGGGCGCCATCCTCTATTTCCCCGTTCACCACAAGGACGCCTATCTCTATCTCGGCGACTGCCATGCCACGCAGGGCGACGGCGAACTCTGCGGCGTTGCCGTCGAGATGCCGTCGACCACGACGATCCAGGTCGATCTGATCAAGCGGCTGGTCGATCGCCTGGCCGCGGCTCGAGAACGAGCGCTGTCATCATGGCGATCGGCTCGAGCCCGGCCCATGGAGAATGCCGCCCGCATCGCTTATCGCGAGCTGATACGCTGGATGGTCGAGGACTACGGCTGGGACACGATCGAGGCCTATTTCTTCCTCACCCAGGCCGGCCGCATCCGTCTCGGTAACATGGTCGATCCGAAATACACGCTCGGTGCTTCGATCCTGAAGTCCTACCTGGCGTAGGCAGTTCCGGTAGATGGTCATAGATCCGATGCCGGAGGGGCTGCGCCCTCCCGTCACCGGCTGTAATAGAGGCATCTGAGCAGCATCGCCGATACGCCGACGCGGCGGGCGCTGATGTGGCGATCTGTGCGCGCAACGCCGACAAACTCTACGCGGCGTCGAGCGCTGCCGCGCACGGTGTTCGTGCCAGCGGGAAGGCGCTCGACGTTTCCGACAAGGCTGCGCTCGAAGCCTGGGTGGCAGCGGTCGCAAAGGAGCTTGGCGGCATCGACATCGTGATCGCCAATGTAAGCGCGCTCGCCATCGGCCCGGTTAAGGAGAACTCGAAAAAGAGCTACGAAACAGACCTGATGCGTGCAGTGCGGCTGGTGAACGCCGCTATGCCGCATCTAGAGAAGAGCAAGGCCGCCGCCATTGTGGTGATCTCGAGCGTGTCTGGCCGTGAGATCGATTTCGCGGCAGGTCCATATGGCACGTTCAAGGCGGCACTGGTCCATTATAAAAAAAAAAAAAACGCAGAGCATCGCCTATCAGCTCGCCGGCAAGAGCATCCGTGCCAACACTGTGTCGCCGGGGAATACGTTCTTCGAGAGCGGCGTCTGAGATCAGATCAAGACCGGCAACCCCGCACTCTACAAGACTGCGCTCTGACTTAACCCCACCGGCCGCATAGGGACACCTCAGGAGATAGCCAACGCAGCGGTGTTCCTTGCAAGCCCGAGCGCGAGTTTCATCACGGGAACCAACTTGGTAGTCGACGGCGCGCTAACGCGGGCGTGCAGCTCTAGATAAGAATGTCTGCTCTATGCCATCTACACGCTGCCACGCGCACTATCTATTTGCATGAGAGCTCGACGTAGAGGCCGCGAGAGGAGCTCTCTCCTAGTCCACGAGATAGTGCATTATCTACAGGATCAGTCAGAGATGACGTTTGCCTGCCTGAGCGAGCGCGAAAAGCTGACCTACTAGGCTCAGCGCGTTTAGCTCGAGCTATTCGGCCTTTCGCTTGAACGGGAGTTCGCGCTTGACACTATATATCTCGCGAACCTGAGATTTGTGCGCCTTCACCGCCGAACTGTCGATTAGCACCTGAGCTAGCGGACTTCCTGCCTAAGCAAGCGCGTGGCACATGTCGATCCAACGCCCTTCTCTGCCCAGCGCACGAAGCGATTGTAGAGAGTCTTGCGTGTACCATAGACGGCCGGAGCATCGACCCAACGGCCGCCTGACTTCAGAACATGCACTATGCCGCTGATCACACGCCGTCGTCAACCTGCGGCTTGCCGCGCGTGTCCGTGGGGAGCAACGGCTTCAGCCGAGCGAATTGATCCTTCGTCAGTCATACGTCCTGTCACATTCTGACCGGAAGCATTCGCAGAAATAGCCGATGACCCGCTCCGGAGTTACGCCGGAGATGCCCGCCGAAGGCTCCGCAAAGCACGTCATTCAAAGCAGCGAGCGCCTAAGCTCGCGAGAAGGCGCACTCGGACTCTCGCGGTGAAATATCGATTTGCCCTCAGGCACCGGTACCAGTTTAGTCGCCTCTTCCAACAGAGGATATTCCGCCTCGTCGCAGCTTACGTCTGCGTTGGTCGGACTGAACATTCCAAGGGGTTGTCCTTGAACAGCCAGGCATGCAGATCGTAGTGATGTACACTTGCGGAATGAGCGGTTCGTGGCCTTCCATAGGCCCCTGAAAAGGCTGACCGAGGAGAGTTAGTCGTTCCTTCGCGGCGCTCAGCGGAACGAGCCACTCTGCGGCGACTAGCTTCAGCTTTCCGTCGACCGGTTCATATACCAACACGTTGAGCTTCATCGGATCGAGCGGCCCCTGAATGGTGACGTTGACGAAGTGAATGCCCATAGCCCCCTTCGGTATAATCCATGTACCCTTCCTTCTTAGTGCCATCATAGTAAACGCAGCCAACAGTCGACAGATAGAGTTCACGGACGGCGACGTAAGAGTCCTCGTACTTGGACAGAGCCTTCCGCATCGCTTCAATTTCGGCATCTTGAGCATCGTCGGCTTTGCCAATTCCAGGCCCAATGCCGATCATCGCTATCGCAACAAAAAGGCTGAGAGTGGAAATTCTCATGCTGTTTTCCTCCCACGTCAGTTTCTGCGCCTTACCAGCACGAGCGCCGCAACCATTTTTTCGAGAGCCGTTAATATCACGACGGCTTGAACCGTCTAAATCGAAAAGATTGGAGACCAGATCGTCTGAAACTCAGCTTTGCACCTCGCATAACCAATCCCGGGTCATGGCGACTGAAACGCATTGTTTGCGTACGTCGCGGGCGACCTCTTGTAAGCCTCTTCGCATTGCGGCGAGCAGAACCAGGGCCCTGCCGGGCGAACTCTAGAGTATGCCGAATAGGGTGCGTGCATCTTACAGACGGGATCGATCCATGCTGGATCTGCGCGCTCTGTCAGCTTGATCGAAAACAGAGCGATCCTTTCGGGCATCGATCTGAGCGCGGTCGGCCCTAACTCTTCAACCGACACTCCGCGCGCTGAGGCTACGTCCGCTACAGGCTGGGTGGCTAGTAGCCGACCGGCTGACGATGACGCTGTAATTCGAGAAGCGATGTTGACCGTGGCCCCGAAGTAGTCGCCACGCCTCGGGACAACCAACCCGTAGTGAAGCCCAGCCCGCGTCAGCGGCAGCCGGGCGTCGGCCCTGCAGGCAGGCAAGAGATGGGCGAGCGCTTTAAGAGCTATGTCTGGGTTAGGAAAGGCAAGCATCGCTTCGTCGCCCATCCATTTGACGAGGCGGCCACCTTCTCCGAGGGACGCATTGACGAGCTCCTCGAATATGTCGAGGACCTTAATCGCGGCTGCATCCCCAAAGACGTTGGTGATTGCGCTGAAACCCAGCCAAGTCGACAAACGCAATGGCTGCATCTTGAGCGTTGCTCGCCTCCTCTGAAGTAGCGTCTGGTGTCATTCCCAATTTTCATTTCCCCGATGTAGACCGCCCCGAAAAACCCCACACGCGAGACGCTTGAGAAAGGAGGACGGTCAGCCTCTTCACTTCTGTCCCAGCTGCGGGCAGCTTCCGTCCACCTCATTTTGACTTCACACCCGCGCATTGCGGCAAGACGCGTGCCGAGGATACCGGGGTGGTCGACGCGATGTTTAATAGCCGGTGACAGACGAGCAGGGCGCCGGCCAGATTCAATAGGTTTGGCGTCCCGAGTTCTTGTCGCGACCCGCCTGCTCGGCGAGCGGCGAAAGGTCCAGTCTCTGTGATCCCTCTCGGCAACGAAGAAAATGCCGAAAGTCAGCATCGAGGCAATAGAGATAGCAAACCACGGCAAAAGCGTTGAGGTTCCGGGCCCGGGTAGCGGGCCGTGGCCTATCGATCACCGCAATCCTAGTCCTTTCTCGTGCCCTTATCGCGCCGCGCCTTTGATCGTGTCCCGTAGCGTGGTGTAGCTGACGGCTATGGTCGCCGCGCTTCCGGCAGGGCCGGGATCATCAGGGTGCCACGGCTGGCAGGTTGATGAGAGGATCATCGCTCAAAGGTGCGATCGTTTCCAGCGTCATGTAGCGCGCGCGCTGCACCGCCCACTCGTCATTCTGTTCGAGTAGGATTGCACCGACGAGGCGGACGATGGCGTCATCGTTGGGGAAGATGCCGACGACGTCGGTCCTGCGCTTGATCTCGCCATTGAGGCGTTCGATCGGGTTCGTGCTGTGCAATTTGGCCCGGTGCTCCTTGGGGAAGGTCATGTAGGCGAGCACGTCGGGCTCGGCGTCGTCCATGATGGCGGCGAGCTTGGGGACTTTCGGCCGGATCTGGTCGGCGACGGCGCGCCATTGAAGGCTCGCAGCCGCGGGCGTCTCCTGAGCGAAGGCTGTGGCGATGAAGGCGGAGACGACGCGGCGTCCGCTCTTGCCGGCATGCGCCAGCACGTTGCGCATGAAGTGCACGCGGCAGCGCTGCCAAGTCGCCGATAGAACCTTGGTGACGGCAGCCTTAAGGCCCTCATGCGCATCGGAGACGACCAGCTTGACGCCGCGCAAGCCGCGGCGCGTCAGCTTGCGCAGGAACTCCGTCCAGATCGGCTCCGCCTCGGACGTGCCGATCTGCATGCCCAGAATCTCGCGCCGGCCGTCCGTGTTGACGCCAACGGCGATGATGACAGCGACCGATACGATACGGCCGCCGCGGCGGACCTTCAGGTAGGTGGCGTCGATCCACAGATACGGCCAGTAGCCCTCGATCGGCCGTTCGAGGAAGGCCTTCACCTTGCCGTCGATCTCTTCGCACAGCCGCGAGACCTGGCTCTTCGAGATGCCGCTCATGCCCATGGCCTTCACCAGATCGTCGACCGAGCGCGTCGAGATGCCCTGCACATAGGCTTCCTGGATGACGGCAGTCAGCGCCTTCTCGGCCATGCGGCGAGGCTCAAGGAAGCTCGGGAAGTAGGAACCCTTCCTCAGCTTCGGGATGCGCAGCTCGACCGTGCCGGCCCGCGTCTCCCAATCGCGATCTCGATAGCCGTTGCGCTGCGCAAGTCGAAGCGGGTGCTTCTCGCCATAGCCTGCGCCGGTGGCCGCTCCCACCTCCAGCTCCATCAGCCGCTCGGCGGCAAAGCTGATCATCTCGCGCAGGAGATCGGCGTCCGGTGTCTTCTCCACAAGCGTGCGCAGGTTCATCATGTCGTCGGTCATCGGTGGTCCTTCCGGCCAAAGGTTGGTGTCGCAACCAGACCCTAACTGGAAAGCGCCGATGACCACCGCGCTACCGAGTTACACCACCTCCGCGGACACGACCAAAAGAAAAAAGAGCTGTCCGGAAGGAATCGCTTCGCAAAGTCTCTGCGCGAGATGACTTCATTCGACGTATCAATATTATCACGTTTCCTAGGCAAGAGAGACCGCCGCTCGGACAACTGTGAAGGCGTTGAACGTCGCTCTTTAGAGGCCCAGCGCCTCAAAAGTGACCACTTGACACCGGGATAAGCTCGCCCTCACGTCCTACTATGATACGTGCAGGAAGCAGCCAATCGGTGCGTGCCGTCTGATTTAGACCGCCCCCGAAAGCAATCCCCACTTCTTCTGAATCATTTGTTAAGATGAAAGAGCTGATCAATCTTTGCGCGTTCTTCCGCAAACTTGCTATGTTGGTAAGAAACCGATTGAGACCATCCCCGCATTCCGGCGGAGAAATCGCAATGACGCAAGATTCAGCAGAAGGCCCAAAGGCGGATGCGAGAGAGGCCTGCGCTCAGCGCTACTTCGAGCGTGATCTCAGAGGGCAAAGAGAATGGTACGGAAAGAAAGCGTCCGCCTTTAAGTATCGGGCGGAACTTCTCAGCATTTCCATCATTGCTGCGGGTGCATTGACTTCGTTGCTCCAGGTGGCTCCAGACGCGGTTTGGGCACCTATCGCGACGGCCGGTCTCGGGGGGTTGGTTGCCATTGCCGAGGGGTGGCAACGCATCGCGCGTTATCGTGAGGCATGGATCGGGTACCGGACCGCATCCGAGCGGATGAAACAGGAGCGCCGATTGTTCGTGAATTCCGCCGGTCGATATAAGGGCGTCGGCGACGACGACGCCTTCACACTCTTCGTGGAAACGATCGAAAAGATCATCGCGGAGGAACAGCAAGTTTACTGGCAAGCCCGAGGTAGTTCGTCGCCTGGATCGGAAGGCAATGTCGTCTGAGTTCAAACATCTTTTGGAGCGAACAGTCGTCAGACCGTGATTACGGCCATTGCCAAAACGCCACCGCCTTCGACACGTTTGTGCGGGAGGATGCCAATGACACCGATGACAATCGTGTTTTTGATCAGTACGATATTGGTCGCAACTGCTTCAGCAGTATCGGCCAAGACATTCGTCTACTGTTCGGAGGCCTCGCCCGAAGGGTTCGATCCGGCGCACTACACCTCCGGAAACACGTTCGATGCTTCCTCCAGGCAGATTTACGACAGGTTGGTGGAATTCGAGCCCGGAACCACAAACCCGCAGCCGGGCCTCGCCGAAAGTTGGGAGGTTTCCGATGACGGCCTGGAATACACCTTCCGGCTCAGGCCGGGGGTCAAGTTCCACACGACGCGGAACTTCACGCCCAGCCGCGATTTCAACGCGGATGACGTAGTCTTCTCGTTCGAGCGGCAGAGGCTGAAGGACCACCCCTATCACGACGTCTCCGGCGGGGAGTGGGTCTATTTCGACGGCATGTCGATGCCCAACTTCATCCGCTCCGTCGAGAAGGTCGACGATCTCACGGTGCACTTCGTGCTCAACCGTCCAGAAGCCCCGATGATCGCCGACTTGGCGATGGATTTCGCGTCGATCCTGTCGAAGGAATATGCCGACAGGATGTTGGTTGCCGAAATGCCCAAAATGCTTGACGAACAGCCAGTGGGAACGGGCCCGTTCGCCTTCGTCAAATACGAAAAGGACACGGCCATACGGTACAGGGCGAATGACGACTACTGGCGCGGAAGGGCGGCGATCGACGACCTGATCTTCGACATCGTCCCCAATAGTGCCGTCCGCGCGCAGAAACTGAAGGACGGCGAATGTCATCTCATCCCCTATCCGGACCCGGCCGATCTTGCCGCGATGAAAAACGACCCCGATCTCGTCGTCCTAGGGCGGGAGAGCCTCAATATCAGCTATCTCGCCTACAACACGACCATTCCGCCCTTCGACAACCGCAACGTCCGTAAGGCGCTCAACATGGCGATCAACAAAGAGGCGATCCTTGACGCCGTCTACCGGGGTTCGGGCGAAATCGCCAAGAATCCGATCCCGCCAATCCTTTGGTCGTACAACGACGCGGTCGAGGATGACCCGTACGATCCCGAAACAGCCCGCAGAACGCTGGACGAGGAAGGCGTGTCGAACCTGAAGATGAAGCTGTGGACGAGCCGCGTGCAGCGGCCCTACAACCCGGATCCACGATGGACGGCCGAGCTGATCAAGGCCGATCTTAAGAAGATCGGCGTCGAGGTCGACATCAAGCTGTTCGACTGGAAACCGTTTCTCGCGGAATCGCGCGACATCGGCCGCGACGGCGCGATCGTATTCGGCTGGACGGGCGACAACGGCGACCCCGACAACTTCCTAGCCGTGCTGCTGGGCTGCGACGGGGTCGGGGGCTCGAACGTCGCGCAATGGTGCTATCAGCCCTACGACGATCTGGTGCAGAAGGCCAAGACCGTGACCGGTGGGGACGAGCGCGCGAAGCTCTACGAAGAGGCCCAGCGCATCTTCAAGGAACAGGCGCCGTGGGCGACGCTCGTCCATAGCGACGTCTACGAACCCATGCGCAAGGACGTGCAAAACTACAAGGTTGACCCGTTCGGCGGCCACTATTTCTATGGCGTGGACCTCAGCGAGTAAGTGGGCGAGCTCCTCATTGATAGGCGGTCGTTCCGGCCGTCGGCGCCAGGTGAACGGACCGGGCATCGTTGCACAGGCCTTCCAGGCTCTCCCCGTCCCCGAAATAGCCCCCGGCCTCCAGGCCTTTGCTTTCCGACTTAGCGCAGACCTCGCCTGTTAGTTCCGCCAGGTCCTTGTAGACGCGGCGGACGAGGATGCTCCCGCCCTCGTCGGCCGAAATCAGGATGCCTTTGTCCGGCACCATGGCGATCGACTGGATGGTCCGGCTGTGGCCGGGCAGGGTGGTGATTTCCCCGCCGCTTGCCGTGTCCCAGATCTTGATGGTCTCGTCGGCGCCGGCCGAGACGAGCCGCCTGCCGCCGTCGATGACGGCGAGATCGGTGATTTCGGCTTCGTGACCGGTCATCGGATGCGGGTCTAGTTCGTCGGCGACGAGGTCCCAGTTCCTGATCGAATACCCAGTCCAGAAGGCGACGAAGAGCCTGCTGCCGTCGTTGCTGAAACGAATGCTTGCGATCGGCCCGGCTTCGAAATCCCGCGATCTCACTAGATTTCCGGTTTTTAGGTCCCACACGAGCACGGCGCCGCCTTTCAGGCCGGCGGCGAGCAATCCTGCACGCTGGCTGTGAGCCAATGTCCAGATGTCGGTGTTTTTTCCGTCGATCGGCGACGACTTCGGGTCGATGGTCATAAAGGACCGCTCGACGGCCCCCCCGTCCCCGACCGTGATCAGGGATATCCGGTTCGGCTCGACATTGGCCGCGACTGTCGTGTCGTCCACCGTGACAAGGGAATTGGATCCTTTGACGTTTTGCGCCGGACCGATTTTCCGGCCGGTGCGCGCGTCCCAGAACCGCAGCGAGCCATCGGCGTAACGGGCCGCTAGCCGGGTGCCGTCTCCGGTGAAGGCCAGCTGTTCGACCGAGCATTGTGGTATCCAGTTGTAGGACGGGCATTCCTGTAGATCGTCTTCCAACACCTGGTAGGGAATTTTCGATCCGAGTTTCCAGATCCTGATGGTTCCGTCGTCGCTGCCGGTGGCAAAGACCGACGGATTTGACGGGTCGACGCGCACCGTGTTGACGGCATGGCCGTGCATGTCAAGCCGGTAGAGGATGTCATCAGATTCCAGTGACCAGACCCGCGCCGTCAGATCGGTGCTGCCGGAGGCGAGCCACCCCTTGAAAAGGTTGTAGTCTAGCGCCTGGACCGACCCGGAATGGCCGTGGAGCCGCGCTTCCAAATTGAAGGTCGCCGCATCCCAGATGCCGATCGACCGATCCCAGGACGAGGTGAAGATGCTCTTGCCCTCGGCGTCGTAGATCGCTTTCCAGATGTCGCCTTTATGGGCTTCCAGCGGCTTGCCGTCCTGGGCGTGTTTCTCCGTGTCCCAGACGCGGACCGTGTCATCGTCAGAGGACGAGATCAGCGACTTGCCGTCGGGGCTGAAGGCGACCGACTGGATTCGGTCCTTGTGGCCCTCGAGCGGAATGTTGTCCTCAAGTGTGGTGTTGTCATTTTTGATGCTGTCAAGATTCCACAGCCTAACCACGCCGTCATTGCCGCCGGTGGCGACGATGGAAGGGTTCACGGGATCGAATGCAGCGTCATAGACGTCGCGGCCTTCGCCGCCCACTTGGTGACCGACCAGGGTCGCCACCAGTGTCCGGTCATGCACGTTCCAGACCCGGGCAGTGTTGTCGTAGGAACTGGTGACCAGGAAGCGGCCGGACGGGCTGAAGGCGACGGCCCGCACGGGTCCGTCATGCGCCCAGGGGTGTTCGTTCGATTCGATGAGTTCGCTTACGAGGGCGCCGGTTGTCACGTCCCACAGTCTGAGGCGGCCCTTCCGCCCCTTGCCCTGGGGCCGGGCCCAGGAGCCCGTCGCCAGGAGCTTCCCGTCCGGACTGAACCGGACGTCGAGAACGCGGCTGGTCTCGTCCACCAGGTCGCCGTTGTCCTCGTCAATGACGATCGGAGCGGCCCAGGTCCCGGTGTCGTAGATCAGCGCCGTGCCGTCATAGGACCCCGTTGCCATCTGCGTTCCGTGGCGGTTGAAGGCGACCGACCGCAACTGGTCCGTGTGATCCCTTACGATGTGTCGCGTATGCGTTCGCGCATGGTTCTGCCACAGGGCGTTTTCCAAGCTTCTGTAAGGCAAATTGAACATTTCGTCATCGCGGGGCCGGTCCTTGATCGATGCCAAGGCACGCAGAGTCTTTAGCGAACCCTCTATCGGGTCGCCGTTTGCCGCAATCCATCCGGCGCGCTCGCCTTCCTGCAAGGCTGTCGTGGCCTGGTTCGTGAGTTTGGCTGATTCAGTCTGGTTCCTGTACCGATTCAGTTGCCATAAAGCGACCGAAGTGGCGACGATGACCACCACCGCCGCCGCCCCGGCTCTGATCCACCCCTGCAGCCAGGCGCGCTGGCTTTCCTCCAAAAATGCCATGGCGCGCTTGAAATCGTCGCGATACTGCCGGGACCATTCCTCCGTCGGCCGCTCGCGGGTCCGCCAGGCGAGCGCCAGCTGCAGTTCCGGGTTGCGCCACAGGCTCGCCCTGCCGTCCTCGTAGAGGGCGGCCGCCTCGGCCAATCGGGTGAAGGTGCGGGCGGATTGGGCTTCTTCGTCGGCCCAGCGGCTGAGCCGTTTCCAGCCGCGCATCAGGCTTTCGTGAGAAATGTCGATGACCGTTTCGTCGGTGATCCTCTCGTCCGCCGGCGGCATCAGAAACGAACGGCTGGGCTTCCGATAGACGTCGAGAACCCCTGAGACCTCGGCCGCCGGCGCATGCAGGATGGCGCAAAGGGCATCGAACCTGGCCGGGCGCCGCGTGCCGCGCGGATCGGTCGCCTTGTCAGTGAGCACTTTGAAGATCCGTTCGCACAGCGCCTTGCGGGCCTGCGTCGCAAGTTCGTCATAGGCGCGCTCGGCATGGGCGTTGAGCGCGTTGGCCATCGTGCCGACAGACTCATAGTGCTTGAGGTCGATCGGGCCTTCCCGATCGCAGCGGTTTTCCCAGTAGGCCCAGGTCCGGTTCAGCGCGTGTTGGAGAACCGAGAGTTGGTCGGGATTGTCGCTGACGTCGTTGACGAGGCGGGTCACCAGCACGGGCGAAATGTCGGCGCCGCTGACATAGACGGGGCCCGTGATCGCCGCCCGCCGCTCGTCGCGGCTCATCCGCGGAATGAGATACTGACCGGCGTTGATCGCCTCCGGCAAACCGGCGAACTTGGCGCAGTCGCCGAGGAAATCCGATCGCATTGTCAAGACGACGTGGATCGGGACCTCGGCGCTGCGCGTCGCCAGGATGAGATTAACGAAGGCGATCGAATCCTCGCTGACTTCCGCACCGGCGGCCCTCGGCTCTGCCAGCTTGCCGTAACGGAACAGCTCCTCGAACTGGTCGACGACGACGAGGAGGTTGGTGTTTTCCGGCAGCCGCGCCTGTTCGAAGATGTCGACGAGGCCGCGCTTGCTCATCCTCAGCGTCGCCTCAACGAGGTCGGTCGCCGATAGGTGTGTCGCCTCAAAACCCTTGAGTAGGACACCGTTGCCGAGTGCCTCGGCGAGGTGGCCGACCGGGTCGATCCCCGGCCGCATTTGCGCCACCAGCCATTTCGTGCCTGCCTTCGCCATCAGGCCGCGGTAGAGCGCGGGCTCCAGACCGCAATTCACCAGCGAGGACTTGCCGCTGCCCGACGGGCCGACGACGGCGAGAAACCGTGTTGTCGCGAGCTTGTCGACCATCGCGTCGACCTGGCTCTCGCGGCCGAAGAAGAGATAGCCCTCGTTACGTCTGAATGGCCTTAGCCCCGGAAATGGGTTGCCGATTTCCTGGTCTGACCGCACGTCTATGCCAGACCTAGGTTGGAACTGATCGTCTCGACGAATTCGGCAACTGGGCGGTCCGAAGCGCCTTCGCTCGCATCGAACAGATTGCTGCTTTCCAGCGCGACAAGTTCTTCCTTGTCGCTCGTCTTCGGCGGCGCGAGATATATGAAACTGGCTCGCAGCGGCTTGCCAGAGCGGTAGCTCGGAAGCTTTTTCAGGTCGCTGTCAACGCTCCGCTTCCAGGCCTCGTCGCCCGCACCGTAGTAGACGATGACTACATCGCACTGCGACAGCTGCCTCTCGTTGACCTTGCGCAGGGCGGCGGCATCGCCTTCCAGCGCCGGGATTTCGACGCTGAAGCCCTCCTTCATCAGCGCCTTCCGCAGGGGCAGCGTGTCGCTGCGGTCTTCCCTGGTGCAGATGAGATAGATGAACTTTTCGCCACTACTACCGGCATCGGCGACTTCGACCCTGGGCCTTTCGGGGTGTTGCAACTGCTGCAGCCGCCGGTGGATCTCGGCCTTAAGATGCTCGAAGCTTGCGGTGATCAGGTCCGCCCCGAATTGGAGGTTGGCATCGCGGTGTAGCGCCTCGATGAAGGCCTGCTGTTTCGGATTGTCGGACCGCATACCCTCGGGAAGCCAGATGATACGGGCGAGACCCCTGCTGCGACTGGCGGCCGCCCCCAGCCCGTTCTGCAGGATGACATTGGATTTCTGGCTCGGCCCATCGGGCACGGAACCGTAGCTCCTGCCGATCAAGTGGACCGACAGCCGGCATTCGGCCAGCAGGCGCTCGACCTCGGCGACTTGCCGCGCCTCCGATTTCAGAAGCGGCTGTTCCGGAAGGACCCGGTAGCCGGCGGTCTTGAATTCTATTCGCATTTTCTCGTTTTCGTCTTCCAGGTCGTAGCTGCATTCGGCGAGGAAGATCGCTGGCCTGTCTCGATCCGTCTGCTCCGGGGTCGGCCCTTCGACTTCGTCTCTATCGCGCAGGCGTTCGAGCAGTTCCTTGAGGTCGTAGGCGAGCGTAGCGATCTTACGGTTGTAGGCCTCGGCGAACTCAGTTCCATAGGCCGGATCGAGCTCGAGAGGCGTGTCACCGTCTTCGTATTTGAAGAACTCGTATCCGAGCACCTGTCGCGTGATGTCCGGCAGCACATTGTCCCTGTCGATGGGCGTCTTGATGACTTTAATGACCCTGGACTTGTGGCCGACGATGACCCCGCCGCTTTTTTCCGCCGCCTCGCAGAACTCCCGCATTTCCCTCGGGCACCATTCGGACTTAATGTAGCGCGGCGTTAGAATCGAGACGAGGATGGCGGTATTCCTGAACTGCCCGACGATCTCGTCAGAAAAGATGTCGTCACCACGCAGCTTCGAGTCGCGCCAGATTCTGACCTTCTCGCCCATACGCATGCTAACGAAGGCTTCCAGGGATTCATGGAAACGCGAAATCCATCCGATCTCGCTCGGGGGCAAGGGGTTGTTGTCGAGATGAGCGTAACTAATGAAGATGTCTTTATTGAACTTCATCGCGGAAAGACTCTCCCACCGTCTTTCTCTGACTGAACCGAATAATACCGTTCGCGGCTACCCGGTCAAACAAAGAACCTCGAGCTCTGTCGTATCCGCGGCGACGCCCCCAAAAGCTTCTCTTCGACGTAGACGCGCTGGACACGCTTGCGGATCACCTCAAAGCCCTCCCGCTAAAGAAGCACATGCGGGCGCCGAGATCGCGAGTGTATATCTCTGGCGAGCGAGTGGGCCTCGTTCATTGCACTATTAATCAACCAGTGGCTGTGTGCAATCCTGTGCCTGTAAGCGATCTTGAACCTGTAGAGAGAAACGCGCGGCTAAGGGAGCGTTTGGTGTGCTCCCCAACGCGCCAACCGGAAAATGAATGAGGCACAGCTTCCAGGCGATGCTGTCCTCGCCGCGCAGGCCCTCCAGCACGATGCGGATCTTATCTTCCGCCGAAAAATGTCGCCGGGTCGCCCGGCGGATGTCCTTCACGACCTGTTCCGCCGGCGCTCTCTCCGGCCTGGACTTCTGTCTCATCTTCGCTCCCTTCAAGGGCTACGATGAGCCAGAAATCCTTGTTCCTCAATCCGCCAATTCTGTCTCATGGGTGCTGACGCCGGACACTCAGCAGGAATTTGATTTTTCATGCCTTTATTAAAGACGCGATGTTTGCGAAGTTGGGAGCGGGGAAGCGTCGAATTGCCCGCTAGAGGCAGAATCAGAGTGACGATCGGTCAACAAGAGGTTGAGGAGGGGCCAACCGGCGGCTCCTTCAGGAATCGCGCCGCCGGTGGGTTGGGCATGCAACCGACCGACATCGGCAACCCGGACTACTTCCACAAGGTCGTCGACTGCCAATGGGCGTGCCCGGCGCACACGCCGGTTCCCGAATACATCCGCCTCATCGCCGCCGGGCGTTACACCGACGCCTATATAGTCAACTGGTACTCGAACGTCTTCCCGGGGATTCTCGGCCGGACGTGCGACCGACCGTGTGAACCGGCCTGCCGGCGCGGGCGAGTGGAGGAAGAGCCGGTGGCTATCTGCCGCCTGAAACGCGTCGCCGCCGACAACAAGGACGACATCACCGGTCGCGTGCCGCACGCCGGTAAAGGCAACGGCAAGCGGGTGGCGCTGATCGGCGCCGGCCCGGCGTCGTTGACCGTGGCGCGCGATCTTGCGCCGCTCGGCTATCAACTTACGTTGATCGACTCGGACGCGCGCGCCGGCGGGATGATCCGCAGCCAGATCCCCCGCTTTCGTCTGCCGGAGTTAGTCATCGACGAAGAGGTCGGTTACATCCTCGAAATGGGCGGGATCGAGACGCGCTTCGGAGAACGCGTCGATAGCCTTAAGGCCGTCGTCGACGAGGGGTTCGATGCGATCTTCGTCGGCACCGGCGCGCCGCGCGGCCGCGACCTCGATATCCCGGGGCGCACCGAAGCCTCGGCCAACATCCACATCGGCATAGACTGGCTCTCCAGCGTCTCCTTCGAGCACATCGACAGGATCGGCCACCGCGTCATCGTGCTCGGCGGCGGCAATACCGCGATGGATTGCTGCAGGACCTCGCGCCGGCTCGGCGGGCACGACGTGAAGGTCATCGTGCGCTCCGGATTTGAGGAGATGAAGGCGTCGCCTTGGGAGAAAGAGGACGCGATGCACGAGGGCATCCCGATCCTGAACTATCTCGTGCCCAAGGAATTCACCCACGACGCGGGCAAGCTAACCAGCGTCCGCTTCGAGAAGGTCGCCGCCCACCTCGACGACGACGGCCGACGGCGACTGGAGCCGACCGGCGAGCCGGACGTGCACTTCGAATGCGACGACGTCCTGATCGCGATTGGTCAGGAGAATGCCTTTCCGTGGATCGAACGCGATCTCGGTCTCGCGTTCGACAGAAGGGGCATGCCGAAGGTCGATGCCGTGACGCACCAGTCTACTCTCCCGCATGTTTTCTTTGGCGGCGACTCGGCATTCGGCCCGAAGAACATCATCTGGGCCGTTGCCCACGGGCACGAAGCGGCGATCTCGATCGACAAGCATTGCCAGGGGTCGGACGTGCACGACCGCCCACCGCCTCACGTGACGCTGGTCAGCCAGAAGATGGGCATCCACGAGTGGAGTTACGATAGCGCCATCACGCTGGATCAGCGAAAGAAGATTCCGCTGCGGGAGCAGAAGATCGCGCTCGCCGACGTGAAGGCGGAGGTCGAGCTCGGGTTCGATCGGCTGGTCGGCTATGAGGAAGCGCGGCGCTGCCTGAATTGCGATGTGCAGACCGTGTTCGCGACGCCGCTCTGCATCGAGTGCGATGCATGCGTCGACATCTGCCCCATGGATTGCATCAACTTCACGGAAAACGGCGAGGAGAGAGAGCTTCGCACCCGGCTGACTGTACCGGCCGGAAACCTGACGCAGGACCTTTACATCTCGAGCCCATTGAAGACAGGCCGGATCATGGCCAAGGACGAAGACCTCTGTCTGCACTGCGGCCTTTGTGCCGAGCGCTGTCCGACGGGCGCATGGGACATGCAGAAATTCCTGCTCGACATGACGCACGCGGCCGGCACGAGCGGATGCTACCGATGAGCAGGTTCGGCCAATGAACGCGATGAACGCTCCCGTGCCTGCCGTCGCGGCGACGAGCGGGGTTCGCTTCAACGACTTCGTGGTGAAATTTGCGAACGTCAACGGCTCCGGATCGGCGTCGGCCAATCGGCTGTTCGCGCGTTCGATTTTCCGCATGGGGGTACCCGTCGCCTCGCGCAATATTTTCCCGTCGAATATCCAGGGCCTCCCGACCTGGTATGAGGTGCGCGTTTCTGAGGCCGGACATATCGGCCGGCGGGGCGGTGTCGACCTGATGGTCGCCATGAATCCGCAAACCTGGACTCGGGATATCGCCGAGATAGAGCCCGGCGGATATCTCTTCTACGATTCGACGCGATCGATGCCACCGTCGAGCTTTCGCGACGACATAACCGTCATCGGCATGCCGCTGACGGCGATTTCGAACGCCCGCTACAAGGATCCCCGCCAGCGCCAGCTCTTCAAGAACATCATCTATCTTGGGGCACTCACCGAGCTACTCGGCACCGACGCGAAAGAAGTCGAGGCGCTGATCGGCGAGCAGTTCAAGGGCAAGGACAAGCTGATCCCGCCGAACATCGAAGCGCTCGGCATGGGACGCGAGTATGCCCGACACAAGCTTGGCCCGATCAACCTCAATGTCAGGCGGGCGGACGCGGTCGGCGATCGCATCCTCATTGACGGCGACAACGCCGCCGGTCTCGGTGCGGTCTATGGCGGAGCGACGGTGGCGGCCTGGTACCCCATCACGCCGTCAACCGCGCTGGCCGAGGCGTTTGCAAAGTACTGCCGCAGGTTCCGCGTCGATCCCGTCACCGGCAGGAACCGCTACGCCATTGTGCAGGCTGAGGACGAACTCGCAGCAATCGGTATCGTGATCGGCGCGACATGGAACGGGGCACGCGCGTTCACCGCGACCTCAGGCCCAGGCATTTCACTGATGCAGGAGTTTCTCGGCCTCGCCTACTTCGCCGAGATTCCGGCCGTGATTTTCGATGTTCAGCGGGGTGGACCGTCCACTGGGATGCCGACGCGCACGCAGCAGTCCGACATTCTCTCGGCAGCTTACGCTTCGCACGGCGACACCAAACACGTGCTCCTGTTCCCAGAAGATCCCCGCGAGTGCTTCGAATTCGCCGCGATGGCTTTCGATCTCGCCGATCGGCTGCAGACGCCGATCTTCGTGATGCTCGACCTCGACATCGGGATGAACGAGTGGCTCTGCAAGCCGCTTGCCTGGGACGACAGCAAGCATTTCGACCGTGGCAAGGTGCTGACTGCGGCGGAACTCGATGCAGGACGCGATTTCGGGCGCTATCTCGACGTCGACGGCGACGGCATTGCCTACCGCACCGTGCCGGGCACCCATCCTGACAAAGGTGCATTCTTCACACGCGGTACTTCGCACAATCGCTATGCTCGCTATAGCGAGGAAGGCGCCGACTACGTCGACAACATGGAACGGCTGCTCAGGAAGGTCGAGACGGCGAAGGGACTCGTTCCCGCTCCCTTGGAAAAGAAGTCGCAGCACCCGACGCATTATGGCGTGGTCTACTTCGGCTCGACCACGCCGTCGATGCATGAGGCGCTTGAGGACCTCGCCGCTGAAGGCATTCATCTCGACATGCTTCGCGTCCGCGCGTTCCCGTTCGCCGACGAGGTCGCGGATTTCGTTTTGGCGCACGATCGCGTGTTTGTTGTCGAGCAGAATCGGGATGCTCAGCTTCGTGCTTTGCTCGTCAACGAGTGCGAGCTCGATCCGGCGCGGCTCGTCAAGATCCTCCACTACGATGGAACGCCGATCACGGCACGCTTCATCCGGCGGGCGATCGCCGAACAGTGGCGCTTGTTCGCTGGCCAGCAAAAGGACGCGGCGGAATGACCTACGTCCTCAAACCTGAGTTTCACCATCCCGATCTGCCGAAGAACAAGCTCGGCTTCACCCACCGCGACTACGAAGGGCGGGTCTCGACGCTCTGCGCCGGGTGCGGGCACAACTCGATATCGTCGGCGATCATCCAAGCGTGTTTCGAGCTCGATCTGCCGCCGCACCTCGTGGCCAAGATGTCGGGGATCGGGTGTTCTTCGAAGACGCCGACCTATTTCCTCGGCCAGAGCCACGGCTTCAACAGCGTCCACGGTCGCATGCCGACCGTCGCGACCGGCGCCAACCTCGCCAACCGCGACCTCATCTATCTGGGCGTTTCCGGTGACGGAGATTCCGCTTCGATCGGCCTTGGGCACTTCGCCCATTGTCTGCGCCGCGGTGTGAAAATGGTCTATATCGTTGAGAACAACGGCGTTTACGGCCTGACCAAAGGACAGTTTTCAGCGACCGCCGATTCGGGCTCGATCTCGAAGGGTGGCGTTGGGAACGCGGACGAGCCGATCGACCTCGTATCGATGGCGATCCTGCTTGGCGCGACCTATGTCGGGCGGAGCTTTTCCGGCGACAAGCGTCAGCTCGTGCCTCTCATCAAGGGCGCGATCGAACATCGCGGCATCGCCTTCCTCGACATCATCAGCCCTTGCGTCGCATTCAACAACCATCCGGGCTCGACCAAGAGCTTCGACTATGTGCGCGAACACAACGAAGCCGTGAACGCCCTGGAATTTATGATCCCACGCGAAGAGATTGCCGCGGACCACGCGAGCGGATCGACGATCGATGTCGTACAGCACGATGGATCGGTCATTCGCCTGCGCAAGATCGACGGGAGCTACGATCCGACCGATCGATTGGCGGCCATGGCGTATCTCCAGGAGCGGCGCGCAGCCGGCGAAATCGTAACGGGCCTTCTGCACGTCAACGAGGGCACCCACGATCTCAATGAGCGGTTGAACACCGTCGACGCGCCCCTCAATTCGTTGGGCTACGAAGAACTCTGTCCCGGCTCCGATGCGATCGAACGCATTAACGCACAGCTGCGGTAGACAATGGTGAAGCGCTCGACATCGAGAAGGCGAAGCGCGGATCGTCTTCCGACCTCGCCTCTCGAGATTCTCACCCAAGCCGGCACCTGACGATCTGAAGCCGGCGCGTTGATCTCGTGCCGCGCGCTGAGCCGCTACAACGAGCCGATGATCTTGCGGCAGGCCACCTCGTCGAATGCCTTCAGCGTCGTGGTGCGGATGTGGCCGCTGGAAGCGGTCTTGAGCGCGAAATTGGCCGCCGCTTCATCGTCGGGCATTTCCAGGATGGCGACCAGATCGTAGGCGCCCATGGTCATGTAGAGTTGTTGCATGTCGCCGCCCAGCTGCTTCGCGAGGGCCCGTGCGAGGTCGGCGCGGGCCGGTGACTCCTTGATCTCTCTCAAGCCTTTTTCGGTCCAATTGATGAGCGCGATGTACTTCGCCATGTCTTTCCTCCCCTTGGATGTTCGCCGTTGGGCGGCGCCCACGCTGCCGAAAAGAGCCCGCCAGCCCTTTGAGCCGGAATGTCGGCGCCTGTCAGAAGGCGGTCTATCCCCGCAGAATTGTACCGCTCGTCAGCGAGCCAGCCAACTCGGAGTAACTGCGATACGGCCCTCGCTCCGACGCCCGCCTATCGGAGCCGATCAACTTGGGGCGACCAGAGATCGCACGTCCAGTGACGCCGCTTATGAGTTCACAGCTGGCCCGCACGTTCGCGAAGCAAATGGAGGCGCTTAAGCGCTATCGTACCGGCGGTGAGCAGAAGGCGACCGTGCAGCGGTCAGGCGATCGTCGGCAGCGTCACGCAGGCGCCGCGCGAGAGCGCGCCGGAGAAGGCTGCGCCGGCGGCATTGACACATTTACCGGGCGCACCGATGCCGATCGTCGCCAAGAGCAGGCGAGGCCTCGTTCTCCGAGGATAGGAGCGGCCACAAAAAATTCGAAGAACAACCCCATGCCTGCCTTCTGAAGCGCAGCTGCGATCTCCCCGCCTGTATCAGCTCGCCCGCCCAGCCGCGGCTTCGAAGAGCTCGACGATCCGGAGCGCCGGGCTCTCTCACTGGCTTGGAGTGATCAACAGTGGGAAAAGAAGGGCGGTTTATCAAATTTTCAAAAGCGACCTTTTTTAGCCTCTCGGCTCATCCAGCGATTCCAGCTATGTTGAATTGGCGTAATTCTATTCGATCGAAACGTGTCACAGTCGAGTTCTATGCGATCGAACCGTGTCGTATTCGAGCCGCAAGATAGCCAGGGCCTCGCGGATATGGCCGAGCGAGGCGGCCATGTCTCGTTAAGGAGTTTATCACGCTGGCAGCGGTTGGAGCTTCCCGTAAAGGCATTTCGCTGCGGCTCGCACGCGTGCGATGCGGCGCCAGTCGATGCGAATCTTTTGTGACCATCTCAGGATCGTCAGCGGCGGAGTTGTTCGAGTAGTCCGACCCGAGCAAATCTGGGGCCGCTTGGCCTAAAGCGATAACCGCGACTGACCGTAACCCCCGCAATAGAAATCATCGGATACGCGATTTGAATTAAGGTCGCAAATGGTCGAGTTCACGCCCCACGATTTTTCTGCGGCGTCACGGTTGTCTTAGATCCGATGCGCATGCCAATCTTGCCGCGGCCAATCCGCAGCTACGAGTTCAAGTTCTATGGCGCGCGGCCCCTCGACGGACTTGACGAAGATGGGCTTGGCGCCGCGAATGACAGTGCCGCTCCTTGTCTCAAACAACAAGGAGCGGAGAATTGACCGCGTAAGCGACTGGCGCCGTTTATCAAGACGCCGAAGCAGACTTGCTCGCCACGGAAGTAAGTGCGTTTGCACACGCCCGTGCCACGGCCGAGTTCGGCTTGTCGCTCCCGAAGGTCGCCCATCCTGACTTTTCGACGAATGATACTTGGTTGTAGCCAGGAAGGTTCTTGAGCTCGTCAAGCCTCGCAACGGCGTCAGCTTGGGCATTGAACTTCTCGACGCAGAAGGGGGTCAATGCCAGCACGACCGCCTTTTGAGAACCCGTATCGACCATGGCGCTCGCGGACGAGGCGGTCTTCCATCCACCCCACGTGAACCCGACGATAGCAATAGCTACGGCTCCACCCACCGCGCCCCAAAGGGCGGGCTTAATGTTTGGATTCATTTTCATGATCGTTTCCTTTCACCGGTTGCAGAGGAGATGCTTTTTCCTCCTCAAAGCGCCTGCCAAAACACACGGTCTCTTTCATTCCTCGACCGCGTTCTTGCGCTGCATAGCACCGGAGTTTCCAGACAAGAAACGCTTGGCCGACAAAATAGTTCCGTCTAGGGGCGCACCGTCGTTTGAAAAGTACTAATATTGGGTCAGCATGGGTGTCAAAGCTGAAGTCTCTAATTAGAAAAATAACTTACAAAAGACATTGGCCGGTATTGCATTATCCTTAATCGTAACCAGTTTGAAATCCAGGATCTTGAGTGGACACAGCGCGCGCATCGCCAATCTTGTCGCGTGCCGCCGCCAAGTCCTCAGCCAGTTGCTTTATGGCCTTCCTTCAATGGTGATGGACTCTACCCGTTCCTGGCGGAGGGCTCAGGTCAGCTTTCACGCCGCGTGGTAAGCGAGAACAACTTTCTCGAACGCAAGCCTGTTAGCCTGCATGCTTAGCAGTAACCGGAAAGGCCAAGTTCGTGCAGGAGATCGTCAGGCTTCGATTGGGCCCACAGGCTGAGAGCGTTTGCGAGCGCGCGCGGGTTGACCTTCCGCCCATGCAGCTCGCTTCGAGCGAGCGGCGTTCCAGCCTGTGCATCCATTTTGAAGGCCTCCATCGATCGATCGGTGAGAGGACGGCCGAGGGACAAAGAGACTTTCTCCAGCGTGCCAGCTGGGTCGGCGGTCAGTTCTTCATATTTTACTAGCAGGCAGTCCGTGCTTCGTCTAAGCCATCTCAGGCATTGCAAGCCTTCGACGTATCTCTCAAACAGGTCGGCTGGCGTTAACAAGGTGGCGCGCAGCGTAGACGTGGCCCAGCTCTTGAACTCCCGGATCATGAAAATGCTTGCGGGCTTCTCTCGCTCCGTCCGCACGATCAGGCCAGGCGCTTTCGAACACTCGGTGCGCAACTTCACGAGGGTCCGCCCCCCGGCAGGCTGCGAGCCCGCATTAAGGAGATCGGATGTCAGGTTCCCGACAACCTTGCAAAGCTCCCCATAAAGAGGATCGATCGGACCGTTCGCGACGTGGGTTAGAATGGCCTGAGTAAAGAAGTCCGGCTCTGAGTGGCTCACACTTCCTCCTCTTCGCACCGCATCAGCAAGAAGGGTCGATCCGCAGCGGCCGACTGAGAAAAGGAAGCACGCCTGAAGGTCGGAGCTATCGAACAAGCGTCCATGCTCCCACGGCACCGCCAAAAGCGATGTCGCACGCTCCCGCAGGTAAAGGTATTGCAACGCCGCCCGCTCTATCCGCCGCATATTTCCCGCGGCTGCGTACAGCGAGTGTTTTGTTGCGACATTCAGACAGTAGGGGACGAATTTGTCCGGGCCAGGCCGTCTTTCTTGCACAATCCACGGACCCGGCACGAAATCCGCTGATGAAACGATCCGCAGTCTCCGGGCCGCCTTTCGGGCGCGGATGTCGGCGCGAAGGATTGGGCGGCTTATCATCTTACCGTCAAGACAGTGTCCGGCGGCGTCTTGCTTCGGCCGAATTGACGTGCCAATTGGAGAAGTGAACACATAGTGAATTGCTCCAGCAATCGCGCCCGAGCGCGGAGTATACAGGCGACGTTCCATGGCGACGCAATTGCTGGCGCAGGCTCTGGCGGTAGCCTACAACCCCCAGGCGAGCCCAGAAGAGCTTCGCGAAGTCATTGGAGACCTGCTCCGCCTTGGCGCGTTTGATGTAGCCGAGACGGTCGCCGAAAGGCTTTTGGAGTCTGGCCGTTTTCCGGGCGCGGTCCGGAGAACAAAGAAGATCGTCGACCGATTGCGTGACCGTGGACCGGACTTCGAGGACAGGTTCCTCGCCCGCGCAATCGCCATCGTTCACGATGAGACCGCTCGCGACGACCAGCTCCTCCGTGCCGCTGAAAGCCTGGTCGTCTGGGGCGCATTGGATGAAGCTGACCGCGCGCTCGCGAAGCTTCGCACCAGCGACGGGTTCAAGGGTCGCGTGAAGCGTCTCGCTGCCGCAAGCTGGCAACTGCGCCGCAGCGGCATTCTTACGGAGCTGCAGTCCCTCAGTCGCGAAAGGTCGCTCAGCAAGCCCTATGAATTCCTCGTCCGGAAGCGACCTGGAGCACGCCGCACCATCATCGTGTTCACCGGCGCTTCTCGACGTTTCTGGCTTTCCCTCAACGTGTTTCACTACTTCATCCGGGCACTCGACGCACATGTGATCTATCTCAGCGACCACAGTGGCCGTCTCTATCTGAACGGACTGAAAAGCATCGGCCTCGGCTATGGGGCGATGCTTGAGAAGCTGGGGGAGCAGTCGGACCTCCTCGGCGCACCCAACTTGCACGTGATGGCAATCTCGGCGGGCGGATTCGTAGGGCTCCGCACCGCGATCGACCTCAAGGCGAACAGCTTCGCTGGAATGAGCGTCATGACGACGCTCGCGCCGTCCAACACCTTTCCGAAGTCGCACATCGCGAACCACATGGTCAGCGGCTGCCTTTATCCAGAAATGCTCATCGACCTTCGACCAAAGATCGAGGCCTCGGAATATCCGCAAAGCATCCATCTCTATTGTGGGGACCTCAACACTTTCGACCGCGCGCATATGGAAAATCTCGCCGGAATTCCCCGCGTCCGGATGCAGCTTCTCGAAAACTTCAAGCCTCACAATGTGGTCAGCGGTATGGTGGCGCGCGGCGAGTTCAGCAAGATGCTCCAACGGCTCGTGGGCGAGCCTGCGCCGAGTCAGAGTGAAACCGCGCCCCAACAGGAGGCGACGCAAAAATGAAGCGTTCGGAAAGCGCCGATACTCTCGCATCGCGGCTGGCCCAACATGCCGCGAATCGCGGCGAAGTGGTGGCGTTCCGATTTTCTGGCCGCTCCCCAAATAGTGGCGTTGATCTAACCTGGTCGGAGCTTTGGCGTCGCGCTCTCTCAACGGCCGGTGGGCTCGCCCGGTATCGGGGCCAGCGGGTCGGCATTCTCTGTCCCGATGCGGAACACTTCGTGACCTCGCTCGCCGGCATTGCTGTTGCCGGCGCGATCGCTGTGCCTATGCCGGCGGTCCTCAGCCGTCGCTCCGCCGCCCGGATCCACGCGATCCTCGCCGCGGGTGAGCTGGCAGCAGTGATCGCGCCGGATTCGATCCTCGATGCTAACTGGTTTTCGGATATTGTATCACCCAGTGGAGTGGAGCGGCTGGCAATCGAAGTCTTTGCTCGCAGGTTTGCACGGGGATCCGGCGCCGATCGACGATCTGTCATCTACCTTCCTGCTGCAATTTACCTCCGGCTCGACGAGCACGCCACGCGGCATTTTGCTGAGCCACGCAAATGTGGCTGCGAATTGCGCTGCCATCGCAAAGGCCTACGGCCTCAGCGCCGAGACCGTTGGCCTGTCCTGGCTGCCGCTTCATCATGACATGGGCCTGGTTGGCCACGTTTTGACGCCAATCTGGCTCGGTTGCCGGTCGGTGATCACTGACCCGCTTCGCTTCCTGCAGCGGCCCCTCAGTTGGCTGACATCAGTCGGGACCGAGAGGGCAACCATCACAAGCGCGCCTAATTTCGCCTACGAGCTTTGCTGCCGCGCCGCGGAAGAAAGCGATATCGCCGGGATCGATCTCTCCACTCTGACGACTGTCGTCTGCGGCGGGGAGGTTGTCGTGAAGGACACCGTGGACCGGTTCATCGAGACGTTCGCCTCGACCAGCCTGCGGCGGTCAGCTTTCGCGCCGAGCTATGGTCTCGCCGAGGCGACGCTACTCGTTGCAAGCGGAAAGAGCGAAGACGGGCCGCGCGCTTCGGCCCTTCAATTCCCTTCCGGGGGAGAGGCGTCGCGGCGCTACGTCAGTTGCGGGAGACCCGTGGCCGGTATGAAGGTCAGGATCGTTAACCCGGCGGACCGGAACTTGGTCGAAGAAGTCTCGTGTCGGCGAGATCGAGATTGCCGGGCCGAGTGTCGGGCGAGTGATCGGGTCTGTCGAGAGCGAATGGTGTGGAACGGGCGACCTTGGATTTCTCTCGGCCGAGAATTTTTTCGTAGTCGGCCGTAGCAAGGAACTCATCATCCTGCGCGGCGAGAATGTGTTTCCAGGCGACGTCGAGGTCGCGGCACTGTCGGCCAGCCCCCTACTGGTGCCTGGCGGTGTCGCGGCGATTGGGACCGAGAACGCCGGGACGGAGTCGCTCGTCGTCGTCGCGGAGCGGCGGCTGACAAATGCGGTGGACGAGGACAGCCTCCGGCGCTTTGTACGCGACCGCGTAGCGGCTGCGACCGGGCACGTCCCCGAACGCGTCGTCTTCATTGCCCCGCGCACGCTGCCGCGGACTACCAGCGGCAAGTTGCGGCGCGGAGAGATCGCCAACCTCTACCGGTCAGGCGCATTGACGCAGCCACATTCTGCGGCTCCTCGGACGCCCGTCAAAATACATGAGGGACGCTTCCCGGTCGGAAGCGTTGATGTCACCGAGCCTGCCTTCAACCTCGATCCGCTTCCGGCCCTTCAGCATTTGCGTACCGCCGAACCTATCTCGTGGCAGCCAGCGGCAAAAGCCATTCTGCTGGCGCGCTTCTCCGACAACGCTCAGGCCTTCAAGCATCCAAGGGCAGCTGAGCCCGATCTCTCAGCTGGATGGCGGAAGATCAGCGGCAAGATCGGAAAGAACTTCGATCCCGCACTCGGCCTTCTGCACCACTTCCCGTTCATCCACGAAGGGGAGCGCCACAAGTACCTGCGCACCACGCTGGCGAAGGCCGTCGCCCCCTTTGCGAACGATGCGGCATCGTTCGACCGCCACATAAAATCTCGCCTGGCAGCGGCACGGGCGAATGGAGGCTTCGATCTACTCGGAAACTTCGCTGGAGACCTGCTCTTCGACATCGTCTGCGACCTGATGGCCGTTCAGGAGTCGGACCTGTCTGAGGTAAAGCCAGTTGCACACGTGTCACGAATTCTCGAGCCCACGCTCTCGGTGAGCGCTCGGACGGAGATATCCAGATTGATTGCAGGCTCCATGGCGTTTCTTCATCGCCACGTAGCAAGTGTCCTGAAGAAGCCGGGGCTACGCTCGTTCACAGCATCGCGCGAGCGCTGCCGGAGGAAGAGGAAGACCGGATCTCGGCCACGGCGCATCTCGCCGCTGTGATGCTGGTCATGGGGACCGATGCCCTCGCCGGCTGCCTAGGCTTCGCGTTGCCGCGGCTCCTTGCGCAGGTGGAGGAGGGCGCACGCATTCCGCAGAAGGAGTGGGCTCGTATCTCGGACGATGCGATCCGCTACGCCACCCCCGTGGCATTCGCAAACCGCATCCTTACCGCAGACGCGACGATCGGCGGGTGCCCTCTCCGGAGTGGCGAGCGGCTGGTGTTATCCATGCTGTCTGCAAATCACGATCCCGCGGAGTTCGGGCCGGATGCCGATCGCATCGCCTTGCGCCCGCGAATGGATACCGGATTGGCGTTTGGAGCAGGGGCGCATGTCTGTGTCGGCGCCAGAATGTCCCGCAATATTGTGCGCCGGGCATTTGTTGGGCTTGCGGCGCTTCCGGCGCTAACGGCGATTGGCTCACTGAAACAAGGCGAAGGGACGGTTGTTCGGACGCTCATTTCCTACCCGTTGCGGATCGGATCAGGGTCATAGGGGGTAAGCTTGAAGTACGGAGAGCTTGAGAAGCGCATTTTTCACCGGACCGCGGACCTTGCAAACGTTGCTCCGACCGAAATCACAGCCGAAACGACGCTCGAGAGCGTCGGCCTCAATTCCTCGGACGCTGTCATCCTTGCAATGGAGGTCGAAGAGTTTGCCGGGGTCGAGGTCGATGTCGGAACCTTCCTTCGCTTCGAGACTCTCGGCGAGGCCATCGCCGACTTGGCACGCGTTCTCAACAATGACGTTTCCGGATAGGGCAAATCATTCTTGATGATCCTCGTCTTGCAGATGGCGCATGTGGCGTCGTCGTCCTGGTTCGAAGCCGTGCGCACGGCTCTTCCGAATGCAGAGGTTCATCACCTGCACTACCTCAATCCGAAAACCGCGGATCGTTTTGCGGAACAAGAATGTCGGGCGGGACCGACGCAGACCATTGCTAACCTCACGGCGCTTCGCGGCTTCCGCGCACGGCAGTCGCCAAATATACGCAAAGAGCACATCCGGAACGGACGATGGAACGGGACTCCCGTCCGGATTATCACGGCGATTCGCGATCCGGTGGATCACGCCGCCTCGACGCTGTTCTTCTATGCCGACTTCTATGGCCACACGCGGCTCAAGCTTTCCCACCGCGATAACGTCTCGCCCTCCACCCTGGCCGCATTCTTCGTCGAGAACTGGCGTGCTGGTCTTGCCGGCCAAATGGGACCCGACACCTTCGAAGCCAGCCTGCGGCACGTGTTCACCCGGATAGGCAATTGGTTCTTGATGGAGATCGACGAGGTCTTCGGAATCGACGTGACCCGCTTTCCATTCGATCGGTCGCGCGCCTGTCTCCTTGCCGCGAACGGCGCGACCGAGCTGCTATGCTATCGCTTTGAGGATCTTCCGGCGGATGGACCGGCGTGGCCGAAACTGGCGGCCTCCGCTACAAGCTTTCTGGGTTCTTCGATTACCGAGCTTCCGCAAAGGAACGTGACCGCCAACCGCCGTGCGCGATTCCTCTATGACGAATTCAAGAAAGAGTTGGTCATGCCGAAGGATCTCCTCGAAGAGATCTACTCCGATCCCGTCGCGCAACATTTCTACAGCGCGGCCGAAATCGCCGCGTTCAAATATCGCTGGGGCGGCGGTCGCCGGTGAAAGTGCTCGTTTTCCAATCGCATGCTGTGACGGTTCCGGGGTGGATTCTCCGTTGCACAGCTTCGGTGCGCGATTGGGCCGGCCAGAGCGGCTACTCCTATCGTCTCATTGGCGACGAGCTGTTTGAGGGCATCCCGCTGCAACTCGCCCTGAAGGCGCAGTCCCGACTTCCGCTCGCCGACCTCGGGCGTCTCCTTTGGAGCGAGCGCCTCCTCGAAACCTGGGACTGCGTCGTCTGGATCGACTTGGATGTGCTCGTCTTTGACCCTGCGAACTTTGCGATCGACACCGAATCTCCGTATCTCGTGTGCCAGGAAATCTTGGTACGCCGAGAGCGCGGCAAGAAGACTCCGACGATCCGAGTGTCCTATAACCCAACCGTCCTGATGTTTCGTCGGGGGACGCCGTTCCTGCGCCATTGGATCGACGAAATCTGGCGCCACGCAGAGCGTGTAGAGGGGCTTGGCGACGCAGATTTCGGCCGCGAAATGCTTCGCAGAATTTCTCCCCGGGGTAGGTCTCCTGCTATCCGCACGGTCGGGCACTTCAACGCGGCGATTTTAAAAGAACTATTCGGTCACAAGGGTCCGGCTATCGACTTCATGATGAGGGCGAACAGCACCGCGTTCGCTGCTGCAAACCTTTGCGGCCATCACAACATACCGAGCGAGGCCTACGCGTCGATCATCGACAAGCTGTTGGTCAATGCGGGCGCGGTCGTCAACGATCGACCGAAGGCGAGCAACTAACGCGGTGCCACGCCCGCGCCGTCGCGCCTCCACAGGTCAGACCGGGTCAGAATTTCCAGCTCAGGCGAGCGTCGAACACGTGCACGTTCTTGGGGCCGCCGCCGAGAGTCACGTCAAACTGCCGCCCTTCGTTGCCGTGGAAGGTGATCGTGTGATCGTCGGAGCTGAAATGCGCGTAGAGGTACTGCACGCCGAGGATTAGGTGATCCGTCAGCGCATATTCACCACCGACGCCGACGGTTGGGCCTAACTTGACATCGTCCCCGTTGTGCGCGTCGCCGAATGTGCAGTTCGAACAAAACTGATCGCCGTAATCGCTGATCTTGAAGTCGCCGCTGATGCCACCCTTGAAGCCGGCGATGGCAATGCCACCGGTACCGAAGACCAGGAACCGGCCTCCCGGGCCGAAGGCGTACCCGGCTCTTCCGCGCAACGTCGCCAGCCAATCCAGCGTCGCGTTATCCTTCACCGTCCCAGATCCAAAATAGTTGTAGAGATCATCGGGACCGGCGCGGTCGTCGAAGTAGTCAAACATGACGGTGCTCTTACCGTCGTTCCCGAAGGTGTGCGAAATGTCGCCCTCGATTCCGAAGACAAACTGTCCCGCTTGGCGGTTGATGCCGAAGTGGGCCCCGAAAAGACCGCGTAGCCGATGCTTCCTCTTGCTGCCGCCGGTCCAGGCCACGTAGTCGTCATCAAGGTCGAAGGTAGGGAATACGGAACCAGTGTGTGGTCCTTCGGCTACCGTAGTCTGTGGGCATCCCACATCGTCGGCGCTGTTCGCCCAGAAGGATCCGTTTCTGTCTTTCAGATTTGTGAACGGGCCACACGTCCCAAAGTGGGCGCTGTCGTGGTCGCTCCACACGCCGCCGAGATTCAAACCTGCATAAAAACCGGACCAGTCGAAAGAGCCGGGAACAGGCGCCGTCTGAGCGTTGGCATGTTCCGGCCACTGACCGGCCAGAAGAGCCGTGGACGCGCCTCCAGCAAGGAGAGTGACCTTTGAAATCGAACGCATGACACGGCCCCCGATTGGCTGAAATCTACTTCCAGGGCATTCGCGCTGCAATTTAAAAGGATTACCGCCGTCTGTGAAACTCTAGTAGTGACAGTTGTGCAACACCTCAGGAGTCAATCTTCGGATACTCTGGCCGCGCCAACGATGCGTAATATCCCAGCGTTTCTCCCGTTTTCATCGATGAACAAAACGCCTGCCTTCTGAAGTGCAGCTGCGATCTTCCCGCCTGTATCAGCTCGCCCGCCCAGCCGCGAGGCGACCAATCTCTCGTTCAGGAATTTGTCGCGCTGGCGCCGGTCGAAACCTTCCGTGAAGGCATTTCGCTGCGGCTCGCCGAGGCGCGATGTAGAGTTGATCGATCCGGGTCTCCCGAGACCATTTCAGGATCGCCATGCTGTCAGTTCTGTCACGTAGTCACTGACGATCATGGCCGGCTTGCCCGAAGCAGCGATAAGAGCATCGTCCGTCCCCTTCAGCGGTGATGACTCTACCCGTTCCTGGCCGAGGGCTCAGGTCAGCCTTCATGCCGCGTGGTGTCCCGCAAATGCCTCATCGCGAGGTGCGTGCGGCTCTGCGCCAAGGCAACGCACGAGCTTCCCATTGTCTAGGTGAAGTCACACGTTCAAGAGATAGCGCACCTCACGCCGGGAGCGGTATTACCTGCAAGTACCAGGGGCGCCGCAGCCGAAGGACTGAGCTCGCCCGCCGGCTCATGGCCCGACTTCTATTCCGCCCATGTGCGGGGCGAATGTCATGCCGTTGCCGCATTGTTTATTCTAAGTTGCGCTTCCGGCTTCGTCCGCAGGGGGGTCACCATGCACGATGCGCCGCGCATTCATGCCTTGGCCGGTCTGGCTGCGGTCCTGATTGCTGCCCCACCCGGCGCCTGCCTTGCCGGCGGAAACAGAGATCTTGTCCTCGCGCAGAGTTCCATCGGCCTGCCACAACCATCGATAACGACGGGCGGCAGCGCCGCTGCCGATCAGCTCATCGGCAACGTCCCCGGCGTCAACGCCCTCACACCTGAGCAGGTGGATCGGCTCGGGCGCGACGCCGCTCAAGAGCTTGGCCGTTCGCGCACGCTCTACATGATGCAGCAGGCGGACCGTCTCCGCGAAGCACGTCGCCGCCGCAATCTCGGCCCGCGCAACGAGGTTCCCGCTGCGCTCGACTGCGACGACACCCGGCGCTCGGTTCATCCCGGCGCCGCCGAGATCTGTAACGGCATCGACGACGATTGCGACGGCCTTACCGACGAGGACCTCACCGTCACGATCTACGCCGACATCGACGGCGATTCCTTCGGCGATCCGTACAGCACGATTGCCGTTTGCCTTATTGGCGACGCATTGCAGCGGCTCTCCACCGAACTCGCGCAACAGGTCGGCGACCAAGCGCCGGGAAAAGGCGCGCGCTACGTGCTTACCGCCGGCGACTGCGACGATCGCGATCCGGAGATTAACCCGCTCAAGGGCAGGAGGTGCGACCGATGACGAAAACGGTCCAGATGCCTTCGTCGCGGATCCGACTCGCAGCGCTCGCGTTCGTCGCGGGCATCCTGTTCGCCGCCACTGCGTTGGCGCAGGACCTTTGCGAGCGTGATTCCGATTGCGACGATGGCATCTTCTGCAACGGCGTGGAGAGCTGCGATCCCGAACGTCCTTGGGCCGACCGCCGGGGCTGCGTCTACAGCCAGCCGGTCTGCACCGTCGGCCTCTGCAACGAGGCCGAAGGTACCTGCGTGACGGACTGTCAGATCATCGATGACATGGACGGCGACGGCGTCGCCAGTCTCGCATGTGGCGGTTCCGACTGCGATGATTCGAACGCCGATATCTTCCCCGGCAACACCGAGATCTGCGAGCCCAATAACATCGACGAGGACTGCGATCCTTCGACGGTCGGCGATCGCGATCTCGACGGCGACGGCTTCGTCGACATTTCCTGCGTCTGGGCGCCGCCCTCGCGCTAGGGCGTGAAGGTTTTGAGCATTAGTTCGACCGTCCGGCCCGACCGTGCCGCTACTCTGCGAGCGTTCAGCGCATGCAGATAGAGCGTTCCAGAATTGTATTTCGCGAGGATGCAAGCAACTATCAGATCTAGGGTCTCAGGATTGGCTGGATAGGCGAGGCGCAGCTCGGGTTCTTCCAGAAGCTCGCTTGCGATAGTTCCAAAGACAGACATGAGACGCGATCGTTCGCGGAGGGCCCGACCTGCTCATAATCGCGCGGCGTGACACGCATTTGACTCGCGATCTAACCCACTGCCTTCTTGCGAAAGAGTGCAGCCGTGTCCGTGACGTTCGGGTGGTGAACGACTTTAGGTGTGTCGAGTTCTTCGTCGTCAATTGCGGATGTGCCTTTGGGGACCACAACGAGTCCATGCTTCTTCTCACCCCAGCGGACGGCACCCCAGGCTCGTTCGTGGAAGTAGTAGAGAGCGATTTTCGTCACGGTTTCTGCGGACGCGATCGACCCCGCAAAGGTGAGATTTCCGGTGATGAGCCAAGACAGGACCGAAGGTGTCAAGACTTCCCGTGATGCGCCACGAAGTTCAACAAGAAGATCACCCTGCCCTATGCGCCCTTCATCGGGACGCTAGGCGTCAGCCCCGAGATCGAAGCCGTCACCTCGCTGCAGCCCGACTATTGGGGCGGTAACATGGACCTGCCCGACATCGGTCCGGGCGCGATCCTTTACTTCCCCGTTCACCACAAGGACGCCTATCTCTATCTGGGCGACTGCCATGCGACGCAGGGCGATGGCGAGCTGTGCGGCGTTGCCGTCGAGATGCCGTCGACCACGACCATCCAGGTCGATCTCATCAAGCGGTGGTCGATCGCCTGGCGGCGGCTCGAGAACGAGCATGTCATCATGACGATAGGCTCGGCCCGGCCCATGGAGGATGCCGCCCGCATCGCTTATCGCGAGCTGATACGCTGGATGGTAGAGGACTACGGCTGGGACAAGCTCGAGGCGTATTTCTTCCTGACCCAGGCCGGCCGCATCCGTCTCGGTAACATGGTCGATCCGAAATACACGCTCGGTGCTTCGGTGCTGAAGTCCTACCTGGCGTAGGCAGTTCGGGGAGAAGGTCATGGATCTGGGGCTGAAGGGGCTGCGCGCTCTCGTCACCGGCGGGACGAGAGGCATCGGAGGAGCGATCGCCGAGACGCTGGCGCAGGAGGGCGCAGATGTGGCGATCTGTGCGCGCAACGCCGACAAACTCGACGCGGCGGTCGGAGCACTGCGCGCGCAAGGTGTTCGTGCCAGCGGGAAGGCTCTCGACGTCTCCGACAAGGCGGCGCTCGAAGCCTGGGTGGCAGCGGTCGCAAAGGAGCTTGGCGGCATCGACATCGTGATCGCCAATGTAAGCGCGCTCGCCATCGGCCCGGATGAGGAGAACTGGAAAAAGAGCTACGAAACGGACCTGATGGGTGCAGTGCGGCTGGTGAACGCCGCTATGCCGCATCTAGAGAAGAGCAAGGCCGCCGCCATTGTGGTGATCTCGAGCGTGTCTGGCCGTGAGATCGATTTCGCGGCAGGTCCATATGGCACGTTCAAGGCGGCGCTGGTCCATTATACGCAGGGCATCTATACGCAGGGCATCGCCTATCAGCTCGCCGGCAAGGGCGTCCGTGCCAACACGGTGTCGCCGGGGAATACGTTCTTCGAGGGCGGCGTCTGGGATCAGATCAAGACCGGCAACCCCGCACTCTACAAGACTGCGCTCGGACTCAACCCCACCGGCCGCATGGGGACACCTCAGGAGATGGCCAACGCAGCGGTGTTCCTTGCAAGCCCGGCGGCGAGTTTCATCACGGGAACCAACTTGGTAGTCGACGGCGCGCTAACGCGGGGCGTGCAGCTCTAGATAAGAATGTCTGCTCTATGCCATCTACGACGCTGCCACGCGCACGATAAACCCCCACCAAAGTAAGTCTGGTTGCGACTGGTTTGCGACCCAACGCGCGACGCATCGCCCGGCGAGCGATAAGCGCAGTTATCGCACCAAGGAGGAGGGGGGCACAAAGATTTTTGAAAAACAACCCTATGCAAAGTAAGACTTGAGGCCGTTTTCAGGCTTAGAATTGGTTGCCACCGACCGGCTCCGCCTTTACCTCACTAGTCAGAAGACTGTGCGGTCGGCGTGATCTAGCCATTTCCGACATGAGAATGGGGCCGGACTGAATGAAGAAGCCAAAGAAGAGCGTCACGGTGAAGCGCGAATACACGCCGACGGCAGCGGAAATTTCCGCAGCCAGTAAGCTTGCCGCGCGAGAGGCCGCGGCGCCGAGGGTTCGTATGACGAAAGGCGAGAACGGGTCGACGACTTACGTGCTCCACCATCCTGACCCGGCGTTCGGCACCGCGCTTCTCGCCGAGGCTGTCGGGACAGCGGATCAAGATTTTCTCAAAGGCCTTATTGCCCAGCTTGCCAGTACGATGGGGCCGGAGGGTGGCGAAAGAACACTCAACTTCCTGCTGTCGATCGTCAAGGGCGTGAAGCCGCGGGACGAGATCGAGGCAATGTTGGCGGCGGACATGGCAGTAATCCGATCGGCTTTTATTGCTTTCGCGCGTCGCCTGAGTTCATGTCGAAACCGTTCAGGAGCAGGACAGTGCTGAGCGCGCGCTCAGCAGGTTGGCCCGTACGTTCGTGATGCAAGTTGAAGCGCTTACGCGCTATCGTACCGGCGGTGAGCAGAAGGTGACCGTACAGCATGTGTCGGTCAGCGACGGCGGTCAGGCGATTGTCGGCCACGTCACGCAGGCGCCGCGCGAAAATGCGTGGGAGAAGGCTGCGCCGGCGGCATCGACACATTCACCGGGCGCACCGATGCCGATCGTCGCCAAGAGCGGCGAGCGCGTTCGAGCGCGACGCCGGCCGAAGAAATGAGCCATCCTCGAAATACCGGGCCGATGCTTTCGAGCCTGCGTTGCGGCGCCAAAACCCGATCCGGCAGGCCCTGCATGTCGCCGGCCGTCCACGGTAAGAAGCGCTGCCGCATGCACGGCGGTGCGCCAGGATCGGGGGCGCCGGAGGGCAACAAGAATGCGCTGAAGCACGGACTCTATACGCGCGAGGCACTCGCCGAACGCCGTCGGCTCAACGATTTGATCAGGCAGGCACGCGACATGATTGCCAAGATCGACTGAAGCCGAACGGAATGATCCTCGAGGGTGTCTTTGGCGTTCAGCGATTGGTTGGGACTGGTCTGCGATGCCGAACGCGCGGCGCATCGTCCGGCGAGCCGATAAAGGTGCGTAACCGCTCTACCCTTGGCGAGTGAAGAAACCGCATGATGCGGCGCGGGGCGCGAGGCGCGTTGGTTCTACGTCTTTCTGACGGATTGGCTCCCAGCACGGTCCGGCCAATATCGAACGCCGGGCCCTTGTCGGGGGATCCGACAAATTCGATCCCAGCAGCTTCAAATGTCCTGCTGAATAGTCGCTAGAGTTGTACGCGCGGCCGACGGGAATCCCTTCGAGCTGCTCGAGACTTTTGAATAGTCTTGCTGCTTAACCCAGGCCGCCGGCCAGTCTCGATCAGCGCCCATCCCAGCAAAGCTCGAGCAGCTCGTATTTGCCGCCCGCTGATCAAAATTGACGCCGACTCATATATAATAATTACTCGAATGGTAAGCTATGTCAGTATGGCGGTTGCCATTGCCATCGTTGAGGATAGATGCATTGCGAAGAGCTTGGCAAATGGGAGATCAAACTGGACGGACTTGGGGAGCCTACTCTGCCAATACCATTCGATCACTACAGGACTGATTTCGCCATCTTTGAAAATTGGTGTTCCAGGACCGAGATCGCCCCTTCCTCCCGGCCTCGGCTGAGACTGGTTGCCGCCTACGTCTTTGCGCGCGGCCCCGACCATGCTCCGGCAAGCGTCCGCCGCAGCGTTGCTGCGATCTCGCGCATCCACCAGATGTTTGATGAACCCGATCCCGGGAAAACCGAGGCCGTCAAGATGGCGCTTCGGAGACTTCTCAGGAGCCGGGGACAACGCCAGAAGCAGGCGGCCGGGCTTAGATCGGATCTACGGGACGCGTTGATCTGTGCCTGCGGCTCCGACCTGAAAGGGAAGCGCGACCGCGCTCTCATCTCCGTCGGCTACGATACGCTTTGCCGGCGTTCCGAGCTCGTCGCTCTCTTGGCAGAAGACGTGGTCAGGGAGAAAGATGGATCGGGGACGGTCCTCATCCGCCGTTCCAAAGCCGACCAACTCGGGAACGGGAGGCTTGCCTATTTGTCTCCGCGGTCAATCGGGCTGCTGAACGACTGGCAAGATGGCGCCGGCATTGAAGGTGGTCCGATCTTCAGTCCCGTCCGAGCCGGGTTGGCGCTGCCTCGTGGACTCTCCGACGCTCAGGTCAGCAGGATCGTCAAACATGCTGCGCGGGCGGCAGGGCTACCGCAGGCCCTCGTCGCAAGGTTGTCGGGACACTCTTTTCGAATAGGCGCCGCTCTCGATATGACGGAGAATGGGATTGACTTGGTTCCGATCATGCACGCCGGCGGATGGAAGTCTCCAGAGATGGTGGGACGCTACACGCAGCAGATTAGCATCACACGGTCCGGCATGGCGATCATGACCAAAGGGGGGAGGGACTGAGCAGACGCGGCTGCCGACCCCCGCATATTCAGATTGCCTGGTTGCGGGCGCCGACTTTCTGATGCACCGGAAAGCGGCACGGAGTGGCGATAGGCTAGCGCGCCGCGCTGCCGTGACGGACCGATCATCCCCGGGATGAACGGGTCGTAATTGTCGGCGGCGACGCCGCGGCTTTCCAGAAGCTCGATGATCCTGAGCGCCGGGCTCCATCCGTCAACCCTGCTTCCAGCTTGCTTCCCAAGCAGACAATTGGTTCGACCCGCCCGAACTAAGCACGACGGCGCCGATATAAGCGAGGCTCTCGCCGCGCTCAAAATGCCTAACACCGTTGCGTTTTTGGAGGCAGCTGCCCAGAACTGTCGACTACTGCCGCTGATAGACATCCTCGTATCGAACGATGTCGTCCTCTTCGAGGTAGTCACCAAACTGAACCTCGATCACGACTGCATCAATATCCCCAAAATTTTCGAGTCGATGACGACTGCCTACTTCGATATCGACCGAAGCGCCGCGGTGAAGGGTCGTGACGGTCTCCCCGATTGTCACCGTGGGTTTCCCCGAAACAACGGTCCAGTGCTCCGACCTATGTTTGTGACTTTGAAGAGAGAGACGGCCCCCGGGATTGACGACAATTCGCTTCACCTTGAAGCCGACGCCTTCGTCAATGACATAGAACGATCCCCAAGGACGGCTCTCAGTCGGGAGCTTGTCGCTCAACATGATCCGCCCCGCCCAGAAGCAGTTGCGTCATCGTCGCCCAGCGTATGATCTAATGCTCGCCGCAACCCTTGCGCGATCCGACGGTTGATCCGAAACGTGAGATGTCCTTTGCTCGGGAAAACGACTGAAAGAGAAAGGTCACCTGAGGCTTCATCGCGCCCGACCTCAATTTCCGTTGGGCTAAGGCCGATCACCTGCTTCAATTTCAAACCGGGTTCCAGCGGGAATGCACCCGATGCGTTGATCAAACCGGCGACGACATCCACAAGATGCCGCTCGGCGACAGCGATCTGAAGTTCCGAGCCGGATGTCTCTAGGCCGATGACAGCGTAATTCTTTTCGCTGTCAAGCTTCCAGCCTAAGACGCCATCCACGACAAACGCTTCTACAGCCATCGCCAATTCCTTGTAGCCAATTCCAGCGGACCGGGCATCTTACGGCTGGCGTCGCCAGTGCCTAGATATATTCCTGCCGCGCATCCTGCAGACGCTCGACGATCTTGCGAATATCCTGGTCACGGTCAGCGCTCGCAATGAGAACCGCGTCTCCCGTCGCCACTACGATCAGGCCTTCGACACCGAGCGTGGCAATCAGCGGCCCTTCGCTGCGAATATATGAGTTTATCGTGGCCTCTGTGATCACGGCGCCGGAAATAGCGTTGTTGTCGCTATCGCGCTCCGCAGCCTCCCAAAGCGCCGACCAAGAACCGACGTCTCGCCAAGGGAACTCGGCCGGCACAACCGCTACTCGGCTGCTCCGCTCCAGGACCGCGTGATCAAGGGAGATCACCGGACTCTTTGCATAGGCTGCGGCGTCGATCCCTATGAAGCCGTCGTCATGTGACGCGCGCTCAAACGCGGCGCGTGCTGCGTCTAAGACCTCGGGAGAGTGCATCCTCAACTCCTCGAGAAACGTTCCGGCTAAGGCAAGGACTATCCCACTGTTCCAGAGATGATCACCGCTTTTCAAATACCTTTCCGCTGTGGGCGCATCTGGCTTCTCAACAAAGGCGTCAGCGTGGCGAACCTTTTCACCCACAGAAATTGAGTCCCCCATTCGGATATAGCCGTAGCCCGTCGCAGGTCTGTCGGGCCTTATGCCAAATAGCGTGAGGTACCCATCCAAGGCAGCGGGAATCGCCGCTAGGATCGCTTCGCGAAACAAGGGGCCATTTTCGATTAAATGATCAGCCGGCATCAAGAGCATCAGCCCTTCGGATGCGGTCTCCGCAATCTGGAGCGCAGCTACTGCCGCAGCAGCGGCGGTGTTGCGCGCGATGGGCTCGAGCATTATCGACGCTTCCATAACGCCGCTCTCGTGCAACTGATCGGCGACTGAGAGGCGATGCTCCCAACTTGCCACCACTGTCGGTGGATTGAAGAGCGCGGAGTTGACTATTCGGAGAACCGCTTGTTGAAAGAGGGTCTTAGATCCGACCAAGTTTATCAGTTGCTTCGGGGCGCTCTTGCGTGACAACGGCCACAAACGAGTCCCTGCGCCACCAGAAAGAAGCACGGGAAATATCTGTTCCTCAAAACGTCTCATGTGCGTTTTCTCTCATCTCACATGCAGGGCG
>CAWFEM010000021.1:0-442116 GCA_963814905.1 uncultured Alphaproteobacteria bacterium | reverse complement strand
TACAAATCAGGTGCTCTACCAACTGAGCTAAGCCGGCGCGGCGAGGGCGCTCGCTCGGCAAGCGGGTTACGGCAGCCTCGCATATCTGTCCAGCGGACGCATCGTGGACGCGGGCCAGTGCAGGGCAGACGCACTGCGCGTGCCGATCGGCCGGCGCATGCCTATATCAAGCCGATGAAGAGAAACCGAAAGCCGGCCCCGAGCGTGCTGCGTCTCTGCGGTCGCGCGCGGCGAGGCGCGATCGCCGGTGCGGCCTTGGCGGCGCTTTTGTGCGCGGCGGGGCAGGCTGCCGCTGCGACGCTGCCTCTTTTTCCTGTCGACACGGCGTTGACCGGCGATGCTACGACGCGCGCCGTCACTCCGGTGGTCGACCGCCTGGAGATGCGCTCCTACCAGCCTTATTCGACCCTGCAATACGGCTTTCGCCCGTCGCCGCCGGTGCAGCGCGGGGTGAAGCGGACGCGGCCGGAAATCGTCATGCCGACGCCGCGCGCGCCGCTCATCCAATACGGGAGGCCGAGCCCCCATTCGGCGCTCTGGTACGCCTATTGCGCGGAAAAATTCCAAAGCTTCGAGCCCGCGACCGGGCTCTACACGTCGAGGTCCGGCGGCAAGCGCGTCTGCCGCTAGCTTCGCCGTGCCACGCGGAAGCTCTCTTTTTTCGAGGGCATAATCCTACCCGAAAACCGGTTCCCGCTTCTCGGGACGATGCCTCAGCGCACGACGTGCGGCGGGCGATAGGGCTCAGGATAATAGTAGACCTGGGCGGACGACTGCGGCGCAGGCGGCGGCGCGTAGACGCGCGCCTGGCGGCAGCGCAGGCCGAAGACGTAGCGCGCGCCGAGATCCGCCAGCGCCTGGCATGGGCTGAAGGCGCGGCGCCGGACCACCTGGCGCGGGCGCTCCACGCTTCCCGTATAGACCGGCTCGTCCGGCCGCGGGCGCGGCATGCGCGCTTCTTCGACCGGGTCGGGCAAAGCCTCGCCGGTGTTCGCTTCGAACTTGCCCACGAACTCGCTCAGATGCGGCGGGATCTCCGCGAGCGCGACAGTGGTCTTGTTGGTTTCGCGCGGCGCCTCGCTCGCGGGCGCTTCCGTGCTCGCCCGGGCGACGAGGATCGGCTCGCCCGTCCCGGCGACGAAATAGGCGGCCGTGCCGGCGGCGGCGCCGAAGGCCAGCGCGCCCCAGAGCATCAGCGCCATCCTGGCGAGGCTCTTTAGCCGGTCGAAAGACGAGGGGGGATCGAACTGCAGGTCGGCCAGCGTCACCGACCCGATCGTCTCCGCTCTCTGCGGCTGTCCTAGAATTGCGTTCATCGCTGCGCGGACCCATACTCATACGACACGTGGGTCCAAGCTGCGGCTTTATGGTTGCCATCGCGTTAAGTGCCATGGTTTCCAATCGGTTAAGAGCCGGTCGATCCTCGAGCCGATCCTCGTGCCGCGCGGCGCGTCAGCGCGTAGAGCGCGATCGCCGCGGCGTTGGAGACGTTGAGGCTCTTGATTGCGCCCGGCGCGTCGAGCCGCACCAGGAAATCGCACTTCTCGCGCGTGAGCCTTCTCAGGCCCTTGCCCTCCGCGCCGAGCACGATCGCGGTCTTCGCGCCGGGATCGACCTCTTCCAGCGGCGCGGCGTGCGCGCTGTCGAGACCGAGGCGGAGGAAGCCGAGATCGCCGAGCTGGTCGAGCGCGCGCGCCAGGTTTTTGACGCGAACGAGCGCGACATGCTCCAGCGCCCCGGAGGCGGCTTTCGAAAGCACGCCGGACTCGTCGGGCCCGTGCCGCTCCGTCAGGAGCAGCGCATCGGCGCCGAAGGCGGCGGCAGAGCGCAGGATCGCGCCGACATTGTGCGGATCGGTGACCTGGTCGAGCACGACGACGAGCGTCGCGTCGGCGAGGTCGGATATGTCGCGCTCCGGCAGCGGCTCGGCGAGGACAACGATCCCCTGATGCACGGCGCCGGGGCCGGTCAGGCGGTCGATCTCGCGCGCCTCGACGGGGGCGGGGAGATCGCGCACGCCTTCCTCGGCGAGGCGCTGGAGCGCGTTCTGCGTGGCGAGGAGACGACGGATCGCGCGGCGCGGATTCCGGAGCGCTTCGAGCGCGCTGTGCCAGCCATAGATCACGTTCGCGCCACCTGCCGCCCCGCCCGCCGCGCTGCCGCCGCGCGCTCGCTCCGCCGGTCTTCTGTCGCGTGCTTTCAGGGGTCGCTCCGTCGGTTGTGTTCGCGCCGCCGTGGCCCGGCCTTCGCCTGCAAAAGGGCAGGGGCGGCGTTGTTGACACGCCGGGCGCGTCTCAGCATATACGCCCGCGACGGAGCCGTCCGCCCGCGGGTCTCGGTTCTTCAAACCGGATTCCGGGTGACCGGGCCGGGAGAGTGTCCCGAGTGGCAAAGGGGGCGGACTGTAAATCCGCTGGCGTAAGCCTTCGTAGGTTCGAGTCCTACCTCTCCCACCACGCTTTGCCCTTACGGGCTTCGTGTGGGTTACCGGCGACGCGGGTGTAGCTCAATGGTAGAGCAACAGCCTTCCAAGCTGATGACGAGGGTTCGATTCCCTTCACCCGCTCCAGTTTCTTGCGCCGGACGCTTTTTCTTGTTCTTGCCGCAGGGCCCTCCGCGCAGTATCTGAGCGCTCGCGAAGGGGTATAGCTCAGTTGGTAGAGCGGCGGTCTCCAAAACCGTAGGTCGGGGGTTCGAGTCCCTCTGCCCCTGCCAGGTCTTGCCTTTCGGCGGCAAAACTGGCAGCACGAGACATCAGATCGCCCGGCCCGGCCGCGCGCCTGAGGGCGGATTTGCTGCTTTGCGGCAAGGGCTTGGCGGAAAAGAACATTACCTGCCGCGTGAGGCTTGCGCGGCGGGTGTAAACCGCTTATTTAGGAGCATCCGAAGGCGCGCGAACCCTTTCGCGCGCCTTCAAATTCCCGGCATGGCAAAGACAAACCCGTTCCAGTTTATCCAACAGGTGCGCACCGAGGCGGCCAAAGTCACTTGGCCGACGCGGCGCGAAACTGCGATCACGACCTTGATGGTGTTCATCATGGTGTTTCTGGCGACGATCTTCTTCTTCGCCGCGGACCAGGTCATGAGCTGGGGCATCGGCGTCGCACTCGGCACGGCGGGCTGAGACTGGAAACGACGGAACACCCGATGACGAAGCGTTGGTACATCGTCCACGCCTACTCGAATTTCGAGAAGAAGGTGGCGGACTCCATTCGCGAGAAGGCGGCGGCCGCAGGGCTCGCCGACCTGATCGACGACATTCTCGTCCCGACCGAGAAGGTTGTGGAGATGCGGCGCGGCCGCAAGGTGGATTCGGAGCGCAAGTTCTTCCCCGGCTACGTGCTGGTGAAGATGGACATGACCGATGAGGCTTATCACCTCATCAAGAACACGCCCAAGGTCACGGGATTCCTGGGCACGGACAGTCGGCCGACGCCGATCCCCAACTCTGAGGCCGAGCGCATCATGGCGCAGGTCCAGGAAGGGGTGGAGCGGCCGAAGCCGTCGGTGAGTTTCGAGATCGGCGAGCGCATACGCGTCGCCGATGGCCCGTTCGCCTCCTTCGAGGGGAACGTGGAGGAAGTCGACGAGGAGCGCGCGCGTCTGAAGGTGGCGGTGTCCATCTTCGGCCGGGCGACACCCGTCGAGCTCGAATACGGACAGGTCGAGAAGGTCTGACCGTAGAGCGTGATTTCGAGAAGTGGTTTCCGGTTCTCGGGAGAAAATCACGCTGAAAGAAGGAGCCCGTCAGGGCTCGCGTGGAAGGCCCGTCGCCCGCGCCATCGGGCGACGCGAGGGCCGCACCACGGACACCCGAAGATGCCGGCCGTTTCGGTCGGCGAGAGAACGGAGTGAGGAATGGCCAAGAAAATCACGGGCTACCTGAAACTGCAGGTACCCGCGGGCGCCGCCAATCCGTCGCCGCCCATCGGGCCGGCGCTCGGTCAGCGGGGCCTGAACATCATGGAATTCTGCAAGGCGTTCAACGCCGCGTCGCAGGACATGGAGAAGGGCGCGCCGGTTCCGGTGGTGCTGACGATCTTTGCCGATCGCAGCTTCACCTTCGAGATGAAGACGCCGCCGGTCTCGCACTTCCTGAAGAAGGCCGCGGGCCTTCCGAAGGGCGGGCAGACGCCGGGCCGCTCATTCGCCGGCAAGGTGACGCGCGACCAGGTGCGCTCGATCGCCGAGCAGAAGCTCAAGGACCTGAACGCCAACGACGTCGATGCCGCGATGCGGATGGTCGAAGGCTCGGCCCGTTCCATGGGCCTCGAGGTGGTGGGGTAGGGCCATGAGCGCACAGGGAAAACGTACGCGCAAGGCGCGCGAGGGGATCGACCGCGACGCGCTCTATCCGCTCTCCGATGCGGTCCGCATGGTGAAGGAGCGGGCCGTCGCGAAGTTCGACGAGACGATCGAGGTCGCGCTCAATCTCGGCGTCGATCCGCGCCATGCCGACCAGATGGTGCGCGGCGTCGTCAATCTGCCGAACGGCTCAGGTCGCACGGCCCGTGTCGCGGTCTTCGCGCGCGGCGATAAGGCCGACGAGGCGACCAAAGCGGGCGCCGACATCGTCGGGGCGGAGGATTTGATGGAGGCCGTGCAGAAGGGCGAGATCAATTTCGACCGCTGCATTGCCACCCCCGACCTGATGCCGCTCGTCGGCCGGCTCGGCAAGATCCTCGGGCCGCGTGGCCTGATGCCGAACCCGAAGGTCGGCACCGTGACCAACGACGTGACGCAGGCCGTCAAGGACGCCAAGGGCGGCGCCGTTGAGTTCCGCGTCGAGAAGGCGGGCATCATTCATGCCGGCGTCGGCAAGGCGTCCTTCACCGAAGAGGCGCTGGCGCAGAATATCCGCGCCCTGACCGACGCGGTGAGCCGGGCGAAGCCGTCCGGCGCCAAGGGAACCTATTTGAAGCGCGTCGCCCTGACCTCCACGCAGGGGCCGGGTGTGCGCGTCGATCCGGCATCGCTTTCGGCGAGCTGAGGTCGGTTACGAGTTTGCCCGGGCAAGTCTTTGCCTGGGTTCAGAGTTTCGCCGGAGGCGCGCAAGTGCCAAAGGCGAAAACGGGTCGGCGGGCATGCTCGTCCGGCCCGGTCCTGTCCGAGATTGCAGGTGAGCCTCGGCTCTTAAGCTTACGGCCTGCATGAGACGGGTTCATGAACCGATTTTTGGGCGAAAGCCCGATGCCGGTTCGAACCTCTCGTCCTTCGCTTCTCGTGAAGAGAGGCGAGGGCCCGCGCCTCCTGCGAGGCTCGGGGGACAGGCGTTCAACGTCGCCCGTCCCTCGACTCGAATGAGGCCGGGCGGCATGGCGAAACGGCCACGGATTCGCCGAAAGGCAGTCCGGGCCAGATGAGGACAGAGGCAGTGGATAGAGCTGAAAAAAGCGAGATGGTGTCAGGTCTCAACCAGGTGTTTTCGAATACCGGGGTTGTGGTCGTGGCCCACTATTCCGGCCTGAACGTCGCCCAGATGACGGCCCTTCGCGGTCGGATGAAGGACGCCGGGGCCAGCCTCAAGGTCGCCAAGAACCGCCTCGTCAAGCTTGCCCTGAAAGGTACAGACGTCGAACACATCAGCGACTTGTTCCAGGGACCGACGGTCATCGCCTATTCGGTCGACCCGATCGCCGCTCCGAAAGTCGCCGCCGAATTTGCCAAGACGAACGACAAGTTCGTCCTGCTCGGCGGCGCCATGGGAGCGACAAGCCTGGACGCCAAGGGGGTCGAGGCTCTCGCCGCGCTTCCCTCGCTCGATGAACTGAGAGCGAAGCTCGTCGGCATGATCCAGACGCCGGCGACCCGCATTGCGGGCGTTCTGCAGGCGCCGGGCGCCCAGCTCGCGCGTGTGTTCGCAGCCTATGCCGATAAGGGCGAGGCGGCCTGAAGCCGATCTTGAAAGATCTGAACCAAGGGTTCGAACCGACAAGGAAAACTGAGAATGGCTGATCTATCGAAAATCGTTGAGGACCTCTCCAGCCTGACCGTGCTGGAAGCGGCCGAGCTCTCCAAGTTGCTGGAAGAGAAGTGGGGCGTCTCCGCCGCGGCACCGGTCGCGGTGGCGGCGGCAGGCGGCGGCGCAGCCGCCGAGGCGGTCGAGGAGAAGACCGAGTTCGACGTGGTCCTGATGGCCGCGGGCGACAAGAAGATCAACGTCATCAAGGAAGTGCGCGCGATCACGGGTCTTGGGCTGAAGGAAGCCAAGGACCTGGTCGAGGGCGCGCCGAAGACGGTGAAGGAAGCTGCGTCCAAGGCCGAGGCCGAGGAAATCCAGAAGAAGCTCGAGGATGCCGGCGCAAAGGTCGAGCTGAAGTAGCGTTTTCTAAACTCAGTCCGGGCGCGGCTCATCCGCGCCCGGATCGCTGGCCGAGAAGGCCATCATGGCGCCCACGAGGCGCGGCGGGGCCGTCCCGACGGCCGCATGTGGTGCATGCGGCTCTCCGGGCGGCCGACGAGAAGACGAGGCGATAATGGCGAGAGCAACGACTGCGAAGAAAGTGAGCTTCTCGGGCCGGCGGCGTATCCGCAAGTTCTTCGGTCACATCACCGAAGCGGCGGAGATGCCCAACCTGATCGAGGTTCAGAAGTCTTCGTACGATCAGTTTCTGATGGTCGAAGAGCCGAAGGGCGGGCGTGGCGACGAGGGGCTGCAGGCAGTCTTCAAGTCGGTGTTCCCGATCTCCGACTTCGCCGGCAATGCCATGCTCGAATTCGTGCGCTACGAGTTCGATCCGCCGAAATACGACGTCGAGGAGTGCCGGCAGCGCGACATGACCTATGCCGCGCCGCTCAAGGTGACGCTGCGCCTGATCGTGTTCGACGTCGACCAGGAGACCGGTGCGAAGTCGGTCAAGGACATCAAGGAGCAGGACGTCTACATGGGCGACATGCCGCTCATGACGGACAACGGCACCTTCGTCATCAACGGCACGGAGCGCGTCATCGTCTCGCAGATGCACCGCTCGCCGGGCGTCTTCTTCGACCACGACAAGGGCAAGACGCATTCCTCCGGCAAGCTGTTGTTCGCGGCGCGCATCATTCCCTATCGCGGCTCCTGGCTGGACATCGAGTTCGACGCCAAGGACATCGTCTTCGCGCGCATCGACCGGCGCCGGAAGATCCCTGTCTCGTCGCTGCTCTTCGCGCTCGGCATGGACGGGGAGGAGATCCTCTCCACCTTCTACGAGTCGGTCACCGTCACGCGTGACGGCGACGGCTGGCGGCTGCCGCTCGATGCCGACAAGCTGCGCGGCACCAAGCCGACCGAAGACCTGATCGACGCAAAGTCGGGCGAGGTGATCGCCGAGGCGGGTCAGAAGATCACGGCGCGCCTCGCCAAGCAGATCAAAGAGAAGAAGATTAAGGCGCTGAAGGTGACCGACGAGGCGCTCGTCGGCCGCTATCTCGCCGAGGACATCGTCAACCTGGAGACGGGCGAGATCCGCGCCGAGGCCGGCGAGGAAATCTCCGCCAAGTCGCTCGCAGCGCTCACCGAAGCCGGGCAGAAGAAACTGCTGCTTCTGGAGATCGACCACGTCAATGTCGGCGCCTATATCCGCAACACGCTCGCGGCGGACAAGAACCAGAACCGCGAAGAGGCGCTCTTCGATATCTACCGGGTGATGCGCCCGGGCGAGCCTCCGACGGTCGATACGGCCGAGGCGATGTTCAAGTCGCTGTTCTTCGATTCGGAGCGCTACGACCTTTCCGCGGTCGGCCGCGTAAAGATGAACATGCGCCTCGATCTCGACGCTGAAGACACCGTTCGCGTGCTCAGGAAGGAAGACATCATCTCCGTCATCCGCACGCTGGTCGACCTGCGCGACGGGCGTGGCGAGATCGACGACATCGACAATCTTGGCAACCGCCGGGTGCGCTCGGTCGGCGAGCTCATGGAGAACCAGTACCGGATCGGCCTGCTCAGGATGGAGCGCGCCATCAAGGAGCGCATGTCGTCGGTGGAGATCGACACCGTCATGCCGCAGGACCTGATCAACGCCAAGCCGGCGGCAGCGGCGGTGCGCGAGTTCTTCGGCTCCTCGCAGCTCTCGCAGTTCATGGACCAGACCAACCCGCTCTCCGAGATCACCCACAAAAGGCGTCTCTCGGCGCTCGGGCCTGGCGGCCTGACGCGCGAGCGGGCGGGCTTCGAGGTGCGCGACGTGCACCCGACGCATTACGGGCGCATCTGCCCGATCGAGACGCCGGAAGGTCCGAATATCGGCCTGATCAACTCGCTCGCCACCTTCGCGCGGGTGAACAAGTACGGGTTTATCGAGAGCCCCTACCGCAAGATCGTCGACGGCAAGGTGACGGACGAGGTCGTCTATCTCTCCGCCATGGAGGAGGCGAAATACACCGTCGCCCAGGCCAACGCCCAGCTCGACGACAAGGGCCGCTTCACCAACGACCTCGTCACCTGCCGCCATCAGGGCGACGTATCGCTCGTGGCGCGTGAGAAGGTCGACCTGATGGACGTGTCGCCGAAGCAGCTTGTCTCAGTTGCCGCGGCGCTGATCCCGTTCCTGGAAAACGACGACGCCAACCGTGCGCTCATGGGCTCCAACATGCAGCGCCAGGCGGTGCCGCTGGTGCGCGCCGAGGCGCCGCTCGTCGGCACCGGCATGGAGCCGATCGTGGCGCGCGATTCCGGCGCGGCAATCGGCGCGCGGCGGACCGGCATCGTCGACCAGGTCGACGCGACCCGTATCGTGGTGCGAGCCACCGAAGAGCGCGACGCCTCCAAGTCGGGCGTCGACATCTACCGTCTGCAGAAGTTCCAGCGTTCCAACCAGTCGACCTGCATCACGCAGCGTCCGCTGGTGCAGGTGGGCGACCACGTCTCGGCCGGCGAGATCATTGCCGACGGTCCTTCGACCGATCACGGCGACCTCGCGCTCGGCCGCAACGTGCTCGTCGCCTTCATGCCGTGGAACGGCTACAACTTCGAGGACTCCATCCTGCTCTCCGAGCGGATCGTCCGCGACGACGTCTTCACCTCGATCCATATCGAGGAGTTCGAGGTGATGGCGCGCGACACCAAGCTCGGACCGGAAGAGATCACCCGCGACATCCCGAACGTGTCGGAAGAGGCGCTGAAGAACCTCGACGAGGCGGGCATCGTCTATGTCGGCGCGGAGGTGAAGCCGGGCGATATCCTGGTCGGCAAGATCACGCCGAAGGGCGAGAGCCCGATGACGCCGGAGGAGAAGCTTTTGCGCGCCATCTTCGGCGAGAAGGCTTCCGACGTGCGCGACACCTCGCTCAGGATGCCGCCGGGAACCTTCGGCACGATCGTCGAAGTGCGCGTCTTCAACCGCCACGGCGTGGAGAAGGACGAGCGCGCCATGGCGATCGAGCGCGAGGAGATCCAGCGTCTGGCCAAGGACCGCGACGACGAGCAGTCGATCCTCGACCGCAACATCTACGGCCGCCTCGCGGAGATGCTGAACGGCAAGAACGGCACCTCCGGCCCGAAGGGCTTCAAGAAGGGCACCAAGATCACCGACGAGGTGCTCGCCGAATATCCGCGCGCGCAGTGGTGGCACCTGACCACCGCCGACGACAAGCTGATGACGGAGGTGGAGCAGCTTCGCGCCCAGTACGACGAGAGCCGCAAGCGCCTGGAGAGCCGCTTCATCGACAAGGTGGAGAAGCTGCAGCGCGGCGACGAGCTGCCGCCCGGCGTCATGAAGACGGTGAAGGTCTTCGTCGCCGTGAAGCGCAAGATCCAGCCGGGCGACAAGATGGCCGGCCGTCACGGCAACAAGGGCGTGGTCTCGAAGATCGTGCCGGTGGAGGACATGCCGTTCCTGGAGGACGGGACGCATGTCGACATCGTCTTGAATCCGCTCGGCGTACCAAGCCGCATGAATGTCGGGCAGATCCTTGAGACGCATCTCGGCTGGGCCTGTGCCGGACTGGGCTTGAAGGTCGGCGAGATGGTGGAATCGTACCGGCGCGACGGTGACATGAAGCCGCTGCGCGACACTCTGACCGCGCTCTACGGCGACAACGCCAAGAACGAGCCGGTCGCGAGCTTCGACGACGAATCCATCGTCAGGCTCGGCGAGCAGCTCAAGAAGGGCGTCTCGATCGCGACGCCGGTCTTCGACGGCGCCAAGGAAGAGCACATCGTGGAACTCCTGGAGGAGGCGGGACTTAGCCGCTCCGGCCAGTCGCGACTCTATGACGGGCGCACGGGCGAAGCCTTCGATCGCGAAGTGACGGTGGGCTACATCTATATGCTGAAGCTTCACCACCTGGTGGACGACAAGATCCACGCGCGCTCGATCGGCCCCTACAGCCTCGTCACGCAGCAGCCGCTCGGCGGCAAGGCGCAGTTCGGCGGTCAGCGCTTCGGCGAAATGGAAGTGTGGGCGCTCGAGGCCTACGGCGCCGCCTATACCTTGCAGGAAATGCTGACGGTGAAGTCGGACGACGTGGCCGGCCGCACCAAGGTCTACGAAGCGATCGTTCGCGGCGACGACACGTTCGAGGCGGGCATCCCTGAGAGCTTCAACGTGCTCGTCAAGGAGATGCGCTCGCTCGGCCTGAACGTCGAGCTGCAGGACAGCGACGAGCGCAAGCGGATCGCAGATCAGTACACGGACAGGGACGCCGCCGAATAGGCGGCGTTCCGGCGCCGCTTCGGCGGCGTCGAGTTGAAGTGAATTTCGTGCCGCGGCGTGAGCGCGGCGAAGAGCCCCCGCCCCCCAGGGGGACATGCCAAACGGCCAAGGAGTGACCATGAATCAAGAGGTCATGAACATTTTCAGCCCGCAGGTGCAGGCGCAGACTTTCGATCAGATCCGCATCTCTATCGCGAGCCCCGAGAAGATCCTCTCCTGGTCCTTCGGCGAGATCAAGAAGCCGGAGACGATCAACTATCGGACCTTCAAGCCGGAGCGCGACGGTCTGTTCTGCGCGCGCATCTTCGGCCCGATCAAGGATTACGAGTGCTTGTGCGGCAAGTACAAGCGCATGAAGTACAAGGGCATCATCTGCGAGAAGTGCGGCGTTGAAGTAACGCTTGCGCGCGTGCGACGCGACCGCATGGGCCATATCGAGCTCGCCGCGCCCGTCGCCCACATCTGGTTCCTGAAGTCGCTGCCCTCGCGCATCGGCCTGATGCTCGACATGACGCTGAAGGACATCGAGCGCGTCCTCTATTTCGAGAATTACATCGTCGTGGAGCCGGGCATCACGCCGCTCCAGGAGAAGCAGCTTCTTTCGGAGGACGAGTTCCTCGAGGCGCAGGATCAGTACGGCGCGGATTCCTTCACCGCCATGATCGGCGCGGAGGCGGTCCGCGAGATGCTGATCGGGCTCAATCTCGAGAGCGAGATCGTGAGGCTTCGCCAGGAGATCGCTGAATCGAAGTCGGAGCTTAAGCCGAAGAAGCTCGCCAAGCGGCTGAAGCTGATCGAGGCGTTCGTCCAGTCCGGCAACCGCCCGGAATGGATGATCATGACGGTCGTCCCGGTCATTCCGCCGGACCTGCGTCCGCTCGTGCCGCTCGACGGCGGCCGTTTCGCGACGTCGGACCTGAACGACCTCTATCGCCGCGTCATCAACCGCAACAATCGCCTGAAGCGGCTGATCGAGCTTCGCGCGCCTGACATCATCATCCGCAACGAAAAGCGGATGCTGCAGGAGGCGGTCGACGCGCTGTTCGACAACGGCCGGCGCGGGCGCGTCATCACCGGCACCAACAAGCGCCCGCTGAAGTCGCTCTCCGACATGCTGAAGGGCAAGCAGGGCCGCTTCCGCCAGAACCTCTTGGGCAAGCGCGTCGACTATTCCGGCCGCTCGGTGATCGTGGTCGGGCCTGAGCTGAAGCTGCATCAGTGCGGCCTGCCGAAGAAGATGGCGCTGGAGCTGTTCAAGCCGTTCATCTACGCGCGGCTCGACGCCAAGGGCTTCTCCTCAACGGTGAAGCAGGCGAAGAAGCTCGTGGAGAAGGAAAAGCCGGAGGTCTGGGATATCCTCGACGAGGTGATCCGCGAGCATCCGGTGCTTCTGAACCGTGCGCCGACGCTGCACCGCCTCGGCATCCAGGCCTTCGAGCCGGTGCTGATCGAGGGCAAGGCGATCCAGCTTCACCCGCTGGTCTGCGCCGCGTTCAATGCCGACTTCGACGGCGACCAGATGGCCGTGCACGTGCCGCTGTCGCTGGAGGCGCAGCTTGAGGCGCGCGTTCTCATGATGTCGACGAACAACATCCTGCACCCGGCGAACGGCCAGCCGATCATTGTGCCGTCGCAGGATATCGTGCTCGGCCTCTATTACCTCTCCGTCATGCAGGAGAAGGAGCCGGGCGAGGGCATGATGTTCGGCAATATCGGCGAGCTGCATCACGCGCTGGACGCCGGCGCGGTGACGCTGCACGCCAAGATCAAGGGCCGTTTCAAGACGGTGGATGAGGAAGGCAACGAGGTCTCGCAGATCCACGAGACCACGCCCGGACGCCTGCTCATCGGCGAACTTCTGCCGCGGCATCACAACGTGCCGTTCGATCTCTGCAACAAGCTGATGACCAAGAAGGAAATCAGCCGCATGATCGACGCCGTCTACCGCCATACCGGGCAGAAGGAGACGGTCATCTTCTGCGACCGGATCATGCAGCTCGGCTTCACGCAGGCGTGCAAGGCCGGCATCTCCTTCGGCAAGGACGACATGGTCATCCCGGAGACGAAGGCGAAGCTCGTCGCGGAGACGCGCGCGCTCGCCGGCGAATACGAGCAGCAGTACAATGACGGCCTGATCACCCAGGGCGAGAAATACAACAAGGTTGTCGACGCCTGGGCCAAGTGCACCGACCGCGTCGCCGACGAGATGATGAAGCGCATCCAGTCGGTGGAGTTCGACAAGAAGACCGGTCGCCAGAAGCCGGTGAACTCCATCTACATGATGTCGCACTCCGGAGCGCGCGGCTCGCCCGCGCAGATGAAGCAGCTCGCCGGCATGCGCGGCCTGATGGCCAAGCCGTCGGGCGAGATCATCGAGAGCCCGATCATCTCCAACTTCAAGGAGGGGCTGTCGGTCCTCGAATACTTCAACTCCACCCACGGCGCCCGAAAGGGTCTCGCCGATACGGCGCTGAAGACGGCCAATTCCGGCTATCTGACGCGCCGCCTCGTCGACGTCGCGCAGGACTGCATCATCACCGAGGAGGATTGCGGCTCCACGAACGGCCTGACGATGGAGGCGGTGGTCAATGCGGGGCAGGTGGTCGCGACCATCGGCTCGCGCATCCTCGGCCGTACGGCGGTTGAGGACATCGTCGATCCTTCGACCGGCGATGTGATCGTGGAAGCCGGAACGCTGATCGGCGAGCCGGAGACGGAAGCCGTCGAGGCGGCGGGCGTGCAGGCGGTCAAGATCCGCTCGGTGCTTACCTGCGAGACCAAGTCGGGCGTCTGCGGCAAGTGCTACGGGCGCGACCTCGCGCGCGGCACGCCGGTCAATATGGGAGAGGCGGTCGGCGTCATCGCGGCGCAGTCGATCGGCGAGCCGGGCACCCAGCTCACCATGCGCACCTTCCATATCGGCGGCACCGCGCAGGTGGTCGATCAGTCGTTCCTGGAATCGAGCTTCGAGGGCACGATCGAGATCCGCAACAAGGCGGTCGCCACCGATTCGACCAAGCGCAACGTGGTGATGGGGCGCAACGTCCAGATCGCCATCATCGACGAGGGCGGCGAGGAGCGCGTTTCGCACCGCGTGCCTTACGGCTCGCGCATCTACGTGGATGACGGCGACACGGTGAAGCGCGGCCAGCGGCTGGCTGAGTGGGACCCCTATATGCGTCCGGTCCTCACGGAGGCCGGCGGCTCGGTCGACTACGAGGATCTCGTCGACGGCGCCTCGGTCACCGAGACCGCCGACGAATCGACCGGCATCACCAAGCGCGTCGTCATGGACTGGCGCGCCAACCAGCGCAGCCTGGAACTCCGTCCTGCGGTGGTGATCAAGGACAAGAAGGGCAAGCTGATGAAGGCGGAGCGCGGCCGCGAGGCACGCTATCTGCTCTCCGTCGACGCTATCCTCTCGGTCGATCCGGGCGCCACCGTGAAGCCGGGCGACGTGCTCGCACGTATCCCTCTTGAGAGCGCCAAGACACGCGACATCACCGGCGGTCTGCCGCGGGTGGCGGAGCTCTTCGAGGCGCGGCGGCCGAAGGACCACGCGATCATCTCCGAGATCGCCGGAACGGTGAAGTTCGGGCGCGACTACAAGAACAAGCGCCGCATCGTCATCGAGCCGGAGGAGGAGGGTGGTGAGCCGGTCGAGTACCTGATCCCGAAGGGCCGTCCCTTCCATCTGCAGGAAGGCGACGCCATCGAGAAGGGCGACTTCATCCTCGACGGACTGCCTGCTCCGCACGACATCCTGGCGATCAAGGGCGTGGAAGAGCTTGCTGCCTATCTCGTCAACGAGATCCAGGAGGTCTACCGGCTGCAGGGCGTGCTCATCAACGACAAGCATATCGAGGTGATCGTCCGCCAGATGCTGCAGAAGGTCGAAATCACGGAGACCGGCGACACGGACCTGATCGCCGGCGAGCAGCTCGACCGGCTGGAGTTCGATGTGATCAACGAAGCGCTGGTTGCCGACAAGAAGGAGCCCGCCAAGGCGGTGCCTGTCCTCCTAGGCATCACCAAAGCGAGCCTGCAGACCCGGTCCTTCATCTCCGCGGCCTCCTTCCAGGAGACCACGCGTGTGCTGACCGACGCCGCCGTCAACGGCAAGACGGATACGTTGGAAGGGCTGAAGGAGAACGTCATCGTCGGCCGCCTGATCCCGGCGGGGACCGGTGGCATGATGTCGGGCCTCAGACAGGTCGCCCAACGGCGCGACGAGCTCATCCTGGAGGAGGAGCGCAAGCGCACCGCGGCGGACGCCCAGATGGCGCTCGCCGACCTCTCCAACGAGGCGGCGGAATAGCCGCTTCGAGGAACCTCGAACAATCATAAAAAGGGCCGCTCTCGGGCGGCCCTTTTTTATCGATGGCGGCGAAAAAGCCACTCTGTCTCTCCCTCGCCACAGGCCTGGAAATAAATTGGAAACCTCTTCCGTGCTTGTTGTCTGTGCGATTGAGGACGCCTAATGAGGCGGTGGGAGCGGGGGCTTCCGGAGATGTCGGCGGAAGCGATTTCCGGCGCAGGCTGGCGCCGGAAAGCAGTGACTCTCGGCCGTGTCCAGGCGGGTGCGAACGGGGATTGGCGATGGCGAGCGGTTTAGTATGGCGTGCTGTTCTGTTTTTCGGGTTGACGGCCGGATACGTGCTCCTCGCCGCGCTCCCCTATCTGGGCTAGTTTCCATCAACTGACGATTGCTGCGGCTTAAAGCGCCGACGCCCCAGGGCGCGGCGCTGCGCGGTATCGGGTTTCGGCCGACGGGATCGCGCGCTTGCGGCGAGGCGATCCCGTCCGCACGATATTGCGAATTCACAGCTCTATCGGCCGCAGATTCCGTGTTTCGCGGGGTTGACGCCCCATGGGGCAATCGCTAGATGAACGCAGCCCACGGGCAGGCGGTAAGCCGAGCCCGGGTTTCGCGCGCCACGCGCAAGACCCAGTCGACTTAGACGCTGCCAGGGCCTGACGCTGAAGTAGGAGACCATGATCGCGGCCTTCGGGTCTGCGATCCTCTGCCTTGGCTGCGCCGCCGCTATCCAGTGGTCGGCGCGGTTTTTATCGCGTGTCGCGGGGCAGGGACGAGAAAAGGCCGACGGAACAGAATGCCGACGATCCAGCAGTTGATCAGGAAGCCGCGCCAGGCTCCCGCGCGCCGCAACAAGGTGCCGGCGCTGGCGCAGAACCCGCAGAAGCGGGGTGTATGCACACGCGTCTACACGACCACGCCGAAGAAGCCGAACTCGGCGTTGCGCAAGGTCGCCAAGGTGCGCCTCACCAACGGCTACGAGGTCATCGGCTACATCCCCGGCGAGGGGCATAACCTGCAAGAGCATTCCGTCGTGATGATTCGCGGCGGCCGCGTGAAGGATCTGCCCGGCGTCCGCTATCACATTCTTCGCGGCGTGCTCGACACGCAGGGCGTAAAGGACCGCCGGCAGCGCCGCTCGAAATACGGCGCCAAGCGTCCGAAGTAACACGGGAATCCGCGACATCCCGGTCGCGCGTCGAGAACGCGGCCGGGATTTCGCATCTGGTTCGAAGGAAGAGGCTCAATGTCGCGACGTCATCGCGCCGAAAAGCGGGAGATCATCCCGGACGCCAAATTCGGCGACCGCGTGGTCTCCAAGTTCATGAATTCGGTCATGCATGCCGGCAAGAAGTCGGTGGCTGAGGCCATCGTCTATGGCGCGCTGGACCAGGTGGAGCAGAAGACGCGCCAGGACCCGGTCGGCGTGTTCCACCAGGCGCTGGAGAACGTCATGCCCTCCCTCGAGGTGCGTTCGCGGCGCGTCGGCGGCGCCACCTACCAGGTGCCGGTCGAGGTGCGCGTGGAGCGCCGTCAGGCGCTCGCCATCCGCTGGCTGATCTCCGCCGCGCGCAGCCGTAACGAACGCACCATGGAGGAGAAGCTTTCCGGCGAGCTTCTCGACGCATCCAACAATCGCGGCAACGCGGTGAAGAAGCGCGAAGACACGCACCGCATGGCGGAAGCGAACCGCGCCTTCTCGCACTACCGCTGGTAAGACAAGGACGAGACGAGCGATGCCGCGCGACTACAAGATCGAGGACTACCGCAACTTCGGCATCATGGCCCACATCGATGCCGGCAAGACGACGACGACGGAGCGCGTCCTCTATTACACCGGCAAGAGCCACAAGATGGGCGAAGTCCATGAGGGCGCCGCCACCATGGACTGGATGGAGCAGGAGCAGGAGCGCGGCATCACCATCACGTCGGCCGCGACCACGACGTTCTGGCAGGGCCGCGACGGCAAGAAGCGCCGCTTCAACATCATCGACACGCCCGGGCACGTCGATTTCACCATCGAGGTGGAGCGCTCGCTGCGCGTGCTCGACGGCGCCATCGCGCTGCTCGACGCCAATGCCGGCGTGGAGCCGCAGACGGAGACCGTCTGGCGCCAGGCCGACAAGTACAAAGTCCCGCGCATGGTGTTCGTCAACAAGATGGACAAGACCGGCGCCGACTTCTTCCGCTGCGTGGAGATGATCGAGGACCGTCTCGGCGCGGTCCCGGTCGTGACCCAGCTTCCGATCGGCGCGGAGACCGCCTTCAAAGGCGTCGTCGACCTGATCGAGATGAAGGCGCTCGTATGGCGTGACGAGACGCTCGGCGCAGAATGGGACGTCGTGGAGATTCCCGCCGACCTGAAGGGTCCGGCGGAGGAGTGGCGGGAGAAACTGATCGAGGCGGCGGTCGAGCTCGACGACGATGCGATGTCCGCCTACCTGGAAGGCAACCAGCCCGACGCCGACACCCTTCGCAGGCTCATCCGCAAAGGGACGGTCGAAGTAAAATTCTTCCCGATCCTCTGCGGGTCGGCCTTCAAGAACAAAGGCGTGCAGCCGCTGCTCGACGCAGTCATCGATTTCCTCCCCAGCCCTGTCGAAGTTCCCGCCATCAAGGGCATCGATCCGAAGACAGAGGGTGAGGTTGAGCGTCATCCCGACGACGCCGAGCCGCTCTCGATGCTCGCCTTCAAGATCATGAACGACCCGTTCGTCGGCTCGCTGACGTTCTGCCGCATCTATTCAGGCGTGCTGCAGTCCGGCGTCATGCTTACCAACACGGTGAAGGAGAAGCGCGAGCGCATCGGCCGCATGCTCCTGATGCACGCGAACAACCGTGAAGAGATCAAGGAGGCTTTCGCCGGCGACATCGTCGCGGTGGTGGGCCTCAAGGATACGACAACCGGCGATACGCTGTGCGACCCGCAGAAGCCGGTGATCCTGGAGCGCATGGAGTTCCCCGAGCCGGTCATCGAGATCGCGATCGAGCCGAACACCAAGGCCGACCAGGAGAAGATGGGCCTGGCGCTGCAACGCCTGGCGGCGGAGGACCCCTCCTTCCGCGTCAAGACGGACGAGGAATCCGGCCAGACGATCATCGCCGGCATGGGCGAGCTTCACCTCGACATCATCGTCGATCGCATGAAGCGCGAGTTCAAGGTCGACGCCAATGTCGGCCAGCCGCAGGTGGCCTACCGCGAGACGATCACGCAGAAAGCGGAAGTCGACTACACGCACAAGAAGCAGACCGGCGGCACGGGCCAGTTCGCGCGCGTCATCATGACGTTCGAGCCGCTTCCCCCCGGCAGCGGCTTTGCGTTCGAGAACGAGGTCGTCGGCGGCAACGTGCCGCGCGAATACATTCCGGGCGTGGAGAAGGGCATCAAGGGCGCGCTGAATGGCGGCGTCATCGCCGGGTTCCCGATGGTCGATATCAAGGCGGTGCTTCGCGACGGCAAGCACCACGAGGTGGACTCCTCGGTGCTCGCCTTCGAGATCGCCGGGCGCGCCGCGTTCCGCGAGGGCGTGCAGAAGGCGCGGCCGGTGCTGCTTGAGCCGATCATGAAGGTCGAGGTGGTGACGCCGGACGACTATGCCGGCTCGGTGATCGGCGATCTGAATTCGCGGCGCGGCCAGGTGCAGGGGACGGAGATGCGCGGCAACGCCACGGTCATCAACGCCATGGTGCCGCTCGCCAACATGTTCGGCTACGTCAACACGCTGCGCTCGATGAGCCAGGGACGGGCCCAGTACACGATGCAGTTCGATCACTATGCGCAGGTGCCGAGTCAGGTCGCGCAGGAAATTCAATCGAAATACGCCTGATCCTCACGAGGACAGACGGAAGTCAGACGGAGATAGTCGATGGCCAAAGAAAAATTCGCCCGCACCAAGCCGCACGTGAATATCGGCACGATCGGTCATGTCGATCACGGCAAGACGACGCTGACGGCGGCGATCACCAAGCAGTTCGGCGAGTTCCGCACGTATGAGCAGATCGATGCTGCTCCGGAGGAAAAGGCGCGCGGCATCACCATCAACACCGCGCACGTCGAATACGAGACGGCGGCTCGGCACTACGCGCATGTCGACTGCCCCGGTCACGCCGACTACGTGAAGAACATGATCACCGGCGCGGCGCAGATGGACGGCGCCATCCTGGTGGTCTCCGCCGCCGACGGCCCGATGCCGCAGACGCGCGAGCACATCCTGCTCGCCCGCCAGGTCGGCGTGCCGGCGCTGGTCGTGTTCATGAACAAGGTCGACCAGGTCGACGATCCGGAGCTCCTGGAGCTCGTCGAGCTGGAGGTGCGCGAGCTCCTGTCGCTCTACGAGTTCCCCGGCGACGACATTCCGATCATCAAGGGCTCGGCGCTGGCAGCACTTGAGGGCAAGAACCCGGAGATCGGCGAGAATGCCGTGAAGGCGCTGATGGAGGCGGTCGACGCCTATATCCCGACCCCTGAGCGCCCGATCGACCAGCCGTTCCTGATGCCGATCGAGGACGTGTTCTCGATTTCCGGCCGCGGCACCGTCGTGACCGGCCGCGTGGAGCGCGGTGTCATCAAGGTCGGCGAGGAAGTGGAGATCGTCGGCATCCGCCCGACCTCCAAGACCACCGTCACCGGCGTGGAGATGTTCCGCAAGCTGCTCGACCAGGGTCAGGCCGGCGACAATGTCGGTTGCCTGCTGCGCGGCGTGGAGCGCGAGGGCGTGGAGCGCGGCCAGGTGCTGTGCAAGCCGGGCTCGGTCACCCCGCACACGAAGTTCAAGGCCGAGGCCTACATCCTCACCAAGGAAGAGGGTGGCCGCCACACGCCGTTCTTCACCAACTATCGCCCGCAGTTCTACTTCCGCACCACCGACGTGACCGGCATCGTGGAGCTGCCGGAAGGCACCGAGATGGTCATGCCGGGCGATAACGTGGAGATGACGGTATCGCTCATCGTGCCGATCGCGATGGAAGAGAAGCTGCGCTTCGCTATCCGCGAGGGCGGGCGCACCGTCGGCGCCGGTATCGTCGCGAGCATCATCGAATAACGAGGGACCGGGCGCGGCCATCCCGTCGCGCCCGTCCTGTTGAAGGACAATTGAGATGAACGGCCAGAACATTCGCATCCGCCTGAAGGCGTTCGACCACCGCGTGCTCGACAGCTCGACCGCGGAGATCGTCTCCACGGCGAAGCGGACGGGCGCGCAGGTGCGCGGGCCGATCCCGCTGCCGAGCCGGATCGAGAAGTTCACGGTCAACCGCTCGCCGCACGTCGACAAGAAGAGTCGCGAGCAATTCGAGATCCGCACCCACAAGCGGCTGCTCGACATCATCGAGCCGACCCCGCAGACCGTCGATGCTTTGATGAAGCTCGACCTTGCGGCCGGCGTCGACGTCGAGATCAAGCTCTAGATTGAGGGCGCGCAAGCGCTGACGAGGCAGAAAAATCATGCGCTCAGGCGTGATTGCACAGAAGCTGGGAATGACCCGCATCTACACCGAGGCCGGCGAGCACGTGCCGGTAACGGTGCTGCGCGTCGACAATTGCCAGGTGGTGGCTCAGCGGACCGCGGAGAAGGACGGCTACACGGCCGTTCAGCTCGGCGCGGGCACGCGCAAGCCGAAGGGAACGCCGAAGGCGCTGCGCGGCCATTTCGCCCGCGCCGAGGTGGAGCCGAAACGCAAGGTCGTCGAGTTCCGCGTGAGCCCGGAGAACCTGATCGACATCGGGGCGGAGATAACCGCGGCGCATTTCGTGCCCGGTCAGTTCGTCGATGTCACCGGAACGTCGATCGGCAAGGGCTTCGCCGGCGTCATGAAGCGGCACAATTTCGCAGGGCTGCGCGCCACGCACGGCGTCTCCGTCTCGCACCGCTCGCATGGCTCCACCGGACAGCGCCAGGACCCGGGCAAGGTGTTCAAAGGCAAGAAGATGGCCGGCCATCTCGGCAATGAGCGGGTGACCACGCAGAACCTTCAGGTCGTGCGGACAGACGCCGACCAGGGCGTGATCCTGGTCAGGGGCGCGGTGCCTGGCGCCAAGGGCGGCTGGCTCCTGGTGCGTGACGCCGTGAAGCGTGCGCTGCCGAAGGACGTGCCGATGCCGGCGGCGATCCGCGCCAACGGAAAAGCGGCCGGGGACAGTGCAGCGGAAGGCGGCGCACCGGAAGCGGCCGCAGAGGGCGGAGAAGCCTGATGGAAATCAAGGTGCAAACGCTCGCCGGCAAGGATGCGGGCACGCTGACGCTCTCCGACGCGGTGTTCGGTCTGGAGCCGCGCGCCGACATCCTGCATCGCATGGTGCGATGGCAGCTCGCCAAGCGGCGGGCCGGCACGCACAAGGCCAAGACGCGCGGCGAGGTGCGGGCCACGTCGAAGAAGGTGTATCGCCAGAAGGGCACCGGCAGCGCACGCCACGGCAACAAGGCGGCGCCGCAGTTCCGCGGTGGCGGCAAGGCGTTCGGCCCGATCTCGCGCGACCATGCCTTCGACCTGCCGAAGAAGGTGCGTGCGCTGGCGCTGAAGCATGCGCTTTCGGCGAAGGCGAAGGCCGACGCGATCGTCGTTCTCGACGACCTCAAGACGGAGGACGCGAAGACCAAGGCGCTCGCGGCGCAGTTCGCGGGGCTCGGCTTCAAGAGCGCGCTCATCATCGGCGGCAGCGAGATCGAAGCGGATTTCGGCCGCGCGGCGCGCAACCTCATCGGGATCGACGTGCTGCCGATCCAGGGCATCAACGTCTACGACATCCTGCGCCGCGACACGCTGGTCCTTTCCAAGGCCGCCGTCGAAGCGCTGGAGGAGCGGTTCAATGGCGGATCTTAGACACTACGACACGCTCATCGCGCCGGTGATCACGGAAAAGTCGACGGCGGCTTCGGAGCACAACAAGGTGGTGTTCCGCGTCGCGTCGAAGGCGACGAAGCCGGAGATCAAGGCGGCTGTGGAGGCGCTCTTCAACGTCAAGGTGACGGCGGTCAACACGCTGAACCGGGCGAGCAAGACGAAGCGCTTCCGCGGCGTCGCGGGAAAGCAGAGCGGCTACAAGAAAGCGGTCGTGACGCTGGCTGAAGGCCAGTCGATCGACGTCACGACGGGTCTCTAGGCGGGCGCTGAAGATGGCACTGAAGACATACAACCCCACGACCCCGGGCCGCCGCCAGCTCACGCTGGTCGACCGCTCGCGGCTGTGGAAGGGCAAGCCTGAGAAGGCGCTCACCGAAGGCCTCACCAAGAGCGGCGGGCGCAACAATCACGGCCGGATGACGGCGCGGCGACGTGGCGGCGGGCACAAGCGCTCCTACCGCATCGTCGATTTCAAGCGGCGCAAGTTCGATGTGCCGGCGACGGTCGAGCGGCTCGAATACGACCCGAACCGCTCCGCCTTCATCGCGCTGGTCCGCTATGCCGACGGCGAGCTTTCCTACATTCTCGCGCCGCAGCGCCTGACGGCGGGCGACACCGTGGTGTCCGGCGAGCAAGTCGACGTGAAGCCCGGCAACGCCATGCCGCTGCGCGCCATTCCCGTCGGCACGATCGTCCATAACGTGGAGCTCAAGATCGGCCGAGGCGGACAGATCGCGCGCGCCGCCGGCTCCTACGCGCAGATCGCCGGCCGCGACCAGGGCTATGCGATCCTGAGGCTCAATTCCGGCGAGCAGCGGCTCATCAGCGGCGCCTGCATGGCGACGGTCGGTGCGGTCTCGAACCAGGACCATTCCAACACCTCGTTGGGCAAGGCAGGTCGCAGCCGCTGGCTTGGCAGGCGTCCGTCGGTGCGTGGCGTCGCCATGAACCCGGTCGACCATCCGCATGGCGGCGGCGAAGGCCGCACTTCTGGTGGCCGGCATCCGGTGACGCCGTGGGGCAAGCCCACGAAGGGCAAGAAGACCCGCAGCAACAAGGCAACGACGAAATACATCCTGCGCTCGCGGCATGCCCGCAAGGGCCGCTGAGGCAAGGTTTAGGAGACAGACGTGGCACGGTCAGTTTGGAAAGGCCCGTTCTTCGACGGCTACATGCTTAAGAAGGCGGAGAAGGCGCGCGACTCCGGGCGCAACGATGTGATCAAGATCTGGAGCCGGCGCTCCACGGTTCTGCCGCAGTTCGTTGGGCTCACCTTCGGCGTCTACAACGGCCACAAGCACATCCCCGTCCTCGTGTCGGAGGACATGATCGGTCACAAGTTCGGCGAGTTCGCGCCGAGCCGGACGTTCCACGGCCATGCGGCCGACCGCAAGGCGAAGAGGTCGTAGTCATGGGCAAGGCGAAGCGTCCGCGGACGCTTAAGGACAACGAGGCGCAAGCGGTGCTGCGCATGGTGCGCACGAGCCCGCAGAAGCTGAACCTCGTCGCCGCGATGATCCGCGGCAAGAAGGTCGCGGCCGCGCTCGCGGACCTGGAATTTTCGCGCAAGCGCATCGCCGCGCAGGTCAAGAAGACCCTGCAGAGCGCGATCGCCAACGCGGAGAACAACCATCAGCTCGACGTCGACAATCTCGTCGTCGCCGAGGCGCATGTCGGCAAGGCGCTGGTCATGAAGCGCTTCAACCCGCGCGCCCGTGGCCGCGTGGCGGCCATCCAGAAGCCCTTCTCGAACCTGACGGTCGTCGTTCGCGAAGTCGAAGAAAGCGCCTGAGGACCAAGAGCATGGGACAGAAAGTCAATCCGATCGGGCTCCGCCTCGGCGTCAACAAGACCTGGGACTCGCGCTGGTTCGCCAACAAGGCGGAATACGGCAGCCTCCTGCACGAGGACATCCGTATCCGCGATGCGCTGATGGAAGACCTGAAGCAGGCCGCCGTCTCGCGCGTCGTCGTGGAGCGTCCGCACAAGAAGTGCCGCGTGACGATCCATACTGCGCGGCCGGGCATCGTCATCGGCAAGAAGGGCGCCGACATCGAGAAGCTTCGCAAGAAGGTCGCTTCGATGACGAGCTCGGAAGTTCACATCAACATCGTCGAGGTGCGCAAGCCGGAGATCGACGCGCATCTGGTGGCGCAGTCGATCGCGCAGCAGCTTGAGCGCCGCGTCGCCTTCCGCCGCGCCATGAAGCGCGCCGTCCAGTCGGCGATGCGTCTCGGCGCGCAGGGCATCCGCATCTCCTGCGGCGGGCGTCTCGGCGGAGCGGAGATCGCGCGCGGCGAATGGTATCGCGAGGGGCGGGTGCCGCTGCACACGCTGCGCGCCGACATCGACTACGGGCAGGCGACCGCGCACACCGCCTACGGGACGATCGGCGTGAAGGTGTGGATATTCAAGGGCGAGATCCTGGAGCACGATCCGTTCGGCTCGGAGAAGCGCGCGCTTGAAGGAACTGAATCGACGCGGCGCGGCGGCCACGCGGCCTGACGCGGACCAACGGGATTTTGAAAGAGAAGAACGATGCTGCAACCGAAGCGCACGAAGTTCCGCAAGGCGCATAAGGGCCGTATCCACGGAACGGCCAAAGGCGGGACGATCCTGAATTTCGGCGCCTTTGGCCTGAAGGCCATGGAGCCGGAGCGGGTCACCGCGCGCCAGATCGAGGCGGCGCGGCGTGCCATCACGCGCCAGATGAAGCGCGCGGGCCGCGTGTGGATCCGCATCTTCCCGGACGTTCCGGTGTCGAAGAAGCCGACCGAGGTGCGCATGGGCAAGGGCAAGGGCGCGCCGGAATTCTGGGTCGCGCGCGTGCACCCCGGCCGCATCATGATTGAGATCGACGGCGTCAACGAAGAGACGGCGCGCGAGGCGCTCCGGCTCGGCGCGGCCAAGCTGCCGATCCGCACGCGCGTCGTCGCGCGCATTGCCGAGTAAGGGCGGAGCAAGGGACATGAAGGCCGAAGACATCCGCACCAAGTCGATCGACGAGCTGCGCGACAATCTCGCGAGCCTGAAGAAGGAGCAGTTCAACCTGCGCTTCCAGGCGGCGACCGGACAATTGGAGAAGACAGCGCGCATCCGCGAGGTGCGCCGCGACATTGCCCGCATCAAGACCATCGCCGCGCAGAAGCGCGTGGCTGAGGCCAAGGGCTAAGGAGAGATCGATGCCGAAGAGAGTGCTCATGGGCGTCGTCGTCAGCGACAAGCCCGACAAGACCGTGGTGGTCGACGTAGAGCGTCGCTTCACGCACCCGATTCTGAAGAAGACGGTGCGGCGGACGAAGAAGTACCAGGCGCATGACCCGGAGAACCGCTTCAAGGTGGGCGACCGGGTGACGATCGAGGAGTTGAAGCCGATCTCCAAGAACAAGCGCTGGGTCGTGGTTGGCGCCGAAGGCGCCGCCGCGGCGGGCTGAAACGAGAATGTGTGGCGGCGGGCCTGGCCCGTCCGCGAGCTAAGAAGAAGGACGTCGTGCGATGATCCAGATGCAGACGAACCTCGATGTCGCGGACAATTCCGGCGCGCGCCGGGTGCAGTGCATCAAGGTGCTGGGCGGCTCGAAGCGCAAATATGCGCATGTGGGCGACATCATCGTGGTGTCGGTGAAGGAAGCCATCCCGCGTGGGCGGGTGAAGAAGGGCGATGTGATGAAGGCGGTCGTGGTGAGGACGGCGAAGGATATCCGCCGGGCGGACGGAAGCGTGATCCGCTTCGACCGCAACGCCGCCGTGCTCATCGACAACAAGGCGGAGCCGGTCGGCACGCGCATCTTCGGCCCGGTGCCGCGCGAGCTGAGGGCCAAGAACCACATGAAGATCATCTCGCTTGCGCCGGAGGTGCTGTGATGGCCGCGCGGATCAGGAAGGGCGACAAGGTCGTCGTCCTTACCGGGCGCGACAAGGGCCGCTCCGGTGAGGTGATCAAGGTCATGCCGAAGGAAGACCGTGCGCTGGTGCGTGGGGTCAACATGGTTTCGCGTCATCAGCGCCAGTCGACGACGCAGGAAGGCGGCATCATCCGCAAGGAAGCGCCGATCCACCTTTCCAACATTGCCATCGCCGACCCGACGACCGGCAAGCCGACGAAGATCGGGTTCAAGACACTGACGGACGGCCGCAAGGTTCGTTTCGCCAAGAGCTCCGGAGAGACCATCAATGGCTGAGGCCGAGAACGCCGCGAACGGCTCGGACTACGAGCCGCGGATGCAGAAATATTATCGCGAGGTGGTGATTCCGAAGCTGAACGAGCAGTTCAGCTACAAGAACCCGCACTCGGTGCCGACGATCGAGAAGATCGTCTTGAACATGGGCGTGGGCGAGGCGACGGCCGACACCAAGAAGGTGCAGCTCGCCGCCGACGACCTGGCGATGATCGCCGGCCAGAAGCCGGTCATCACGCGCGCCCGCAAGTCCATCGCCACCTTCAAGGTGCGCGAGGGCATGCCGATCGGCGCCAAGGTGACGCTCAGGAAGGCGCGGATGTTCGAGTTTCTCGACCGCCTCGTGACCGTGGCGCTGCCGCGCGTGCGCGACTTCCGCGGCCTGAGCCCAAAGAGCTTCGACGGCCAGGGCAATTACGCGCTCGGCATCAAGGAGCACATCATTTTCCCGGAGATCAACTACGACAAGGTCGATCAGGTCTGGGGCATGGACGTTATCATCTGCACGACGGCGAAGAACGACGAGGAAGCGCGTGCGCTCCTCGGCGCGATGAACTTCCCGTTCAGGCAGTGACCGAACGAAAAGAGGTTTGAACGATGGCGAAAACGAGCGCGATCGAAAAGAACAAGCGCCGGATGCGACTGGCGAAGCAGTACGCGGAGAAGCGTGCGAAGCTGAAGGCCGATACGGCCGATCAGACTCTGAGCGATCAGGAGCGCTTTGCGGCGCGGCTGAAGCTCGCCGAGCTGCCGCGCAACTCGTCGCCGACGCGCGTGCGCAACCGCTGTGAGCTCACCGGCCGGCCGCGCGGCTACTACCGCAAGCTCAAGATGAGCCGCATTGCACTTCGCGAGATGAGCAATAGCGGCAAAGTCCCGGGCATGGTGAAGTCGAGCTGGTGAGGAGAGCGATATGCTGATGAGTGATCCGCTCGGCGACATGCTGACCCGCATCCGCAACGCGCAGATGCGCAAGCGGCCGACCGTCTCAACGCCGGCCTCTTTGATGCGCGGCCGCGTCCTCGACGTGCTGCAGAGCGAGGGCTACATCCGCGGCTATTCGGAGGTCGCGCTGAACGGCAAGGCGGAATACCAGATCGAGCTGAAGTATTCCGAGGGCCAGCCGGTCATCCGCGAGATCACGCGGGTGTCGAAGCCGGGCCGGCGCGTCTATTCCTCGGTGAAGAGCATCCCGCGCGTGGCCGACGGCCTCGGCGTGTCGATCCTCTCCACCCCGAAGGGCGTGATGGCCGACCACGAAGCGCGTTCGCAGAACGTCGGCGGCGAAGTGCTCTGCCGCGTATTCTGACGCGGACGGCAACACAGAAACGGACAGAACCATGTCGCGAATTGGCAAGAAGCCGATCCCGGTGCCGAAAGGCGTCACGGCGAATATCGAAGGCCAGACGGTCACAGCCAAGGGGCCGAAGGGCCAGCTTGCCGTGGCGCTCGTCGACCTCGTCTCCGTCGCCATGACCGATGACGGCGTGAAAGTGGAGCCGCGCGACCAGTCGAAAGAGGCGCGCGCGATGTGGGGCATGTCGCGCACGCTGGTGAGCAACATCATCGTCGGCGTCACCGACGGGTTCGAGCGGCGGCTGGAGATCAACGGCGTCGGCTACCGCGCGCAGGTGGAAGGCAAGAACCTCAACCTGGCGCTCGGCTACAGCCACGAGGTGAAGTTCGCGATCCCCGAGGGGATCAAGATCGAGACGCCGCGGCCGACGGAGATCGTCGTCACCGGCATCGACAAGCAGAAGGTCGGTCAGGTGGCGGCGGAGATCCGCCGCTGGCGGCCGCCGGAGCCCTACAAGGGCAAGGGCGTGAAATACGCGAACGAGTACATCTTCCGCAAGGAAGGCAAGAAGAAGTAGGTCGGGACCATGCCAGCTAAGAAATCCGGCTCGGTGCGCCGCCAGGTGCGCGTGCGCAAGGCGCTGAAGAAGGCGGGGGCGGGGCGTCCGCGTCTTTCGGTCTTCCGCTCCTCCGCGCATATCTACGCGCAGGTCATCGACGATCTGCGTGGCCACACCGTCGCGTCGGCTTCGAGCCTGGAGAAGGACTTGAAGGCGAAGCTCAAGACCGGCGCCGACAAGGCGGCGGCGTCGGAGGTCGGCAAGCTCGTTGCGGAGCGCGCCAAGGCCGCCGGCGTGGAGAAGGTCATCTTCGACCGCGGCGCCTACATCTATCACGGCCGCGTCAAGGCGCTGGCCGACGCTGCCCGCGAAGGCGGGCTGGAATTTTGACCTCGCGCTGATGCGAGGCCAACACCATTTCGAGGAACGGACGGTCTGACATGTCAGAACAGGGACGCCGGCGGGATCGCGGCAGGGAACGGCACGGCGGCGACGACCGCGACAGCGAATTCGTCGACAAGCTCGTTCACATCAACCGCGTCGCCAAGGTGGTAAAAGGCGGCCGGCGCTTCGGTTTCGCCGCACTCGTGGTCGTGGGCGACCAACGCGGCCGAGTCGGTTTCGGCCACGGCAAGGCGCGCGAGGTGCCCGAGGCGATCCGCAAGGCCACCGAATCGGCAAAGCGCGGGCTGATCCGCGTGCCGCTGCGCGAAGGCCGCACGCTGCATCACGACGTCGCCGGCCGTCACGGCGCCGGCAAGGTCATCCTGCGCGCCGCTGAGCCGGGCACGGGCATCATCGCCGGTGGCCCGATGCGCGCCGTCTTCGAGACGCTCGGCATCAAGGACGTCGTCGCGAAGTCCATGGGAACCTCGAACCCCTACAACATGGTGCGCGCGACCTTCGATGCGCTGAAGCGCGAGGACAGCCCGCGTGGCGTGGCTGCGCGCCGTGGCATCAAGGTCTCCTCGCTGCAGGCGCGCCGCCGCGACGCCGATGCCGCAGCCGCGGCCCCGGAAGGCTGAGGAGAGCGCCATGGCTGAGAAGACGATCGTCGTGGAGCAGATCGGAAGCCCGATCCGCCGCCGCTTCGACCAGCGCCAGACGCTGATCGGGCTGGGGCTGAACCGGATGCACCGCCGCTCCACGCTGAAGGACAATCCGGCGACGCGCGGCATGATCGCCAAGGTCAATCACCTCGTGCGCGTCGTCGAAGAGCGCTGAGAAACTGATTCGAGAGACAGGGTCTAAACCCATGAAGCTGAACGAACTTTCCGACAAGCCGGGAGCGATCAAGGCGCGCAAGCGCGTCGGTCGCGGCATCGGCTCCGGTCGCGGCAAGACCGCCGGCCGCGGCGTCAAGGGCCAGACCTCGCGCACCGGCGTCGCCATCAAGGGCTTCGAGGGCGGCCAGATGCCGCTGCATCGGCGCTTGCCGAAGCGTGGCTTTACCAACATCTTCCGCAAGGACTTCGTCGAGGTCGGGCTCGACCGAATCGCCCAGGCGATCGAGGCGGGCAAGCTCGACGCGGCCAAGACCATCAATGCGGAGGCGCTGGTCGCCGCCCGGGTCATCAAGACGCCGAAGGACGGCGTGCGCCTCCTCGGCGGCGCCGCACCGAAGGCGAAGCTCAGTTTCGACGTGGCCGGCGCCTCGCGCCCGGCCGTCGCTGCGGTGGAGAAGGCCGGCGGCACCGTAACCGTCGCCAAGAAGGCGGCCGAGCCCGCGGAAGCCGGCGCCTGATCTAGAAGGGGTCTCGCGGGGGCTCAATAGGAGCGATCATGGCTTCAGCAGCCGAGCAGCTTGCAGCCAATCTCAACTTCGCCGCCTTTTCCAAGGCGGAGGAGCTCAAGAAGCGAATCTGGTTCACGCTCGGCGCGCTTCTCGTCTACAGGCTCGGCACCTACCTGCCGCTGCCGGGCATCAATCTTGAAGCGCTGACGCAGGCTTTCGAGCAGCAGTCCCAGGGCATCCTGGGAATGTTCAACATGTTCTCCGGCGGGGCGGTGAAGCGGATGGCGATCTTCGCCCTCGGCATCATGCCCTATATCTCCGCCTCCATTATCCTGCAGCTCATGACCGCCGTCGTCCCGCAGCTGGAAGCGCTGAAGAAGGAAGGCGAGCAGGGCCGCAAGGTCATCAACCAGTACACACGCTATCTGACCGTCGTGCTCGCCATCTTCCAGTCCTACGGCATTGCCGTCGGCCTTGAGGGCTCCTCCAGCATCGTCATCGATCCGGGTTGGTTCTTTCGCCTGACCTCGGTCGTCACGCTGACCGGCGGCACGATGTTCCTGATGTGGCTCGGCGAGCAGATCACCTCGCGCGGCATCGGCAACGGCATCTCGCTCATCATCTTCTCCGGCATCGTCGCGAATATTCCACATGCGCTCGCCGGTACGTTGGAGCTTGGCAGGCAGGGCGCGCTTTCCGCGCCGATCATCGTATTCGTGGGCGTGCTCGCCGTGGTCGTGGTCACCGCGATCGTCTTCGTGGAACGGGCGCAGCGGCGGCTCCTGATCCAGTATCCGAAACGGCAGATCGGGAATCGCATGTTCCAGGGCGATTCCTCGCATCTTCCCCTGAAGCTCAACACCGCCGGCGTCATTCCGCCGATCTTCGCCTCCTCGCTGCTGCTTCTGCCGATCACGATCGCCAACTTCTCGGCGGGTTCGGGACCGAGCTGGCTCACCACGGTGACGGCGCTGCTCGGCAACGGCCAGCCGCTGCACATGCTGCTCTATGGCGGCATGATCGTGTTCTTCGCTTTCTTCTATACGGCCGTGGTGTTCAATCCGTCCGATACCGCCGACCAGCTCAAGAAGCACGGCGGCTTCATCCCCGGCATACGGCCGGGGCAGCGGACGGCGGACTATATCGACTACGTGCTGACCCGCGTCACGGCAATCGGCGCGGTCTACCTGGTCATCGTCTGCCTCTTGCCGGAGGCGCTGATCACGCGCGTCGGCATACCCTTCTATTTCGGCGGCACCTCGCTCCTGATCGTGGTCAATGTGACCATGGACACCGTGCAGCAGGTGCAGGGGCACCTCCTCGCGCATCAGTACGAGGGCCTGGTCAAGAAGTCGAAGCTCAGGGGCCGGCGCCGATGAGGGTCATCCTGCTTGGACCGCCAGGGGCCGGGAAGGGCACCCAGTCGCAGCGGCTGGTGGAGAAGCACGGCATCGTGCAGCTCTCCACCGGCGACATGCTGCGCGCGGCGATCAAGGCGGGAACGCCGATCGGCAAAAGGGCGCAGGACATCATGGCGCGCGGCGAGCTCGTCCCCGACGAGGTCGTGGTCGGCATCGTCGCGGACCGGATGGACGAGCCGGATGCGCGGCGCGGTTTCGTGCTCGACGGCTTTCCCCGCACGGTCAAGCAGGCGGAGGCGCTCGACGCGCTCCTCGCCGGCCGCGGGTTGGAGCTCGACGGCGTGGTGGAGCTGAGGGTCGACGAGGGCATCCTCCTTAGCCGCATCGAGAAGCGGCTCCAGGACATGCAGGCGCGCGGCGAGCAGGCGCGCGCCGACGACAACCCCGAATCCTTCAAGATACGGCTCGACGCGTATCGCGAGCAAACGGCCCCGCTGATCGCGTATTACGGCGGGAAGGGGCAGTTGAAGAGCGTGGACGGCATGGCCGAGATCGACGCGGTGACGCACTCGATCAACCAGGCCCTGCCGAACGGATCGGCCGCCGGAGGCAGTTGACGGCGGTCGGGCGAAACATTAAATAACGGCACCAATCCTAGAAAGTCTGGAGCGGTGCCGGGGCTTGAGAGCCGTCCGGGACCGGCCTTTTTGCGTTTCCGGCCGGATTTGGCGATGGCGCCGGGCGGGCGCGGCAAAGGGAGCATAACTTGGCACGCATTGCAGGCGTCAACATTCCGACGAACAAGCGCGTTGTGATCGCGCTTCAGTACATTCACGGGATCGGCAGCACGAAGGCCCGGGAGATCGTCCAGAAGGTCAATATCCCGGACACGCGACGCGTCAACGAGCTGTCGGATGCGGAAGTGCTGCAGATTCGCGAGGCGATCGACCGCGACTACATGGTGGAGGGCGATCTCCGCCGCGAGGTCGCGATGAACATCAAGCGGCTGATGGATCTCGGCAGCTATCGCGGGCTGCGCCACCGGCGCGGCCTGCCGGTGCGTGGCCAGCGGACGCACACCAACGCGCGCACCCGCAAGGGTCCCGCGAAGGCGATCGCCGGCAAGAAGAAATAATCCGAGACAGGACCAGCTAGACGATGGGCAAGGACGCAACGCGCATCCGCAGGCGCGAACGCAAGAACATCACGTCGGGAATCGCCCACGTGGCTTCGACCTTCAACAACACGATGATCACCATCACCGACGTGCAGGGGAATACGATCTCCTGGTCTTCGTCGGGCGCCATGGGCTTCAAGGGGTCGCGCAAATCGACCCCCTACGCCGCGCAGATGGCCGCGGAGTCCGCGGCGCGCAAGGCGCAGGATCATGGCGTGCGGACGCTTGAGGTGGAAGTCTCCGGACCCGGCTCCGGGCGCGAATCGGCGCTGCGCGCGCTGCAGGCGGCGGGCTTCACGATCACCACGATCCGCGACGTGACGCCGATCCCACATAATGGCTGCCGGCCGCCGAAGCGCCGGCGCGTTTGAGTAGATGACATGAAGCGCGTCGCCACCGGGCGGCGCGAGGGCCGCGTTTCGCGGCGTCCACACCTTGAGAGGCACGATGGTTATCCAGAAGAACTGGCAGGACCTCATTAAGCCGAACAAGCTTGACGTGAAGCTTGGATCGGATCGCCGGCGCATCGCCACGATGGTGGCGGAGCCGCTGGAGCGAGGTTTCGGCCTGACGCTCGGCAACGCGCTTCGGCGCGTGCTCTTGTCCTCGCTGCAAGGGGCGGCGGTGACGAGCGTGCAGATCGACGGCGTTCTGCACGAATTCTCCTCCATCGCAGGCGTGCGTGAGGACGTGACGGATATCGTCCTCAACATCAAGGAAATCGCCGTGAAGATGGACGGCGAAGGCCCGAAGCGCATGACGCTCCGGAAGACCGGGCCGGGCCACGTCACCGCGGGCGACATCCAGACCGTCGGCGACATCGAGATCCTGAACCCGGAGCTTGTCATCTGCACCCTCGACGAGGGCGCCGACATCCGCATGGAGCTCACCGTCAGCGGCGGCAAGGGCTATGTCGCGGCGGAGCGCAATCGGCCGGAAGACGCGCCGATCGGGTTGATCCCCGTCGACAGCCTCTATTCGCCGGTGAAGAAGGTCTCCTACCGCGTGGAGAATACCCGCGAAGGACAGGTGCTCGACTACGACAAGCTGACCTTCTCCATTGAGACCGACGGCTCGGTGACGCCGGACGACGCGGTGGCCTATGCCGCGCGCATCCTGCAAGACCAGCTCTCGATCTTCGTCTCCTTCGAGGAGCCGAAGAAGGAGACCGTCGAGGAATCGACGCCGGAACTCGCCTTCAACCCGGCGCTCCTGAAGAAGGTTGACGAACTGGAGCTTTCCGTCCGCTCGGCCAACTGCTTGAAGAACGACAACATCGTCTATATCGGCGACCTCATCCAGAAGACCGAGGCGGAGATGCTCCGCACGCCAAATTTCGGACGCAAGTCGCTGAACGAGATCAAGGAAGTGCTGGCCTCCATGGGGCTCCATCTCGGCATGGAAGTGCCGAACTGGCCGCCCGACAACATCGAGGACCTCGCCAAGCGCTTCGAAGACCAGTATTGAGCTTTTCCGCGCGCGGCGCGGATTCAAGGAGAATGGGCCATGCGCCACGGCAAAGCGGGCCGCAAGCTGAACCGCACATCGACCCACCGCACCGCGATGTTCGCGAACATGGCGGCGTCGCTGATCGAGCATGAGCAGATCGTCACCACGCTGCCGAAGGCGAAGGAGCTGCGCCCGGTCGTGGAGAAGCTCGTTACGCTCGCCAAGAAGGGCGATCTGGCGTCGCGGCGGCTCGCAATCTCGCGCGTGCGCAATGAAGAGATGGTCAAGAAGCTCTTCGAGACCATCGGCCCGCGCTACCAGGACCGTCACGGCGGCTATACGCGCGTCTTGAAGGCGGGCTTCCGCCACGGCGACAACGCGCCGGTCGCGGTGATCGAGTTCGTCGATCGCGACACCGAAGCCAAGGGCGCCGCCGACCGCGCGCGGCGCGAGGCGGCGGAGCTGGAAGGCGAAGACGTCGCGGCGTGATCCTGGCCGCCGCACATAAGCGCGGCGCGCCTTAGTCCGACTTTCCAGCCAAACCTGTCGCCGAAGTAAGAGGCGAGCGTCGCATGTCCGAGACCGACGCATCCGGTCCGAATGCCGCCCAGGAGAGCTACTGGACCTCGTCCGCCGGTCTGAAGTGGGTTCGTTATCAGGACGACCTGGACCGTCTCCATCAAAGCGTGAACGAACGGCTGATCGCGTACGCGAGTCCGGTGGCCGGAGAGCGCGTGCTCGACATCGGCTGCGGCGCGGGCGCAACGAGCATGGCGCTTGCGGCGGAGGTCGGCCCCACCGGATCGGTCCTCGGCATCGACATCTCGCACACGCTTCTTGACCGCGCCGAGGAACGAAGAAAGTCGGCGGGGCTGGAGCGCGTCCAATACGTCCTGACGGACGCGCAGACGCATCCCTTCGCCCCCGATGGCTTCGACCTGCTGATATCGCGGTTCGGGGTGATGTTCTTCGCCGATCCGGTCGCTGCCTTCGGGAACGTCCTGTCGGCGCTCCGCCCCGGCGGGCGCGCGGTGTTCGCCTCCTGGGCGGAGGCGGCTTCCAATCCCTGGTTCAGCCTGACGCGCGACGTGGCGGCCGGAGTACTCGGCGAGCCGACTCCGCCCATGCCGCGGGCGCCCGGTCCGCTCGCCTTCGCGGAGACCGGCTATGTCCTCGACATCCTCGCAAAGGCCGGCTTCTCCGACGGCTCGGTGCGGAGGGAAGAGGTGGGCCTGTTTCATCCCGGCGGCCTTGAGGCGGTGACGCATCTTGCAACCGTCGTCGGGCCGGCGGCCCGCGTCGTCCAGGAATTCGACGGCGGTCCACAGGACATTGAGGAGATCGCCCGGAGAATCGCCGACGCGTTCCGGCAATATGTGGTCGACGGCGGAATTCGCATTCCCGCCACCATCAACATTTTCACCGCCGGCAAGGCCTAGTCCGGGTCGGCCGCATCCATACCGGAACGGCGGTTCTCGGCCCCTTTCTTTTTGGTAATCCGCCGTATCGGCGGTTTGCCTTGCTGTTCCGCGCCCCGCCGCCTATTTCCGTTGGTCGGGGGCGGTGAATCTCTAGGAGGATCGGGATGCGACGGAGCTTCGGCCTGGTCGCGGTTCTGGCGGTCGCCGCACTTGCGGGGGCGGCGGTGCTGCTGCCGCGGACGCACGATTCCACAGACAACGCTGAGCGGCGCCGCGGCGACCGCCGCGCCGATGGCCGCGCCCGCGGTGCCTGCCCCGTCACCGGCGGCGGAGAAGGTCGCGGAAACGAAGGAGGCCGTTCCGCAGAGCCGCGAGGCGATAAAGCTCTCCTTCGCGCCGATCGTGAAGCGCGTGGCGCCGGCGGTGGTGAACGTCTACGCCACGTCGCGTGTGCAGGTGCGCTCGCCGTTTGAGGGCGATCCCTTCTTCGAGCGCTTCTTCGGCGGCAACCCTTTCGGCGGTCCGCGCGAGCGTGAGCGCTCCTCGCTCGGCTCCGGCGTCATCGTCGACAAGACCGGCATCGTGGTGACCAACAACCACGTCGTCGGCAACGCGACCGACGTGAAGGTGGCGCTCTCCGACGGACGCGAGTTCCCGGCAAGCATCGTCATCAAGGACGAGCGTACCGATATCGCCGTTCTCAAAATCGAGAAGGCCGACGAGGCATTCCCGGTCGTCGAGTTCGGCAGCTCCGACGCGCTTCAGGTCGGCGATCTGGTGATCGCGGTCGGCGATCCCTTCGGCGTCGGCCAGACGGTGACGAGCGGCATCGTCTCCGCGCTTGCGCGCACCAATCTCGGCATCAACGATCTGGGCTTCTTCATCCAGACCGACGCGGCCATCAATCCTGGCAATTCAGGCGGCCCGCTTGTCGACATGGACGGCAGGGTGGTGGGGATCAACAGCGCTATCTATTCGCGCTCCGGCGGTTCGATCGGCATCGGCTTCGCCATTCCCGCCGACATCGTGCGTACGATCGTCACGCAGGCCGTCGCCGGATCGAAATCCGTGGCGCGGCCGTGGATCGGCGTGGTCTGCCAGGACGTGACGCCGGAGATCGCCTCCTCCCTCGGTCTGACAAGCCCGCGCGGTGCGCTGGTCTCGCACATCGACGACGGCTCGCCCGGCGCCCAGGCCGGTCTCAAGGTCGGTGATCTGATCCTGAAGGCGGGCGAGCGCGACGTCGCAGACTCCGCTTCCTTCGGCTATCGCCTGGCCGTCGCGGGGATCGGCAATTCGCTGCCGCTCACCGTCTGGCGCGATGGGACGGAAAGCGTGATCCAGGTCGTGGCGGCCGCGGAACCGCAGCTCAGCGAATCCGACCTGACGCTTCTCGGCGGGCGCAGTCCGCTGACCGGGGCGGTCGTCGCCGATCTCGACGCGTCGCTTGCCGACCGCATGCGCATTCGCGGCGCGGATCAAGGTGCGGTCATCGTCGATATCGAGCCAATGTCGCCGGCCGCGCGCATGGGGTTCCGCAAGGGCGATGTCGTCGTCTCCGCGCAGGGCGAGGACGTGAAGAGTGCTGAGCAGCTCGCCAAGCTGGTGGAAGGCAACAGCCGCCTCTGGCGCATCAAGTTCAGCCGCGACGGGCGCGTGTCGAGCGTCGTCATCGGGGGGTGAGAAGCGGGGGGCACTCATGAGCCGCGGCGCTTCCGGAACGAAGAGCCTGTTCGAAGCGTCGGGGCTCGATCGCGATGCTCCGCGTCCGCTCGCCGACCGTCTGCGCCCGGCGACGCTTTCCGAGATCGTCGGCCAGGAGGCGCTGATCGGGCCGGACGGCGCGCTGACGCGCATGCTCGCCACCCGCTCGCTCGGCTCGCTCGTGTTCTGGGGTCCGCCGGGCACCGGCAAGACGACTGTTGCGCGGCTTCTCGCCAAGGAAACCGACCTCGCTTTCCAGCAGATTTCCGCCATCCATTCCGGCGTCGCGGAGCTGAAGAAAATCTTCGAGGAGGCGCGCGCCCGGCGCGAGACCGGGCAGGGGACGCTGCTCTTCGTCGACGAGATCCACCGCTTCAACCGCGCGCAGCAGGATTCCTTCCTGCCCGTCATGGAGGACGGGACGGTGACGCTGGTCGGGGCGACGACGGAGAACCCGTCATTCGAGCTGAACGCCGCGCTTCTTTCGCGCGCCCGCGTGCTCGTTTTCAAGCCGCTCGACGCGGAGGCGCTCGCGAAGCTGCTCGAACGCGCCGAGGCAAAAGAGGAGCGCGCCCTGCCGCTCGACGTGGAGGCGCGGCAGGTGCTGATCCGGCTCGCCGACGGCGACGGCCGCGCGGCCCTCTCGCTGGCGGAGGAGGTGTGGCGGGCGGCGCGCGAGGGCGAGACCTTCGACGCGGCGCGGCTGATGGAGATCGTGCAGCGGCGCGCGCCGATCTACGACAAGAGCCAGGACGGGCACTACAACCTCATCTCGGCGCTGCACAAATCGGTGCGCGGCTCCGATCCGCAGGCGGCGCTCTATTACCTCGCGCGCATGCTCGATGCCGGGGAAGATCCCATGTACCTGGCGCGGAGAATGATCCGCATGGCGGTGGAGGATATCGGCCTGGCCGACCATAACGCGCTCGTCGTGACGAACGCCGCGAAGGAGGCCTACCACATGCTCGGGTCTCCGGAGGGCGAACTGGCGCTCGCGGAGGCCTGCGTCTATCTCGCCGTCGCGCCGAAATCGAACGCGCTCTACACCGCCTTCGGCGCGGCGAAGCGCGCCGCCAAGGAGCACGGCTCGCTGCCGCCGCCGAAGCACATCCTGAACGCCCCGACGAAGCTCATGAAGGGCGAAGGCTACGGCGCCGGCTATGAGTACGACCACGAAGCGGCGGATGCGTTCTCCGGGCAGAGCTATTTTCCCGAAGCGATGGAGCGCGAGGATTTCTACCGCCCCACCGAGCGCGGCTACGAGAAGCGCATCTCGGAGCGCCTCGCGGAATGGGAGCGGCTGAGACGGGAGCGCAAGCGCTCGTGATCTACTTCGCCTACGGGTCGAACATGGACCCGGCGCAGATGTCGGCCCGCTGTAGCGGCGCAAGGGCGCGGGGCGCGGCCTATCTCGCCGGCTACCGGCTGCATTTTCCGCGCTGGTCGCCACGCCGGCTGCATGCGGTGGCGAGCATCGAAGCCTATCCGGAGGCTGGCGTCTGGGGCGTCGTCTACGACATGACGCCGGAGGATTGGACCTGCCTCCATCCCTTTGAAGGCCACGTCTCCGAGGGCCACGCCGACAACGGCTACGATCTGATCCGGGTGGATGTGCTGATGGACGCGGCGGCAATATCCGCCCGCACCTACATCGCGATGCCCGACCCGGCACGCCGAGACCCGGGGCTCACGTCGGCCGGCTATCTGAGGCAGCTCATCGACGGAGCCCTGGCGCACGGCCTCCCCGCCGATTACCTCGCCATGCTGCGGAGCGTGCCGACGCTTGAGCGGGATTGAGCGCGCGCGCCGGCGCGGATAGGAAGGGGCCTTCTCGCGACCCCACCGATGTCTGAACGCACCAAAGACGATCAAAGCGATAGCGCTCCCGGCCTTCTTGCCCTCTTCGTCGCCTTCTTCGGCATCGCCGTGATGGGCTTCGGCGGCGTGCTGCCCTGGGCGCGGCGTATGCTGGTGGAGGAGCGCGCCTGGCTCACGGCTGAGGAATTCACCGAAGTGCTGTCGCTCGGCCAGTTTCTGCCGGGCGGGAACATCATCAATGTCTCGGTCGTGGTCGGGCAGCGCTTTCACGGGGCCCTCGGCTCGATTGTCGCGCTCGTCGGGCTCCTGGCCGCGCCGTGTACCGTGATCCTCTTCCTCGGCGAGCTTTATCTCCGCTATGCCGACCTGCCGCGCGTCCACGGCGCGCTCGGCGGCCTGACGGCGGCGGCGGTCGGGCTGATCCTGTCTCTTGCCTTGAAGCTGGCAAAGCCGCTGCTCGCGAAAAGGGCGCTTGTGCCGCTTCTCGTCGCGGCGCTCACCTTCGTCGCGGTCGGTTTCCTGCGCGTCCCGCTGCCGCTCGCCGTGCTCGTCCTGGCGCCGATCAGCGTCGCCTTGGCCTGGTGGAGGCGGCCGTGAGCGAGGACGAGTTGCCGCTCGGCGCGCTCTTCGTCAATTTCGCCATCCTTTCCGTCTTCGCGATCGGCGGCGTCAACGCGACGATACCGGAAATGCACCGCCAGGCGGTCGACGTGCATCACTGGATGGCGAACGAGCGCTTTACCGATCTCTTTGCCATCGCGCAGGCGGCGCCGGGACCGAACGTCATCATCGTAACGCTGATCGGCTGGGAGGTCGCAGGTCTTGCCGGCGCGCTGCTCGCCACCCTCGCCATGGTCGGACCGACGAGCGTTCTCGCATATTTCGTCGGGCAGCTCTGGCACCGATTTCGCTTTGCCGGCTGGCGAATAGCCATCCAGAACGGCATCACCCCGATCACCATCGGCCTCGTCGCCGCGAGCACCTTTGTGCTCGCCCGTGTGGCCGACACAAGCGTCGTCGCCGTGGCGATCACGCTCGGAACGGCCGCGGCGCTCTATTTCACCCGCCTGCATCCGCTGATCTTCTTTGCGCTCGGCGCGGCGCTCGGCGCGGCCGGGCTCGTCTGATCGCGACCCTTTCGTGGCTTGAGGCGAGGGGCGGGCGGCGCTAACCAAGGTCATGATCCATCTCCTTCTCGTCGCGCTCGGCGGCGCCATCGGCGCCAGTTGCCGCCATCTCGTCAATCTCGCGGTGCTGCGCATGTTCGCGCCGGCCTTTCCCTATGCGACGCTGACCGCGAACGTGCTTGGCGGGCTGTTGATGGGGATCGCCGCCGGCTATTTCGCGCTTCGCTACGAGGGCGGCGGGCAGGGGCTGCGGCTCTTCCTCACAACTGGGATGCTCGGAGGCTTCACCACCTTCTCCGCCTTCTCGCTCGACGCCGTCGTCTTGTGGGAGCGTGGCGACGTGGTGTCGGCGATCACCTACGTCCTCCTGTCGGTCGTCTTGTCGCTGGCGGCGCTGATGGCCGGTCTCCTTATCATGCGGACGGTCGCATGAAGGCGGTCGAGACACGGGAGGTCGACCGCGACGAAGCCGGCATGCGGCTCGATCGCTGGTTCAAGCTGCATTATCCCGGCCTCGGCTTCGGCCATCTGCAGAAGCTCATCCGCTCCGGCCAGGTGCGCGTCGACGGCGCGCGGGTGGAGGCCTCCGTGCGGCTAGCCACCGGGCAAGCCGTGCGCGTGCCGCCGCTCGCGACCGCCGACGCGCGGCCGGCGAAGCCGACGGCGCCGCGCAAGGGCAGCGACCGCGAAGTGCTCGAAGCTGCGATCCTGCACGAAGATGCCGACGTGATCGTCCTGAACAAGCCGTTCGGGCTCGCGGTGCAAGGTGGCTCCGGCCTGACGCGCCACGTCGACCAGATGCTGGAGGCCTTTACCGACCGGCATGGGCGCAAGCCCCGGCTCGTGCACCGGCTCGACCGCGACACGGCGGGGGTGCTCGTCGTTGCGCGCACGCGCTCCGCCGCCGCGTTCCTGGGCGAGGCGTTCAAGGCGCGCGAGACGCTGAAAATCTACTGGGCGGTCGTTGCCGGCGTGCCGCGCCCGGCGAACGGTCGCATCTCCACCTTCCTCGCCCGCGACGAGAAGGCCGAGAAGATGCGGATTGCTGAGCACGGCGAAAGCGGGGCCGACCACGCCGTCACGCTCTACCGCCTCGCCGACCGGGCCGGGCAGAAGGTCTCCTTCCTGGTGATGCGCCCCGTCACCGGGCGCACGCATCAGCTCCGCGCGCACGCCGCCTCCATCGGCCATCCGATTATTGGCGATCCGAAATATTTCAACGTGGAGAACTGGGAGCTACCGGGCGGCATCCAGAACCGGCTCCACCTTCTCGCCCGCCGGATCGTGCTGCCGCATCCGAAGGGAGGCATGCTCGACGTGACTGCGCCGCTGCCGCCGCATATGCAGCAGAGCTTCGCCGTGCTCGGCTTCGACGAGCGGAGCGGCGACGAGGCGGCCGCCGCGATCGGCAAGGCGGATCGGGACTGATCCGATGGCGTCCAATCCCCTGGAGGCGGCGCGGCGGCTGACGGCACCGACCCGGCAGAAGCGCTTCTACTCGGAGGCTACGATGGCGGCGGAGCCGGAAGGCTTCGTGCTCCATCTCGACGGCAAACGTGCGATGACGCCGGGCCGCCGGCCGCTCGCCGTGCCGGAGCGGCTCGCGGAGGCGGTCGCGGCGGAATGGGCCGGGCAGAGGGAGTTCCTCGACCCGAGCGCGATGCCCGTCACGCGGCTCGCGAACAGCGCCATCGACGGCGTGGCGGCGCGGCTTGCCGATGTGCAGGCGGAGGTGATCGCTTATGGCGGCACCGACCTTCTCTGCTATCGCGCCGGCGAGCCGGAGGGGCTGGTCGCGCGCCAGCGGGACGCGTGGGACCCCGTCCTCGCCTGGGCGGAGGGGCGATTCGGCCGTTTCGCGCTGGCGGAAGGGATCGTGCATGTGGCGCAGTCGGAGACGACGCTGGCGGCGCTTTCCGCGGCGATTACGGGCATCGACGAGCCGTTCCGGCTCACCGGTCTGGCGCTTGCGACAACGCTGAGCGCCTCCGCGCTGATCGCGCTGGCGCTGGGCGAGGGCGCGCTCGATGTCGATGCCGCCTGGGCGGCCGCCCATGTCGACGAGGACTGGAACATCTCCCAGTGGGGCGAGGACGCCGAGGCCGCCGCCCGGCGCGCACTGCGCTACGCGGACTTCAGGGCCGCGGCGCTGGCGCTTCGGGGCTAGCGCGCTCTCCCCCGAAAGGGGGGAGGGAACCTCAGGCCGCCTTCCCAAGCTGCCCGAGATGCGTGTCCTTGAAGCCGGTGCGGTGCTTCAGCCCGTAGCCGAGGGCGCGATCGATCCCGATATGTGCGCCGAGGATGAAGGGGATGGAGAGGAGCAGCGGGCTGCCGCCTCCCGGATAGAAGGCCAGGAAGAAGAGCACGACGACCAGGACCCAGCTGTGCACGGCGTTATAGACGGCCGCGCCGATTTTCGGCCCGGCGAAATAGGCGAGCATCGACAGGTCGGGCGCCAGGATCAGGACGACGAAGAGCCACCAGCTCTGATGGAAGAGCGAGAAGAGCCAGAGGCAGGTGAGCGCCAGCGCCAATCCCTCCAAGCGTAGCACGATCGTCGTGCCGGCAAGTTTCCCCATGCTCCTCTCCCTGTCGCGTCGCGCGACATTACCGTCGCGGGAAGCCGCGTGCTATCACGCTCAATCACTTTCAGAAGCGGGCAGGGCAGTCCGATGCGCGAGGTCTTGAACGAGCTGGAACGGCGGCGCGAGGAGGCGCGGCGTGGGGGCGGCGAGGAGCGCATCGCCCAGCAGCATGCGCGCGGCAAGCTGACCGCGCGGGAGCGGCTCGGCGTGCTCCTCGACGAGGGGTCGTTTGAGGAGTTCGACATGTTCGTCGAGCACCGCGCCACCGAGTTCGGCATGGAGAAGCGAAAGATTCCCGGCGACGGCGTCGTCACCGGCTGGGGCACGATCAACGGCCGGCCCGCCTTCGTCTTCGCCAAGGATTTCACCGTATTTGGCGGTTCGCTTTCGGAGGCGCATGCGGAGAAGATCCAGAAGGTGCAGGACATGGCGCTCAGGAACCGGGCGCCGATCATCGGGCTTTACGACGCCGGCGGCGCGCGCATCCAGGAAGGCGTCGCCTCGCTCGCCGGCTACGCGGAGGTGTTCCAGAGGAACGTGCTCGCCTCCGGCGTCATCCCGCAGATCTCCGTCATCATGGGGCCGTGCGCGGGCGGCGACGTCTATTCCCCGGCGATGACGGACTTCATCTTCATGGTGCGCGGTACGAGCTACATGTTCGTGACCGGGCCGGACGTGGTGAAGACGGTGACCAACGAGACGGTGACGCCGGAGGAGCTCGGCGGCGCCTCCGTCCACACCGTCAAGTCCTCCATCGCCGACGGCGCCTTCGAGAACGACGTGGAGACGCTTCTGGAAATCCGCCGGCTCTTCGACTTCATCCCGTCGTCCAACAAGTCGCCCCTGCCGGAGATCGCGACCGCCGATCCTTGGGACCGCGCCGAGCCCTCGCTCGATACACTGATCCCCGATGCCGCCAACAAGCCCTATGACATCAAGGAGCTGATCCGGAAGACGGTGGACGAAAGCGCGTTCTTCGAGATCCAGGAGGCGCATGCGCGGAACATCGTCACCGGCTTCGGCCGCATCGAGGGCCGGCCGGTCGGCGTGGTCGCCAATCAGCCGATGGTCCTTGCCGGCGTGCTCGACGCCGACGCCTCGCGCAAGGCCGCGCGCTTCGTGCGCTTCTGCGACGCCTTCTCCATTCCGTTGCTGACGTTCGTCGACGTGCCCGGCTTCCTGCCCGGCACGGCGCAGGAATATGGCGGGCTGATCAAGCACGGCGCAAAGCTGCTCTTCGCCTATGCCGAGGCGACCGTGCCGAAGGTGACGGTCATCACGCGCAAGGCCTATGGCGGCGCCTACGACGTCATGGCCTCGAAACACCTGCGCGGCGACATCAACTACGCTTGGCCGACGGCGGAGATCGCGGTGATGGGCGCGAAGGGCGCGGCTGAGATCATCTACCGCGCCGAGGCGGCCGACCCGGAGAAGCTCGAGAAGCACACGAAGGAATACGAGGCGCGGTTCCTGAATCCGTTCGTGGCGGCGGAGCGCGGCTATGTCGACGACGTGATCATGCCGCACTCGACGCGGCGGCGCGTGGCGAAGGCGCTTCGTCTGCTACGGTCGAAAGACCTCTCTAACCCGTGGAAAAAGCACGATAATATTCCACTTTGAGGCGACGGCTCCCGGTCGGTTTCGCACGTCGCGCACGACAGTGGGGCAGCGCGATGCTAGCGTCCTCCCGCCCCGGAAATCCGGGCGTTGGAGGCATCCATGCAGATGATGGGTGGTTTCTTTTTGCAGACCGGCATCGCCGCCGGCTTGCTGATTGCCGTTTCGACTGCGAGCGCGCCGGCCCGCGCCGATTGCTTCGAGAACATCGGCTGCACGGACAGCGATTCTTACAAGGTCAACGACCTCGATGAGCTGTCGTGCGAGAACCTTTGGTATGTGCGCAACCGCATCTACGACGAGAACGGCTATTGCTTTCAGACCGCGCGCGGCCGTGAGCAGTTCGACAATTCCGACTGCTGGGTGCGCGATCAGGCGAAGGTGAAGCTCAGTTCCGTCGAGCGCCACAATGTCAAAGCCATCGTCCAGGCGGAAGAAGACAACGGCTGCCGCTGACGGCCTCGAACTCGACCCCGCCTACCAGAGGTTCTTACCGTCGATCGTGACGACCTCGACCGCGTCGAGATCGAAGTCGTCGAAGAGGCGCGCATTCACGCCGATCCTCGGATTCTCGAAATTCGGCTCACCGGTGCTCCAGTCGGGCGACTCGCTATAGGTCCCGCAGCCGCAGATCGCGCAGTAATGGTGGTGGTTGGTGTAGCTGTTCCACTGGTAGGTGGAGACACGGTCACGCGCGGTCAGGAGCTTGAATTGCGCCGGTGAATAGTAAGCCCAGAGCACACCGCGCTTGGAGCAAAAGGAGCAGGTGCAGCGGGTGACGTTTTCCGGCGCGGCGTCCACCTCGAACTGCGTCGCGCCGCAATGGCAGCTTCCCTTGATCGGCATGGCATGTCCTCGGTCTCGTCAGTGACGGCCGGTATCATGCCATCGTGCTCCTGACAGCCTTCTGTCAGGAGCGTCGAAGGGAAGTTCGCGAGATGTGCCGTCGAGAGCCGGCGGAAAAGCGCCGCGCTACTCCGCTGCCTCGATGTGGACGATCTCGTCGTCGTGCGCGTGCTTCTTCTCGCGTGCCCGGCGCTGCTCGGCCTGCTTCTTCGCTTTCTCAACCGCCGCGCGGGCGGACTCGTTCAGCTCGAACATTTCGAGATGCTCGGTTTCCGCGTCGACGACAGGGGTCGTCGCGAAGTCCCTGTAGTTCCGCACGGCGGGGTCCTTCTCGAGCCGCTTGCGCATGCGGTCGATCCTCCAGCCATAGGCCGCGAAGCGCAGGTATTTGGACACGGTCTCCCAGGCGTATTGCGGGTAGAAGAGAACGGCCGGCACGCGCGGCAGCTCCGGGCGCCGCTCCTTGCGGTCCTTCAGGCGCAGATAGCCGCACTGCTGCGGGTGCACGTTCTCGTATTCCATCGCGCCGAAGATCTGCAGCATGAGCCGCCAGATGCGCACCGGCTTGATGCCGTAGGCGATGTTTCGCTTCATCAGGCGCGCGACGTGCTCGTCGGTGTAGTACCAGCGCCAGGCATCGTGGTAGGTGCGCTGCCATTCCTCCGCCGTCATCTTCGGGTGTGCGACGGTGACGTTCTCGATGTCGTATTTGTTGAGATCGGGGTCCATCCACGTCCCCTTCTCGTGGAGGACCTTGTGGTCCTCCGAGCCGGGAAGCGGGGTCAGCACCGTGAATTCGAGGATGTCCACAGCAAGCTCGCGCTGGATGATCTCCACGTCGCGCTTGATGGTCTCCGGCGTGTCGCCGGGCAGTCCCATGATGAAGCCGGCATAGGTGACGATCCCGGCTTCTTTCCAGATCTGGAACATGCGGCGGTATTCGGTGATGCGGTTCTGGTTCTTCTTCATGTGAACCAGGTTGTCCGGGTTGATGCTCTCAAGCCCGATGAAGGCGTAGTGGCAGCCGGCGCGGCGCGCCTTGTCGATGAAGTTCGGGATTTGATGGGCGAGCGTGTCGACCTGGATCAGGAAGAGAATCCCAAGCTGCTCCACTTCGCGCAGATAGATCAGCCGATCGAAGATCGCTTCCCAGTTCTTGTTGCGGGCGAAGTTGTCGTCGGTGATGAAGAAATGGCTGATGCCCTGCGCCGCGTTCTCGCGCACGATCCGCTCGATGTCGTCGGCGTCGCGCCACCGCGACTTGCGTCCCTGCACGTTGATGATGGTGCAGAAGGAGCACTGGAAGGGACAGCCGCGGCCGGCATCGAAGGACGACAGCACGCCGTCATAACGCTTCACCAGCCGCTGCGGCAGATAGGGAATCGTCTGGTTCTGCAGGTTGGGCAGATCGTGCATGTAATTGTAGACTGGCCTCGCCTTGCCGGCGTGCACGTCCTGCAGGAATTCGCCGAAATGCTCCTCCGCCTCGCCGGCGTAGAGCGTGATGCCGAGGTCGATGGCTTCCTGAAGCTCGGGCGTCAGGTCCTTCAGCATGGAGATGATCCCGGAGACGTGGAAGCCGCCGATCGCGACGGCGATCCCCTTCTCGCGGAAGCGCTTGGCGATCGCCATGGCGCGCGGGTACTGGTTCGACTGCACGCCGACAAGGCAGACGATGCCGGAATGGCCGGGCTGCTTTATGCGCGCCGCGATCTTCTCGACCGGTATGCGCATGTTCATCTCGTCGTAGGCGTCGACCTCGACCGCCACGTCGTCGCCAAGCACCCGGCGGTCGGCGCATTCCTGCGCGATGGCGTAGAGGCAGGCCATGGAATTGGAGGGAATCCACGCCTTCCACCACTGGATGACATAGCCTTGGCGGTCGTAATGCGAGGGTTTTATGATCTCGACATGGAACGTGTGCGTGGTGCTCATCGCGGCCTCGTACCTCGTATCGGTCGAAAATTTAACACAAAACCGCGCCCCGGGAGTTGCATTGCGGCAACGCCGAAGCGCGATGGACCCCCTTATCCCAGCCGGCCCCGGCCTTCATAACCCATTGCTAACCTTGCTGCTAGTTTAAGTGAAAGGGAAATAGGTGTGCGGGATTAGAGTTATCGCGGTCAGCAATCGTGAACCGTGTCGAGGCAAAGGGAATGTTGACGACCGATATCATCATGGATGTTCGCGCCTCGCGGTGCATCGCGCCGGACCAGGTGGACCGGCTGGAAAAGATGGTCTTTGAGAGCGGCACGCCGAACGGCGACCAGCTTGAGCTTGTTTTCCTCATCGACACCTATCTGAGGCGCCGGGACGAGCGCTGGGCCGAGCTGATGGCCCGCGCGGCGGTCGCCGCCCTCGTCGGGCCTTCCGAGGCGGCAAAGGCCGCCGCCATGAAAGCAGCCTGAAGCCCGGTATCCCGGCCTGCGGCGAGCGGCCGGATCGTTTACGAGCCGGAGAGGAAGTCCAACACCGCCTTGTTGAAGAGCGCGGGGTCCTGCCAGAACGCGAAGTGGCTGACGTTCGGCAGGATGACGAGCTTTGCGCCCGGAATGAGCTCGGCCATCTCCTTGGTGTGCTCCGGCCGGATCGCTTCGTCGTGCTCGCCGTCGGCGATGGCGACCGGCGACTTGATCCCCATCATCTGCTCCTTGGAGAAATCCGGCTCCGAGTACCACATCGCCGCGATCGCCTCGACGAAGGCGTCGAAGTCCTTCGGGGTCGGCGACAGCCGCGCATAGTCCCCTCCGGCGCGCTCGATATAGGCGTTGAAGGTCGGGTCGGTATCGATGCCGTCCTTGAGACCGGAAAGATTGTAGTTGGCGCCGAAGGCGAAGAGCTTATCGAGCCGCTCCGGGTAGCGGATGGCGATGTCGAGGCCGATAATGCCGCCGTCGCTCCAGCCGACGATCGAAGCCTTGTCGATGCCGAGCTTGTCCATCAGCGCGACGACGTCGTCCGCCATCAGGTCGTAGCCGAACGGCATGTCGTTGCGGGTGCTGCGGCCGTGGCCGCGGCTGTCGACGGCGATGACCTTGTAGTTCTTTGCGAAGACCGGGATTTGCGCGCCCCAGACGTCGGAATGACCGAGCCCGCCATGCAGCATCAGGAGCGGCTCGCCCGACCCGTAGACGGCGTAATAGAGCTCGATGCCGTTCACCGCCGCGTGGCCGCTCTCCGCCGCGGCCGGCATGGGCGGCTCCTCGGGGAGGGTCATCCAGAGTTCCTCCGCGACGGCGCCCGGCGCGCCGGCAAGCGAGACGAGGAGGGCGAGCGGGGCAATAAGACGGGCTAACGCGGGCACTGTAATCCTCCGGCAGCGGGAAGCGTCTGGGAGCACCAGGGAAGGCCCAGGCCGGGCCGCTGTCAATCGCGCGTCGCGTGGGCTCTTGCCGAAACTCGCGGATAGCGGCATGCAGGCGCGCATGAGCGCCACGCCGGGCATCGCCCTTCGCGCCGAGGATGCGCGCGACGTGATGCGCGGGCTGAGCCTTGTTCTGGTCGCCATGATTGTGCTTCCGGGACAGGATGCTGTCGCGAAATATATATCCGACGCGGTCTCGCCCGGCGTGGCCACCTGGGCGCGCTTTCTCCTGCAGTCGCTCTTCACGCTGCCTTTTCTGCTCTATTTCCAGGGGGTCGCCGGGCTCAAGCCCAAGCGCCTCTGGCCGAACGCGCTGCGCGGGGCGCTGATCGCCAGTTCCGGCTTCTTGTTTTTCGTCGCCATCAAGTTCATGCCGCTCGCCGATGCGCTGGCCATTTTCTTTATCGAGCCATTCATCCTGACTGTCCTGTCGGCCGTCGTGGACAAGGAACACGTCGGCTGGCGACGGCGTATCGCGGTCGCGGCCGGCTTCGTGGGTGTCCTCATCGTGGTTCAGCCAAGCTGGAGCGTGTTCGGGCCGATCTCGCTCATTCCCGCTCTCGCTGGCCTGCTGTTCGCCGTCTATGTGCTTCTGAACCGCCGCCTCACCGTCCACGACACGCCGCTGACGATGCAGTTCACGGCCGGAGTTTCGGCGACCTTGGTCATGACCCTCATTCTTGGCGTCGGCTGGCTCTTCGGCGTACCGGAGATCGCGCCGACACCCGTCGGCGGGCGGGAGATGAAGTTCCTGCTCCTCATGGGCGTGCTCGGCACGTCCGGCCATCTCCTCTTCGTGCAGGCGGCGCGGCTGGCGCCCTCGTCGCTGATCGCGCCGATGCAGTACGTCGAGATCGTCACAGCCGTGTTGCTCGGCTATCTCGTATTCGGCAATTTTCCGAGCCCGGTGAAGTGGCTGGGGATCGCGATCATCGTCTGGTCGGGGGCTTATGTCTTCTGGCGTGAGAGCCGGGCCACGCCGGCGCCGCCGATCGGTTGAGCCCGCTAGCCGCGCGTCACCACGTTGACGGTGAAGGCGAGGATCACGGTATTGAAGAAGAACGATGTGACGCCGTGGATGACCGTCGTGCGGCGCATCGTCTGGGACGACGCCTCCACGTCGGAGACTTGCGCGGTCATTCCCACCACGAACGAATAATAGATGAAGTCCAGGATCGATGGCTGCTCGGTCTTCGGAAATTCCAGGCCGCGGGCGTCGCCCTTCTTGTCCTTCTCGTTCTCCGCGTCATCGGATGCGGAGTAGTAGAGATGCGCATAGTGAAACGCCATGACCGTATGGAGCGTCGCCCAGCCGAGCGGAACATTGGCGATCGCCACGAGGAGGAGCCATGAATTGCCGTCGGTATTCGCCAGGAGCCGTGCGAGAGAGGTGAGCGAGAGCGCGATCGTGGCAAGCGTCACGATTGCGATCACCGCGATGCCTTCGTCCTCGAAGCTGGCTTTCCGACGCAGGTCATCGACGGTCAACGACCGGGCGATCCATGCGCTTGAGACCAGAAAGAAGACGTAGAAGGTGATGCCGCCAAGCGCGACATGGAAGCCCGCGCCGCCGCCGACTGGGATCACGGTGACGAGAATGCCGATAAGCAGCGCTAGATAGAAGCGGTTGTGATGCCGAAAATGCCCGAAATCGAAATGGCTCAACCCGACCTCCTGAGCCCGCGCTATTGCGCCTATTCCACCCGTCGCCGCGAGCTTGCTGCGGAGCGCGCCTCCGCCTAGAGGTTCCGCCGGAGGCAATGTCTCATATGTTCACGAAAATCCTGGTTGCCAACCGGGGCGAGATCGCGGTCCGCGTGATGCGCACGGCGCGGCGGATGGGAATTTCGACGGTCGCCGTCCATTCGGAGGCGGACCGTAATGCGCCGCACGTGGAGATGGCCGACGAGGCGGTCGAGATCGGCCCGCCGCCGGCCGCCGAGAGCTATCTGTCGATCGAGCGCATCGTGGATGCCGCGAAGCGGACCGGCGCGGAGGCGGTCCACCCGGGCTACGGGTTCCTTTCCGAGAACCCGGCTTTCGCGCGAGCGCTCGATGCCGCTGGAATCGTCTTCATCGGCCCACCGGTCGCCGCGATCGAGGCGATGGGCGACAAGATCGAATCGAAGAAGGTCGCGGCGAAGGCCGGCGTCGCCACCGTGCCCGGCCATCTCGGCGCCGTCGCAGACGCCGAGGAGGCCGTCACCGTCGCCGCCGCGATCGGCTATCCGGTCATGATCAAGGCCTCGGCCGGCGGAGGCGGGAAGGGGATGCGCGTCGCCGCGAGCGAGGCGGAGGTGCGCGAAGGCTTCGAGCGCGCCCGCTCCGAGGCGCGCTCCTCCTTCGGCGACGAGCGGGTGTTCCTGGAAAAATTCATCGCCGAGCCGCGCCACATCGAGATCCAGGTGCTCGCCGACGCGCACGGCAACGTCATCCACCTCGGCGAGCGCGAATGCTCAGTGCAGCGGCGCAATCAAAAGGTGGTAGAGGAGGCGCCGTCTCCCTTCCTCGATAAAGAGACCCGCGCGGCGATGGGCGCGCAAGCCGTCGCGCTTGCCAAGGCGGTCGGCTATCAGAGCGCCGGCACGGTGGAGTTCATCGTCGGACCGGACCGCGGCTTCTATTTCCTCGAGATGAACACGCGGCTGCAGGTCGAACATCCGGTGACGGAGCTTGTCACTGGCCTCGACCTTGTGGAGGGTATGATCCGCATCGCGGCTGGCGAAAAGCTCGGACTGCGCCAGGCGGACGTGCGCATGGACGGCTGGGCGATCGAGGCGCGCGTCTATGCCGAGGATCCGTTCCGCGAGTTCCTGCCCTCGACCGGACGGCTGACGCGCTACCGGCCGCCGGCTGAGGAGGCCAACGGGACGGCGCGGACGCGCGTCGACAGCGGTGTCGTCGAAGGCTCGGAGATATCGCTTTTCTACGATCCGATGATCGCCAAGCTCTGCACCCACGCGCCGGATCGCGCGGCGGCGATCGACGCGATGTCGGACGCGCTCGACTCCTTCACGCTCGACGGCATCCGGCACAATATCCCGTTCCTTGCCGCGCTGATGGCGCATCCGCGCTGGCGCGAGGGGCGGCTCTCCACCGCCTTTATCGCCGAGGAGTTTCCCGGCGGCTTCCAGGGGGCGACGCCGAGCGCGGACGAATGGCGGGTCCTCGCGGCAGTCGCGGCGAGCGCGGAGCTCATCGCCGCCCGCCGGCCGTCTCTCGAGCAGGACGAGGCGGCGCACACGAGCGCGCCCGCTTCCGATTGGGTGATCTCGCTGGACCGCGCGCAGGCGGCGGTGACAGTGATCGAGGAGCTGTCGGAGGGGGCTTACCGGCTCGCGGTCGGGGAGACGCCGCTCTCCGTCGAGACGGACTGGCGGCCCGGCGAGCGGACGTGGCGCGGCACGATCGACGGTGCGCGCGTCGTGGCGCAGGTCGACCGTATCGGTGCGGCGCTCAGGGTGTCCCGCCGTGGCGCTTCCGCTCTTGCCCGGTTGATGACGCCGCGCACCGCCGCACTTGCCGCCCTGATGCCGGAAAAGAAGGAGGCCGACACCTCCAAGACGCTGCTTTGCCCGATGCCGGGACTGGTCGTCTCGATCGCCGTCGCGGAGGGCCAGACCGTCGCGCCGGGCGAGACGCTCGCAACCGTTGAGGCGATGAAGATGGAGAACGTCTTGCGCGCGGAGCGCCGCGCCACAATCGCCCGCATCCTCGCCAAGCCGGGCGACAGCCTGGCGGTCGATGCCGTCATCATGGAATTTTCGTGAGGGAGCGCGGATGGCGGCGTTCCATTCCGTCCGGGTCTTGATCGGCGGCCGCGTGCAGGGCGTCGGCTTCCGCGCCTGGACGGAGCGGCGGGCGAATGCGCTCGGCCTCTCAGGCTGGGTGCGCAACACCGCCGGCGGCGACGTGGAGGCGGTGTTCAGCGGCCCCCAGGAGAAGGTCGACGCGATGCTCGCCGCCTGCCGGGAGGGACCGGGCTACGCGCACGTGGAGCGCGTGGACGTGCTCGGGGAAGCGGAAGCGGCGTCAGGCCCGTTCGCAGTACGCTACTAGGCCGCCCGGCGGGTTATCGCCGCGTTGCCAACGCCCTCTATCTCGCCGAAGGAGATGAGCCGCTGCGCGCTCTCGTCCCACAGCGCCCCGCGTACGCAGCGAAGGCTCTGGAGCAGCGTAAGCCGCTTGGCAGCTGCAAGCTGCGGGTGATCCCGCATCACGCGCGGCAGCCGGTAGTAAGGGATCCGGCTGCAGAGGTGATGCACGTGATGCACTCCGATGTTGGCGGTGAACCAGCGCAGCACGACGGGCAGGTCGTAGTGGGAGCTGCCGTAGAACGCCGCTTCATGAAAATTCCAGCGCGGGTCATGCTCCCAGAAGGTGTCCTCGAACTGGTGCTGGACGTAGAAAAGCCAAACGCCGATCGAAGCCGCGAGAATCGTGATCGGCAGGTGCACGAGCAGGAACGGTCCGAGCCCGACCAGCCAGATCATCGCGGCGACCAAAGCCGCGATGGCGGCGTTCGTCGCCATTGTGCTGAGCCAGGGTCGCCATCCTCCGCGCAGCATTCCGATCGGCAACCGATGCCGCAGGATGAACAGATACGCAGGACCGGCCCCGAACATCACCATCGGATGCCGGTAGAGGCGATAGCGGAGCCGCCCCAGTCGGGAAAGCTTCTGATATTCACCCACCGTCAGCGTGTCGATGTCGCCGATTCCACGGCGATCGAGATTGCCCGAGCCCGCATGGTGGAGGGCGTGCGAGTACTGCCAGTAATCGTAGGGCGTCAGCGTCAGGACACCGATGACGCGCCCCACCCAGTCGTTTGCACGGCGAGAGCGGAGGAACGACCCGTGGCCGCAATCGTGCTGGATCAAGAAGAGACGCACGAGGAGGCCGGCGGCCGGCACGGCGAGCAGCAGCGTTAGCCAATAGCCGATGCCGAGGCTCAACCACATCAAAGTCCAGAGGAGGGCAAACGGAACCGCCGTGATCGTCAGTTCGAAGACGCCGCGCGTACTGCTTGGCACGCGATAGGGAGCCAGCATCTGTGCCAATGAGCGGGGGTCAGGCATGGCACGCGGGGTGGGAGAAAGTGCCTCGTTCATTGCCCGCGGATTTCAGCCGCCTCGAGGCAATCGATCAAAGCCGCCCCATGAGAAACAGAACGAGGATGATGATCAGGATGATGCCGATCAGACCGACGCCGCGGTGACCGAAGCCGTAGCCATAGCCGCCAAAGCGGCCGCTGAAGCCGCCGAGCAGGAAGATGATGAGGATAATGACGAGGATGAGTCCGAGCGACATGATGTTATTATCCCTGCGAAGCCAGTGATCGCATCGAGCCTGCGTTACGGTCCCGCTCGGCCTCTTTCCTCATTGACGTTCTTCTCCGCCCAGCAGGAAATCTCGCCGCCGCCGACGAGCAGTCGTCGTCAATCCGGCCGCAGCGCGGCCTGTCTATCAGGGGCGGCCGCTGGCGGTCTGTTCAAAATTGCTCATTCGCCTGCCGACGCCGGGGGCGCCGAAACGTCCTTCCGTGAGGCCGGATTCAAGGGCGGCAGCCCGGGCGGCGCAAAGCTGCCTCGTCGCTGCGTGCATATTCAACCTGGGCACGGAAAATCAGCTCGAAAAAACGGCAGCGATTCTGCGCTGCCGAATGAGTCCAAGTCTGGGGGTTGCAAAACACCCATAGCTCGGCACAGGGACGAAGGCTGTTCAGAACTGCTCACTCAGATCGCGGCACGCTCGACAATTTCCGCACCCTGTCAGTTCGGCGAATATTGGATCGTGCAATGGCGCGACAGCTCCTTGAACAGCGCGTCGATATCGAGGGGTTTGCGCAGAAACGCTACCGGCCCTTCGTGCGCATCCCGCTGAAACGGGCTGTCGACACCAGGATCGAGGCGCTGACCGCTGATCATGATAACGGGTATGTGCTTGGTCGCCTCCGCACTCTTCAGGCGCCATAACAGATAATGGCCGCCGCCGTCCGGCATCACGTAGTCGGCGATGATCACGTCGGGCCTTTCCCGCATGGCAATGCGAAACGCTTCAACGCTGTCTGAAGCAGTGAACGTTTCCGCGCCGCATTTATCGAGGCGCCGAGCCAATGCGCGTGTCAAATCCTCGTCGTCATCCACGACGAGGATCTTGTTGTGTTTTTGCCGGTTCCATCTGTCCACGGGAATGCTCGACCGCGTGCTGATGGCCTTGAACGCGTCGTCATCGATATCGAAGATATTCTTCAGGATCGCGCTGATCGCTTCCCACGTGTCCTTATCCTTCGGCACGTAGAAGGCGCCGAACGAATTGCTGCGGTCGAGCACATCGGCGTTATCGGAACCGGTAAGGATGATAACGTCTACCGGTGATCGCTTCGAATCGAGCAGCCATTCGCAGACCCGGAAGCCGTCAGCTTCCGGCATGTTGATGTCGAGGATGAGAAGCCGAGGCGGGTTCCTCTGCGCTTTGAGAATGGCCTGCAGCCCGTTCGTCGCGGTCTCGACTTCGAGGTCGAGCTTCTTGCATCGCACAGAGAGCGCCCTGACCACGGCAGGATCGTCGTCGGCGATCAACACCCTTCGATTGGGCGAAATTTGAATTTCGCCAGATGAAGTCGCGGCGTGCTCTGGCGGTTGAGAAGGCGGGCGCTTAAGCAATCGATCCATTTCCATTCAGTAGACCCGCGAGCGCGTCTCTCAATCCCGACCGACGAAACGGCTTTTTGAGTATGGAAGATTCTTCGTATCCGTTCGGCAGATCGTCTCCCCCATAGCCGGTCGCAAACACGAAGGGGATTCCGCGATTGGTGAGCTCTTTCGCGACGGGATAGCTCATCTGTCCGTCCAAGTTGATGTCCAGCACGGCCGCATCGATTCCCCCATCGCCGATCATCTCGATCGCCTCATCGACAGCGCCGGCTGGGCCGACGACTGTATAGCCCAGTGCAGTGAGCATGCGTTCCAGCATTCCCGCCACGATCATTTCGTCCTCGACCAACAGGACACGGTGGCTCGACTGAGTGCTATCCATGGCTCTTTTCCCTTCGATCGAAGCCCTGGTAAGGCATGCTGATCCGGCAGACGACGCCCGCTGGCTCATAGTCGAGGCTGACATCGCCCTTCAGCTCCTTCGCCAGGCCACCCTCGATCAGTTGAGACCCGAAGCCCTTGTGATCGGGCGGGCTCACAGGCGGCCCGCCGATTTCTTGCCAGAGCAGCCGCAGGTGTTGGCGCCGCGCAACCGGTCCGACCTGCCAGGAAATATCGACACGGCCGGCAATATCGAGGAGCGCCCCATATTTCGCTGCGTTGGTGGCCAGCTCCTGGAACACCATGGCGAGGGTCAACGCCGTTTTGGGCGGCAGGAATACGTCTTCGCCTGTTAGCGAAAAGCGATCGACCTGACCGTCATTGAAGCCGAAGGGCACCAGGATCGCGGAGATCACCTCTCGCATATCCGCTCCCCCCCAGTTCGCGCTCCCCAGCAACCTATGGGCTTCTGAGAGCGCCAGGATACGGTCCTCGAAGGCCTCGACCGCGTTCCCACCGGCCATGTCGTGCAAGGTTTGAAGGGCGATCGCCTGGACAGTGGCGAGGATATTCTGCGTGCGGTGGTTCAACTCGCTCAGCAGCAGTCGGAGGTGGCGCGCCTCCTGCCTGCGACCGGTGACGTCGATAAACGAAACGAAGTGGTGCGTGACATTGCCACCCGCGTCCAGCGCCGGGCCCTGGAAAATGATGGCCCAGAATGAGCTGTTGTCCTTGTGGTAGTAGCGAACCTCCGGGTGGCCATCATAGAAGCCGGCGCTGAACGATGCTTCGATCTGCGCCCGCGCGTCCGGATCGGTCTCCGGACCCATCATGAAGTAGCAATCCTTGCCGAGCACCTCTTCTCGGCCGTAGCCGCTCATCGAGAGAAAGCTGTCATTGGCGTAGATGATTGGATTGCCGGGAAGGTTGGGGTCCGTGAACAGCATTGGCATCCGCGTTCGATCGGCGGCGGTGACGAATGGCCCACCTGCCCCGCGAACGGCGGTGATGTGATTCTCAGCCGCCTTCTGCCCGATCGATTTGATACCGCTGTTCGGCATAGTCCTCAGCTCAGGGTCCAAACATGCCGCCCGCGAGCGTCACAAGCGCGAGCCCAGACATTGCCTGCAAATACAATGACATCTCGCTTGGTCGCTGCCTGAGCAATATTGCTCACCCCTGGTAGAAATATCCGGTAATATATGCATCTCACTGCGGGCATAACTCGCACGGCGACTCCAGAAAACGAGGGGTCAACGCCAGCAAGGTGGCGGCGGGAATTCGGCGTTTCGCTGCCCTCGCAGAGGTTTTTAACGAAGCATTTGCTTTCCAACGCGAAGGTTTGCGAGGACAGCAGGACAGGAGCGCGCCAAGTTCCGATTCTATTCAGGGCGCGGGAAAAACTAGGGGCCTTATGGCACGCAAAGCGAAACGGTCATTCGATCCGGAGATTTTTCTCACCGACACCAACGGTGGCAAGTCTCTCTTGGCCTACAGCGAGGGCCAAGCCGTTTTCGCTCAGGGCGATAAATCCGATGCGGTCTTCTATATCAGCAGCGGTAGGGTCAAGATCACCGTCGTTTCGCAGCAGGGCAAGGAAGCCGTCGTCGCGATTCTGGGACCGCATGAGTTTTTCGGCGAAGGTTGTCTGACGAGCGGGCAGCTGTTGCGAATGGCGGCGGCCACCGCGATGTCCAAATGCCAGATCATGCGTCTGGAGAAGTCTACTATGGTTCGTCTTCTCCAAGATGAGCCGGCGTTCTCCGAGATGTTCATCGCATATCTCCTGGAGCGGACGATTCGCGTAGAAGCGGATCTGGTCGATCAACTCTTCAATTCGAGTGAGAAGCGGTTGGCGCGTGCGCTCCTGCTGTTGGCGAATTTCGGTAAGGAGGGAAAACCCGAAACGGTCATTGCCAAAGTCAGCCAGGAAACGCTCGCCGATATGATTGGCACCACGCGCTCGCGCGTGAGCCACTTCATGAACAAGTTCCGCAAACTTGGATTCATCGAGTACAACGGCACGCTTGAGGTCCATAGCTCGTTGCTGAATGTCATTCTGCACGATGAGCCGCGCATTAAGGACTAGGCTGCTTCAAGCCCTATCGGCGTTCCGAACGTTAAGGCTTAGCGTGCTTTCTCCCGGTTGAACTGCGATTCGCTCTGGAACGCTTCAAGCCCGCGACCTTCATGGTGGGGCCTTTGGCCATCCGCGCGCGGTTTCCGAGGCTAGAGACTGGATCGCCGCGCACCGGTGGCACGGAGTCGGACGCGCGAAGGATGGCTTGAGGGATCGGCAATTCTAACCCGGCGAAGTTTGTCCGTAGAAAGAAGCTGGGAAGTCCAGTCGCCGATCTAGAAAGGTCTGGAAAACGACCTGTAATGAGCAATTTTGAACAGTTTCGTTTTTGCGATCGCGCAATGCTGCACTGATTGCTGCGATGGCTCTGTTCTTAATCTGGGAGCGCGACGCAAAACAACGCCATGGCGTCCGGAGGGCCACTCCCCTGAGAGGCGGATTATTGGTTTGAACGACAACGAACGCTCCGAGGAATACAGTGGCGAGATCTTCGTAGTCGATGAAGATCCAAATGTTTGCGACATGCTGTCTCTTCTGTTCTCCCAAGACGGCTATCGGGTGACGAGTTTTGCGGATGGGCCGCCTTTCGTTGCAGCCGCGCGGACGCGGACGCCTGTTGGCGTCGTCCTCGACCTTTTCCTGCCGAGCTGTTCGGCTCTCGATGTGCTTCAGGAAATCGACGCCCCGCACTACGGCGCACCGATCTTGGTCACTTCCGCAAGCAGCGACATCCGGACGGCGGTTGAAGCGATCAAGCGTGGTGCGCACGACTTTATCGAAAAACGCTCTGACGTTGTCACCTTCGCGGTCCGGGTTCGCGATGCGATCGCGAAGAACCTGAGCGGGCAACACAGCGGAAAAATCCCCCGCCCGGAAGTGCGATCGTTTCCCGGCGCCAAGCTCCTAACCGCGCGCGAGCGGACAGTGCTGCCGTTTATCATTTCGGGATCGTCCAACCGGGCGACGGCAGATGAACTGAAGATCAGTCGGCGAACCGTCGAAGTGCATCGAGCCCATATTCTTGCGAAGCTCAATGCCAGGAACACCGCGGACCTCGTGCGGATCGTTCTCAATCGCGGGCGCGACTACTCCTGAGCCGCTTAAAAATCCCGATCCGGCGGACGAATTGCGATCGGCACGCCGCAGGCTTTCAGCGCGTCACTTCCACCTGGGTGCCGACGGCGACGCGTTCATAGAGATCGCTGATGTCCTCGTTGTACATCCGGATGCAGCCGTATGAGACAAAGCCGCCAATGGAGGCTGGAGTGTTTGTGCCGTGGATGGCGTAGGCTCCGCCGGAAAGGGTCATTGCGGCGACGCCCATCGGGTTATTCGACGCCCCGCCGGCGATGATGTCGGGCAGATTCGGCTTGTCCTTCCTGATGGCGGGGGGCGGTCCCCAATTCGGGCGGATGTACTTGCCGACGATCAGGGAGCTGCCGACCCATTGCCGGCCTGCGCGACCGACCCCGACTGGGTAGCGGAGCGCCTGTCCCCGACTGAGCACGAAATAGAGCCGACGCTCGCTGGTCCGGATTACGATCGTGCCCGGCGCCACGCCATCGGTGAAGGCGACGAGCACACCCGCCGCAGCGCTTGGAACGGTCGATAGAAGTCCGAGAATGACGGCGGCGCCGGCGGCCAGGAAGAGTTTGTAGACTGCGCGCATGGCGCGAGTCATGAACCGGAAGTCGTTATCGACAGTGTCGAAAAGCGCCTAAGATGAAGCGCATGTCCCGTCGCTCGTCGAACATGGTGTGAGTCCGATTAATCCGAAATGGACGAGTGGACCTTTGTCGCAGCCTTGACTACCAGCGATAGCTGATCCGCGCGGCGCCACCGTAGGTTTGCGAGTTCTCGGCGAACTGGCCCTCGAACGAACCGGCAAGAGCGAACCCCGAATTGAAGCTGATCTCCGCGCCCGTCGAGACGAGCAAGGAATTGCGCGCCAGATCGGCCCCGTAAACGGTGAAGGTCGAACCGGGCAGAACCTGAAACGCGGCGTCGATGCGCTGGTCGGATCGAAAATCGTGTGCCCAGGCGGCACGGGCTCGTACCGTCAAGCTTGCGTCGTCGTGAACGGGGATCGTCCAGCTGACCCTGGTACCGAGTTCGGATCGGATCGCGGTCGTCGTCTGCGCTTCGTAGTCGAGCGCGAGAATTGAAACGCCGCTGTCGGCGGTTTCGCTGTACGATGGCGTGCGAAAGATTTGTCCGCGCGCCGCCGCGTAGGGCGTGAACCAGCCGAAGCTGTAGCCGCCTTCAATTTGCCCGGCGAAATTATGGGCAATGAATTCGGCCGAGAGATGGTCGACGGCCGGGAAGGTTATGTCGCGCTCGGTCGAAGCGTCATGCATGGCGTAGGCGAACACGCCCGCGAGATAGGCGGCGTCGAAATTCGTGCGGCCATAGAGAGCCACCTGGAGCATATCGCTTTCGCCGCTGCCGAGGCCGTCCGATAGGCTGAACCGCGTGCCCCCGCCGGCAATCGCGACGCCGAGCTTCGTGTCGGGCGTCACGAAGCGGTCGAACCCCGTCGCGGCGCCAAAATTGCTCGATGTTCTGTCGTGGGTTCCCGCTGAGGCGTTTCCATCAGTCAGGCGATACCCCCCGAATCCAGCCGCCCAGACATGCCACCGGCGAGTGGTGGTGCGAGGGGTGCCGCGCCCCCCGCCGAAGGAGGCAAAGGCCGCGTTGGCTGCCGGTGCGTCATCCGACACATAGCCGAGCACCCTGACGGTGCCGGGAGCGTTCTCTTCGGGAGTGTTCCCTGGACCTGGGGCAGCGCCTTGGGTGAGGACGCCGCCGCCGTAACCCGCATCGCCCACCAGATCCAGGAACGAATCCATTGCCTGCATTCCTGTTGGGGCAGTGCCGGTGCCCGCCTCACCGGCAAGTTGCGTGAGCGCAACGGCGAGCTCGGCGGGCGTCAGCGTACTGGCGATGAACTGGAACCCAAGCGGCAGCGTACCCCCCTGGGCGATGAAAGCGTCGAGCGCCGCAGCGACCGCTCTTTCATTTTCCGTGGCCTCATCATCAAGCGCATCCCCGAAGGCACCCGCCGCCAACGCGACCATGCAGGTGTCGTCCGGAATCGAGATCGTGTTGCTGATCAACGTCACCGCGCCGTTTCGTGCCAGGGCGGCGCCGCAAGTGATGGTGGCATTGTCGTTTAGCGAGATGCTCGTCAGAGCCAAGATTCTCCCGGTGAATGCCGTGGTCGAGCCGAGCGTGGCGGAACTGCCGACGACAAAAAATACATTGCTGCCCTGAGCACCGTTGATCAGCATGACGGACGATCCGGAGCCGGTGATCAGTTCGCTTCCGATGTTGAAGATGAAGACCGCGTTCGGATCGCCGGCCGCGTCGAGGACGAGGTCCCCATTGAGGGGCGCGGTGCTGTCAAAATGATAGACGCCCGGGCCGAGCGTTCGATTACCCAGATCCTGACCCGTCAAGTCTTCCGTGGTAGGACGGCCCGACAGAACAGTATAGAGGACGGAGAGGTCGCTCTGGGCTTGGCCGGCGACCGCATCGGCCCTATGGATCGTCCCATTGACGACTGTCCCCGGCGGAAACCCGGTGATCGCGCTGCCGGGACTGACGCCGACGTTTCCGCTGATGACGGAGGAGCCGGTGTTGGTGACCGTCGAGCCTCCGAGAACCGCGAAACTATTGAGATCCTGGGCGGATACATGCGTCGCGCCGAGATGCAGCGCAAGGAGAGCGATCGCCCCGCAAGCGATAGGCCTGGCGCGGCCAACTGAACCGCGTTGACGACAGCCGTTCGCGCCGAACCGCTCACCGAGACGGAGAAAAGACAGTCGGCTTGGAAGGTTACCTTGATTTGTCCGGCGCATCGATCGCTCTTCAGCCTCGCTCTTAATGAAGGTGAGGGAGTCTCGAATTGCCGAATCACCCCACGCACGAGGCTCATCGTACGGAGCCGCTGGTAAAGAGATTCTGGTATAAATCCGAAATTCAGTAAACTTATCGACAGTAGAGATAGGTATAAATACGATCAGTATTTCTACGTACGTACTGCATGACTTCGACGTTGCGGGTGTCGCGAGGAAGCGCCCGCAAACATTCCTGCGGCGCATCAGCTTGACTGATGCGGTTCTGGCGGACGAGCGCCGGGCCCACCGCATCGACATCGTTCGCGAGCGCGACACGCCGAAAGCACGCCGATTTAACCATCGTGGCCGATCGTTAGGATTTGAACTGGCGCGTTAACGCTTCATTAAGCTAACTTCAGCGGCGCAAGTGTTGGCGTCGCGTATGAGTAGAGTCACACCTCGAAGCCTGATCGCCGCGGCCGGTATTGCCGCGATCGGGGTTATTGCGGCCGGGTTCGCGTACGCGGCCACGGCCGAGCGCGAAGCCCCCCGACAGGTGGCCGAGACGGCATCGGCGCGCATGCTCGGCGGCGTCGCCGATCTGACGCTCCACTTCGTGCAGGAGGACGGCCCGGAGAGCGGTCACGTTCGGGTCGAGCTGACGCCGGAGACCCGCCCGCTCACCTTCATCGAGGCCCGCATGGCGGCGGAGAAGGGCTTCCTCGCAGCGCTCAACGAGCCGGGCCTCGGCGACAATCTCAGTCTGATCACGGTCGTGGTGCGGCTGATGCCGGCCTCGCATCCGAGCCCCGACACCGTTGAGCAGGTGATCATCTATCGCCACAAAGGCGGGCACGACTGGTCCGTCACGGCCGGCGAATAGCGTCTTATCCGTGCGCTCCGCGTTGCGGGGCGAGACCCGCCAGCGGCTCGGCGGCCACGCACGCTTCCTTCTCAAGCCCGACGAAGGCGACGAGCGAGGCAAGGGCGGCAAGGACTGCCGCAGCCCCCATCGCGCTTGAGTAAGCGGCAATGAACGCCGGTTCGAGCACGCCGCGTGCCGCGTCGCCGATCGCCGGGAGCTCGCCGAAATGCGCGTCGGACGGCGCGCCATGACGTGCGAATATCAGCCCCGCGACTGCGCCGAGCGCTGCGACCGCGATCAGACCGGCGACGCGGCTCGCCGCGTTGTTGATGCCGGAAGCCGTGCCGGATTGCGCATCGGAGGCGGCGTTCATCACCGCCGTCGTGAGCGGGGTCACCACGGCCGCCATGCCGAGCGCCATCGCGGTGATCGGGAGGAAGACGCCGAGCCAATAATTCGCCATGTCGAGCGCGATCGCCGCGACGGCGATTGCCGCGATAAACGATCCGCCCACCAGCAGATTGCGCGGCCCGAAGCGATCCGCCAGGCCGCCGGAGAGGCGCGACAAGAGGCCGATGATCAGACTGAACGGCAAGAAGGTCAGCCCGACGGACGAGGCGGCCATGCCGCGCCGGGCGATCAGGTCGAACGGCAGCAGGAAAAGCACGCCCGCGAGCGCGCCGTAGAGGAAGAGCGTCACGACATTTGCGACGACGAAGGTGCGCGAACGGAAGAGCGCGGCGGGCAGTATCGGGTTCGCCGCGCGCCGCTCAGTGAAGAAGAAGGCGAGAGATCCGACGGCTGCCACCGCGATGGCGGCCGTGGCGGCCCTGCTTCCCGCGTCGACGCGTCCGGAAAGAAGCGTCAGGCCGTAGGTGAGCGCGCCGAGGGATGCGACCGCGAGACCGGAGCCGAGCCAATCGATCGGGCCGACGGCACCCTCGTCGCGGCTTTCCGGAACGGCGGCAAACGCCAGGACGAGCGCGGCGACCGAAAGCGGAAGGTTGATCAGGAACGCAAACCGCCAGCTCAGCGCGTCGATGACGAAGCCGCCGACAGGTGGTCCGAGCGACGTCGTGATGGCCGCGGCGGCGGCCCAGATCCCGATCGCCCGCCCACGCACCTTGCGCGGAAAGGCCGCCGCGATGATGGCGAGGCTCTGCGGCACGAGGAGTGCTGCGCCGACGCCTTGAACGGCGCGCGCGGCGATCAGCGTTTCGACATTGGCCGCGGCGGCGCAGGCGAGCGAGGCCGCGCCGAAGATCGCGATGCCGATCACGAAGACCCGCTTGCGTCCGATCCGGTCGCCGAGCGCGCCGCCGACGAGGATCAGCGCGCCGAGCATCAGCGTGTAGGCGTTCACCACCCATTGCAGGTCCTGGAACCGGGCGCCGAGCTCCGTCTGGATGACCGGCAGCGCGATGGTGACCACGCTGCCGTCGATGAAGGCCATGGCCGAGGCGAGGACGGTGGCGGCGAGAACGAGCCCGCCGGTCCTTCCCATGCCTGGCGGGTCGCTCAGGCCGGCAATGCCGTCCTCGCCGGTGTCTCGGTCCGGCATCTAGGGAAGCGGAGCAGTCTCGGCCGCGGGTCCGAAATGCGCGGCGAAAGTGCGCTTCAGCGCGCAATCGACATCCGCCATCGAAACCGGGATCCCGAGGTCGACGAGGCTCGTAACGCCATAGCCGGTGACGCCGCACGGGACGATCCCGGAATAGTGCTCAAGGTCCGGTTCGACGTTCAGGCTGATGCCGTGGAAGGTCACCCACCGGCGGACGCGGATGCCGATCGCGGCGATCTTGTCTTCGGCCGGGCGCCCGTCGGCAAGGGGCGGCTTGTCGGGCCGGCGCACCCAGACGCCGATCCGGTCGGCGCGCCGCTCACCCTTGACGTTGAATTCGCCAAGCGTGGCTATGATCCAATCCTCGAGCGTCGCCACATAACGGCGGAGGTCGGGACCGCGCCGGTTCAGGTCGAGCATCAAGTAGACGATCCGCTGGCCGGGACCGTGATAGGTGAACTCGCCGCCGCGGCCGGTGCGGAAGACGGGGAAACGGTCGGGCGCGATCAGATCGCCATCCTTGGCGCTGGTGCCGGCCGTATAGAGCGGCGGATGCTCGACGAGCAACACGCGCTCCGGCGCTTCGCCCGCCGCGATCTCGGCGGCGCGTTTCTCCATCGCTGCGACGGCGTCAGGGTAGGGGAGCAACCCTTCCTCCACGACCCACTCGACGGGGAGATCGTTTCGCGGCGAAGCGCTGGTGGGGTGTTCTCCCCGCTTGCGTCCCCTCAGATCGGGTTCGGATGCGTGCATGGAACGACATATAGCATTTCCGGGCGGGCGATTGCCCGCGCCGTTTGCCCCGGCGTCCGCCCTTGTGGCGGGCTATCGCGTTTGCTACATGACCGCGCGCCGGCTTGGCCGGCGCCAGCTCAAGCGGTCGTGGCGGAACTGGTAGACGCGCAGCGTTGAGGTCGCTGTGGGGCAACCCGTGGAGGTTCGAGTCCTCTCGACCGCACCATCCTTCCCTTTTGGACCCTTCGCCTTCGGGCTTCGCGTGGCGCCGCCACGTGAAGGCCGATAGGCCGAAGCGGCTCCCGGCAAGCCCCGCGCGCCGGGCGAAGACGGGCAAACCTGCGGCAGCGGTGAATTTTCCTGCCTCCCCACGGTTCCGTCGTTTCTTCGGCGAATTCCTTCGCCGTGGCCTTCTCCTGAAAGACCCCCCGCGTTAGACGGTCTTCGCGGCCGGCGGCGGTCGCACGTGAGGACCGCTCTTGGACGCAGGGACGACCGCACGACCGGAGCCGAACGGCGACAATCCCATCCGCGACGAAGACGGCGAGCTTCGCGCGGAATTCGTCGAGCGCGTCTCCGACGCCATCGAGCGGCACGACGGCGCCGCGCTGCGCGCCCTCGTCGCCGATCTCCACGAGGCCGATCTCGGCGACGTGCTGCAGACGCTCGATGCCGATGAGCGCGACAGCCTCGTCCGCCTCATGGGCAACGACTTCGATTGGGTGGCGCTCACCGAGGTCGACGACACTGTCCGCACCGAGATCCTCGAATCGATTCCGAACGAGCAGATCTCCGAGGTCGTCCGCGACCTCGATTCCGACGACGCGGTCGAGATCATCGCCGACCTCGATGCGGAGGATCGCGAAGAGATCCTTGCCGGGCTCCCGTTTGCGGAGCGCATCGCGCTTGAGCGCCGGCTCGACTACCCGGAGGAATCCGCCGGCCGGCGCATGTCGAGCAAGTTCATCGCCGTGCCGCCATTCTGGACGGTCGGGCAGGCGATCGACTTCATGCGCGAGGACGAGCGCCTGCCCGACGAGTTCACCGAGCTCTATGTCGTCGATCCGCGCTTCAAGTTTCTTGGCGCGGTCTATCTCGACAAGCTCCTGCGCTCGAAGCGGCCGACCAAGATCGGCGATATCATGGGGGAGGTGACGCATTCGGTCGAGGCGACCGACGATCAGGAGGACGTGGCGCGGCTTTTCGAGCGCTACAACCTGCTGTCCGTCGGTGTCGTAGATGAATCCGGACGGCTCGTCGGTGTCATCACAGTCGACGACATCGTCGACATCATCGAGGAGGAAGCGGACGAGGACATCAAGCGGCTGGCGGGTGTCGGCGACGAGGAGATCTCCGACAGCTTCCTTTATTCGGTGCGCTCGCGCTTCGTGTGGCTGCTTGTCAATCTCGGCACGGCCGTACTCGCTTCCTCCGTGATCGGCCTGTTCGAAGGCTCGATTTCTGATATGGTGGCGCTCGCCGTCTTGATGCCGATCGTGGCGTCGATGGGCGGCAATGCCGGCACCCAGACGATGACCGTCGCGGTGCGTGCGCTGGCCACGCGCGAGATCGAGACGATCAGCTCGGGCCGGTTCATCACCCGCGAAGGGCTTGTCGGATTCACCAACGGCATCCTGTTCGCCGGGATTGTCGGAACGGTCGCCACGCTTTGGTTCGGAAACGGGCAGCTCGGCGTCGTCATCGGGGTGGCGATGGTGGTGAACATGGTAGCGGCCGGCCTGGCCGGCATCCTGATCCCGCTGGCGCTCGAAAAGGTGGGAGCGGACCCGGCGATCGCGTCGAGCGTCTTTGTCACGACTGTGACCGACGTGGTCGGGTTTTTTGCTTTTCTTGGTTTGGCGTCGTGGTGGTTCGCGCTTCACTGAGCGCCAGATCGGGAATTAACCGTGACCTTTAAGCCGGCGGAAACGATAAATGCCCATGAAGGACGGCGAGCCCGAAGAAACGCTCACACGGAATTTCTGCATGCTCCCTCCCGCCCATCGAAACGTCGTCGCGACGCTCGCCCTTTCGCTGCTTCTTGCCGGATGCGGCACGGCGCAGGTCGCGCTGCACGGCGATTCCGACCCGCATCCGGGTGTGAACCGTGCGCATTCCATGCCGGTTCAGGGCATCGACATCTCGAAATACCAGGGTGACGTCGACTGGCGGCGCGTGCGCGGCGCGGGCGTGCGTTTCGCCTATCTCAAGGTCTCCGAGGGCGGAGACCATGTGGACGAGCGTTTCTATCAGAACTGGCAGGGTGCGGCGGCAGCCGGCCTTCCGCGCGGCGCCTATCACTTCATGTATTGGTGCCGCACGGCGAGCGAGCAGGCGGTGTGGTTCACGCAAGCCGTTCCGCAGGACCCGACGCAGCTTCCGCCCGTGCTCGATGCGGAGTGGAACCACGCCTCGACGACCTGCCCCCAGCAGACCACGCCGCAAGACGCGCGCGAGAAAATCCAGAAGATGCTGCAGATCATGGAGTACCACACCGGCAAGCGCCCGGTGATCTATACCGACATCGCGTTTCATCGCGACGTGCTGGCGGGGCATTTCCCCGGCTACGAGTTCTGGCTGAGAAGCGTCGCCGCCGAGCCGCACGAGCGCTACAGCGACCGCTCCTGGACCTTCTGGCAATACACCGCGACCGGACGCGTGCCGGGGATCCGCGGCAACGTCGACAAGAACGTCTTCAAGGGCTCCGAAAGCGACTGGCAGCGCTGGCTGGCGCGAAACGGCGTCGCCAACCCCAACAAGATGGTCGCAGAACGGTGATCGAGATTCGTCCGCTCGAGGCGCGCGACCGCGACGCCTGGCTGCCGCTCTGGCAAGGCTATCTTACGTTCTACAAGACGTCGGTCAGCGACACCGTGACCGACGCGACATGGGCTCGGATCCTCGACCCCGCAGGCCCGATCCATGCCTTCGGCGCCTTCGGCGAAAACGGCGCGATGATCGGCTTCGTCCACTACCTCTTCCACCCGGTCACGTGGTCCGCCGCGCAGCGCTGCTATCTGGAGGACCTTTTCGTCGACCCTGCCGTGCGCGGCACCGGCGCCGGCCGCGCGCTGATCGAGACGGTCTACCGCGCCGCCGACGAGGCGGGGGCGGATCAGGTCTATTGGCTGACGGCTGAAGATAATGCCACCGCGCGGCAGCTCTACGACCGCATCGGCCGCCTGACGCCCTTCATCAAATATCAGCGATGAGCCGGAAGCCGCCGCCGATCCGCGGCGTGCTGGAGACCGCCGTCTATGTCGACGACCTTGAGCGCGCGCACGGCTTCTATGGCGGCGTGCTTGGACTGGAACGCGTGCTCGATACACCGCGCATGCTGACCTACGCGGTGGCGCCGGCTGAGGTGCTGCTCGTCTTCCGCCGCGGCATGACCCGCGACGACAGCGAGACGCCCGGCGGCACGGTGCCGGGGCATCATTCGGAAGGCCCGGCGCATTTCGCCTTCGCCATCGCGGCCGACGACTACGACGCGTGGAAAGAGCATCTTGGGGCAGCCGGCGTCGCGATCGCGAGCGAGGTGAGGTGGCCGCCCGGCGGCAAGAGCCTCTATTTCCACGACCCGGACGGCAACGTCGTGGAGCTTGCCACGCCCGGGCTCTGGCCGAATTACTAAGGCGGCTTCGGTGCTGCGTGCTTCGAGGCTCCATTCCGCCCTCACCCTGAGGTGCGAGCGGAGCGAGCCTCGAAGGGGCGGAATGGAGCACCTCAGCATGAGGGGATGGGGATCGCCATCATCGATTGCATCGATTGCAGTCATGCCGTCGCGGCGGCATGCTCTTGGAAACGATAGGTCACGCATGCTTCCCAATGCCCCCCGCGCCTTCGATTTCGGACTCGGCGAGGCCGCCGACATGCTGCGCGAGAGCGTGTCGCGCTTCGCCGCCGACAGGATCGCGCCGCTTGCCGACAGGATCGACCGCGAAGACTGGTTCCCGCGCGAGCTCTGGCCGGAGATGGGTGCGCTCGGCCTGCACGGCATCACCGTCAAGGAGGAGGATGGCGGCGCCGGGCTCGGCTATCTGGAACATTGCGTGGCGATGGAGGAAGTTTCGCGCGCCTCCGGCTCCATCGGGCTTTCCTACGGCGCGCATTCCAATCTCTGCGTGAACCAGATCGCGCGCTGGGGTCGACCGGAGCAGAAGGGGCGCTACCTTCCGAAGCTCATTTCCGGCGACCATCTCGGCGCGCTGGCGATGTCGGAAGCGGGCGCGGGTTCCGACGTCGTCTCCATGCAGCTTCGCGCCGACAAGAAGGGCGACCGCTACATCCTGAACGGCACAAAGTTCTGGATCACCAACGGCCCGCAGGCCGACACGCTGGTCGTCTACGCCAAGACCGATCCGTCGGCCGGCGCGCGGGGCATCACTGCCTTCATCGTGGAGAGGGGCTTTGCCGGTTTCTCCGTCGCCCAAAAACTCGACAAGCTCGGCATGCGCGGCTCGGAGACCGGCGAGCTCGTCTTCGAGGATTGCGCGGTGCCGGAGGAGAACGTGCTCGGCAAGGTCGGGGAGGGGGTGAAGGTCCTGATGTCGGGCCTCGACTACGAGCGCACCGTGCTCGCCGCAGGTCCGCTCGGGCTGATGCAGGCGGCGCTCGACGTGGTTGTCCCCTACGTCCATGAGCGAAAGCAGTTTGGGAAGCCGATCGGCGAGTTCCAGCTCATGCAGGGCAAGCTCGCCGACATTTACGTGACGCTCAACGCCGCGCGCGCCTATGTCTATGCAGTGGCGAAGGCCTGCGACCGCGGCGAGACCACGCGCGAGGACGCGGCCGGCGCGATCCTCTTCGCAGCGGAGAAGGCGACGGACGTTGCGCTCGACGCCATCCAGTGCCTCGGCGGCAACGGCTACATCAACGACTACCCGACGGGGCGACTTCTCCGTGACGCGAAGCTCTACGAGATCGGCGCGGGCACGAGCGAAATCCGCCGGATGCTCATCGGCCGGGAGATTTTCGAGAAGACCGGCTCATAAGGTGCACGAAGTGCTATTTTAAATAGCTAAGCTCGAATGACCCAGCTGAATAACGGCCGGTATCTGCTATTTTCTGAAGACGAAGCCGCGACTCGCAGCACCATAATTCCGCTATTTTCGATTGTAAGATGACTCCCGCAAGTTGGGAGGCAGGGGGCGCCTATCGAGGAGGCGTCAATGCAAACTCCATTCGTGCATCCGCGGTTTTTGTCGATAGTGGCCATCGCGGTTGGCCTTGCGATCTCCGGGCCGGTCTGGGCCCAGGACAGCGGCAACGAAGAACCGGGATTCGGCGGCGAGTCGCCGATTGTCCCGCCGCAGAAAGTCGAGTTCGACAACAGCGAGCGGTTCGTCCCGCCGGCGGACCTGCCGATCGTCGACGTCTACGTCAAGGAAGCGGAGGCGGTCAGCCCCGAGGAAGCCCGCGAGGAGCTGACGGCGGTGTCGGTTACGCCGGAGGGCGAGGTCGAACTGGTCCCGCCCGATGACGCCGCAGTGAAAGCGCTGATGAACGTCGTCTCCGAATTCGCGGCGCGATCTGCCAGCGAGACCGAGAGCGAGGCCGGAGATATCGGCGCGAACGAGCCGGAAGGCGCCTTCGGTGAGAAATCGGTCAACGCGGAAAGCGTCATCGGCGCCGACACGCGGGTGCAGGTCACCAATACGACCGCCTATCCGTTCCGAACGATTGGACGGATCGGCATCGGCTGCACCGGCACGCTGATCGGGCCGCGGCACGTGCTGACCGCCGGACACTGCGTCTACAATATCAGCAACGACAAATGGTACTCGAACCTGAACTTCACGCCCGGCCAGAACGGCGCCACCAAGCCGTGGGGCACGATCGGGTGGAAGCGCGCTCTTTCGGTGAAGGGCTGGACGAAGAGCCACAAGCGCGATTTCGACTATGCGATGATCGTGCTCAGCCAGGACATCGGCAATACGGTCGGCTGGCTCGGCTACGGCTGGAAACAGCCGCTGCCCTACTACAACATCAACATCAACGGCTATCCCGCCGACAAGCCGTCGGGAACGATGTGGCATTCTTACTGCACGCTGCAGATCATCACGACCTACCGCCTCTACTATCCGTGCGACACCTATGGCGGGAACAGCGGCAGCGCGGTCTATGTTTACTTCCAGTCCGGGAACAAGCGTACGATCTACGGCATTCACGCCTATGGAGTGGATGGGACCGGGCTGAACGGAGCGACCCGAATTCGTGAAGCGGTCTTCGACAATCTGAAAAAATGGAAATCCACCTACTGAGCAAGTATCGCTGGACGGACCCATCCTGGCATGGGTCCGTCCCTTCGCCGCGCGCCGGCGACGGATCTCGCGCGCTTTGCCTGCGCGCGGGATTTGCCGCTTTCGCCGCCTTCTTTGGCGTGCTCGTGGGGAGTGAAGCCATGGCAGCGACGCGCATCGTATCGGAGAACGAAATCGTCTCACTGGTAAACTCTCCCTCGCTCCTCTCGGTAACGCCGTCGATCGACGAGGCGGGTCGGCCACGCCTTCTCCTCGAGCTTGAGTTTCCGAACGACTGCTACGCGCAAGCGGGCGCCGATCTTGCGCTCCTGCAGGGAGAGGGAGGGGAGCCGGCTCCGGTGCTGATCTTGCTGCAGACGGTCCCGGCCGAAGGCTGCCCGGACATCTTCATCCCGGAGCGCTCGTCGCTGCTGGCGCTCCTTCCCCCCGCTCTGGCCGGGCAGGACATCGCGATTGTCGGCCGGCCGGGAGGGCCCGAGGGTGTAAGAACGGTGCGACTGGAAGGGCAGGCGGGTTCGGCCGCGGGAGCGGCAATCCGAGAGCCTACGCCCGAGACGGTCCTGCCGCGCCTTGACGGCGCGTCGGCCTCGCCGGCTCCGGTCGGCTACACTTTGAATGGGACGGTTCGGCTCTCAGAAGATTGCGCGGATCGCCTGCGGGTGCGCGTCTTCGAAGTGCCCGATGCTCAAGGCAATCCGACGAGTGACGCGGTTCTTCTGAGCGCGCCGGCGGCGTGTCTTGCGAGCGAGGAGACGGTCGAGCTGTCCGTCGGGATCGAAACGCCGCAGCGGCTCCAAGGGCGACGCGTGGTTCCCCTCAACGCCGTGCCGCCATCCGCGCTTGTGCTCTGAATTTCTCAGTACGCGCGCTCGCCCATCCGCCGTGCGGCTTCCGCGCCGACGAAAGCCGGAACCGCGAAGAAGACGACGAGGAGCGCGCCCATCATCAGCGTCAGAACGAAGAGGCTCGCGCCCGACTGCATGCCGAGCCCGACGAGAAGCACGCCGACTTGATGCCCGGCGACAAGCCAGAGTGGCCAGCGCCATATCCGCTCCGGATGCCGGAACGCGGCGGCCGCGACGGCAAGTGCCATGACCGGCACGCCGACAAAGAAATACGTGTCGGTGTCCCACGCCTCGCGCAACCGGAAGCCCGGCTCCGACGTGGCGAGGCCGGCGACGATCGACAGCGTCATCCAGACGGCGAACCCGGCGGCGGCGAGAGCGAATCCCGCGCCGCCGGGCGACTCCACGAACCACTGAAGCCGACGCAACATACTGACGCGACGCATACTTTTCCCCCGAACCGACATGTGCGCCCGAACCGGGGCAGCCGGCGCAGAATGCCGCAACATGGTTGCCAGGCTCTTAAAACGGCGCTACCGGCGCTTTGCCGGCGAAATGCGCGATCGACGGCGCGAAGAGCGAACCGCGCTTGGGTTTTTGCCTGAATTGTCTCATAGGGGAGCGCGCCCCCCCGGAAACCGCGAGCAATCCGTTGAAGCGCAAGCTCACCACGATCCTCTTCGCCGACGCGCAGGGCTACTCGACGCTGATGGCGAGTGACGAGGCGGCGACGCTTGAGCGTCTGAACCGCTATCGCACCATCATGGGCGGCCTGTTCGAGCGCCACGACGGGCGGCAGATCAACACGTGGGGCGACGCCGTCATCGCCGAGTTCTCCAGCGTCGTGGAGGCGGTCCGCTGCGCGGTCGAGATCCAGGATTCGCTTTCGACCGAAAACCAGAGCCTGCCGAAGCATCGGCAGATGTGGTTTCGGATCGGCATCAATCTCGGCGACGTGATGATCGACAGGGACGACCTCTACGGCGACGGCGTCAACGTCGCTCAGAGGCTGCAGGCGCTCGCTGAGCCCGGCGGGGTCATGGTGTCGGGCACGGTTTACAGCCTCGCTCACAAGCAACTCGCGATCGGTTTCGACTTTGTCGGCGAGCAGAAGGTCACGGACGGCCCCGACCGTGTCCCGAGCTACCGGGTGCGCATGAGCGGCCGCAACGCTCCGGAGGTCGCCGAGGAAAGCACCGCCGAGCCGCAGGCGTCAGCGCAGCCTGCCGCAGCCCCGCAGCCGACCTCCATGATCGCGAGCATCGCGGCGCGGATCGAAGCGGGGCTCGCCTGGCTCAAACGCCAGCCTCGGCGTGTCCGCGTCGCGGCGGCCGTGATCGGCTTCCTGTTCGCGATCAACGTGCTTTTCGACGGTCTCGCCAATCCGTGGTTCATCTACCCGTCGATACCGCTCGCCCTGGTGATCTACCTGCAATATCGCCGCGAGACGGCGCCCCAGCGCGCCGAGCGCCGACGCGCGCGCGAGCGCGCCGCGGATCGCGGCTGAACCCCACGCTCATCCGACGCCGCGCCCTCAGCGCTTCCCGGAGCGGAAACCCAGAGCCAAGAAGCGCCGACAGGCGCGGAGGAGGAACAATTGATCCCGAAGGTGAAAGCGAACGGCGCGGAAATCCCGGTGATCGGGCTCGGCACGTGGCGCTCGTCGGGCGGTGACGTGGTGCCGGCGGTGCATGCCGCGCTCGACGTCGGCTACCGTCATATCGACACGGCGGTGATGTATTCCAACGAGGTGGAGGTGGGCGAGGCGATCCGCACCCACTCCGTGCCGCGGAGCGAGATCTTCCTCACGACGAAGATCTGGCCGGACGACGTTGCGCGAGGGCAGATGCAGGCCGCGACGGAGGCGAGTCTGAAGCGGCTCGGCGTCGATCAGGTCGACCTGCTTCTGATCCATTGGCCGAGCCCGGACGTGCCGCTCCGCGCGCAGATCGACGCGCTCTGCAAGACGAAGCGGAGCGGGCTCACCCGCCATATCGGGGTTTCCAACTTTCCGCCGCTCTACATCGAGGAGGCGGCGCGCGTCGCCGACGAGCCGATCGTCGCCAACCAGGTGGAGTATCATCCCTATCTGGACCAGAACGCGCTCTTCGAGGTCTGCAGGAAGCACGGCATCGTCATCACCGCCTATTGCCCGCTCGGGCGGTCGAAGCTGCTGCGCGACCCGGTCGTGGCCAGGATCGCGGCCGCGAACGGCAAGACGCCGGCGCAGGTGCTTCTGCGCTGGCACGTCCAGCAGCCGAACAACATCGCCATCCCGAAATCGTCGAACCCGGAGCGAATTGCGGAGAACTTCGCGATCTTCGATTTCGCGCTGGCGCCGGACGAGATGGCGGCGATCTCAGGCCTGGCGCGGCCGGACGGGCGCATGGTGGACGGCGTGGTCGCGCTCGACTGGAACGGCGCGCCGCCCACCTGATCCAGGCCAGACCGCGCTTCTGATCCAATCGCGACCGCCGATGTCGTGAGACTGCTTGCGGCCGAGGGGGGACTGCGCGAAGGCTGAGCGTCTGTCGTTTCTGTCTGCCGTTTCTACCCACCCCTGGTCACCAACGCCCGCCACCCGATCTGGCTACCGGCTGCCACCCAGCCCGGCGCGTGGGCGTTCGCGATCCTCTATTCGGTGGAGTCGATCAGCCGCGCGTCGCTCGCCTCCATCGTGCCGATCCAGGCCTACGACATCCTGCAGGACGAGCAGGCCGTCAGCCTTCTTTATTTCGCCGTCGGCGTCGCCGGGATCGCGGCAACGCTCTTCGCGCCGCTGCTCTTCCGATCGATCCCGCGCCGCTACGTCTATACGGCCGGCGCCCTGACGCTGGTGGCTGCGAGCGCCGCACTTGCGACCAACACGCTGGCCGGCCAGGCGGTGGGCATGTTCTGCCGCGTGTTCGGCGCGAGCACGCTGTCGATCATGCTCAACCTCTACATCATGGAATACATCCCGAAGCACGCGGTCGTGCGGTCGGAATCGCTGCGGCTCACTTTGTCGACGATCTCGTGGACGGCGGGGCCGGCCTTCGGCGTCTGGCTCTATGTCAGCTTCGGGCCGATTGCACCCTATCTCTGGAGCGCGCTCTGCGCGCTCCTCCTGATCGCGATCTTCTGGTATTTCCGCCTGTCATCGAGCGCGGCGATCTCCGCGGGGCCGCTGCGGCCCGCCAATCCTGTCGCCAACATCCGCCGCTTCGCCGCGCAGCCGCGCATGCGGCTCGCCTGGCTCATCGCCTTCGGCCGATCCTGCTACTGGAGCACGTTCTTCATCTACGCGCCGATCCTCATGGTGGCGACGGGCGAGGGGAAGCTCGCCGGCGGCGTTGTCGTGTCGCTCGGTAATGCGCTGCTTCTCTTCGCCGTCGGTTGGGGGCGGCTCGGGAGCCGCCTCGGCGTGCGCCCGGTCGTGGTTCTCGCTTTCGCGCTGACGGCGGTCTGCGCGTTTCTCGCCGGCTTTGCCGGCGCCGGCCACCCGTGGAGCGCGGCGTTCTTCCTCCTTTCCGGCACGCTCTTCGCGGTGGCGCTCGATGCGGTCGGCAGCGCACCGTTCCTGCGCGCGGTGCGTGTCTACGAACGCCCGAACATGACGGCCGTCTATCGCACCTATCTCGACATGTCGGAGCTTCTGCCGCCGCTCGTCTATGCAATAATCCTCGGCTTCACCGGGCTCGGCGGGGTTTTCGTGGCACTCGGCGTCTTCTCTGCCCTTTGCGCTTGGTTTTCCTGGCGGCATCTTCCCCGTTCGATGTGAGGCGGGAACGCGCTGGCCGCCGCGCCGTTAGTCCCTAAGCCGGCTATCCGGTAAGGGCGGGGAGGGCAGGTTGGAGCAGGTTCTCGGTTCGGATCTCTGGCGGACGCTCGGTCGGGCGGAGGATACGCTCTACCAGTTTCTTGCGTCGCTGCTGACGCCATGGATGCTCGCGCAACTTGCCGTCATTCTGATCGCGTTTGGCATCGGTTACGGGCTGGGAGGCGCGCTGGAGTCGCGGCTTGAGGAGCGCGTCCGCGCGATCCGCAAGCGGCCGCAGCTTCTCCGCTTTCTGGCGCTTCTCCTGAGACGCACGCGCTCGATCGTCACTGCATTGCTGCTCGCGGCCGGGGCGCTCGCGCTCAACAGCTTCGGCGGCGCGCGCAACGGTGCTGTTGTCGGACTGGTCCTCGCCCTGGTCGCTGCCTGGGTGGTGATTTCCGTCATTTCGCGCCTGATCCGCAACCGCGCGCTGGGGCGGCTCGTCGCCTGGGCGGCGTGGATCGTCGTGGCGCTGCGGCTAACCGGTACGTTCGACACGGTGCAGGGCTCGCTCGACACGATCGCGATCCAGGCGGGAAGCGTGCGCCTCTCGGTATGGTTCATCCTGCAGGCGGTGGTGATCGTCGGCATCCTGTTGTGGGTGGCGATCGTCCTCGGCGGCGCCATCGAGCGGCGCGTGGCGCGAAGTGCCGATCTGACGCCGAGCCTGCGGGTGCTGATCGGCAAGCTCGTCAAGATCGTGCTTCTGGTGCTGGCCGGCGGCATTGCGCTCAATATGCTTGGGATCGACTTCACCGCGCTTGCCTTCTTCGGCGGCGCGCTCGGCCTCGGCATCGGCTTCGGTCTGCAGAAGGTCGTGTCGAACTTCGTCTCCGGCATCATCATCCTGCTCGACAAGTCGATAAAGCCCGGCGACACGATTGCCCTCGGAGAGACGTTCGGATGGGTGCGTTCGCTGCGCGCCCGCTTCGTCTCCGTCATCACCCGCGACGGTCGCGAATACCTGATCCCGAACGAGGATTTCGTCACGCAGCGCGTGGAGAACTGGTCGTTCACCGACACTCTGGTGCGCATCGATGTGACGTTCGGCGTCTCCTATGACAGCGACCCGCACATTGTCCGCAAGCTCGCGGTGGAGGCGGTGGAGAACGTGGAGCGCGTAGAGAAGGCGCCGCATCCCGTCTGCCATCTGACCGGGTTCGGCGAATCATCGCTGGATTTCATCCTGCGCTTCTGGATCGCCGATCCGCAGAACGGCGTCACCAATGTGCGCGGCGCCGCACTCCTTGCCTGCTGGGACGCTTTCAAGCAGGCCGGCGTGGCGATCCCGTTCCCGCACCGGGAAATCATCATGAGGACGCCGGTGGAGATTAAGTCCTGAGCCCCATCGCTTTCATTCGGGCCGGATCAAGGTCAGGTCGGGAAAAGCGAACTGCCGCCGGCAGAGCGCCACCACGACCGCGAGGGTGACGACCAGGAACGCCCAGGCGCCCGCGAACCAGCCGAGGAACCCGACGGAGAAGAAGAAGGCGCGCTGTCCGAGGCTGAAATGATGGCCGGCGACGACGCTCATGTGCGCCGCCCGCGCCACGGCCCGCGCCGCCCTCTCGCTGTCGCGCTCCGCCGCCGCCGGTACCGCGCCGACCAGGATCGAGGTGTAGTTGAAGAGCCGGTAGGCCCAGCCGAACTTGAAGAAGGCGTAGGCATAGATGGCGAGAAGCCCGATCGCCTTCGCCTCCCAGGCTGCGCGCGACGTCTCGAGCGGGATCGGAAGCTGCTGGACCGCAGAGATCATCTGATCGGACGTCGTCAGGAACGCGAAGGCCGCGCCGATCGCCAGCAGCGACGTCGACGCGAAAAAGGCGGTGCCGTTCTGCAACCCGGCGACGATCGACGTGTCGATGATCCTGAGATCGCGCCGCGAGAGCATCTCCATCCAATACTGCCGCTGCCGGTTCATGGCCGCGGTCAGCGTGCGCTCGCGCCACGGGCTCATGTCGACAAGCCACGAATAGCCGGCCCAGCTCAGCGCGAAGACGGCGAGCGCGATCCAGTCCATGGGCGAGAAGGTCGACATAGGTGGCCCCTGCGCCGAAGCGTGCCGGAGGACGGCGTTCCCGGCAAGTCGGAACCCGTAGATCAACGCCTGCCTCCTCCCAAACGGGGAGAGGGACCAGACCGGAAAGGGCAAGGCGCGGTTCCGGCGGGCGCGAAAACGCCGTAGTCTGCGTCGGGTCTTGGGGGACGCGCGCTTGACGATCATCGAAACGGAGACGGTCGATCCCGTCCTGCCGCCGGAGAACGCGGAGGCGTGGGCGCGCCTCGTCGCCGACTATCGCGCGTTGCGCACGGAGGCGGCGAAGGGCGGGGACGACCGCGCCCGCGAGCGGCACGTGGCGCGCGGCAAGCTTCTGCCGCGCGACCGCATCGCCGGGCTGATCGATCCCGGCTCGCCGTTCCTGGAGCTTTCGCCGCTCGCCGCGCACGATATGTACGGCGAGGCGATCAACGGCGCGGGGCTCATCACCGGGATCGGGCGGGTCTCGGGCCGTCTCGTCATGGTCGTCTGCAATGACGCCACGGTGAAGGGCGGCACCTATTATCCGATGACGGTCAAGAAGCATCTCCGCGCCCAGGAGATCGCGCTGGAGAACCGGCTTCCCTGCGTCTACCTGGTCGATTCCGGCGGCGCCAACCTGCCGCACCAGACCGAGGTGTTCCCCGACCGCGAACATTTCGGCCGCATCTTCTTCAACCAGGCGCGCATGTCGGCGGCGGGCATTCCGCAGATCGCGGCCGTGATGGGCTCGTGCACGGCGGGCGGCGCCTACGTGCCGGCGATGTCGGACGAGACGGTGATCGTGAAAGGGGAGGGGACGATCTTCCTCGCCGGGCCGCCGCTCGTGAAAGCCGCGACCGGCGAGGTGGTCTCGGCGGAGGAACTCGGCGGGGCCGACGTGCACGCGCGGCGTTCCGGCGTCGCCGATCACTACGCTGTCGACGACGCGCACGCGCTGGCCCTGGTGCGGCAGAGCGTCAGCAATCTCGGAGCGACGGGGTCGGCCGCGGCGCCCGCGACCTTCGACGAACCGCTTCATCCGCCGTTCGATCTGGAGCGCATCGTCCCGGTCGACCTCCGCCGCCAATACGATGCGCGCGCGCTCATCGCGCGGATCGTCGACGGCTCGGATTTTTCGGAGTTCAAGACGCTCTACGGCGAGACCCTGGTCACCGGCTTCGCCGCGATCCAAGGAATGCGTGTCGGCATCATCGCCAATAACGGCATCCTCTTCTCCGAGTCGGCGCTGAAGGGCGCGCACTTCATCGAGCTCTGCTGCCAGCGGAAGCTCCCTCTCATCTTCCTGCAGAACGTCACCGGCTTCATGGTGGGCGCGGACTACGAGGCAGGCGGCATCGCCAAGGACGGCGCCAAGCTCGTGACCGCCGTCGCCTGCGCCGCCGTTCCGAAGATCACGCTGATCGTGGGCGGCTCCTACGGCGCGGGGAATTACGGCATGTGCGGGCGCGCCTTCTCGCCGCGTTTCCTCTTCACCTGGCCGAATGCGCGCATCTCGGTGATGGGCGGCGAGCAGGCCGCCGCGGTGCTCGCCACCATCCGCCGCGACCGCATCGAGGCGGAGGGCGGGACCTGGAGCGCGGCGGAGGAGGAAGCCTTCACCGCGCCGGTGCGCGAGCGTTACGAGGCGGAAGGCAACCCTCTCTACGCCACTGCGCGGCTTTGGGACGACGGCGTCATCCTGCCCTCGGAGACGCGCGACGTTCTCGGCCTCGCCCTCGGGGTCTGCGCCAACGCGCCGGTCGCGGAGACCAAGTTCGGCGTGTGGAGGATGTGATGGCGGTGGCGCGGGCGCGGGGTTCTCTATTTTCCCGTCCGCATCTTCAGGTAGCTCATCCGGCGCGCCCTGACGCTCTTACGCAAGGTTTGACCCGGCGGCCTGGGTTGGTGAAACTCAACCTGGGTTGGTGGCCATCTTTGGCTGGCTAAGCCGGGAGGAAACAAAATGAGTGTCATGATTGACCGCGTGCGCGGCGAGCGCGCCGGAGTGCGAACCTATCTGAACCGCCGGATTTCGATTGCTGCGGCGGTGGCGCTTGCAACGATGCTGACGCTGCCTTTCCCGGCGGCGAAGGCGGCCGACGAAGGCGCATGGATCGACACCTGGTCGGCCGCGACGCAGCCGATCTGGAAGGCGGACTTCCTTGCGGGCCTGACTTTCCCGCGCAATCTCTGGAACCAGACGATGCGGCAGGTGGCGCGCGTCTCGCTTGGGGGCAGCCAGGTCAGGGTGATCCTCTCAAACGAGTACGGGGACCAGCCGATGAAGGTCGGCGAGGCCCACGTCGCGATCGCTGGCGACGGTGCAGCGATCCAGGAGGGGACGGACCGGGCGCTCAGCTTCGGGGGCGAGCAGTCGGTCTCCATTCCGCCCGGCGCGACGGTGATCAGCGATCCCGCCGACCTTGAGGTGCCGGCGCTCGGGAGCGTCGCGGTCAGCCTCTATTTCCCCGACGTCACGCCGGCGACGACGATGCACAATGACGGGCGGCAGACCGCCTACATCGTCGCCGGCAACAAGGTCGGCGACACCGACATCACGCCCGACTCCGACACGCTTTCGCGTCTCTTCCTCGCCGGCATCCGCGTGAACGCCCCGGAGGGCGCGCGGGCGGTCGTCACCTTCGGCGATTCCATTACCGACGGCGACGGATCCAGCGCCGATGCAAATCATCGCTGGCCCGATGTTCTGGCGGAGCGCCTTCAGGCGGCCGGCGGCCCGCCCACGGCGGTGCTGAACGAGGGAATATCCGGCGAACGCGTGCTCACCGACCGCATGGGCATCAACGCGCTTGCCCGCTTCGAGGAAGCAGTGCTGACGCACCCCCGCGTGGAGACGGTTATCTTCATGATGGGCATCAACGACATCGGCTGGCCGGACTCCGTCCTCGACCCGCACGCCGTCGCGCCGAGCGCCGACGACATCATCGCCGGCTACAAGCAGCTGATCGCGCGGTCGCACGATCACGGCATCCGCATCGTCGCTGCGACGCTCACACCGTTCAACAATGCCTTCGGCGGCGGGCCGCTCGAGGGCTACTACAACGACGAGAAGGAGGCGAAGCGCGTCGCAGTGAACGATTGGATCCGCAACAGCGGCGCGTTCGATGGGGTGATCGATTTCGACAAGGTCGTGCAGGATCCGGACAGCCCGAACAAGATCCTTCCCTCCTTCGACAAGGGCGACAATCTGCATCCGAACGATGCGGGCTATAAGGCGATGGCGGAGTCCATCGATCTGGGCGTGCTCGCGGCGCAGTAGACGCAACCCTTGCCGGGCGGCGTTCCACGCCGCCCGGACGGGGGCGAGGGGCGCCGGCCTGACAAGCCACATCCCGCAGGATTTCCACGCTGAAGCGGCCGCGGGCACGCCCGGGGTCGCGCGACGGGTGATAGTGTTTCGCTTGGCGGATCGCGATTCGGCTTGGGAGGATGCGATGGCGATGGCGCGGGCGCGATTTTTCACAAGTTCCGGCTACAGCCTCCTGTCGCTGGTGATCGCAAGTGCTCTGCTTGGGTGGGCGCTCATGTTTATCCAGTATGTCTGGGAAAACGTCATCAAGCCCATCGCCTGGACGAACGACCTCGTCCAACACGTCTCGCCGACGGCGAGCCTGCCGGCGATCTCGGAGTATTCGACGATTGCGCTGAAGATGGGTCTTCTCTGCGGAGGCTTCTTCGTGATGCTTCTCGTCTTCTGCGGCATGTTTGCATATGGCATCTACCGAAATCGCCGGTCTTTCGCCGCCTATGCCGCCATTCTCTTCGTCGGGCTCTGGATATTCTCCGCGAGCCGCGTCGACTCCGATTTCCAGGCATCGGTCGCGAAGGCGATGATCGATATCGCGGAGTCGTCGATCCAAACGGGATGGCTTCTGCGAAACACCAACGACACCATCATGCTCATCTTCCAAAGCAGCTTCAGCTGTTATCTTCTCCTCATCCCGGTGATCCTGGCCGTCTCGGCGCTCACGTTGGCGACGCGGCACGACGAGGCGCTCGAGCACCTGCAATCGAACTATCGGCTTCTCGTTCTGACGCTCTACGTGAGCGCCGTCCTGCTCGGCCTGGTCACGGCGGTCGTCACCTTGATGTACAGCGCGCCGGCGACGCTTCTCGACAGCGAAGCAGCGGCGGTCTACCGCCGCGCCGCCGCCGACTGGTCCAACTATTTCGGGGTCGTGAACTCGCTTATCATCGCGGCGGCGACGCTTCCCGCCTTCGCGCTTTTCCGCTGGCAGCTCGACCGGCGGCTGACGCGCGACAACCCCAACGCCGCGCGCGCGCAGAAGCAGAAATGGCTCGTCGAGCAGGGGTTCACTCTGAATATCCCCAAGGCGCTGTCGGCGGCGATCGCCATCGCGTCGCCTTCGCTCGTCTCCTCCCAGATCAATCTGAGCGGCCTCGGCTGATAGTCTTCGGCGCGGTGGGAGAAATGCACTTAAAGGTTGCATTACTATGAAATTGCACGTAGCCATCTCCGCATGTTCGGAGCCCGTGCTTTTCTCGGCGCCTGCCTGGTTCTCGCTCTGGCGACGCCCGCCGATGCGCTCACGCTGCCGGAGTTGCTGAGCCGTCCCGCGCCGGCCAATCAGACGCTGGTCCCGACGCCGGTACAGGGCTGCTGCAAGCACTGCCAAGCGGGCAAGGCGTGCGGCGACACTTGCATCGCACGAAACAAGGTCTGCCACGTCGGGCCGGGCTGCGCCTGCGACGGGTGAGCTTGCGGACGCCCCGCCCGCGCTCAGTGCCGCTCGAAGGTGATCACCTCGACCTTGCCGTGGTCGCTGATGAAGCCGGCGGCGATCCAGCCGGTGATCGAGACGATGATCGAACCGAAAACGGCCGACCAGAAGCCGGCGACCGTCATCCCGGCGAGCATCCAGGCGACGAGTGCGAGCATCCCTGCGTTGATGACGAGCAGGAAGAGGCCGAGCGTCAAGATCGTGAGCGGCAGGGTGAGGAGAATGATCACCGGCCGCACGATGGCGTTGACGATGCCGAGGAGGAGCGCCGCCCAGACCAGCGACCAGGCGTCCTTGATCTCGATGCCGTGTACAAGCTTCGAAGCGATCCAGAGGCCGATCGCCACGATCACGAAGCGCAGTAGAAAGCCTCTCATCACGCCGCCTTTCGCTGCCGAAACGCACTAACCATAACGCGAGCCCGGGAGGGAGGTCGAGCGGCGCGGCCATCCGCCGTCTTTCGCTGGCCATGTTTCGTGACTATCTGAGTGGTGAAGGAGCATTCCATGCCAGCTAGCGCCCCTCAGCGCCGCCTCTCGATCTGCGGGCTGACCGAACTCGGTGCGTTCCAGGACGCCGACGTTACCCACGTTCTCTCGATTCTCGACCCGGGCTACCCCGAACCGGCGGATTTCGCCGGCTACGGGCCGCATAAGCGTCTGACGCTCCGATTCGACGACGTCATCGATCCGGCGCCCGGCCTGCTTCCGCCGGAGCCGCATCACGTCGAGGCGCTGCTGGAATTCGGCCGCGGGCTGGCCGCCGCGATCGACGATCCGCTCAGCCACCTGCTGATCCATTGTCACGCCGGCATCTCGCGTTCCACCGCGTCGATGACGATCCTGCTGGCGGAGGCACGGCCGGAGACTGACGAGGACCTGATCTTTCAGCACATCCGCGAGATCAGGCCGCAGGCTTGGCCGAACTCGCGCATGATCGCGCTTGCCGACGAGCTCCTCGACCGCGGTGGCCGGCTCAGCGCCGCGCTCCGCCGCCACTATTCGCAGCAGATCCAGCGCCGCCCCGACATCGCGGAGATGATCGAGCGCGTGGGCCGCAAGAAGGAGCTCCTGATGGCCGATTGAGGCCGTCAGCCTTCACGCAAAAGCCGCTTCCGCGCCGCTCCGGCTCACTTCGGATTGATGCGGCGTGACGCGAATCCCTTGGTCCGTCACGGTTTCAAGAACTAAGTTCTCCGTGACATCGTCCGCAGGCGCTTTTTGAGGGCGCCGGGCGGACAGACCGACCGATGGAGTGCACTATGATGACGAAGCGCCAGGTTCTCTTCTCAGGCGCCGCCTTTGCCGGCCTCGCGGCGCTTGCCGCCCGTTTCGGCGTTGGCGGAGCGCAGAGCGAGGAGGGCGGCGAGACCTTCGAGGTCACCAAGACCGATGCGGAATGGAAGGCGATCCTGACGCCCGAGCAGTTCAAGGTGCTGCGCAAGGAGGGGACGGAACATCCCTTCACGAGCCCGCTTCTGGAGGAGCACCGTAAGGGGGTCTTCGCGTGTGCCGGTTGCGACCTGCCGGTCTTCGAGTCGGACAAGAAATTCGACAGCGGCACCGGCTGGCCAAGCTTCTGGGCGGAGATCGAGGGGAACGTCTCCTATCACGAGGACCGTTCGCTTCTAATGGTGCGGACGGAGGAGCATTGCCGCCGCTGCGGCGGGCATCTCGGTCACGTCTTCAACGACGGGCCGCAGCCGACCGGCAAGCGCCACTGCATCAACGGCGTTTCGCTCGTCTTCCATCCCGCTGCAAGCGAGACGACGGGCTAACCGCGTTCCGAGATGTCTTTCGTATAAGTTGGCCGGCAGGTGACGCTGCCGGGTCGGATCAAGCCGTGACGGCGACCGCCACGGCGATCATGATCGTGACGGCGCACGCAATGATCCCAAGATAGACGACGGCCAGCGGCGCGTCGCTCGGTTCCGCGTCGCGCGGGCCTTCGTCCCGCTTCCTGGCGACGTGGGTTCCACTCTTCATCTTCTGTCTCGCCTCGGTCCTTCGGCCTCTTGTCGGGCAGGATCGAGGTAGACGTTTTCGTCGCGAATTGAACTTTATTCGAGTTATTTACCTTGACGAATAACCGTGCGCCGGCGCTCGTCGCGCCGAGACCAGCGCTGGGCGGGCCGTGCCCGTAGGATTGCGCCCGATGTTTCTGAGCGTCTTCGACATCTTCAAGATCGGTATCGGTCCCTCCAGCTCGCACACGGTGGGGCCGATGGTGGCGGCGCGGCGCTTTGTGGAGGAGCGGGTCCGCCCGCTCGGCGGCAAGGCGCGGCGGCTCGCCGTCAGCCTGCACGGGTCGCTCGCCTTCACCGGAAAGGGGCACGGGACCGATCGCGCGATCGCGCTTGCGCTCGCCGGCGAGGCGCCCGACACGGTCAATCCCGACCGGGTTCCGGAAATCCTGGAAACGCTGTCGGCGGCGCGGTCGCTCGCCGCGATCGACCTGCCGCATGTCGCTTTCGATCCGGCGGCGGATATTGTCTTCGACTACGGCCCGCCGCTTCCCGGTCATGCCAACGGCATGACCTACAGGGTTTTCGACGAGAGCGGCGGCGCCCTAGCCGAGGACATCTTCTATTCAGTCGGCGGCGGCTTTGTCGCGCGCGCCGACGAGCTTGCGGCGGCGGGTGGCGAGGGGATCGCCGTCGCTGAGGCGGCGAACCCCCCGGTCCCGTATCCTTTCGCGACGGCCGCGGAGATGCTGGAGATGGGTCGCGCCTCCGGCCTTTCGATCGCGGCGATGAAGCGCGCCAACGAGATCGCCCGCGCGCCGGACGACGATCTGGATGCGCGCCTCGATCGCGTCTGGGCGGCGATGCAGGCGTGCATCGACCGCGGGCTCGCGCACGGCGGCACGCTTCCCGGCGGCCTCAACGTGAAGCGGCGCGCGCACGAGATACACGCGAAGCTCCTCGCCGAGCACGGCGCGAACAGCCTGCAGCCGCACCGCATCATGGACTGGCTCTCGGTCTACGCGATGGCGGTCAACGAGGAGAATGCCGGCGGCGGGCGCGTGGTGACGGCGCCGACCAACGGAGCGGCCGGGGTCATTCCCGCCGTCATCCGCTACTACCTCGATCATTGTGTCGGCGCCGACGAAGCGGGCGTGCGAACCTTCCTGCTGGTGGCGGCGGCGATCGGCGGCATCATCAAGCACAACGCCTCCATCTCCGGGGCGGAGGTCGGCTGCCAGGGCGAGGTCGGCTCGGCCTCGGCGATGGCGGCGGCGGGCCTTGCCGCCGCGCTCGGGGCGACCAATGCGCAGGTGGAGAACGCGGCGGAGATCGCGCTTGAGCACCATCTCGGGATGACCTGCGACCCGATCGGCGGGCTCGTGCAGGTGCCCTGCATCGAGCGGAACGCGCTCGGCGCGGTGAAGGCCGTCTCCGCCGCCTCGCTGGCGCTCCGGGGCGACGGCTCACACTTCGTGCCGCTCGACAATTGCATCGAGACGATGCGGCAGACCGGGCTCGATATGAGCGATCGCTACAAGGAGACGTCGAAGGGCGGGCTCGCGGTCAACGTCGTCGCGTGCTGACGTTCGTCCCTGCTCGCAGAAAGGAAGCGGCGCGGCGTCCGTGGTCGGTGGCTACGCCACCTTGCGCGGCACCAGGCGCTCGCTCTGTAGCGCTTCCTCTGCGCCGGAGACGCCTGCCTCGCCGTATTCGGCGTCCTCGTTGACCTGCCAGGCGTCATAGCGCCGCTCGCCGGCGAGGATGTTCCGCGCCGCCAGGATCGCGGTCATCATCGCGTGGTCCTGGTTGTTGTATTTGTGCATGCCGTTGCGGCCGACGAGATGCAGCGTCGGGAAGCTCGTCTCGAAGTCGCGGCGGATCTGCGCGACGTGCTCCGTGTAATCCTCGTCGTAGACGGGATAGGCCTTGGGCTGGCGGATGACGCAGGCGTCGACGACGTCCTCCGGGCGGATCAGCCCGATCTTGGCGATCTCGCTTTTCGCCATCTCCACGAGGTCCGCGTCGGCCATCGTCCAGAGCCCGTCGCCCTCGAAGCAGAAATACTCCATGCCGAGGCTGACGAAGCGCGGATCGGGCACCATCTCCGGCGACCACGACGCGAAGTTCTGCACGCGTCCGACCTTCACCGACGGATCGTGGATGTAGATCCAGTTGTCGGGCATGCGCTCGCCGTTCTTGGCGATCAGCGCGACGATGAGGAAGTCGCGGTAGCGCAGCGCCCGCGCGTGAAGAAGGCTGATCGGCGCGGGCTTCAGCGCGCGCGCCAGATCGTTCAGCGCGGCTGACGAGACGACGTTCTCCGCCGTCCAGGTCTCCGTCTCGCCGTCGGCGCGGCGGGCGTTGACGGTCCATAGCCGCTTGTTCTCGTCCCAGGTGAGCGTCTCGACGGAGCGGCCGAGCGCGACGGTTCCGCCGTTCTTGCGAATCTTCGCGCTCGCCGCGTCCCACATCATGCCGGGGCCGCGGCGCGGGTAGCGGAAGGATTCGATCAGCGTCTTGATCTCCTTCCCGCCGCTCTTCTTTCCGGCCGGCTTCAATGTGCGCACGATCGCGTCGCGGATCGCCGCGCCGAGGTCGAGCCCCTTGATGCGCTGCGCCGCCCAGTCGGCGGAAATCTCGTCGCAGGACATCCCCCAGACCTTCTCCGTGTAGGTCTTGAAGAAGATGGAGAAGAGCTTCTCGCCGAAATGATTGCGGACCCACTGATGGAAGGTCTTCGGCTCGGCGATCGGGCGCATGCGTGCATAGAGATAGGACGCGACGCAGGCGGCGCTGCGGAAGATGCCGAGATTGCTCAGCGCCTCGAAGGCGCGCAGCGGATAGGAATAGAACTTGCCACCGTAATAGATGCGCGACAGGCGCGGGCGGTCGAGGAAATCGTCGGGCAGGATCTCCTCCCACATCGCGACGATCTCGCGCGACTTGGAGAAGAAACGGTGGCCGCCGATATCGACCAGGAAGCCGTTGTGGTCGACCGTGCGGCTGATGCCGCCGACATAGCGGGGGTCTTTTTCGAGGACGGTGACGGAGCGTCCCTCCTTGGAAAGGACATAGGCCGCCGTCAGGCCGGCCGGTCCCGCTCCGATGACCAGGGTCTCAGCGTGATTGGACACATAAACTCCCGCGCGGACTGGGATTCTGGGTGGGACTTGGCGGGAATCATCGCAGAGAAAGGTAAAGCAAAGCTCATCGCCGCGATTCTTCGGGTGCGGTTCCGCCGCGCCTCTCCCGCGAAACCGCGCTAGAAAGGCGGCGATGCTAAAGTCCCTTCTCATCGCCAACCGGGGCGAGATTGCCCGCCGGATCATCCGCACCGCGCGGCGGCTCGGCGTCCGTACGGTCGCGATCACGACGGAGGCGGACCGGAGCTGGCCGCATTGGCGCGAGGCCGACAGCTCCGTGACGCTCGGGGCAGGGCCGGCGGCCGACTCCTACCTTTCAATCGAGCGCATTGTCGTCGCGGCCATGGAGGCGGGCGCGGAGGCCGTGCATCCCGGCTACGGCTTCCTTTCGGAGAACGCTGCCTTCGCGGAGGCGGTCACCGCGGCCGGGCTGATCTTCGTCGGGCCGCCCGCCGCGGCGATCCGCTCGATGGGCTCCAAGTCCGACGCAAAGCGGCTGATGGCGCTTGCCGGCGTGCCGGTCGTGCCGGGCTACGGCGGAGAGCGGCAGGAGCCCTATTTCCTCAAGCAGAAGGCCTACGAGATCGGCTATCCGGTGCTGATCAAGGCCGTTGCCGGTGGGGGTGGGCGCGGCATGCGGCGCGTTCCGCGCGCCATCGAGTTCGATGACGCTCTGGAGTCCGCGCGGCGCGAGGCGCTCTCGGCGTTCGGCGACGACCAGGTGCTGCTTGAGCGCTATGTCGAGACGCCGCGTCATATCGAGGTCCAGGTCTTCGCCGACCAGCACGGAAACGCCGTGCATCTTTTCGAGCGCGACTGCTCGGTGCAGCGCCGGCATCAGAAGGTGATCGAGGAAGCGCCGGCGCCCGGCCTCGACGATCTTACGCGAGCGGCGCTTGGGGAGATCGCGGTCAAGGCGGCCGCCGCCGTCGGTTATGAAGGGGCGGGGACGGTCGAGTTCGTCGCCGACGCCTCGCAGCCGCTCACGCCGGAGAGCTTCTTCTTCATCGAGATGAACACGCGGCTCCAGGTGGAGCATCCGGTGACGGAGGCGGTAACCGGGCTCGACCTCGTGGAATGGCAGCTCCGGATCGCTTCGGGCGAGCCGCTGCCGCTGCAGCAGGAGGATATCGCACTGAGTGGCCACGCCATCGAGGCGCGGCTCTATGCGGAGGACCCGTCCGCCGGCTTTCGCCCCTCGACCGGACGGCTTGCCGCGGCGTCCTTCCCCTCCGGCACGGGCATCCGCGTCGATTCCGGCGTGGAGACGGGCTCGGTCGTCGGCCCGTACTACGACGCGATGCTCGCCAAGGTGATCGTGACGGGCGGCAGCCGCCTGGAGGCGGTGGAGCGTCTCGCCTATGCGCTGCGGCACACCGTTGTCGCCGGGCCGAAAACGAACCTCGCCTTCCTTTCCGCCATCGTCGCCGCGCCTGAGTTCCATGCCGGCGGCGTCGATACCGGCTTCATCGATCGCAAATTACCGGAACTCGTCGGTCAGCCTCTGAACCCGGCGCTGGCCGCTGCGGTGATCGGCGAATGGGCGGGGCGCGTGGCGCATGAGACGGCCGGCACCACCGGCGGCCCATGGGCGCGGTCCGACGCCTTCGAGATCGGCGGCATGGGACGGCGCACGTCGATCGCCGTGGAGATCGACGGTGAGCCCGTCACGGCGCGGCTCGCCTGGTCGAAGGCCGGGGCGACCGTGGTCGCGCTGGGCGAGGCGAAGCCGGCCTATGCGGCGAACCTCGAGATCGTCTGGGGCGTGCGCGAGGCGCTTCTGCTCGACGGCGGCCGGCAGCTCCGCGTCGTCTTCCCCGATCCGGCGGCGCGCGCCGCCTTGGACGAAACGGGAAGCGGGGATATCGCGGCGCCGATCTCCGGGCGCGTGGTCGATGTCTTCGTGGAGGCCGGTGCGCATGTCGCGAAGGGCGATCCGCTGTTCACGCTGGAGGCGATGAAGATGGAGCACGGCGTCGTCGCGCCGCGCGCGGGAATTGTGTCGGACGTCCACATCGCGCCGGGCCAGCAGGTCAAGGAGGGCGCGAAGGCGGTGGTGTTGGAGGCGGAGGCGCCGCCGCTGCCGTGATGTCCTTTGCGTCCGTCTGACCGGCCTGATCTTGCTGGCCGCCCGCGCGGCGCTATGCTGTTTCGATGGGCGACAGAACCGGTGCCAGGGTTGCAGCTTTCATCTCCATCCCTCGCAACTGCAGTAATTCCGTTCGAACTTCCCTCGGCCTCGGCCCTCGCCGGCTGCTCGACTCAACCGATTGCCCCGTCATTGACGAAATCCACCAACGAGGCGCGGTACTGGCGCGGAGGTACGATCTTCAATCGTTGTTCGTGTTCTGCTTTGTGCGCAATCCTTACGATCGCTGCGTCTCCTGGTACCACCACCACCGCGCCGCCGGGCTTGAGCCATACTGGTCGCTCCCCTTCGACGGCTGGGTGCGGGTCGGTCTACCCCATCATTGGTACAGGCAGAACGAGACGGACTATCATCAGGAGCGGATTTCGCCCCTGCTCCAATCCAATTTCATCGACGGAGCCAAAGTCGACTTCGTGGGCCGCGTCGAATTGTTCGAGCGCGATCTGCGGACCGTCTCCGCGACGATCGCTGCCCGTTGTGCCGAGATCGGCATTGACCCTCCGCCGTGCAGCATGGTTGCGCATGAGAATAGAAGCTGCAGGCTGGAGGACTGGCGCGCCTACTATTCGCCGGAGACCTTGGCCATCGTGACGACCCGGTTGGCGCGCGACTTTTCCGCTTTCGGCTATCCCCCGTGCGTCTCCTGACCCGCCGTGCGGGGCCCCATGATCTCGACAGACAAGAGGTTCATCTTCACCCATGTCCCGAAGACCGGCGGCATGTCGGTCAAGGTGTTCCTCGGCTATCTGAGGCCAGACGGTCAGCCTACCCAGGATAGTTCGTTTCTTCGCCACATCAGGGATGCCGGCGGGCATCATCCGCTTTCACAATATCATGACCGTTACGCCGGCTACTTCCGCTTTGCCTTCGTGCGCAATCCCTGGGATCGGCTGGTCTCGGCTTACTTCTATCTGGCGGCGGGCGGCGGCAACGCCGCGGATCGGGAGATTCGGGATCGGTATCTGGCCCCGTACCGAGGAAGCTTCAGCGCGTTCGTGTCTCGGCTCGACACGGTTTTGCATCTCGATCATTTTCGCCCGCAATGCCATTGGCTCTGCGATGCCGAAGGGGGTCTTCTCACAAACTACCTGGGTCGGTTCGAGCATTTCGAGGAGAGCTGCCGGAAGGTCGGCACGGCGCTCGGCCTGCCCGAACGAGAAGTGCCGCGGATCAACGCCTCGCCGCACGGCGACTACCGCGCCTATTTCGATTCCGATGCGGCCGCCGCCGTTGCCGCCGCTTATCGCCAGGACATCGATCTGCTCGGATACGGCTTCGACCAGCCACCGCCCGAGCCGACGGCGCCCGATCCGCTTCGAAAGGGTTGGTCTTGGACCAGGGCGATCGAGCGCTGGCGGATCGGAGCGCGATGACGATGGCCGCCGCGCGGGCTCGACCCGGTGCGGTAGGAGCCGCGGGCGCTCCGGGCGAATTGATGGGAATAGGCGATGGGCCCGGTTGTCCGTGCGGCGCGGCGGAGCTAAGCCACCTCCCATGCCTCTTCACATCCTGAAGCTCTGCGTCGGCTGCGATTCGATCGAGGATCTGGAAGGCTGGATCGCGCACCGGCTGAAGGAAGCGCGCCGCGCCGGCCGTCCGCCCGAGCATATGCACACGACGCGCATGGTTCCGAAACGGGTCGACGAGATTCTTGACGGCGGCTCGCTCTATTGGGTGATCCGCGGGAATGTGCAGGTGCGCCAGAGGATCACCGCGATCCGGCCCTTCGTGGATAAGGAGGGCATCTCGCGCTGCCATCTCGTTCTGGATCCGAAGACGGTGCCGACGGAGTGGCAGCCGCGCCGCGCGTTCCAGGGCTGGCGCTATCTGAAGCCGCAGGACGCCCCCCGCGACCTCGGCGATGCGCGGGCAGGGCTGCGCAGCCTTCCGCCGGAGCTTCGCCGCGACCTCGCCGATCTCGGGCTGCTTTAGCCGCCGCTATGCGCCGGTCTGCTCACACCGCGATGTTGTCGATGAGCCGGGTCGTGCCGAGCGTCGCGGCGACGAGGAGGCGGATCGGCTCCGCCTGCCAATCGCTGACGGGCGCCAGAGTCTCCGCGTTCCGCGCCGCGAGGTAATCGACCGCAAAGCCGGAGGCTTCCAGCGCGCGGCGCGCCTCGTCGAGGTCCTTTTCGGGCGTCGCGCTCCGCCGCATCCGCCCCGAGAGCGCGCGCAGCATGGCATGAAGCTTGGGCGCGCGGAGGCGCTCGTCGGAGGCGAGGTAGGCGTTGCGCGAGGAAAGGGCGAGCCCGTCGCGCTCGCGCACCGTGGGGCATCCGACGATCTCGGTCGGGATGGCCAGGTCGCGCACGAGCTTCTTTACGACGAGAAGCTGCTGATAGTCCTTCTCGCCGAAATAGGCGCGGTCGGGGAGCCCGGCGATCAGCAGCTTGCCGACGACCGTTGCGACGCCGGCGAAGAAATGCGGACGGAAGTCGCTCTCCAGTCCCGCCGACGGCCCGCCGATCGTAATCGTCGCGTCGTAGTCCGGCGGGTAAATCTCCTCGGTCGGCGGCGCGAAGAGGAGATCGACGCCGAGTGCCGCCATCTCGGCACTGTCGGCATCCTCGTCGCGCGGATAGGCGGCAAAATCCTCGTTCGGGCCGAACTGCGTCGGGTTCACGAAGAGTGTCACGACGACGCGGCCGGATTGTTGCCGGGCCGCCTCGATCAGCGAATTGTGACCGGCGTGGAGCGCCCCCATGGTCGGCACCATGCCGACGGAGCGCCCTTCCTGGCGCCAGGCGCCGACGCGCTCCCTGAGCGCGGCTACGGTGCGGGCAGTCTCGAGCGGCATCGATCCTCATCCGGTCGCCGCATCCGCTAGCCTTCGGCCCGGTCTTGCGCAAGCGTCCGCAACCGCCACATTCTGCCGTGACATGAGCAAGAAACGCGACGTTGTCTCCCGCCCGAGCGAGCCCGCGGTGTCGAAGCGCTCGGAGATCGATGCCTTCCTCGCCGAGGCCAAGCGCATTCAGCCCGCGGCGGCGGCGCGCGGCCGCCTGATCTTCGCGCTCGACGCCACGATGAGCCGGCAGCCGACCTGGGACCTCGCCTGCGAGCTGCAGGCGGAGATGTTCGAGGCGGCGGGGGTCGTCGGCGGGCTTTCGGTGCAACTCGTCTATTTCCGCGGCATCGGCGAAAGCCGCGCCTCGCCTTTCGTCGCCAATGCGCGGGCGCTCCGCGATCTGATGGTGAAGATCGACTGCCGCGGCGGACATACGCAGATCCGCAAGGTGCTCGGTCACGTGCGCCGCGAGGCGGAGAAGCGGCCCGTGGCCGCGCTCGCTTATGTCGGCGACGCGATGGAGGAGAACCCCGATCAGCTCTGCCAGCTTGCCGGCGAGATCGGCCTTCTCGGCGTGCGCGCCTTCATGTTCCACGAGGGGAGGGACGCGGCGGCGGAGCGGACCTTCCGCGAGATCGCGCGCCTGACGGGCGGCGCCTATTTGCCCTTCAATCGCGCCTCGGCGGCGGAGCTTCGCGCCCTTCTCAGCGCGGTCGCGACCTATGCGGCGGGCGGAATCAAGGCGCTTGAGGCGAGCGGGGGCGAGGGCGCGGGGCTTCTGCTCCCGCATCTCAAATGAGAATCATCCTGCCCCTTCTGCTGGGGCTTGCGATCCTCGCTCTGCTTCTCCGCCATTTCCTGAAGACCCCGGCGCGCGATCTCGTTCGGCAGATCTACCTCCTCGGCGGCGCCGGGCTGATGCTCGTTGGCGCGGGTCTCCTGTTCCTGCGCCAGTTCGCGATTGCGCTGCCGGTCGCCCTGGCCGGTCTGATGCTCTTCCGGCGCAACCGGGCACTGCGGATGAGCGGCGGGACGGGGCAGACGTCGAACGTTCGCTCGGCGGGCGTGGAGATGAACCTCGACCATGACACCGGTGAGATGGACGGCACCGTGCTTGCCGGCCGGCACGAGGGGCGGCATCTTTCGGCGCTGTCGCTGAGCGAGCTTCAGGAGGTCGCCGCAGACATGCGCGGCGACGCGGAGTCGCTACGACTTCTCGAAAGTTATCTCGACCGCGCTCACCCCGGATGGCGCGACGACGTCCACGCTGACGAGACCCAGCGGCAGAGCGCGGCGGCGCGCCCGAGCAGCATGAGCACGAAGGAAGCCTATCAGATCCTTGGCCTTGAGCCGGGCGCCAGCGACACGGAAGTTCGCGACGCGCACCGCCGGCTGATTAAACAGGTCCATCCCGACCGAGGCGGCTCGGCGGCGCTCGCCGCCAAGATCAACGAAGCGAAGGACCGAATTATTGGAAGGCATCGCTAAGCCCGCCGCTCAGTTCGCGACCGCGAGACAGGAGAAGTCCTTCCGCTTCAGCTTGGCGCAGGCGGCACGTGCCTCATCCTTGCCTGCGAACCCGGCGAAGCGTGCGCGGTAGAGCGTGGTGCCGCGGTGCTCGATTTCCTGGGTGACCGGCTGCGCGGAGGCGAGCACGGTGCCCATCGTGGCCCGCGCCTTTTCAAGAAGCGCCTGCGCGCCCTCCTCGGTCGGAACCGCACCGATCTGGATATTCCACCCCTGACTTGCGGCGTCGGGCATGCCGGCGCGGTCGCGACGGGCGGGGGGCGCGGCGACGACGTCCTGCACGCCGGCGCGGATGCGCGCCACGCGGGTGATCTGGCCGATCGGATCGCTATCGCTCCCGGCGAGCGATATGTCGGCGAACTCGGCAACCGCGCTGGCGACCTGGATGCGGTGTGCGATCGGATCGTCCTCCGGCGCCTCGCCCACGTCGCCCTGGGCGGCCTCATCCTGCGCGTCCTCGGCTGCGGCCTCTGCTTCGGCTTCGGCCATGGCGCGCGAAACGACGTCGTGCGGCTCCTCGCCGGCGGCGTAGGCGAGGACGGCGCGGTCGTCAGTCTCGACATCCGGCCGCGAGCGGGGCTTGCGCGCTTTGCTCGGGGCGATCCCCGTGTCCACCACCAAGAGCGGTGTCTTGCGCGCGCCCTTCGTCGCCTTGGGCAGGTATTTGGAGATCAGCTCACGCATATTGGCGTCGCGGCTGGAGGCGGTCTTTCCGCCCATGACGACGGCGATGATGTGGCGGCCGTCGCGGTTGACGTTGGTGACGAGGTTGAAGCCGGACGCGCGGGTGTAGCCGGTCTTGATGCCGTCGACGCCGGCGACGGAACCGAGCAGGTGGTTGTGATTGCGGTGGCGCGCGCCGCGATAGGCGAAACTCTTGGTGGCGAAATAGCCGTAATATTCCGGGAAGCGGTCCTGCAGCGCCTGGCCGAGACGGACGAGGTCGTGCGCCGTGGTGACCTGCTCGGGATTCGGCAGCCCGTGCGGATTGCGGAAGGTGGTGTTGCTCATGCCGATAGCGTGCGCGGTGCGCGTCATGCGCGCGGCGAAGGCGTCGACGCTGCCTCCGACGTTTTCCGCCACGACGACGGCGACGTCGTTCGCCGACTTGGTGACGAGAGCGAGGATCGCGTCCTTGACGGCGATCGTCGTGCCGGGGCGAACACCGAGCTTTGATGGCGCCTGGTGGGCTGCGTTGGCGGAGACGGAGAGGCGGCTCGTCAGGGTGAGACGCTTGGCGTCGAGCTCCTCGAAGAGCAGGTAGAGCGTCATCATCTTGGTGAGGGAGGCCGGGTAGCGATGGGCCTCGGCGTTCCTCGAATAGAGGACCTTGCCCGATTTCGCGTCGACCACCATCGCCGCGTATTTGTTCTCCGCGGCGGCGGCCGGCGCCGCCAGAACCATCAGCGATGTCAGAGCCGCAAACGCGGCAAGAAAACCGAGCCGAAGCCCCGGAATACGCAACGCGGAACGCCCCTTCACGACCTACCCCTCAACTCGTCACGCCACACACGCAGGGGTACGCCGCACCCCGAAGTCATGGTTTCCCTAGCTAAAAATTCCTGCGTTACGATTTAGTAAAGTATCGACCTCCGGCGACCGGTTTCGCCCGATTTTGTGCAATGCAAAAATCTCTTGCATTTTATGTTGCACCGCATATATTCCGCCTACAGACCGCATTTGCGGAGAGTTTCGAAAAGATCGGCCCAAAGTTGGGCAGAGAGGACGGAAAACGATGATCAACGGTTTTGACGACGTCCAGAAGGCTGGACGTGAAGGCATGAATTGGGCGCTTGAGAGCTTTGGTGCCCTGTCGCGCGGCTGGCAGACGCTGGCCACCGAGACGGCCGGCTATTCCAAGAAGTCCTTCGAGGAGAGCGCCGCCCATATGGAAAAGATGCTCGGCGCGAAGTCCGTCGACGTCGCCTTCGAGGCGCAGAGCGAATTCGTGCGCTCCGCTTACGAAAAGGCCGTCGGTCAGGCCGCCCGCTTCGGCGAACTCTACATGGATCTCGTCAAGGACGTGACGAAGCCCTTCGAGGATTTCGTTCCCGCCGGGAAGAAGTAAGCCTCCCCAGACCTCCAAGTCCTTTTTGCGCGCCCGGTCTCCGATCGGGCGCTTTTCTTTTGCCCTGCCTTTGCTGGCCGGAATCCCGACCGCTGGATGGCGGCAACACCAAAATCCCGCACCGCTGTGGCGTCGAATCCCCTGACAATTCCGGGGGAAGTACCTAAGTTATGTCGCTGGAAGGGTTTGCTGACGCGATTCAATGGCCAAGGACGCACGAAAAGACGGGAACGGGAGGGACGGCCTTGGAACGGCGGTGGTCACCAAGACCAAGCCGAAGACCAAGCGGCCGAACCTCTATCGAGTATTGCTCCTGAACGACGATTACACGCCCATGGAGTTCGTGGTGCACGTCATCATGCGCTTTTTCGGCAAAAGCCAGGACGACGCCACGCGCATCATGCTGCACGTTCACAATCACGGGGTCGGAGAATGCGGGGTCTTCACATATGAGATTGCCGAGACCAAAGTGACCCAGGTGATGGATTTTGCGCGCAAGCACCAGCACCCGCTACAATGCGTTATGGAGAAGCAGTGAAGAAAGGACGTCGAGGGGGGAAGGACAGAGGATTGCCGATGAGGCGCGCCGGTTCAGTCGAGCCGGCATTCTAAAGTGCGAGGTTGAACGTGCCGTCATTTTCCCGCTCTCTCGAAATGGGCCTTCACAAGGCCCTCAGCCTGGCCAACGAGCGCGACCAGGAATTCGCGACTCTCGAACATCTGCTGCTCGCCCTCACCGACGACAAAGACGCGGCGGCGGTCATGCGTGCATGCAACGTCGATCTCGACAAGCTGCGCGCCGATCTGAACGAATATATCGACACCGAGCTCGCCAACCTCGTCAACATCGACAGCGACGAGGCAAAGCCCACGGCCGGCTTCCAGCGCGTGATCCAGCGTGCCGTCATTCATGTGCAGTCCTCGGGACGCGAGGAGGTGACCGGCGCCAATGTGCTCGTCGCCATCTTCGCCGAGCGCGAAAGCCACGCCGCCTATTTCCTGCAAGAGCAGGACATGACCCGCTACGACGCGGTGAACTACATCTCGCACGGCATTGCCAAGCGTCCAGGCGCGGAAGAGATTCGGCCCGTGCGCGGCGCGCGCGAGGAGACGAGTTGCGACTCCGATGACGCGGAAGAGGCGCCGAGCGGCAAGGAGAGCGCACTCGATGCGTGGTGCGTGAACCTCAACGCCAAAGCGCGCGCCGGCAAGATCGACCCGTTGATCGGCCGCGAGCTGGAGCTCAGGCGAACCATCCAGGTGCTCTGCCGCCGTAACAAGAACAATCCGCTCTATGTCGGCGATCCCGGCGTCGGCAAGACGGCGATCGCCGAAGGCCTCGCCAAGAAGATCGTCGAGAGCGACGTGCCGGAGGTTCTGGAAGGCGCCACCATCTTCGCGCTCGACATGGGCGCGCTTCTCGCCGGGACGCGCTATCGCGGCGATTTCGAGGAACGGCTGAAGCAGGTCATCAAGGAGCTTGAGGCGCACGAGAACGCCATCATGTTCATTGACGAGATCCACACGGTGATCGGCGCAGGCGCCACGTCGGGCGGCGCGATGGACGCGTCCAATCTGCTGAAGCCGGCGCTCGCCTCCGGCAAGCTCCGTTGCATCGGCTCCACCACCTACAAGGAATACCGGCAGTTCTTCGAGAAGGATCGGGCGCTCGTCCGCCGCTTCCAGAAGATCGACGTGAACGAGCCGTCGCTACCCGACACGATCGAGATTTTGAAAGGCCTGAAGCCCTATTACGAGGATCACCACAAGGTCCGCTACACGAGCGAGGCGATCAAGTCGGCGGTGGAGCTCTCCGCGCGCTACATCAACGACAGGAAGCTCCCCGACAAGGCGATCGATGTGATCGACGAATCCGGGGCGTCGCAGAAGCTCTTGCCTGAAGGCAAGCGCAAGAAGACCATCGGCATCAAGGATATCGAAGCGACGGTTGCGACGATGGCGCGCATCCCGCCGAAGTCGGTGTCGAAGGACGACGCGGAGGTGCTGCAGCATCTCGATACCAATCTGAAGCGCGTTGTCTTCGGCCAGGAAAAGGCGATCAACGCGCTCTCCGCCGCGATCAAGCTCGCCCGTGCGGGCCTGCGCGAGCCGGAGAAGCCGATCGGCTGCTACCTCTTCTCCGGTCCCACGGGCGTCGGCAAGACGGAAGTCGCAAAGCAGCTCGCCGATCTGATGGGCGTCAGGCTCCTGCGCTTCGACATGTCGGAATACATGGAGCGGCACACCGTCTCGCGGCTGATCGGTGCGCCGCCGGGCTATGTCGGCTTCGATCAGGGCGGCCTTCTGACCGACGGCGTCGACCAGACCCCGCATTGCGTGCTCCTCCTCGACGAGATCGAGAAGGCGCATCCGGATCTCTTCAACATCCTCCTGCAGGTGATGGATCACGGGAAGCTCACCGACCACAACGGCAAGCAGGTCGACTTCCGCAACGTCATCCTGATCATGACGACGAATGCCGGGGCGTCGGAGATGGCAAAGGCGGCGATCGGCTTCGGCAGCTCCAAGCGCACCGGTGACGACGAGGAGGCGATCAACCGTCTCTTCACGCCGGAGTTCCGCAACCGCCTCGACGCGACGATCGCATTCGGCTCATTGCCGCCTGAGGTCGTGCATCAGGTCGTGCAGAAGTTCGTGCTGCAGCTTGAGGCGCAACTTGCAGATCGCGGCGTCACCTTCGAGCTCGACGACGCGGCGACCGCCTGGCTCGCGGAGCGCGGCTACGACGACCGCATGGGCGCGCGTCCGCTCGGCCGTCTGATCCAGGACGTTATCAAGCGGCCGCTCGCCGACGAGGTGCTGTTCGGCAAGCTGCAGAAGGGCGGCGTGGTGAAGGTGACCGTGGCGGAGGCGCCGGAGGGCGGCAGCGAGCTGAAGCTGGAATCGATCCCCGACGAGAATGCCACCCGCAAGACACGGCCGCTGCGGGCGTCGAACAGGGAGGGCGGCGCCGGCGGCGGCAATGCGCCGAAGCCGCGTCCGCGCCCGAAGAAGCCGAAAGGCGGCGGCTCCGTTCCGCGCGTGCCGCTCAAGGCTTGAGGCGGCGCTTCTTCGACCAAAAATCAACGCCGGCGGAAACGCCGGCGTTTGCATGCCCGCCATGCGTATGACGCCCAAGAACAGGCTGGAAGTTTAGCCGGCGCGGGCGTAATGCCGATGATCCTTTAAGGGAGGCCTCCATGATTCTTGGTCTTTCCGTCCCCGCCTTCACCCTGCTCCACGTCATCATCAGCCTGATCGGTGTCGGCGCGGGCATTGTCGCGTTCCTGGGAATGTTCAACCGCGATCGCCTCGAAGGCTGGACCGCGGTCTTTCTGCTCACCACCATCCTGACCAGCGTCACCGGGTTCTTCTTCCATTCCACGAGCTTCGGTCCACCGCATGTGTTCGGCGTGGTCACGCTCGTCGTTATGGTGCCGGTGCTGCTCGGGCGCTACGCCTTCGGGCTCGCCGGCTGGTGGCGGCTCATCTATATCGCGGGCGCGTGGCTGACACTCTGGCTGAACTGTGTCGTCGCGGTCATCCAGTTCTTCCAGAAGGTCGCGTTCCTGAACCAGTTCGCGCCGACGCAAAGCGAGCCGCCCTTCCTCATCGCGCAGGCGGTGCTGCTGGTGTTTCTGCTCGTGCTTGGCATCGGAGCCGCGGTCCGGTTCCGTCCGAACGCTGCGATTTCAATGATGACTGCGCCGGCCTGACCGTCACCGCGCTGCCACAAGGCCGGCGCTAAACGAAAAGTCTCCACCGCTCCGGCGGGGGCGGCGCGGTTCCGTGTTTGCCGGAGGCGAAGGCCCGGTCCATTCGAAAGGAGTTCTGAAATGTCGACCATCACCACTAAGGACGGCACCACCATCTATTACAACGACTGGGGCAGCGGGCAGCCCGTCGTCTTCAGCCACGGCTGGCCGCTTTCAGCCGATGCGTTCGAGGACCAGATGTTCTACCTGGCCTCGCGCGGCTACCGTTGTATCGCGCATGACCGCCGCGGCCACGGCCGGTCGAGCCAGCCTTGGAACGGCAACGACCTCGACACCTACGCCGACGACCTTGCCGAGCTGACCGCGGCGCTCGACCTGAAGGACGCGGTGCATGTCGGCCATTCAACCGGCGGCGGCGAGGTGACCCGCTATATCGGCCGCCACGGCACGAGCCGCGTGGCGAAGGCGGTGCTGATCGGCGCCATCCCGCCCTTGATGCTGAAGACGGAGAGCAATCCGCTCGGTACGCCGATCGAGGCGTTCGACCAGATCCGTGCCGCCGTCGTCAAAGACCGCTCGGCCTTCTGGAAAGATCTGTCGATGCTCTTCTACGGCTACAACCGGCCGGGCGCACAGGTTTCGGAGGGCGTGCGTGAGTCCTTCTGGCTGCAAAGCCAGATGTGCGGTTTCCCCGCCGCCTATTTCTGCATCAAGGCGTTCTCGGAGACGGACCTGACGGAGGATTTGAAGAAGATCGACGTGCCGACGCTGATCCTGCACGGCGACGACGATCAGATCGTGCCGATAAAGGCCGCCGGAAACCTCTCGTCGAAGCTTGTGAAGGACGCGACGTTCAAGGTCTATGAGGGCGCGCCGCACGGCATGTGCACGACGTTGAAGGACCGGGTGAACGCCGAATTGCTTGCATTCATCAAGGGATAGCGACCCTCTCGGGACCGCGCTCCAGAGGCTCCATTCTGATTCAATCAGAATGGAGCTCTATGCGTTGAGCATGATCTTATCCGAAAACCGGCGTCCACTTTTCGGGATGATGCTCTAGCGGCGGAGGAGGCGAAGCAGCGGGCGGTCCTCCAGCATGCTCTCATCCGCGATCGCGTGTTGCCGCATCAGCCAGGCCCGCCTTCTCAGAAGCACCTGGTATTCCTCCGGCGACAGCGTTTGCCGCCGCGGCATCCCTTGAGAATCGTAGAACGGCAGCGGCAGGCGGGAGTCAGCTACCTCCGCGTCGGGCGTGGTGGGTTCTACGCGGCGGACGACGCTCGGTGCCGGGAGCGGTCTCTCCTGACGCGGGGCGCTCATCGCAACGGCCGTTGCGGGCGGCTCGGGGCGAAGCCTCGGCAGGCGCGCGGTTTCCACAGTTTCCACAGGCTGTGAATCGGTAGGATCGATTGCCGCCTCCTCGAACTCGTCCGGCGGCGTCGCGGTATCGACGGATTCGGATGCGTCCTCGGCGATCACGACCCTGGCTTCATCGGCGCCCAGGCTCGCCGCGGGTTGCGGCTCCTCGACGACAGCCGGTTCCTCCGCGGCGGGCGGTGACGTCTCGACGCTCGCTGCGTTTTCGGAATCGACGGTGTCCTCGGACGGCGCGGCCGAAACCGAGACCGCCGTGGGCTGGACGGATGCAAGCTCCGCGTCGGTGAGCGCAGCTGGTGCGGGTGTAGCGGGTGAGGCCGCATCGGGCGCGGGTGTGGCGACCGTCGGCGCCGGCACGCTTGCAGCCTGCGTCGGCACGCTTGCGGCGGTCTGGGTTTCGACTTCCTTCGCCGGCTCCTCAATAGCGACAGCCGGGGCGGCGACCGTCACAGCCGGCTCATCTCGCGGTTGTTCCAGAAATTCGCCGCAGCCGCGAAGCCGACAGCGATCAACCCGATTACCGCGATCCAGGCGGGGGCACGCCCCACGCGGGCGGGCATTCTCGCGGTGAACTCGAGAAACGTCTTGGCGCCTTTTGTTTCGACCCGATCGGCCGAAAGCTCGATGATCGGCGCGGAGGCATCGGAGAAAGCGGGCTCGGAAACGACGATCCCGGCCTTCCCGCGCTTCCGCCGGCGCCCGGAAGCGGTGGGAACAGAATCGGCGGAAGCAGGTGGCGGCGGCACGATGACCGCGGGCGCTTCGTCGGTGAAGCGCGGCTCGATTCGCTCTTGTCCCGCGTTGTGTTTCCAGAAACGGTCCTTCTCCAGAAGGATTTCGCGCTCCAGGAATGCGATCGCGTCGTCGGTGCGGCCTTCGCTCCACAGGCGGAAGGCAACGCTCTCCGTGTCGTGGTCATCGAGGACGGGCACGACTTCTTGCGGTTTCGGTTCGCTGCGCGTCGGCAGCCCGCCTCTTCTCTTTCGGGCCTTCTTTACGGGGCCCTTGGGGCCGTCTGTTCTTTCGTGCGTCTCGGTCGATTTCTCGGACGCCGCGTGTTGCTCAAGCATGTTGGCCCGCCCTCCCGTTACGCGGAGAATGCCAGTTCCGAATTCATGCCCCCGAACGCGTCCGGTACCGACGATAACCCCGACGACGCCGATCGCAAAGCTGATCTTGAAGCGGGGCGAACATATGGCACGCGAAGAAGAGCAGGTTCGTTATGAACAGCAAATGAATGGACCTGTGCACACCACGTTTGCCGACCGGTCCGAGCGTCGCGGCGTCTTCGCCCTGTCGCAAATTCCAGCCATGCCGCTCGCATGGCGTTCGACGGCACGGGCAGGCAAACGCGCGTTTCCGCGATGCTGCGACGCATCGCGACAAGCCCGCACGCGCGCATCGAAATCGCCAACCTTCTGGACCATTTCGGCGATCGCGGCTTCGGCGCCGTCATGCTGCTTCTGGCGCTCCCGAACATGGCGCCGCTGCCGCCTGGCGCATCGACCTTTTTCGGCCTGCCGCTCATCCTGATCGCCGCACAGCTCGCGCTCGGGCGGCACGCAATCTGGCTGCCCGGCTCGATTCGCCGGCGCTCGATCCCGACGACGCTTTTCTCCCGCATGGTGAACGCGACCCGGCCCTATCTGCGGTGGGCGGAGCGGCTCCTGAGACCGCGCCTAAGATTCATGCTCGGACCGGCGGGAACACGCGCGGTCGGCGCGGCCTGCGTCGTGCTCGCCATCCTGATCGCGCTGCCGATCCCGCTGGCGAATTTCCTTTCCGGGCTCGCCGTCGCCGCCTTTTCGCTCGGCCTCCTGCGCCACGACGGCGTGGCCATCCTCTTCGGTTGGGCTGCGAGCGCGGTCAGCCTCGCCGCGACCGTGCTGGTCTCCGGGGCAGTCTGGCTCGCGGCGCGTGAAATGGCGGAATGGCTGGGGCGAGCGTTCTGAAGGCTCCGCCGCTAGGCGCCCAAAGCGTTCGGGTCGCGCCAGGCGCGCTCGAAGGGAAGCCGCCAGGCATGCGGCGCGATGAGCTGGTGGATCGATTTCGGACCCCACGAGCCGGGCGGGTAGAGGCGCACCGGCGGCGGGTTCTCAAGCAGCGGGGTCGACGCCTCCCAGAGCCGCTCGATGCCCTCAGCGGTCGTGAACAGCGTGTGGTCGCCGCGCATCGCGTCGAGGATCAGCCGCTCATAGGCCTCAAGCACGTCGCCGATCAGCCCGGTATCGTGCATGGCGAACTGCAGTGACAGCTTATCGAGGCGCATGCCGGGGCCCGGCCGCTTGCCGTAGAAGGAAAGCGACATCTTCGAGGCGTCGGCGAGGTCGAAGGTCAGGTGGTCCGGGCCCTGCGCGCCAACGCCCGAACCGACCGGGAACATGCTCTTCGGCGGCTCGCGGAAGGCGATGGAGATGATGCGCTGTCCCTCCGCCATCTTCTTCCCCGTGCGCAGGAAGAAAGGCACGTCCGCCCAGCGCCAATTGTCGATGAAGCACTTCAGCGCAATGAAGGTCTCCGCCTCCGATTCCGGATCGACGCCTTCCTCGTCGCGATAGCCCGTAAACTGTCCGCGCACGACGTTTCTCGGGTCGAGCGGCACCATGGAGCGGAAGACCTTGTTCTTCTCTTCGCTGATCGGCTTCGGCTCGAGCGAAGTCGGGGGCTCCATCGCCATGAAGCCGAGGATCTGGAAGAGGTGCGTCACCACCATGTCGCGGAAGGCGCCGGTCTGTTCGTAGAAGGCGGCGCGGGTGGCGAGGCCGAGCGTCTCCGGAACGTCGATCTGCACATGATCGATGAAGTTGCGGTTCCAGATCGGCTCGAAGAGCCCGTTGGCGAAGCGGAAAGCCAGGATGTTCTGCGCCGCCTCCTTGCCGAGGAAGTGGTCGATGCGGAAGATCTGATCCTCGGCGAAGACCTCATGCAGCTTGGCGTTCAGCGCGACCGCGCTCTCGAGGTCGGTGCCGAAGGGCTTTTCCATGATGATGCGGCAGGGGGAGACGAGGTCGGCCTCCGCGAGAAGCCGTACGGCCGCGAGCGCAGCATTGGGCGGCACGCTCAAATAGTGCACGCGCTGGCTTTTCTTGCCCAGCGCTTGCTCCGCTTTTTCGACCGCCGCCTTTAGGGCGCCCGCGCCGGCGGACAGCGGAACGTAATCGAGCGCCTCCGCGAAGTCGGCCCAGTCCGATCCGTCCTCTTTCCGCGTGTGGGAATCGACGATCGCCTGGCGCGCGATCTTGCGGAAGCCGTCGGCATCGATCTCGTCGAGCGAAACGCCGATGATCCGGTGGCCGGGAATGAACCCGGCGCTGCACAGGTGATAAAGCCCCGGGAGCAGCTTGCGCTTGGACAGGTCGCCGGTGGCGCCAAAAAGGACGACGACCTGCGGAAATTTCGGGCCGACGCGTGCCGCGTTTTTCGCCAAATGCTCCATCCTGCGCTGACTCTTACGCTGCAAGGAGGGGCGAGCATAGAGCGTGCCATTTTGGAAAAGGTTACGCGGCGGCCGTGGGTTTATCGGACCGCACGTCCGTTCCGCTTCAGCTCTGCGTGAGCTGGATCATGCTGTTGGCGACGGAGAGCTTTTCGGAAAGGTTGCAGGCGAGCAGGCGGTGGGCGAGGGCGGCGAGCTCCGGATCCTCCCGCTCCAGCCGCGCGAGATCGCCGGCGCTGAGGCGGTAGATTTCGGAAGGCGCATCGACGATCACGTCCGCCGTGCGGTTCTTGTGCAGATAAAGCGCGATCTCGCCCACGATGGCCCCGCCCAGCATGGTGCGCACGCGCAGGACCTTGCCGTCGGGCAGGTTGATCTGCACGCGCACGCGGCCGGTGGCGACAAAGAAGACATCGTCGGCGTCCTCGCCCTGCCGGATCAGGACGTCATCAGGCTGCATCTCAAGCTTCGTCATGGTGCCGATCAGGTCGGGCAGGCGCGGATGCGGACCGATGGCGGCGATGAAGTGATTGAGTAGGCTCTCGCCGCCGCCGAGACGCTCTTGCTTACGCAGCACCACCTCCTCGGCCTTCTCCAGCGCATGGTCGAGATCGATGTCGAGCGCCATGTGGGGGTCGTTGCTGAATTCGATGCCGGCAAGCGCAAGAAGCCGGAGGATGTCGGGCGGCACGTTGGTGAAAATGACCTGAACGTCGTTAGTCTGCACCCGACTGCATCACCATCGCCACGATGGCCGCGGCGAGGATGGCGATCGTCGTCTCCTGAACCAGCGCGACGGAATTGGGCACGACGCTCAGGAGCGCGACGGTCAGGGCCAGGAGGGCGCCGCCAAGGAGGATGACACCGACGCCGAGCCCCATGCCGGAAGAGAGCGGCCCGGTGAATATCAGCGCGCCCATGGCGAGCGCGGCGGCGATGTTGTCGATTCCGGCGATGACGCCGATCAGGGCTGAGGGAACGAGGGCTCGCGCAGAGCCTGCGCCTGGCCGTTTGTCGGCCTCGGCAATCGCCATCGCGCCCGCGCGCCCCCCAGGAAAACCGCCTTGATGGTCAACCTAGAGCGACAGGCACGCGAAATCGAGCGACGATTCGCTTCTCCGGTGCGGGAGTGGCGGACAGAGAATCCGCCGCCAAAGGGGTGCCCCTAGGCGCTGCTCTCGGCGCGGCAAGCAAACTTTTCGGCCATCAACGCAGCGCCGTCGTCGTCGTTCTGCGCTTGCGGCTGGATTTCGAGCGCCTTCGCCTGGGTGTGCAGCCCGTCCTCTGCCTCGCCCTTCGTGATGGCAAGCAGGGACGCCAGCATGGCATGGCCGCGCAATTCGCTTTCCGAGCGAAGCTGCTCCAGCAAACCTATGGCGTTCTTGAGAAACTTCTGATCCGCGACGGGAGGAAGATACACGACCGACGCTTTTGGCAGGGCTGACATCTGTCTCTCCAGCCGATTGACCCTCGCCCCCAGGCGTGAAGTCTGCCTGCAAGTTTGTTCACAATGGGGCTGGTCGGTGGAAAGAAATGGAAGCCCCCAGGCTCATTCCTCCGGCTCGGTGGTGAACATCAGCGGATAGCCGGCGCGGCGGCCCGCGTCTGTCCCCTCCGTCGCCTTCGTCTCCGCCACGTCTCTCGTATAGACGGCGACGACGCAGACCCCGCGCCGGTGCGCGGTGATCATGATCCGGTAGGCCTGGTCGTCGGTTACGCGGAATACGCCCTTCAGCACCGTCACGACGAATTCGCGCGGCGTGTAGTCGTCGTTGACGAGGATGACCTTGTGCAGCTTCGGCCGCTCGACCTTGGGCTTGGCCTTGGTGCGCGGCTTCGTAACGATATCCGGCATGCCCCATTTTACTCCCGACCAGGGTGGGGATTGAAGCCCGTCCGAAGCAGGTCAGGGCAGCGCCCAGCGCCAGAGAAGATGGAGCTCGCCGATGGCGAAGAGCGCGCCGAAGATCGTCTTGTTGTGGCGGGCGAGCCAGGCGGGAAGGAAGATATCGAAATTGTCGGCGCGGTCGTCCGTGTAGTGCGCGGCGATGCCGGTCAGCGGGCAGCGCATGCGGTTGGCGATGAGGATCGCGACCTCAATCCAGACGAGGAGACTGAGCCACAGCGCGGCGCGGAGATGCCCGAGCGCGGTCGCGACCGGGATGGCCACGATCGAGCTGGCGAACACGGCCCAGACGAGCGTGTGCGCGAGCCGGATCAGAAACAGCTTGCGGTCGTTGTCGGAGATCGCGTGCAAGGCCGGCATGAGGAGGCTTGTGGGCGCCAGTCGCGCGCCTAATGCAGCGCCGCCTTGATCTTCTCCGCGTGCTCGGCAAGCAGCGTTGGGTCGGCCATGCCGCCCGAATGTGGCTTCAGCCCCACGCCCTCAAAGCGCGGGATGACGTGGAAGTGCGTGTGGAACACTGTCTGGCCCGCGGCCGGCTCGTTGAACTGCATGACGAACACGCCCGGCGCATCGAAGGCCTCTTTCACGGCGCGGGCGACGCGCTGCACGGAGAGGATCGTGGCCTTCAACGCCTCGGCGTCGATGTCCAGCATGTTGCGCGACGCGGCCTTCGGAATCACCAGCGTATGGCCCGGCCCCTGCGGCATGACGTCCATGATGACGAGCACGTCCTCGTCCTCGAAGACCTTGGCGGCGGGCAACTCGCCGCGGATGATCTTGGCGAAGACGTTGGAGTCGTCATAGGCGGGCATGGGCATTCGGGTCTTCCTCGTTTGTCGTCATGCCCGGACTTGATCCGGGCATCCATTCCGTAGCGCATGTGTAAGCCGCTACGGTCACGGAATGGATTGCCGGGTCAAGCCCGGCAATGACGACGGAGGAAGGAGGACAGGGTCACTTCTGCGCGTCGTCACACGATTCGCTTTGGCGAAACGGTGCGTGGTCGGCGAGAAGCGCGTTCTGAAATTCGATCTCTCGCCGCTCGCTGTTCAGATAGTCGGCGACGGCGCGACGGAAGCTTGGATCGGCGATGTAGTGCACGGAGTGCGTCGTCGTCGGCAGATAGCCGCGCGCCAGCTTGTGCGCGCCCTGCGCCCCGGCCTCCACGCGCTGCAGACCGTGCGCCAGCGCGTAATCGATCGCCTGATAGTAGCAGACCTCGAAGTGGAGGAATGGATGGTCCTCCACCGCGCCCCAATAGCGGCCGTAAAGCGTGTCGGAGCCGATCAGGTTCAGCGCGCCGGCGACGTAACGGCCGTCGCGCTTGGCCATGATGAGGAGCACGCGCTCCGCCATGCGCTGGCCAAGTAGTGAGAAGAAGCGGCGGTTGAGGTAGGGGTGGCCCCATTTGCGCGAACCGGTGTCCATGTAGAACGCGAAGAAGGCATCCCACGCCGCTTCCGTCACGGCGCGGCCGGTGAGCCACTCGATCTCAATGCCACCGGAGAGTGCCTCGCGCCGCTCCTTGCGCAGGTCCTTGCGTTTGCGCGAGGCGAGCGCCGCGAGGAAGCCATCGAAATCGCCGTAGCCGGCGTCGGTCCAGTGGAATTGCTGATCGGTGCGGCGGAGGAAACCCATCTCGCCGAGCGCTTCGGCGTCCGCCTCCGGCAGGAAGGTGACGTGCGCGGAGGACGCGCCCATCCGACGCGTGAGCTCCACCAGTCCGGCAGCCAGCATCTGCTTGCGCTCCTCCGCTCCTGGCCCGGGCGCGACGAGCAGCCGCGGCCCAGTCACCGGCGTGAACGGCACGCTCACCTGGAGCTTCGGATAGTAGCGTCCGCCGGCGCGCTCGAAGGCATCCGCCCAGCCCCAGTCGAAGACGTACTCGCCCTGCGAATGCGACTTCGCGTAGCAAGGCATGACGCCGGTGATCGCATCGCCTTCCATCAGCACGGCATGGCGCGGCGCCCAGCCGGTCTTCGCGGAGACTGCGCCGGAGGCCTCCAGCGCCTCCAGGAAATCCCACGACAGAAACGGATTGTAGGGCGCTCCCGGCGCCTCGGGATTGGCGCAGGAATCCCACGAATCTCTCGCGATCTCCGCGATCTTCGGTACAACGCGGATCGACGACGCGGCGGTCATGGTGGCTGTCATTCCCTAAACCTTAGGCGCAAAGCGCGGCGGTGCAATGGCGCGTTCCGCCGCTACGCCGCGAAGCCCTCGAACGTTATCTGGTCGGTCCATCTCGCCGCCTTGCGCTGCTCCTCACGGGTTTTCACGGTCCAGCAGAGAAGCGGTATGCGCAGCATATTTCGCGCCAGAATCGGGGCGGGTGTCGGCAAATCGGCGATTGCGTAGGAGATGAAGTCCAGCTTGAAATCGAGAAGCGCGCGCCAGTGCCTGGCGCCGCGCCGCCAGTCTCCTTCGGCGGTGAGACCGAGCACCAGCGCGGAGTTGTACGCGCGCGCCGCGGCGAGAAGCGATCTGTCGAACGACATCACGGCCGCATGGCCTGAGTATTTTCGGAGCCGTGCAATCGTCTCTTGGGAAAGCGCCGGCGCGTGATGCGCGGCGGGCTTCATCTCGATCAGGAGCGGCACGCGACCGCCGACTAGCGCAAGCATATCGTCGAGGGTCGGAATCCGCTCTTCCGTCCCGAGAACGTTCAAGGTGCGAAGCTCGTCTGCGGTGCGCGCGGCGACGGCGCCGGCCTCGCCGACAAGCCGTTGCAGGTTGTCGTCGTGGAAGACCATCGGAATGCTGTCGGCGGAGAGCTGCAGGTCGCACTCAATGGCGTAGTCGGCGGCGACCGCGGCCTCGAAGGCGGCGAGCGTGTTCTCCGGGCGGCCGCGCGAAAGATCGTGATAACCGCGGTGGGCGATGGGTCTGGCGGTCAGCCAGCGCAGCGTGTCGCGCGCCATGCCAGAGCTTCAGTCGACGGCGATGATCGCGTCGATCTCGACCGCCGCGTTGAGTGGCAGCGCCGCAACGCCGACGGCGGCGCGAGCATGGCGTCCGCGGTCTCCGAGCGCCTCCGCAAGGAGGTCGGAAGCGCCGTTCACCACGAGATGCTGATCGGTGAAGTCGGGCGCCGACGCAACGAAGCCGGTGATGCGCACGATCCTGCGGATGCGCTCAAGGTCGCCGGAGAGCGCCGCCTTGGCTTGCGCGAGGATATTGACGGCGCACAGCCGCGCGGCGCGCTGGCCGTCCTCCAAAGTGACGTCGTCGCCAAGCTTTCCGCGCACCGCCACACCGTCGGCTGTCATCGGAAGCTGGCCGGACATGGTTAGCAAACCATCATCAAGGACGAACGGCACATAGTTCGCTGCGGGAGCCGCCGGTGCGGGCAGCGCCACGCCGAGGCGCAGGAGCCGGTCTTCGATGGTCTCGCTCATGACGCTCCAAGGATTGCATGCGAGCGGTAGGGGATCGGTAGCTTCCCATCAATAGGCTTTGAGACTATTTCTGGGGCGAACCCGCGCGGCGATTTCGCCGCGAAACGGAGGTTTTTCCACAATGCCGATCTATCGGCTCGCGCTTGCCGCGCTCCTGACGCTTGGCGCCGCCGACGCGCGCGCGCAGGCCGCGCCGTCGCTTCGCAATATCCTGACGCCGCACCGCGCCGTCTACGATATCTCGCTTGCCCGCACCGAGGACGGTTCGGGCGTCTCCAGCGCCGATGGGAAGATGGTGTTCGAAGTCACCGGAAACCCATGCGACGGCTACAAGATGCGCCAGCGGATGGTGGTCAATATCGGCGACGAGGAAGGCAATGTCGGCCTTCTCGATTTCCGCATCACGACCTTCGAATCGGGCGCCGGCGACGTCTACAGCTTCGATTCGCGCACCACCGTGAACCGCGAGGTCGTGGAGGCGGTGGAGGGCGAGGCGCGGCGGCATGGCACGAGCATCGAAGTGAGCCTGAAGCAGCCATCGGAGAAGAAGGTCATGCTCGACGGCACAGTGCTTTTTCCCAGCCAGCACCTTCAGGCGATCATCGACGCGGCGCTCGCCAAGCGGAACTTCCTCGCCGCCGACATCTATGAAGGCGCCGGTACGGGCGAGGCGACCGACAAGGCGGCCGCGGCGATCGGCCAGGCGATGCCGCTGGCGGAGAACGTGCCGCTCAGAAGCGGCGTCCAGCATTGGCCTGTATCGGTCGGCTATTTCGATTCCAGCAAGTCGGGCGAAAACGGCGCTGGCGAGGAGCTTCCCACCTATCAGATGAGCTTCACGCTCTACGAGAACGGCGTCACCAACGACCTCGTCATGGACTATGGCGACTACGCGCTCGCGGGCTCGCTCAAGCAGATCGAGCCGCTCGCCGCGGGCGACTGCACCTCACGCTGAGCGCTTTCCGCGCGGCGTCTTGGCTGTGAAGGTGAGCCCGAGGGCGAGGCCGTCCGCGCCGTAGCGGTCGCGGATCGCGTCCATGGCGCGTTCCGCCCGGGCGCGCTTCTCCGCCTCCTGGTCGATCAGGTCGCGCGGCTCCACCAGCGCCGCGGCGCCGAGATCGGCGACGCCGATCCCGATCAGGCGGAAGCGCGTGCGGCCGTCGATCTCTTTCACCAACAGCTCGCGACCGGCCCGATAAATGCGGTCGGCGAGGTTGGAAGGGCTGTCGAGGTGGACGTTGCGCGTCCTCAGCCGGAAGTCGCTGCTTTTCAGCTTGAGCACGACCAGCCGGCCGGCAATCGCTTCCTTCTTGAGGCGCGCGGACACGCGCTCCGCCAGCTTGCGCAGCACCGGAAGCAGCTCCTCCGCCGTCGCGCGGTCGTCGTCGAAGGTCGTTTCCGCGGAGATGCTCTTCGCCTTGCGCTGAGGCGTTACGCTGCGCGCATCCTCGCCGCGCGCCAGATGCGCAAGCCGCAAGCCCATGCTGCCGTAGCGCTTTGCCAGCGTCTTCTGGTCGAGCTTCTGGATGTCGGCGATGCGTGTCAGCCCGTCGCGCGCGAGGCGGGCCTGCATGGCCTTGCCGACACCCCAGACGATGGAAACGGGCTGGGCGGCGAGAAACGACAATGTCTCGGCGCGGCCGATCACCGCGAAGCCGCGCGGCTTGTCGAGGTCGGATCCGATCTTGGCGAGGAACTTGTTGTGGCTGAGGCCGACGGAGGCGGTGACGCCAATCTCTTTTTCCAGCGTCTTCTGGAAACGCGCCAGCGTCACGGCGGGCGGTGCGCCGTGCACGCGCTCCGTGCCGGAGAGATCGAGGAAGGCTTCGTCGATCGAGAGCGGCTCCACGGCCGGCGTCAAAGCCAGCATCAGCTCGCGCACTTCGCGCCCGACGCGCGCATATTTCGCCATGTCGGGCGGCACGACGGCGGCGTCGGGACAGGCCGCCAGCGCCTTGAACATCGGCATGGCGGAGTGCACGCCATAGGTTCGCGCGACGTAGCAGGCAGCGGAGACGACGCCGCGCCGGCCGCCGCCGACGATGACCGGCCGGTCGGCGAGCGCAGGATTGTCGCGCTTCTCAACTGCGGCATAAAAGGCGTCGCAATCGACGTGCGCGATGGCGAGCGCGAAAAGCTCGGAATGGGCCACAAGGCGGGGGCTGCCGCAGCGCCGACAGCGCTCCGCCGGCCCCGACGTTGCGTCGAAGCAGTCCCTGCACAGGGTGAAGGCATCGTCCACGCGCGCCACTCTGGTGCCGGGCGGAGATACCGGCAAGCGTCGGGATTCCGTCCTCATAAGTCCTTGTTCTCGCTGCGTTCTATTCCATCGGGGGTCGAATTTGCGTTTCCTTAAGCGCGGAGATGCTTCATTGAGTCCGCGCGGGAATCACAACAACAACCGCCCACGTGCAGCGAGCGGGGGAAGGGCGTCATGCCGAAAACGGTCATGATCGTGGAAGACAACGAGCTCAACATGAAGCTCTTCAACGACCTCCTGCGGGCGAACGGCTACGCCACCTTGCCGATGCGCAACGGCTATGAAGCGCTCGACGCGCTGAAGGAGCAGCAGCCGGACCTCATCATCATGGACATCCAGCTCCCGGAGATTTCCGGCCTGGAAGTGACGAAGCTGATCAAGCAGGATGAGGCTCTGCGCCACATCCCGGTCATCGCGGTCACCGCCTTCGCCATGAAGGGCGACGAGGAGCGCATCCGCCAGGGCGGGTGCGAGGGCTATCTCTCGAAGCCCATCTCGGTCGCCACCTTCATCGAGACCGTCAAGTCCTATGTGGGCCCGGCTCAGGGGTAGCGTCTCGTGACCTCTCGCGTTCTCGTCGTGGACGATATCCCCGCAAACGTCCGGCTCCTGGAGTCGCGGCTGCAGGCGGAATATTTCGACGTGCGTACCGCGCTGTGCGGACGCGACGCTCTGGAGATCGCAGAGAACGAGCGCGTCGACCTCGTGCTCCTCGACGTGATGATGCCGGACATGACGGGCTTTGAGGTCTGCGCAGCGTTGAAGGCCAACCAGCGCACCGCGAATGTTCCGGTCGTGATGGTCACCTCGCTCGACAATTCCGACGATCGCGTGAAGGCGCTCGAGTGCGGCGCCGACGATTTCCTCACCAAGCCGGTCAGCCACGTCGCCATGCTGTCGCGGGTGAAGAGCCTGTTGCGACTCAAGATGGTGACCGACGAATTGGAGCTGCGCGCCTCGGCGCTGGAATCGGTCGGTCTCGGCTCCGTCTCCGTCTTCGCCGACACTGCCAAGATCACCGGCCGCATCCTCGTGATCGACGATCGCGACAACTCCACCCGCGCCATCCGCAAGGCTCTGCCGGCGCCGTTCGAGGTGATGATCGTCGCCGATCCGGCCGAGGCGACCACGATCGCGGAGGAGGGCGACTTCGACCTCATCATGGTCAGCGCTGCGCTCAAGACGGGCGACGGCCTCCGTCTCTGCACGCAGATCAAGACCATCGACGCACTGCGCCAGACTCCGGTCGTACTCATCACCGATGCCGAGCAGTCGGAACTCGTGATGCGCGCGCTCGAGCTCGGCGTGAACGACTACATCATTCGGCCGATCGACCCGAACGAGCTCAGGGCGCGCGTGCGCACGCAGCTTCGCCGCAAGCTCTATCAGGAGCGGTTGCGCAATACGGTCTCAAGCGCTGTCGAGCTCGCGGTCACCGATCCGCTCACCGGTCTCCACAACCGGCGCTATCTCGATGCGCATCTCGCCTCCGCGGTGACACGGGCGGTGACGACGCAAAAGCCGGTATGCGTCCTTGTCTTCGACATCGACCACTTCAAGGGCATCAACGACACGCATGGTCACGACGCCGGCGACGACGTGCTCACCGACTTCGCGGAGCGCATGCGCCGCGGCGTGCGTGGGATCGATCTCGTTGCGCGCTATGGCGGCGAGGAGTTCATGCTGGTCATGCCGGAGACCGACTCGGAGTTCGCCCGCCAGGTCGCGGAGCGGCTCAGAAGCGACGTGGAGAAAGTGCCGTTCACGACCCGCTCGGGCGCGCAGATCCCGGTGACCGTGAGCATCGGCCTCGCAGAATGGCGGGGCGTGTCGGATACGGCGGAAGCGCTCGTAAAGCGCGCCGACGACGCGCTTTACTCGGCCAAGCGCTCCGGCCGCAACCGGGTGGTGGCAAGCGCGGCCTGAGCCGGCTTTCGCCCAATTGCGGCAATTTTCCTTGCAGTTTTAACCAAGTGCAAACCATCCGGTAGCATTGCACCCGCTCTTGCGCTTGATTGCACGGAGCAGGAGGCAGCCGGCGGAGTGCTGCTCTTTCAGACAACGAATACCCCATGGATTTGCTCAGGTCCGCCGCATCTCCTGGGTCCGTGGGGTCGGCCGGTCGGGCGTGGTGAGTGGCCTCCTCGTACAGCCACGTTCCGACCGGCCACTTTCTTCGCAATCGATGCGCAGATCGGGCTTCGGCCACGAAAAAAGGCGCCTTTCGGCGCCTTTCGTACGAGCGGCTCCTGGCCTCTCTATTTGATTTTCGCTTCCTTGAAGAGGACGTGCTTGCGCGCCTTCGGATCGTATTTCCGAAGCGACAGCTTGTCCGTCATGGTGCGCGAGTTCTTCTTCGCCACGTAGAAGAAGCCGGTGCCTTCTTCGCTGACGAGGCGGATCTTCACGGTGGTTGCCTTGGCCATCGACGCTATTCCTGCGGGGATCGAAAGTTCGCCGTGAGATGAGGCCTGGCGCGGGCGAAGTCAAGCGCCGCCGCGGAATTTCGGGTTTCGAGGATGGGAGGGGGAGCCCCGCGTTCCTCTACTTTCTCTGGCGCCTACGGCTCTCGCGCGGCTTGCCGCCGGAAACTTTTCCCCGGCGCTTCGCCGGCCCGCGGCCGGTCTTCGGCGCTTCGCGGATCAGTTCCAGCCTGAGGCTTCCGGCATAGGGGAGGGCTTCGACAAGCCGCACCTCGACTGCGTCGCCGAGCCGGAACGTCTCGCCGGTCGTGCGTCCGACGAGGCTGTGATGGGCTTCGCGGTATTCGTAGAAATCCTCGCCGATCTTGGAGATCGGCACGAAGCCGTCGGCGCCGCTTTCCTGCAGCTCGACGAAGAGCCCGGCACGGGTGACGCCGCGGATGCGGCCGTCGAAATGCGCGCCGACACGGTCGGCAAGCCAAAAGGCGATCAACCGGTCGACGGTGTCTCGCTCCGCCGCCATGGCACGCCGCTCGGCGACGGAGATATCGGCGGCGATGCGTTCGAGGTTCTTCTCGTCGACGGCGCGCAGCCCACCAGCGCCGATGCCGAGTGCTGCGATCAGCGCACGATGCACCAGAAGGTCGGCATAGCGGCGGATCGGCGATGTGAAGTGGACGTAGCGTCTCAGATTCAGTCCGAAATGACCGATGTTGGCGATCGAATATTCGGCCTGGCTCTGCGAGCGCAGCACGATCTCGTTGACGAGAAGCGCGTTCGGCGTATCGACGACGCGCTTCAGCACGCCGTTGAACTGGCTCGGGCGGAGCGCGCCCGATTTCGGGAAGCTCATGTCGAGCGAGCCGAGGAAGTCGCGCAGCGCGTCGAGCTTCTCAAACGCCGGTTCGTCGTGGATGCGGTAGACGATCGCGCTCTTCTTGGCCTCAAGCGTCTCGGCGGCGGCGACGTTCGCCTGGATCATGAACTCTTCGATCAGGCGATGCGCGTCGAGGCGCGGCGGCACGACGATGCGGTCGACGGTGCCGTCGTCGCGCAAGAGCACCTTGCGCTCGGGAAGATCGATGGCGAGCGGCTCGCGCTGGTCACGGGCGCGGGAAAGCGCGGCATAGGCTGCCCAAAGCGGCTTCAGGACAGGTTCGAGCAGCGGCTTCGTCGTGGCGTCGGGCTTTCCGTCGATCGCCGCCTGCGCCTGTTCGTAGGCGAGCTTGGCAGCGGAGCGCATCATCACCCGGTGGAAGCTGTGCCCGTGCTTCTTGCCGTCGGCGGAGACGCGCATGCGCACCGCAAGGGCGGGGCGCGCCTCGCCCTCGCGCAGCGAGCAGAGATCGTTGGAGATGCGCTCCGGCAGCATCGGCACGACGCGCCCGGGGAAGTAGACGGAGTTGCCGCGCTTCTCGGCCTCGCGATCGAGTTCCGAGCCTGGCCGCACGTACCAGGCGACATCGGCGATCGCGACGGTGACAATAAAGCCGCCGGGATGCGCGGGGTCTGGCTCGGCGAGTACCGCGTCGTCATGGTCGCGCGCGTCCGCGGGATCGATGGTGACGAGCGGCACGTCGCGCCAATCCTCGCGATGCGCCATGTCGGCGGGCTGGGCGGCCTCCGCCGCATCGAGCACGGCGCGCGGAAAGACGTGCGGGATCGCGTGCTCTTCGAGCGCTATCAGGCTCACTGCCTTCTCTGTCGAGACGTCGCCGAGCCGCTCGATCACGCGCCCGGTCGGCAACCCGAGACGGCCGCCTTTCGCCACCTCGACGGAGACAAGCTCTCCGTCCTTCGCGCCCTGCACCGCGTCGGGCGGCACGAACAGCTCAGAATCGCGGCGCGTGACGGGAACGATGCGCGCCTCGCCGTCGCGCTGCCGGAAGATGCCGATCGAGGCGCGCGGGGGACGCTCCAGAAGTTTGATGACGCGGGCGGTGAAGCCGCCGGTCTCCAGGTCAGGCGTCAGGCGCGCAAGCACGCGGTCGCCGATGCCCGGCGCCCGTTGCCGTCCGCCGGGGCGGCCTTTCTCAGAGGCGATCACGACGCGCGGGGCGTCGCCCCACTCCTCGTCCCACTCCGTCGGAACGCCGATCGGCTCGCCGGAATCATCGATGCCCTCGACCGTCAAGAGCGTGACGGAGGGGAGGTCGCCGGGCCGACGCAGACGGTTCTTGCGGCCTTCGATCAGGCCTTCGTCCGCGAGCTCGCGCAGGATCCGCTTCAGCGCGATCTTCTGTCCGCCGGAGAGCCCGAAGGCGCGCGCAATCTCGCGCTTGCCGGCCTTGCCGGCGTGCTCCGACACGAACTCAAGGATCTGCCTCGCGCGTCGGAAGCTCGGGTCCGGATTTGGTTTTGGAGCTCCGCGCCAACCTATTCGACCGGCGCCTTGGCCTTGGGCGCGGCCTTCTTGGCGGGCGACTTGCGCGCGGCTTTCTTCGGCACCGTCTTTGCTGGCGCCTTCTTCTTGGCGGCCTGCTTTTTCGGCGCCTTCTTGACAGGCGCGCGGCCGGCCTTCTCGGCAAGAAGCTCCAACGCCTGCTCCAGCGTCACGCCCTCCGGATCCATGCTTCTGGGAAGCGTGGCATTCACCTTGCCATGATTTACGTAAGGACCGTAGCGGCCGGAACGCACGGTGATCTTTCCGCCTCCTGCCGGATGCTCGCCGAGGTCCTTCAAGGCGGCGGCGCTTGTGCGTGCGCGTCCGCTCTTCTTTTCCGCGAGCAGCGAGATGGCGCGGTTGGCGCCGACGGTGAAGACCTCGTCGACGCTGTCGAGATTGGCGTATTTCCCGGCGTTCTCCACGAACGGGCCATAGCGGCCGATGCCGGCCGTGATCGGCGCTCCGGTCTCAGGGTGGATGCCGATCTCGCGGGGCAGGGAGAGGAGCTTCAGCGCCGCCTCCAGGTCGACCTGATCGACCACCCAGCCTTTCGGGATGGAAGCGCGTTTCGGCTTCTCGCCGCCCTTCTCCACCGGGTCGGGCCCGAGCTGCAAATAGGGGCCGAAGCGGCCGTTCCTGAGCAGCACCGGCAGGCCGCTCTCCGGATCGTCGCCGAGGCTCGTTCCTTCCGGCGACATCGAGGCGACGGAAGCGGCCTCCTCGCCGTTCACGCCGAGCTGCCGCGTGTAGCGGCATTCGGGATAGTTGGAGCAGCCGATAAAGGCGCCGAACTTTCCAAGCTTCAGCGACAGCTTGCCGGCCTTACAGGCCGGGCATTCGCGCGGATCCCCGCCATCGGCGCGCGCCGGGAAGAGATGGTCCGCGAGAAGCTGGTTCAGCGCCTCGATCACCTCCGAGCGGCTGACCTCGCTCGCCTCTGCGATGTTGACGGCGAAATCACGCCAGAACTCGCGCAGCACATCCTTCCAGGAGAGCTCCCCGGCGGAGATGCGGTCGAGCTTCTCCTCAAGATCCGCCGTGAAGTCGAACTCCACGTAGCGCTTGAAGAAATCCTCCAGGAAGGCCGTGACGATGCGGCCCTTGTCCTCCGGCACGAGGCGCTTGCGGTCAAGCCGCACGTAGTCGCGCTTCCTGAGCGTCTCCATCGTCTGCGCGTAGGTGGAGGGACGGCCGATCCCGAGCTCTTCCATCTTCTTGATGAGCGAAGCCTCGGTGTAGCGCGGCGGCGGCTCGGTGAAGTGCTGAGTCGCGTCGATCTTCTCGCGGCGCAGGCCTTCGCCCGCGGAGACCGGCGGCAGTCGGCCGCCTTCCTCTTCGTCCTCGTCGTCGCGGCCCTCCTGGTAAAGCGTCAGGAAGCCGTCGAAGCGGATGACCGTGCCGGTGGCGCGCAGTCCGGCTCTGCCGACTGGGCCGGTGGCGTCGATTTCGATCGTGGTGCGCTCAAGCTCCGCCGACGCCATCTGGCTCGCGACCATGCGCTTCCAGATCAGCTCGTAGAGGCGCGCCTCGTCGCCTTCGAGGTAGCGGCTCACATCCGCCGGAAGGCGCGAGACCTCGGCCGGGCGGATCGCCTCGTGCGCCTCCTGCGCGTTCTTCACCCGCGACTGGTAGCGGCGCGGGGCGTCGGGCGTGTAGCGCGCGCCGTATTCGCCTTCGATCACGCGGCGCGCCGCCGAAAGCGCCTCAGGTGCGATGTCGAGGCCGTCGGTGCGCATATAGGTTATGAGGCCGACCGTCTCGCCGCCGAGATCGACGCCTTCGTAGAGGCGCTGCGCCAGGCGCATGGTGCGGCTCGCGTCAAAGCCAAGCTTGCGCTGCGCCTCCTGCTGCAGCGTGGAGGTGATGAATGGGGGCGGCGGGTTGCGCCGCTGCGGCTTCGATTCGACCGAGGCGACGGTAAAGGTCGCGCTTTCCAGAAGCCGCTTGGCGGCGTTGGCGGAATCGCCGTTGCCGATCGAGAGGCGGTCGAGCTTCTTGCCTTCGAGCGAAACGAGTCGCGCAAGGAAGGCTTCGTTGCGCAGCGTGCGCAAAGCGGCGACGACCGACCAGTATTCCTGCGGCCGGAAACGCTCGATCTCCGCCTCGCGATCGCAGACGAGTCGCAGCGCCACCGATTGCACACGGCCGGCCGAGCGCGCGCCCGGCAGCTTGCGCCAGAGGACCGGCGACAGCGTGAAGCCGACGAGATAGTCGAGCGCCCGGCGAGCGAGATAAGCGTCGACCAGCGGCTCGTCGATGGCGCGAGGGTGGGCCATCGCCTCCTGCACCGCCTGCTTCGTCACGGCGTTGAAGACAACGCGTTCGACCCGCTTGTCGCGCAGCGCATTCTTGGCGTTCAGGACCTGCAGCACGTGCCAGGAAATCGCCTCGCCTTCGCGGTCGGGGTCGGTGGCGAGGATGACCCGATCGGCGCGTTTCACCGCCGCGGCGATGTCGGCAAGCCGCTTCTTGGACTTCGGATCGACCTCCCAGTCCATCTCGAAATCCTGGTCCGGCCGCACCGAGCCGTCCTTGGGCGGAAGGTCGCGAACGTGGCCGTACGAGGCCAGAACCTCGTAGCCGGAACCCAGATATTTATTGATCGTCTTCGCCTTGGCAGGCAATTCGACAATCACGACGTCCATGAAGAACTCCGCCGCGTACGCGGCACTTCGGGCCGCCGGTTGCCAGCGTCAATTGGATTGCGGGCCGTGATCGGTCAACCCCCCGCGAAAAAGGCGGCACTTGCGCGAGCGTGACAAATCCGTACCCGAGCCCCTCAATCCTTCGCGCGCGCCAAGGTTGTTGTTCGACTAAATTTCAACTATTAAACGTGAGAGAACACACTGCGAACGCCGTGAAATCCACCTATGTCCGAGATGTCCGCGTCGGAAAAGAGAGAAGCGGCGGCCGAGCATATCGCCGTGGAAGCGAGCAAGCTCGCCCGCATCGCGAACGTTAACGATTTCAGTCTTCTCGCCTACCTCATCGATATGGTCGTTCTCGAAGCTTGGCGGGAGGCGAGCGAATCGGAGAGCGACCCGAACGCAAGCAAGACCGGCGGGAACGGGGCGCGAAGGCGCCGCGGTGCGCCGGCCGATGAGCCTAAGGCTCAGCGCAGGGAGACCCGCTGACCTGAGTGCCGCTCGATACGGCCGGCGATATCGAGTTCCAGAAGCACGACCAGCACGGTCCGCGCCGGAAGACCGGTGAATCGGATGATCTCGTCGATCTCGACCGGCGTCGGCCCTAGTGCCTCCACGATGCGCGCCCGCTCATCGGGATCGGGCTCAGGCGGTGGCTCGCTCGCGATCGGAGCGGCGAGAACGGCCGGCGGCTCCGGCGGCCGGACGAGCATCGGTGCCACCGTTTCGATGACGTCCTCCACGGCGGTCACCATGCGCGCTCCCTGCTTGATGAGGTTGTTGGCGCCGGCGGCGCGCGGGTCGAGTGGGGAGCCAGGAACGGCCAGGACCTCGCGGTTCTGCTCGAGCGCCAGGCGCGCGGTGATGAGCGACCCGGAGCGCTCAGCCGCCTCTACGACGACAACGGCGAGCGCCATCGCGGCGATAATCCGGTTGCGGCGGGGGAAATCGCGGGCGCGCGGCTCCCAGCCCATCCGCATCTCGCTGATACCGCATCCGCCGGCGTCGAGGATGCGCTGGAAGAGGTCCTCGTTCTCACGCGGATAGATGCTGTCGACCCCACCCGCGAAGACCGCGACCGTGCCGCCGGAGAGCGCCGCCTCGTGTGCGGCAGCGTCAATACCGCGTGCGAGGCCCGAGACGACCGCGAGCTCCGCCTCTCCGATACCGCGCGCAAGAAGCGCCGCCATCTTGCGCCCCGCCGCGGACGCATTGCGCGCGCCGACGATCGCAATCGCGGGCATGGTGAGGCAGCGTGCGTCGCCGCGGACGGCGATCAGGGGCGGCGGGGCGTCGCCTTGCCGCAGCCACGGCGGGTAGTGTGGCTCGCCGAGGCCGATGAACGCCGCGCCGACTTTGGCCGCGGCCGCCATCTCGTCCTCCGCCTCCGTGCGGCTGATGACGCGGATCGCGCGGCCGGCGCCGCCGCGCTGCGAAAGGTCGGGAAGCGCGTCGAGCGCCGCCTGCGCGGAGCCGAAATGGTTCACCAGCCCGCGAAAGGTGGCGGGGCCGACATTCTCGCTGCGGATCAGGCGGAGCCACGCCAGCCGCTGTTCGTCGGTCAACGTGACGCCGGTTGTTTCGTTGGGCACGGCGAACCCCCCGCGGAGATCGAACCATGGCGGAGGGGTGATCGCCCGGCAAGCCGCGTCCCGGTGCGCCTTTGGCCGCGTGTTGCCGGCGGGTGGCGACATAGGTTAAGACCCAGTTGCAGCCGGAAGCGATTGCAAGTCGGAGGGAGACCGCCAGAGAATGCGTTCGTTTCGGGTCGTTCTTATCAAGCCGTCTCACTATGACGCGGACGGCTACGTCATTCAGTGGCTGCGCTCGAGCATCCCCTCAAACAGCCTCGCTTCCGTTCACGGCCTCGTTCAGGAATGCGCGCGGGAGCGCGCGCTCGGCCCCGATGTCGCGATCGAGGTCGAGGTCTATGACGAGTGCAATACGATCATCGACGTGAAGGGCGCGATCGGTCGGATCAAGGCCGCCGGCAGCGGTTTCGTCGGGCTTGTCGGCGTGCAGTCGAACCAGTTTCCGCGCGCCGTCGATCTGGTGCGGCAGTTTCGCGCCGAGGGCGTCGACGTCGTGATCGGCGGTTTTCACGTGAGCGGCTGCATCGCGATGCTGCCGGACCTGCCGGCCGACATCCAGGAAGCGGTCGATCTCGGGGCGGTCCTTTATGCCGGCGAGTTGGAAGGCCGGATGGCGGATCTGTTGCGCGATCTCGATTCCGGGCGAACGAAGCCGATCTACAATTTCCTGCACGACCTTCCGGGCATGACGGCGGCGACGTTCCCGATCCTGCCGCGCGAGGTCGTTACCCGCATCGCCGGGCACTATACGAGCTTCGACGCCGGCCGCGGCTGCCCCTTCCAGTGCAGCTTCTGCACCATCATCAACGTGCAGGGCCGCAAGTCGCGCTACCGCTCGCCCGATGACGTCGAAGCGATCGTGCGCGCCAACGCGGCGCAGGGCATCACGCACTTCTTCGTGACGGACGACAATTTCGCCCGCAACAAGAACTGGGAGCCGATCCTCGACCGCCTGATCGAGCTGCGGGAAAAGGAAAAGTTCAAGATCCGCCTGCTGCTGCAGGTCGACACGCTCTGCCACCGCATTCCGGGCTTCATCGAGAAGGCGGCGCGGGCCGGCTGCAACATGGTCTTCATCGGGCTTGAGAACATCAATCCCGAGTCGCTGATGGGCACCAAGAAGCGGCAGAACAAGATCTGGGAATACCGGGAGATGCTGCAGGCGTGGCGCAGCGCCAAGGTGATGACGTGGGCCGGCTACATTCTCGGCTTTCCGACCGACACGCCGGCCTCCATCCGGCGCGACATCGAGATCATCAAGAAAGAGCTGCCGATCGACATCCTGGAGTTCTTCTGCCTGACGCCGCTGCCGGGCTCGGAGGACCACAAGAAGCTGTTCATGAACGGCGTCGCGATGGACCCCGACATGAACAAGTACGACCTGGAGCACGTGCTGACCGCGCATCCGGTGATGTCGAAGGAGGAATGGGAGGGCATCTACCGCGACGCTTGGCGCATCTACTATACGGATGAGCACGTGGAGACCATTCTCCGGCGCGGCGTGGTGAGCGGCATCCGCATCAACAAGATCGTCGATGCGGTCACCGTCTTCTCCGGCGCGACGTGGATCGAGGACGTGCACCCTCTGCAGTTCGGCATCGCGCGCCGCAAAGCGCGGCTACAGCGGCGGCACGGCATGCCCATCGAAAGCCCGCTCATCTTCTATCCGCGGCGGGCGGTCGAATCCGTGGTCGTGGGGCTGAAATGGTACAGGCTCTTCCGCCGCTACAAGGCCATCGCAAAGCGCGTCGTCGCGGACCCGGCATCGGCGAGTTATGTCGATGAGGCTCTGACGCCCGTCAGCGACGAGGGGCACTCGCATTTCGTGGAAGCCTTCGCCGACAAGATCCCGAAGACGCATGGTGCGCCGACGCGCGAGGTAGAGGCCGTAGAATCGGAAATCGTGGAGGCGGCGGAGTAGCGGTCCGCTATTTCGCGCCGATGCGGGTTTCCTGGCCCGCCACGAGCCGGCGCAGGTTTTCCCGGTGACGAATCCATAGAAGCACGGACAGCACGGCCGCGAGTCCGGCCATCTCGTAGCGCCCGAAATAGACGAGGGTGAGCGGCGCGACGATGCTCATGGTAAGGGCCGCAAGCGACGAATAGCGCTTGGCCGCCGCCGCTCCGATCCAGACCAGCGCCGCGATGAGCATCGTCGGCGGGTGCAGTCCTAAGAGAACGCCGAGGTAGGTGGCGACCCCCTTGCCGCCCTTGAAGTTGAGCCAGACCGGGAAGCAATGGCCGACATAGGCGCCGAGCGCGGCGGCTAGCGCGCCATAAAGCCCGAAGCGCCAGCCGATGAAGACGGCGAGCGTGCCCTTCAGCCCATCGAGGAGGAGCGTCGCGGCCGCGAGGCCCTTCTTGCCGGTGCGCAGGACGTTGGTCGCGCCGATATTGCCGGAGCCGATCGCGCGGATGTCGCCGAGGCCGGCGCGCCTGGTCAGGATCAATCCGAAGGGGATCGAACCGAGCAGATAGCCGATCAGAAGCGAAGCGACAGGCCCCCAGGTCATGGCGGCATCCTAGCGGCAAGTCCGCCTCCGCCATAGGGCCGGAATCAGTTGACGGGATGCTCGTAGACGGTGCGGCCGGCGACGACGGTCCGCATCACCTTGCCGCTGAGCTTCGCGCCCTCGAAGGCCGTGTTGCGGGAGCGCGAATGAAGCTCCTCCTCCTTCACAACCCAGGGAAACTCGAGGTCGACGAGGATCAGGTCGGCGGGCGCGCCAGGCGCGAGCGTCCCGGCCTCAAGCCCGAGCAGTTTTGCCGGCCGCGTGCTCATCGCGTCGATGAGACGGATGAGCGGCACGTCGCCGGAATGGACGAGGCGCAGGCCCGCCGCGAGCATCGTCTCCAGACCGACCGCGCCGTCTGCTGCCTCGGCGAAGGGCTGACGCTTGCCCTCGACGTCCTGCGGATCGTGCGCGGAACAGACGACGTCGATCGTGCCGTCGGCAAGCGCTTCGACCAGAGCGCGGCGGTCGTCCTCGGAACGCAGCGGCGGCGACATCTTGAAGAAGGTGCGGTAGGCGCCGATGTCGTTCTCGTTCAGCGAAAGGTGCGCGATCGCAGCACCCGCGGTGACGCCGTTGCCGGCGAGCTTGGCGCGGCGCAGCGTCGCCACGGCCGGCTCGCAGGAAATCTGCGCGGCGTGATAGCGGCCGCCGGTCAGCCGGGCGAGCCGGATGTCGCGGTCGAGCACGATGGTTTCCGCCTCGAGCGGCACGCCGGGAAGGCCGAGCCGCGTCGCCGTCTCGCCCTCGTTCATGACGCCGCCATTGGCGAGGTCGGCATCCTCCACGTGGTGGACGACGAGCGCGTCGAAGTCGCGCGCATAGGTCAGGGCATTGCGCATCACCTTGGCGCTTTTCAGCGAGCGACGCCCTTCGGTGAAGGCGACGGCGCCGGCTTCCTTCAGAAGCCCGAACTCGGAAAGCTCGCTACCGGCAAGCCCGCGCGTCATCGCGGCCATGGGATGGACGCGGATGATCGCGGTGTCGCGCGCCCGGCGGAAGACGAAATCGACCAGCGCCGGGTCGTCGATCACCGGGTTGGTGTCGGGCATGGTGACGATCGCGGTGACGCCGCCCGCGGCCGCCGCGCGGCTTGCCGTCTCCAGAGTCTCGCGATGTTCGCCGCCCGGTTCGCCCACGAAGACCCGCATGTCGACGAGGCCGGGCAGGACCGCCATGCCGCGGCAGTCGACCACCTCCGCACCTTCCGGCGCGCCCTGGTTGGCGGCATTCGCGCCGGCGGCGACGATGCGGCCATCGGCGATGAGCACAGCGCCTTTCTCGTCGAGGTCGCGCGAGGGATCGACGACGCGGGCGTTCGTCAGAACGAGCGGGCGGTTCATCGCCTCACACCACGTTGAACCGGCTTGGCATGTCCGTCGTCCAGGCATTCGGCAGATGCGCGCCGAGCGCCTCAAGCACCGCCATGCGAACCGCGACGCCCATTTCCACCTGTTCGCGGATGACGCTCTGAACGCCGTCGGCGATCATGGGGTCGATTTCGACGCCGCGGTTCATCGGACCGGGATGCATGACGATGGCGTCGGGCTTCGCCCAGGAGAGCTTCTCCGCGTCGAGGCCGAAGAAGCGGAAATATTCGCGCACGCTCGGCACGTAGGCGGCGTTCATGCGCTCGCGCTGCAGGCGCAGCATCATCACCACGTCGGCGCCGGCGAGGCCTTCGCGCATCGACGTGAAGACGTCGACGCCGAGCCGGTCGATCCCAGCGGGAACAAGCGTGGAGGGGGCGACGACGCGCACGCGCGCGCCCATTGCGGCAAGCAGCAGGATGTTGGAGCGCGCCACGCGCGAATGCGCGATGTCGCCGCAGATCGCCACCACGAGGCCGGAGAGGCGGCCCTTGTGGCGGCGGATGGTGAGCGCGTCGAGAAGCGCCTGGGTCGGATGCTCGTGCGCGCCGTCGCCGGCATTAACGACGGCGCATTCGACCTTCTGTGCCAGAAGCGCGACTGCGCCGGCTGCGTGGTGACGAACGACGAGGATGTCCGGCCGCATGGCGTTCAGCGTCATGGCGGTGTCGATTAGCGTCTCCCCCTTCTTCACCGAGGAGGCGCTGACTGCCATGTTCATCACGTCGGCGCCGAGCCGCTTGCCCGCAAGCTCGAAGGAGGATTGTGTTCGCGTGGAGGCTTCGAAAAAGAGATTGATCTGGGTGCGGCCGCGCAGCGTCGCCTTTTTCTTCTCCACCTGGCGGCTGACGTCGATCGCGGCCTCGGCCGAATCGAGAAGAAGCGCGATATCCTGGGGGGAAAGACCCTCGATCCCGAGAAGATGTCTGTGCGGAAACGCAGAAGCCATTAAAGTCGCCCCTATAGGCCCTCGCTCACACGGGGGCAACCGCAGGGACGCGTCGTTTGCGCCTTGCGCACAGGAAGACGCTGGATGACGGCGCGGGAAACGCACACGGTGGTAAACCAGTCGCCACCCTACGGCGGCGACAACCTGTTCGAATCCGACCCGATCCTGAATGCCGCCGCGTCGGGCTTCCCGGACGCGGTCCGGGCCGACCTATCGGAGCTCGGCGGGTTCTGGGGGACGCACGAGGCGCGTGACTTCGCCCGCCTCGCCAACGTCCATACGCCGGTGCTGGAGCGCTACAGCCCGAAGGGCGAGCGCCTCGACCGGGTGGAGTTCCATCCCGCCTATCACGCGCTGATGCGCCGCTCCGTGCTCGCCGGCCTGCATTGCTCGGCCTTCGATCCGGGGAGCGGGGAGGGCGACGAGGAAGCCGGGCTCAGGCACCGGGCGCGGGCCGCGCGGCTCTACATGACGGCGCAGACGGAGTGCGGGCATCTCTGCCCGATGACGATGACAAACGCGTCGCTCGCGACGCTCAGGCACGCACCCGCGCTCTTCAAGGTCTGGGCGCCGCTCGTCCTGTCGCGGAACTACGACCGCTATCTCCGCCCGGCGGAGGAGAAACGCGGCGTGACGCTTGGAATGGGGATGACGGAGAAGCAGGGCGGGACGGACGTGCGCGCCAACACCACGCGCGCCGAGCCGGCGGGCGACGACCTCTATCGCATCACCGGGCACAAATGGTTCTTCTCCGCGCCGATGTCGGATGCCTTCCTGGTGCTGGCGCAGGCGCAGAATGGGCTCAGCTGCTTCCTGATGCCGCGCGTCCTCCCCGACGGCTCGATCAACGCCATCCGGCTGGAGCGCCTGAAGGACAAGCTCGGCAACCGCTCCAATGCCTCCGCCGAGGTTGAGTTCGACGGTGCCGGCGCCTGGCGTGTCGGCGAGGAGGGGCGCGGCGTCGCGACGATCCTGGAGATGGTGACGCTGACGCGGCTCGATTGCGCCGTGGCGAGCGCTGGACTGATGCGCGGCGGTTTCGCCGAGGCGGTTCACCACGTTCGCCATCGCGCCGTCTTCGGCCGGGCGCTGATCGACCAGCCGCTGATGACGCGGGTCCTCGCCGACATGGGGCTCGACCTGGTCGCGGCGCTGGCGCTTACGATGCGGCTCGCGGAAGCCTTCGACATGGCCGCGAGCCAGCCGGCGGAGGCCGCCTATGTTCGGCTGATGACGCCGACGGTGAAATACTGGGTGTGCAAGAGCGCGCCGGCCTTCCTCTACGAGGCGATGGAGTGCCTGGGCGGCAACGGCTACGTGGAGGAGAGCGTGCTGCCGCGGCTTTATCGCGAGGCGCCGGTCAACGCGATCTGGGAAGGCTCCGGCAACGTCATGGCGCTCGACGTGGTGCGCGCGCTGAAAGCCGACGGCGTGCTCCAGCATGTGATCACCACGATCGGCGCGGAACTCGGGCAGGGCGCGAATTCGGCGCTCAACGTGCTCCTCGCCGCGGCCGGTGTCGCGGCGGAGGATGAGGGCTCCGCGCGCCTTCTCGTGGAGCAGCTGGCGCTGACCGCCGCGGCGGCGGCGCTCCGGCGCGACTATCCCGCGGCGATCGCCGACGCCTTCATCGAGACGCGGCTCGGCCGGCCCTGGCGCGCCACCTATGGCATGCTCGACGGTCGCTTCGACGCGCGCAAGATCGTCGACTACATCGCGCCTGCGACGAGCTGACTCCCTCAGGCGGCGAGCTGCGCCGTCGGGGTGGAGCGCGAAATCGCGATCTCTTCCTCGGTCATATCGGCCGGCACGTCGGCGAAGAGCGGCGTGCTCAGATAGCGCTCGCCGGTATCGGGCAGCATGCACAGAATGCTCGCGCCCTTTTCGGCCTTCTCGCAAACTTTCAGCGCGCCCGCGAACGTCGCCCCGGAGGTGATGCCGACGAAAATGCCTTCCTTGGCGGCGAGTTCGCGGCTGCAGCGGAGCGCATCGGCGTTCGGGATCGGCAACAGCATGTCGATGACGTGCGACGCGACGGCGTCGCCGGTGAGCTTCGGGATGAAGTCCGGCGTCCACCCCTGCATCGGGTGCGGCTTGAAGCTGGGATGCGGCGCCGAAGGGGACCCGTCCGGGCTGCGCGCCTGCTCGATGCCGCTTCCGAGAAGCTGGGCGTCCTCCGGCTCGCAGACCACGATCTTCGTCTCCGGCCGCTTCTCCTTCAGGACGCGCGAGACGCCCTTGAGCGTGCCGCCCGTGCCGTAGCCGGTGACCCAATAGTCGAGCCGGCGCTTGTCGAAATCGCGCAGGATCTCCAGCGCGGTCGTGCGCGAATGGATGTCGGGGTTGGCTTCGTTCTCGAATTGGCGCGTCATGAACCAGCCGTGCGTTTCGGCAAGCTCGATCGTCTTCTTGATCATCCCCACGGCCCGGTCCGCCGCCGGCGTCACGACGACCTTGGCGCCGAGAAATCGCATCAGCTTGCGCCTTTCGACGCTGAACGATTCAGCCATCGTGACCACCAGCGGATAGCCCCTCGCGGCGCAGACCATCGCGAGGCCTATTCCGGTATTTCCGCTCGTTGCCTCGACAACCGTCTGGCCGGGCTTCAGCTCGCCGGACTTCTCCGCCGCCTCGATGACGCCAAGGGCAAGGCGGTCTTTCACCGAGCCGAGAGGATTGAAGGCTTCGATCTTCACGAAGAGGTCGACGTGATCAGGAGCCAAACGATTGATCTTGACGATTGGCGTATTGCCGACGGTCTCGACGATATTCTGATAGAGCGCCATTCTTGCCTCCCGAACTCGAAAAAACTGTTGGCCGCAAAGTAGCAGCCGGAGTCAGCGCAGTCGACATCAAGCCAGGAACCACAAGAAGAGCGGCAGCGTGATGACGGCGAGGACGGTCTGCATCGTCACGATCTCCGCCATCAGCTTGGCATCGCCGCCCATCTTGCGCGCCAGGATGTAGGAGGCCGCCGCGGTCGGCACCGCCGCGGCGAGAACGGCGATGCCGCGCGCCGTTCCGTCGACGCCGAGGAGCAGGGCAAATCCCGTCGCGAACAGCGGCATGAGCAGGAGGCGCAGAAGCGTGCCGGTCGCGAGCGCCGGGCCGGGGCGCCGCAGCGACGAGAGATCGAGCCCAGCCCCGACCGCCAGCAGCCCGCAGGCGAGACCGGCGCGGCCGAGCATCTCAAGTGCGGAATTGAAGGGCCCGGGGAGCTGGATGCCCGTCAGGTTCAGCGCGATCCCCGCCGCGCAGGCGAGGATCAGGGGATTGCGCGCGAGTTCGGTCGCGATGCGCTTGGCCGATGGCGCGGTCGCCGCTGCGAACCAGGAAAGCACGCTGACGCAGAGAACGTTCAAAAGCGGGATCATCGCGATGATCGCCACCGACATCAGCGCCACGCCTTCCGCGCCGTAGAGGAAGCCGGCGAGCGCCAAAGCGACCGTCGTGTTCCATCGGGTCGAGCCCTGGAAGATCGACGTGAAGCGCGGTCCGTCGATCCCGAAGCGCGAGGCAAGCAGCGGCCTGAGCGCCAGGCAGAGCGCGGCCATCGTCAGAATGGCGAGGACGAGCGCAAGACCGAGCGTGGCGAACGGGAGCGTCCTGAGATCCGTCCCGGTGAGCGAGCGCACCAGCAGGCAGGGGAAGAGAACGTAGTAGGTGAGCGTGTCGAGCCCGGCCCATTGCTCGCGCGGGACCAGCCGCGAGTTCGCGGTTGCCCACCCAACGACGATGACGACGAGAACAGGCAGCAGCGCATTGAGCGCAACGCTCATCGCGCGGCCCTGAGCGATGCGAGCCGGTCGAGTGCGCCCTGCAGGATGAAGGCGGCAGCAGCGGCATCGATCTTTTCGGCGCGCTTCTTTCGCGAGAGGTCCGCTTCCAGCATGGCGCGTTCCGCCCCGGCGGTGGAAAGGCGCTCGTCCCAGAGCACGACGGGCAGGTCGGTGAGCAGCGCGAGATTGCGCAGGAAGGCACGGGTCGCCTGCGCGCGCGGCCCCTCGGTGCCGTTCATGTTGATGGGGAGGCCGAGGACCAGTCCGCCGACCTTCTCCGCCTCGCACAGCTCGAGAAGCGCCTCCGCGTCCTTGCCGAATTTCGTGCGATGGATCGTTGGAGGGGACTTGCGATCCTGAGCCCCGGATCGGAGAGCGCCACGCCGATGGTCTTGGTGCCGAGATCGAGCCCGGCAAGCCGTGTTCCGGCGGGCAAGCGCGCGGCGAGCGCTTCGATCGGGATTTCCGGGCCAGTCGCCATGGCCCGCTTCTAAGGCCGAAAGCGCGTGTTGTCCCGCGGACTCGCCGTGGCTATTGAGGGGCCATGGGAAAACGAGTGATTCCGCCTGAAAATGGCGATAACGGCGCGGGCGGCGAGATCGTCCCGGTCAACCTGCGGACCGAGCTTGAGGAGCGCTATCTCGCTTACGCGCTCTCCACCATTATGCACCGCGCGCTGCCCGATGTGCGCGACGGACTGAAGCCCGTGCACCGGCGCATCGTCTATGCCATGCGCGAAATGCGCCTCAACCCGACCGGGGGCTACAAGAAATCGGCCAAGGTCGTCGGCGAGGTGATGGGCAATTTCCATCCGCACGGCGACCAGGCGATCTACGACGCGCTGGTGCGCCTCGCGCAGGATTTCGCCGTGCGCTACCCGCTCGTCGACGGGCAGGGCAATTTCGGCAACGTCGACGGCGATAACCCGGCGGCCATGCGCTACACCGAAGCGCGCATGACGGCGGTCGCCGAATTGCTCTTGCGCGGCATCGACGAGGACGCGGTCGACTTCCGCCCGACCTATGACGGGGAGGGCGAGGAGCCGGTGGTGCTGCCGGGCGCCTTCCCGAACCTTCTCGCCAACGGCTCGGCCGGCATCGCGGTCGGCATGGCGACCAACATCCCGCCGCACAATGTCGCGGAGCTCTGCGACGCGGCGTTGCACCTCATCAAGTATCCGAAGGCGACGCTCGCCAAGCTGATGGAGTTCGTGCCGGGGCCGGACTTCCCGACCGGCGGCATCATCGTCTCCTCGCGCGAGACGCTTGCCGAGACCTACAAGACCGGGCGCGGCGGCATTCGCGTGCGCGCGCGATGGGAGACGGAGGATCTCGGCCGCGGCACATGGGCCGCCGTCATCACCGAGATTCCCTATCAGGTGCAGAAGAGCCGGCTGATCGAGCAGATCGCCGGGCTCATCGAGAACCGCAAGCTGCCGTTCGTCGGCGACGTGCGCGACGAGAGCGCGGAGGACGTCAGGATCGTCATCGAGCCGAAGAGCCGGACTGTCGATCCGAACCTGATGATGGAATCGCTCTTCCGCACCACCGAGCTGGAGGCGCGGTTTTCGCTCAACATGAATGTCTTATCGCGCGGACAGGTGCCGAACGTGCTGTCGCTGCGCGACGTGCTTGCCGAGTGGCTGGAGCATCGCAAGGTCGTGCTCAACCGCCGTTCGCGCTTCCGCCTCGGTAAGATCGCAGAGCGGCTGGAAGTGCTCGGCGGCTATCTGATCGCCTATCTGAACCTCGATGAGGTGATCCGCATCATTCGCGAGGAGGACGATCCGAAAGCGGTGATGATGAAGCGCTTCAAGCTCACCGAGGCGCAGGTCGAGGCGATCTTGAACATGCGGCTTCGGCAGCTGCGCAAGCTCGACGAGATCGAAATCCGCAAGGAGTTCGATGCGCTGAAAACCGAGAAGAAGGATCTGGAAGGGCTGCTCAAATCGGAGGAGCGGCAGTGGAAGTGCGTCGCCTACGAGATCGCGGAGGTGAAGAAGACCTTCGGACCCGCCACGCCGCTCGGCAAGCGCCGCACCGGTTTCGCCGACGCGCCGACGATCGATCTGGAGGACATCCAGGAGGCGATGATCGAGCGCGAGCCGGTCACCGTGGTGCTTTCGCAGAAAGGATGGATCCGTGCCATGCGCGGCCATCTGGCCGATCTCGGCCAACTCGCCTTCAAGGAGGGCGACCGGCTGCAAAGTGCTTTCCACGCCACTACGATGGACAAGGTGCTGCTACTTTCGACCGGTGGAAAGGTGTTCACGCTCGACGCCGCCAAGCTTCCGGGCGGGCGCGGAAACGGCGAGCCGGTCAGGCTCATGGTCGACATGGACAAGGACCAGGACGTCGTTGCGATCTTCCCGTTCTCGACCGACGGCAAGCGCATCGTTGCGAGCGCCGCCGGCTACGGTTTCCGCGTGGCGGAGAGCGAGCTCGTCGCCAATACGCGCAAGGGCAAGCAAGTCCTGAACGTTTCCGGCAAGGACGAGGCGAAGGTCTGCGTGCCGGCGGAGGGCGATCTCGTCGCCGTCATCGGCAACAACCGCAAGATGATCGTCTTTCCGCTCGAGCAGCTCCCGGAGATGTCGCGCGGGAAGGGCGTGCGGCTGCAGCGCTACAAGGACGGCGAGCTTTCGGACGTGCGCGTCTTCTCAAAATCCGAGGGCCTCGGTTGGACCAATTCGGCCGGTCGCGCGCATTCACGCAGCGCCGCGGAGCTCAAGGATTGGATGGGCGAGCGCGCGCAAGCCGGGCGGCTCGCGCCGCAGGGCTTTCCCAAGTCGAACAGGTTCTAAGACGACTTAGTGTCGGCTCGACCGAGCCAACCGTCCGGGAAGACTTCTAAGGATTGGCTTTCGAGGCGGCGGCATGCCGGGTCGGTGGGCGCTTCGTGGCGGCCGCACGCGGCTCGCCGAAATTGCCGGCAAGATCACGCGCAAGACGCACGACGGCGTTGCGAAGCGCCAAGCTGCCGATCTGGGCGTAAGCCTGCAGAAGCTCCGCTGCGCCGGGCTCGCTCAACGCTGCCCGCGTGTCGGCGCGATCGCCGTCCGCGGAGGTGGTGCCGGAATTCCCGGTGAAGAAGTAAGCCACCGGAACATCAAGCACTTTGCTGATTTCCGCGAGACGTCCGGCTCCGATCCGGTTTGTGCCGTTCTCGTATTTCTGAACTTGCTGGAAGGAAACACCAATCTCCTTGCCCAGCCGTTCTTGACTAATCCTAAGCTGCTTCCGCCGCGAACGCAGGCGCGCCCCCACCAACGCATCCATTGGCGTAGCTGCTTTTGCCATTTTGCGGAACCTCATCTGAACTGACTTATACCCGGCGGTTGTAGCCGGTTTCATCCGCCAGTTCCAATGCGATAATGTCTCAATATGTCGCGGATGGCCGCGATTACCTACACTTGCGGATTCTTAGTTAACACGAACCCAGCCGCGTGCCGAGAGGCGTTCCTGTGGCCGGAAGCGCGCCTTGTATCCCATTTTCGGCGATCCCTCGACCCAGTAGCCCAGATACACGTAAGGCTTGCCAAGTTTCCGCGCCCGCTCGATGTGCTCCAGAATCATGAAGGTGCCGAGCGAGCGGCCGGCGCTGTCCGGATCGAAGAAAGAATAAACCATTGATAGGCCATCGGAGAGGAGATCGGTCAGCGTGCACGCGACGATGCCGCCTTCATCGCGCCCGGTGATGGCGCTGTCGGGGCCGCGGCGGCGATACTCCACCACACCGCTCTCCACGTGGCTGTCCTCAACCATCAGCGCGTAATCGAGCACCGACATGTGGGCCATGCCGCCGTCGGAATGGCGGCTGTCGAGATAGCGGCGGAAGAGGCTGTATTGTTCGCTCGTCGCCTGCGGCGCGCGGAAGCGGCCGATCAGATCGCGATTGGCCTTCCAGACGCGCCGCATGTTGGACGTTGCGCGGAACGAGTCCACGCAGACACGCACGGAAACGCAGGCCATGCAGGATTCGCACGCGGGACGGTAAGCGATGCCCTGGCTGCGGCGAAACCCACCCTGGCTTAGGAGATCGTGCAATTCGCCGGAGTTCGGTCCGACGAGATGGGTGAAGACTTTTCGCTCCTGGCGGCCCGGCAGATAGGGGCAGGGGCTTGGGGCGGTCAGGTAGAACTGATGGGCGTCCGTTACGATCTTCGTCATCAAGAGGATCCCGTGCGCGCCCATAATACCACGTCGGAGCGCGGCGCAAGAAGAGCTTGATGCGAAGGCTCAGAACGAACGAATAGCGACCGTGCCGAGGATCAGGTCGTGGAGAAGCTGCTTGCGCTCGGTGAAAAGCCCGACGACGAGCACGAGCGGCGTCAGGATTGCGACCGACACCCAGAAAAGCACCGCCTCCAGGAGCGCCAGCCCGTAATCCATGTGCCGGCCGCGCACGGTGCGCATTTCGATGCCGGTAAAGCGCATGCCGGGGGTCGCAGAGGCCGGTCCGCCGAGCGTGAGCACCGAGTAGAGGATCGCCACGACCGGCCAGACCGCCGGCAGCAAAAGCCAGAGGAGGCCGAGGGTGAAGATGCCGAGCACGCCGATCACGACATAGGCGAGAATCATGAGGACGAGGATCGCCGCGGCATCGATCAGGAACGCAAAAACGCGCCGGGTGCGCACGCCGTCGTACAGCTCGGGGTGAACGGCGGGGTCATAGGTCAGGTCGCCGGCGTCAAGCGTGGTCTGGCTCATGGCAGTGTTTCTCCCGCGAAGAGAAATGGGGACGGACGCATGACCGTTCAAGAATCCAGACCGGCCGACACCAGCTTTCGGTTAGCGTTCCGCCGCAAGCGCCTCCGCCACCCGGGGCGCGAAATAGGTGAGGACGCCGTCGGCGCCGGCGCGCTTGAAGGCGAGCATGCTCTCCATCATCGCCCGCTCGCCGTCCAGCCAGCCGTTGCGCGCCGCGCCCTCGATCATCGCGTATTCGCCGGACACCTGGTAGACGAAGGTGGGCATGCCAAAGGCCTCCTTCACACGGGCGAGGATGTCGAGATAGGGCATGCCGGGCTTCACCATCAGCATGTCGGCGCCCTCGGCGATATCCATCTCCGCTTCGCGCAGCGCCTCGTCGGCGTTGCCGGGATCCATCTGATAGGTGCGCTTGTCTCCTCGCAGGGTTCCGCTGGTGCCGATCGCGTCGCGGAACGGCCCGTAGAAGGCGGAGGCGTATTTCGCCGTGTAGGACATGATCTGCACATGGCCGAAGCCGGCGGCGTCGAGCGCCTCGCGAATCGCGCCGACGCGTCCGTCCATCATGTCGGAGGGGGCGATCACGTCGGCGCCGGCCTCCGCCTGCACGAGCGTCTGGCGGACGAGCTGGGCAACGCTGGCGTCGTTCAGGATCTCATCGCCCTGCATGACTCCGTCATGGCCGTGGCTCGTATAGGGGTCGAGCGCGACGTCGGTGATGAGCCCGAGCTCAGGCACGGCTTTCTTGATCGCGCGGCAGGCGGAGCAGACGAGGTTCTTGGCGTTCAGCGCCTCGGAGCCGAGCGGGTCGCGGCGCGACGGCTCGACATAGGGAAAGAAGGCGATCGCCGGGATTTTCAGCCGCGCCGCACGCTCCGCCGCGCGCACCGCCTCGTCGACAGAGAGCCGGTCGACACCCGGCATGGAGGCGACGGGAACGCGCTCCTTCTCCCCGTCGATCAGGAAGATCGGCCAGATCAGGTCGTCGACGGAAATCGTCGCCTCGCGCACCAGCCGGCGCGACCAGTCGGCGCGACGGTTGCGCCGCAATCGGCGGTGGCCAGTGATGCGGTCGATATCGGGAAGCGAAGCTTTCAGGGGCGCGGTCATCGGCTGTCCGTGAGGTTTGCCCGAATCTAGCATCCGCGCGGTCTGGCTCAAAACATCGCTTCGGCGGCCCCCCACGCCGATTGACGCTCCGCCGGCACGCTCCTATGGCTCCAGGATGCCACGGAGCACGGGAACGGAATGAGCGACGCTCTCGGCGGACCGCTTGAGCCGCAAGGCGCGCGGCTCCCGATGACGATGATCTATATGCGCGTTGTCGCGGTCCTGCTTCTGATCGCGGGGCTGGCGCGCGCCTGCCTGATCCTCGGCATTACGCCCGACGGGCAGAATTTCGACGACCTGACCCCGGCGCTGAGAGCCGGATCGGTGACGCTCCTCCTCGTCGATCTCTTCGCGTCGGTCGGCCTGTGGGTTGGGGCGGCGTGGGGACCGGTGATGTGGGCGGTTGCGCTTGCCGTCGAAATGTCGATGTACACGCTTTTTTCCGATCTCTTCGGCTCCTATCCGCTGCGCGTCCTGGTGCATGGCTGCCTTTTCATCGGCTTCCTCGCACTCACTTTCCTGGAATGGCGGCGGTCGCTCGCGGACTGACCCGAATCCGCGGCGAAATCGAGCGGTCGGTTCGCGGAAAGATTTAATTAAGCGTTTCGCTTAAGTGCGTGTTCAATCTGCAACCGTATGGTGGCTCCAATTCAACCGCCAAAAGGCGGAGGGCGAGGATTGGACATGCTTATGTCGGAACAGGCGGCGGCCCGCTACGAGGCGGCGGAAACGGCTCCGGACGATACCAAGACGCTCTATCTGGACGCCTTGACGCTCGTGGAGCGCCTGCACAGGCGGCTTCTCGACGTCATCAAGGACGAGTTCGACCGGATGGGGCGCTCCGACGTCAATTCGGTCCAGGCGCTGTTGCTCTTCAATATCGGTGATTCAGAGCTTACGGCCGGCGAGCTGCGCACGCGCGGCTACTACCTCGGGTCGAATGTCTCCTACAATTTGAAGAAGCTCGTCGACGCGGGTTTCATCAGCCATCAGCGCTCGCGCATCGACCGCCGTTCGGTTCGTGTCTCGCTGACGGAGCGGGGGATCGAAGTCGCCAACGTCGTCAACGACCTTTACAACCGCCACATCCAGTCGATCGAGAAGGTCGGCGGCATCACCCAGGACGACTTCCGCCGCATGAACAAGGCGCTGCAGCGGCTTGAGCGCTTCTGGACCGACCAGATTCTCTATCGTCTCTGAGCGCCTTTCTCCGATACGGATTTCGAGGACCCCGCGGCGTCAGGCGCCGCGGGGTCTTCGATTCCAGCCACCTCACGCGACATTGATTGGCCATAAATCGCGCCCAGAAAGCGCGCGGTTGGGCTTGCGGCCGGGTTTCGACATCTTCCACAATCGGCGTTACGCCGGCTCGGCCGAGATGCTTAATGTATCGTTAAGCGCCTTGCCCTTAGCTCAGGACGCCGGTCGGATAGTGTCCGGCCGCAGAACAGGAAATCAGTCCGATGCGATCGCTTCCGCTCCTCGCGTTTTCCGCTGCGCTGCTGCTTCCGGCGGCCGGGCTCGCCCAGCAATCGCCGCTCGCTGGCGTCCAGCAGCAGGAGTGGACGGAAGGCTTCGATTCGCAGTCGGCGGTTTCGCGCCCCGTTTCCACCTCCACGCCCATCCTCTCCCCGCAGACCGTTCCGGCGATGGAGCAGTCGATCTATGTCTACCAGGACCTCGTGGCGCGCGGCGGCTGGCCGACCGTTCCGACGGACAAGCAGCTTAAGATCGGCGACCGCGATGCAAACGTGGTCGAGCTTCGGCGCCGGCTCATCGCGTCGGGCGATCTGCGTCAGGCAAGCGGCGATCAGGCGGCCTTCGATTCCTATGTGCAGGCGGCCGTCCGGCGCTTCCAGGAACGTCACGGAATTCCCGCCGACGGCGTCGTCGGCGCGAGCACGCTGCAAGCGCTGAATGTTCCCGCTTATGTCCGTCTCGCCCAGCTCCAACAGAATCTCGAGCGCATCAAGGCGATGGGCGTGCCGAGCGAGCGCTACGTGCTCGTCAACATTCCCGGCGCGCAAATCGAAGCGGTGGACAACGGCAGCGTCGTCTCCCGTCACATCGCCGTGGTCGGGAAGGTCGACAGGCAGACGCCGATCCTCTCCAGCAAGATCTACGAGATCCGCTTCAACCCGTTCTGGACTGTGCCGGCTTCGATCATCAAGAAAGACCTGATCCCGAAGATGCAGAAGGATCCGGGCTATCTCACCGACCACCACATCCGCATCTTCAACCAAAAGGGCCAGGAGCTGCAGCCCGAGCAGGTGAACTGGAATACCGAAGAAGCGGTCAACTACATGTTCCGGCAGGATCCGGGCGACGACAATTCGCTCGGCTATGTGAAGCTGCAGTTCCACAATCCGTATGACGTCTATCTGCACGACACGCCGGCCAAGAACCTCTTCGGTTCCGACTATCGCTTCGAATCGTCGGGCTGCGTGCGCGTGTTCAATGTGCGCGAGCTGGTCGCCTGGGTGCTGCGCGACACCGGTTACGATCGCGCTCGCGTCGACGAGACGATCCGCTCCGGCGAGCGGCTCGACCAGGAGGTGGTGAACCCGCCGTCGATCTACACCGCCTATCTCACCGCCTGGACCACCGGCGACGGCGTCCTGCACTTCCGCGACGACATCTACGGCCTCGACAATCAGGGCGCAGTCGCGCTCGCGCAGGACCCGGGCAGGATCGGTCGTCCCGAGGAGACCGCGCAGCAATAAGCAGCGAGCGGCGGCGGCAAACGGCGGGAGCGGCGCTACCAGTAATTCACGCCGATCTTCTTGTCGCCGACCATCACGTTCACCTTCTGGGCCCGGTCTTCACCCAGGTCTCGCAGACGTCTTTTCCATCGTCGAGGTCGTGCCACACACGGCAAAAGGCGCCGTCGCGTATTTCCCAAGTTCCCTCGATCTTAAAATGTTTCTTTCCATCATCGGTCTGGGCGGAGCCGGCGCCGGTTCCGTCGGCGTTGAGCGTAAGTTCGCCCGAATATCCCGTTCCCTTGCCACCGAGGTGGATCGTCTTGCCGTTCGCGAGAAGCGCCGAGAGCTCATCGCCGGTCATGGCTTTGTCGGCCGCCGAGGATTGGCCGGTCACGAAGAAAGAAAAACCAATCAGCACGGCTGTAATCACGCGCATGGCAATCCTCCCGATCTCTTTGGCCCTAGCCGGGCACTGAAAAACGCTACTACCGCGGTCAATTCCGATAAAGCGCGAGCTTTGCTTGGCGGGGGCGGGGCTCTGTGGTATCGGCCGGCCGCTCCCATGCCGCAGCGCAGCAGGGAGAACGCTGGAATTCCCACGAGAGCCGGGGCCTTCGATGTCGCCAACAAAGCCCGCCCGCGAAACCGCGGCGACCGATACTTTCTTCACCGCACCGCTTGCGGAGACCGACCCGGAGATTAGCGAGGCGATCCAGAGCGAGCTCGGTCGCCAGAGCCATGAGATCGAGCTGATCGCCTCGGAGAACATCGTGTCGCGCGCCGTCCTTGAGGCGCAGGGCTCGGTGATGACGAACAAATACGCGGAGGGCTATCCGGGTAAGCGCTATTACGGCGGCTGCGAGTTCGTCGACGTGGCGGAGACGCTTGCCATTGAGCGCGCCAAGAAGCTTTTCGGCGCGAACTTCGCCAACGTGCAGCCGAATTCCGGCAGCCAGATGAACCAGGCGGTGTTCCTGGCGCTGCTGTCCCCCGGCGACACGTTCATGGGGCTCGACCTTGCCGCGGGCGGGCACCTGACCCACGGCTCGCCGGTCAACATGTCGGGTAAATGGTTCAAGGTCGCGCCCTACGGTGTGCGGCGCGAGGATCAGCTTCTCGACTACGACGAGATCGAGAAGCAGGCGCATCAGGTGAAGCCGAAGCTCATCATCGCGGGTGCCACGGCATATTCGCGCGTCTGGGATTTCCGTCGCTTCCGCGAGATCGCCAATTCCGTCGGCGCCTATCTCATGGTGGACATGGCGCATTTCGCGGGGCTCGTCGCGGGTGGCATGCATCCGTCGCCGGTTCCGCATGCGCACGTCGTTACCTCCACCACGCACAAGTCGCTGCGCGGTCCGCGCGGCGGCCTGATCCTCTCAAACGACGAGGCGATGGCGAAGAAGATCAACTCTGCCGTCTTCCCCGGCCTGCAGGGCGGGCCGCTGATGCATGTGATCGCGGCGAAGGCGGTCGCTCTGGGTGAAGCGCTTAGGCCCGACTTCAAGGTCTATGCCAGGAACATCGTGGAGAATGCGCGCGCGCTTGCCGAGCAATTGAAGAGCCTCGGCTTCGACATCGTGTCGGGCGGCACGGACAATCATCTGATGCTGGTGGACCTGCGTCCGAAGCAGCTCAGGGGCAACGTCTCGGAGAAGGCGCTGGTACGCGCCGGCCTGACCTGCAACAAGAACGGCATTCCGTTCGATCCCGAAAAGCCGTTCGTCACCTCCGGGATCAGGCTCGGGACTCCGGCTTGCACGACGCGCGGCTTCGGCGTTGCGGAATTCCGTCAGGTCGGTGAGCTGATCGCGGAGGTGCTCGACGCGGTGGCGCAGTCGGAGGACGGCACGGCGCCGCTCATCGAGGCGTCGGTCAAGGCGAAGGTGAGAGCGCTCACCGACCGCTTCCCGATCTACCCGACGGGCGTGGGGATCTGACGCCGCCATGCGTTGTCCCTATTGCGGCGCCACCGACACACAGGTGAAGGATTCGCGCCCGACGGAGGACGACAACGCGATCCGGCGCCGCCGCTCCTGCGTCGAATGCGGCGGGCGCTTCACGACGTTCGAGCGTGTGCAGCTGCGCGAGCTGACGGTGCTGAAGCGCTCCGGCCGCCGCGTGCCCTTCGACCGCGACAAGCTCATGCGCTCCGTGCAGGTGGCGCTCCGGAAGCGCCCGGTCGATTCGGAGCGGGTGGAGCGGATGGTCTCCGGCATCGTGCGGCAGCTCGAGGCGCGCGGCGAGCAGGAGATTCCGGCGGAGGAGATCGGGCTCCTGGTCATGGAGGGGCTGAAGAACCTCGACGCGGTCGCCTATGTGCGCTTCGCCTCCGTCTATCGCGACTTCAGCGAGGCGAAGGACTTCGAGACCTTCGTCGGCGAGCTTGCGGACGGCGACTCCTTCCCGGTCAAGAAGCCGGGCAAAGAAAAAGAGAAGTGAGATGTTCACCGGTATCGTCACCGACGTGGGCGAGGTTCTCGACGTCACGCCGCGCGCGGCCGGCGCCCGCATCCGCATCGCGACCGCGTACGATCCGGCGACGATTGCGATCGGCGCGTCGATCGCCTGTTCTGGCCCTTGCCTGACCGTCGTCGAGCTGGGCACCGCGGGTGGCCGCGCGTTCTTCGACGTAGAGGCGTCTCCGGAGACGCTGGCGCGCACGACGATGGGCGAGTGGAAGGCCGGGACGCGGATCAATCTGGAACGGTCGCTGAAGCTCGGCGATGAGCTCGGCGGGCATCTCGTCTCCGGTCACATCGACGGCGTCGCGACGATTACGGAGCGACGCGACACCGCCGACATCGCGTTTCTTGCCTTCGAGGCGCCGGCGGAGCTGGCGCGCTTCATTGCCGCCAAGGGCTCCGTCGCGCTTGACGGTACATCGCTCACCGTCAACGGAGCGGCGGGCCGCGGCTTCGACGTGACGCTGATCCCGCATACGCTGGCGGTCACGACATGGGGGGCGCGCAAGGCCGGCGAACGGGTGAATCTCGAGATCGACCTCGTCGCGCGCTACGTTGCGCGGCTCGCCGAGCCGGTCTAGATGGTTGGCTTCACTCGAAAATTGGTTCCGATGGCCGACCGCCCGTTGCATCTCCTCGTCGTCGAGGCGCGCTTCTACGACGACCTCGCCGACGAATTGCTGCGCGGCGCGACCGCCGCGTTGACGAGCGCCGGCGCCACATTCGACGTCGTCACCGTGCCGGGCGCGCTTGAAATTCCCGCGGCGATCGCGATGGCGCTCAGAGGTTCGAAGCGCTTCGACGGTTTCATCGCCCTCGGCTGCGTTATCCGAGGCGAGACCACACATTACGAGACGGTGGCGAACGAATCCGCGCGGGCGCTGATGGACCTTTCGGTGACGCATCGGCTGGCGCTCGGGAACGGCATCCTGACCGTCGAGAACGACGAGCAGGCGCGGCGACGGGCCGGCGTCGGCGAATTGAACAAAGGCGGGGCGGCAGCCGAGGCGGCGCTCGCGATGATCGCGGTCCGCGGGCAGTTCGAACAATGACGGCTCCGGTCCGCTCGGCCAACCAGCGTGGCGCTGCAAGGCTCGGCGCGGTGCAGGCGCTCTACCAGATGGATGTCGGCGGCGCGACGCTTCCGGCGGTCATCGCTGAATTCGAGACGCACCGCCTCGGCGCGGAGATCGAAGGCGAGCAGCTCCGTCCCGCCGACAAGCCATTCTTCCGTGCACTGGTCGCGGGCGTCGTGGCCGCCCAGCGCCGCGTCGACCCGGTCATCCATGCCGCGCTACCGCCGACCTGGCCGCTTACGCGCATCGACCTGACGCTGCGCGCGATCCTGCGCTGCGGCGTGTTCGAGCTGACGGAGCGCCGCGACGTGCCGGCCCGTGTCGTCATCACGGAGTATGTGGATGTCGCCAACGCCTTCTTCTCGGCCGACGAGCCGGGTCTGGTGAACGGTGTGCTCGACCGCGTCGCGCACGACGCCCGGCCCGAGGAGTTCCCGAAAGCCGCTTCGGGCTGAGGCGGGTACGCATGCCGCTCGACGAGCTCTCCATTATCGAGCGCTTCTTCCGGCCGCTTGCCGGGGAGGGGGCCTTCGCGCTTCGCGACGATGCGGGACGGATTGCGGTTCCGCCGGAATGCGACCTCGTCGTCACGACCGACATGGTGGCGTGCGGCGTGCACTTCCTCCCCGATGATCCACCGGGGACGATCGCGCAGAAGGCGCTGCGCGTGAACCTCTCCGACCTCGCCGCGAAGGGTGCGAAGCCGCTCTCCTACACGCTGAGCCTCGGCCTGCCGACGGACTTCGACGAGCGCTGGCTCGCCGCCTTCGCTGAAGGGCTGGCACACGACCAAGACACGTTCTCCGTCGGCCTGCTGGGCGGCGATACCATCCTCGCCCCGCACGGACCGGTCGTTTCCATCACCGCCTTCGGCCTCGTCGCCAGGGGAAAGATGGTGCATCGCTCCGGCGGCCGTCCGGGCGACGTGCTCTTCGTCTCAGGGACCATCGGGGCGGGGGCCGCGGGGCTGGCGCTTCTGAAGGGGGAGGCCGGCCCCTGGGATGGCCTTGGCGAGGAGGATCGCGCGGCGCTGATTATGCGCTACCGGGTGCCGGAGCCGCGAGTCGCCCTTTCGCGGGCGATCGTCGAGTGCGCATCGGCGGCGATGGATGTCTCGGACGGACTGGTCGGTGACTGCGACAAACTGTGCGCCGCCTCCGGATGCTCCGCGAGCATCGATGCCGACCGCGTCCCGATCCCGCCGGCTCTGCAACCCGCGACGGGAAAGTGGCTCGCGAAGTTCCTGACCTCCGGCGACGACTACGAGATTATGGCCGCCGTTTCTCGCTCTAAGATTGCGGAGTTTTTAGCTAACGCAGCCGCAACTGGCGTCATGGTAACTGAAATTGGCGTGCTCACAGAGGGCGATGCGTCGCCGAATGTGACGTGCGGCGGCGTGCCGTTTCCTCTATCAAGGCGTGCTTACGTGCATGGGCACGGCGAGGAAGCGCAATGACCGAGCTGGCGGTGCCGGTGACGCTGGTCGACGATCGCAAGGCGCGGCGGAACGTTCTCGTTCTTGCTGCCGCCGGCGCGCTCGGCGGCTCGGCGGCTCCGATCAGTTTCGTGACCGCCGCCCTTGCCGCATTCCAGCTGCTCGGCGAGGACAAATCCTTCGCCACCGTTCCGATAACGGCCTTCGTCGTGGGGACGGCGTGCGGCACCGTTCCGGCGGCGCTGCTCATGCGCCGTATCGGCCGGCGACCCGGCTTCATTTCGGGCATGATGATCTCCACCCTCGGTGCCTGCGTTTCGGCGTGGTCGATGGTCGTGTCCGGTTTCCTGCTCCTTTGCGTCGGCACTTTCCTGGTCGGTTTCGCGGCCGCCTTCGTGCAACAGTTCCGCTTCGCGGCGGCGGACACGGCGAGCGCCGCGTTCCGCCCGCGCGCAATCTCGCTGGTGCTGACCGGGGGCATCGTCGCCGCCGTGCTTGGCCCGCAAACCGTCATCCACACCGCCGATATGTTCGCGTCGGTGCCGTTCGCCGGGGCCTTTCTCGGCTCGGCCGTTTTGACGCTCCTCGCCGCGCTGGTTCTCACCCTCCTCGACATTCCGCATCGGCCGCCGCGCGCCCGCGCCGCGACCGGGCGGCCGCTCAGCGCGATCGTGCGGCAGCCCGATTTTCTGATCGCGGTCGGCTGTGCGACCTCCGCCTATGCCGTCATGAGCTTTGTGATGACTGCGGCGCCGCTCGCCATGGTCATGCACGACCACCCTCGGGATTCGGCCGTGCTCGGCATTCAATGGCACGTGCTGGCGATGTTCGGCCCGAGCTTCGTCACCGGCTCGCTGATAGCCCGATTCGGGGCGGAAAGGCTGGTGGCGACGGGCCTCATCCTTCTCATCGGCTGCGCCCTGGTGGCGCTCTCCGGGACCTCGGTGCCGCATTTCTGGCTGGCCCTGGTTCTTCTCGGAATCGGCTGGAACTTCGGTTTCATCGGCGGCACGGCGCTCGTCACGGAGACTTATCGGCCGGAAGAGCGGGAGAAAGTTCAGGCGCTCAACGACTTCCTTCTCTTCGGCACCGTCGCCGTAGCCTCGTACTCCTCTGGTGAGGCGCTGATTTTCGGCGGCTGGGACGTGGTCAATATGATCGTGCTGCCGGTCGCCGTGGTCTGTCTTCTCGTTTTGTTCCTGCGGATGGTCTGGCGGCCGAGAACAGCTTGAGGAGGGCGCGCCTCCCTTGACGGGGCGGGCCGATTCCCGCATTACCGCGCGCACTGTTCCATCCCCGCCGACCTGCGGTGGCGCGTATTTTTTCGCCGCCCGGCCGGCCTGACCTTGTTCCAGGGAATCCTCAATGCTTCCGCTCTATTTCGCGATCGCGTGCGGTGTGCTCAGCATCGTTTACGCGGTCTGGGCCATCCAATCCGTGCTTGCCGCCGACGCCGGCAATGCCCGCATGCAGGAGATTGCCGGCGCCATCCGTGAGGGCGCGACCGCCTACCTGACGCGCCAGTACACGACCGTCGCGATCGTCGGCGTGGTGGTCTTTCTGCTTGCCTGGTGGCTGCTCTCCGCCACCGCGGCTTTCGGTTTCGCGATCGGCGCGATCCTTTCCGGCTCGGCAGGATTCATCGGCATGCTTGTCTCGGTGCGGGCGAATGTCCGGACCGCGCAGGCCGCCTCGCAATCGCTTGGCGCCGGCCTTGCGATCGCCTTCCGGTCGGGCGCCATTACCGGCATGCTGGTGGCCGGCCTCGCGCTGCTTGGCGTTTCGGTCTATTTCTGGATCCTGACGTCCGGCATGGGCCTCGAAGCGGAAGGCCGCGAGGTCGTCGACGCTCTCGTCGCGCTCGGCTTCGGCGCATCGCTCATCTCGATCTTCGCGCGTCTCGGCGGCGGCATCTTCACCAAGGGCGCCGACGTGGGCGGCGACCTGGTCGGCAAGGTCGAAGCCGGTATCCCGGAGGACGATCCGCGTAACCCCGCCACGATCGCGGACAATGTCGGCGATAATGTCGGCGACTGCGCCGGCATGGCGGCCGACCTGTTCGAGACCTATGCGGTCACGGTCGTCGCGACGATGGTGCTCGGCTCGATCTTCTTCGACGGCGAGACGGCGCGCATGATGATGCTGTTGCCGCTGATGATCGGCGGCGCCTGCGTGATCACCTCCATCATCGGCACCTTCTTCGTGAAGCTCGGCTCCAACAACTCGATCATGGGCGCGCTCTACAAGGGCTTCATCGCCACCGCACTTCTATCGATCGTGGCGCTCGCGCTGGTCATTTTGTGGCAGCTCGGCTTCAGCACCGAGTTTACGGCGCAGACAGCTTCCGGCGTCGTGGTCTTCACCGGGCTCGATCTCTTCCTGTGCGGCATCACCGGTCTCGTCGTCACCGGGCTCATCATCTGGATCACCGAGTATTACACCGGCACGAACTATCGGCCGGTGCAATCGATCGCCGCCGCCTCGGTGACCGGGCACGGCACCAACGTGATCCAGGGACTCGCGGTGTCGCTGGAATCGACGGCGCTTCCGGCGCTCGTCATCATCGCCGGCATCCTCGTCGCCTATGCCTTCGCGGGCCTCTTCGGCATCGCCATCGCGGTGACCACCATGCTGGCGCTCGCCGGCGTCGTGGTGGCGCTCGACGCCTTCGGCCCGGTCACCGACAATGCCGGCGGCATTGCGGAGATGGCGGACCTGCCGGCCGACGTGCGCAACACCACCGACGCGCTCGACGCGGTCGGCAACACGACCAAGGCCGTCACCAAGGGCTACGCCATCGGCTCCGCCGGCCTCGGCGCGCTGGTGCTCTTCGCGGCCTACACGTCCGACCTCGACTTCTTCGCGCGCACCGCCGCCCCCGGCTCGTTCTTCGAAGGCGTCTCGGTCAACTTCTCGCTCTCTAATCCCTATGTCGTGGTCGGGCTGCTTTTCGGCGGCCTTCTGCCCTACCTCTTCGGCGGCATCGCCATGACGGCGGTCGGCCGCGCGGCGAGCTCCATCGTTGAGGAGGTGCGCCGCCAGTTCCGCGAGAAGCCAGGCATCATGCAGGGTACCGAGAAGCCCGATTACGGGCGCGCGGTCGACATGCTGACGCGCGCCGCCATCCGCGAGATGATCGTGCCGTCGCTCTTGCCGGTGCTCTCGCCGCTCGTCTGCTTCGGCGTGATCTACCTGATCGCCGGGAAGTCGGAGGCCTTCTCCTCGCTCGGCGCCATGCTTCTCGGCGTTATCGTCACCGGCCTCTTCGTCGCCATTTCAATGACGGCGGGCGGCGGCGCGTGGGACAACGCCAAGAAATACATCGAGGACGGCAATTACGGCGGCAAGGGCTCGGAGGCCCACAAGGCCGCGGTGACCGGCGATACGGTGGGCGATCCCTACAAGGATACGGCCGGGCCGGCGGTGAACCCGATGATCAAGATCACCAACATCGTGGCACTGTTGCTGCTGGCGGTCCTCGCCCATTGAGGCGAGGCGGCGGAGCTTCCGGCGGCGCCGCTTCCGCGGCGCCGTCATCAGCCTCCCGGACGGCCCGGCGAGTCCCCCGTCAACGATCCGGGCGAAACGCTGGTCGCCGAGAAGAGCTGCGCGATGAACGAGAAGTCGCGGCCGCCGGTCGGCGTCGTGCGCGAGACCAGGTCGATGATGCGGCCGTCCTCCAGCCCGTAATTCGCGATCTGCTTCACCTGGCTGTTTTCGTCGAAATAGATGGCGAGAACGGTCTGGTCGATGACGCGCATGTTCAGGAAGGCGATCGGGCGGTTCGTCTTCTGCGTGATGTAGTAGAAGACCTCGCCGCCGAAATCGGCCGTGGTCGACGGGGAGCCGAGGGTCAGAAGCACCTGTTCGCGCGGCGCGCCGACCTGCACCTGCTGCAGCGACGCCTCGGAAGGGACGTAGCCCCGCGTCAGCGTCTCGCCCATACAGCCGGTCAGCGCCAGGCCGGCGAGAAGCGCGATCGCCGCTGCGCCCGAGAGTTCACGTGCCCGCATCGTTTTCCTTCCTCTGGCGGGTAGCTAGCCGCGTCGCCGGTCCTTTGCAATGGTGGTCGGCATCGCGCGCACGTATGGCGGGGATGAGGCGAGACCGGGGATGATCTTCCTTTCGAAGGCGCGGCGAAACGAGCGGGAGGCAGCCGAGCGCATCTACCATGCAGCACTCACTGCCGCGCGGCAGCCGTATTTCTATCTGTGCTGCGGCGTTCCCGATACCTTGCAGGGCCGCTTCGAGATGGTGGCGCTCAACGTCTTTCCCGTTCTCCACCGGCTGATGCATCGGCCGGGGGACGACCCGGATCTGGCGCGTTGCGTCGCGGAAAGCCTGGTGGAGGACATGGACGACGCGCTACGCGAGGTCGGCGTGAGCGATACGCGGGTGCCGAAACGGATGAAGACGCTCTACAGCTCGTTCGCGGGGCGCATCTCCGCCTACGGTCAGGCGCTCGGCGAGGGCGAGGAAGCGCTCCGCGCCGCGATCGCGCGCAACGTCTTTCCTGACGGCGGGGAGGATGCGCACGTCCGGGCGCTGAGCGACTATGCCGCGGCCGCCGTCGCCGCCATGCGTGCCGCCGACCTTGCGGACATTCGCGGCGGCGCATTGCCGTTCCCCGTCCTGGAGACCCCGGGGCCGGAGGCATGACCGGCGCGGCTTTCTCACACGTTGTGCGGGTCGACCGCATTCCGCCGCGCGGGAAGACGTTCCATATCGAGGCAGACGAGACAGAGCGGCGCGCCATCGCGGAAGCGCTCGATATCCAGGCGGTTGAAGCGCTTACGGTCGACCTCGATGTCGAGGCGCAGGCGGGAGACACCTACGCGGTGCGCGGAACGCTCACGGCGACGGTGGTCCAGACCGACGTCGTGACGCTCGATCCGGTCCGCCAGCAGATGACGGAGACGGTGGAGGTGACGCTGGCGCCGGCGGAGGAAGGCAGGCGAGGCCGGCGACGGTCATCGGAGGACGCGACAGGGGAGATGGGGTCGGAGGAGGAGCGCGACGTCTTCTACAAGGGGGAGATCGATCTCGGGGCCATAGCGCTGGAGCATCTGGCCCTCGGCCTCGACCCCTATCCGCGCGCTCCGGGCGTCGAATTCCCCTCGCATATCGAGGACGATCCCGACGCGGACGTCTCGCCATTCGCCGCGCTCCAGCGCCTGAAGCGCGACCAGGAATAGAAATGTGGCGGCTTGATCTTGGCTTGCCATGCGGGGCTTACGGGTTATGTTCCCGGCCTCCCGCGCGAAAAGCGACCGGTTGATGTCCCAGACGATAACGATTTCCCTCGACGCGATGGGTGGTGACTCCGCACCTGACGCCGTGATCGGGGGGGCAAACATCGCCCTCGACCGCCGGCCCGATCTCCGTTTCCTCATCTACGGCGAGGAAGACGTGGTCCGTCCCGTGCTCGACGCCTATCCGCGCGTGCGCGAGCGCTCGGAACTGCGCCATTGCAGTGTCACGGTCCAAATGGACGACAAGCCGAGCCAGGCGCTTCGCAAGGGCCGCTATAAATCCTCCATGTGGCGCACCATCGAAGCGGTGCGCGACAAGGAGGCCGGCGCCGCCGTCTCCGCCGGCAATACCGGCGCGCTGATGGCGATGGCGAAATTCTGCCTGAAGTCGCTGCCCGGGATCGAGCGGCCCGCGATCGCGGCGATCTGGCCGACGATGCGCGGGGAAAGCATCGTGCTCGATGTCGGCGCCACGATCGGCGCAGATGCCAGGATGCTCGTCAGCTTCGCCGTGATGGGCGCCGCCATGGCGCGCTCCGTCTTCGGTCTCGACCGGCCCACCGTGGGCCTTCTCAATGTCGGGGTGGAGGAGATGAAAGGCGTGGAAGAGGTGCGCGGGGCGGGGCGTATCCTGCGCGCAATGAACCATCCGGGCTTTGAGTATCACGGCTACGTTGAAGGCGATGATCTCGGCAAGGGCACGGTCGACGTGGCGGTGACGGAAGGCTTCTCCGGCAACATCGCGCTGAAGACCGCCGAAGGCACGGCACGGCAGCTCGCCGAATATCTGCGCTCCGCGATGTCGCGCACCTGGACGGCGCGCATCGGTTACGTGTTCGCACGCTCCGCGTTCCGCCTGCTGCGCGAGAAGATGGATCCGCGCAAGGTCAATGGCGGTGTGTTTCTCGGTCTGAACGGCGTCGTCATCAAATCGCATGGCGGTACCGACGCGGAAGGTTTCGCAAGCGCCATCGATCTTGCCCGCGAGATGGCGCGCAACGACCTTGTGCGCATGATCGCGGAGGACAGTGCGCTCGGTGCCGGCGCGGCCGAGCCGCAACGCGTGGCGGCGGCGGGCGCATGATACGTTCCGTGGTTCGCGGGATCGGTAGCTATCTGCCGGCCAAAGTCCTGACGAATGCCGACCTCGAGACGATGGTCGACACCTCCGACGAATGGATCGTGCAGCGGACGGGGATCCGCGAGCGGCACATCGCGGCGGAAGGCGAACTCACATCCGATCTGGCGACCGTGGCTGCGCGAAATGCGCTGGAAAACGCCGGGATCGACGCCGCCGACATCGACATGATCGTGCTCGCCACGTCGACGCCGGACAACACCTTCCCCGCGAGCGCGGTCACCGTACAGAAGAATCTCGGCATCCATTCGGGCGCCGCCTTCGATCTGCAGGCGGTGTGCACCGGCTTCATCTATGCGCTCACAACCGCCGACGCGATGCTCAAGTCCGGACACGGCAAGCGCATCCTCGTCATCGGCGCGGAGACGTTCTCCCGCATCCTCGACTGGAGCGACCGCACGACCTGTGTGCTCTTCGGCGACGGCGCCGGCGCGGTCGTTCTGGAGGCGGAGGAGGGGACGGGCGCGCTTTCCGATCGCGGTATCCTGAGCTCGCACCTTCGTTCCGACGGCGCGCACAAGGAGAAGCTCTACGTCGATGGCGGGCCTTCCGCGACCGGGACCGTCGGCCACATCCGCATGGAGGGGCGCGAGGTCTTCAAGCACGCCGTCGGCATGATCTCCGACGTGATCAACGCGGCCTTCGACGCGACCGGCACGACGGCCGACGACATCGACTGGTTCGTGCCGCACCAGGCCAATCAGCGCATCATCGACGCGAGCGCCCGAAAACTCGGGATTGTCCAGAGCAAGGTCGTGTCCACCGTCGCGAGCCACGGCAACACGTCGGCCGCCTCAATTCCGCTCGCCCTTCACGTCGCGGTCGCCGACGGGCGTATCAAGCCCGGCAATCTGGTGATGCTGGAGGCCATGGGCGGGGGCTTTACCTGGGGCTCGGCGCTTTTGCGCTGGTGATTCGCCGATGTTGACCGGGATTGTACCGCCGCATAGGCTAAGTGCCTTAATCTAAAACATTCCTCGAAGAACGGTGCGGGCGGCGATGGGGGGCAAGACGGTAACGCGGGCTGACTTGGCCGAGGCTGTTTTTCGACGGCTCGGCCTGTCAAGGACCGAATCCGCGAGCATGGTCGAAATGGTCCTCAAGGAAATCTCGGACGCGATCGTCTCCGGCGAGACGGTGAAGCTTTCGTCCTTCGGGTCGTTCATGATCCGCGACAAGGGCCTGCGCGTCGGACGAAACCCGAAGACGGGCCGCGAGGTTCCGATCCCGCCGCGTCGCGTCACGGTCTTCAAGCCGAGCAACATCATGAAGAGCCGCATCAACGACGGCCTCGCCGGCAAGGTGCGGTCGGAGGAAGCGGCCGAGTAGGACTAGTGGCCCGGCGGCCGAACAGAGTAGCGGCGTAACAGCGAAGGCGGCGTCCATGAAAGCGCCTGACGCATTCCGGACCATCAGCGAGGTGGCGGCGGATCTCGATTTGCCGCAGCACGTGCTGCGCTTCTGGGAGACGCGCTTCGCGCAGATCAAACCGATGAAGCGCGGCGGCGGGCGCCGCTATTATCGGCCCGAAGACGTCGACCTGCTGCGCGGCATCCGCCTGCTCCTCTATGGCGAGGGATTCACGATCCGCGGCGTGCAGCGGCTCCTGAAGGAAAAGGGCGTCGCTTTCGTCGTGGAGGTCGGGCAGACCGGCACCGTCGAAACGGTGACCGCCAGCGAGTCGGAGGACACGGAGGACGCTCCGCCGTCGCCGGCATCAAAGCCGGTTGCAGCGCGAACGGAGCCCGTCCTGGTGACGCCGTCCGCGACCGCGGGGTCGCCGGTTTTCAAGCTCGCGCCGGAGAGGCGCCGCCGGATGCAGGCGGCGCTGGAAGATTTGCTTGAGGCGAAGCGCCTGCTCGATCAGGCGCGCTGAGGTCTCTGCCTGAGGTCTCTGCGGTTCGTGGAGATCAGAGAGCCGCCAGACGCTCTTCCTGCCTTTCGGCGTGCGGCTTACCGACCTCCATACGCGCCATTGCGCGGGGGAAAAGGCCATCAAGCGGCGCGCGTGGCAAGCTTGAGAGATTGCCGCCAAGCCCCGCGTTCACGAGCCGTAAGCCCTGGCGCTCGAAATCCCGTCGCAAGACCGCGAAATGACGATCGACCTCGGAAATCCCGCGTCGTCCGTCTCGATCGACAACATCGGCCTCGTGCTGCAGATCGGCCTCGCGCATCGGGTAGAAGTAGGGGCCGTTGGTCTCATAATTGAGGTCGCAGCCTAGAATGTAGATCGGGTCGAACCCGAGATGCCGCAGCAGGATCGCGCCGGGGATGAGGACGGAGGGCCCGTTCGCAATTCCTTCCTCCACCGGCGGAATGGCATCGAGCTCGAGAATCTTCGCAGTGTGCGGCACGAAATAGATCGGCTCTTCCGCTGCTTTCGTCTCAAGCTGCCGCCAGATCTTGCGCGCACGGTAGTTCAGGAAGCGATAGCCGATGGAATGGTCAAGCGCGAGGCGCTCGATTTCGCTTGCGAAGCGGGCGTACCCGTAGGGGTCGGTCATGATGTGCATGTCGGCATGCGGAAGCAGATCGCCGACGCCGCGGATTGCCATGTTCGCCGCGCAGACGAACTCGCCCTTCAGCGTGGAGAGGTCCATCTCGGCCAGCGAAGGGCCGCATCCGACAAGAAAGGCGCGCCGCCCGCTGCCGATGCTGCCGATCGATTCAAGCCGGCGGAGTTGAGGCTGCCATTTGAGTGTCCGCAAAGCCTGCCGAGGGTGGCGCACCAGCCGCTTCGCTGCGCGAGGCACCAAGCCTCCCGCGCCGCTCTGAACGATGTCCACGCCCCCCGAGGTCACCAGATGTTCCCGCCGCTGCCTCCGCCGATACGCGGACGGCGGCTGGCGAAAATGGCCAGCGCCGCTTGCGGACGAAGGTCTCATAGAACGCGGTGGAGCACAACCGGCGCATCCACGGGACACTTAGGTGTTGTGGCGAACCGGCGCTTAAGTCGGTCTGCGGCTGACGCAGTCGGTTGGCGCGCCTGCGATCGGGAGTGTGCTGTTGCGTCCTTTCGCTTGTGCGGCCACGTCTGGTGCCCGTGGCTGCATAGCGATGCCGCGCTTTCGTCGCTCCGACCGGGCCTGTCAGCAATTTGTAAGCTTCCCCGTGCGAGACCCACGCGCTAGGTCCCTTCGATATGTCCCGCCGCCTTTCATTGCTCCTTCTGGTCGTCGCCGCGCTGGCGATCGCCCCCTCCGTCGCGCTTCATGCCGACGACGGCGCGCATGAGGAGGAGGGCCTGGACAACGACTCCGATCACGACCGTGCGCGCGACCTTCTCGAACACGGCGAGATCAATCCGCTCAGCGAAATCATCGCCCACGTCGCAAGCGCCTATCCCGGCGAGGTGGTTGCGGTCGCGCTTGCCAGGAAGCAGGAGCGGTGGGTCTATCGGTTCAAGATATTGACGGCCGACGGCAGGCTGCGGACGCTGAGCGTCGATGCCAAGAGCATGGACGTCGTTCACGAAGAGGGGGGCGATTGAGAATCCTTCTCGCCGAGGACGAGCCGCGGGTCGCCGCCGATGTCGTTGCCGCGCTCGAACGGTCCGGCTATGCGGTCGACCGCGTCGCCGACGGGGAGGCGGCCTGGTTCCAGGGCGACACGGAGGAGTATGACGCCGCCGTCCTCGATCTCGGGCTGCCGAAGCTCGACGGGCTCGCGGTGCTGAAGCGCTGGCGCGCCAACGGACGCCGCTTCCCGGTCGTCGTGTTGACGGCGCGGGGCGCCTGGACGGAGCGCGTGGAGGGCATCGACGCGGGCGCCGACGACTACCTGCCGAAGCCCTTCGAGATGGATGAGCTCCTGGCGCGGCTCAGGGCCGTGCTGCGCCGTGCGGCCGGACAGGGCTCCGCGGTGCTGATCTGCGGTGACGTCTCGCTCGACACGCGCCAGATGCGTATCGCCGTGCGCGGCGTCCCGGTCCAGCTCTCGCCGCTCGAGTACCGATTGCTCTCCTACCTGATGCACCATGCCGGCCGCGTTATCCCGGCGACCGAGCTTGCCGATCATCTTTACGACCTCGACCACGACCGCGACAGCAATGCGATTGAGGTGATCGTCACGCGCCTCCGCCGCAAGCTCGGCACGCAGCTCATCGAGACACGGCGCGGCTTCGGCTATTTCGTGCCGGCCGACGAGCCGTGAAGCCAGGTTCGATCCGGTTCCGCCTGCTGGTGGCCGCTGCGATCGGCGTGGTCCTGGCGCTGGTCGCCGCGGAATTCGGCCTGAGCTATCTCTTCGAGCGCCACGTCGAACGCCGCATCGACGCGGAGCTTGAAGGCCACGCGCGGCAGCTGATCGCCGGCATCACGCTCGCCGACGGAACGGCGACGATCACCAAGCCACCCTCCGACACGCGCTTCGAGCGTCCGCTCTCAGGCCTTTACTGGCAGGTGGATTCGGCTGACGGGAAAGTCCTGCAGCGGTCGCGCTCGCTCTGGGATTCCACGATCGCCGTCGCGCCCGATCAGTCGGCCGGCGCGGATGCGCATCTGCAGGAAGTGGCCGGGCCGGAAAAGTCGCTGCTCCGTGCCGTCGTGCGCGACGTCGAGATCCCCGGCCCGAACGGGGACGAGAGGTTCCAGGTCATCGTCGCCATCGACCATCGCGACATCACGACCGCGACGGACGCTTTCGCCGCCGACGCCATACCCTCGCTGATCGTTCTTGCGGTGTTGCTGATCGCCGCCCTGTGGCTGCAGATCACTGTTGGCCTTGCGCCGCTTGAACGTCTGCGCAACGGCGTCGCCGCGATCGTGTCGGGCTCCGCGACGCGGCTTTCGACGGAGGTGCCGAGCGAGGTCGGGCCGCTCGTCGACGAAATCAACAACCTGCTTGCCGCGCGCGAGAACGCGGTCGCCAAGGCCCGTTCGCACGCCGCCGATCTCGCACATGGAATGAAGACGCCGCTGCAGGTGCTTGCCGCCGACGTGAGGACATTGCGCGAGAAGGGCGAGACGCAGGTCGCCGACGAGATCGACCAGGTGGCGACGACGTTGAAGCGCCATGTCGAACGTGAGCTGGCGCGCGCGCGGATCGGCGCCGCGGCGACGACGGAGGCCACGGAGACCAACCTGCGCGACGCGGCGGCGCGCGTTCTTGGCGTGCTTGAACGGACGCCGCGGGGGAGGGCGCTCGCATTCACGGTCGACGTTCCGACCGGCCTGGCGATCGCCATGGATGAGGCCGACCTCGTCGAGGTTCTCGGCACGCTCGCCGAAAACGCCTGCCGCTTCGCGACCACATGCGTGAAGGTCGCCGCCAAGGATTGCGGCGACGCGATCGAGATCGCGGTCGTCGACGACGGGCCGGGGATACCCGAGGCGGAACGCGCACGGGTGCTTCAGCGCGGCGCGCGCCTCGACCAGCGGCCGGGCGGCAGCGGGCTCGGGCTCTCCATCGTCGCGGAGACGGCGGAGGCCTATGGCGGCACGCTCAGCCTCGCCGAGGGGGGGCCGGGTCTCCGCGCGGTGGTGACGATCCCTCGGGGAAGGGGGCGGTGAGGGCGGTCGAGCGTTCATGAAGGCGCCAGCCGGCGACGACATCGGCTACGATGACGTGTTCAAGCGATTCGGCCGGAACGCGATATCATGCTCATCGACGGCGTCATGCTTCTATGGTTCGCGCTGACCGCATTGTCGGTGGTCTTCGTCGCCGTCGACATACGCTCCACGCCCGAGAACCCGGTGCTCAAGTGGGGCTTCGTCCTGATCACGCTCTATTCGGGACCATTCGGAGCCTTTCTGTATGTGCTCGGCTGCCGCGAGCCGCTGCCCGGTCTGCATGAACGCTATGTCGCCGTCCGCTGGCGCCAAGTCCTCGGGTCGACCATGCACTGCGTCGCGGGCGACGGGGTCGGCATCGTCGCGGGCGCCGTGATCGGCGCAGCGATCGCCCTTGGGCGGATCGGCGACCTGGCGCTGGAATACGTGCTCGGCTTCGCCTTCGGCTGGGCGATCTTCCAGGCGCTCTTCATGCGCGAGATGGCAGGCGGCTCCTATGTCAGGTCGCTGCGGTCGACCTTCCTGCCGGAGCTCTTGTCGATGAACTGTCTGATGGGCGGGATGATCCCGGTGATGACCATCGCTTTCGCCCACTCGCCCGCGGCGCACGAACCGACCGCGCCGCTCTTCTGGTTCCGCATGTCGCTAGCGCTCATGGTCGGTTTCGTCGTCGCCTACCCGATGAACTGGTGGCTTGTCGCCAACCATCTGAAACACGGCATGATGACGATGCGGCCGGCGGGAAAGATGGCCATGTCCCACGATCATGCGACGATGGCGATGGAGGGAGAAGGCGCGCCCAGTGCGACGATGTCGAAGGGCCGGCAACCCGACCACACGCCACGGCCGAACGTGGCCACCATGACCGTTATCTCGTTCCTGGTGCTCGCGGCGGGCCTGCTCATTGGGCTGACGTTCGGCGGCCGTGGAGGCGGTTAATTCAGCCGCCCTGAAGCAAGCTCATGATCCGGCGGCGATGCCCATTTCGAGCGTCTTCGCGGAATGGATGCCGGAAAAGATGGTCGGAGCGAGAGGATTCGAACCTCCGACCCCCTGAACCCCATTCAGGTGCGCTACCAGGCTGCGCCACGCTCCGACGGCGCGGACTATAGTGACGCCCGCTTAACGGTTCAATGCCGGTGAGGGGGCCGGCGAGGGCGGGCCCGCGCCGATCTCGCCGCGGCTTTTCGCCCAGGCGATCAGCCGCTTCTGCGTGTCCGCCTTGTCGGCGGCGATCGCCCCCCAGAGGATGCCGAAAAGCAGGTAGACGTGGCGCCAGTGGTCGATGTCGATCACCGTCCCAAGCAGGATGTGGCCGAGGAAGACGATATAGGCGATCTGCGTCACCGCCTGTAGCGGGCCGCTGCGGAAGACCAGCGGGAGGGCGGCGGCCAGCGTCCAGATGACGAGCGTCAGGAAGGAGGCGAAGCCGAGCCAGCCATAGGTGGTCAGCGTCTTCAGCCAGATGTCGTGCTCGTCCTCGCCGAAATGCCGGCCGAACTCGATCGCGCCAATGCCGAGCGGGTGGTCGAGCATCATGTTGAAGCCGATGGCGTGCCGCTGGAAGCGCCCGAGGTGGCCTGAATCGTAGCTCTGCTCGAGTTGCGCGCGGTCCTCGAAGAGCGACGACACGCTCGGTATGGAGAGGATGACGCCGAGGAGGATGGCGACGACGACGACGCCTACAGCGCCGAGCGCGACGACGCGCATACGCGCCTTGGCGCTTTGCTCGGTCACGAAGAGCAGGCCGCCCATCATCAGCGTGGCAACGACGGTCAGTCCCCAGGCGGCGCGTGAGAACGAGAAGAATATCCCGGCGAAGACGAAGAGCGCCAGCATCCCGCTCCACACCGCGTTGCCGAAGGGGCGGGTAAGCGTGCGCCGCACCAGTACCACGAAGGGCAGGATCAGGAACGGGCCGAAGACGTTCGGATCCTGGAAGCCGCCCGTGGCGCGGCCGAACTTGGTGAAGAGATCGCCGGCGAGCCCGAAATAGCCGACGATGCCGAGGAGCGTCGTGAAGATCGCGGCAGCGACCCAGGCGCTGACGATCGTGTCGAGGCGGGTCCGGTCCTGCGCGACCAGCGCGGCGAAGAAACAGGCGCTGAAGGCGAGGAACGCGGAGACCGCGTAATAGATCGGCTGCGTCCAGAAGTCCTTTGCCTGCGTCGCGGCCATGATACCGCCGGCGACGAACAGGATCATCAGCACCACGAGCGGGCTTATCGCGCGCGGGACCGTGAGCCCGAGGATCAGCCATCCCGGGATCAGAAGCGCGAGGAAGAGCTCGTAGGGCGCCGGCTCGAAAAAGACGAAGCCACCGAGGAAGACGGCAAACCAGAGGAGGGCCGTGGCGATTGCCCTGGTCGGCAGTCCGGTCGGTCGGCCCGGCAGCGCCTCAGGCGCGGCCCAGGCTGAAGTCAAAAGGCATTCTCCGTGTTCAGCAGCCGAAACGGCGTGAGCGCGAGAATGTAGAGGTCAAAGATGACCGACCAGTTTTCGATATAGGCGAGATCGTGCTCGACCCGGCGCGCGAGCTTCTCCTGCGTGTCGGTCTCGCCGCGCCAGCCGTTGATCTGCGCCCAGCCGGTAATCCCCGGCTTGACGCGGTGGCGGGCGAAATAGCCGTCCACGACCTGCTCGTAGAGACGGTCGGCGGCCTTGGCCTGCAGCGCATGCGGGCGCGGGCCGACGAGGGAGAGGTTGCCCCTGATCGCCACGTTGATGAGCTGCGGCAGCTCGTCGAGGCTGGTCTTGCGGATGAAGCGGCCGACGCGGGTCACGCGCGGATCGTTGCGGGTCGCGAGCTTCACCGCGTTCTGATCCGTCTTGTCGATGTACATCGAGCGGAACTTGTAGACCTCGATCAGCTCGTTGTTGAAGCCGTAGCGCTTCTGGCGGAAGAGCGCCGGGCCGGGGCTGTCGAGCTTGATGGCGAGCGCCACGGCGAGCATCAGCGGCGTGAAGAGCACGAGCAGGAGCGAGCCGACCACGCGGTCGAAGCAGGCCTTGGCGACGTGATCCCAGTCCGCGATCGGCTTGTCGTAGAGATCGAGGAAGGGGACGGAGCCGACGAAGGAGTAAGCGCGCGGACGGAAACGGAGCTGGCTTGCGTGCGCGGAGAGCCGGATATCGACGGGCAGCACCCACAAGGTCTTCAGGAGCTCGACCAGACGCCGCTCGGCCGTCATCGGCAGCGCCACGATCAGCATATCGATCTCCGCCTGGCGGCCGAACTCCAACAACTCGTCGATGCGTCCGAGCTTCGGCAGGCCTTCGGCAAGCGCCGGCACGCGGTCGTTGTCGCGATCGTCGAAGATGCCGCAAATGCGGATGTCGTTGTCCGGCTCGTCGCGCAGCGCGCGGATAAGCTCGACCGCCTCCTGGCCGCCGCCGATGAGGACCGCGCGGCGTTCCAGCACGCCGGAAGCGCGCCAGCTCGCCACCAGATTGCCGACGAAGAGGCGCAGGGCGGTCAGAACCGCGAGGCCGCCCAGGAACCAGCTCGCCAGCCAGAAGCGCGAGAACTCCTCGCCCATCTTGAGGAAGAAGAGCACGAGCGTGAAGCAGCCGAAGACCGCCGCCCAGATCAGCAGGCCGCGGCGGACCTCCGCTACGGAATGACGATAGTCGCCGGTGGCGTAGCCATTGAAGGAGCCGACGAGGATGACGGTTGCCGCGGGCAGCAGGAGCGAGGCGAGCACGTAGCCGAAATCGGCTTCGCGCGGATCGAGGTAGATCGTGAAGATGGCAGCGCCGACCAGCGCGAGGCCGACGAAATCAGCGATCCGCGCCAGTCCGGCGAGGATGCCCGGCGTGATGAAGCGATGCTTGAGGGTGGAGGCGACCTGCGCGGCGGCAATATTGAGGGGCGTGCGGCCGGGCACGAATACCGGCACCCTCGCGGCGATCGTCGCGCCGGGCGGCTGTGTCGATTCCGCGATGCTCATGGCCTCAAACCGCCTCAGAAGTCCCCCGCAGGGATGGGGTGCCTCCGGAGCCGCGCGGAAGCAAATTTATCCAACCTTTAAGGTTACCCGTTTGCTTATCAGAACAGGCTCTCCGACACGTAGATCGTGTCGCCGGGCCGGATCGGCTGGATGACCGGGATGCGCGATTCATAGAGCTTGCCGTTCATCGTGCGGGAGAGCCTGACCGTGCGCTTGTTGGCGCGGTCGGTAAAACCGCCGGCGACCGCGATGGCGTTCTCCGCGGTAATGCCGGGAACGTAGGGATACTGGCCGGGCGTGCCCACCTCGCCGAGGACGAAGAACGGACGATAGGCCGCGACTTCGACGGTTACGTTCGGGTCGCGCAGATAATGCGTGGAAAGCCGCGCCTCGATTCGCCTGGCCAGCGCGTCGGAGGTCGAATCACTTGCCGCCACGTCGCCGATCAGCGGGAAGGAGACTTGTCCGGCCTGGTCCACTTCATAGATGTTGGTGAGGCTCGGCTGGTCGTAGACGACGATTCGCAGCCGGTCGCCGGGGCCGAGGATGTAGGGGCCGGAGCCGACGATCGCAGGCTCCAAAAGGAGCGCGCGATCGCTGCAGCCCGCCAGGAGGGCGGCCATGGCGGCGAGTGCGAGTGCGGCGAAAATGCGCAGGCGAATCATGGAGTTCTTCCGGCCGGCCGAAGTGAAGCGCTGAGCATCGAAATTGCCGCTTTATGGTTAACGCTCCGCTAATCCTGATTAACGATAGTTGGCGAGCGTTAACGTCCTCCTAACCATGACTCGGTCTAGTCTCGCGGGAGCTATCGGAGCAGGCTGAATGGCGCAGATTGGTGAAACAGAGCTCGATCTCCGCGCGCTGTCGCACGCCCTGTGGCGCCGCGCGTGGCTCCTGGTGTTGCTGGCTTTTCTAGCTGCCGTCGGGACTTACATCGGACTTGGCTTCGTCGATCCGCTCTATACGGCGGACACGAGCATCCTCATCGAGCAGCGCGAATCGCCGCTGACGCGGCCGCGCGAGCAGACGACGACGAGCGCGAACAGCGAATTCGACGAATCGGCCATTCAGAGCCAGGTCGAGGTCCTCAGGTCGCGCGAGATCGCCGATGCGGTCATCGACAATCTCAAGCTGACGAGCCGGCCGGAATTCGACCCGGCCCGCAAGCCCTCGATCCTCCGCTCGCTGCTTGTCGCAGTCGGGCTCGGCAGCGCTCCCACCGATTCGACGATCCGCCAACGGGTGATGGAGAGCTATTTTGAACGGCTCTCCGTCTATCCGCTGCAGAAGTCACGCGTCATCGGCGTGGAGTTTTCCGCGCCGAGCCCGGTGCTCGCGGCGGAAGTCGCCAATGCGATCGCCGACGCTTTCGTAACGCTGCAACAGCAAGCCAAACACCAGTCGGCCGTGGCGGCGACGGATTGGCTGCAGCAAGAAATTCAGCGGCTGCGCGGGCGCGTGGCGGATGCCGAGCAGGCGGTCGCGGACTATCGTTCGCGTCACGGGCTCTTCGACGTCGACACGACCGGCGGCCAGAACACCGGCGAGAATCTTTCCACACAGCAGCTCGGCGACATCAACTCCGAGCTGGCCCGGGCGCGTGCGGCGCGCGCCGAAGCGGAAGCGCGCGCGAACCTCGTGCAGCAGCTTCTCGACGAGGGCGGCGCGCTCAACTCATCGGAGGAGGTGCTGAACTCGCAGCTCATCCAGCGCCTGCGCGAGCGGCAGGTGGCGCTTCGCGCCCAGATCGCGGAGCTTTCGACGACGCTGCTTCCGGGGCATCCGCGCATTCGTGCGCTCGAAGGGCAGGTCGCCAATCTGGAGACCCAGATCCGTAGCGAGACGCAGAAGGTGCTCGCGTCGCTGAAGACGGCGGCGCGCGTCGCGGCGGCGCGGGAAGAGTCGCTTCTGAAGAGCCTCAACGATGCGAAGGCGGACGTCTCCCGCTCAAACGACCAGGGGATAGAGCTGCGCGCGCTGGAACGCGAAGCGGCGGCGCAGCGCGATTTGTTGGAATCCTTCCTCTCGCGCTATCGCGAGGCCTCGGCGCGCACCGATGCGAATTATCTGCCGGCCGATGCGCGGATCATTTCGCGTGCCGTGGCGCCGCAGAACCCGTCCTTCCCGAAGAAGGCGATGATGTCGGTCGCCGCTGCGCTTGCGGTTCTTCTGATCGGGATCGCGGTCGTGCTTCTCAGGGAGTTCGTGTCCGGGCGCGCTTTCCGCATCATTGGCTACAGCATCCTGACCGGCGGCTCCCAGCCTCTGCAGCTGACCGCGGAGAGGCCGGAGAGAGTTGAGGCCGAGCCGAAGGCGAAGAACCTGGAGGACAAGTCGGAGAAGGCCGCGGAGGAAGAAAAAGAACCGAGCGACCCGGGCGACCGTGAGACGAAAGACGCCGACGCGGCCGACGATGACGAGGTCAAGCAGGACGAGACGCCGTCAGGCGAAGCCGCGCCTGCCGCCGAAGCCGAGAAGACGGGATCGGGCGAGCTGGCGGAGATCATCGCGGACGAGAAGGTGCGGCTGGCGCTTTTCGCCGGCGCGGAAGGCGGCGAGGGAGCGGGAGGGATTGCCTTCTCCGCCGCCCGTCAGGCCGCGCGCGACAAGATCCGCTCGATCGTGATCGACATGGGTCACATGCCGTCGGAGGCGCTCGGTTACGAGCGGCCCGGCCTTTGCGACCTGCTTAACGGCACCGCGGCTTTCGGCGAGGTCATTCAGCGCGACGACTCGGCGCGCGTGCACATGATCCCCTACGGGGCGAACGGCGAGCCGCCGATGCAGCGCATGAAGCTCGTCGTCGGCGCGCTCGCCCATAGCTACGACAAGGTGATCGTCGTCGCCGACAAGCTCGACGACTGGCCGAACGACTATCTGCAGCCGGACGTCGCGGCGATCGTGTGCGGGCCGGACACGACGGAGGGTCTGCGCGCCGATCTTTACGAAGCCGCGCTGGCACGCGGCGCGAAGAGCGCGATCATCGTGCGCTATACGAGCGACGAACTCGATCACGCGGACCAGGAAAAAAGCGCCGCTGCGTAAGGCGGTCTTTGAGAGACCGCGATGTCCCGTCATGCCTTGATCCGCACAGCGCTGGAGATGTTCGCGCTTTCGCGCGCGCCGTCCTGGCTGCCGGCGGCGCCGGACGCGAACGGCTTCGTCGTGACGCTGCATCATGTCGCGCCGGCGCGGGGCGACCCTTTCCAGCCGAACGCGCTTCTTTCCATCACGCCGGACTTCCTCGACGTCTTCATCGCCCATTTCACGGCGAAGGGCTGGCGCTTCGTGTCGGTGGAGGAGATCGTCGCGGCGGGGAACGGGCGAGCCGATCCGCGCCGCATCGCAATCACGCTCGACGACGGTTACCGCAACAATTTCGAGCACGCATGGCCGGTCTTCCGCCGCCATGGCACGCCGTTCACGATCTTCGTCTGCCCCGGCTTCTGCGACCGCACAGCGGAGCTCTGGTGGGAGGCGCTTGAGCGGATCATCGCCGCTGTGGATGCGATCGCCACGCCGGGCAAGATGGGTGAGGGGATGCCCACGCGCACGGCGGCGGAGAAGGACCGGGCGTTCGACGCCTGGCGCACCTGGCTGACGGTGGAGGTCGACGAGGCGCGGCAGCGTGAAGCGATCCGAGGGCTGGCGATGACGCATGGCCTCGACCTCGCGGCGCTGGCGCGCGAGCTTGTCATGGATTGGGACTCGGTCGCCGAGATCGCCGCCGACCCGCTCTGCTCGATCGGTGCGCACACGATGACGCACCCGGCGCTGGCGCGGCTTCCCGCGGACTTTGCCGCGCGCGAGATCGCGGAAAGCATGGATGCAATCGAAGCGCGGATCGGCAAGCGGCCGACCAGTCTCGCCTTCCCCTACGGCTATCCGGCGGCGGCGGGGCCGCGCGAAGCGAAGCTGGCGGCGGAGGCGGGGCTCCGCGCTTCTTTCACGACGCAGCCGGGCTATATCCCGGCGGGCGGGTCGCGGCACGGGCTGCCGCGCGTGTCGATAAACGGGCTTTTCCAGGCACCGCGATATTTCGACGTGCTTTTGTCGCCGGGCCTTTGGACGCTGCGAAACCGTATCCGAAAGGCGCGCTAAGGCTTTCTTTCCCTTGGCTTTTGCATCCACGCGACGAGCAGCCCGGCGGGGACGATCCAGATGGTGCCGGCGACCGCGAAGTAGACGAACTGGGTGAGGCCGGAAGTGCCGGGCAGCTTCGCGGCGGCGACCGTCATCGCCGTCAGCGCGTAGAAGCTGACGAAGACAACGAGGAGCACGGACCCGATGAGCTTTTTGAGGCGCGGATGCATTCCGGCCGAGCTAGGCCGTCCGGTGTGGCGGTGCAAGCGGCGGCGTGTCGCGCGGCGCTCTCTTGCCCGCCCGCCGCGCGGCTTCTAAGCAACGCAAGCCTCAAGGATCGGACATGGTCGCGGTCGCCGCCAACGCAGATGACACCTCCGACACCGCCGCGAAAGAAGCGCGCGGCCTTCGCGGCTGGCTGCTTTTCCTGATTCTTCTCGTCTTCGCCATGATCATGGTCGGCGGCGCGACGCGGCTGACGGAGTCGGGCCTCTCCATCACCGAATGGGACCTCGTCACCGGCACCGTGCCGCCGCTCGACGATGCCGGCTGGCAGGCGGAATTCGACCGCTACAGGCAGAGCCCGCAATACGACATCCTGAACCGCGGCATGAGCCTCCCCGAGTTCAAGCGGATCTATTGGTGGGAATGGGCGCATCGCGAGCTCGGGCGCTTCATCGGGCTCGTCTATGTCGCCGGCTTCTTATGGTTCGTGGGGCGGCGCAGCGTCTCCGGCCGCACCGCTTTGATCCTCGCGGGGGTCGGCCTCCTTCTCGGCGCGCAAGGGGTCGTCGGCTGGATCATGGTCGCCTCCGGGCTGAAGCCCGGCATGACCGCCGTCGCGCCGATCAAGCTGACGCTGCATCTGGTTCTCGCCGCGCTCCTCTACGCCGCGCTGATCACGCTCTTCGTGCGGCTCGGAGGTGCGATACGGGAGCGGGCGGCCCCGGGCGCACGCTTCATGTCGCGCCTGCTCGTCGTTCTTACCTTCGTGCAGATCGCGCTCGGCGGGCTCGTCGCGGGGCACGACGCCGGGCTGGTCTATGAGACCTGGCCGCTCATGGACGGGCAGGTCGTGCCCACCGGCCTCGGCATGATGAAGCCGCTCTGGCTCAATCTCGTCGACAACCTGACGACCATCCAGTTCAACCATCGGCTCGGCGCCTACATCCTCGCGGCCCTGATCCTGGCTTATTCTTTCGGCTCGCGGCGTGGCGCGCGGCCGGCGCGCAATCGCGCGATCCTGATGGCGTTCCTTGTCGCGGCACAGATCTGCGTTGGAATCCTCACCCTGATCGAAACCGTGCCGTTGGGGCTTGCGCTTTCGCACCAGGCGATCGCGATGATCCTGCTCTTCGTCCTCGTCTGGAACGCCAGCGTGTTCCGCGCGAACGTCTAGTCGGGCGGAGAGAGGAGGGCGGCGTCGGGCGCCGTCTTCTCACCATCGATCACGACGCGGCCTGAGACGACCTTGGCACGTCCGCCCGCCACGAGCTTCAGCGCCAGCGGGTAGATGCGATGCTCTACCTTCAGAACCCGCGCGGCGAGCGTCTCGGGCGTGTCGTCGGGAAGGATCGGGACGGCGCCCTGCGCGACGATCGGGCCGGCGTCGACTTCCGCGCGCACGAAATGCACGGTCGCGCCATGCAGGCGGAGGCCGGCCGCGAGCGCGCGCTCATGCGTATCGAGCCCGGGGAAGAGCGGCAGCAGCGAGGGATGGACGTTGAGCAGGCTGTCCTGCCAAGTGGCGACGAAGCGGTCGGAAAGCACCCGCATGAAGCCGGCCAGGCAGATCAGCTCGATCGCGGCGGCGCGCAATTCCACATCGAGCGTCACCTCAAAGTCGGCCTTCCTCGCGAAAAGACCGCGGTCGACGACCGCGGTCTTGATGGCGTTCTCGCGGGCTATCGCAAGTCCGCCGGCATCGGGGTTGTCGCTTAAGACGAGAGCGATCTCGGCCGGGTAGAGCGGCGCCTTGGCGGCTTCGATCAGCGCGGCGAGATTGCTGCCGCGCCCGGAGATCAGCACGGCGGTCTTCAGCTTCCGCTCAGCCATCGAGAGCAAGCGTTCCGTTGAAGACGATCGCGGCGTCTTTTCGCGGCGCGACACGACCGAGGGCGGTCACCGTCTCGCCGTGGCCTTCAAGCACCGCCGTCACGTCGGCGGCGGCATCGGGCGCAACGACGAGCACCATACCGATCCCGCAGTTGAAGGTGCGCAGCATCTCCTGCGCGTCGACCGGTTCGGCAAGCCAGCGGAAGACGGGCGGGACGGGAATCGAGGAAAGATCGATTTCCGCCGCGAGATGGTCGGGGATGACGCGCGGCGTGTTCTCTGTGAGGCCGCCGCCGGTGATGTGCGCCAGCGCCTTCACGGCGCCGGTCGCGCGGATTGCGTCGAGGCAAGGGCGCACGTAGATGCGGGTCGGCGTAAGGAGTGCGGCGCCGAGGCTCGTATCGGGCGCGAAGGGTGCGGGGTCGGACCAGGCGAGGCCCGACAGCTCGACGATGCGGCGGACCAGCGAAAAGCCGTTTGAGTGAACGCCGGAGGAGGCGAGGCCGAGAATGACGTCTCCCCCCGCGATGTCGCCGCGCGGGAGGATGCGGCCGCGCTCAACGGCCCCCACCGCGAAACCGGCGAGATCGTAGTCGCCCTTGGCGTAGAGACCCGGCATCTCCGCCGTCTCGCCGCCGACCAGGGCGGCGCCGGCGATCCGGCAACCTTCGGCGATCCCCTCCACGACGCGGCCTGCCGCTTCCACGTCGAGCGCGGAGGTGGCGAAATAGTCGAGGAAAATAAGCGGTTCCGCCCCCTGCACGACGAGGTCGTTCACGCACATCGCCACGAGGTCGATTCCGATCGTGTCGTGCGCGCCGCTTTCGATCGCGATCTTGAGCTTGGTGCCGATGCCGTCGGTGGTCGCGACGATCACCGGGTCTTCGAAGCCCGCCGCCTTGAGATCGAAAAGAGCGCCGAAACCGCCAAGCCCGCCGAGGACGCCGGGGCGCTTGGTGGAGGCGGCCGCGGGCTTGATCCGCTCCACCAGACCGATGCCGGCGTCGATATCGACCCCGGCATCGCGGTAGGTCAGGGTATTGCGTTCGTTCGGCATTCTAGCTAGCGCCTAGAGCGCCGGCGGGGGGATTGCAAGAACGCCGGCCGTTTCGTCAGCGGACGCGCAGGCTTTCCCGTCCGCAGGCGCCCGCTGATTTTGCCAGGTCTTTATCTTGACCATACCGAACTTCATCACCCTTGCCCGCCTGATCGCCGTGCCGCTGATCGTCTGGCTGATGATCGCGGACCGTTTTCTGGCGGCGACGATGGTTTTCGTCCTGGCGGGCCTGTCCGACGCCGCCGACGGCTTCATCGCCAAGCGCTTCCACACCTCCTCGGAGCTCGGCGCCTATCTCGATCCGGTGGCCGACAAGGCGCTGCTCGTCTCGGTATTCGTGACGCTCGGCCTGAAAGGCGCGCTTCCAGCCTGGCTCATCGTGCTCGTGGTGAGCCGCGACTTCTTCATTATCGGCGCCATGCTTCTGGCCTATGTTCTCAGCAACCCGATGGCGGTACACCCGCTGTGGGTGTCGAAGGTGAACACGGTGGCGCAGATCGTCCTCATTGCCCTGGTGCTCGGAGAGCGCTCCGGCGTCACCGCGGTCGGCCCGCTGATCTGGGTCGTGGTCGTGGCGGTCGCCGTGCTGACCGTGATGTCGGCGGCGGCCTATCTCGTCGAATGGGTGAGGCACATGGCCGGAGGGCCGGGCGAACCGGACGCGGGGACGCCGTGAGCTTCCGCGTGCAGGCGGTATTCTGGCTGGCGGCGCTGCTCTTCCTGCTGCTCTTCCTTTGGGTGTTCAGCGGGATCCTGCTCCCGTTCATCATGGGGATGGCGCTCGCCTATCTGCTCGACCCGATCGCCGACCGGCTCGAGCGGGCGGGGATGAGCCGCTTCTGGGCGACGATCACGATCGTCGTTCTCTCGGTGCTGGTCTTCACCCTCATTGCGCTCATCGGCATTCCGCTCCTCGTCGGTCAGCTTTCCGCCTTCCTGGAGAAGCTTCCCGTCTACGCGGCCGAATTGCAGGGGCTCGGGAACCGCTTCTTCGAGACGCGCATCGGCCAGTATTTCAAGACGCAAGGCGACGGCGGCAACGTCAACCAGATCGTGACGCAGGCGGCGTCCTGGGCAACGACGGTGCTGGCCTCGGTGTGGGCCGGCGGGCAGGCGCTGATCAGCGTCATCAGCCTGATCGTCGTGACGCCGGTCGTCGCCTTCTATCTTCTCTACGACTGGGACCGGATGATCGCGCGCATCGATGCGCTGCTTCCGCGCGAACATGCCGAGACGATCCGGAGACTCGGACGCGAGGTCAACGAGGCGATCGGAGGCTTCATCCGGGGGCAGGGCGCGGTCTGCCTGCTGCTCGGGCTTTTCTACGCCCTGTCGCTCTCCGTGGTCGGACTGAACTTCGGCTTCCTTATCGGCTCCGCCGCCGGCGTAATCAGCTTCATCCCTTATGTCGGCTCCATCGTCGGCTTCTTCCTTTCGGTCGGCGTGGCGCTGGTGCAGTTCTGGCCGGACTGGATCTGGGTCGGCGTCGTCGTCGGCATCTTCGCGGTCGGGCAGTTCATGGAGGGCAACATCCTCCAGCCGCGCCTCGTCGGCTCCTCGATCGGCGTGCATCCGGTCTGGCTCATGTTCGCGCTCTTCGCCTTCGGCTCGCTCTTCGGCTTCGTGGGCGTGCTCCTCGCCGTCCCGGTGACCGCGGCGATCGGCGTGCTCGTGCGCTTCGCGGTCGAACGCTACCGCAAGAGCGCGCTCTATCTGGAGCGGGGCGACGGGCCGCCAAGCGACCGCCTGCTGAAGTGAGCGCGGCCGATCCGACGCAACTGCTGTTGGCGCTGCCGCATGCGCCGAGCCTCGGGCGCGAGGACTTCATGGTCGGTCCGTCGAACCGCGAGGCGCTCAGGCTCGTGGAGCGCTGGCCGGACTGGCCGTCGCCGGCGATGCTCCTGACCGGCCCGTCGGGATCGGGGAAGACCCATCTGGCGCATATCTGGGCTTCGATCGCCGGGGCGGAGATCGTCGAAGCCGCGGCGATCGAATCGGAACGCGCGCTTGTCTTTGCGGCTGGGCGACCCGTCGTCGTGGAGGATGTGGCGGCGGATGCGGTGCCGGAGCGGGCGCTCTTCCATCTCTTCAACAGCATGCGCGAGCACGGGGGCGGGCTCCTCATCACCGCGCGAGACCGGGCGGAGGATTGGCGCGTCGACCTGCCGGACCTGCGTTCGCGCCTGCGGCTCGCGACGCCGGTCGCACTTGGCGCGCCGGGGGACGATCTTCTGCGCCAGGTGCTCGTTAAGCTTTTCGCCGACCGCCAGCTCCTCGTCGACAAGCCGGTGATCGACTATCTCGTCGCGCGCATGGAGCGCTCGCTCAATGCCGCCGTCCGGCTCGTCGAAGCGATCGACCGTGCCGCTCTCTCCGCCGGCCGGCGGATCACCCGCCAACTCGCTGGAGAAGTGCTCACCTTGTCGCAAGAAAGCACGGAAGCGTTTGCGGATCGGCAACCACTGTCATCATAATGACAAACCGCCGACCGATGACGGGGCCGGCTTGGGCAGGCGTGATGAGTGAAGCTGCGGCGAAATTACCGGATTTGCAGCCGATCGAGGCTCGGCCCGTCGATCTCGACTTGGAGATCGCGGAGAGCCCCGCGCGCTTTATCAACCGCGAAATCTCCTGGTTGGAGTTCAACCGGCGCGTCCTGGAGGAGTCGGAGAACCCCAACCATCCGACGCTGGAGCGGCTGCGCTTCCTGTCGATCTCGGGAAACAATCTCGACGAGTTCGTGATGGTGCGCGTGGCGGGCCTTGCCGGTCAGGCGCGCGAGCTCATCTCGACGCGCAGCGACGACGGTCTCTCCCCGGCCGAGCAGCTTGTCGCCGTTGACGCCAAGGTGATCGAGCTCGTCGCCCAGCAGCACGCCAACTGGAAGAGCCTGCGCGACGATCTCGCCAAGGCCGGCATTATGATCGTGCCCCCCGACTCGCTTAGCGAGGAGGATCGCACCTGGCTTGAAGGCCACTTCCTCGATTCCATCTTTCCGGTGCTGACGCCCCTTGCCATCGACCCGGCGCATCCGTTCCCGTTCATTCCCAATCTCGGCTTTACGCTCGCGCTTCATCTCGTCGGCTCGAAGGGCCGTGCGATGCAGGCGCTGTTGCGCTTTCCGCTGAAGCTCGACCGCTTCATCCAGCTTCCGCGCCAGTCGGACGCGGAGCCGCTGCGCGTCCTGCTTCTGGAAGACGCGGTCGGCCTTTTTATCCCGCGCCTTTTCCCCGGCTACGAGGTGACGGGCAAGGGCGCGTTCCGAGTCATTCGCGATTCCGACATCGAGGTGGAGGAAGAGGCGGAGGATCTTGTCCGCTTCTTCGAGCGCGCACTGAAGCAGCGACGTCGCGGCGTCGTCATCCGCCTGGAGATCGAGGAGGGGATGCCGGAATCGCTGCGCGATCTTGTGCAGCGGGCGCTCGCCGTGACCGATAACGAAGTGCACATCATTCCGGGAATGCTCGGGATCGTCGCGGTGTCCCAGCTTGTAGGCATCGACCGTCCGGACCTGAAGTTCGAGCCCTACACGCCGCGCTTCCCAGAACGCATCCGCGAGCATGGCGGCGATTGCTTCGCCGCGATCCGGCAGAAGGACATCATCGTCCACCACCCCTACGAATTGTTCGACGTCGTGGTGCAGTTCCTGGCGCAGGCGGCGCTCGATCCCGACGTGGTGGCGATCAAGCAGACACTCTACCGCACCTCCAACGACTCCCCCATCGTGAAGACGCTGATCGAGGCGGCCGAGGCCGGCAAGTCGGTGACGGCGCTGGTGGAGCTGAAGGCGCGCTTCGATGAAGAAGCCAATATCCGCTGGGCGCGCGATCTGGAGCGTGCCGGCGCGCAGGTGGTCTACGGCTTCATCGAGCTTAAGACGCACGCCAAGCTCTCGCAGGTCGTCCGGCGCGAGGGGGGCGGGCTCGCCAGCTACGTGCACGTCGGCACCGGCAACTACCATCCGCAGACGGCGCGCATCTATACCGATCTCAGCTACTTCACCGCCGACCCGGTGATCGCCCGCGACGTGGCGCGCGTGTTCAACTTCATTACCGGCTACGCCCCGCCGCAGGACCTGAAGCGCATCGCTGTCTCGCCCTACACGATGCGCCCGCGCATCCTGGAGAATATCGAAGCGGAAATCGAGCATGCGAAGGCCGGCCGGCCGGCGCGCATCTGGATGAAGCTGAACTCGCTGGTCGACCGCGAGATCATCGATGCGCTCTACCGCGCCAGCCAGGCCGGCGTCGGGATCGACCTCGTCGTGCGCGGCATTTGCTGCCTGAGGCCGCAGGTTCCGGGGCTTTCGGAGAATATCCGCGTCAAGTCGATCGTCGGGCGTTTCCTGGAGCATTCGCGAATTCTGTGCTTTGGCAACGGGCATGGGCTCCCGTCAGACGAGGCGATCCTCTATATCGGCTCCGCCGACATGATGCCGCGCAACCTGGACCGGCGGGTGGAGACCATCGTGCAACTCGTGAATCCGACCGTCCACATGCAGGTGCTCGACCAGATCATGGTCGCGAACCTCAAGGACAACGAGCAGAGCTGGGAGGTCCTGCCGGACGGGACCTCGCGCCGAATCCAGCGCAAGGAGGGTGAGGAGCCTTTCAACGCGCACCGCTACTTCATGACCAATCCCAGCCTTTCCGGTCGCGGGCGGTCGCTGAAATCCTCATCGCCGCGTGCGTTCTCGCCGCTCCCGCGCGGCTGAGCCGCTGCCCGCCAAGGGTCGTATCGACGGACGCGGCCCGGTCGGCGTGATCGACATCGGGTCGAACTCGGTCCGACTCGTCGTCTACGAACGGCTGGCGCGCTCTCCAACACCGCTCTTCAACGAGAAGGTCCTTGCCGGGCTCGGCGCGGGCGTCGCGGAATCCGGCGCGCTCGGGGCGGAGGCGATCGAGAAGGCGCGGCGCGCGCTCCGCCGTTTCACGGCGCTGTCGCGGCAGATGGGCGTCAAGGAGCTCAACGTCGTCGCCACGGCGGCGATGCGCGAAGCGCAGAACGGTCCCGACTTCATTTCCGAGGTCGCATCGATATGCGGCGTGCCGATCAAGATCCTGACCGGCGGCGAGGAGGCCAAGATGGCGGCGCTCGGCGTCGTCGCCGGTTTCGAGATGCCCGACGGTGTCGCGGGCGATCTCGGCGGCGGCAGCCTTGAGCTGATCGACGTCGCAGGACGCGAGATCGGCGAGGGCGACAGCCTGCCGCTCGGCGGGCTCAGGCTTGAGACCGACGCAAAGGGCTCGCTCAAGACGGCGCGCGATTTGACGCGCAAGGCGCTGGAGAAATCGAGCATCCTGCAGCGGCTCGACGGACGCGTCTTCTATGCGATCGGCGGGACATGGCGCTCGCTCGCGCGTCTCCACATGCACGACAGCGGCTATCCGCTCCACGTCATGCACGAATACCGTATGGATTCCGACGAGCTGGCCGATTTCCTGCGGGTGCTGATCCGCGGTCCGCTCGACCAGGTGCCGGGCATATCCGTGGTCTCGAAGCAGCGCCAGGCGCTTCTGCCCTACGGCGCGATCGTGTTGTCGGAGCTTGTTGCGAGCCGGCAAGCCGAGCTCGGTGACGATCTCCGCGCTCGGGCTTCGCGAAGGGCTGCTCTACGCCAAGCTTTCGGCGAAGGAGCAGAAGGTCGACCCGCTTCTTGCCGCCGCGACGGAATTGAACGTGCTGCGCTCGCGCTCACCGGCGCACGGCGAGGAACTGATCCCATGGACGGCTGAGGCGATGCGGACGCTTGGGCTTGAGGAGACCGACGAGGAAAAGCGGCTACGCGCCGCCGCCTGCCTTCTCGCAGACATCGGGTGGCGCGCGCATCCCGATTATCGCGGGGCGCAGAGCCTGAACATCATCACCAACGCCGCTTTCGTCGGCATCGACCATCCGGGCCGCGCCTATCTGGCGCTCTCAATCTATTACCGCCATGCGGGGCTTTCGGAGGAGGATCTCGGCGCGGGGCTGCGCGAGCTTGCGCCGCTTCGCTACCGGGAAAGCGCGCGCGCGTTGGCTGGCGCGTTCCGTGTCGCCTATCTCGTGTCGGGCTCGGTCGAGGGTGTGCTTCCGAAGACGAAGCTGCGGCGCGTAGACGACAGGATCGAGCTGGTGCTGCCGGCCGCGCTCGCAGATCTGCGCGGCGCACGCCTCGACAGCCGCGTGCGCCAATTCGCGGCGCTCGGCGGGCTTCCCTTCGCGGTAATCGTGGAAGACTAACCGGCGGGCCGGAACTATTCCGCCGCGACGTCTCGCACCTGGTCGAGCGGAATCGCCACGATACCTCGGCGCGACATCGAAAGCGCGAGGTCGCCGCGCTTCAGCGCCAGTGCCTGCTCGCCGAAGAGCTGCCTGCGCCACCCTTTGAGCGCCGGCACGTCGGCGCGGTCGTCGGCCGCGATCTTCTCCAGGTCCTCGCTGCCCGCGATGATGCGGGCGGCAACGCCTTGCTCCTCCGCCACCATCTTCAGGAGCACCTTCAGGAGCTCGGCGGCGGCGCTCGAATGCTCCGGCGCCGGGCGCGGGCGCGGCACGCGCGGCAACGCGTTGTCCGGAATCTCGAAAGCGCTTTCGACCGCATTCAGGATCGCGCGTCCGACATTGGAGCGCTCGAAACCCTTGGGGATCGTCCGCAGCCGGCCGAGCGCCTCCGCTTCGCGCGGCTGCTGCAGCGCGATCTCGTAGATCGCGTCGTCCTTCAAGACGCGTCCGCGCGGCACGTCGCGGCTTTGCGCCTCGCGCTCGCGCCAGGCGGCAAGCGCCTGCAGGATCGCGAGCTGACGCGGCTTCTTGACCCTCAGCTTCAGCCGCTGCCAGGCGTCTTCCGGATGCGTGCGATAGGTATTGATGTCGGCAAGCACTGCCATCTCCTCGTCGAGCCAGGTCGTGCGGCCCTGCTCGGCGAGCTGTGCGGAGAGCGAAAGATAGATGTCGCGCAGATGCGTGACGTCGGAAACCGCGTAGGCGCTCTGCTTGGCGGTGAGCGGCCGGTGCGACCAGTCCGTGAAGCGCGAGGACTTGTCGATCTGATCGCCGGTGACGCGATAGACGAGCTGGTCGTAGCTCACCTGGTCGCCGTAGCCGCATACCATCGCGGCGATCTGGGAATCGAAGATCGGGTGCGGGACGGCGCCCGCCAGCTTGACGAAAATCTCGATGTCCTGCCGCGCCGCGTGGAAGACCTTGAGCACCCGCTCGTTCGCCATCAGGCGGAAGAAGGGGGCGAGGTCGATCCCGGGGGCGAGCGGGTCGATGATCGCCGCTTCGCCGGGGCCGGCCATCTGGATCAGGCAGAGCTGCGCCCAGAAGGTGCTCTCGCGCATGAACTCCGTGTCGACGGTGACGAAGGGGGCCTTGGCGAGCCGGTCGCAGAAGGCGGAAAGAGCTTCGGTATCCGTGATATTGGCGTATTCGGTCGCTTCGCGTTGCATATGCGCCCTATAGCGAATGCGTTTCGGGCTGTCCCATTAAAATCCCTGTCACAAACGCGAAACGGCGCCGACCTTGACACTTTTCCGGGCTTCTGCGCTTGTCCGGCCGGTTTCCCGCACCCGCTTTTCAGGATTGCCGACGAAGATGCATGCCTATCGTTCCCATACCTGCGGGGCGCTCCGCGCCGAGGATGTCGGCGCCACGGTGCGGCTTTCCGGCTGGGTTCACCGCGTGCGCGACCATGGCGGGCTGCTCTTCATCGACCTGCGTGACCATTACGGGGTGACGCAGATCGTCGCCGACCCCGATTCGCCGGCTTTCGGAACCGCGGAGAAGGTGCGCGCCGAATGGTGCATCCGCGTCGATGGGGAGGTAAAGGCGCGCACCGGGGAGACGATCAACGCCAACCTGCCGACCGGGCACGTGGAGGTCTTCGCGCGCGAGATCGAGGTGCTGTCCGAGGCGCCGGAGCTGCCGCTGCCGGTCTTCGGCGAGCCCGACTATCCAGAGGACACGCGGCTCAAATACCGCTTTCTCGACCTCCGCCGCGAGTCGCTGCACCGGAACATCATGCGCCGCGTGGCGGTGGTGGAGACGATGCGCGAACTGATGCGCGGCGCGGGGTTCGCGGAGTTCCAGACGCCGATCCTGACCGCGTCCTCGCCGGAGGGCGCGCGCGACTTCCTGGTGCCATCGCGCATCCATCCGGGGAAGTTCTACGCGCTGCCGCAGGCGCCGCAGCAGTTCAAGCAGCTCATCATGGTGGCGGGCTTCGACCGCTACTTCCAGATCGCGCCCTGCTTCAGGGATGAGGATCCCCGCGCCGACCGGCTGCCCGGCGAGTTCTATCAGCTCGACGTGGAGATGAGCTTCGTCACGCAGGACGACGTCTTTGAGACGATGGAGCCGGTGATCCGCGGCACCTTCGAGGCCTTCGCGGACGGGAAGTCGGTGACGAAGGAATTTCCGCGCATCCCCTATCGCGAGGCGATGCGCAAATACGGGACCGACAAGCCCGACCTCCGCAACCCGATCGTGATGCAGACGGTGAGCGAGCATTTCGCCGGCTCCGGCTTCAAGGTCTTTGCCTCGATGCTGGAGCGCGACCAGACGAACGAGGTCTGGGCCATTCCCGCGCCCGGCGGCGGCAATCGCGCCTTCTGCGACCGCATGAATTCATGGGCGCAAGGGGAGGGGCAGCCCGGCCTCGGCTACATCTTCTTCCGCGAGGGCGAAGTCGCGCCACTGACGCAGGTTGCCGAAGGCTTCTTGGGCATACCTTTCGGCACGGCCGGCGCCGAAGGCGCCGGACCGGTGGCGAAGAATCTCGGGCCTGAGCGCACGGCCGCAATCCGCGAGCAGCTCAACCTCGACGTTGGCGATGCGGTCTTCTTCGTGGCCGGCAACCCCGACAATTTCGTCACGTTCGCCGGCGCGGCGCGTGCGAGAATCGGCAATGAGCTCGGGCTCGTCGACGAGGAGAGCTTCGCGCTCGCCTGGATCGTCGACTTCCCGATGTTCGAGTGGAACGAGGACGAGAAGAAGGTCGACTTCTCCCATAACCCGTTCTCCATGCCGCAAGGCGGCCTGGAGGCGCTGGAGACGCTCGACCCGCTGGCGATCCCGGCGAACCAGTACGACGTCGTGTGCAACGGCTACGAGATCGCGTCGGGCGCCATCCGCAATCACAAGGCGGAGATCATGAAAAAGGCCTTCGCCATCGCCGGCTACGACGAGAGCGTGCTTGAAGAGCGCTTCGGCGGGATGGTTCGCGCGCTGCAATTCGGCGCGCCGCCGCATGGCGGCATGGCGGCGGGGCTCGACCGCATCGTGATGCTGCTGTGCGGGGTCAGAAACCTGCGCGAGGTCACCATGTTCCCGATGAACCAGCAGGCGGAAGACCTGCTCATGGGCGCGCCGTCGGAAGCGACGCCGAAGCAGCTCCGCGAGCTATCCATCCGCGTGGTGAAGCCCGACTAGGTTTCCGCCTTCGCCATTCCGCCCCGGGGCGAGCCGGCAATGGCGACCGAACAGGGCGGCTTATTCCTTCGTTGCCTCCGACTTCAGCTCCAGGTTCAGCTTGTCGGGAAGCGTGAGCGGATCGCGGGCCGCCGTCGCGAGGTCGAGAAGCGGGAGCGGCGTCGGCGGCGTCACGTTGGCGAAGAGCGTCTGCCCACCCGCCATGAACCCTTGCAGAGGCGGGGCGATGCGCCTGGCAAGCTCCGCGGGGATCACGGCGGAGATCAGGAACGGCAGGGCGGCGCGCATCTGCTGACGATAGGCCGCGCCGGCGACGGTCAGGCCTTGGCGCTTGGCGATGACACCGAAGGCGCGATCGAGCAGCGAATGGTCGGTGACGGTGAGCGTCGCGCGCGCCAAGCCGAGATCGCGCAGCATCGCGCTGATTGCGGCCTCGCTGTCGGCGCCTTTCGCGGCTTCCGCTGTGGCGCGGTCGAGCCAGTCCATGGTGAGGCCGGTCAGCGTGTAGTTCAGCGCCACATCGCCGGCATTGGCAACGGAGACCGCCCAGGAGCCGGCATCGGTGCCGACGTCGGGGTCCCAGCGATCGCTGAGCGAGATACCGAGGCTCAAGTCTCCGTCATAGCCGAGGGCGTCAAGCATTGCCGACGCCTGCGGCTCCATCTCCACGAGCGCGCGCGGGACCTGCAGGTTTTCGACGCGGATGTCGGTTGCCTTGGCGAAGATCTCGTTCCAGTCGGAAAAGTCGATGCCCACGCGGTCGATCGCGACGGCGGCATCCTTTGACTGTCCGAGGGCGAGATCCTCCATCCCGAAATGCGAAAAGCGCGGCAGCGCGGCGAAGCTCTCCCGGATCGCCGCGGCGTGCTTCTCGATATCGATGTCCTTCTCCAGCGCTCCGAAGCGCATCAGCGCCCTGATGTCCGGCGAGACGAAGCCGGCGAGCTCCATGGAGCCGAGCGATGCATAGACGTCGGGGCCGTTCGCGCTGAGGCCCTTCATCAGAAAGCTGTCGATGCCGTCGCTCGACCAGCCGGTGAAGGTGAAGCCGTCGAGCGAGACCGACGTGCCGTCTTTCGGCGCCATCACCGACAAGCCCTGAAGCCGCATCGTGCCGACGCGAAAGGCGCGGAACATCCCCGATAGCGCTTCAAGCGCGAGGTCGTTCTTCGCATCCTCCGGCGTCGCCGGATCCATGATCTGGTCGAAAGTGCCGGTGAAGGGCTCTTCCGGCTGCCGGCCGTCGACGTTCTCCACCGCGACCTCGTCGATGCGGACGCTGGTGCCGTCGGGGCCGTGGGCGCTGAGACCTTTGTAGGCCGCGCGCGACAGCAGCGGCCGCCACACATTGTCGCCGTGGCCGTCGCGGTACTCGCTTTCGTTGAGGATATGCGCCAGGGCGCCGAGATCCGTCCGGTCGACCTCGACCTTGTCGATTGTGAAATCGAACGCATCGGGCCCGCGTGAGATGACGCTGATCGGCCCGACCTCCTGATGAGTGAGCACGCCGCCGGAAAGGTAGGCGAGGGAAAGGTTGCGGTAGGAGATCTGGACCGTGCGGCCCGCACCGCCGGAATCGGACTGTTGCTGGACGACGTTGATCTCCGGGACGGTCAGTGCGTCGAGCGCACCGTCGGCGGCGATCGCATAGAAGCGCGCGAGCGAGCCCATCACATGCTTCGGATCGACGGTGACGCCGACAAGGCTCGGCATAGAGGCGCCGGAAGCGGAGAGGGAGGGAATGCGCGTGTCCGACTTGTCGGTGACGATCTGGCCGGCGCGCATCTCGATCTCCGATGCGGTGAAGCCGCCGCCGCTCCGCGCGCTGAGGTCGCGGAGCCGCAGTTCCTCGATGCTGATGGTGAGGTGCGGGTCTTCACGGGTGAAGACCAGTCCGTCCGCATAGGTGTCGTCGCCCTCTGAGCGGACCAGGCTCACGGAGGCGCTCCAGAGCGGCGAGGAATCCACCCAGGCGACAAAGTCGCGCAGCATCGCCTCGCTCTGGGTATCCGCTTTCGCCGGGGACGCGGCGGCGAGGACGATGGCGATCAAAGCGAGGGCGAAACGCATCGCACGCCTCCTTTCAGTCATTCCGGACAATCAGTTCGGGCAACCAATCCGTCGATCAATCGTCCGGAGCGTTGGCCGTGACGGTCGCGTTCAGGCGGTCGGGCACTGTCGCCGGATTGGATTTCAGAAGGTCCAGGATGTCTCTGCCGGACACCGGAGCCTTGGGATCGAGCTTGACCGTCAAAGAGTGCGGATCGGCGAGAAATCCGTTCACCGCCGCAATCACCTGGCTCTGGAAGGCGGGGTTGTTGAGCGTCAGGAGCAGAAAGGGCAGGGCGGCCGAGAGCTGCTGCGTATATTCCTGGCGCGTCAGACCTTGGCGCTCCGCCAGCGCGTCGAGGATGCGCCCGGCGAGCGAGTTGTCGCGGTAACGGACCGTGAGCTGATGCACCTCGGTCCGCGATGCCTTCGAGGCGGCGCCGGCGTCGTCGAGCGCGCGCGGATCGGGGAGGTTGCCCATCACGCCCTCGATCGACAGCTTGCCGCCGTCATGGATGTCGACGGTGAAGTCGCGGATGGTCATCGTCTTCGCCACGACGTCGCGCGAACTGTCCCAGCTCAGATCGAGGGCGAGGTTTTCATAGCCGATGGCGCTGGGCGCGAAGGCGTTCGTCGGGAAGAGGTCGGGCGAGAGCGTCACGTTCTCCACCGTGCCCTTGCTGTCCTGTGCGAGGTTGCCAACGACGTTACCGGACTCCATCACGATGTGCTGGATCGTGACCTCTCCGGGCTCCGAGAGGCGGGCGACCTTGATGTCGGTCGCTTCCGCCTGGCGGAAGAGGATGCTCTCTCCAAAGACGTTGCCCTTGAGCTTCGCAGCGTCGAGCACGGTCGCGTCGAGCACGGTCGCGGAGCCGATCGAGCCCTTCGAATCGCCGGAGAACGTGCCTTCCGAGAAGCTGATCCGCGGGCTTTCGAAGACGCCGTTGTCACTGGCCGATGGGTTTTCCACGGTGACCTTGTCGAAGCGCAGCGTCTGGTCGCTCGACAGGCGCGCAACCGTCAGGCCGTCGATCACCACGTCGGCGCCCTCGGCGTGCGCGGAATCGTAGCTCGCCGCGACGTTGCTGCCTTCGACCAGCGCAGCACCGAGCGCCTTGGCGACCGCGTCCGGCTCCATGGCGGCGGCCTGGACCGGACCGAGGGCGAGCAGGATCGCGATCGCGGGGAATGTGCTCACAATACGCAACCGCATCAGAATCCCCTGCAAATCGGTGCGCGATCTTGGCCGCCTGTCGGCGCCAAGGCAAGCGCCGCTCAATTACAAATTTTCCAGGTGGTTTCTCAAGCTGGAACAGCGACTTGCGCCACGCAGTGCGCGCGGTGCTCAAGGGCTAGGCCGGCGAGCCTGCGTTCGCGTCGGCGCGCGCCATCACGTACGAGCCGGGGGCGTTCTCGATCGATTTCAGCTTGCCGCCGCCCGGCCGCCGCCGGCGCTTCACGTGCGTGGCGTCGAGGCTTTCCAACCACGCCTCCCAGTCGACCCACCAGGAACCGGGGTGCTCTTCGGCCGCCTTCAGCCAATCCTCATAGTCACCGACCGGCGTACCGCCGGTCCAGGTACTGGTATTTCTTGCGCGCCGGCGGGTTCACGACGCCGGCGATATGGCCGGAGCCGGACAAGACGAAACGCGTCGGTCCACCAAAGGAGGCGCTGCCGATGAAGACCGACTTCGCCGGCGCGATGTGGTCCTCGCGCGTGGCGAGGTTGTAGATCGGAATCTTCACCTTGGAGAGGTCGATCCGCCGGCCACCGATCTTGATGCGGCCCTTCGAGAGATTGTTCTCCAGATAGCAGTTGCGCAGGTAGAAGGAATGGTTGGCGCAGGGCATGCGCGTCGCGTCGGCGTTCCAATAAAGGAGATCGAAGGGCAGCGGCTCCTTGCCCTTCAGGTAGTCGTTGACGACGTAGGGCCAGATCAGATCGTTGGAGCGCAGAAGGTTGAAGGCGGTCGCCATCTTCGAGCCTTCCAGATAGCCCGTCTTCTGCATCTCCGACTCGACGCTGGCGATATGGTCGGCGTCGGCGAAGACCTTGAGGTCGCCGGAATATTCGAAATCGACCTGCGTGGTGAGGAGCGTCGCACTGGCGATCCGGTCCGCTTCGTCGCCGGCCGCCAGGTAGGCAAGCGTGATCGCGAGCAGGGTGCCGCCGACGCAGTAGCCGACGGCGTTCACCTGCCGCTCGCCGGTCGCCTTCTCGATCACGTCGAGGGCAGTGAGGATGCCCTCGTTCATATAGTGCTCGAAGCTCTTCTCCGCGTGGCGCGCGTCGGGATTGACCCAGGACACGACGAAGACCGTGTGCCCCTTTTCGACCAGCCAGCGGATCAGCGACTTCTCCGGCGTCAGGTCGAGCACGTAGAACTTGTTGATCCAGGGAGGCACGATCAGGAGCGGGCGCTTGAATGCCGTCTCCGCCGTCTGCGCATACTGAATGATCTGGCAGAGGTCGTTCTGGAAGACGACCTTTCCGGGCGTGGTCGCCAGGTTCTTGCCGGGCTTGAAGGCAGCCATGTCCGATTGGCGCGGGAGGAGCACGCCTTTGCCCGCCGAAACGTCGTCGGCCAGCATACGCATTCCCTTCACCAGGTTCTCCGCATTGGTGGCGGCGGTGATCTTCAGGACCTCCGGATTGGTGAGGACGAAGTTCGTCGGCGAGAGTGCGTTGTTGATCTGATTCAAGTAGAAGCGCGCCTTCTGCCGCGTCGCCGGGTCGACGCCGTCGGCTTCCTCGACGAGTTGCTCCGCCCAATGCGTGGTCGCGAGGTAGAGCTGCTTCAACGCGGAGAACATCGGGTTCTCCTGCCAGTCCGGGTCGTTGAAGCGGCGGTCGCCGGAATTCGTCGCCGCGGGCGATGCGATGCCGATCGCGTTCTGCCAGATGGTGAAATAGCTCGCGAAGAGGCGCGTCTGCGCCTCCATCAGGCGCGCCGGATCGGCGGTCCAATATTCGCCGATCCGCCCGAGCGTCTTGACGATCTCGGTGGTGGCCTCGGCGATGAGATCGGCGGGCTTGCCCTCCTCGTGCGGCTTCAGATAGGCGGCGAGGGCGCGTCCGCCCTGTTCGACGGCGCGCGCAATATTCCGGGCAAAAGCCTCTGAATCCTGGACCATATAGGGCGTCGTCCCCTCAGGACCTTTCGGCTTGTCGTTTTCTCCCGCCATTTCTCGCCTGTGGCTTGCCGCCGCCGGTCATATTAGAGGCTCAATATAGGAACTATACGTGTACAGGCTATAAGAACGACGATCTGGATTTCCCGGCCGGATTTCCCGGCTCAGGCCGGGATTTTGGCGATTGAGAAGGCGATGAACCCTCGACGCAAGCGAAAGGCGCTGTTCCTCGCGGCCGTTCCGCCCGCCGCGGTCCTGGCGCTTTCCGGCTGCCTCGGCGTGCCCAACCTCAAGGCGACCGCCGCTCTGCCGGCGGACGTCACGCCGGAGCGCGCGGCTGCGATTGCGGAAATTCGCGCCCAGGCCGCCGCCGGCGACAAGGGGCATTATCCGAACGTCTTCCAGAGTGAGCGCACGATGCGGCTTGCCGCGCGTGAGGAGCCGCTCAGCGTTGCGGACGTTGAGGCGATCCAGGTTGAGCTGACGCTGATCGCGGAGAAGCGAGCGGCGGCGACCGACGCGCGCGAGATCGCGGCGCTCGAGGCGCGCGCCCGCGAGCTTCGGCGATTGGCGCTCAGAGCCGGCGCGGAGCCGACGCTGCGATAGAGGTTTCGCCTTTGGAGAGCGCCCGCTAGAGAGATGTCGCGGGCGGGGCGACGGAACAGGTTGATGGCGATGGACGAGTTCTACAGAGTGAGGCGCTTGCCGCCCTACGTCTTCGAGGAGGTGAACCGCCTGAAGGCGACGGCGCGCGCCGGCGGCGCCGACATCATCGACCTCGGCATGGGAAACCCCGACCTGCCGACGCCGCCGCATATCCTGGAAAAGCTGGTTGAGACCGTCGGCAAGCCGCGCACTAACCGCTACTCCGCTTCACGCGGCATCCCCGGGCTGCGCCGGGCACAGGCCAAATATTACGACCGCCGCTTCGGCGTGAAGCTCAATCCGGAGCGCGAGGTCGTCGCGACGCTCGGCTCCAAGGAAGGCTTCGCCAATATGGCGCAGGCGATCACCGCGCCGGGCGACGTCGTGCTGGTGCCCAATCCGAGCTACCCGATCCACGCCTTCGGCTTCCTGATGGCGGGCGGCACGATCCGCTACGTGCCGGCGGAGCCGGGGCCGGATTTCTTCGCCGCGCTGGAACGCGCGGTGCATCACTCGATCCCGAAGCCGATCGCCGTGATCCTCTGCTACCCGGCCAATCCGACCGCCTCCGTCGCGACGCTCGATTTTTACCGCGACGTCGTCGCCTTCGCGCGCCGGCACGAGATATTCGTCCTTTCCGATCTGGCCTATGCGGAGGTCTATTTCGACGATCGGGATCCGCCGCCTTCGGTCCTGCAGGTGCCGGGCGCGACAGACGTGACGGTGGAATTCACCTCGATGTCGAAGACCTTTTCGATGGCGGGCCTGAGGATCGGCTTCGCCGTCGGCAACGAGCGGCTGATCGCGGCGCTGGCGCGGGTCAAATCCTATCTCGACTATGGCGCCTATACGCCGGTGCAGGTGGCGGCGGCGGCGGCGCTGAACGGACCGGAGGACTGCATTCGCGAGATGCGGGCGACCTATCGCCGGCGGCGCGAGGTCATGCTCGACGGATTCGCCCGCGCGGGCTGGGCGATTCCCTCGCCCTCGGCGTCGATGTTCGCCTGGGCGCCGATCCCGGAAAAGTTCCGCGAGCTGGGCAGCGTGGAGTTCGCCAAGCTCCTGATCGAGAAGGCGGACGTGGCGGTGGCGCCGGGCCTCGGCTTTGGCGAGCATGGCGAGGGCCATGTGCGCATCGCGATGGTGGAGAACGAGCAGCGCATTCGGCAGGCGGCGCGCAATGTCGGGCGCTTTCTTGCCTCCGCCGACAAAACCATGCACAACGTCATCCCGATCAGCGCCAGCCGCTGATTTTTCTCATGCCGGACTGGGTTTTATGAACGCACCGCTCAGGCTCGGGATCGCCGGACTGGGTACGGTCGGCGCTTCGGTCGCGCGTCTTATCGAAGGGCAGAGCGGCGTCTTCGCCGCCCAGCTCGGCCGCTCGGTGCAACTCGCCGCGGTCAGTGCGCGCAACCGAACGAAGGATCGCGGCTTCGCGATGGGTTCGGTCGCCTGGTTCGACGATCCGGTCGGTCTCGCCCGCTCCAATTCCATCGACGTCTTCGTGGAGCTGATCGGCGGGGAGGACGGTCCGGCCCATGCGAGCGTGCGCGCGGCGCTAGAGACCGGTAAGGGCGTCGTGACGGCGAACAAGGCACTGCTCGCCAAGCATGGCGTGGAGCTCGCGCTCCTCGCCGAGGAGCGCGGCGCCGAGCTTTCGTTCGAGGCGGCGGTCGGCGGCGGCATCCCGATCGTGAAGACGCTGCGCGAGGCGCTCGCCGGCAACCGGCTGACACGCGTCTACGGAATCCTGAACGGCACCTGCAACTTCATCCTGACAAAGATGGAGGAGGGCGGCACCTATGCCGATGCCCTCAAGGAAGCGCAGGCGCTCGGTTATGCCGAAGCCGATCCGACGTTCGATGTCGAAGGGCTCGATACGGCGCAGAAGCTCGCGATCCTGACCAGCGTCGCCTTCGGCACGACGATCGACCGCGATGCCGTCTTCGTGGAAGGTATCACGGCGATCGAGCCCGACGACCTCCTCGCCGCGGCAGAGCTCGGCTATCGCATCAAGCTTCTCGGCGTCGCGCAGCGCACCGAATCCGGCATCGAGCAGCGCGTGCATCCGACCATGGTGCCGCGCGACTGCGATATCGCGCGCATCTCCGGCGTCACCAACGCCGTTGCCGTCGACGGCGACTTCATCGGCTCAGTGATGCTTTCGGGGCCGGGCGCCGGCGGCAACGCCACGGCATCGGCCGTGGTTGGCGACATCATCGACCTTGCGCGCGGCATGCGCGTGCCTCCGCTCGGGCGTCCGGCCGCGAGCCTGGAGCCCTATCGGCAGGCGGGCATGCAGGTGCACGAGGGTGGCTACTATCTGCGCCTCAAGGTGCGCGACCGGCCGGGCGCCTTTGCCGCAATCGCGCGGCGCATGGCGGAGGCCGGCATTTCGCTCGATTCCATCCTGCAGCGGAACCGCCCGATCGGCTCGGCGCCGAAGCGCAGCATGGAGGAAGTGCAGCCGGTGACGATCATCACCCATTCGACGACCGAGCAGGCTGTGCGCGGCGCGCTCTCCGCCATCGAGGCGGAGGGTGAGGTTTTCGGGCGGCCGCGGATGATCCGCATCGAAGTGCTGTGATGGCGAAGAAGGCGGCGGGGCCGCGCGACGCAGGCGCCATGGATCGCATGCTGACGCTGGAGCTCGTACGCGCCACCGAGCGCGCGGCGATCGCGGCGGCGACGGCGCGCGGGCGCGGCGACGAACAGCTCGCCGACCAGGCCGCGGTCGAAGCGATGTGGAGCGAGCTGAACAAGCTCAATGTGCGCGGGAAGATCGTCGTGGGCGAAGGTGAGGCCGACGTGGCGCCGAAGCTCTTCGTCGGCGAAGAGGTCGGGTCGGGGGAGGGTCCGGAGGTCGACATCGCCGTCGATCCGCTCGACGGACGCACGCTCTGCGCCAAGAATCTGCCGAACTCGCTCGCCGCGATCGCCGTCACGCGGCGCGGGGGGCTTCTGAATGCGCCCGACGTCTACATGGACAAGATCGCCATCGGGCCCGGTTATCCGGCCGATCTCGTGACGCTCGACATGACGCCGGAGGAGGCGATCGAACGGCTCGCTGAAGCCAAAGGCGTCAAACCGCAAGGCATCTCGGCCTGCATCCTCGACCGCCCGCGCCATGGCAAGCTGATCGAGCGCGTGCGGCGGACCGGCGCCTCGATACGGCTCATCGGCGACGGCGACGTGGCCGGCATCATCCACACGACCGATCCTGAGGCGACCGGCATCGACATCTATCTCGGCAGCGGCGGCGCACCGGAAGGCGTGCTCGCGGCGGCGGCGCTGCGCTGCATCGGCGGCCAGATGCAGGGCCGCCTGATCGCCGACAGCGAGGAGAAGCGCGCCCGCATCAAGGCGCACGGGATCAAGGACGAGAGGCGCGTCTATCGCGCCGAGGACATGGCCGTGGGCGATGTGCTTTTCGCGGCGAGCGGCATCACCGACGGCTCGCTCTTCGCCGGCGTGCGGTTTGAGGCCGGCAGTGCGACCACCTATTCGATCGTGACGCGGTCGGAGACCGGGACGCAGCGCTGGATCCGTGCGCGGCATCGGAACGGAGAGAAGTGGGCTTCGACGCTCTGACGCTCTTTGGGCTCGTCGCCGTCTCCGCGATGCTCGGCTTCTACGCGCTGGAACGCCGCAGCCCCTGGTTCATCCTCGCCTTTGCGGGAGCCTGCCTCTTCGCCTCGCTCTACGGATTCCTGAGCGGTGCGTGGCCGTTCGGGATCGTAGAGGCGGTGTGGGCGCTGGTGGCATTTCGGCGTTGGACGAATTCCTGAGCCAGGCACTTCGCAATCGACGCGCAGCGGTCGTCGGACCATAGTTCGGCCAATGTGGGGATTCGCTGAAGACCGCTCGGCCGACCGGCACTTTCTCGGTGTTTCGCATTCGCTGACGGGGCGGGGCTGGCGCAGTCGGCTCGACGGGCGCGGCGAGGCGATCGCCACGGCGATCGCGCAGCGCGGTATCGCTTCCGAAAGCCTGGCGCGCGTGCTCGCAGGCCGCGGCGTGGGGATCGAGAGCGCTCCCGCCTTTCTCGCGCCGGCACTGAAGCGCGACCTGCCCGATCCCTCGACGCTCGCCGACATGGACGCGGCGGCGGCGCGGCTCGCGGACGCCGTGGAGCGCGGCGAACCGGTCGCCATCTTCGGCGACTATGACGTTGACGGCGCGACCTCCGCCGCACTCCTTCATGATGTTCTTGCCGGGCTTGGGCTTCAGCCGCGCATCTACATCCCCGATCGCATCTACGAGGGCTACGGCCCCAATCCGGAAGCAATCGACAATCTGATCGATGCCGGCGCGACGCTGATCGTCTGCGTCGATTGCGGCTCGACCAGCTTCGAGGCGCTGGAGCGCGCCAAGGCGCGCGGCGCCGACACGATCGTGCTCGACCACCATCAGGTCGGCGCGGACCTCCCGCCGGCGGTCGCGGTCGTCAATCCGAACCGGCGCGACGACGTTTCGGGGCAGGGGCAACTCGCTGCGGTCGGCGTGACCTTCCTCGCCGCGGTGGCGCTGCTTCGCGAGGTGAAGCGCCGCGACAATGCGCGGCCGCTCCCCGATCTCCTGCCGCTGCTTGAGCTCGTCGCGCTCGGCACGGTGTGCGACATGGTGCAGCTGACCGGGTTGAACCGTGCCTTCGTGGCGAAAGGTCTTGTCGCGCTTCGTCGCAGCGAACGGATTGGCGTGCGCGCGCTGATCGAATCCGCGCGGCTTCGCAGTCCGCCCGATTGCGGGCATCTCGGCTTCCTGCTCGGGCCGCGCATCAACGCCGGCGGGCGGATCGGCGAGGCGACGCTTGGCGCGCGGTTGCTCACGACCAAGGACGCCGGCGAGGCGGGCGAGATCGCCGCGCTGCTCGACCGCCTGAACGGCGAACGCCAGGCAATCGAAGCGGCGGCCGTCGCCGAGGCCATTGCCGACGCCGAGGCGGAGATCGGCGAGGGCGAAGGGCCACCGGTTCTGATTGCCGGGCGCGAAGGCTGGCATCCGGGTGTCGTCGGCTTGGTGGCGGCGCGCCTTAAGGAGCGCTTCGAGCGGCCGGCCTTTGCCGTTGCCTGGAACGGCGCATCGGGCAGCGGCTCGGGGCGCTCCATCCCCGGCGTCGACCTCGGCGCTGCGGTCCGCGCGGCGGTGGAGGAGGGAATCCTCGTGAAGGGCGGAGGGCATGCGATGGCGGCCGGCGTCACGCTTGAGCGTGACAGGCTCGGAGCATTTCGCACATTCCTGGAGACACGGCTCGCGGCCGACGTGCGCACCGCGCGGGACGACCGCGACCTTGTGCTCGACGGAGCGCTGTCGGCCGGCGGCGCCACGCAGGCGCTGGTGGAGGAACTGGAGCGGGCGGGGCCTTACGGCAACGGCAATCCCGCGCCGACCTTCGCGCTTCCGGCGCACCGCGTCGCCTTTGCCGACAAGGCCGGCAACGGCCACGTGCGCCTGACGCTTGCCGCGCCGAGCGGAGAGAGCCTGAAGGCGATCGCCTTCCGGTCCGCCGACGCGCCGCTCGGCCGCGCGCTTCTTTCAGCGCGCGGCAAGCCGCTGCATGTCGCAGGGACGCTCAGCCTCGACCATTATGGCGGGTCGCCACGCCCGCAATTGCGGGTCGTGGACGCGGCCGAGCCGGAAGGCAGGTTCTAGGAAGCGGAGGAGCCGAGAAGGCTCGCGTCAGCGCCCGATGAAGATGAGGCGGGCCGTGCCGCTGTGCGACTGGAGAACCCAGTCGGTCACGGTGTGGTGGTCGCGCCGGACTTCGGCGGGGTTGAGCCCGATATCGAGCAGGACGTGATCGTCGAGTTCGGCAAGCGCCTTCGCCGTCTGCCGCTTGGAGCGGGCACGCGCGAACGCGTCCACGGCATGAAAGAGGGTCGAAAAGAGGCGGCTCGGGCGGGGACTTGCGGCGCCCCACATGGCCGTATTTGTCGTCATGATTCTTACGTTCCTTCGATGAGGACGCGCAGATAGGAGTGGATTGTTTCCAGAATGTGTCGCCGCGCCCCGATTTGGTTTCTCCGTGCGCTCTTGACGCGCCTCGTCTGCGCGACTGGTAACCAAATGGTTAATGCCAAATCGATCCAACAACCTGGCGGAATCTCCGTCGGTCGTCTTCTGGCGGCGCACGAAGGAGACCGAGGAAGCGGGGCTCGGCCCCGTTGAGCCGCTCAGCGGCTGCGGCGAACCTTGGGCCGCTCGCGCAACGCGGCGGGCGCGCGGGCGGTGCTGCCGCGTAGAAGAAGCGGCGCCTCGAGCAGCACGCTCTTGGGCGCGGCCCCATCGGCGAGGGCGTCGATCAAGGCGCGCGCTCCGGCGCGGCCGATATCGTGACGCGGCTGACGGATGGTGGTCAGCGACGGCGTGACGAATTCGCTGAACTCGATCCCGTCGAAGCCGACGATGGAGAGATCTTCGGGAATGCGCAGGCCGGCTTCAGTCACGGTCTTCATGAAGCCGATCCCTATTGTGTCGCTGGCGGCGAAGATGGCCGTCGGCCGATCCGAGAGCGCGAGAAAGCTCTCGGCGGCGCGCACGCCGGTGCCGAGAGAGAACTCGCCGGGCCAATAGACGGCGCGATCGGGATCGATGCCGGCGGCAGCGAGCCCGGCGCGAAATCCAGCGCGCCGCCCGACCTCGTTCTGATTGTCGGCCGGGCCGGATATGTAGCCGAAACGGCGATGCCCAAGCGACAGCAGATGTTCTGCGACGGCCTCCGACGCGGCGCGGTCGTCGACCATGACGGAGGGGAGGGCGGAGCCCGCTATCGCCACGCAGATCGTCGCCATCGGCACCCCGGCCTCGGTCATCAGCTTGCCGTTGCCGCTCGGGATGTGCCCGCTCATCAGGAGCACGGCATCGACTTGGCCCGCGAAAACGAGATCGACGTAGCGCGCTTCGCGCTCGACCTTGTTGTCGAGATTGCCGATGATGATCCCGTAGCCGGAGGCGACGAGCTCGTCGTCGATGCCGCGCAGCACCTCGGCGAAGAACGCGTTGGCGATGTTGGGCACGACGACGAGAACCATCATGGCGCGTCGCGCCCGGAGGTTCCGCGCCGCAACATTCGGCGTGTAGCCGGTTGCCTTGACCGCGGCGAGGACGCGAGCGCGCGCCGCGTCGCTGACCAGGTCGGGTACGGCGAGCGTGCGGCTGACGGTTGCCGTGGAGACGCGGGCGCGCTTCGCCACGTCGCGGATCGTCGCCGGACGCCGCGCAGGGCGGCCATTGGAAGTGCGGGCTTTCTTCAATCTGTCTTCAATCCGTCACCGGCCTTCGTCGGTCTTGTGCAGTGCCGCAGAAGAAACGATTGACACTTCTGATTTTGACAATACACTTTATGTAATCGATTACAAGAAGAGCAGTCCGGCCGAAAAAAGGACCGGAAGAAATGCGAGCGTGCCGCCCTATCGGCACGTCGCCAGGGAGGAAAATCAATGCGAACTTCTTTGAAGATCTTGATTGGGACGTCCGCGCTCGCGGGCATGGTCCTTTCTACCTCGATCGCATCGGCGACCGACCTTGAAGTGATCCATTGGTGGACATCGAAAGGCGAGTCGGCTGCGGTGTCCAAGTTTGCGGAAGCCTTCGACAATGACGGAGAGGGCGACCACTGGATCGACAGCGCCATCGCACTCGGCCAGACCGCGCGCTCGACGATCATGCAGCGGGTGCTCGGCGGCGATCCTCCGGGCGCGGCGCAGTTCAATCCCGGCCGCGAATACGAGGAGCTGATCAAGAACGACCAGCTTCTGCAGCTCGACGACGTCGCTGAGGCCGGCCATTGGGCGGACGTGATCCGCCCGAAGAAGATCAGCGCGGCCTGCCTCGTCGACGGACATTGGTATTGCGTGCCGGTCAACATCCACTCCTGGCCGTGGGCCTGGTATTCCAAGACCGCGTTCGAGAAGGCGGGTCTGCCTGAGCCGCGCAACTTCGATGAGTTCGTGGCCGATGCGCCGAAGCTGAAAGAGGCCGGCGTCATTCCTTTCGCCATCGGCGGCGACGGAAACGGCTGGCAGATCAAGGGCGCAGTCGATCAGCTCATGCTCTACAAGCTGGGCATCGAGAAGCGCGACCAGATGTATCGGGACAAGGACGTTGCGATCGCCGGTGGCGAAGGTGTGAAGCAGGTCCTGACCGAGCTGAAAGAGCTCAAGAAGTACACTGACGACGGCTACGCCAACCGCAACTGGAACGACACGACGAACCTGGTGATCACCGGCAAGGGCGGACTCCAGATCATGGGCGACTGGGCGCGCGGCGAATTCTCCGCTGCCGGCATGACCGGCGTGACGGACTTCGGCTGCATGATCGGCCTCGATGAAGACCATCCGATCGTCAGCACCGATGGCGACGTGATCGTGTTTCCGAAGCTTAACGACCCGGAGAAGGAAGCGGCGCAGAAGCGTCTTGCGGCGCTCCTGATCAGCCCCGCCGTGCAGGTGGCCTTCAACAACGCCAAAGGCTCGATGCCGGTGCGTGGCGACGTCGACATGTCGACGGCGGACCCTTGCATGCAGAAGGCGCTTCAGGCGGTCGAGCATCCGGATCAGATCGCGAGCGGCGTCCAGCGGTTCATCACCGAAGACACGTCGAACCAGCTGAACTCGCTGATCACCCAATATTGGGCCGATGATTCGATGACGCCGGAGGATGCACAGGCGAAATTCGTCAGCATCCTCGAGAACTCCGAATAATACCGGAGCCGGAAGCGCCGCTCACGGGCGGCGCTTCCTTTTTATGGTCATGTCGGGAAGCAAGCGGACCTTTGAGCGGGCCTCGCCAATAGGCCGATCGCTCTCGACGAGACGCGCCTCGGGAATGCGAGAAGGTCAGACCTGATGCCCAGGAGGCGGCTGTACCTCGATGTTCACGCGGTCATCGCGACGATCCCAATGATCGCCGTGGCGGTCGGGGTCTTCGTCATCGGCATCGCCTTCACATTCGTCTGGTCGTTCACGAGCTCCAAGCTCTTCCCGAACTTCAACTTCGTCGGCCTGCAGCAATACGTGCGCCTGTGGCATAGCGACCGGTGGCATGTCTCCGTCTACAACATCTGGATCTATGGCCTGCTGACGGTCGGCGGGAACATGCTCTTCGGTTTCCTGCTCGCCGTCTTCATGGACCAGCGCATACGGCAGGAAGACCTGCTGCGGTCGATCTTCCTCTATCCCTTCGCGATGTCGCTGATCGTGACGGGACTTGTCTGGCAGTGGGCGCTCGATCCGAATCTCGGCGTGCAGGCGGCGGTCCACCACTGGGGCTGGGCCGGGTTCCATTTCGCGCCGCTCGTCGACGTCGACACCGCGATCTACGGACTCGTCGTCGCCGGGGTCTGGCAGGGGAGCGGCGTGACGATGGCGATCCTGCTCGCCGGCTTGCGAGGCATCGATGCGGAAATCTGGAAGGCGGCGAAGGTCGACGGCATTCCGCTGTGGCGGACCTATCTCTACATCGCCGTTCCGATGATGCGCGGCGCTTTCGCCACCGCCTTCGTGCTGCAATGCGTGAGCGTGGTGCGCGTCTACGATCTCATCATCGCCATGACCGGCGGCGGCCCCGGCATCTCCACCAACATGCCGGCCGTCTACGTGATCGATATGATCACCAGCAGCCAGAATGTCGGCCAGGGCATGGCCGCGGCGACGATGATGCTCGTCCCGATCATCGTGCTTCTCTCGGTCATCGGCATTGTCGGCTGGCGGCGCCGGGTGCGCGCCGGGGCGACCGCGTTATGACGGCGGCCGACGTCGCGCTCGAGGGCACGCGCCATGTGACCCCTCCGGTTGCGGCGGAGGAGCCGTCCGGGCCGAAGCCGAAGCGACTGTCGACGGGGCGGATCGGCGTCTACGTCTTCCTGATCATTGCCGCGCTGTTTTTCCTGATCCCGCTCTACGTCATGGTGGTGACGTCGCTGAAAGGTATGCCGGAGATCCGGCTCGGCAACCTGTTCAATTTGCCGGCCAAGGTGACGTTCCAGCCATGGGCGGACGCCTGGCTGCACGCCTGCACCGGCCGCGACTGCAACGGTCTCTCTCCGGGCTTCATCAACTCGCTGAAGATCACCGTGCCGAGCGTCCTCGTATCGATCCTCATCGGGTCGCTCAACGGCTACACGCTGTCCTTCTGGCGCTACAAGGGCGCCAATCTGCTCTTCGGCGTGCTTATCTTCGGCGCCTTCGTGCCCTACCAGGTTGTCATCTATCCGCTGATCATCGGCTTCCGCATGGCGGGGCTGTTCTCGACATTGACCTGCATCATCATCGTGCACACGATCTTCGGCATGCCGATCCTGACGCTGCTCTACCGCAACTTCTACGCCGGGCTGCCGATGGAGCTGTTCAAGGCGGCGCGGGTCGACGGTGCCGGCTTCTGGAAGACCTTCTTCTACATCATGGTGCCGATGTCGTTGCCGATCACCGTTGTCGCCATCATCCTGCAGGTGACCGGCATCTGGAACGACTTCCTGTTCGGCATCATCTTTTCCGGCCGGCCGAACTGGCCGATGACGGTGCAGCTCAACAACATCGTCAACACCACGACCGGTGTGAAGGAATACAACGTCAACATGGCGGCGACGATCCTCGCCGCCGCCGTGCCGCTCGCCGTCTATTTCATTTCCGGTCGCTGGTTCGTGCGCGGCATCGCCGCGGGCGCGGTAAAGGGCTGAGCCGATGGCAAGCGTCTCAATCCGCAAGCTCGGGGTCGCCTTCGGCGCCTTGAAGGTGCTGCGCGATCTCGACCTTGAGGTGGCGGAGGGCGAGTTCATCGTGCTCCTCGGTCCTTCCGGCTGCGGAAAGTCGACCCTCCTCAACGCCGTCGCCGGCTTGCTCGACATCAATGACGGGCAGGTGTGGATCGGCGACAAGAACGTGACCTGGGAGGAGCCGAAGGATCGCGGCATCGGGATGGTGTTCCAATCCTACGCGCTCTACCCGCGCATGACGGTCGCGGGGAACATGAGCTTCGGCCTGAAGATGGCGCGGGTGCCGAAGGCGGAGATCGAGAAGCGCGTCGCGCGGGCTGCCGAAATTTTGCAGATCGGCTCACTTCTGAAGCGCCGGCCGGTGGAGCTTTCCGGCGGGCAGCGGCAGCGCGTGGCGATCGGCCGCGCGCTCGTGCGCGACGTCGATGTCTTCCTCTTCGACGAGCCGCTGTCGAACCTCGACGCCAAGCTGCGCGCCGAACTGCGCATCGAGCTGAAGCGCCTGCACCAGCAGCTCGGCAATTCGACCATGATCTACGTCACGCACGATCAGATCGAGGCGCTGACGCTTGCCGACCGCATCGCCGTGATGCATGCCGGCGTGATCCAGCAGCTCGACGTTCCGCACGTGATCTATCACAAGCCCGCCAACCGCTTCGTCGCCGGCTTTGTCGGGTCGCCGACGATGAACTTCCGCACGGGCCGGATCGCCGATGCGGGCGGCCCGGTGTTCGAATCGGAGGGGATGCGGCTTCCGCTCAAGGGTTATCCGTGGAAGAACGGCTCGCTTCCGAAAGACGAGGTCGAGGTCGGCGTGCGCCCGGAACATGTGGTGATCGGGACGGATCACGCGGACCGGGTCGACGCAGAGGTGGAGCTCGTCGAGCCGATGGGGGCGGAGACGATCCTCTGGTGCCGGGTCGCCGGCCAATCGCTTTCGGTGCGCGTTGAGGGCGACAGCACCATCAAGGCAGGTTCCAGCCTGCCGATCGCTTTCCCGGTCGAACGGGTGAACGTGTTCGACGCCAAGACGGGTGTTCGTCTCTAACGAGGAGTGCTTCGTTGAATACCGATCGTGTCTCCTTCCAGCTTTATTCGGCTCGGAAGTTTCCCCCGCTCGACAGCCAGCTCGCGCTGCTTTCCAAGCTCGGCTACCGGAACGTCGAGCCGTATGGCGGGCTGTTCGCGGAGCCGGAGACGCTCCACGCCGGGCTCAAGAAGTACAATCTCGCCACGCCGACCGCCCATATCGGGATCGACCGGCTGCGCGAGAGCGTCGACGCTGTCGCCGGGATTGCGAAGGAATTCGGCATCAAGGAAATCGTCGTGCCCGCCGTTCCGAGCGAGGAGCGGAAGACCGACGCCGCGGGCTGGACGAAGCTCGGCAAAGAGCTCGACGGCTATCAGAAGAAACTTGCCGCGCTCGGCATCGGTTTCGCCTGGCACAATCATGACTTCGAATTCGCCAAGCTCCCCGACGGCAGCATTCCGCTCGATCACATCTTCGCCGCCGCGCCGGGGCTCGATTGGGAGGCGGATATCGGCTGGATCGAATGGGCGGGCGAAGACGCCGCCGCGTGGATCGAAAAATACAAGGACCGGGTCGTCGCGCTGCACCTGAAGGACCTGGCGCCGAAGGGGGAGAACGCCGAGGAAGACGGTCAGGCCGATGTCGGCCATGGCGTGCTTGACTGGAAGAAGCTGATGCCGGCGGTTACCTCTCCGGGCGTGAAGTATCTGGTGATCGAGCACGACAATCCGAACGACTTCGAGCGCTTTGCCCGTCGCTCGTTCCAGTCCGTTTCTGCCTGGTAGGGGAGGCGTTCTTGGAGGAGATCGGCGTCGGAATCGTCGGCTGCGGCAATATCTCGACGATCTACCTGACAAATCTGCGGCATGTGCCGGGCGTGACGGTGCGCGCCTGCGCCGACATGAAGCCGGAAGTGGCGAAGGCGCAGGGCGAGAAGTTCGGCGTGGAGGCGATGGCGGTCGATGCGCTGCTCGCCCGCGACGACATTGATCTCGTCGTGAACCTCACCATCCCGGCGGCGCACGGCGCCGTTTCGCTCGCCGCGCTGACGGCGGGGAAGCATGTCTTTTCGGAGAAGCCGCTCGCGGTCGACGCCGAGCTCGGCCGCAAGGTCGTGGCTGAAGCGAAAGCGCGCAAGCTGATGGTCGGCTGCGCGCCCGATACGTTCATGGGCGCCGCCGGCCGGCTGGCGCGCAAGCTCGTCGACGACGGCGCGGTCGGCCGCATTCTCTCCGGCACCGCTTTCCTGATGTCGCACGGAATGGAGCACTGGCACCCCGATCCGGAGTTCTTCTTCAAGAAGGGTGGGGGGCCGGTGCTCGACGTCGGCGTCTATTACATCACCACGCTGGTCAATCTGCTCGGGCCGGTCGCGCGCGTGCATTCGCTCACGAGCACCGGCTTTGCGGAACGTCTCGTCACCGCGGAGGGTCCGCGCAAAGGCGAGCGCATCAAGGTTGAGACGCCGACGACCTGCCAGGCGCTCATCGAGTTCAGTTCAGGTGCGCTGCTCACCTTCGTCGCGACGTGGGATGTGTGGAAGCACACGCATCCGCCCATCGAGCTTTATGGGACGGAAGGGTCGCTGAGCGTGCCCGATCCGAATTTCTATGGCGGCGTGGTGGAGACGAGCGAGAAGGGCAGCGACTGGGTCCAGCACGATTCCACGTCGCTGCCGCTCGGGCGCCCGAACTGGCCCGCCGACGCGCCGCGTCAAGCCAACTACCGTGCGGTCGGCGTCGCCGACATGATCGCGGCGCGGAGGAGCGGCAAGCCGCATCACGCCAGCGCCGAACTGGCGCTGCACGTGCTGGAGGTGATGGAAGCGATCGTGGCGGGAGGCGACGCCGTAATGGCGCCGGCTGAGAGGCCGGCGGCGTTCGAGGAGAAGGATGCGGCGGCCGTGTTTGCCGTGTGAGCAGGAAATCTATCCGGTCGTCATGCCCGGACTTGATCCGGGCATCCATTCCGTAACGCTGCCGCCAACCTCGACCGCAACGGAACGGATTGCCGGGTCAAGCCCGGCAATGACGACAGTGAGGGTGCCGCCTCCGTCCTACCAGCTCCACATCGTCCCGTCTTCCAGACGGGCGATCGGGAGATAGGCCGGGTCGTAGGGGTATTTCGCGGCCAGCGTCTCGTCGATGTCGACGCCGTGTCCGGGGGTGTCGCCGGGATAGAGGTAACCGTCGCTGAACGTATAGGCGTGCGGGAACACCGCGTCGGTCTGTTCGGAATGGTGCATGTATTCCTGCACGCCGAAATTCGGCACCCAGAGATCGAAATGGAGCGCCGCGCCGAGGCAGACCGGTGAGAGATCGGTCGCGCCGTGGCAGCCGGTGCGGATTTGATAGAGCTCGGCAAGCGCCGCGATCTTCCTGAGCTGCGTGATGCCGCCGGAATGCACGACGGCGGTGCGGATATAGTCGCAGAGCTGGTTCTCGATGATCTCGCGGCAGTCGTGGATGGAGTTGAAGACCTCGCCGATCGCGATCGGCGTGACGGTGTGGCTCCGGATAAGCCTTAGCGAGTCCTGGTTCTCCGCCGGCGTCGGATCTTCCAGCCAGAAGAGCCGGTAAGGCTCCAGGCTCTTGCCGAGGCGCGCAGCCTCGATCGGCGTCAGCCGGTGGTGCACGTCGTGCAGGAGATGGAAGTCGAAGCCGAATTTCGCGCGCACGGCGTCGAAGAGTTTCGGCGCGAAATCGAGGTATTTCTCCGTCGACCAAAGCTGCTCCTCGACAAGCCCCTTCACCGCCGGCTCGTAAAAGAGCTTGCCGCGCGCGACGCCGTAGACGGAGTCGAGGCCGGGGATTCCCGATTGCGCGCGGACGGCCTTGTAGCCGAGCTCCAGATATTGCCCGACCGCGTCGAGCGTCTCCGGGATATCGCGACCGTTGGCGTGCCCGTAGACCATCACGCCGGAACGGCTCTTGCCGCCGAGAAGCTCATAAAGCGGCAGGCCGGCGGCTTTCGCCTTGATGTCCCACAGCGCCGTGTCGACCGCGCCGACCGCCGCCATCGTCACCGGGCCGCGCCGCCAGTAGGCGCCCTTCGCAAGATAGTGCCAGATGTCCTCGATGCGGTGTGGGTCGCGCCCGACGAGGAGGGGGGCGACGTGATCCCGCAGATAGGACGCGACGGCAAGCTCGCGGCCGTTCAGCGTCGCGTCGCCGACGCCGTAGAGACCCTCGTCGGTCACGATCTTCAGGGTGACGAAATTCCGCCCGGGGCAGGTGACGATGACTTTCGCTTCGGTGATCTTCATAACGCCTTCCTACACGCCTGCTAGCTTCGACCGTCTGTGCGGCCCCGGATTCGATATCCTCGGGAGTCTCGAAGAGGTTAGGGAAGCCTCGCTCCAGGACCGGCAGCGAAGTCAGGATCTCAGAAAGGTGCGTGCGCACGGCAATCTCCGCCGCGCCGGCGTCGCCTGCTTCGACCGCAGCGAGGATCGCCGCGTGCTGGTCGACGAGCCGCTCGATCGGCGTCGCATGCGGAAGGCTCAGATAGCGCACGCGGTCCATCTGCGCCTTCACCTCCTCTACGACACGCCACGCATACTCGCAGTCGACGCCGAGGGCGAGGCCACGGTGGAACGCTTCGTCGAGCGCCAGAAAGCGGGCAGGCTCCGCTTCCACCGCGGCGGCGCGCTGTGCGTCGAGAATGCGCTTCAGGTGTGCGATCGCGTCTGCCGGCATTACCTCGCATGCCCGGCGCGCGACGGCGACCTCGACAGCTTCGCGTACGAAGCGCGCATCGGTCACCTGCTTGGTGGAAATCTTGACAACGAAGGTGCCGCGCTGCGGACGTATGCGGACGAGCCCCGCTTCGCTCAGCTTGATGAATGCCTCGCGCACCGGCTGCCGGCTCACGCCGAGGCGCATCGCGATCTCGTTTTCCGAGAGCGCCTGGCCCGGCGTCAGTGCCATGGCCACGATGGCCTGCTTGAGCTCGCGGAAAACGCGAAGCGAGGCGGGCTCGCCGGCGATACGCGGATCACCCACCCAGCGGTCGGCGCCGCCAGTATTGCCCGGCCTCGATGGAACGTTTCCCTCGGTCATTCTTCTGGCCCCCGAGCCAGCCGCGGATAAATCCGCAGAAGATCGTTGCACTTCGATATGTGCCATACTACCATACCAGTCAACAACAACATCGGAAATACGATCTCGCAGCGGGAGGAAATGATGACACGATTCCCACGATTTGGATTTGCCCTGTTCGCCGCTGCCGCGGCGTGGGTACTCCCCGGCGCAAGCTTTGCGGCCGATTACACGCTGAACGTCAATACCGCGCTTACGACCGGCGATCCGCTCTACAAAGGCCTCGAGCTCTTCAAGGCGAACGTCGAGAAGCGTACCGACGGCAAGCTTGAGGTGCGTCTCTTCCCAAGCTCGCAGCTCGGCAAGGACGAGGACGTGCTTGAGCAGGCGCGCGCCGGCGCCAATGTCGCCGTCGTCGTCGACGGCGGACGCCTGGCGGTCTTCACCAACGAGTTCGGCATCCTCGGCGCGCCGTTCCTCGCGCAGGGCTTCGACGGCATCCGCAAGGTCGTCACGTCCGACCTCTTCGAAGGATGGGTGAAGAAGCTTCACGACGACGCCGGGTTGCAGGTTCTTTCGTTCAACTGGTGGCAGGGCGAGCGGCACCTTCTGACCAACGTTCCGGTGAAGACCCCGGCGGACCTGAAGGGTATTCGCATGCGCACGCCCGGCGCGCCGGTATGGATGGAGACGATCAGCGCCATGGGCGCAACGCCGACTCCGATGGGCTGGACGGAAGTCTATCCGGCGCTACAGCAGCACGTGATCGATGCGGCGGAGGCTCAGGACCCGGCGACCTATGGCGCACGGCTCTACGAGGTCATCAAGTACATCACCAAGACCGGGCACATCAATCTCATCACCGGCATCGTGACGAGCGGCGCGTGGTTCGACTCGCTTCCCGCGGAAGACCAGAAGGTTCTGCGCGAGGAAGCGCTTGTCGCGGGCGACGAGGCCTCGCGGATGACGCAGGAATCGCTCGCCAATTTCGAGAAGATGATGGCCGACGAGGGTGTGGAAATCGACGAGATCGACGTCACGCCCTTCGTGAAGGCGACCGCCGGGGTATACGATAAGCTTGGATACGGCGATCTGCGCAAACAGCTCGAGCCGATCCTCGCGCAATAAGACCGGGAAGGCCGTCGTGTCATAACGCGCCGGCCTGACCCCGCGCCTCAAGGGTAGGGCCCGATGCTGTCGTTGCTGGTGCGCGTCGAAGCGGCGATCGGAATAGCCCTGCTTGCAGTGGTCGTCATCCTGGTCTTCGCCGCCGGCCTGCTGCGCTGGTTCGACCATCCGCTCATCTGGTCCGTCGACCTCGCGCAGCTTCTCTTCCTCTGGGTGAGCTTCATCGGCGCCAACCAGGCGCTTCGAAAGCGCGCGCATATCGGCATGGACCTCGTCGTGCGGCCGCTGCCGCTTGCGCTTCGCCGGGCAGTGGAGATCGCGCTCGCGCTGCTGACGCTCGCCTTTCTGCTGACCATGGTCGTGGTGGGCTACCGGCTGACGATGCTCAATCTCGCGCGCGTCTACGGCGACAGCGGCATCAGCTACGCCTTCGTCACCGGTGCGGTGCCGGTCGGCTGCCTGCTTCTTGCCATCACGCTTGCGGGGCATCTCGTCGGGCTTCTGCGCAACTGGCGTTCGGAGAGCCGTCTCGTCTTCTCCGATCCGCAACGCGGCGAAGTGGACGACGTGCTGTGACGCTTCTCGCCCTCACGTTCCTGGTGCTGATGGTCCTCGGCCTGCCGATCGCGTTCGCGATCGGCATTGCCGGCTTCACCTTCTTCCTGACTAACGGGACGATCCCGGTCTCGATCGGCGTGCAGCAGGTCGCCTCCGCCTCGCAGAGCTTTCCGCTGCTCGCGGTGCCGTTCTTCATCCTCGCCGGCCACATGATGAACCATTCCGGCATCACGACACGGCTGATCGCGTGCTCAAACGTGCTTGTCTCGTGGATGGCGGGCGGGCTTGCGCAGGTCTGCATCGTGCTCTCCACGCTGATGGGCGGCGTTTCCGGGGCAGCCGTGGCGGACGCCGCCATGGAGGCGCGCATCCTCGGGCCGGACCTGATCGCGCGCGGCTATTCGCGCGGCTTCACCTCCGCCGTCATCGCCGTCGGGTCGCTCATCACCGCGACCATCCCACCGAGCCTCGGTCTGATCCTCTATGGCTTCGTGGGCGGGGTCTCGATCGGGCGACTCTTTCTGGCAGGCGTCATTCCCGGCCTCCTGATGATGACGCTGTTGATGTTCACCGTATGGCTCATCGCGCGGCGGAGGAACTATCGCTCGGAGTCGGCGGGGCGCCCGACGATGCGCGCCATCCTCCGCGCGGTGGCGGAGGCGAAGTGGGCGCTGATCTTCCCGCTGGCGCTTCTGATCGCAATTCGCGGCGGGCTTTTCACGCCGTCGGAGGTGGGGGCTTTCGCCGTCGTCTACGCGGCGCTGGTCGGCTTCCTCGCGCATCGCGAGCTCACCTGGGAAGGACTTGCCAAAGCGGCCGGCGAGGCGGTGGTCGACACCGGCATGATCATGTTGATCATCCTCTTCTCCGGCATGGTCGGCTACGCCATCATCTTCGAGCAGGCGCCGCAGACGGTCGCCGCGGCGCTGACGGCGCTGACGCAAAATCCGATCCTCGTCGTCGCGCTGATCCTCGCCTTCATCTTCATTGCCGGGTTATTCGTGGAAAGCACGGTGCTGGTCCTGCTTCTCACCCCGATCTTCCTGCCGATCGTGCGCCCGCTCGGTGTGAACGACGTGCATTTCGGCATCCTGATGATGACCATCGTCACGCTCGGCTCCATGACGCCGCCGGTCGGCGTCTGCATGTATACCGTTTGCAGCCTGCTCGATTGCCCGGTGGAGGAATACATCGTGGAGTCGCTGCCGCTGATCGGTGCGGTGCTGATCCTCGTCGCGGTACTTGCGCTCTGGCCCGGACTGGTGCTTTTCCTGCCCAATCTTCTGATGTGACCCCAGCCGGGGGAGTTTTCGGCCTTGGATGAGAATTCGCGTCTGATCGACGACGATCGGCTGTTTCCTGCCGATCCCGCGACCCGCGCCGTCGCGCGCCGCCTCTATCAAAGCGTCAAGGACCTGCCGATCGTATCGCCGCACGGCCATACCGATCCGCGCTGGTACGCGGAGGACGCGCCGTTCCCCGATCCGGCAACGCTTTTCGTCGTGCCCGATCATTACATCTTCCGCATGCTCTACAGCCGCGGCATCGACCTCTCCGAGCTCGGCGTTTCGCCGGCTTCCGGCGAGAAGGCGGATTTCGATCCGCGCGCGGTGTGGCGGCTCTTCGCGGAGAACTATTATCTCTTCCGCGGCACGCCGAGCCGGATGTGGCTCGACCATGTCTTCGCGACTTTGTTCGATTTCAAGGAACGGCTTTCGGGCGACATCGCCGACTTCTATTTCGACAAGATCGCCGCGGCGCTGGAGACGCCGGAGTTCCTGCCGCGCGCGCTCTACGAGCGCTTCAACATCGAGGTCATCGCAACAACCGACAGCCCGCTCGATCCGCTCGACGAACATGCCGCGATCCAGAAGTCTGCGTGGAACGGGCGCGTATTGCCGACCTATCGGCCCGATCCGGTGGTCGATCCGGAATTTCCGGACTTCGCCGCCAACATCGTGAAGCTTCGCGACATCACCGATTGCGATACGCTGACCTGGGCGGGCTATCTGGAAGCGCATCAGAAGCGCCGCGCGTTTTTCAAGACCCACGGCGCGACCGCCACCGATCACGGGCATCCCTCCGCGCGCACCGCCAATCTCGCGCGCGCCGATGCCGCCGCGCTCTTCGACAAGATCGTTTCCGGCGACTTCACCCCGGAGGAGGCCGATCTCTTCCGCGGGCAGATGCTGACGGAGATGGCGGCGATGAGCGTTGACGACGGCCTGGTGATGCAGCTCCACGCCGGCTCGCTGCGCGATCACAATCCGGACATCCTGCGCCGTTTCGGGCGCAACATGGGCGCCGACATCCCGCAGCCGACCGACTACGTGAGGGCGCTGAAGCCGCTCCTCGACCGCTTCGGCAACGAGAAGAACCTGACGCTGATCCTCTTCACGCTCGACGAGACGACCTACGGGCGCGAGCTCGCGCCGCTCGCCGGCCATTATCCCTGCCTGCGGCTCGGGCCGCCCTGGTGGTTCTACGACAGCCCCGACGGCATGCGCCGCTTCCGCGAACTGACGACGGAGACGGCCGGCTTCTACAACACCGTCGGCTTCAACGACGACACGCGCGCCTATCTCTCTATTCCGGCGCGGCATGACATGGCGCGTCGCGTCGATTGCGGCTTCCTCGCCGATCTCGTCATATCGCGCCGTCTCGACGAGGACGAGGCGCAGGAAGTCGCGCACGATCTTGCCTACCGGCTCGTCAAGGAGGCCTACAAGCTTTGACGCGGAGGGGCGCGGCGAGGCTCAGCGACGCGACGCTCGCGGGTCTGCCGCGCGACATTCGTCGTCCGGCCTACGATCGGCGCGCGGTGACGCCGGGCATCGTGCATCTCGGCATTGGCGCCTTCCATCGCGCGCATCAGGCGGTCGCCGTCGACGACGTCCTGAAGGACGAGCCGGGTTGGGCGATCGTCGCGGCGAGCCTTCGCAGTGCCGCGACGCGCGATGCGCTGAAGGACCAGGACTGGCTCTACACGCTCTCGATTCGCTCCGGCGAAGGCGAGCGCCTGCGCGTCATCGGCAGCGTCGTCGACGTTCTCGTCGCGGCGGAGGAACGCGCGCGGCTCCTCGCCGCGATGGCCGACCCGCGCATCCGCATCGTTTCGCTCACCGTGACCGAGAAGGGCTATTGCCACGATCCGGCGACGGGCGAGTTGGACGAAGCGCACCCGGACATCCGTCACGATCTTGCCAATCCGCACGCGCCGGTGACCGCGCCCGGGCTCATCGTGGAAGCGCTGGCGCAACGCCGGGCGGCCGGCGTTGCGCCCTTCACGGTTCTCACCTGCGACAACCTTCCGTCGAACGGGCATGTGGTGAAGCGCATCCTCGACCGTTTCGCCACGCTCCGCGATGCCGATCTCGGCGCCTATCTGGCGGGCGAGGTGGCGTGCCCTTCCACCATGGTCGACCGCATCACCCCGGCGACGACGGACGAGGACCGCGCGCGAATTGCCGAAGCGCTCGGCGTCGTCGACGAATGGCCGATCGTGACGGAGCCTTTCTCGCAATGGGTGATCGAGGACCGGTTCTCCGCCGGCCGGCCGGCTTTCGAGAATGCCGGGGCGGAGCTTGTCGCCGATGTCGCGCCTTACGAGAACATGAAGCTCCGGCTCTTGAACGGCGCGCATTCGAGCCTCGCCTATCTCGGCTATCTCGCGGGCTATTCCTTCGTGTCGGAGGCGATGGCGGATGCCGCCTTCGCGCGCTTCGTGCGCGCGCTGATGGACCAGGCGACCGTCACGCTCGCCGTGCCGCCTTCCACCGACATCGCCGCTTACAAGGCCGCGTTGATCGAGCGCTTCGAGAACCCGGCGCTGAAGCACCGGACCTGGCAGATTTGCATGGATGGCAGCCAGAAGCTGCCGCAGCGGCTGCTCGGCACGATCCGCGACTGCCTTAAGCAAGGGCTCCCGTTCGGATGCCTGGCGCTCGGGGTGGCGGCGTGGATGCGCTACGTCACCGGCGTCGACGAGAACGGCGCGGCGATTGACGTGCGCGATCCGCTAGCGGCGAAACTTCGCGCGATCGCCGATGACGCCGGGCCGTCGCCGGAGCGTCTGGCGCCGGCGCTGATCGGCGTCGAAGCGATCTTCGGAAAGGACCTCGCCACCGACCCGCGCTTCTCTACGGCGGTGACGGAAAGGCTCCGGCGTCTTTACGCGGACGGCGCGAAGCGCGCCGTCGCCGCCGAGACGCACGACGCCTAGGCCCTGTCGAACCTCCCGCTAGCGGGGAGGTCGAGGCTCACGCAGCCGGCTGAGTGAGTTCCCGGCCGTCAAGCCGGGGACCGGGAGAGGGAATTACCATACACGCGACTCTCGCCCCTCCGAAACTGCCTCGCTCTGCCCGCCAGACCCCGACCGCCCCGCAAGGGGGAGGTTCTCATGATCGTTTGTTCGAGGTTCGAGCGGGATCAGCTCGTGGCGGGCATTGCAACTCCGGCGAATGTCGGGCGCGGCTTTTGCGGGTTGGCCGCTTTGCGCCTTCCGCCGACCAAAGCAAGCAGGCCGGGGACGACAATCGTCGGACGCTGGGCAGGCCGAGTGGCCGGCTTTGCGATTTCCACCGCGACGCCGATATCGACCGCGGCGAAAACCAACGCGTCTATGATGTTCTGCTCGGAGAGGCCCGACGCAGGAAATGCGTCGGCGATGTTGCGCGCTTCGCGCGTGACTGACAGGCACGAATCGTGCCGCTCCGCATCGGAGACGATGCGCCAGATCTCGTCTTGAATCAGGAGACATTGTTCAACCGGAACGCCGACTTCCCCTTCGGCAACCGTATTCTCCGTCGGCTTACTACGCGCGCGTGCCATACTCACCCTCCCAGACACGGCGCCCCCGGCCGACTGCGAGGCTCGTGTGGAAAATGAGCCACAGTATGTCGTGAAAAGGGCCAAACTCGATCGATTTCATCTGCGCGCCAAACGGACGCCATATTTCCCGCGACGCGAGTGATTCGTCTGGGCTTCAGCTAGCGGAAAGTTCGGCCAGCGTATGGAGCAGGAGGTTGGCACCCGCTTCGATATCGGCCCAGTTTGTCTGCTCTTCCGGCGCATGGCTGATCCCGCCGATGCTCGGCACGAAGATCAACCCGGCACGTGTGAGATCGGCAAGAAATTGCGTGTCGTGCCCGGCGCCGCTCGGCATGACCTTGAAGGGCAGCGCGAGCTTCTCCGCCTGACGGAGGAGGGCGGCAACGATGTCGGGGTGACAGGACTTCGGGTCGAGCCACGACTGCTCGACGATCTCCAGTCCAAGTCCGGCGCGCTTGGCGATCGCGCGGAGCCGCGCGCGGCTTTCGTCGGCGAGCGCGCGCATCACGGCGCTCTCCGTGTCGCGTCCGATGAGCGAGAAGATTGCCTCGCCGGGAATGGTGTGCGGGTGGTTGGGCTGCACCTCAACCGCGCCGACGGTGACGCGGCTCTGCTCGGTTCCGACGGCGTCGATCATGTCGGGAATCTGGTGGACGAATTCTGCCAGGCCGACGAAAGCGTCGTTCCTGAGATCCATCGGCGTGGTGCCCGCGTGGTTGGCGACGCCGGTAAGCCGCACCGACCATTTGAAGACGCCGGAGATGCGGTCGACGACGCCGACCGCGAGACCTTCCGTCTCCAGGACCGGCCCTTGTTCGATATGAAGCTCGAGAAATGCGTGGACGTCGGCGGGGTCGCGCGCCGCGTCGGCGAAGCGGTCGGGGTCGAGACCCTGCGCACGCATCGCATCGACAAGCGTAACGCCGCTCTCGTCCGTCGCCGATCGCAGCCAGTCCGGGTCGACGGCCCCGGCCAGCGCCTGCGCGCCGAGCATGCCGCCGAAGCGCCCTTCTTCCTCCGCCGTCGCGATAACCTCGATCGGGCGGGCAGGGGCGAGGCCCGCGTCCTGCATGGCGCGGACGCATTCAAGCGCCGCGCACACGCCGAGCGCTCCGTCGAAGAAACCGCCGTCAGGCACCGTATCGAGATGCGAGCCTGCCATGACGCGCGCGCCCGTTCCGACCTTCCAGACACCTGACAGGTTGCCGACGGAATCCATTGTCACATCGAGGCCCATCGATTCCATGCGGCCGGCCATGAAGGCGCGGGATTGAAAATCGGCGTCGGAAAATCCCGGTCTGTTGATGCCCGGCCGGTCCTTCGTCCGGCCGATCTCTCCGAGCTCCGTCATCTCGGCGCGAAGCCGGTCGAGATCGATCTTCAAGCGCGGCGAAGGCTTTCTAACACTCTGTTCGGTCAAGAAATTTCCTGCTGCCGGCGGTTCTAAAAATGATGCGAAATATGCATCTGCCTGAAAATTGATCATTATCAGTATTTGATTTCTGTCAATCCATCATGATTGAATAGCCTCCCGCCTTCCATCCGAGGAGACGATTGGCGATGAAAAGCCTCTTCCGTACAGCCTTGGCCAGCCTGGCAATTGCACTGGCCGCAGGACCGCTCGCGAGCGCGGCCCATGCGCAAACTCCCCCGAACGTTCTCGTGGTCGGCCAGATCGCGGAGCCGAAGTCGCTCGATCCGGCGGCCGATACCGCGGTGAACGACTTCCGCATCCTGATGAACGTCTATGACGGCCTCGTGCGCTACAAGAGCGGCACGCTTGAGCCGGAGCCGGCGCTCGCCACCTCGTGGACGATCAGCGACGACGGGCTGACCTACACGTTCAAGCTTCGCGAGGGCATCAAATTTCACGACGGCTCGCCGTTCAACGCCGAGGCCGTGGTGTTCAATTTCGAGCGGATGCTGAAAGAGGATCACCCCTACCACGACACCGGGCCGTTCCCGCTTTCCTTCTTCTTCTCCACCGTCGACACCGTCACGGCGATCGACGACAGCACCGTGGAGTTCAAGCTTTCCGCTCCTTATGCGCCGTTCCTTTCCAATCTCGCTTATCCGACGGGGCTTATCGTCTCGCCGGCGGCGGTGAAGGAATACGGCAAGGACTTCGGCCGGCATCCTTCGGGCACCGGTCCGTTCAAGTTCGAGGAATGGGAATCGAACACGCGCGTCGTGGTAACCCGCAACGAGGACTATTGGGACGGCGCGCCGTCGCTTGAGGCCGTCGTCTACCGGCCGATCACCGACGCCAACACCCGCGTCGCGGAGATGCTCTCCGGCGGCATCGACTTGATGGTCGAGGTCCCGCCCGACAACGTCGCCGCCTTCGAGGAGGACGACAGCTTCAAAGTCTACGAGCAGGCGGGACCGCATGTCTGGTTCCTGATCCTGAACGCCAAGGAAGGCCCGTTCGCCGACAAGCGCGTGCGCCAGGCCGTCAACTACGCGATCGACAAGAAGTCGCTGGTGGAGAACGTGCTGCAGGGAACTGCGGAAGTCGCCGCCGGCCCGACGCCGCCGGCCTTCGCCTGGGCCTATGACGACAGTCTTGAGCCCTATCCCTACGATCCGGAGAAGGCGAAGGCGCTCCTGAAGGAAGCCGGCGCGGAAGGGGCCGATCTCACCTTCTATGTCACCGAAGGCGGCTCCGGCATGCTCGACCCGGTTCCCATGGGCACCGCGATCCAGGCCGACCTCGCCAAGGTCGGGCTCAACGTGAAGATTAAGACCTATGAATGGAACACCTTCCTGGGCGAGGTGAACCCGGGCCTGGAAGGCAAGGCCGACATGGCGGAGATGGCGTGGATGACGAACGATCCCGACACGCTCCCGTACCTGGCGCTGCGCACCGAGGCCTTCCCCGACAAGGGCGGCTTCAACTCCGGCTATTATTCCAATCCGGAGGTCGACAAGCTGCTTGAAGCGGCGCGCACCTCGACCGACCAGGCGGAGCGCGCCAAGCTCTACAAGCAGATGCAGCAGATCGTGCACGACGACGCGCCGTGGGTGTTCGTCGCCAACTGGAAGCAGAACGCGGTGACGACGGCGAATGTCGGCGGCTTCGAACTGCAGCCGTCCTTCTTCCTGCTCCTGAAGGACGTGACGAAGTCCTGACGATGCGATCGGCGGCCGGGCACGCTCCGGCCGTCGCCTATCGCCAGCGCGCAACGGTTCGGAGCCGGAGGGGCATCGTATGCTTGCCTATATCGGCCGCAGGCTGATCGCGGCGATACCGGTTCTCTTTGGGTTGTCGGTGATCGTGTTCCTGATCATCGCGCTCATCCCGGGCGATCCCGCGACGGCGATCCTCGGCTCCTTCGCGACGCCTGAGAACGTCGAGCGGCTGAACCGCCAGCTCGGGCTCGATAAGCCGCTCTTCGAGCAATATTTCATCTGGATCGGCAACGTTCTGCACGGCGATTTCGGCCGCTCCTACTCGTTGAACCGGCCGGTGCTCGACGAGGTGCTGGAACGCTTCAGCGCGACGCTCATCCTTGCCGGCGCGTCACTCGTCCTCTGCTCGATCTTCGGCCTTCTCGCCGGGATCGTCTCGGCCGTGCGCCAGTTCGGCTGGGCGGACAGGATCATCACCTTCCTGGTGCTGATCGGCATCTCCATCCCGTCCTTCTGGCTCGGGCTGATCCTGATCCTGATCTTCGCCGTCGACCTTCGCCTGCTGCCGGCGAGCGGCATGGTGGCGATCTATGGCGGCGGCGGGCCGCTCGACATCCTGAAGCACCTGATCCTGCCCGCCGCGACGCTCGCTGCCGTCGCAACCGGCGTCATCGCGCGACTGACGCGCACCAGCATGCTGGAAGTTCTGCGCCAGGACTATATCCGCACCGCGCGCGCCAAGGGGCTGACGGAGCGGCGCGTGATCTATCGCCACGCTTTCAAGGCGGCGCTCGTCGCCGTCATCCCGGTGATCGGCATCCAGGCGGGCTTCGTGCTCGGCGGCGCGGTCTATATCGAGACGGTGTTCCAGTGGCCGGGCATCGGGGAGATGCTGGTCAAAGCCATCGCCACGCGCGACTTCCTCTTGGTGCAGGGTGGCGTGCTCATCGTCGCGGCGAGCTACGTGCTCTTCAACCTCGCCGCCGACGTGGTGCAGGCGATGCTCGATCCGAGGCTGAAGCCATGAGCGTCGTCGCCGCGGCCCCATCCGTCGTCGGCGCGCGCCCGACTTCCTGGCGGCTTCTGCTCAACAACCGGTTGGCGGCGATCGGTCTCGGGCTCTTGGTCTTAATAGGCGCGATTGCGCTGATGGCGCCTGTCCTGCCGCTCGCGCCGCCCGATATCACCGCGCCGGCCGATCGGCTGCAGGTGCCGCTCAGCCCGGGACATCTGCTCGGCACCGACCATCTCGGCCGCGATGTCCTTTCGCGTCTCATCTGGGGCACGCGCGTGTCGATCGCCGTCGGTGTTTCGGCGTCGCTGATCGCCGCCTTCTTCGGCTCGCTGATCGGGCTCGTCGCCGGCTATGCGGGCGGACGCGTCGACCACTTGCTGATGCGCGGCATCGATATGCTGATGGCCTTCCCCTACATTCTCCTCGCGCTCGCCATCGTCGCCGCGCTTGGGCCGGGGCTCATCAACGCGCTCTACGCGATCGCCATCGTCAACATCCCGTTCTTCGCGCGCAACATCCGCGGCATCACGCTGGGGCTTTCGCGACGCGAGTTCGTGGACGCCGCGCGGCTCTCCGGCAAGGGGCCGATCCGGCTGGTGACGACGGAGATCCTGCCCAACGTGATGCCCACCATCGTCATCACGCTCTCCACCACCGTCGGCTGGATGATCCTGGAGACGGCGGGGCTTTCCTTCCTCGGGCTTGGCGCGCAGCCGCCGCAGGCCGATCTCGGCTCGATGCTGGGGGAGGGGCGCAAGCTCCTCTTCAACGCACCGCATGTCTCGGTAATCCCGGGGGTGATGATCTTCGCGCTCGTCATGAGCATCAACCTGCTCGGCGACGGCATCCGCGATCTGCTCGATCCGCGGCTGCGCTCCGGCGCGCTGGCGCACCCTTCAGCGCGCACGCGCGTTGAGCGCCGCGACGTTCCGCCCATGCCGGATGCGGGCTCAGAGACGGCGCTCGACGTGATCGACCTCAAGACGGAGTTTCGCGTCGGCAACCAGGTCTATCGCGCGGTCGGCGGCGTCAGTCTCGATCTCGGCGCGGAGGAATGTCTTGGCCTCGTCGGCGAGTTCGGCTCGGGCAAATCGGTGACCGCGATGTCGCTCCTCGGGCTCGTCGCATCGCCGCCCGGGGCCATCGTCGGCGGGCGCGTCGTGCACGCGAAGGAGGACATCCTGGAAGTTTCCGACGCGGCGCTCCGCGATCTTCGCGGCGGCAGCATCGCCACCGTCTTCCAGGACCCGCTCTCCACCCTGCATCCGCTCTTCACCATCGGCGACCAGATCGCCGAGGCCGCGCGCGCACACCGCCCGATGCGCTACGCCGATGCGTGGCGGCGCGCGGTCGCGCTGCTCGATTCCGTACGCATCCCGAACAGCGCGGAGCGGGCGCACGCCTATCCGCACGAGCTTTCCGGCGGCATGCGCCAGCGCGCCTGCATCGCCATGGCGCTCGCCAACGACCCGGAGATCCTGATCGCCGACGAGCCGACGACGGCGCTCGACGTGACGGTGCAGGCGCAGGTGCTGCGGCTCCTCGACGATCTCCGGCGTGAGAAGCACGCCGCCGTCCTCTTCATCACGCACGATTTCGGCGTTGTGTCGGAAATCTGCGACCGCGTGGCGGTGATGTATGCCGGCCGCATCGTGGAGATCGGATCGACGACCGACGTGCTTTCCGCGCCCGCGCATCCTTATACGCGCAAGCTCATCGACTGCGTGCCGGTGCTCGGCGATCCAGACCGGCGGCTCGATGCCATCGAAGGCTTGCCGCCGGCGCTGAACCGTCTGCCGGCGGGCTGCGCCTTCGCCGACCGCTGCCCGCGCGTGCAGCCGGATTGCCGGCAGGGCGACATCGCGCTCACAGCGCTTTCGGCCGGCCGCTCCGCGCGCTGCCTCTATCCGCTGGTGGAGGACGCATGAGCGAAGCGCTTCTGAGTATCGATGACGTGGAACGGCGCTTCGGCGGCGGGCGCACGCTGTTGGGCAAGAAGCTCGCGACCGTCCACGCGGTGCAGGGCGTCGACCTGACGGTGCGTCGCGGCGAGACGCTCGGGATCGTCGGCGAGTCCGGCTGCGGAAAGTCGACGCTGGCGCGCATGCTGGTCGGGCTCGACCGGCCGTCGGACGGCGCGATCCGGCTCGACGGAACCGACCTCACCGCCGCGCACGGCTCGCGCGCGCTGGCGCGCCGCGTCCAATATGTCTTCCAGGATCCGGTCTCCTCGCTCAATCCGCGCAAGACCATCCGCACCATCCTGGAGGCGCCGATGATCCACCTGCTCGGCCTCGACAAGGCGCGGCGGCAGGCGCGGCTCAGCGAGCTGATGGAGGCGGTGAAACTCGCCCCCGATTTCCTCGACCGCTACCCGCACGAATTCTCCGGCGGCCAGGCGCAGCGTATCGGGATCGCCCGCGCGCTCGCGGCGGAGCCCGACATCATCGTGCTCGACGAGCCGGTCTCCGCGCTTGATGTGTCGGTGCAGGCGCAGGTGTTGAACCTGCTCGACGACCTCAAGAAACGCCTGAACCTCACCTACGTCTTCATCAGCCACGACCTCTCGGTGGTGGAGAGCGTGAGCGACCGCGTCGCGGTCATGTATTTCGGGCGGATCGTGGAGCTTGCCGACGTGCGCGAGATGTTCGCCCGTCCGCGGCATCCCTATACGCGGCTGCTTCTCAACGCCGCGCCGGTGCCGGGCCGCAGGCAGGTGCGCGGCGAGGCGGAGCTTGCGGAGCTTCCCGATCCCTACAATCCGCCGCCCGGTTGCGCGTTTGCGCCGCGCTGCCCCAATGCGCAGGAGAAATGCCGCTCCGTGCTGCCTGCGCTCGAGGTCGATCATCCGGCGCCAACACATTATGCCGCTTGCTTTTTTCCGATCGGCGCAGGACACGATTCCGGCGCTGAGACGATTCTTTCGGAGCCCGCGCGATGAGCCTGCCGGACAGCGATCCGAGCGCGATCATCATCCAGCCGCGGCCGGAACGCCGGCTGAAGCGTACCGACGATATTGCCGAGCGGATCAAGGACCTGATGGTCGAGAAGGCGATGAAGCCCGGCGACCGTCTGCCTAACGAGCGCGCCTTGATGGACTTCTTCCATGCCTCGAAGAGCACGGTCAGGGAGTTGTTGAAGGCGCTGGAGACGCAAGGGCTGATCCGCTCGCGCACAGGACCCGGCGGCGGCACGTTCGTGGCGCAGCTTTCCGGCAGCCGCGCCATGGAGCTCCTCGGCAACTACTTCTTCTTCCGCCAGCCGTCGATCGGCGACATCTATGCGGTCCGGATCAAGCTGGAGCCGGAGCTTGCTGCGAGCGTGGTCGGGCATCTTCGCCCGGAGGATTTCGAGACGCTGCAGCGCACCATGCGGCTCTACGAGCGGCCGCCCAAGGATCGCGGCGAGGAATATCGCCAGCGGCTCGCGGAGCTCGATTTCCACTCGGTGCTGGCGGAGCTCTCTCCGAACCCGATCCTCGGGTTCATCTGCGGCTTCATGCACAATCTTCTGCGCAACCTGACGGTCTGCAAGCATATCTACGAGCAGCCGAACCCGCTGCTGCGCGAGCATGCGCTGCATTACCAGATCGAGCTTTTGCGAGCCCTGATGGCGGAGGACGCCGACGCGGCGCGCGCGATCATGCTGGAGCACATGGAGACGGCGCGGCGCTACATGCAGGAGTCGGAGGCGACTTATACGGGCGGCTTCCTGCGGCTCGATAACGGCCAGCCGCGACCGAAGCCGGGCAAAGCCGGGCGCCAAACAGCGAGGATAGCCGGGAATTCTACGGCGCCGGCGCCATCATGGTCGCGAGGCGGGCGAGCGTGGCGGTGATGCGCTCGCGCTCGTGCAGCGGGAGGGCTTCGAAGGCGCGGAGGAACCCCTCGTGAAGGAGAGGCGGGGCCTGATCGAGCCGGCCTTCGCCCGCGGCCGTCAGGCGCGCATGAACGACGCGGCGATCCACCTTGGAGCGGTAGCGGTCGACGAGGCCTTTCTCCTCCAGCTTGTCGAGGATGGCGACGACGGTGGCGGAGGAAAGGTCCGCGTGGCTGGAGAGGGCGCTGGTCGTGACCTCGCCGAGCTCGCGGATGCCCTGGAGCACGATGAGCTGCGGAATGGTGAGGCCGACGGCGCGCTCGATCGCGCGGGAGCGGACGTCGATGGCGTGGACGATGCGGCGGATCGCCTTCAGCACCTTCAGCGAGTTCGGACGCGGAGCCGCCGCGCGGCAGCTCAAGCGTGTTTCCGCCATGTTCCGTGGCGTCCATTTTGGCGTCTTTCTTGCGTCCCATTTTGGCCGAACCGGCGTCTTCGAAAGGCGGCGCTCCTGGCCGGCAGCCTTGACCCGGGGTGTCGGTGAAACCAATTCGGGGTAAAACCATTCGTTCCCTGAATATATGTGTTCGAAGGAATTCCGGCGAATGTGCGGCATATGCGGTGAGGTGACTTTCGACGGCCGGGCGGCCGACCCGGCGGCGATCGGGCGGATGACGGAGACGATGGCGCCGCGCGGGCCGGATGCGGCGGGCGTCGTGGTGCGCGGACGCGTCGGCTTCGGGCACCGGCGCCTGAAGATCATCGACCTGAGCGACCGCGCCGAGCAGCCGATGGTCGATTCCGCGCTCGGCATCACCGTCGCGTTCAACGGATGCATCTACAATTACCCGGAACTGCGCGCGGAGCTTGAAGGTCTCGGCTACGCCTTCTTCTCCAGCGGCGATACGGAAGTAATCCTCAAGGCCTGGCACGCCTGGGGGATGAACTGCGTCGACCGCTTCCACGGCATGTTCGCCTTTGTGCTGCACGAGCGGGAGACCGGGCGCGTGGTGATGGCGCGCGACCGCTTCGGGATCAAGCCGCTCTATTATTCGTTGAAGGGGGGCAGGCTGCGCTTCGCCTCGTCGCTGCCGGCGCTGATCGCGGCCGGCGATATCGACACGGACATCGATCCGGCGGCGCTGCACTTCTATATGACCTTCCACTCGGTGGTGCCGTCGCCGAAGACGCTTTTGAAAGGCGTCGCCAAGTTCCCGTCGGCGACGATCCGGGTCTACGAGCTCGATGGCCGCACCAAGGAGCGTGTCTACTGGGCGCCGGACTTCCAGCGAAGGACCACGGATTTCGAAGCTTCGGCGGAGGAATGGCGCGACCGCACGCTCGCCGCGCTCAGGACGGCGGTGGCGCGGCGCATGGTCGCCGACGTGCCGGTCGGGGTCCTGCTCTCCGGCGGCGTCGATTCCAGTGTGATCGTCGGGCTCCTGGCGGAGGCCGGCCAGACGGGGCTGATGACCTTTTCCGTCGGCTTCGAGTCGGCACACGGCGAGCACGGCGACGAGTTCGTCTACTCCGACCTGATCGCCAAGCACTTCGAGACCGACCATCACAAGATCTTCGTGCCTTCCGCGCGCCTCATCGACGCGCTGCCCGGCACGATCGCGGCAATGTCGGAGCCGATGGTCTCCTACGACAATGTCGGCTTCTACCTTCTCTCCCAGGAGGTGTCGAAGCACATCAAGGTCGTGCAGTCGGGGCAGGGCGCCGACGAGGTCTTCGGCGGCTATCACTGGTACCCGCCGCTGATGGATTCCAACGATCCGGTCGGGGACTATTCACGCGTATTCTTCGATCGCGACCTGGAGAAACGCAACGCGCATCTCGGCGCCGACTGGCGCATGGACGCGGACGTGAGCCGCGACTTTGTCGAGGAGCATTTCGGCCTGCCGGGCGCGGACACCGCGGTCGATCGCGCGCTGAGACTCGATTCAACCGTGATGCTGGTCGAAGACCCGGTGAAGCGCGTCGACAACATGACCATGGCCTGGGGGCTGGAGGCGCGGGTCCCGTTCCTCGATCACGAGCTTGTGGAACTCGCCGCCCGCATTCCGCCCGAACACAAACTCTCGCAGGGCGGCAAGGGGGTGCTTAAGGAGGCCGCGCGCAAGGTCATTCCGAGCGAGGTCATCGATCGCAAAAAGGGTTACTTTCCCGTTCCCGCGTTGAAATACCTCGATGGGCCGTATCTCGACCTCGTCGGCGATGCGCTCCACTCCAAAAGCGCACGGGAGCGCGCCTTGTTCGCGCCCAGCTATATTGATCGTCTGTTGCAGGCGCCGCGCGAGCACATCACGCCGCTTCGCGGCTCGGAGCTCTGGCAGGTTGCGCTTTTGGAAATGTGGTTGCAGACACACGGCATCTAAGGACGAGCGAATGGCTAGTTCCGGCGGAGACCGCGGCGGCGCGACCGTGCCGCACAGCGAAGCGGACGGCAGGCATGCGCCCGAGCCGCATGCGGTCGTCGATTGCGGCTGGGGGCGGCTGCTCTTCGGCCAGACCTTTCCCGATTCGAAGGAGCTGGCGGAGGCGCTGCGTGCGGAGGCGACCGACCGCCGCGATATCGCCTTCTATATCCGCGATCCGCACGTGCTTTTGTCGCTCGCGCCGCAGGAGCTTTTCCTCGACCCCTCGCACACCTATCGGCTCGACCTCGCCACCTATCGCGCGAGCCGCCGCAAGCCGAGGGGCTTTTTCCTTCGCCGGCTAGGCTCGGAGGACGACGCGCAGGCCGTCAACCGCATCTACTCGGCGCGGCAGATGGTGACCGTCAGGCCGGACTTCTTCTGGCGCAAGCGCGACAGCCGCTCGATCACCTATTTCGTCGCCGAGGACGAGGCGACGGGCGAGGTCATCGGGACGGTGACCGGCGTCGATCACCAGCGCGCCTTCGGCGATCCGGAGCACGGCTCGTCGCTCTGGTGTCTCGCCGTCGATCCACAGGCGGTGCAGCCGGGGATAGGCGAAGCCCTGGTGAGGCGGCTTGCCGAGCACTTTAAGGCGCGCGGAGCCGCCTACATGGACCTCTCGGTCCTGCACGACAACGCGTTCGCCATCGCGCTCTACGAGAAGCTCGGCTTCAACCGCATCCCAGTCTTCGCCGTGAAGCGCAAGAACCCGATCAACGAGCGGCTGTTCACCGGTCCGGAGCAGGGGGAGGCACTGAACCCCTACGCCCGCATCATCGTCGATGAGGCGCGCCGCCGCGGTATCTCCGTGGAGGTCACGGATGCGGACGCCGGCTTCTTCCGCCTGAGCTATGGCGGACGCTCCATCCGCTGCCGCGAGAGCCTGTCGGAGCTGACCAGCGCCGTCGCCATGTCGATCTGCGACGACAAGGCGGTCACCCGCCGCGTCGTGGAGCGCGCCGGCGTCAAGGTTCCGGCGCAGACGGAGGCGGCGCCGGAGGACGAGGGCACGCTCGCCCAGTTCGTCGACGCGCACGGCTCGGTGGTCGTGAAGCCGGCGCGCGGCGAGCAGGGGCGCGGCGTTGCCGTGGGCCTGACCGAGATGGACGGCGTCAGAAACGCGATCGAAGCGGCGCGCACCGTTTCCGACCGCGTCATCGTGGAGGAATGCGTGTCGGGCCACGATCTGCGGCTGATCGTGATCGATTACCGGCTGGTCGCCGCCGCTGTCCGCCGGCCGGCGCGGGTGGTAGGCGACGGACAGGCCACAATCGCGGAGCTGATTGAGCGGCAGAGCCGGCGTCGGGCTGCCGCGACGGGCGGGGAATCGCGTATACCTCTCGACGACGAGACGAAACGCTGCATTTCGGAGGCCGGCTTCGGGTTTGAGGACGTGTTGCCGGAAAGCCAGGAAGTCGCCGTGCGCAAGACCGCCAATCTGCATACCGGAGGCACCATCCACGACGTGACGGAGCATGTGCATCCGCGCCTTGTCGATGCGGCGGTGCGCGCCGCCCGGGCGATCGACATTCCCGTCGTCGGCATCGATTTCGTCGTGAGTTCGCCGATGCAGCCGGACTATGCCTTCATCGAGGCGAATGAGCGCCCGGGCCTTGCCAATCACGAGCCGCAGCCCACGGCGGAGCGCTTCGTCGATCTTCTCTTTCCGCTCTCCATTCCGACGGCGATCCGCGTGGCGACGGCGCGCGAACTGCAAACCGCATGACGACGCTGCCGATCAACACGGACTATCTCTCCGATTGCCTGAAGCGGCTCATCGAGATCCCGAGCCCGACCGGCTACACCGATACGATCGTGCGCGACGTCTGCAAGGAGCTGGAGCGCCTCGACGTCGGCTATGAGCTGACGCGCCGCGGCGCGATCCGGGCGTGCCTTCCCGGCAAGAAGCCGAAGCCGGCGCGCGCCTTCGTCTCGCATCTCGATACGCTCGGCGCGCAGGTGAAGAATCTCAAGACCAACGGGCGCCTGGAACTGGTGCCGATCGGAAACTGGTCGGCGCGCTTCGCGGAGGGCGCGCGCGCCACGATCTTCTCGGAGAAGGGGAGCTATCGCGGCACCATCCTGCCGCTCAAGGCGTCCGGGCACACCTTCAACGAGGGCGTCGACACCCAGCCGGTCGGCTGGGACTACATCGAGCTCAGGATCGATGCGCTGACCCGCAACCGCGCCGATGTGCGCAAGCTCGGCATCGATATCGGCGACATTGTCGCCGTCGATCCGAGCCTGGAGTTCATGGAGAACGGCTACGTCGTTTCCCGCCATCTCGACAACAAGGCCGGGGTGGCGGTCATGCTGGCGGCGATGGAGGCCTTCCTGCGCGAGGAGACCGTGCCTGCGGTCGACACGCACTGGCTCTTCACCATCGCCGAGGAGACCGGCGTCGGCGCCTCCGCCATCCTGATCCCCGACGTCGCCTCGCTTGTCACCATCGACAATGGCACGACCGCGCCGGGGCAGAATTCGTCGGAATTCGGCGTCACGGTCGGCATGGCCGACCAGACCGGGCCGTTCGACTATCACCTGACGCGCAAACTGGTGCGGCTCTGCCGCGAGAACGACATCCGCTACCAGAAGGACATTTTCCGGCACTACCGATCCGATTCCGCGTCCGCCGTGGAGGCGGGGGCGGACGTCAGGACTGCGCTCATCACCTTCGGCGTCGACGCCTCGCACGGCTACGAGCGCATCCACATGAATGCACTGCGTTCGCTCGCCGAGCTGATCACGGCCTATGCGGTGAGCGAGGTGGAAATCGAGCGCGACATCAAGGTGCTGGGCGGCCTCAAGGGCTTCACCCGGCAACCGACCGAGGGTGCGGCGCAGGACTTCCCGAGCGAGGTCTGAGCGTCAGCCGCTCAGGAAATTCAGCACGACGAGAAAGTAATGGCCGTGCGCGAGCAAAAGGTCGAGCACGTAAAGAACCCCGACGAACCCGGCGATCGCTAGAAGCATCTCGCGCATCTTCGGCCTCGAGAAGGTCGATATGAGAGTATCGGCGTGAATCAGATAATCGCTCAGTTTCGAATTGCGCATGCGCGTGGCGCAAGTTAGGCGCAATTGTACGGTCCGCCGAAAAGAATGGTACGCCCAAGGGGAATCGAACCCCTGTTTCCGCCGTGAAAGGGCGGCGTCCTGGACCGCTAGACGATGGGCGCTTCGGCGGGGCCTTATAGGCGGAGCCCGGCAGCCCCACAAGCAGCCCCGCCCGTTCCGTCACTAGATAGGGCGGCGGGTCACCATTTTCCCGTGTTCTGCATCGATTTCCACGGCTCGGCCGGCTCCAGCGCCGGTCCCTTCTGCAGAATCTCGATGGAGATGTTGTCGGGCGAACGGACGAAGGCCATGTTGCCGTCGCGCGGGGGGCGGTTGATCGTCACGCCGGCCGCCTGCAGCTTGGCGCAGGTGTCGTAGATATTGTCGACCTCGAAGGCGAGATGGCCGAAATTTCGGCCTTCGCCGTATTTCTCCGGATCCCAGTTATAGGTGAGCTCCAGAAGCGGCGCGCGGTTGGATTTCCCGGCGCCTTCGTCCTCCGCCGCGGCGAGAAAGACCAGCGTGAAGCGGCCGCCTTCGTTCTCGATGCGGCGGACCTCCTTCATGCCCATTTTGTTCACGTAGAAATCGAGCGACTGGTCCATATCGGTTACCCGGACCATGGTGTGCAAATATCGCATTACGAGCTCCCTCTTACCGGCCGGAGAATATGGCGGACGACGCTGAAGGCAACGCCGAAATTCATGCTCTGCGGAGCCTGCTTCAACGCTCGCGCCGTATCGTGGCGCTGACCGGCGCCGGCATCTCGACGGAATCCGGCATCCCCGACTTCCGTAGCCCCGGCGGGCTTTGGACCACGGGGATCAAGCCGATCACCTATCAGGACTTCGTCGCCTCGGAGGATGCGCGACTGGAGGAATGGCGGCGACGCTTCGCCATGAACGAGAGGTTCGCGAACGCGGAGCCGAATGCGGGACATCATGGGCTCGTGCGTCTGATGCAGGAGGAGCGGCTCCTCGGTGTCGTCACGCAGAACATCGATGGCCTTCACCAGCGCGCCGGCTTGCCGGTCGACAGCGTGATCGAGATCCACGGCAATTCCACTCGCGCGCATTGTCTCGACTGCCGTACGCCGATGGCGCTTACGACGGTGCGTGCGACGATCGATAGGACGGGCGCGTCGCCGCGCTGCGCATGCGGCGGACTTGTCAAGGCGGCAATCATCTCATTCGGAGAGCGTGTGCCCAACGATTCCTTGGAGCGCGCAAGCGCGCTTGCTCAAAGCGCCGACCTCTTTCTCGTGCTCGGTTCGTCGCTGCTCGTACAGCCCGCTGCCACGCTTCCGCTTGTCGCCAAGCGTGCCGGAGCGGCGCTCGCGATCCTCAATCGCGACCCGACGCCGCTCGACGAACACGCCGATCTCGGGCTCCGCCGACCGATCGGCGCCGTGTTTTCAACGCTCTATCCACAGATCGGTGATTAGCCCCTAGGCATTCTCGCCAGTGTGGCAGATATGTGAGCCCCTCAGGTGTGGCAGCAATGCTACTCTTCGTTTCGAATCGGGCGGGCTGTGCGATGCGGACGCGACAGGAGACGGCGGACCAGCGAATATGAAGGCTCGGATGGAGTCGCAAATGGGGGCCAAACCGACCGCCGACGCCACGCCTGAACTTGCGCCACAGGATGAGGCTCCGGTCGATCTGATCGAGATCTCGGGCGTCATCAAATGGTTCGACGTCGCGAAGGGTTACGGTTTCATCATTCCGGACAACGGCATGCCCGACGTGCTTCTGCACGTAACGGTGCTGCGCCGTGACGGATTCCAAACTGCGTACGAAGGTGCGCGAGTCGCGTGCGAAGCGCAGGAAGGTCCGAAGGGCCTGCAAGCGTACCGCGTGATGTCGATGGACGAGTCGACGGCGACGCATCCGGCGCAGATGCCGGCCACGCGACAACGCTCCGCCGTTACGCCGTCGAGCCCGCTCGTCTCCGCCACGGTCAAATGGTTCAACCGCATGCGCGGCTATGGCTTCGTGACGGAAGGCGAGGGCATGCCCGATATTTTCGTTCATATGGAAACACTTAGGCGCTACGGCATGACCGAGCTCAGGCCCGGCCAAGTCGTGCTCGTACGCTATGGCGAGGGGCCGAAGGGACGCACTGCGGCGGAGATTCGGCCGCACGCGGGCGGCCAGCTTCCCGCTTCGCATTGACCGCCTTAAGCGGCTAAAACTCACGCATGCGTCTTCCGTCGTTCGCCGTTCTCTCGGCGCTCGCATTCGTTATCGTCTTCGCGCTCGCGTCTCCATCGCGTTCCGCTGAAGCGCCGCGCGAGACTCTCGTCATCACCAGCAACGGAGTCGAGCACGCCTTCATGGTGGAGATCGCCGATGACGATCGCGCGCGGGGCATCGGTCTCATGTTCCGTCGTTCGATGGGCGACGACGAAGGCATGCTCTTCGATTTCTTTGAGGAGCAGCCGGCGAGCTTCTGGATGCGCAACACCTACATCCCGCTCGACATGCTCTTCATCAAGGCCGACGGCACGATCGAATCGATCGCAAAGCGCACCACGCCGCTTTCGGAAAGGTCGGTCCGCTCCAAGGGGCCGGTCCGCTATGTCCTGGAAATCAATGGCGGGATGAGCGACAGGCTCGGTATCGAGGCCGGCGATGTCGTGTCGGGCCCGGCGATCGAATCGAGACGATAGTCGCTGCGCGGTCACTCCGCTCCGACGACGCCGACGTCTCCGTAATAGCCGCTCCAGGCGAACCAGTACGCGATGTGGCCGGGCAGTCGGTCGAGCCTCTTTCCATCGGGTGAAAGCAGTGCCTCTTCCGTCACGCGCCACGGCATTCCGTTCGCCATCACCATGTCTTCGCTGACGCCTTTCTCGAAGCGCAGGCCTTGCGAGCGATAGGCGCGGACCGTTCGCGTCGTCGCGTCGCCGATCAGAACGAGGTCGAGCACGCCGGCCTTGTCGTTGATGACGGCGCCGCCTTGGAAGAGCTTCAGCGGCCAGGCCTTCTCGATGTTGGATGAGCGCAGCGCGAAGACGTAGTCCTTCTTATCCAGTTTGCTCTCGTCGACGCGGGTCGGGAACATGAGGTCGGGGCTCTCGAAATAGCGTGCATAGGCCGCCCCCGCCGCGTAGTTGCGCGAATAGCCGGTCACGATGTCGGCGACCCGCGTATTGGGATGCTCGCCCCGCCATTTCGCCCAGCTCGTGATAACCACCGGCCGCGTCTTCAACTCGATGCCGGAGCCGGTGAGTGGCCCCACGACCGGCCGGCCGGTGAACTGGTTCCAGAGCGAGTTGGTCGCGGTGTCGTACATCAGCTTGTTGGAACGGTAGAGGAAGCCGGAGGAACCGAAGACGAACGGCTTCCCGTAGCCCTCCACCGTGGTCTCAAAAAGGATGCCGGAGCCGCAAAGCGTACAATAAGCGAGGCTGACGGGGACGCCGCCGATCGTGTCGTTCAGCATCTCGTGCCAGTCGAGGATGCGCAGCGGGTAGGCGCGCGCGTCGCCGGCGATCTCGATCCCGAAAACAAGATCGTCGTCGTTGAGATAATGCGCGTCGGCGGCGGCGAGGAGATGCGGGTTGGTAAGTGCCGGGATGCCGTCTTTAACGACGCCGCCCCAGACGATCTCCTCGATGCGGATTTCGTGCTTCTTCCGCCCGTCGAGAAAGAGCTGGAAGTTCGGGTCGATCTGGCTGTGCGCCCAGGCGTGGACGAGGGCAAATCCTTCAAAAGGCCGGATTTCCGGGTGCGCCTCCTGCCACAACATCCAGCCGAACCAGTCGGCGCCGATATCCTCGCCGGTGATCGCCCGCAGCGCCTCCGGGATTGCCGGGTCGCGGACAAAGCGCATCGCCATGATCAGCAAGGCCGCGGCGTCGGGCTTGCCGCGCTCGGCGAAGAAGGCGACCGCCGCGCGGCGCTCGGCGGGCAGGGGCCCAAGGACCGCGAGAGCCTGCTCCACGAGCGGCGGTTGTTGCCCCTCCTCGGCGGCGGCCGGCGGAGCGGCGAGCCCGGCAAGAAGCACGCAGAGGGCAAGAAGGACGCGCAACGGCCACCTCGATCGCAGCGGAATGGCCGCAAACCTGCGGCGGCAGCGCGATCACCGTCGATGAAAGAAAGCGTGAGGAAGCGCGAGCGGGGCTCTGCCCGGCCCGCAATTCAGGCTTTGGCGGCGTTTGAGGCGCGCCGGCGAGCCGGCGCCCGCAACCGTCAGCTTTCCTCGGTCCGGACCGCGGCGGGCTCGGCCTTGGCGTCGATGGTCTTGGCCTCGGTTTCTTCCTCGGCCATTCCCCTCTTGAAGCTCTTAATGCCCTTCGCCACGTCGGTCATCGTCTCGGAAATCTTGCCGCGCCCGAAGAGGACCACGACGATTCCGGCAATGATGATGATTTTCCAGATGCTCAGACCCAACACGCGACACCTCCCTTCGGCCCGCAGCGCCAGGGGGCGCCTGCCGCGGGCTGATAACCGGTTCTGAAGCGAGTTTAGCAGATTTTCGCCGTTGCGCGCGACCCTCCCTTCGCCGCTTGCCAATCGGCGCGCGCGACCCTAGTTTCGCGGCGTCTCACGGGGTGCCCTAGGGGCTGAGAGGCGGAGAACTCCGCCGACCCGTCGAACCTGATCCGGATCATGCCGGCGGAGGGATTGAGATCGTGCCTCACCCAGATACGTCTTCCGCAACGTCGGCTTCCGGCTCGTTTCCCCTGTCGAGGAAGGAAAAGCCGATGCCTACCGTCTTTCAGATATTGTCAGGCCGCGCGCGCCCGCAAGGGTGGCTGCCCGCGGCAATCGTGGCCGCGACCCTGCTGCTCAGCGCTGGATTGCCTGCGAACGCGCAGGAAAAACAGACGCTTACGGTCTACACCTACAGCGGGTTCCCGAGCGAATACGGGCCCGGCGGCGTGATCAAGGAGCGCTTCGAGGCCCAATGCGGCTGCACCCTCGATTGGGTGACGAGCGACGACGCGGGGACGCTCCTTTCGCGGCTCAAGCTTGAGGGCGAGGGCACCAAAGCCGATGTCGTGCTCGGCCTGGACACCAACCTGATCGCAGACGCGAAGAAGACCGGGCTTTTCGCTCCGCACGGCATCGACGCCGGCAAGCTCGACCTGCCGATCGAATGGGCCGACGACACGTTCCTGCCGTTCGACTGGGGGTGGTTCTCCTTCGTCTACGACAAACGCCGCGTGAAGACCCCGCCGGCGAGCCTCGACGCGTTGGTCAACTCGGAGGATGGGCCGGCGATCGTGATTGAGGATCCGCGGACCTCCACGCCGGGCCTCGGGCTGCTGGTGTGGATGCGCGGCGTCTATGGCGATGGGGCGGCCGATGCGTGGAAGAAGCTTGCCCCGAAGGTCGTCACCGTCACCTCGGGCTGGACGGAGGCCTACGGCATGTTCCTGAAGGGCGAGGCCGACATGGTGCTCTCCTACACGACGTCGCCCGCCTATCACCTCGCGGTGGAAAACGACCCGAACTTCGATTCCGCCATCTTCTCGGAGGGGCATTACCTGGAGATCGAGGTCGCCGCGATGACGAAGACCACCGACAATCCCAAGCTGGCGCGGCAATTCCTGCAGTTCATGCTCTCCGAGCCGTTCCAGTCGGCAATTCCGGAGGGGAACTGGATGTATCCGGCGAAGATGCCCGAGGAAGGCCTGCCCGCCTCGTTCAAGGACCTCTCCAAGCCGGAGAAATCGCTCTATGCGGCGCCTGAGGAGGTCGACGCGAACCGGCGCGCCTGGGTCGACGAATGGCTCGGCGCGATGAGCAAGTGAGTGCTGCAACGCCCGTTGAAGGATTTCCTCTCCCCGGCGGGGAGAGGGACCGACTTGGGCGGTGACTCCTAGATGAAGCTCCTTCCCGGCCTCGCAGCACTGGCGCTTATCCTCGGCGTCGTGGCGGCGGCGTTCATAGGGCTGCTCCTCGCCGCCGGACAGGAGCCGGCGCACCTGCCGTGGCGTTATGTCGGCAGCGTCGTCCGCTTCACGCTGCTGCAGTCGGTGGTCTCCACCGCGCTCTCGCTCAGCCTCGGTGCTGCGCTCGCGCTCGCGCTGGCGCGGCGAACGGCGTTCCCCGGCCGCGGCATCTTCATCGCGGCGTTGAACCTCGCCAGCGTTCTCCCTGCGATCGTTGTCGTTTTCGCCGTCATGGAAGTGCTCGGCCGCGCCGGTTGGCTGGGGCAGGGGCTGCGTCTCATCGGCGTCGACCCCGGCGGTTGGCTTTATGGCCTGCCGGGCATCCTGATCGCGCACGTCTTCTTCAACGCGCCGCTTGCCGCGCGCGTCTATCTCGCCTCGCTCTCCGCCGTGCCGGGCGAGCATTGGCGCCTCGCCGCACAGATCGGCATGCCGCCCGGGACCATCTTTCGCGTGCTCGACCTGCCGGTGCTGCGGCGCGAGAGCCCGGCAATCGCTGCGCTCGTCTTCCTGCTCTGCTTCACCAGCTTCGCCATCGTGCTGACGCTTGGTGGTGGCCCACGCGCCGCGACGCTGGAGGTGGCGATCTACGAATCCGTCCGCTTCGACGTCGATTTTGCGCGCGCCGGCCTCCTGGCGCTCCTGCAGGTGGCGATCTGCCTGGCGCTGGCGATGCCGATCCTGTGGCTTGGGAGGCGTCCGGCGGAGAGCGCCGCCGGCGGCCTTGCCACAAGGCGCGCGGACACGGGATTTCGCGCGACCGGGGTCTTCGACGGCGTGGCGCTCGCCATCGGGGCGCTGCTGATCCTGCCCCCGCTTCTCGCCGTGGTACTCTCCGGGGTCGCAGCACTTGCGAGCCTCGTCCGCTTCGACGTGGCGGAGGCGACCGCGACGAGCTTCACCATCGCCATTCCCGCCGCATTCATCTCGCTGGCGCTGGCGCTTGGGATCGCCGCGACGTCACGCGTGCTGCGCCTGCGGGGCCGCGCAATCGCGGCGGGCTCGCTGTCGCTGTCGGCGAGCGCGGTGCTCGCGGTGCCGCCGGTCGCCGTCTCCGCCGGGCTCTTCGTGGTCCTGCGTCCGCTCGCCGATCCGTTCTCACTCGCGATCCCTTTGATCATTCTGGTCAACGCCTTGACCGCACTTCCTTTCGTGCTCCGGCAAGTGGAGCCACCGCTCATCCTTTCAGCGGAGCGCTACGGGCGGCTGACGGAAAGCCTCGGCATTTCAGGGGTATGGCGGGTGAAGCTCGTGGATTGGCCGCTCCTGCGCCGGCCGCTGATGGCGGCGCTCGCGGTTGCGACCGCTCTCTCGCTCGGCGATCTCGGCGTCGCCGCCTTCTTCGGCTCCGGCACCATCCTCACCCTTCCGCTCCTCCTCTATGAGCGTTTGGGGAATTACCGCCTGGCCGAATCCGCCTCCGTGGCGCTGTTCCTCGCCGCGCTGGTGCTCGGACTCTTTCTCGCGGCGCACAAATGGTCGGGTGAACCGCTTGCTCGAAGTCGTTGACCTGCAACTCGATTATCCGGACTTCCACGCGGTCTATTCGCTGGGGGTTCCGGCGGGCGCGCTGTGTGGCCTGATCGGGCCGTCGGGCGGAGGCAAGACCACGCTTCTCCACGCCGTCGCCGGTTTCGAGCGTCCGAGCGCTGGCGCGCTGCGCTTTGCTGGACTGGACCTCCTGCCTCTCAAACCGGCTGAGCGTCCGCTCTCCATGCTCTTCCAGGAACACAATCTTTTCCCGCACCTGACTGCGGCGCAGAACGTCGGGCTCGGCGTCGATCCGCGTCTGCGGCTCTCCAAGGACGATCTCGGCCTGGTGGAGGGGGCGCTGTCGCGCGTGGGCCTCGGCGGTCTCGGCGCGCGGCGGCCGGCGGAGCTTTCCGGCGGCCAGCGCCAGCGGGTGGCGATCGCGCGCGCTCTCGTCCGCAAGCGGCCGCTGATGCTTCTGGACGAGCCCTTCGGCGGGCTCGATCCGGGCCTCCGCCGCGAGATGATCGCGCTGGTCGACGGCATTCGCCGCGACGAGGGGCTGACCGTGCTGGTCTCGATCCACACGCCGGAAGACCTGGAGCATGCGGCCGATCTCCTAGCCTTCATCGACGGGGGTGGAGTGGTTGCGGCCGGCACGCCGACGGAAATCCTTGCGCCCGGCCGCCTCGCAGCGATCGATCGCTATCTCGGCCGCTAAGGCTGGCGGGTTCGCCGCGCCGCGCTATATGGGGCTGATGAAACGGATCATCGTCATCGCCGGAGCGGTCGCGCTCCTTGCCGCCATCGTGGCCGCCATCGTGCCGATGTGGGTGATGACGGCGCACGTTGAATTCTCCAGCTTCGCGCTCGGTATGATTGTGCTGATGGTGCTCGGCTGTTTCGCGGTCGGCGGCGGGCTGATGTTCCTGATCTTCTACAGCGCTCGGATGGGTTACGACGACGCCGTCGGGACGGGCTTGAAGAAGCCTCCCGGCGCTGAATAGAGGCCCGGGCGCACCCAGGCCGCGCAACCTTTTCCCGGTCTCGGGAGAAGGTGCGGGTGCCTGCAATTGTTGGCAGTTTAACCGCGACGGCGTATAGAGCCGCCCAAATATCGGCTCGGCTTCAGGAAAAAAAGCTGCGGGAGCCGCCGGTCCGATCGTTGGAGTTAAGGTGATGAGCGAGAAGTGGAATCCGGCGAGCTGGAGGGCGAAGCCCATCGAGCAGTCGCCGGTCTACCCGGATCAGGATGCGCTGGCCGCCGTCGAGGCGAAGCTCGCCACCTATCCGCCGCTCGTTTTTGCAGGCGAGGCGCGCAAGCTGAAGGCGAAGCTTGCCGACGTCGCGCATGGGAACGCCTTCCTGCTCCAGGGCGGAGACTGCGCGGAGAGCTTCGCCGAGCACGGTGCCGACAACATCCGCGACTTCTTCCGCGTCTTCCTGCAGATGGCGGTGGTGCTGACTTTCGGCGCGACCTCGCCGGTGGTGAAGGTCGGCCGCATCGCGGGGCAGTTCGCCAAGCCGCGCTCCGCGCCGATGGAGCGGCAGGGCGACGTGGAGCTTCCGAGCTATCGCGGCGACATCGTCAACGGCCCGGAATTCACCGAAGCCGCGCGCGTGCCCGATCCGGCCCGGCAGGACATGGCTTACCGCCAGTCGGCCGCCACGCTGAACCTCTTGCGCGCCTTCGCCTCCGGCGGCTACGCCAATCTCGACCATGTGCATCAGTGGATGCTCGGCTTTGTGGCCGACAGCCCGCAGCGCGAGCGCTACGAGGCGCTGGCCGACCAGATCGCGCAGACCTTGAACTTCATGCGCGCTATCGGGATCGACCCGGAATCGCATCCTGAGCTCAGGCAGACCGAATTCTTCACCAGCCACGAGGCGCTGCTTCTCGGCTTCGAGCAGGCGCTGACGCGGGTCGATTCCACCTCTGGCGACTGGTACGCCACGTCCGGCCACATGATCTGGATCGGCGACCGCACCCGCCAGCCCGACCACGCGCATGTCGAGTTCTGCCGCGGCGTGAAGAACCCGATCGGCCTGAAATGTGGCCCGTCGCTCGATGCCGATGGGCTGATCCGGTTGATCGACATCCTGAATCCGAAGGACGAGCCGGGCCGGCTGACGCTGATCACGCGCTTCGGCGCCGACAAGGTCGGGGAACACCTGCCGCGCCTGATCCGCACCATTCAGCGCGAGGGCCGCAGCGTCGTCTGGTCCTGCGACCCGATGCACGGCAACACCATCACGCTGAACCACTACAAGACGCGGCCCTTCGACCTGATCCTGCGCGAGGTGGAGGCGTTCTTCGCGATCCACCGCGCGGAAGGAACGCATGCCGGCGGCATCCACGTGGAGATGACCGGCCAGAACGTCACCGAATGCACCGGCGGCGCGCGCGCCGTCCTGGCGGAGAACCTCTCCGACCGCTACCACACGCATTGCGATCCGCGGCTCAACGCCGACCAGGCGCTGGAACTGGCCTTCCTGGTCGCGGAGCTCTTGAAGCGCGAGCATTCGACGCGCGAGGTCAAGGTCGCGGCGCAGGCTTAAGCAAGCACGAGGGGACGAGATGGGGCAGACGGTCGAGCTGGAGGCGAAGGACGGGCATCTGTGCTCCGCCTATGAGGCCTCGCCGCACACCCCGCATCACCGTGGCGGACTGGTGATCGTTCAGGAGATTTTCGGCGTCAACGCGCATATCCGCAGCGTTGCCGACGGCTATGCGGAAGAGGGCTATTACTGCATTGCGCCGGCGCTCTTCGATCGCGACAAGCCCGGCATCGAGCTCGGCTATACACCGGACGACCTCGCAATCGGGCGCCAGATCCCGGAGAAGATCGGCATCGACGCGATGCTGCTCGACATCGAGGCCGCGCACGACGCTGCCGCGGTGGCGGGCAAGGTCGGCATCGTCGGCTACTGCCTCGGGGGCTCGCTTGCCTGGCTTGCCGCCACAAGGCTGCCGAGGTTTGCCGCCGCCTCCTGCTATTACGGCGGCCGCATCAAGACCTATGCCGGCGAGAAGCCGCATTGTCCCGTGCAGATGCATTTCGGCGAAACGGACCAGTCCATTCCGCTCTCCGACGTGGACAAGATCCGCGACAACGTGCCGGCGCGGCTGGTGGAAGTCTTCACCTATCCGGCGGGTCATGCCTTCAACCGGGACGCCGGCGCGAGCTACGAGCCGCAATCGGCGAAGCTCGCGCGCGAGCGTACGCTGACGCTCCTCAGGGAGAACGTCGGTTGACCATGACGCAGGACAGAAGCGCTGGTGGCGAAATCCGCGACTCGGTGCGGGGAGCACCTGGCCAGCAATCCGCGCTTCCCGGGCGTGGCGGGTTTGCCCGCATCGCCTCCGCCGCGCTCAATTCCGCGCGCGGGCTGCGCGAAGGCCTCGTCACCGAAGCCGCGATCAAGCAGGAGATCGCGCTCGCGGCGGTGTTGTTGCCCGCATCGTTCTTCGTGGCGTCGAACGTTTGGATATGGCTGGCGCTCGTCGCGAGCGTGCTCTTCGTGCTGATCGTGGAGTTCCTGAACACCGCGGTGGAGCGCCTCTGCAACCACGTGACGCCGGAACGGAACGAAGCGATCCGCGTCACCAAGGATCTGGCGTCGACCGCCGTCTTCTTCGCCCTGTCGCTTGCCGGTCTCGTATGGATTGTCGCCCTGCTCAACCGGTTCGGGCTGATTGGCTGATACGCGCGGCCCGCATTGCTGCGCCCGGCGGCAAAAGCTACATGCGCCTGCATGTCCGACGGCCCGCTGAACACACTTTCGATCGCAGTCGCACAGTTGAACCCGGTGATGGGGGACATCGCCGGGAACCTTGCGCTTGCGCGCACCGCGCATGAAGAGGCGGCGGCGCTCGGCGCCGATCTCCTTGTCCTGACGGAGCTTTTCCTGCTCGGCTACCCGCCGGAGGACCTGGTGCTCAGGCCCGCGGTTCAGGCCGCCTGCCGCGAGGCGGCGGAGGAGCTTGCCCAGGTGACGCAAGATGGGCCGGGCATTGTGGTCGGCGCGCCCTGGGTCGATGAGAGCGGCCTCCACAACAGCGCGCTGCTGATGGACGGCGGAAAGATCACCGCGGTGCGCCACAAGGTGGAGCTGCCGAATTACGGCGTGTTCGACGAGCTTCGCGTCTTCAAGCCCGGGCCGCTGCCGGGGCCGGCCGATTTCCGCGGAATCCGCATCGGGCTGCCGGTCTGCGAGGATATCTGGATCCCCGACGTGGTCGACTGCCTGGCGGAAACGGGGGCGGAGCTTCTGATCGTGCCGAACGGCTCACCCTATTGGCGCGACAAGGCGGAAAGCCGCGTGCAGGTCGCCGTCGCACGCGTCGTGGAGACCGGCCTGCCGCTCCTTTTCGCCAACCAGGTCGGCGGGCAGGACGAGCTTGTCTTCGACGGCGGCTCGTTCGGGCTGAACGGCGATCGCACCCTCGGCTTCCAGATGCCGCAGTTCTCCGCCGGCATGGCGCTGACGCGCTGGGAGCGCGGCGAGGACGGCTGGCGCTGCGTCGACGGTCCGAAGGCGAAGCTCCCCGCACAGGACTGCGCCAACTGGCAGGCGAGCGTCGTCGGGCTTCGCGACTACGTGGAAAAGAACGGCTTCAAGGGCGTGGTGCTGGGCTTGTCCGGCGGGATCGATTCCGCCGTCTGCGCCGCGCTTGCCGTCGATGCGCTCGGGGCTGACCAGGTGCGGGCCGTGATGCTTCCCTATCGCTATACTGCCGCGGCAAGCCTCGACGACGCAGCCGATTGCGCCAAGCGGCTTGGAGTCAGCTACGACGTTTTGCCGATCGCACCCGGCGTGGAGGGGGTCGGAGCGGTCGTCGAGCCGCTCTTCGCGGGGCTCCCAGGCGACATCACGGAGGAGAACGTGCAGTCGCGCATCCGCGGCGTGGTGCTGATGGCGCTCTCCAACAAGCTCGGCCTGATGCTCTTGACCACCGGCAACAAGTCGGAGGTTTCCGTCGGCTATTCCACGATCTACGGCGACATGAACGGCGGCTTCAATCCGATCAAGGATCTCTACAAGACGGAGGTCTACAGGCTGGCGGCGTTTCGCAACCGCGAACGGCCGGACGGGTGTCTCGGGCCCACGGGCGAGGTGATCCCGGTCTCGATCATCGAGAAGGCGCCGACAGCGGAGCTGCGCGAGAACCAGAAGGACCAGGATTCGCTGCCCCCCTATGACGTCCTCGACGCGATCCTGGAATGCCTGGTGGAGAAGGAGATGCGCGTCGCCGACATCGTCGCGCTCGGCCATGACCGCGCCACCGTGACCCGCGTGGAGGGGCTTCTCGCGCTCGCCGAGTACAAGCGGCGTCAGGCGGCGCCGGGCGTGAAGATCACCATGCGTAATTTTGGGCGCGATCGCCGCTACCCGATCACCAACCGTTTCCGCGACAAATCCTAGAGCGCGCAAACGGCGGCTTGGCGCAATTTGCGCGAGATCAAAGCGCCGCTCGCGCCGCCGGCCCTACCCTTGCGATTTATCGTCGTTCGCGACCGTGGGGGCGCAAGGCCGCCGCGGGACACGCGTCGCGCCGTCTCTGACCCAATGCCGAAGCCGGCGCGAGACTTGGGAAGGGGAATCCATGACTGATTCAAGCGCTGAACGGGCCCTTATCGTCTTTTTCCGGCTGTCGATGGCCTGGGTCTTTCTCTACGCCGCGTCGCACCAGGTTTTCGTTCCGGGTTGGAGCGTCGCCGGCTTCCTCGATCACACCAAGACCTTCCACGGGATTTATTCGCATTTCACCGGGCCGGTCATCGCGCCGGTGCTGTCTTTCCTCGTCGGCTACGGGCATCTGCTGATCGGCCTGTCGCTGCTGGTGGGGCTGATGGTCAGGGTCAGCGCGGTCTTCGGCATCCTATTGATGCTGCTCTATTGGACCGCCCATATGGACTTCCCGTATATCAGCAATACCAACAACTTCCTGCTCGACGAGCACATCGTCTATGCCGGTGTGCTCACCTACCTGATCGTCAAGCACGCCGGTCATGTTTGGGGCCTGGACGGCTGGGCCGAGAAGACAAGCTTCGTTCAGGAGCATCCAGGCCTGAAGCCTCTGGTCGCCTGACGGCCCTGGGGTGGGCGGTCTCGTTTCGAACCGCTAATTCGGGACGGGCGCGATGACCAAGGCATCCTGCGCGGCGTTGCCGATCGCCGGCCCGACGACGCGGATCGCGTGGCCGTCGACATTGGTGGCGACGGGGGTTCCGGTCTCCGCCTCGTTGCCGCCGACACGCGGCACGAAATAGCCGGCGCGATCGGCGAGCGTTTCCGGGTCCTCGCCCGGCGCGGGGCGCGGACGGGGAAGCGGCGCGGTCAGGTCGAGCGGAGAGACGCCGCTTGGCGGCCGCGACTGCGCCGCGGCGACCTGGTAGCCGCCCGGCGGCTTGCAGGTGCAGGAGGATTCGAGGCTTTCGCGGTAGTGGAAGGCGGTCGGCAGCGACGTATAGGGCTCGCCGGCGATCGACATCATGGTCTCCGGGCCGCCGCCCGGATTGTCGTGATAGAAAAGCTCGGCTTGCGCACCCGGACACATCGCGGCGCAGGTCTGTGCGTCTTCCGGGAAGCGATCGGACGTCGTGGAGAAGCTGATCGGGAAATAATAGCCGTCGCAGGTGCGCACGCAGAGCGTCCGGTAGGTCCCGTTGGAATGATAGGGGTCGCGCCCGAAGCGCCAGTTGTCGTTCTGCTCTCGCGTCTCCCGCGCTGTGCCGAAGAGCCCGCCGCGCGGGATGTCGCAGCCGCGCGCCTGCATCATGCTTTTCAGCTCGCGGACGCGGAAGTCGTCTCTGCCTCCGCCGCGGCGCCGGAGATTGTCGAGACGGGCGAGATTGTCCTGCATCTCGCGCAGTTTCGGGATCAACGTGTTGCAGCTGCGGTCGGGCTCCTGGCGGAACAGGAAGAAGCCTGAGCCGAAGCAACCGGCGCGGCGCGCGCGCACCTCGGTCCGCGCGAGCACGTCGGCCTGCTCGCGATAGGCGCGCTCGTAGCGCGACTGATCGCGTGAGCCGCCGCCGCGTGACTGAAGCTGCATCAGCTCCGCCTGCAGGTTGAAACAGAGCTGTGCCGCGGCCGGCTCCACAAGGAGCAGCCCCAGCCCGAAGGCTGCGGCGAGAACGCATCCGGCAACACGGCGCAATCTGACGCGCACAGCGCACTCCCAGTCGATTCGAGTCCGTTGGCGATAGTAGCCAATCCTCACCGCGATTTGGGCGGTGGCGTGGCGCATTCGTTGCGTCGGGCGAAAAAGCCTCGCCAAGGCGCGCGGGAAACCCCATCTGAGCGCGGCGTTTTCCGGAGATCGCCATGCGCCTGCTTTCGCTCCTCGCCCTTGCTCTCGTCCTCGCCACGCCCGCGGCGGCGGAGGGGCCGGACCTGATTTTCAAGAAATCCACGGTCTTCAAGCTGCTGACGCCCGACCACAAGCTCGCCACCTACGGCATCGACGACCCGCTGGTTGAGGGCGTCGCGTGCCACTACACGGTGCCGGAGAAGGGCGGGGTTTCCGGCATGCTGGGCGTTGCGGAGGAGGTCTCCGACATCTCCCTCGCCTGCCGCCAGATCGGGCCGATCGCGTTCAAGGAGAAGTTCGAGCAGGGGGACGTGGTGTTCCGCGAGCGCCGCTCGATCCTCTTCAAGAAGATGCAGATCGTGCGCGGCTGCGACGTGAAGCGAAACGTGCTCGTCTACCTCGTCTACTCCGACAAGCTGATCGAGGGGAGTCCGAAGAACTCCACCTCCACCGTGGCGATCATGCCGTGGGGGGCTCAGAACGAGCCGCCGAAATGCGCGGACTGGGTGAAGTGACCGCTGCGAGAAGCAGGATTGTCAGCGTCGCCGCGTTGAGCACGTTCCAGATGAAAAGCGTGCCGAGCGGCCAGCGTGGGCAGAGCGGCGCGTCGAGCGTGCGGAAGACCAGCGAGACGAAGAAGACCGCGCTCGCGGCGAGAAGCGGGAGGCCTGCGCGGTGGCCCCGGACGAGAAGCGCGGCGCCGACGAAGGCCATCGCGGCAAGAGGCGGAGCGTAGGCGGCTGAACCGGCGATGAGCGGCCGCAACGCCGCCTCGATCGGGAAGGAGAGCGCCGCGAAGATCGCGAGAGCGCCGGTGACCGCGGGCCATGGCAGCGCGAAGAAACGCCGAAGGGCAAGCCCCAGATAGACGTAGAAGAAGACGGTGATCGGCAGGATGTTCGCGATGATCGACCATCCGTTCGCGAAGACATGGAACAGAAACGAGCCCACGCCGATCGTCACAACGATCAGGATTAGCGCCAGGACCGGCGGATCGGAGCGCTCCTGCCGCCGCAGAGCGGCGAACCCGATCCAGGCCGCGACGAGGAAGGCGACGTCCGAGACGGCGTTGAGCGGCTCTGCCCAGAGGCCGGGGCCGAGCCTTTCGCAGTAGAGATCGATCGGCGCTGTCCAGTCCATGTTTCGTCCCCCCGTGCGCCGTTCGACCCGACCCGCGCGGGTTGACGATAGCCTCCGCCTCGGCGATAAGCGCGCCATGAACGGCAATTCCGCGAAAAATGGCGCGTTTTCATCCGCCATTTGCATTATCGGGATTATTTGCAGCTAGCACCTCGCTGGCTGGTGCCGTTCGAACTCGTCTTTCGCAAGAACCGTCTGAACGTCCCGGCCAGCGGGATCGCACGCGTATTTCGGCGGCGCAGACGGATGGCAAAATGGGACTGAGGCTTCACAACACGCTGACGGGCAAGAAGGAGGACTTTGTTCCCTTCGACCCGAAGAACGTGCGCATGTATGTCTGCGGGCCGACCGTCTACGACTACGCGCATATCGGCAATGCGCGGCCGGTCATCGTCTTCGACGTGCTCTTCCGGCTGCTCCGCCATCTCTACGGTGCGGAGCACGTCACCTATGTGCGCAACATCACCGACGTCGACGACAAGATCATCGTCCGCGCCGCGCAGGATTTTCCCGACCTGCCGCTGAACGAGGCGATCGGCAAGGTCACCGAGGCGACGGAGAAGCAGTTCCACGAGGACGTTGCCGCACTCGGCTGCCTCCCGCCCACGGTGGAGCCGCGCGCGACGGAGCATATCGCCGAGATGCGCGCCATGATCGACGAACTCGTCGCGAAGGGCTTCGCCTACGTGGCGGAAGAGCACGCGCTCTTCTCGGTCGCCGCGATGAAGGATTACGGAAAGCTCTCGCACCGCAGCCTTGACGACATGATCGCCGGCGCGCGGGTCGAGGTGGCGCCCTATAAGCGCGACCCGATGGATTTCGTGCTGTGGAAGCCCTCAAAGCCCGGCGAGCCCGCCTGGCCTTCGCCCGCCGGCATTGCGACGCCGGGGCGGCCGGGCTGGCACATCGAGTGCTCGGCGATGAGCGACAAATGGCTCTGGCAGGAGGCCGAGGCGCGGCTTTCCGAGAACGCGCAGAGGAATCCGCACCAGTTCGACATCCACGGCGGCGGCATCGACCTCGCGTTTCCGCACCACGAGAACGAGCTGGCGCAATCGCGCTGCGCCAACGGCACGCCGCTGATGGCGAAAGTCTGGATGCACAACGGCTTCCTGCAGGTCGAAGGGAAGAAGATGGCGAAGTCGGAGGGGAACTTCGTCACGATCCGCGATCTCCTCGCCGACTGGCCGGGCGAGGTGCTTCGCCTCAACATGCTTCGGACCCAGTATCGCCAGCCAATCGACTGGACACTGAAAGGGCTGGACGAAAGCCGCAAGGTTCTCGACCGCTGGCACCTTGCCGCCGGCGATTCTAGCGTCTGGGAAGGGGAGAACCCGCTCCTTCAAAAGGTACTCACGGCACTCCTTGACGATCTCAACACGCCGCTCGCGATCACGGCTATCCACCACATGGCTGAGGAGGTCGCCGACGACCACGAGGGCGAGGACCGCTCGATGTTCCGCTCCGCGCTGCAGCTTCTTGGTCTGCTCCAGGCGAGCGAAACCGAATGGCGTGCGTGGCGGCCCGCGGGGCTTGCGATAGACGACGCGGAGGTGGAGCGGTTGATTGCCGATCGCGTCGCCGCCCGAAAGGCGAAGGATTTCGCCGAGGCCGACCGGCTGCGCGGCCAACTCGATGCGATGGGCATCGTCGTGATGGACGGGCCGGACGGCACGACCTGGGAGGTGAGGCGATGAGCGAGATGGCACGCGCCAAGACCCTCTCCCTCGGGGAGAGGGTGTCGCCGGAGGCGACGGGTGAGGGGGTACGGCGTCGGCGGTTGTCCTTTGCGCTGCCACGCAGTCGCTTCGCCGATAGACTTAGCGCCGAACACCCTCACCCGGCTGCTCCGCAGCCACCCTCTCCCTGAGGGAGAGGGTTTTGGAGATGCCATGCCATGACCGATAACTTCCGCATGACCGGCGGGTGCCAATGCGGCGCTGTGCGCTATGCGCTGCTTGAGCAACCCGACAACCCGCACATCTGCCATTGCCGCATGTGCCAGAAGGCGTTCGGCTCGTTTTTCGCGCCCTTGACCGGCGTCAGACTGGAGAAATTCGAACTGACGCGCGGCACGCTTTCGACCTTCAAGAGCTCCGACCTGGTGGAGCGCGGGTTCTGCCGTGATTGCGGCACGCCGCTCTCCTTCCGCTTCACCGACTCCGACCGCATATCCGTGTCGATCGGCTCGCTCGACGAGCCGGAGAAAGTCGAGCCCGCGCAGCAGGTCGGCAACGAGGCGCGCCTTTCCTGGTTCGACAAGCTTCCGGGCCTTCCGGGGAAAGAGACGACGAGCGAGACCGACGCGCCGAAGCGGACGACGAGGATCGCCGCGTCGAACCACCAGCATCCCGATCACGACACGGCGGCCTGGCCGCCGCAGGCCGCGCAAGGGGGTGCCTGAGCCATGGCCGATCCTCGTCTTTCCGGCGGGTGCCAGTGCGGCGCGGTGCGCTATGCGCTGCTCGGGCAGCCCGGCAACCCCCACATCTGTCACTGCCGCATGTGCCAGAAGGCGTTCGGCTCTTATTTCGCGCCGCTTGCGTGGGTCACGCTCGACAAGTTCGAGGTGACGCGCGGCGAGTTAGCGATCTTCAAAAGCTCCGATCCCGTGGAGCGCGGCTTCTGCGCGAAGTGCGGCACGCCGCTGACGATCCACACGCTTGGGGAAACCCGCATCTTCGTCTCGCTCGGCTCGCTCGACGAGCCGGAAAAGATCGCTCCGCAGAAGCAGTACGGGATCGAGGGGCGCATGCCGTGGTTCGACACGCTTCCGGGTCTGCCCGGCGACAAGACCACGGAGGAGGAAGCCCCAGAGCTGACAGCGAAGATCGCGGCGGCCAATCACCAGCATCCCGATCGCGACACGGTGGTCTGGCCGCCACGAAGCGCGCAAGGGGGCGCCTGAGCCATGGCCGAGCTTCGTCTTTCCGGCGGATGTCAGTGCGGCGCGGTGCGCTACCGGATCGCCGGGCCGCTCCGCAATCCGAGCATCTGCCATTGCCGCATGTGCCAGAAGGCGTTCGGCGCGTTCTACGCGCCGCTTGTCGGCGTGGCGCTCGACCGGTTCGAGGTGACGCGCGGCGCGCTGTCGATCTTCAAGAGCTCCGACGTCGTGGAGCGCGGCTTCTGCCGTGACTGCGGCACGCCGCTCACCTTCCGCAACCTCGACACCGACGAGATGAATGTCTCCATCGGCTCGCTCGACGATCCGAAGGCCGTGAAGCCGATCGTCCAATACGGCATCGAAGGGCGCATCTCCTGGGTCGGTGAGCTTGACGCACTGCCGGGGTTGGAGACCGAGGAGGACACGGACCACAACGCCGACGCGGATCATTACGCGCGCATCCGCGCCACCAACCACCAGCATCCCGACCACGATACGTCGGAATGGCCACCGAGGAGCGCGTCATGACCGCGGCGATTGCCGGGGGCTGCCAGTGCGGCGCCGTACGCTACGCGGTCGAAGGCGACCCTGAGATCGTGGCAATCTGCCATTGCCGCATGTGCCAGAAGGCGACGGGCTCGGTCATCTGGCCGTTCTTCACGGTCGGGCGGACGGCGCTTTCCTGGACGCGCGGCGGTCCGGCGCATTATCGCAGCTCCGAGGCCGCACAGCGCGGCTTCTGCGCCGCCTGCGGCACGCCGCTGACCTTCGAGCCCGAAGGCGAAGAGACGATCGATCTCGGCATCGCGACGCTCGACGACCCGGCGGCGATGAAGCCGACGGGCCAGGTTTGGACGGGCGCCGCCGTGCCCTGGTTCGGCGAGCTTGCCGACCTCCCGAATGTCGGTCTCGGAGACAAGCTCCCGGCCGAAGAGGTAGCGCGGCGCAAGCCCTTCCAGCATCCCGACCACGACACCGAGACGTGGCCGCCGAAAGGAGCGGGCCGATGACCAAGGAACGCCTCTACCTTTTCGACACCACGCTCAGGGACGGCCAGCAGACGCCGGGGATCGACTTCTCGGTCGAGGACAAGATCCTGGTCGCCAACCTGCTCGACGATCTCGGCATCGACTATGTCGAGGGCGGCTATCCCGGCGCCAACCCGACGGATACGGCGTTCTTTTCGGAGAAGCGGACGCGGCGCGCGAAATTCACCGCATTCGGGATGGTGAAGCGGGCGGGGCGCTCCGTCTCCAACGATCCGGGGGTGCAGGACCTTCTCGGCGCCAAGGCGGACGCCATTTGCTTCGTCGCCAAGGCGTGGGATTTTCATGTCCGCCTCGCGCTCGGCTGCACCAACGAAGAGAACCTTGAATCGATCGCGCAGTCGGTGGCCGCCTCTGTCGCCGCCGGCCGCGAGACGATGCTCGACTGCGAGCACTTCTTCGACGGCTACAAGGCCAATCGTGACTACGCGCTTTCCTGCGTGGAGACGGCGCTTTCGGCCGGCGCGCGCTGGGTGGTGCTCTGCGACACCAATGGCGGGACGCTTTCCGACGAGGTCGAGGCGATCGTCGCCGACGTCGTGGCGAAATTCGACGGTGCGAAGATCGGCATCCACGCGCATAACGATACCGGGCAGGCGGTGGCGAACTCGCTCGCGGCGGTGCGCGCCGGCGCGCGGCAGATCCAGGGAACGCTGAACGGAATCGGCGAACGCTGCGGCAACGCCGATCTCACCTCCATCGTCCCGACGCTGATGCTGAAGCCGGCCTACGCGGAGCGCTTCGAGACCGGCATCTCGGCGGAGAAGCTCCAGGAGCTGACGCTCGTCTCCCATACGTTCGACGAGATCCTGAACCGCGCGCCGAACCGGCAGGCGCCCTATGTCGGCTCCTCGGCGTTCGCGACAAAGGCCGGCATCCACGCCTCCGCCCTCGTCAAGGCGCCGGAAACCTACGAGCACGTCAAGCCGGAGGCTGTCGGCAACCGGCGGCGGCTCCTCGTCTCCGACCAGGCGGGCCGCTCCAACCTGATCGCGGAGCTGGAGCGCTTCGGAATCTCCGTCGATCGCACCGATCCGCGTCTCGACGGGCTGCTTACCGAGATCAAGGAGCGCGAGTCGCAGGGCTACGCCTATGAGGGCGCGGACGCCTCGCTGGAGCTGCTCGCACGGCGCCGGCTCGGTACGCTGCCGGACTTCTTCAAGGTTGAAGGCTTTCGCGTGAACGTGGAACGCCGCTTCGATGCGCGGGGCCGGCTGAAGACGGTCGCGGAAGCGGTGGTGAAGGTCGACGTCAACGGCGACAAGCGCATGTCGGTCGCGGAAGGAAACGGCCCGGTCAACGCGCTCGACGTGGCGCTGCGCAAAGACCTCGGCGAGCTCAACCGCTTCATCAACGACCTGGAGCTTGTCGACTACAAGGTCCGCATCCTGAACGGCGGCACGGAAGCGGTGACGCGCGTGCTGATCGAAAGCCGCGACGGGGAGGGGAACCGCTGGCTCACGGTCGGCGTGTCGTCGAACATCATCGACGCTTCGTTCGAGGCGCTGCTCGACGCGGTGAACTTCAAGCTCGTGAAGTCGACCCAGGCGCCGGTGCGCACCGCCGCGGAATAGCGAAGCGCCTCACAACTGCCCGACGGGGACGGTGGTCTCCTTGGCCTTCGGCGCCGGCTGCTCGGCAAGCGCCCGCTCCAGCATCGGCACGATGTCTTCCGCGCGGTCGGCGACCATGCAGGAGACTTCCAGCTCCTGGCGGATAAAGCCGCCGCGCCGCATCTGGTCGAGGAGCCGGATGAAAGGCTCCCAGAAGCCGGCGATATTGGCGAGGAGAACAGGCTTTTCGTGGCGGCCGAGCTGCGCCCAGGTCATCTGCTCGACCAATTCCTCCAGCGTGCCGACGCCGCCGGGGAGGGCGACGAACGCGTCGGCCTTCTCGAACATCAGCATCTTGCGCTGGTGCATGTCGTCCGTGACGATGAGTTCCGTCAGGTCGGTCATCGGGCGCTCGCGGCTTTGCAGGAAGCGTGGGATGATTCCGGTGACGTTGCCGCCGTTGTCGAGGACGGCGTGGGCGATGGCGCCCATGAGGCCGATGGAACCGCCGCCATAAATGAGGCGGATGCCGGAATCGGCCAAGGCCGCGCCAAGAGTGCGGGCGGCCTCTTCATAAGCGGGGTCGGTGCCGAGGCCCGAACCGCAATAGACGCAGATGCTTGTGAGAGATGGCATGGATCGAAACTTGCATCGCCCCGAACGGTAATCAAGCGGGAGGTGCCGTAGTTCCCTGGCCTTGAGCCGGGGAGCAGTGCGGAATACAACCGTTCCATGACGTTAGAGTGATTCAAATGTGAGGCTTGTCGCAGCCGATGCCACGTCCCCTCGTAGGTCTTTCGATCATCTTCGCCATCGTGATCGGCGTTGCCGCGGTCCTGCTGTACCGGGCCGATCTGCGCCAGGTTCGGGAGGCGGAACAGCGCGCGAACGGGACGACCGAACAGGCCGGGACGATCATCCCGCCCGATGTTGAGACCGCGGCCAGCGCCACGGAAGCGGAATCCGGGACGGCCGCACCTGAGGCGCAGTCCGGGGAGAGCGCGGCCGACACGGCGGCGGAAAGCGAGAGCAGCGCGGCGCCTGCGGCCACGGAGGAGGCGGCCGCGACGACGACGGAAACGCCTGCGAGCACAGAGACCGAAGCAGCGGAAGCAGCGGCCGAGGAGCCTAGCGCGGAGGCGGCCGAGACGGCCATGAGCGGCGCGGAGCCGGCAGCGCCGGAGGCTGCGACGTCAGAGGCGGCCACGGCAGAGGCTGCGCCGGAGGCGCAGGCCGAGGCGTCCACGGAGACTGGCACCGAGACCGGCACCGAGACTGGCGCCACGCTTCCTGAAGGCGAGGCTGTCGCCGGGGCGGAGGGCGCAATGCCGTCCGCCGAGGCCGAAGTCGCGGGAACGGCGACGGTAGAGTCCGCTGAGGCGACGGCGGGAACGGCGTCTGAAGCCCAGGCTTCTGGCGAGCAGGAAGTCGCGGCGGCCGAAGAGCCGATGTCCGGTGACGCGACGGCGGCGATGGCGCCTGGCGCACAGGCTTCTGGCGAGCAGGAAGTCGCGGCGGCCGAAGAGCCGATGTCCGGTGACGCGACGGCGGCGATGGCGCCTGACGCCCAGGCTTCTGGCGAGCAGGAAGTCGCGGCGGCTGAAGAGCCGATGACAGGCGAAGCCGACGGCTGCGATGGCGCCTGAAGCGCAAACCTCCGGCGAGCAGGACGTCGCGGCAGCTGGGCCGGCGACGTCCGGTGAGGCTGAAGGTGCCACCGCGCCGGAGGCCCCGGCATCCGGCGAACAGGAAGTCGCGGCGACTGAAGAGCCGATGTCCGGCGAGGCGACAGCGGGAACGGCGCCTGAAGCCCAGGCGACCGACGAGTCGGAATCGCTGCGGCCGAAGAGCCGATCTCCGGTGACGCGACGGCGGCGATGGCGCCTGACGCACATGCGTCCGGCGAACAGGAGGCCGCTGCTGCCGAGGAACCTATGTCCGGCGAGGCCGCTGGTGCGACTGCCCCGGCTCAATCATCCGGCGAGCAGGAAGTCGCGGCCGCCGAGCCGTCCATGTCCGGCGAGGCCGCTGGTGCGACTGCCCCGGCTCAATCATCCGGCGAGCAGGAAGTCGCGGCCGCCGAGCCGTCCATGTCCGGCGAGGCCGCTGGTGCGACTGCCCCGGAGGCTCAATCATCCGACGAACAGGAAGTGGCCGCTGCCGAGGAGCCTATGTCCGGCGAGGCCGCTGATGCGACTGCTCCGGAGGCTCAAGCATCCGGCGAACAGGAAGTCGCGGCCGCCGAGCCGCCTATGTCCGGTGAAACGCCGGCCGAAGCGGCTCCTGAGGCTCCGGCCGCAGGCGAACAAGAAGTGGCTGCCGCGACGCCCGAGCAGAAGGTCGAGATCGGTCCCGTCGAGGTCAGCACGCCGCCGGATTCCGGATCGGCCGAGGCGGCGGGCTCGATCGACATGAGCGGCATCGCCGTCGCCGCCGTGGAGGGGCAGGCGAAAGGCCTGACCGCATCGGCGGAAGCCGCGCCGGGCATGCTTGACCCGGACAGCGTGACGATACGGGCGGCGGAAGCGGAAGCCGGCACGCTCTACGTTGCCGGCGACGCGCCGCCGGGCACCCTTGTGCGCGTCTACGCGAACGACGAGCTCGTCGGCGAAGCCCGCGCTTCGGCCGACGGCACGTGGCTGATCGAGGCGCAGAAGGAAGTTCCGGTCGGCGAGGTCGTGTTCCGGGTGGAGGGCGTGCCTGAAATCGGCGCGAGCAAGACTCCGATCGTGGAAGCTTCCGTTCCCTTCATGCGTTTTGCCGACGGCATCGTGCTGGAGCCGGTTGTGACCGCGACGAGCGATGAGCGTGAGTACATGTCGGAGGCCGCATTGCCGCGTCCGACCTATGTCATCATCCGGCGTGGCGACAATCTGTGGCGGATCGCGCGCCGCAATTACGGCCGCGGCATCAAGTATCAGGCGATCTTCGCCGCCAACCGCGACTCTATCCGCAATCCCCATTGGATCTTCCCGGGCCAGGTCTTCATCATCCCGACCCGCGACCGAAGCTGGAAAAGCGCGACGAACTGAACCCGCGCTGTTTCCGGCGTGCCGGATGAAGCCGGTTGCATTCATCGGCAATCGACGATAAACGATATATCAGCGACCCGCGGCACGGATTTTCGCGGGTGAAGCCCTCGTTTTCATGGGGGCGCGATCCAAAAGGGGAGAGCGTGGAGAACGTGGACGCGGCCGCTGAACGGCTGAAGGCGCTCGGGCATCCGGTGCGCCTCGCCATTGTGCGGGCGCTTGCCGAGCGCAGCGCCTGTTGCTGCGCGGACGTGTGCAACCGGCTGCCGCTCGCCCAGTCCACCGTGTCGCAGCACCTGAAGGTCCTGAAGGACGCCGGGCTCGTGAGCTTCCGCCGCGACGGCGTTCGCTCCAGCTACGTCCTCAACCCCGGCGCTTTCGCCCAGCTCCGCTCCGACTTTGAGACGCTTGTCGCACTTTTCGGCTCCGCGCCGGAGAACACCACGACCCGCGAGGCAAAGTGATGGCCGCGCCGTCGAAAGCACCGGCGGTGACCGCTGACCGGGGGCGCGTCTTCTCCACGCTTCGGCACCTCTGGCCGTTCATGTGGCCGTCGGATCGCCCGGATCTCAAGATGCGGGTCGCCATCGCCTTCGCGGCCCTTCTTGCGGCCAAGGTGGTCACCGTGCTGGTGCCGTATTCCTATAAGTGGGTCACCGACACGCTGACCGGCGAAGGCGCTGCGCCAAGCTATGTGCCGCTTCTGATCGCCGGCCCGGTGGCGCTCGTGCTCGCCTACAATCTCGGCCGAATGCTCGCGACGGGCTTCACCCAGCTCCGCGACGCGCTTTTCGCCCGCGTCGGCCTGCACGCGGTGCGCCAGCTTGCCTATCGCGCCTTCGTGCATCTGCATGAGTTGTCGCTGCGCTTCCATCTGGAGCGCAGGACCGGCGGCCTTTCCCGCATCATCGAGCGCGGCACCACGGGCATCGAGAACATCGTGCGCCACGTCATCCTGAACTCGGCGCCGACGGTGGTCGAGTTCGCGCTGACCGCCGGTATCGTCTGGTATCAGTTCGGGTTCGCCTACGTGATCGTCATCGCCGTGACGGTCGCGCTCTACGTCTGGTTCACGATCCAGGCGAGCGACTGGCGCATCTCGATCCGCCGCGAGATGAACGATTCCGACACCGACGCGCATTCCAAGGCCATCGACTCGCTGTTGAATTTCGAGACGGTGAAGTATTTCGGCAACGAGCAGCGGGAGGCGGCGCGCTTCGATCGCGCCATGGCCCGCTACGAGGGCGCGGCGGTCAAGACCTGGGTATCGCTTGCCGCGTTGAACCTCGGGCAGGCCGTGATCTTCGGCACCGGCATGGCGGTCTGCATGGTGATGTCGGCGCGCGCTATTCTCGCCGGCAACCAGACGATGGGCGATTTCGTGCTGATCAACGCGCTCCTGATGCAGCTTTCCATGCCGCTCAATTTCATCGGCTTCGTCTACCGCGAGATCGTGCAGGGACTTGCGGATATCGAGGCGATGTTCCGATTGCTCGAAGTGCCCGCGGAAGTGAAGGACAAGCGCGCCGCGCCGGCGCTCAACGTGACGCAAGGCACCATCCGTTTCGAGGACGTGCATTTCGCCTACGACCCGTCGCGGCAGATCCTGAAGGGGATCACGTTCGAGGTTCCCGCCAACGCCAAGGTCGCCATCGTCGGGCCCTCCGGCGCTGGAAAATCGACGATCTCGCGCCTGCTTTTCCGCTTCTACGACGTCACCTCCGGCCGCATCACGATCGATGGCCAGGACATCCGCGACGTCTCGCAGGAGAGCCTGCGCGCGGCGATCGGCATCGTTCCGCAGGACACCGTGCTCTTCAACGACACGCTCGGCTACAACATCCGCTACGGCCACTGGGAAGCCTCCGAAGAGGAGGTGCGGGAGGCGGCGCGCATGGCGCAGGTCGCCGCCTTCATCGAGAGCCTGCCGCTCGGCTACGACACGCAAGTCGGCGAGCGCGGGCTGAAGCTCTCCGGCGGCGAGAAGCAGCGCGTCGCCATCGCCCGCACCATTCTGAAGGGCCCGCCGATCCTGGTTCTCGATGAGGCGACCTCGGCGCTCGACACCGCGACGGAGCAGGAGATCCAGGTGGCGCTGGAGGACGTGGCCTCCAACCGCACGGCGCTTGTCATCGCCCACCGCCTTTCGACCGTGGTCAACGCCGATAGCATCATCGTGCTGCAGGACGGCGCGATTGCCGAGCAGGGGACGCATGGCGAGTTGCTGGCGCGGCGCGGGCTCTATGCCGCGATGTGGGAGCGCCAGCGCGAGGTCGACGAGATGACGGAGCGGCTGCGGCGCACGCGCGAGGCGGCGCGTGCCTTCATCCCCCCGAGCTTCGTGCCCGACGAGGCGGCGGAATAGCCGCGCCGCTTGGCCGCGAGAGCGGCATTGTTTAAGAGCGCCGGATGATACGCTCCGTGCGCGAGGCAATTCCCGACATCCACCGCGAGGGCTGGCCGTTCATTGCGGCGACGCTCGCGCTCGCGGTCGTCTTCGGCTACCTGTTCGCGCCGCTTTTCTGGCTGTTGCTGATCCTCGCGGGATGGATGGCGATCTTCTTCCGCGATCCGGCGCGCATCGTGCCGGAGGCAGCCGGTCTCGTCGTCAGCCCGGCCGACGGGCGGGTGGAGCCTGTCGTGGAGGCTGTGCCGCCGCCGGAGCTCGGTCTTGGTGAGGCGCCGCGCACCCGCATCTCCGTCTTCATGAATGTCTTCGACTGTCACATCAACCGCGCGCCGGTCGCCGGCCGGATCGTCAGCATCGCCTACAAGGCGGGGCAGTTCCTGAGCGCCGATCTCGACAAGGCGAGCGAGGTGAACGAGCGGAACGGATTCCTGATGGAAGCGGAAGGCGGGCAGAGTGTCGGCGTGGTGCAGATCGCCGGCCTCGTCGCCCGACGCATCGTGTGCTGGACGCGCGAGGGTGCCGAGGTCTCCGCCGGCGAGCGGATCGGCATGATCCGCTTCGGCTCGCGGCTCGACGTCTACCTGCCGGAAGGCTCGACGGTCGTCGCGAGCCCCGGCCAGCGCGCGATGGCGGGCGAGACGGTCATTGCGCTCCTCCCGGGTGCCGCCCTTCGGCCGCCCTTCCGGACGCGTCGCGACTAGCGCATGATCGAAGGAAAGCGGAACCGGTCATTGGGTAAGATCGTCCTCAGCCGAGGCGGCGGCTTCCGCCGCTCGATAAAATTCGATTGGAAACGGCTTTAGCGCCATGGCCGGGCTCTTCCCACCCGTCGATCCGCAATCGAAGCGCGGCAGACCGCGCCGGCGGCTCGTGCCGTTCACCGCCGTTCTGCCCAACCTCGTGACGCTGCTGGCGCTTTGCGCCGGCCTGACGGCGATCCGCATGGCGATTGAGCATCGCTTCGATCTGGCGGTCGCCGCGATCATCTTCGCCATCCTCCTCGACGGCATCGACGGGCGGCTGGCGCGCTACTTCCGAGCCTCGTCACGCTTCGGCGAGGAACTCGACTCGCTTGCCGATTTCGTGAACTTCGGGGTCGCACCGGCGATCTTCCTCTTCATCTGGCGGCTCGACGAATTGTCGTCGTTCGGCTGGATCTGCGCGCTTGTCTTCGCCATCTGCACTGGGCTCAGGCTGGCGCGGTTCAACGCCGCGCTGATGGCGGAGGAGCCGCTGCCGGACTGGCATCGCGATTTCTTCGTCGGCGTGCCGGCGCCGGCCGGAGCGGGCCTCGTCCTCCTGCCGTATTTCCTGCAGCGCACCTTCCTCATCGATTTCGGCGCCGCGGCGCCGCTCGTCGCGATCTACGCCGTGATCATCGCGCTCCTCATGGTGAGCCGCATTCCCTCGCTGTCAGGCAAGAGGTTCGGACAACGGATCCCCCGCGACCGGGTGCTGCCGGTGCTGGTCGTGGGCGTGCTCCTCGTCGCTCTCTTTGCCAGCTATCCATTCTCCTTCCTGGCGATCGCGGCCATCGCCTATCTCGTGCACATCCCGTTCGCCTGGCGGGCGCGGCGTCGTGCAGCAGCCAAGGCGCACGCCGCGCCGGACGTGATGGACGACTAAATCCAGAGCGAATCTGCGCAAAATTCGCGAATGCGCCCGAAAAAGACGCTGTGTCGCCTTGTCCGGCCCGCCGCCTATGCTAGGCAGGACGGAGAGCGGGGCGCTCGGAGCAAATCAATGATCCCGAGCCTTTTCCGGATGCTGACAATCGGCATCACGGTCTTAGTCCTGCATGCCAGCGCGCATGCCGAGGACAAGCTTCGCTTTATCATGGTTACCCATGGTGCTGCCTCTGACGGCTTCTGGTCCGCGGTGAAGGAAGGGGCGGAGGCCGCCGCCAAGGAGGCCGGGGTCAGCGTGTCCTATCGGTCGCCCAAGACGTTCGACCTCGAGAAGATGGCGGCACTGGCGGAGGCGGCGGTGAAAGAGGCGCCGGACGGGCTCATCATGTCCATCCCGAACGCCGATGCCGTCGCCGGCCCGATCCACGCGGCTGTCGATGCCGGCATTCCCGTCATCACCATCAATTCCGGCTTCGACGTAGGCCGCTCGCTCGGCGCGCTGCTGCATGTCGGGCAGAACGAATATGAGGCCGGCCGGGTCGCCGGCGATGCGATGCGCGAGCTCGGCGCGAAGAAGGCGCTCTGCCTCAATCACGAGCTCGGCAATGTCGGGCTCGATCTCCGCTGCAAGGGCTTCATCGACGGCTTCGCCGGCTCGGTGGAGGTGGTCCCGGTCGACCCCGATCCGGAGAAGGCCAAGGCCACGATCGCCGAGCATCTGAAGGGCGACGAGGAGGTCGATGCGCTGCTTGCGCTGAGCGCCACCAGCGCCGGCGAGCCCGCCGTCAGCGCGGTGAAAGAGCTTGAGGGCCGCAAGGTCGCGGTCGGCACGTTCGACGTCACCGACACGATGCTGAATGCGCTCGCCGACGGCGAAGCGTCCTTCGCGATCGATCAACAGCCTTTCCTGCAGGGCTATCTGCCGGTCGAATACCTGACGCTGTTGAAGCGGCGAGGCTTGGTGCCGGTCTCCAATGTCAGCACGGGACCCCGCCTTATCAGGGAGAAGGACGCGAGACAGCGTCTTGGGCGCTCTGAAACCGATATCCCGGACGAGGCGGCGCCGGCCGCGGCCGGCGCGGAAGAACCCGCGCCCGAAGCAAACGGCGGTTGACGGCGCTTGAGAGGCTCTTCCGACGACGCGCCAAAGCCGGAAAGAGCCGGTCTATTCTCCGACCTCGCGATGATTGGCGCATATGCGCCGTTCGTCATTCTGGCTCGCATGCAAGTCATGGCTTCGGAGACTTTCTTTCCGACGCCACGTGGCCAGCGCGAGCTTCTGCGCATGATGAGCGAGAAGCCTTTCGCGGCGGTCGAAGTGGCGCTCGCCCTGCAGCGCGCGGCGTGGAAAACCGGCGAAGCGCTACTTCTCGATCTCACCAGCGGCTCGGCGGGAGCGCTTTCGGCCGCGCCGCGACTGGCGCTCAGCGCCGCGGTCGCACCGCTCCGCCGGCGCGTGCGACGAAACGCGCAACGGCTCGCCCGTCGCTGATTGCCGCGACATCTGCGTCACTGGCGCATAGCGGGCGGATTGAATGTGACAGTGCTATGAAGCCATGATTTCGGCGTGCCGCAGGAAATCGAACGCAAGTTTCTCGTCGCGAGCGACGGTTGGCGCGAGGGGGCGGATCAAGGCCGACTGTTCCGGCAAGCTTACCTTGCCGCGACCGGGCGTTTGTCCATTCGCGTCCGCATCGAGGACGGCGCCAGGGCGCTCCTCACCCTAAAGACCGCAAAAGTCGGGTTTTCGCGGGGCGAATTCGAATATGCGGTGCCGCTTGAGGACGCCGAGGCGCTGGCCCGCCTGTGCATGGGAATCGAGCTTCGGAAGACCCGCTTCTGCACGCCCTATGGGGGCCGCATCTGGGAAATCGACATCTATGACGGCGAGAATTCGGGGCTCGTGATCGCCGAAGTCGAGCTTGAGAGCGAGACTGAGACGGTGGATCTGCCGCCGTGGGTCGGGCGCGAGGTAACGCACGAGCGCCGCTACTATGCCGCGAACCTTGCGACGCGACCGTATCATTCCTGGGCGGACGACGCCGACGCGGGAGCCTGACGATGGCTTGGCGGTTCGAGCCCGGGGAGCCGTTGCGCGATGCCTTTGTCCGCGTGGCGGAGGAGGAGATCGCGCGCGTCCGCGAATGCCTTCAGTCGCCGACCGTGGATCGCGTCAAGGCGATCCATGAAGCGCGGCAGGGCTTCAAGCGGTTGCGGGCGTTGGCGCGGCTCGCAGCGCCCGCGCTCGGCGCATCCTTCGCCGTGGAGAATTGCCGTTGGCGGGATGCGGGACGGCTGCTCGCCGGCTCGCGCGATACGACGGTCCTCTGCCAGACCTTCGACAAGGTCATGGAAGATTTCCGCACCGCCATCCCGGCGCGCGCCGCGCAGGCGCTCCGCGCCCGCATCTGCAAGGAAGAAGTCGCTCCGTCAGCCGCCGAAATCGACGCGAAGGTGGGCCAGGTCCTTGATCTCATTGCCGACGCGGATGCGACCGTGGCGACGCTTGCCTGGCCGGACAGCAGCGCGACGCTTCTGCGCACGCTGCGCGCAAGCCAGAAAAGGCTGCGCAAGAGCTGGAAGAAGGCGCGAAAGGACGACACGCCCGATGCGCTGCACGCCTGGCGAAAGCGGGTCAAGGACCAGTCGGCCCAGCTTCGTCTGTTCCGTGCGGTGGTGCCTGACGAACTGCGCGCGCTGAGAGCCGATGCCAAGCAGACCGCAGAATATCTCGGCGAGGATCACGACCTCTGGATGCTTTGGCAGCGGCTTTCCGACGAGCCTGTCTCAACCGGCGTTGTGAAGGCGCGCGACGTCCTGATGGCTACCATCGCGGAACGTCGCGAGGTCCTCCAGCGGCGTGCCTTCGCGCTCGGCAAGGCGATTTCGTCGGGCGATCCGAAGACGTTCGCGAAAAAGCTTTGCGACGCCTGGAACAAGCCTGCGGCGGGCGGCACAGGCAAGGGGTCCAAGAAGCGGGGCGGCAACAAGGCGGTGTCGAAGAAGGGGAGCGGCACGAAGGCGGCGTCGCGAAAACCTACGCACCGGAAGCCGGCCCCGCGAAAACCCGCGGCCGCTACTTCTCGAGCGCGGTGAACACGCCGTCCCAATTGGGAGGCGGGTTTGCTGCGAGCGTCTCGATACGGGCGAGGTAGATCTCGCAGAGCCTCTGGAGCGATGGCGGGGCGATCATCCTGTGCGTCCTGACGGCGTGCGCGGCCTGATCGAAATCGCCGGCCCGGTAAGCGGAAAGCATTGCGTCATGAGATGTGCGCAGCGCCTGGAACTCGGCCGATTCCGCGTGGCTCGCATCGCCGAGCAGCGTGAAGATCCCGAGAGGTTCCTTGCGTCCGACGACGCGGACGAGATCGACCTGAAGCAGCGCCAGATCGGGCACGTGTTCGGCCGTGGTTTCGGTGATCAGGATTTGCAGCCCGTATTGCTTGGTAAGACCCTCTACGCGGGCGGCGACGTTCACAGGGTCTCCGATCGCGGAGTAATTGAAGCGTTGCTCGGAGCCGAGATTGCCGACGCAACATGTGCCGGTGTTAAGCCCGACCCCGATCTTGATCGGTGTAGCCTCGGCCTTGTTGAGCTCTTCAAGCGCCTTGAACATGCCGAGCGTCGCCAGACACGCGGAGCGCGGATGATCCGGCGTCGTGAGCGGCGCGTTCCAGAACGCCATGATGGCATCGCCGATATACTTGTCGATCGTCCCGTCCGACTCCAGGAGCACGTCCGTCATCGGCGTCAGGAAGCGGTTCAAAAGGCCGGTGATCTCCTGCGGATCCATCTTCTCCGACAGCGAGGTGAAGCCGCGAATGTCGCTGAAGAGGATGGTGATCTCGCGCGTCTCGCCGCCGAGCGCCAGCGCGCCGGGGTCTTCCGCCAGCCGCTCGACCATCGCCGGCGCGAGATAGAAGGCGAAGGCGCGCCGCACGAACTGGCGTTCGCGGTCGGTGAGGAGGAGCAGGAGCGCCGTTGCGACGATGTAGACGCTCAAGACCGAGATGCTGGGCAGAATCGGGTCGAGCACAAGCTGGCCCTTGCTGAAGCCGAACCAGGACGTCGCGAGAACGGCCGCGATGATCACCAAAGCGGCGACCGCGCCGAGGAGTGGGCCGAAGGAGAGGACGGCCGCCAGCAAAGCGAGCGTGAGAGCAATCGCCAGCGCAATCTCAGCGCCCGGCGCCCAATCGGGCCGGGTCAGGAACACGCCGCCCATGATCTGGTCGATGATCTCCGCGTGGACTTCCACACCCGGCTGGGCGGCGGATCGTGGCGTGGCGACCAGATCGCGGAGCCCGACGGCGCTGGTGCCGATCAGCACGATCGTTCCGGCCACCGTGTCGGCGTAACGCGCCGCTCTTGCTGGGTCGAGGAGCTCTGCCGCCGAGATGCGGGGCACGCTCGGCAGCCCGGAGAAGTAGACGCGGAAGTCGCCGATCGGTCCGGTCGGAACCTCGAAATTTCCGACCTTGAGCGCCGTCATCGCGGGGCGGCCGGTGTCGGCTTCGCCGCTCGCGCCGGTTCCGCGGATCACGTAGGAGCTGGCGCCGAGCGCGGTGCGCAGCGCTTCGATGGAAAGGGCAGGATAGAGCTTGCCTTGACACCGACCGAAAAGCGGCACGACGCGGACGATGCCGTCCGGGCTTGGCGGAAAGCTGTAAAAGCCGAGGCCGCTTGCCGCTTTGGTGAGGTTCGGCAGGTTTGAAAGCCCCCCGCGGAAAGTCAGCAGGTATTCCTGCGGATCCTGCCCCGCGAATGCGAAGCCGGCCTTGGGCGGAGGCACGGCTTCTTCGGTTTCATTGGTCAGCACGAAGCCGGCGGTGACCTGGTTGCGGCCGAACGCGGCGGCCAGCTGCTCGTCGTTGTCGACGAGGTTGGGAGGCAGGTCGACCTTGGCGCCGGCGCGGGTGAGCGTCTGCGCCGCGGCGCCGAGCGACGTGCGGTCCGGCTCGGAGAAAGACAACGTCAAAGGCGATCGTAGCCGCGCCCAGCTGGCCCAGGGTATCCACGATGCGGGCGATCTCCGAGCGCGACCAGGGCCATTGCCCAACCTCGCGCAGGGACTCCTCGTCGATGTCGACAATGACAATCGGCGCACCGGCTTCCGGCCGCGGCTTCAGGTTCTGGTAAAAGTCGAAGACCAGAGAGCTCAGCCGGTAAAGGATCGGGGAGTCACCGCTCAGCGAGAAGAGCACGAGCGCCAGCGTAACCAGCCCGGCCAAACCTACCTGGAGCGTCCGGCGCCGGTCGCTCCGCCGCGTCGTGGCCGATTTCATGCGTCAGATGCCCCCCGGACGCGCCGCTTGCGGGGAGCAGGTAAGCCGGGTTTCTCCCGCGCGTAAAGGGCGGCGCGCGGGCGGGGGAAAGCGCATGCGCCGCCCTTCGAAGGCTAGCCGTGCGGCGAAAAAGGCGGAGCGTTGCGCCTGCCGAAGCTCAAAGCCTCTCGCGCGCAAAGAATTCGCGCGGAGGCCCAAGACATTGGCCGATGCTCTTGTGGTAAAGGAGTTTAGTAACCTTAAGAACTGGTTACCCAGATAACAACATTTGCGGAGAATACGATGCGGCCTGCGTCATATGCGCGCGCGTCAGGCTGAATTATGCGTCCAAGGAGGTGTTTCCATGTTGCGTCGAGTGACGACCCAAGGCGTGATCCTGGGTCTCTTTCTTGCCGGCGCCGTCGCCGCCGGTCCCGGCCGGCGCCGCTCAGCCAAGCGGATCGGCAGTCAAGGTCGACCCCGCCGTCAACGCCACCGGGCCGGGAGGCAAGCGCCTTCTGGAGCTTGATGGCGCGATCTTCGTAGGCGATGAGATCGTTGCCAGTCCCGCTGGGCTTGCGCAGATCAAGTTCATCGACGACACGCGCATCGTGGTCGGGCCGAACTCGCGGCTGAGGATCGATACGTTCGTCTTCAATCCCAACAACACCGCGAAGAAGGTCGCGATCAGCGCGGTCCACGGGACGTTCCGGTTCATCACCGGCAAGAGCCCGCACGAGGCCTATTCGATCAGGACGCCGACGATGACGATCGGCGTGCGTGGCTCGATCATCGACATCGGCGTGAGAAACGGCAGCTCGGCCGCGTCGGTTCTCGATGGGGGCGCGCAGTTCTGCGCCGGGGGGGCTGCGAGGTCGTGACCGACCTTTGCCAGATCTACGCCTCCCAGAATGGCGGACCGGTCACCGAGTTGACGGGCCTCGCAATGCGCGTTCGCGTTGCCAACACCTTCGCCTTCATGCACGACGATTCGATGCTGGACGCGCCGTTCAGGGTTAATCGGCATTGCGATCTCGGCGATCTCAGCCCGTTCCGCAACGGACCTGAATCGGGTGGCGAGAAGTTCAGCGATCCCGGACCGCGCACGCCGCCGCCCCCGCCGCACATGACGCCCACCGACGACGGTGGCGGCTGCGAAGAGGAAGGCGGCTGCGGTTGCGAGGAGGAAGGCGACTGTGGCTGCGACAGCGAGGACTGCGGCTGCGACGGCGGCTCTGCGACTATCGCGTCGGCAACGTTCAAAACCAAAGCTCGCGCAGAAGCCTTGGCGGGGGCTTTGACGGCAACCTCGGCGAAAGCTTCGGCGAACGCCTCGGCGGACGCCTTCGCGGGGGCTTTGGCTTCCGCAAAAACTAAGGGAGCAGCGGTCGCGCTTCACGGGCGGTGGAGGCCACTCCGCACCCGGCGCCCGACGGAAACAACGCCGCGTGATCGCGGCTCATCTGAGACGGCGGTGGCGCCTGGCGCCGCCGCCGTTTTCGTTTTCCGAGGCAGGCTCGCCGGCGCCGTCGCCCGGGCTTTTTCGGGCCGCGGACAACGATGTGGTGGATGCGGGTCCTGTCTTAAGGCATTCGTTGGTTCTGAGAACCCACATGGTTCGCCCCGCTGACGGGCGCGGCAGGTGTCGGTTGCAAAGGACACGGCTTGGCGAAAAGCCGGTCCCGGGGCGGGGAAACAAGATGCACGAGGATGAATCCCCCAATCCTTTCGTCGCCTTCGCAACAGCCGCGCGGCGCCGGTTCGGCTCGGCTCCGCCTTTCGAGCAACTGGATGCCTGGGTGGTGTCGCCCGGAGGCGTGGGAACGACTGCGCTCATGAGCCACGTTGCGGCGTTCCTCCGCGTCAACGAGCTGGATGACAACGATGGTCTGAAACACTGGCCGCGCCCGCCTCTTCGACGCATTGAGATGTCGGGCACGAAGGTTCTCTTCGTTACCGGCGACCCGGCCGTGATCTGCCGCAGCATCAAACGTCGGCGGTGGACCGCGACCCAGGCCATGAAGCTCGGGAGCCTTTCGGCTCCGCTATTGTCCGGCTGGCGGCAGTTGCGTGCTCTGCATGATGCAGTTGAGGCGCAGCGGAAGAGCTGGCTGGCGCTGACGAGCGACCGGTTCCGCGCAATCGACTACGAGGCGATCTGGGATTCGGCGGACATGCTGGCGGACTTCTTCGGCGTGGAGGACCCCGCTTTCGTCAAGGATTTTCCTCGGCGAAGGAGCCGATTGTCTCGCCGACCCTATTGAGAGAATGGTGGCTGGGGGACCTGGATTCGAACCAAGATCGACGGAGTCAGAAGTCCGCTGTTCTACCGTTGAACTATCCCCCAAAGGGCCGGCGGCTTCCTAGCACCGGGCGACCGCGGAATTCAAGCAGCCACCCACTCTAAGCGCTTCGGCCGGCCCGCGTTTGCTTCGGACTTGGTGACGGCCTATCCTGGTTTCAACGCCCGGGCCCGGTTCGCCGGTCCACGGGCATGCGAGCAGGATATGGATAAGGGCACGGACTCGACGCATTCGGGGTCTCTGCCCGGCCCGGTTAGGGATGTCGTGGAGCGCGTCGCCAGCGCGGCGGATGCGCATCTCCACGAAACCCGCGATACGGCTGCGCTGCCGACCAACTCGTCCCGCAGCTCCGGGCGAGGGGAGCCGAGCGCGGGCCGCCAGGCCGGAGGCCACAGAGGACGCGGACGTCGGCGCGAGCGCGGACCGTTTTACGCGGCGCTTGATCTCGGAACCAACAACTGCCGGCTCCTCGTCGCAGAGCCGGCCGGCGACGGTTTTCGCGTCGTCGATTCCTTCTCGCGCATCGTCAGGCTCGGCGAAGGCGTGGAGCAGAACGGCCGTCTCGGCCTGGCGGCGATGGAGCGCGCCATCGGCGCGCTGCGCATTTGCGGGCAGAAGCTCGGGCAGCGCGATATCGCCGGTGCGCGGCTGATCGCGACGCAGGCCTGCCGCGTGGCGGAAAACGGCGAGCATTTCCTCGGGCGCGTGCGCGACGAGGTCGGGCTGGAGCTTGAGATCGTCGATCGGCGCACCGAGGCGCGGCTCGCGGCGGAAGGCTGCTTCTCGCTGCTCGACCCGGATGCCGAGGGCGCGGTGCTCTTCGATATCGGCGGCGGCTCCTCGGAGATCGTCTGGCTCGACCGGCGCAAGATGCGCCGGCGCGGCGGCCTCGTCCGCGCCTGGGTGTCGCTGCCGGTCGGCGTGGTGACGCTCGCCGAGCGGCACGGTGGCGTCGAGGTCGGCGCCGACGTCTTCGAAGCGATGGTCGACGACGTCCGCGCCGAGTTCCATCGCTTCCGCGCCCGCGACGCGCTGAAGAACGCCGTCGGCTCGCGCGCTTTCCATTATCTCGGCACCTCCGGCACGGTGACCACGCTCGCCGGCGTGCATCTCGACCTGCCGCGCTACGACCGCCGCTATGTCGACGGTCTGTGGATGGAGGAGAACGAGATTGAGCGGATGATGACCAAGATCCGCGGCATGGATTACGACGCGCGGCGCGACAATCCCTGCATCGGGAAGGAGCGCGCCGACTTGGTGCTTGCCGGCTGCGCGGTGTTCGAGGCGATCCGGCGCGAGTGGAAGTGCAGCCGGCTGCGCGTCGCCGATCGCGGCCTGCGCGAGGGTATCCTGATGCAGCTCATGCGCGCCGACGGGCATTTGCGCACGCGGGGCGGTGCGGGCTCCAGCGGCGCGCGCGCGCCGTGAAGAAGGCAGGCGGCGGCTCCGGCCTTCGCGGGCTGCACACGCGCGTAAAGACGGCGCGCGGCCGAAAGCTCTCGTCGCAGCGCTGGCTCGAACGGCAGCTGAACGATCCCTATGTCGCCCGCTCCAAGCGTGAGGGCTTCCGCTCGCGCGCCGCCTATAAGCTCGCGGAGATCGACGACCGCTTCGGGCTTTTGAAGCCGGGCCGGCGCGTGGTCGACCTTGGCGCGGCGCCGGGCGGCTGGTCGCAGATCGCCGCGGCGCGCGTCGACTCGACCGACGACGCACCGCTCGTCGTCGCCATCGACTATCTCGGCATGGACCCGCTGCCGGGCGTCGTGGTGCTGGAGAAGGATTTCCTCGACCCCGACGCGCCGGACCTGATCAAACTGGCGCTCGGCGGCGAGAAGGCGGATGTCGTCCTTTCCGACATGGCCGCGCCGACGACCGGCCATCGCCAGACCGATCATCTCAGGATCGTTGCGCTCTGCGAGGCGGCGGCGGATTTCGCGCGTGACGTCCTGAAGCCCGGCGGGGCCTTCCTCGCCAAGGTCTTTCGCGGCGGCACGGAGAACACGCTGCTTGCGGAGCTGAAGCGCGACTTCGCCAAGGTGCAGCACGTCAAGCCGCCGGCAAGCCGCTCCGACAGCCCGGAGCTCTATCTGCTCGCGACAGGGTTCAGGGGCGGCCCGCAGTAGCGGGCATTCTTTTCCGCATGATCTTGCCCGAAAACCGGTCCCCACTTTTCGGGATCATGCGCGGACTAACCCCGCTCGCGCATGACGGTCACCGCGTCGGGCGCCGGCTGGCGGCCGGACATCTCGTCGCCGGCGCTGCGCGAGAGGCGCAGGAACGGCACGAGGGAGAGCAGGGCGAAGAGTGCCGATCAGGATAAAGGCGGGCCGGAACGAGCTTGCCTCGATCGCGCCGCCGGTCGAGCGCGTCGCCAACTCGAGCGTGATCGCGCCGACCGAGATGCCGACGCTCAGCGACAATTGCTGCGCGACGCTCGCAAGCGTCGTCGCGCGGCTCATCCGCTCCGGCGGCACGTCGGCATAGCTCAGCGCGTTGATGCTGGTGAATTGCAGCGAGCGGAAGAAGCCGCCGACGAGAAGCAGCGCGATGATCAGCGCGATCGGCGTCGTCGGCGTGAAGGCCGCCGGAAGCGCGACGAAGCTGCCCGCGATCACCGTGTTCCAGGTGAGCACGCTGCGGAAGCCGAAATGGCGCAGGATCGGCGGCGCGGCGAACTTCATCGCGATCGCGCCGATCGCGGACGCGAAGGTGATCGAGCCCGATTGGAACGGCGAGAGGCCGAAGCCGATCTGCAGCAGCAGCGGCAGCAGGAACGGCGTCGCGCCGACGCCGAGCCGGAAGAGCAGGGCGCCCGTCATGCTCATCGCGAAGGTCGGGAATGCGGAAGAGCGAGAGGTCGAGGATGGGATTGGGCGAACGGCGGCTGTGCACGACGTAGGCGGCAAGCAGCGCCGCGCCGCCGAAGAAAAGCAGAAGCGTCAAGGGCAGCGGAAGCAGCCCGAGGCCGAGCGAGGTCGAGCCGGTCATGAAGGCGGCGAGCCCGAGCGCGGAGAGCACGAAGCCGCGGACGTCGAAGCGGACGCGCGCGTCGCCGCGGAGGTTGGGGATGAAGAGCGTCGCCAGCACGAGCCCGAGCAGGCCGACCGGGATGTTGATCCAGAAGATCCAGCGCCACTCGAAATAGGTGGTGATGAAGCCGCCGAGCGGCGGGCCGATCACCGGGCCGATCAGGGCGGGAACGGTCAGCCAGGCGAGCGAGCCGACGAGCTCGCGCTTCTGCACCGATTTCAGGATCACCAGGCGGCCGACCGGGACCATCATGGCCCCGCCGATGCCCTGGACGACGCGCGCGAAGACGAGCCAGCCGATCGAGCCGGAGAAGCCGCAAAGGATCGAGCCGATCGTGAAGATGGCGATCGCCAGGCGGAAGACGGTGCGCGCGCCGTAGCGGTCGGCGAGCCAGCCGGACGCCGGCAGGAAGACCGCGATGGCGAGAAGGTAGGAGGTGAGCGCCAGCTTCAGATGGATGGGGCTCTCGCCGAAATCCGCGGCGATCGCCGGCAGCGCCGTGGAAAGCACCGTCGAATCGAGGTTCTCCATGAAGAGCGCGCAGGCGACGATCAGCGGCAGGAGGATTCGGTCGGGCATCGGATTCCAGATTGCCGGCGGAGGCTCTAGCACACCTTCGCGGCAATGGGGCGGGCAGGGCCTGCGGCGGTTGTCGCAGCTGCCCTGCGCGCGGGGAGTTTCCAAGCCGCGGCCGGCGTGTTAGTGACCCCCGCCAATCCCTGAGCCGATTCCTTATCGCGCGGCCGTCCCGGCCTGCGATCGGTCCCTTATTTCAGGAGGCTTGGCATGGCCCGCATCGTCGACGTCGTCACCGGCCGCGAAGCGCTCACCTTCGACGACGTGCTCTTGCGCCCCGGGCGCTCCGAGGTGCTGCCGTCGGAGACCGACATCTCCACCCGGCTGACGCGCACGATCAGCCTCAACCTGCCGATCCTTTCCGCCGCGATGGACACGGTGACGGAATCGCGGCTCGCCATCGCCATGGCGCAAGCCGGCGGCATCGGCGTCATCCACCGCAACCTCGAACCGGACGCAGCAGGCGGAGGAAGTCCGCCAGGTGAAGAAGTTCGAGTCCGGCATGGTCGTGAACCCGGTCGTGATCGGGCCGGACGCGACGCTCGCCGATGCGCTGGGGCTGATGGAAGGCTACCGCATCTCCGGCATCCCGGTCGTGGAGGGCGCCGGCGCGGGCGGGCAGGTGTCGGCAGGCTCGTCGGCATCCTCACCAACCGCGACGTGCGCTTCGCCTCCGACCCGAAGCAGCGCGTCTCGGAGCTGATGACGCATGAGCGGCTCATCAAGGTGGCGGAGAACGTCAGCCAGGAAGAGGCGAAGCGGCTCCTGCACCAATACCGGATCGAGAAGCTTCTCGTCGTCGACGACGACGAGAACTGCATCGGCCTCGTCACGGTGAAGGACATCGAGAAGGCGCAGCTCAATCCGTTCGCCTCGAAGGACGATCAGGGGCGGCTGCGCGTCGCCGCGGCGACGACGGTCGGCGACGAAGGGACTTGAGCGCACCGAGCGGCTTGCTCGCGGCGGGCTGCGACGTGATCGTGGTCGATACCGCGCACGGCCATTCGGAGAAGGTGCTGGAGGCAGTCGCGGCGGTGAAGCGCATGTCGAACTCGACGCAGGTCATTGCCGGCAACGTCGCGACCGGCGAGGCGGCCCGCGCGCTGATCGATCGCGGCGCCGACGCGATCAAGGTCGGCATCGGGCCGGGCTCGATCTGCACGACGCGCATCGTCGCGGGCGTCGGCGTGCCGCAGCTCACCGCGCTGCTCGACACGGTCGCCGTGGCCGACAAGGCCGACGTGCCGATCATCGCCGACGGCGGGATCAAGTTCTCCGGCGATCTCGCCAAGGCGCTCGCGGCCGGCGCGTCCGTCGCCATGATCGGCGCGCTTCTCGCCGGCACGGAGGAGAGCCCGGGCGAGGTCTATCTCTACCAGGGCCGCAGCTACAAATCCTATCGCGGCATGGGCTCCGTCGGCGCGATGGCGCGCGGCTCGGCCGACCGCTACTTCCAGGCGGAGATACGCGACACGCTGAAGCTCGTGCCGGAGGGCATCGAGGGGCAGGTGCCCTACAAGGGCGCCGCCAGCGCACGTGCTTCACCAACTCGCGGGCGGTCTGCGCGCGGCGATGGGCTATGTCGGCGCGAAGACGCTGGAAGAGTTCCGCGAGAAGGCGGAATTCGTGCGCATCTCCGCGTCGGGGCTGCGCGAAAGCCACGCGCACGGCGTGACGATCACGCGCGAAAGCCCGAACTACCCCGGCGGGCGATGAGCGGCGTCTTACGCGCTCGTCTATCCGGCACTGGCGCAGCTTCTTTGGACGCTCCTTCTGGTCACGTGGAAAGGGCTCGAGCGCGTCCGGGCGATCGCCGCGACACGTTCGCCTCGCCGACATCGCGTTCAGCGGCGACGCCTATCCGGAACGTGTGCGCAAGATCTCGAACAACATGCACAACCAGTTCGAGACGCCGATCCTGTTCTTCGCGCTTCTCGCCATCGCGACCTTTGTCGGCGCGACCGTGCTGATGGTGACGCTCGCCTGGTCCTATTTCGCCACGCGCGTCGTCCACACCGCGATCCACACGACCGGAACCACGTGCCTCGCCGCTTCTATGCATTCCTCGCCGGCACACTCTCCTCGTCGCGATGTGGATCGGAGTTCCTCTCGCTCTTCAGTCGCCCGATGAAGCTCGCCGGCCGGATCTCCGCGGCGATCGAGGTGCTCGCCGACATCGAGGCGCGGCACCGGCCGGTCGCCGATGCGCTGCGTGACTGGGGGCTGTCGCACCGTTTCGCCGGCTCGGGCGACCGGGCGGCGATCGGCAACCTCGTCTACGACGCGCTGCGGAAGCGCTCCTCGCTTGCCTGGCGCATGGGCGGCGACACGCCCTGGCACCTCGCGCTCGGCGTCGCGGTCCTCGAATGGGGCGAGACGCCGGCGTCGCTCAACGCCGCTTTCGCGGACGATCGCCATGCGCCGCCGCCGATCCCGGACGGCTTCAGCCCCGAACCGCGATCTCCGCCGCGCCGGAGCATGTGCGCGCCGACGTTCCGGAATGGCTGGCGCCGTATTTCTCGGCGGCGTTCGGCCCAGACTGGGTCGCGGAGGGCGTGGCGCTCGCCGGCCGGCCGCCGCTCGACCTCCGCGTCAACACGTTGAAGGCGACGCGCGAGAAGGTGGTGCAGCGGCTGTCGCGTCTCGGCGCCGTGCCGACGCGCATTTCGCCCGTCGGCCTTCGCATCGCGCCGGTCGAAGGCGCGCGCCGGCATCCGAACGTGCAGGCGGAGGAGGGCTTTCAACGCGGACGCTTCGAGGTGCAGGACGAGGGCAGCCAGCTTTGCGCGCTCCTCGTCGGCGCGCACGGCGGCGAGCAGGTGCTCGACCTTTGCGCCGGCGCCGGTGGCAAGACGCTGGCGCTCGCCGCGGCGATGGAGAACCGCGGCCAGATCTACGCGACCGACACCGACAAGACCCGGCTTCCGCCGATCTTCGAGCGCCTGAAGCGCGCCGGCGCGCGGAACGTGCAGGTCCGACCGCCGGAGCCGGGCGGGCTCGACGACCTTGATGGTCAGATGGACCGCGTGCTCGTCGACGCGCCCTGCACGGGCACCGGCGTCTGGCGGCGGCGACCCGACGCGAAGTGGCGGGTGACGCCCGAGGCGCTTGAAGCGGATGGCCGAGCAGGACACGGTGCTCGCCGAGGCGGCGCGTTTCGTGAAGCCGGGCGGCGTTCTGGTCTACGCCACCTGCTCGCTCTTTCCGCCGGAAAACGGCGAGCGCATCGCCGCCTTCCTCGCTGCGCACCCGGCGATTTCAACCGGTCGCCAGTCGGAGGTTTGGAGCGCGGCGCTGCCGGACGTTGCGCCGCCGGCGACGTGATCCGAGACCTCCGTGCTTCTCACGCCGCGACGCTCCGAAACCGACGGCTTCTTTGTGGCAGCAATCAAGCGCCAGTAACGGCTTTTCGCATTGCAACGAGCGTCCGGGCGCGCCACATGCCTCGCTGTCCATTTCCCCCCTCAGGAGACCCATGGCGCACACGCAGACCAAGCCCATCGAGCTCTACTACTGGCCGACGCCGAACGGCTGGAAGATCAATATCTTCCTGGAGGAGGCGGGCGTCCCCTACGAGATCAAATACGTGAACATCGGGAAGGGCGAGCAGTTCGAGCCTTCTTTCCTCGCTATCGCTCCGAACAATCGCATGCCGGCGATCGTCGACCCGGAGGGACCCGACGGAAAGCCGATCTCGGTGTTCGAGTCGGCCGCGATCCTGATCTATCTCGGGCGCAAGTTCGGTGTCTTCTACGGCACCGACGAGCGGAGCCGCGTCGCGGTCGAAGAATGGCTGATGTGGCAGGTCTCGAATGTCGGGCCGGTCTTCGGCCACAACAACCACTTTCGCAACTACGCTCCGGAGAAGGTGCCCTACGGCATCAAGCGCTTCGGCGATGAGGCGCATCGGCTCTATGGCGTGATGAACAAGCGCCTTGCAGGACGGGACTATATCGCGGGCGACTACTCCATCGCGGACATGGCCCTCATCGGCTGGATCAAGGCCTACGAGCGGCAGGGGATCGACATCGCCGAATTCCCGAACGTCAAAACGTGGATCGACCGGATGCTCGCGCGCCCGGCGGTCGCGAAAGCGATCGAGATGCGGCGCGACCCGCCGGTCGATCTTGCGACCGACAAGGAGGCGCAGAAGATCCTCTTCGGCCAGCGCTGGCGGCGCCTAATCTGCTTTGCCAGACGGAGACCGCGAGCCACCTGCGGTCTTTCTCCTCGCGTGGTGAAGGAAGGCTGAAATCCGAACCGATTTCAGCGACTTAGCCGACGAAAAACTCAATATTTACTGCGTGTTGGATCAAATCTCCCAGGTGGCGTAAACGCTTCATGAACCATTTGGTCACGGTCCGTTAAGCCTCTCTGTTAACGCTGGGCAGCTTGGGGCGGCCGAAGATCGTTGACGAAGACGGGCCGAACCGTCGACAATTGGGGATTGCGGTCAATGAGCTTGCAGATGAGACTGTCAACGGCGGCGAGGTGCCGATAGCTTCTTCGAGCTGGGGCTGGCGTATTCGACCGGGCGCGAGGGCCAGGTCGATCTGGTCGAGGCGCACAAGTGGTTCAACATCGCCGCGGCGCGTGGCGACCGGGTGGCGGCGCAGCATCGCGAAGAGCTCGCGAGCGAGATGAGCCGCGAGGAGATCGCGGCGGCGCTGAGGGCCGCGCGGGAGTGGATCGCGGGGCGCTAGAGCCTACCGCATCGCTTCGGCGAGAAGCGCGCGGTAGTCCTCGGCGGTCGGCTGGCGCGGGTTGGTCGGCGTCGAGTGGTCGGCAAGCGCCCGCTCGATCACCCAGGGGAACATGGCCTCCGTCACGCCGAGCGGGCCGAGGCCGGCCGGTATGCCGAGCTCGGCGTTGAGCCGGTCGAGCGCGCGGCAAGGTCGACATCGGCGGCAAGCCCATCGCGGCTTTCAGCCGCTCGATCTTGTCGCCGACATGGTCGGCGTTGAAGCGCACGACATCCGGCATCAGGATGGCGTTCAGCGTGCCGTGGTGGAGCTTCAGATCGGGCAGCCCGCCAAGCGCGTGGCTCAGCGCATGCACTGCGCCGAGGCCTTTCTGAAACGATAGGCCGCCTTCGAGCGCGCCCATCATCATCTCGCTCCGCGCATCGAGATCCTCCCCTTGGCGAACGCGGGCGGATATTCCCCCAGACGCGGCGCGCGCCATCGAGCGCGATGGCTTCGGCCGGCGGATTGAAGCGCGGCGAGAGGAACGTCTCGATGCAATGCGAGAGCGCGTCGAGCCCGGTCGCGGCGGTGAGGCGAGGGGGAAGGCCGAGCGTCAACTCCGGGTCGCAGATTGCGCGCTTCGGAATGAGGTGCGGGCTGATGAAGCCGAGCTTGCGCCCGTCGTCGAGCGTGAGCAGCGCCGCGCGGCCGACCTCCGCGCCGGTCCCCGCCGTCGTCGGCATGGCGACGACCGGCGCGACCGTGCGTGATCCGCGCCACGCCGCCATAGATCGCGGCGTAGTTCTCGAGCGGCCCGGCATGGGTCGCCAGGAGCGCCACGCCCTTGGCGAGGTCGATCGGCGAGCCGCCGCCGACCGCGACGATCCCGTCGCAGCCGCCAGCGCGGTAAGCTTCGAGCGCCGCCTTGACCGCAGTCTCGGTCGGATTGGCCGGCACGTCGAGGAAGCGCGGCGCGTCCATCGCACCGGTCGCTTCGTCGAGCAGGCCTTCGGCGGCGACGCCGTGGTCGCTGACGACCAGCGGCTGGCGCACGCCGAGTTCGTTCAAGGCGCGGGGCAGCTCTTTCCGCGCGCCGAGGCCAAACTCGATTGTCGTCAGATAGAGGATGGTGCTCATGACGGCGGCCCTGGATCCGGCGACGACTGGGGTGGGTTTCCGGTCAGGGAACGCCCATGTCGGACGAATGGCGGAGAGGATGGGATTCGAACCCACGAGACGCTTTTGACGTCTACTCCCTTAGCAGGGGAGCGCCTTCGACCACTCGGCCACCTCTCCACCGCCGGAGATGCGGGGTTTGGCGGTGTCAGTCAATCCCTTCCGAGATCCGTTCCGGCCTAATGCCGGTCGCATGCCGCGCCGGAAGCCGGCTTCAGGCGTCGACGAGGTCGCCCAGCCCCTCGATCAGTGGGCCGAGATGCTTCTCGTAACGGCGCCAGCGCGCCACGGAGCTTGAATAAAGCGGCTGGCGGACCTGGGTCTTGCTGGCGGTGAAGATCGCGCGCTTCGATTCGTGGAAGGCGAGACACGCCGGGTCCCAGGGAAGCCCGATGAAGTCGATCAGCTCACGCGCGTTTTCCTCCAGCGAGCCGACCAGTTCCTCGTATTTCGATTCGTAGATCGGAATCGGCAGAACCGCGCGCCAATGGTCCATCAGACCGACATACTCGCGGTAGTAGGCGCCGAGCGTACCGAGATCGGTCGCATAGGGGTGCGAGTGCCGCACCAATGACGTGGTGAAGCAGGAAACGCATTTGTCAAGCGGATCGCGGTGGCAGTGCACGATCCGGGCGTTCGGAAAGAGCAGCGCGATCAGGCCGAGATTCAGGTAATTGTGCGGCATCTTGTCGGTAACCCGCAGCGCGTCGGATGAAACACCGTCAAGAACCTTGAGGTAGCCTTCCGCCAGCTTGAGGACTTCGGCACGCTTCAGCCCACGGACCCGTCTGGCGAAGCCCTCGATGTCGAAGACCTTGAACGACTTCTTGATCCTCGGCATTTCGTCGAGCTCGCCGGCGCCCGCGGCGTCGGGATGACTGGAGATGATCTGCTCCGTCAGCGTCGTTCCCGAGCGCGGCATGCCGACGATGAAGACCGGGCGCGTACTGGGATGGCCCCATCCTTCCCGTTCGGCGAAGAAGCGCGGCGTGAAAATGTCCTTGAGGTTCTGGTAGACGGCGCGATGCTTCTCGGCGTCGAACTCGGGCGGCGCAAGCCGCTCGGCTTCCAGGTAGTGCTGGAACGCTTCGTCGTGGCGGCCGGCGCGATCCGCGATCTCTCCGGCAGCGCGATGCAGTCCCGCGTGCTCGCCCGCCGTCAGATCGGTCCGCTGCAGCTGGCGCTCGATCTCCATCGCTTCGGGCGAGTCTGGAGCGAGCTTGTCGCACGAGGCGAGCCCCGAAAGAATGCGCGGCGACGTCCGGCCGAGTTCCATTTGTCGCCGGTAGGCCTTGCGCGCCTTCTCGAGGTTGCCGAGCGAGATGTTGAGCTGACCGTAGGCGGCGCTCGCGATGAAGTCGTCGGGGTCGCGCGCGAGAACATCCTCCAAGAGCTGTTGCGCGGTCTCCATATCGCCGGTGCGCACCAGGCAGTTGGCAAGTGTTGTCAGGGAAATCGGGTCGGTTGGGTCCATCTGCACCGCCCTTCGCAGGAAGGGCTCCGCGCCGGCGGCGTTTCCTTTGGCAAGAAGCGCTCCGCCGAGGTTGCGCTGTATGGACATGTCCGAAGGCTTGATGCGGACCGCCCGGTCGAAGAGGTAGATCGCGTCGTCGATCTCGCCGGCGGCGAGTTCGATGGTGCCGAGGTAGTTCAACGCATCGGGCTGATTGGGGTGGAGGCTGAGAGCCTTCGTATAACAGGCTGCGGCGCCTGCGAAATCCCGACCTTTCTGCAGCATCCTTCCCTGGCGGAGCAGTTGAACCACCTCCGGCGTCGGGGGCGCGGCCGCGAGTTCCTTCTTGCTCAATTTGCGAGCCTTTCCAGGCTTCTGGTTCTTCAGAAGCCGGTCGAGGCGAGGCCCGCTATAGGGAAGACCACTCATCTTAATTCTCGCGGAAAAGAAGGCTCTTTAGTGAATAGCAGAGGCGGTCGCCCACGCAAGGACAGGCCCCGATTCCCCCGCCGGTCGCGTGGCGAGCTCGGGGGGCCGGCTCTCAGGCCTCGACGAGGTCGCCAAGCGCCGTGACGAGCGGGCCGAGATGCTTTTCGTAGCGGCGCCAGCGAGCCACGGAGCTCGAATAGAGCGGCTGGCGAACCTGCGCCTTGCTCGCGGTGAAGACGGCGCGCTTCGATTCGTGGAAGGCAAGACACGCCGGGTCCCACGGAAGCCCGATGAAGTCGATGAGACCGTGGGCTTTCTCCTCAAGCGAACCGACCAGCTCCTCGTAGTTCGACTCGTAGATCGGGATCGGCAGAACCTCGCGCCAATGGTCCATCAGATCGACGTACTCGCGGTAGTAGCCGCCGAGCGTCGTCAGGTCATTCGTGTAGCGATGCAGATGCAGGTTCAGCGGGGTCGTGAAGCAGGAGACGCACGTGTCGCGCGGATCGCGCGTGCAATGCACGATCCGGGCGTTCGGAAAGAGCAGCGCGATCAGGCCGAGATTCTCGTAATTGTGTGGCATCTTGTCGGTCACGCGCAGCGCGTCGGCCGAAACGCCGTCGAGAATCTTCAGGTAGTCTTCCGCTACCTTGCGGACATCCGCACGCGTCAGCCCACGGATCCACTTGCCGTAGCCCCTGAAGCCCTGCGCGATGAAGGGCCTCCTCAGCTTCGGAAGGGCGGTCAACTCTCCCGCGCCCGCGGAGTCGGGATGACTGGAGATGATCTGCTCCGTCAGCGTCGTTCCGGAGCGCGGCATCCCGACGATGAAGACCGGGCGCGCGCTGGGATGGCCATACCCCTGACGTTCGGCGAAGAACGCGGGGCTGAACAATTCCTTGAGAGCCCGATAGAAAGTTCGGTGCGCGTCGAGATCGAACGAACCAGGCGCCAGTCGCTTCGCTTCGGCGAAATGGTGGAACGCGCCTTCGTAATCCCCGGCGCGATCGGCGATCCCGGCCGCGTTTTGATGGAGCTCGACGTACTCCGACATCGACAGGTCGTTTCGCTGTAACAGACGCCCGATTTCAAGCGCTTCTGGCGAGTCGGGGGGGAGCTTCTCGCACAGGCCGAGACCAACAAGCGCTCCAATGGAGCGCCACTGCTCCCATGCCCGACGAAAGACGCTCCTCGCCGTGTCGAGGTCACCGAGCGTCACGCAGAGCTGGCCGTAGGCAAGAGTAGCGGGCTGGAAGTCGGGAGCGCGCGCCAGCACCTCCTCGTAGATCGCCCTGGCCTCCTCGATGTTGCCGCCCTGCACCTTGCATTCTCCGAGAGCCAAGAGAGCGCTCACCTCGTTGGGTTCGATCTTCAACGAGCGGCGGATATGCGAACTCCGCCCGATCGAGCTTGTTCTTTCGCAGAAACGCCGCGCCGAGATAGTAGTGAATGGAGGGGTCGGTCGGCTTGATGCGGAGGGCGCGCTCGAAGAGGTGGATCGCGCTGTCGATTTCGCCAGCCTCCATGCTGACGGTGCCGAGGAAGTTCAACGCGTCGGGCTGCTCGGGGTGAAGGCGGAGCACGTTCGAATAGCATGCCGCCGCGCCCGCGAAATCACGGCGCGCCTGCCGCGCGCATCCATCCTGCAAAAGCCGAACGACCTCCGGGCTCGGCGGCGACGCCGCGATCTCCTTCTTGCTAAGTCGCCGGGCGTTGGTGGGCCTCTGGTTCTTCAGGAGCCGGTCGAGGCGAGGTCCGCTGTAAGGCAGGTTCGTCATTGCAGAGGTTCGCAAATGTCGGAGATCACACGCGTTATTAGCAGAGGCGGGGAACGGCGCAAGGATGCGGGCTCAGTTGCTGCGCCAGCGCGAGACGCACGGGATCTTCGACTGATCGCAGCGTGCGGCATATTTGCGCGCGATCTCGGTCACCTCCGCCATCAGCCCGTTTGCGAGCGTGATCGGCTCCAGCCCCATGCGCAGGAAGCGATCGTTCACGACATGCAGGTCGTTCTCGCTCGCCTCGTTGCGCGGATTGGGCAGGTATTCGATCGGCGTGCCGGTCATGCCGGAGACCATCTCGGCCAGGTCGCGGACCCGATGCGTCTCCGTCATCTGGTTGAGAATGTTGACCCTTTCGCCGCTCTGCGGCGGGTTCTCGATGGCCAGCTCGATGCAGCGGCACGTGTCGTGGATATGGATGAAGGCGCGCGTCTGGCCGCCGGTCCCGTGCACGGTCAGCGGATAGCCGATGGCCGCCTGCATCAGGAAGCGGTTGAGCACCGTCCCGTAGTCGCCGTCATAGTCGAAGCGGTTGATCAGCCGCTCGTCCATCTGTGTTTCCGCCGTCTGCGTTCCCCAGACGATGCCCTGGTGCAGATCGGTGATCTTCACGCCGTCGTTCTTGTTGTAGAAGTGGAAGAAGAGCTGATCCTGCGTCTTGGTCATGTGATAGATCGAGCCGGGATTGAACGGATAGAGGATCTCCTGCTCGACCTGATCGCCGGCGTCTGTATTCAGGAAGACCTTGAGATAGCCCTCCGGTATCTTCATGCCCGCGGTGCCGTAGCCGTAGACGCCCATCGTGCCGAGGTGCACCAGGTGCACGTCGACCTCGGATTCGACGATTGCGCAAAGGACGTCGTTGGTCGCGTTCAGGTTGTTGTTGACCGTGTAGCGCTTGTGCCAGGACGATTTCATCGAATAGGGGGCGGCGCGCTGCTCGGCGAAATGGACGATCGCGTCGGGCTTTTCCTCGCGGATCTTGGTGAGCAGGCGGTGGTAGTTCTCGCCGATCGTGAACCGCTCGTAGGCGATTTCGCGGCCGCTCACCTCCCGCCAGGCGCGCAGGCGCTCGGAAATCGGCCGAATCGGCGTGAGCGAATCGACCTCCAGTTCCACGTCGATCTTCCGGCGGGAGAGATTGTCCACAATGGTGACGTCGTGGCCGCGGCGGGAGAGATAGAGGCTCGTCGGCCAGCCGCAGAAGCCGTCACCGCCAAGCACCAGAATCCGCGCCATTTCGCCTCCATCGCCCGCATTGTCGCGGTCTTCTGCCAAATTTCGCCGCACCGCCGGCGGCCGCGCACAGATGCCCGGTCGGCACGGGCGGCGCAACCGCTGTGGCTGTCAGAATGCCTCGAATCGTCGGTTCAGGAGATTCCGGGGACAGGACGCCGATGCCGGGTGGATTCGAATCCCTTTCGATGCCGGCCGTGCTCCGCACCTCGGCGGAGAATTTGGGACACGTCATTTCTCGCTTCCAGCCTGTTAGCAAACCCTTCAGAAACGGCCGAATCCGCCCTGAAATCCGGGATTTTCGTGGCAATTCTGCAACATGAATTCGGAAAGGGTCGCGTCGGCGGTGCATCGTGGTTGCCTCGGCGATGCGGATGGATAGTGTCAGCACAGGCAGCCGATCGGCGGCCGCTGCCTCTGGGCAGCACGAGGGGCGGGGGGCCCCGAATCGAATGGCATAGCCAGATCGAGTGCGGATACCCCGGCTCAAGCAACTTGGACTGGAGGTCTAAAATGAAACTCAAGAGCCTACTCTTCGGCACCGCGGCAGTGATCGCCGCCGGCACCGGGGCCCAGGCCGCCGACCTTCCGACCGTCGAGCCGGTCGAATATGTGCGGATCTGCGACGTTTTCGGGATCAGGGTTCTTCTACATCCCTGGAACAGAGACCTGCCTGAAGGTCGGCGGCTATGTGCGCGCCGAGTTGCACTATGTGACCGGCGACGATGACATCGACGTGTTACTCCGGACAATCCGCTGCGTGCGAGGACGTCAATAACTGGACGTCCCGCGTCCGCGGCCAGATCAACCTCGACGCACGCACGCAGACCAACATCGGCCTGGTTCGTGCCTACGTCGCTTTGGAATCGACCATTGGCCCAGGCGCTTCGAGCTGCGGCGATGGCGCTTCGAGCTGGACGATCCGGTCCCACTGGGCTCCCGACGACGTCGGTGACCTACTACTACACCGCTGTGGGTCGTAACCCGAACTATAGCCGGTCGGTGCTTGGCTGCTGCTTACGTGACGATCACCAACGATTGGGGCACCTACACGGCTGGTAGGCGGGGGTCGATTTCGACTTCTGGGGTTCCGACGGTTGCGGAACGCGGGTCAACATCGACGATCCCACGACTGACGTGAACCTGTTCGCCTGGACTTTCGCAGGCGGCAACGGCTTTAGCGCCACGTTCGCCGCGGAAGATCCGTCTTCGAACGGTCGGCGTTTCGCTGGATCCGACGCCGTCTTGCAGGCACAGATCAACGGGATATTGGGAACGTTTCCCCTTACGCTGGTCAACCTTCCAGACAATTACGGCGGTCAGGAAATGCCTGACCTTGTCGGTAATATCCGCATAGATCAGGGCTGGGGTTCAGCTCAGGTGATGGGCGTTGTGCGCAGACTTCGCGGGCGCGATGTCACCTTGAGCCTTCTGCCGAACATCGCCGCTCCTGACCTTGTTTTCACCGGTGCTGACGACAAAGACTGGGGTTGGGCGGTTGGTGCGGGCCTCTCGCTTGGCATCCCAGGTGGATGGTCGCTCAACGCTCAGGGCGGCTACACCGAGGGCGCCCTTGGGTACATCACGACCGATCCGCTTGGTGTTCGGAGACTTCAGCTCGAGGTGGGGCGCGATCTCCGGTGGGACCGCTGGTATCGATCCCAATACCGCTTGGACCGTCCGTGCCGGCATCAGCGGTCCGGTCGGGGCGAACTCTTTCGGCCTGGCTCGACGGCTCCTATACGCACGTCGAGGATTCCGGTGACTTCGCCATCCTTGCTGCAGCTCCCTTTATCAGCCGCGTTGGCTGGGACTATGACTACTGGGGGGTCAAGGGCGGTTTTGCTTGGAATCCGGCTGCTGGCCTGACGATGGGCCCGGAGGTTGCCTACACCAGGACGGAGTTCAATGCTCCTGGTGGGCTGTTTGGGGCGCCGCCTGGGCAGTTGGTCGATACGCAAACGGATACCTGGGGTGTCATGTGGCGCGTCCAGCGTAGCTTCTGACCGTCGCGTCGGATTGAGATTGGAAAGCCCGGCTTCGGCCGGGCTTTCTTTTTGTCTGCAGGCCTCTTGCGTGCGGCCGCACTCGGTGCGCGGCCCGGACGGTCCAGACCGACCCAGGATTATCGCGGCTTTCTTGCCGCTGGCTTGGGCGGCGTCGGTCTTGGCTTGGCTGGCGCCGATTCCGCGTCGCAATGCGCGGCGAAAACGCGGATGCGCTCAAGCGAGGCCGCGTCGCGAAGCAAGGGCGCGTGGCCCTGCCGCTCCACCGTCAGCGACTCCAGGTCCGGATGGCGCCTCGCCATTTCAGCGAGCGTCTGCGGGCTCAGGATGTCGGAGAGCGCGCCGCGAATCGCCAGGACGGGGAGGCGCGCGAGGCTCATGAACTGTGGCCACAGCACCGGGACCTTTTCCGTCAGGTCGATGTCGACGATCGCCTTGCGGAGGTCGGGATCGTATTGCGGCGCAAGACCGCCATTCGCTTCGCCGAAATAGGCTGCGGCGAAGGCACGCCAATCGTCGTCGGAGAGGTCGGGAAATTGCGCCTCGCTCGCCGCCCGGGTCACCGCGACTGCCTGTTCCCAATTCGCCACCGTGCGGGTCTTTAGCGAGAGATAGCCTTTGATCCGCGCCAGGCCGCGGCTCTCGATGACGGGGCCGATGTCGTTCAGAACGACGCCGGCGAGAAGCGACGGCCTGAGCGCGCCGAGAAGCATTGCGAGGATGCCGCCGCGCGAGGTGCCGACGACGATCGCCCGGTCGATCCCGCACGCCGCCGCCGCAGCGAGCACGTCCTGCGCTTCGGTAAGCGGCTTGTAGTTCTTCCAGTCGGGATCGTCGTCGGATAGGCCGCGTCCGCGATAGTCGACGGCGTAGGTTTTCCGCGGTTCGGTCGGGTGAAAGGCAAAGAAGCGTCCGAGCGCGTCGAAGTCGCGCGAGTTGCGGGAAAGTCCTGGGAGGCAGAGGAGGGGGAGGCGCCCGGCGTCGGACGCAGCGGGATCGTAGACCCGCAGCGCGAGCGACAGGCCGTCCTGCGAACGGAAGCGGACGACGCGCCCTGCCGCCGCATAGGCGTCGGCGCCGCCTGCGACGTCGGATGCCTGCTGCATCTCAACCCTGGGGGCCGCCACGGATGAGGTCCTCGGTCAACGAGAGCGTGTGACCGGTTCGGGAGCGGTAGAGCTGAAAATTCTCCATCACCTTCTGTACGTAGTCGCGAGTTTCGTCGAACGGGATGCGCTCGATCCAATCCACCGGATCGACGGCGCCGCCGCGCGGGTCGCCATAGGCGCGCACCCATTGCAGCGCCCGTCCCGGCCCTGCGTTGTAGCCGACGAAGGTGAGGATGTAAGAGCGCCTGAGGCCGTCGAGAAGCTCGCCGAGATGATGCGCGCCGAGCGTCGCATTATAGAGCGGATCGGTGGTCAGACGCTGCACGGAGAAGGGGATTGAGGCGGCGCGCGCGGTCGCTTTCGCGGTCGCCGGCATGAGCTGCATCAGCCCGCGCGCACCCACATAGCTGACCGCCGTATGATCGAAGGCGCTCTCCTGCCGCACCACGGCATAGACCAGCGCGCGGTCGACTGCCTCCGGCGTGCGCAGCTCGGCCGGAACGCCGACGAAAAGCGCCGGCAGCGACGCCACCTTGAGGCCGCGCTCCTCCGCTTCGGCGGCAGCGGCGAGCCCGGCCTTCGGCCTGTCGATGCGCCGGGCGAGCGTTGTCAGAAGCGCCACTTCGCCTGCCGTATCGACGCTCTCTCCGAGCTCCGCGAGGAACGGAGACGCCATGTCGGAATGCCCGGCGGCGGCGAGCAGGCGGACGATCCTCACCATGTCGCGGTTGGCGAAGCGGATGCGGTCAAGCGCCGAGGGGCGTGGCATCCGCTCAAGGCCGGTCGTCACGATTCCCAGCTTCTCACGGGCGAGCTGGCCGTAGAACGTGCCGCCGAAGCGCGCCGCGTCGGTGTAGTCGAGGCGCGCTGCGTTCGGGCGCTTCTGCGCCTCATGCGTGCGGCCGAGCCAATAGGAGGCGCGCGAGCGCGTGCGCGGTAGCGTCGCCAGGGTGTGCAGCTCGCGGAAATGCGGCTCGGCGCGGTTCGGGTCGTGGAGGAAGCGCAGCGCGATCCACCCGGCGTGGAAGGCCGCTTCCACGCGGTCGCCCTCGCCCTCGGGGCGGGCTTCCGCGACGACGCGATAGGCGAGATCGGGCGTGCCGTTGTCGAGCAGCACCCGCGCGAGGTCACGCCTTTCGTCCCACCAGATGTCGCCGTCGCCGGAAAGGTCGAGATCGGGGTGGGCTTCGAGAAGAAAGCGCGCGGCCTCGATCGGCTGATGAGAGCGCAGGAGCAGGTGCGCGCGGGCGAATATGAAGAGCGGATCGCCGGAGAATTTCGGCGCCACGCCGCGGAGCAGGCTCGCGGCGTTTTTGTTGCGATTGAGGACGGCGATCACCGCTTCGGCGAGCGCGTTGTAGCCCGGGCCGAGGAGCTCCGCCTGCGCGGCGGCATCGCGCGAGCGCTCGCGCAACACCAGGCGGCGGAAGCGGTAGAGGTGGTCCTCGCGCGTCAGCGTGCTCCCGAAACGAGCGAGCATCGAACCCGCCTGGCTCGGGGCGAGCGACCAGTTGCGCCAGAGATCGTGGACGATCGGGTCCGCCTCTTCGTCGCGGCCCGCATCGCGCAGCGCAGCGGCGAGCGACAGGCGCCCGGCGACGGTCATCGGCTCGGCGAGCTTGTAGAAGGCGAGCACCGCATCGCCGCTCGGACCGAGCGCATGGAAGGCTTGCTCGGCGCGAAGCTGCAGCCTTTCCCGCTCCGGCCAGCCCTGATGGGTCTCCAGAATGTCGATGATCTTTGCCGCCGAAAGGCCGGAGTTCGATTCGCGCGCGATGAGCCAGTCGACGAGCGCGGGAACAAGCGGGTTCTCATGCGCCGCAGCCATTCTGTGGGCGGCGGTGTAGCTGCCGTCCCTGACTGCGTCGAGCGTGGCGCGAAGCGCGAAGTCCGGCTTGAAACCGTAGAACTGCGTGGCGAGGAGACGCGCCATCTCGGCCTCGCTGAGCTCGGGACGGGGGCGGGGAAGCGGCGCGAGGAATTCGTCGGATGTTTCGCCATCCGCCGCCGCAGCGTCGACCGCGTCGGCCTCACCCGTCTCATCAGCCGCCTGATCGGGTGATTCCGTCGCCGACTCCGCCGCGTCCGTCGTGTCCGGCTTGTCCACCTCGTCCGCAGCCTGATCGGCATCCGCGTTCTCGTCGACCTCCGTGCCCTCCGCCGCCTCTGCACGCGCGGCGCTCTCGGGAGCCACGTCTCCGTCGCCTTCGGTCGCGGATGTGTCCGCGGAAGCATCTTCGGGCGCGGTCTCAGCCTCGCCCGTCGCAGCCGCGGTATTGTCCGAGGCGGCCCCGTCGGGCCGGGGCCGCGGAGGCGGCACAGCGTCGGTATCGGCGCTTTTCGCCGCGACCGCCCGCGGCTCGCCGACTTTGTCCGTGGCGGGAGCGGCGGACTGCTTGGCCTGTGATTCGGCGGATTGTGCGGGGCGCGGTCTGGGCAGGCGCGTCTCCTCCGCCGCCGCAAGCCCCGGCAAAAGCAGCAAGGCAAGCGCGGCCGCGAAGGCGGCGGGACGGCAAAACGGGTCGGGTGGGCGCAATGCAATCACGGCTTACTCATGAGCATCGGCTCGTGACCGTAACATGGCAGGGAATCAGCGCTTTCTCCAGCGCACCGGTCCGCGCGGCGGATCGCCGGCTCGTGCGTTGACGCTTGCCCTACAAAGGGGGCGTCACTATCGTCCCGCGAAATGAAGAGGACCGAGGAAACAATGTTCCAGGGCTCGATCCCGGCGCTGGTGACGCCGATGCGGGACGGCGCGCTCGACGAAGAGGCCTTCCGCGCCTTCGTGGATTGGCAGATCCGCGAGGGGTCGAACGGACTCGTTCCGGTCGGCACGACGGGGGAATCGCCGACGCTTTCGCATGCGGAACACCACCGTGTCGTGGAGCTCTGCGTCGAGGTCGCCGACGGCCGCGTGCCGGTCATCGCCGGCGCCGGCTCCAACAGCACGACGGAGGCGGTCGAGCTCGCCGTCCATGCGGAGCAGGCGGGCGCCGACGGCGTGCTCGTCGTCACACCCTATTACAACAAGCCGAGCCAGCGCGGCCTCTACGCGCACTTCAAGGCGGTCGCTGACGCGATTTCCATTCCGCTCGTCATCTACAACATCCCGCCGCGCTCCATCATCGACATGAGCGTGGAGACGATGGCCACCCTCTTCCATGATTGCGAGAACATCGTCGGCGTGAAGGACGCGACCGCCAACCTGGCGCGCGTCAGCCTGCAGCGGCAGGCGATGGGACCGGACTTCATCCAGCTTTCCGGCGAGGACCCGACGGCGCTCGGCTTCATGGCGCATGGCGGACGCGGCTGCATCTCCGTCACCGCCAATGTCGCGCCGAAGCTCTGCGCGGAATTCCAGACGGCGTGCCTCGCCGGCGACTATGCCACCGCGCTCGTCTACCAGGATCGGCTGATGCCGCTGCACCGCGCGCTCTTCCTCGAGCCGAGCCCGGCGCCCACGAAGTATGCGCTGTCGCGGCTTGGGCACATGTGCGAGGACGTGCGCTCGCCGATCGTGACGGTCGGCCCGGAGACGCGCGCGGAGGTGGACGGCGCCATGCGGCACGCCGGGCTTTTGAACTGAGGCGATGGCGACAAAAAAGAAGAAGGACGAGACCGGCCGCAAGACGATCGCCGTAAACCGCAAGGCCCGCTTCAACTACGCGATAGGCGAGACCTTCGAGGCCGGCGTCCAGCTTGTCGGGACGGAGGTGAAGAGCCTGCGTCAGAGCAAGGCGACGATCGGCGAGTCCTACGTCAGTCCCGAGCGCGGCGAGGTCTGGCTCGTCAACGCGACGATTCCGGAATACCAGCAGGCGAGCCGTTTCAATCACGAGCCGCGGCGGCCGCGGAAGCTGCTCCTGCACAAGCGGCAGATCGAAAAGCTCATGGGCGCGGTCGACCGCGAGGGCATGACCATCGTGCCGCTCAAGCTCTACTTCAACGATCGCGGACGGGCGAAGGTCGAGATCGCGCTGGCGCAGGGCAAGAAACTGCACGACAAGCGCGAGACGGAGAAGCAGCGCGACTGGCAGCGCGAGAAAGGCCGGCTGATGCGGGAGAAGGGGTGAGGTTCAGGCCGCGTCGCGTCTGAGTTCGCCTGCCGTCTCCATCTCACGGCGCAGCCATTCCGGCGCGATGTCGAAACCGTTCGGCCAGGTGGGTGCTCCGAAATCCAGGAATACGCGCGCGAAATATTGCGGGTCGCGCAGGGGGTCCAGCAATGGGCCTGGCTCGTTCACCATCGCCGAGAAGTCGTGCTCGCCGAATGAGTTGTCCGAAAACCGGATTCTGAGACGGTGACCGTCCAAGCGCTTGATGTCAGTGACTTTCATCATGGTCTAGGCCCGGTATGCGCTCCAGCGGCTCTACATCCGCACGAAGATTCCGTAGAAGTAGGAAATGGTCGGCATCGAGAATCCGAAACCCTCCTAGCGGAAAACGATGTCTTCCCGCACGCGCGCGAACACCGCCTCGAACATCTCCGTCGTGAGCACGCCGGTATTCGTATTGTAGCGGGAGCAATGGTAGCTGTCGTAGAGGCGGAGCTCCCCCACCTCATGCAGCGCGCCGTGCGCGAAGGGAAAGCGCGACGGTTTCTCGCCGAGCGCGCGCACGGTGGTGTCATGCGCGATGCGGCCGAGGACGACGATCGCCTCAAGCTTTTTTCGCCGCGCGATCTTCGCCTGCAGGAACCGGCGGCAGGTGTTGATCTCCATCGTGTTGGGCTTGTTCTCCGGCGGTACGCAGGCGACGCCGTTGGCGATCGCGCAATCGACGAGCGTCAGCCCGTCCGCCGGATCGGCACGGTAGGTGCCCTTGGCGAAGCCGAACTTCAACAGCGTCGCATAGAGGAGGTCGCCGGCGAAATCGCCGGTGAACGGACGGCCGGTGCGGTTGGCGCCGCGCAGGCCCGGGGCGAGCCCGACGATCAGGAGGCGGGAGTCGCTTTCGCCGAACGTCGGGACGGGTGCATTGTGCCAGCCCGGCTCCTTTTCACGCCAAAGCTCACGGAAAGCGACGAGACGGGGACAGAGCGGGCAATCGCGGGGCGGGTCGGTGCTCGCGTCGAAAGGTGCTGTCGTCCGGTTCACTGCCCCGCCTCTTAGGAGCGTGCCCTCAGAGCTCCTCGTATTCGTCCTCGTCTTCGTCGTCGAAGGCGCGGGCCGGGCGCTGCGGCCGGGTCGCGGGATCGCGCCCGACCGACTCCGCGAGCGAGGAAAGCTCGAGGAAGTGGTCGGCTTGCCGGCGCAGGTCGTCGGCGATCATCGGCGGCTGGGTGCGCAGCGTGGAGGCGACGGTCACCTTCTTGCCCTTGCGCTGCAGCGCCTCAACGAGGCTGCGGAAGTCACCGTCGCCGGAGAACAGCACGAAATGGTCGATATGGTCGGCCATCTCCATGGCGTCCACGGCGAGCTCGATGTCCATGTTGCCCTTAACCTTGCGGCGCCCCTGGGCGTCGGTGAATTCCTTGATCGGCTTGGTGACCACGCGGTAGCCGTTGTAGTCGAGCCAATCGATCAGCGGACGCAGCGACGAGTACTCCTGGTCCTCGGCGAGGGCGGTGTAATAGACCGCGCGCACGAGATAGCCCTTCTGCCGGAAGTCGTTGAGAAGACGCCGGTAATCGATATCGAAGCCGAGCGAGCGGGAGGCGGAATAGAGGTTGGCGCCGTCGATCAGGACGGCGATCTTCTCACGGGGATCGAACATTGGAAGCTCCGGGAATCGGTCAGACGCAATAACGGCGAAGTGCAATCGGACGCCGGATAAAGAATGGTGGGGGTGTTCGCAAGAGGGAGGATAAGGGGAGGCACACCTTGAAAAAGCCGATCTTACCCCTTAATCAGGCGCCAATTCCCCAAAACTGGAGATTGCCTCCATGGCGCGCATTACCGTCGAGGACTGCGTAGACAAGGTTACGAACCGCTTCGAACTGGTGCTGCTTTCGGCGCACCGGGCGCGGATGATTTCCAACGGGTCGCCGCTGACGGTCGACCGCGAGAACGATAAAAACCCTGTCGTGGCGCTCCGCGAGATCGCGGACGAGACCGTCTCGCCGGAGGATCTGAACGAGGATCTCATCCACTCGTTGCAGAAATACGTCGAGGTGGACGAGCCGGAACCGTCGCCGACCCCGATCGAGGCCGATGCCCCGGAGGAAGATACGGAGATCACCTTCGACCGCATGTCGGAGGAGGAGCTCCTGCGCGGGCTGGAGAGCATCGATCCGCCGGAACGCCGCGACGACTGAGCCTCGCTGACCGGACCAAAAACGCCGCCCCCTCGGGCGGCGTTTTCGCGTTCGACGAGACGTTTTCGCCGCGCCGCCCATTGCCCGGACGTTCACCGGGATGCAACTGTCGCCCGGATACCTATATTATTGATCCGGGAGGCACTTTTCGCTTCCCTTGGGACTGCCGGCGATGATGCGCCAATATGAGCTCGTCGAACGGGTTGCCGCCTACAACCCGCAGGTCGACGAGGAGTTGTTGAACCGCGCCTACGTCTACGCCATGCAAAAGCACGGTTCGCAGACGCGCGCCTCCGGCGATCCCTATTTCTCCCATCCGCTCGAAGTCGCCGCGATTCTGACCGATCTCAAGCTCGACGATTCCTCCATTGTCACCGCGCTTCTCCACGACACGATCGAGGACACCGGCGCGACGCGCGACGAGATCAATCAGCTCTTCGGTCCATCGATCGGCAAGCTGGTGGAAGGCGTCACCAAGCTGCAGCGCCTGGAACTCGTCACGCGCGAGGCGCAGCAGGCGGAGAATTTGCGCAAGCTTCTCCTGGCGGTCGCGGAGGACATCCGCGTGCTCCTGGTCAAGCTCGCCGACCGGCTGCACAACATGCGCACGATCGAGCACATGCCGGAGGAGAAGCGCGCGCGGATCGCCGAGGAGACAATGGAAATCTATGCGCCGCTCGCCGGGCGCATGGGAATGCAGGGCATTCGCGACGAGCTTGAGGACCTCTCCTTCCGCGTCCTCAATCCGGAGGCCTACCAGGCGATCAGCACCAAGCTCGGAACGCTGCGCGAAAAGAGCGGTCCGCTCGTGGAGATCATTCGCGACGACCTCTCCGAGCGCCTCACCAAGCATGGGATCGAGGCGGAGATCGTGAGCCGTCTCAAGACGCCGTATTCGATCTTCTCCAAGATGCAGCGGAAGTCGATCGGGTTCGAACAGCTTTCCGACGTCTTCGGCTTCCGCGTCTTCGTCGAAAACGAAGAGGACTGCTACCGGGCGCTCGGTGTCGTGCACACGGCCTGGCCGATGGTTCCGGGTCGCTTCAAGGACTACATCTCGACGCCGAAGCAGAACGAATATCGCTCGCTCCACACCACCATCATCGGGCCGCGCCGGCAGCGCGTTGAGCTGCAGATCCGGACGCGGGACATGGACCGCATCGCCGAATACGGCATTGCGGCGCATCCGCTCTACAAGGACGGGATTGCCAACGACCGCGACCGGCTGGCGGTGGAAAGCCGTGCCTATGCCTGGCTGCGGCAGACGGTGGAGCAGATCGCGCATGGCGACGCGCCGGAGGATTTCCTGGAGCACACCAAGCTGGAGCTTTTCCAGGACCAGGTGTTCTGCTTCACGCCGAAGGGCCGGCTGATCGCCCTGCCGCGCGGGGCGACGCCGATCGATTTCGCCTACGCGGTCCACACCGACATCGGCGACACCTGCATCGGCGCCAAGGTGAACGGGCAGCTTTCGCCACTCGGCCAGCCGCTTGAGAACGGCGACGAGGTCGACATCGTCCGCTCATCCGTGCAGCGGCCGCCGGCGGCCTGGGAGGCGATCGTCGTGACCGGCAAGGCGCGCGCCGCGATCCGCCGGGCGAGCCGCAGCCAGGCGCGGCGGCAATATGCGGCGCTTGGCCGTCACACGCTTGAGCGGCGCTTCGAGCTGGCGGGAAAGCCCTTCGCGACAGATGCGCTCACCGCCGCTGCGGGGCGTCTCAACATGCCCGACGTCGACGAGCTTCTCGCTGCGGTCGGCCGCGGCCAGATCACAGCGGAGGCGGTGTTGGCGGAGATGTATCCCGACCACCGCGACGAGCGGGTCACGCCTGCCGGCATGAACGGCGACGAAGGGTGGACGCCGTCCGGTCGCTCCAGCCTGAAATTCCGCCTGCCGGCGAGCGAAGGTCCGGCGGAGGAAACGGGCATCCCGATCCGCGGGTTCGATGCCGACGTGCCGGTGCGCTTCGCGCCGAACGGTGGCGCGCTGCCGGGCGACCGGATCGTCGGCATCCTGACACCGGGCGAGGGGATCACCATCTATCCGATCCATTCGCCGGGCCTCGTCAATTTCGACGACGAGCCGGAGCGCTGGGTCGACGTGCGCTGGGACATCTCGGAGACCTCGACCGAGCGGTTCCCGGCCCGCATCCGCGTCTCGGCGCTGAACGAGCCGGGCACGCTTGCCACCATTGCGGAAGTTATCGGCTCCGCCGACGGCAACATCGACAACCTGAAGATGCTGGGTCGGGGGCGCGACTTTACGGAGATCGAAATCGATCTGGAAGTATGGAATCTGAAGCATCTGAACCGGATCGTAACGGGTCTGCGCGAAAAGCGTGTGGTCAGCAACGCGGAGCGAGTTGCCGGCTAGCCGCCGGGCACGGACGGCGAAACGAGGATTGGCAATGCTGTTCAGGCGCCGCGAAGCGCAGGGATTTTGGGCACGCCTCAGATTGTGGCTGTGGCCGCGTGTGAGTTGGCGCCGCTCGACGCTCTATTACCTGAAACGCATTCTGCGACTTTCCGGAACGCCGCACGCCATCGCCCTTGGGGCGGCAGTCGGGATCTTCATTTCGATGACACCGCTCCTCGGCTTTCATCTCCTGATCACGTTCGCCGTCGCGTGGCTGATCGGCGCCAACGCAATCGCCGGCGTCCTTGCCACGTCGATTGGCAATCCGCTGACCTTTCCGATCATCTGGGCGACCACCTATCAGATCGGTCATTTCATCCTGAGGGGCGTGACCCGCATGCCGCCGCCGGCGCTTGAGCAGGACATCATGCACAAGCCGCTGATCGACATCGTGCCTCTCATCGGGCCGATGTTCGTCGGCTCGGTTCCGATCGGGCTGGTCTTGGGCTCGATCACCTACCTTGTTATCAACAAGGCGGTTTCCGCCTATCAGGAAGCGCGCCGCCGGCGCCTCGCCGATCGACGGAACGGATCGCGCGCCCCTGCCATGGCCGGGGGGAAATCTTGAACCGTCCCGCGGCGCTGCGTCTCGGCGTCAACATCGACCATGTCGCCACCGTTCGAAACGCCCGCGGCGGCAATCAGCCGGATCCGGTTCGCGCGGCGCTTGTCGCGGAGCGCGCCGGGGCGGACGGCATCACCGCCCATCTCAGGGAGGACCGCCGCCACATCACCGACGGCGACATCACGCGGCTCACCCACGAGCTCACGCTGCCGCTCAACCTCGAAATGGCGGCGACCGACGAGATGCTCGACATCGCGCTCCGACACGCGCCGCACGCGGCGTGCATCGTCCCGGAGCGGCGCGAGGAGCGCACGACGGAAGGCGGGCTCGACGCCGCCGGCGGCCACAACCACCTGCAGCATTTCGTCAACCGGCTCGGCGAGGCGAAGATCCGCGTGTCGCTCTTCATCGAGGCCGACAAACGCCAGCTCGACGCTGCGAGAATGCTCGGCGCGCCTGTGGTGGAGCTTCATACGGGAGCCTATTGCGACGCGGCCATCGCCGGCGACGCGGCGGCGACGGAGCAGCATCTTGAGCGGCTCCGCGAAGCCGCCGCGTACGGCGCCTCCATCGGACTGGAGATGCATGCCGGCCACGGCCTCACCTATGAGACGGTAGGCCCCATCGCCGCCATCCCGGAGCTGGCGGAGCTCAATATCGGTCACTTCCTCATCGGGGAGGCGATCTTCGTGGGTCTTGAGCAGAGCGTGCGACGTATGCGCGCGCTCATGAACGAGGCGCGGCTACCCCTGAACGCGGCCGCCTCATGATCGTCGGGATCGGCAGCGACCTGATCGACATCCGGCGGGTGGAAAAGACGCTGGAGCGCTACGGCGAGCGGTTCGTCGGCCGCGTCTTCACGGAAATCGAGCGCAAGAAATCGGACGGCCGGAGGCTGCGCGCCGCATCCTATGCCAAGCGCTTCGCGGCCAAGGAGGCCTGCGCGAAAGCGCTCGGAACCGGGCTCCACTCAGGCGTTTATTGGCGCGACATGGGGGTGGTCAATCTGCGCTCCGGCAAGCCGACCATGGCCTTGACCGGCGGGGCAGCGGAGCGGCTGGGAGTGATCGTGCCGGAGGGCATGACCCCCGTGATCCACCTCACGATCACCGACGATTTCCCGCTCGCGCAGGCCTTTGTGGTCATCGAGGCCGTGCCTGACGGGGCAAAATAGCGCCGCAAAGGCGCCGCATTGCGCGCGCACGCCCCCCGCCGCAATTGCGGCGGGGGAAACGGGCCGCTAAACCCTATCCAGAATCAGGACGGAGCCGTGAGCGTGGCAGAGCGAAGCGCCAGCGATAAGGCGAAAGAGGGCGGCGTATGGGAGACGGTCAAGATCGTCATCGAGGCGCTTCTGATCGCCCTCATTTTCCGAACTTTCCTCTTCCACCCCTTCAACATCCCTTCCGGCTCCATGGAGCCGACGCTTCTGATCGGCGACTATCTGTTCGTCTCGAAATTCTCCTACGGCTACAGCCGCTACTCCTTTCCGGTCGATTTCTCCTTCATCCACGGGCGCATCTGGGAAGGTGCGGGGCCGACGCGCGGCGACATCGCCGTCTTCCGTCCCCCGCGCGAACCCGACACCGACTACATCAAGCGCGTGATCGGGCTTCCGGGTGACCGCATCCAGGTGCGCGACGGCATCCTCTACATCAACGACGAAGCGGTGAAGCGCGAGCCGGCGGGCGAGTGGGAAGGCGAAGGGCGCTTCGGCGCCACCGGTCCGATCAAGGAATATCGCGAGACACTGCCGAACGGCGTCAGCTACATCACGCTCGACATGACGGAGAGCGGCCCCGGCGACAACACGAAGGTCTACGAGGTGCCGCCCGACCATTATTTCATGATGGGCGACAACCGCGACAATTCCCAGGACAGTCGTTTCCTCGACGGACCGGTGGGCTTCGTGCCGGCGGAGAACCTGATCGGCCGCGCGGAGATCATCTTCTTCTCCGTCAACGGCGCCCCGGCCTGGGCCTTCTGGAAATGGCCGTGGTCGGTCCGGCCGACCCGCATCTTCGAGCTTCTATGAAATCGAGTGACCGCGCGCGCCTCGAAGAGAAGCTCGGTCACGGTTTCGCCAATCCCAACCTGCTCGACCGCGCGCTGACGCATGCGAGCGCGGTCGGCGGCTCTTCGCGCAAGCAGCCGGGCACTTATCAGCGCCTGGAGTTCCTGGGCGACCGTGTGCTCGGCCTCGTCATCGCGGATGCGCTGATCGACCGCTTCCCGGAAGCGCCGGAGGGCGAGCTGTCGCGGCTCTTCCACCGGCTGGTGAGTGGGGAGACGTGTGCTTCCGTCGCCGAAGAGATCGGCCTGGAAGACTACGTGCGGATGGGGAAGGGGCCCAAGAACCGGGTCGCCAAGGCGACGGCGAATGTGCTCGGCGACGTGTGCGAGGCGCTGATCGGCGCCATCTATCGCGACGGCGGGCTCGATCCCGCGCGCAGCTTCGTGGAGCGCTACTTCGTGCCGCGCATCGAGACGACACTCGACGCGCGCCGCGACGCGAAGACGGAATTGCAGGAATGGGCGCATAAGCGCGGCTTCGAGACGCCGTCCTACGAAGAGACGCAGCGCAGCGGGCCGGACCACAAGCCGGAATTCGAGATCGAGGTTCGGGTGGGGGATATCGCGCCAAGCCGCGGCAAGGGAGGCTCGAAGCGCGAGGCGGAGCACGAGGCGGCGGCGGGTTTGCTTCGGCGCGAGGGCGTATGGAAGGCGTGAGCGCGAAACAGACCCGTGCCGGGTTCGTCGCGCTGATCGGCGCGCCGAACGCGGGGAAGTCCACGCTGCTCAATGCCGTGGTCGGCTCCAAGGTTTCCATCGTCACTCACAAGGTGCAGACGACGCGGGCGCTGATCCGCGGCATCGTCATTCACCAAAGTCCTGACATTGGGAGGGCGCAGATCATCTTCGTCGATACGCCGGGCATCTTTCGTCCGAAGCGGCGGCTTGAGCGCGCCATGGTGAAGACCGCCTGGGGTGGTGCGGCGGACGCCGACGTGCTCGCGGTCCTGATCGACGCGAAGAAAGGGCTGACCGACGAGGATCGCGCGATCCTCGAAGGGCTCAAGGACTTTCCCGCGCAGCGCACGCGCGTGCTCGTCATCAACAAGGTCGATCTCGTCAAACGCGAGACGCTTCTCGCGCTTACGAAGGAGGCGAACGAGCTGGGGACGTTCGCGACGACCTTCATGGTCTCGGCGCTGACCGGTGACGGCGTTCCCGACCTTCTCGATCATCTCGCCGCCGCGATGCCGGAAGGGCCGTTCCTCTATCCGGAGGACCAGATGACCGACCTGCCGCTCCGCTTCCTGGCGTCGGAGATCACCCGCGAGAAGCTGACGCTCCGGCTCCACGACGAGCTCCCCTACAGAGCCACCGTGGAAACCGAAAAGTGGACGGAGACGAAAAAGGGCGTGCGCATCGACCAGACGATCTACGTGGAGCGCGACACCCAGCGGAAGATCGTGCTCGGCAAGGGCGGCGAGACGATCAAGGCGATCTCGATCGCCGCGCGCGAGGAGATCGCAAAGCTCGTCGAGCAGCCCGTGCACCTCTTCCTGTTCGTAAAGGTGCGCGCGAATTGGAGCGACGATCCGGAGCGCTACCGGGAGATGGGGGTGGATTTTCCGAGTTAGAGGGATTGCACGTTTCGCGGCCATTTGATATCATGATATCAAGCGGAGGCTCCATATGGCTCAGCTCGTGGTCCGCAATCTCGATGACGACGTTAAGGCGAAGCTGCAGCGGCGCGCCAAGCGTCATGGCCACAGCACCGAAGAAGAGGTGCGCGACATTCTGCGCAACGCAGTGAATGAAGAGACCGGCAAGCAGCCCGGTCTCGGCACACGGATCGCTGAACTTTTCAAAGACATCGGCCTGCGCGAGGGGGAGGAAATTCCGGAGCAGCGGGGCTATCCGGCAATTCCGATCGACTTCGACAAGTGATCATCCTCGATACGAATGTGATCTCGGCGCTCATGGCGCGCGATCCGACCGTGACGCAATGGCTGGATACGCAACCGTCGACGTCTGTTTGGACGACATCGGTGACCGTCTACGAAACGCTGTTCGGTATCGAGATCCTGGCGACCGGGCGCCGGAGAAAAGGACTCGAGGCCGCCTTTGAGAGGCTGATCACGGATATTCTGGTCGATCGCGTCGTTCCGTTCGATCGAGCGGCGGCCGAGGCCTCCAGCATCGTCGCGGCGAAGCAACGGACGGCCGGTCGGCCAATGGAAATACGCGACGTACAGATTGCGGGCATTGCGACGGCCAGCAAAGCAACGCTCGCCACGCGAAACACGCGTCACTTCGATGGCGTCGGCGTCACGCTCGTCGACCCGTGGTCGAAGTAGCTTCACGCCGCCGCCGCTTCTCGCATCGCCTCCCGCACCTCGGCCAGTATCTCGTACGACCTGACCCTGGCTTCGTGATCGTAGATCGCGGCAGCGACGATGAGCTCGTCCGCCGCCGTCTCCGCGAGGAAGCGCTGAAGCTCCGGCTGGATCGTCGCCGGCGCGCCGACGAAGGCGCAGGCGAGCATGCGCGAGGCCTGCGCCTTCTCCGGTGGCGTCCAATAGGTTTCGATGTCGTCGATCGGCGGCTGCAAGCGGCCGCGGGTGCCGCGCATCATGTTGGTGAAGGCCTGTTGCGAAGAGGTGAAGAGCCGGCGCGCCTCCGCATCCGTGTCCGCGGCGATGACGTTGCAGGCGACCATGGCATAGGGTCGATCGAGCTGTGCGGAGGGCTGAAACGTCTCGCGATAGACCTGGAGCGCCGGCATCAGCGCATCCGGCGCGAAGTGCGAGGCGAAGGCGTAGGGAAGGCCGAGCGCGGCGGCGAGCTGCGCGCCGAAGAGGCTTGAGCCGAGGATCCAGAGCGGCACGTTGGTGTCGGCGCCTGGGACGGCGCGCACGATTTGTCCCGGCTGCACCGGCCCAAGCAACGCCTGCAGCTCCATCACGTCCTGGGGAAAGTTCTCCGCGATGCGCGGATCGCGGCGGAGCGCGCGCAGCGTCGTCTGGTCGGTGCCGGGGGCTCGGCCGAGGCCGAGGTCGATGCGGTCGGGATAGAGCGAGGCGAGCGTCCCGAACTGCTCCGCGATGATGAGCGGCGCGTGGTTCGGCAGCATGATGCCGCCGGCGCCGACGCGGATCGTCTCCGTGCCGCCGGCCACGTATCCGATCGCGACGCTCGTCGCGGCGCTCGCTATCCCCACCATGTTGTGGTGCTCCGCGAGCCAGAAGCGGCGATAGCCCGCCCGCTCGACGTGGCGCGCGAGGTCGAGCGAGTTCTTTAGCGCATCGCGGGGCGTCGCGCCTTCAACGACATGCGCGAGATCGAGAACGGAGAAGGGGATCATGCCGGGCCAGTTCGGTGGGGAATCGGGAACCTCCCGCAATTGGAGCCGCGGCGCCCGCATCGCAAGCGGAAACGCGGTCGCGCGCCCTTCATTGGCCGCGAAAACATGATAGGTCAGCCGGCATGGAATGGACGGAGGAAGGCATCGTCGTCGGCGCGCGCCGCCACGGCGAGGCGGACGTGATCCTGGAGGTGCTGACGGCCGGTCACGGGCGGCATCTCGGGCTCGTCAAGGGCGGGCGCTCGCGGCTTCTCCGCCCGGTGCTTCAGGCCGGCAACACGCTGTCGCTGACCTGGCGGGCGCGGCTCCACGAGCATCTCGGAAATTTCCGCGCCGAGGCGGTGAAGGAGCGCAGCGCCGACCTGATGGCGACGCGGATCGGGGCTTTCGGCCTGGCGCTCGCCGGCGCGCATCTACGGCTCCTGCCGGAGCGCGATCCGCATCCGCGGCTCTTCGAGGCGCTGACCGTCTTGCTCGACAATATTGGCGCGCCGCCGCTTGCGGGCGAGATGATGGTGCGGTTCGAGCTGCTGCTCCTCGACGAGCTCGGCTTCGGGCTCGACCTGGAAAGCTGCGCCGGGACCGGCGCCACGGAGGAGCTCATCTACGTGTCACCGAAGAGCGGGCGCGCGGTCAGCCGGACGGCCGGCGAGCCCTACCGGGAGAAGCTCCTGCCGCTCCCCGCCTTCCTTGCCCGCCCAAGCACCGGGAACGCGGACCAGGCGAGCCTGGAAGCGGGGTTCTTGCTTTCCGGATACTTCCTGGAACGTCATGTCTTCGACACGCGCGGCGAAAGCCTGCCGGAGGTTCGATTGAACTTCCTCAGGGCGTTGTCCGATGCCGTTAAAGTTGAAGCTTAAGTAACAATCGAAGCGACGCCAAAAGGAGAGGCACGATGAAGCTCACCTGGTTCGGACACTCCGCGTTCCGTGTCGAGTTCGGGGACTGTCGTGTCATGATCGACCCGTTCCTGACCGGAAACCCCGCGTTCGAGGGCGATCCGAAGAAGGCGTGGGACGGCGCGACGCACGTGCTCCTGACGCACGGGCACAGCGACCACCTGGGCGATACCGCCGACATCTGCAAGGCGACGGGGGCGCAGCTTGTCGCCAATTTCGAGATCTATTCGTTCCTCGCGGGGCAGGGAGTGGAAAAAGCCAATCCCGGCAACCACGGCGGCACCGTCGACTGCGGCGGCTTCACCACCTCGTTCGTCGCGGCCATCCACTCGTCATCCGTGCAGCAGGACGGCCAGATCATCTATCTCGGCAATCCGGCGGGGCTGGTGGTCAAGGCGCCGGGCGAACCTGTGCTCCTTCACATGGGCGATACCGAGATCTTCTCCGACATGGCGCTCATCAACGAGATCCATCAGCCGGAGATCGGCATCGTGCCGATCGGCGACCGCTTCACCATGGGCGCGAAGACGGCGGCAATGGCCTGCAAGCGCTTCTACAAGTTCAAGACGATCGTGCCCTGCCACTACGGCAGCTTCCCGATCATCGACCAGACGGCGGACAAGTTCGTCGCCGAAATGGGCGCGGACGGCAAGAAGGTGCTGGTGCCGGAGAAGGGGCGGCCGGTCGAGCTTTAGACGGCGCTGAGGACGGGTTGTCGGCCGATCATGTTCGCCCACAACCCGCCTATTTCTCCGGCGGTCGCGGAGCAAGAATCGGAATGACCGTTCGCCGATACGAATGATATTCGAGTTGCGTTGGCCAAAAACAAGGCAGGCCGCGCATGCTTACGCTGTACGACTACCTTCCCTCGCAGAATGGCTGGAAAGTCCGTGTTCTGCTCGGGCTTTGCGGTATCCCCGCTCGCGTCGAGCCGGTGGCAATATTTGCCGGAGAAAGTCGAACCGAGGCTTTCCTGAAGCTCAATCCCGCCGGCGCCATCCCCGTGCTGGAGCTGGAGGATGGGCGCGCGCTCGCGGAATCGAATGCGATCCTCGCATATCTCGGCGAGGGGACACGCTTTCTGCCCGACGACCGCTTCGTGCGCGCCAAAGTGATGCAATGGCTCTTCTTCGAGCAATACTACGTCGAGCCGGTCATCGGCTCACTGCGGTTTTGGACGTTGACGGGACGGCTGACGCGGAACGCCGCGTTGGTGGAGGGCAAGCGCGAGACCGGTGTGCGGGCGCTTGCAGCTTTGCAGCGACAACTGAGTGCGACGCAATTTCTCGCAGGCGACGGCTTCACCATCGCCGACATCGCCGTCTATGCCTACTCTCACCGGGCTGGAGATTGCGGCTTCGATCTTGCTGCCTATCCGGCGGTGGAAACCTGGGTCGACCAGGTCGCGGCGGAGATTGGACCAGGCTATCCGATCCATCCCTACGGCGACGAAGCGCGGGTGGAATAGCCGTCCGTCGCGCGCGGCAGCCCGCTCTAGCTTCCTCCGTCGCCGATCTTCGCCCAGTGGCCGTCGGCGCGGGAGATCGTGCCCGGCTCGTCCTTCAGGAAGACGCGCTGCGCGGCGGCGGAATTGTTCAGGTAGAGCTTGCCATCGACGATTTTCCAGTAGTCCGGGTCGGTCGGCACGAACTCGCCGAAGCTCATGCCGGTGGCGCAAAAGCCGCCATAAGCGGGGGCGTATTTCTCCGGATCGGCGAGAAAGGCGTCGCGGTTCGCGGCACTCGCGAACTTCCAGGTGGCGCCGTTGTATTCGGCGGTGAACTCGTCGCTGCCTGCAACCGGCTTGCCATCCGTGTGATACGCGACCGGGTCGGTGCCGCTGATCGCGAAGCCGTTGCTGGTGTAGGTCTCCGAGGCGAACGCGGGAAACGCCGCGGCGGCGACGAGCAGGAGCGCGGCAAGGAATTGTGTGATCATTCAGGACCTCCGCAGGTGCGGTGTTTTCGGGCCTTCGGGCGGCGCGCCTTCCGGATATCTTCGAAGTGGAGCCGGGCGAGCCGCTCACCGTCCAATCAATTGCCGCCGAGATGTGCGTGAGGTGCGACCCCGGCCGCCGCGAAAACGCCGCTCCCCGAAAGGCTTCGCAGCCTCGCCTTCATGTTCTATAGCGTGCCGCCGAGCGGAGAAAAGACATGTCGGTCGACGCGGAAACCGTGAAACGGGTGGCGCACCTTGCGCGCATCCGGGTAAGCGACGAGGAGGTGGAGGCCTTCCGCGGCGAGCTGAACGCGATTCTGGGCTTCGTGGAGCAGCTGAACGAGGTTGAGGTCGACGGCGTGGAGCCGATGACCTCCGTCATTCCCGATGCCGATGAAGAAGCGCGAAGACCGCGTCACCGACGGCGGCAAGGCTGACGACATCGTCGCCAACGCGCCGGAGACCGCCGACCACTTCTTCCTCGTGCCGAAGGTCGTGGAGTAACGGATGACGCTTGTGATCGCGGTCGAAAGCCCGCTGCAGGACGACGTGCGCGCCCTGATCGCGGAGCTGAACGCCGCGCTCCTCGTGCTGACGCCGCCGGAGTTCTGCTCGCACCTGACTGTCGAGCAGATGGCGGACGCCGAGACGACGGTCTTCGTGGCGCGGCAGGACGGGCACGCGGTGGGCTGCGGCGCGTTGCGCCGGCATGGCGGCGGTATCGGCGAAGTGAAGCGGATGTATACGCGCCCGGAATTCCAGGGGCAGGGTGTGGGCGGCAAGATCGTCGCGGAGATCGAGGCGCTGGCGCGGAGCGAAGGGATTGCGCGGCTGGTACTTGAGACGGGCGACCGTCATCCGGCGGCCTGGCGGGTCTACGAGCGAGCCGGGTTCACGCGCACCGGCACCGTCCTCGACTACCCCGACACCGGTTATTCGGTCTTCTACGAGAAACGCCTCGACGCTGAAGACAAAGCCGCATGACCGAGCTTATTTCGCTCACCATCGCCGCCATCCGCGAAGGGCTCGGCAAGCGCGACTTCTCCGCGCTTGAGCTGACCGACGCCTATCTGAAGGCGATCGAGACCGCCAATCCGGCGTTGAACGCCTACATCGTGGTGACGGCGGAGAAGGCGCGCGCCATGGCGATCGCCTCCGACGTGCGCCTTGGGCGCGGCGAGGCGCGGTCGCTGGAGGGCGTGCCGCTCGGCATCAAGGATCTCTTCGCCACACGCGGAATCCATACGCAGGCGGGCAGCCACATCCTCGACGGCTTCAAGCCGCCCTACGAGTCGACGGTGACGCAGAACCTCTGGGACGCCGGCGCCGTGATGCTCGGCAAGCTCAACATGGACGAGTTCGCCATGGGCTCGTCGAACGAGACGAGCTATTACGGCCCCGTCGTCAATCCGTGGCGGAAGCTCGGCTCGAATGCCGATCTCGTGCCCGGCGGCTCCTCCGGCGGTTCCGCCGCCGCCGTCTCCGCGATGCTGTGCGCCGGGGCGACGGCAACCGATACCGGCGGCTCCATCCGCCAGCCCGCTGCGTTCACCGGCACGGTCGGCATCAAGCCCACCTATGGCCGCTGCTCGCGCTGGGGGATCGTCGCCTTCGCCTCCTCCCTCGACCAGGCGGGGCCGATCGCGCGCTCGGTCCGCGACGCGGCGATCCTCCTGAAGGCGATGGCCTCAATCGATCCGAAGGACACGACCTCCGCCGACGTGCCGGTGCCCGACTACGAGGCGTCGATCGGGGATGGCGTGAAGGGCATGAAGATCGGCGTGCCGAAGGAATACCGCCTGGACGGCATGCCGGTCGAAATCGAGACGCTCTGGCGCAAGGGCATCGAGTGGTATCGGGCGGCGGGCGCGGAGATCGTCGACATCTCGCTTCCGCACACCAAATACGCGCTGCCCGCCTATTATATTGTGGCGCCGGCGGAGGCCTCCTCCAACCTCGCGCGCTATGACGGCGTGCGCTACGGCCTGCGCGTCGACGGCGACGACATCACCGAGATGTACGAGAAGACGCGCGAGGCGGGCTTCGGGCGCGAGGTGAAGCGGCGCGTGCTGATCGGCACCTATGTGCTCTCCGCCGGCTATTACGATGCTTATTACCTGCGCGCGCAGAAGGTGCGCACGCTGATCAAGCGCGACTTCGAGGCGGCGTTTGATGCCGGGATCGAAGCGATCCTCGCGCCGGCGACACCGAGCGCCGCCTTCGGCATCGCCTCGATGTCGATGGCCTCGCCGGTGGAGATGTACCTGAACGACGTCTTCTGCGTGACGGCGAACATGGCCGGGCTGCCGGGGATTTCCGTGCCGGCGGGGCTCGACTCGTCGAACCTTCCGCTTGGATTGCAATTGATCGGGCGGCCCTTCGACGAGGCGACGCTCTTCCGCGCCGGCCAGGTGATCGAGGACGCGGCAGGATTCTTCACGCCGCAGAGGTGGTGGTAGGAGGAGGCGCCATGGCTGGTTCTGACGGACTGCTTCAAGCCCTAAAGCTCGCCGCCGCCGGCGACTGGGACGGCGCGCACCGCATCGTGCAGGACGACCCGTCGGCCGAGGCGGCGTGGGTGCACGCGCATCTGCACCGCGTGGAGGGAGACCTCGGCAATGCCGGCTACTGGTATCGCCGCGCCGGCAAACCGGTCGCGACAGGCGCGCTCGATGCTGAGCGAGAGGCGATCGCGAAAGCGCTGGCTTAGACCTGAGCCGCGCGGGAAGCGCGTTTCACACTTCATTTACCATCGTCGTACCAAGCTCCGGGCCATGCGGGTTGGGGCCACGGCGTTCGCGCGTCGTGGAGCCGCATGGGACATCGGGCGCGAACGGCGCGCTCGGTTCAAGGGCTGGAGAGAGATATGCAGCACGTGCGGCCGATCGCCGAGCGCGTCATGCGCTACCTATTCAAAAAATGGCTGAAGCAGGCGGAAAAGCTTCACTATCTCTGATCCGGCGAGCCCGCGCGGCGCGTCGATTAATCGGATCGTAACCATGAACGCCGATGGTGATCGGCGAACCGCTTCGGCTCTTTCGGAGTCGATAGGCGCGCAACGACGAACGGTGAAACCATGCGACAGCTCCTGACCGCGCTTTTCCTTTCCGCCTCGGCGGTCGCCCTGTCCGGTTTGGCCGGCTCGGCGCAAGCCGCGGACCTTCCCGGCACTTATCGCGGCGGCGACAGCCACGTCGTCTATGGATGCGCGCCGCGCGAGGAGGTGATCCTTTTCAAGCACGGCAAGCCGACGCCTCCCGGGCGCACGCCCTATTTCACCTGCGTGACGGGGACGGTTCTCCTGCCGGGCGACATCCCGCCGCCACCGGAATATTGCTGCCACTAAAGGCGCAAACGCACGAACGCCGAGGCCGGGCCGACGCCCGGCCTTTTGTTTTGGGCAACGCTTGTCGAAGCGTTGCGCTGGATATATCTGCCAAAGCAGATCGTCGGCTTGCGAGGCGCGCCGCGACGGACTAACCGGTCTCCTGCGCAAGGAACGCCGGAAAGATGCCCCTCGAAGAGACCCGCAACACCAATCCGAAGAACCTGATCCACGGCGCCACCGGGGACTGGGAGATCGTCATCGGCATGGAGGTGCACGCGCAGGTCGCCTCGCAGGCGAAGCTCTTCTCCGGCGCGCCGACGGCCTTCGGCGGCGATCCCGAACAACCAGGTCAGCCTGGTCGACGCGGCGATGCCGGGCATGCTTCCCGTCATCAACGAGGAATGCGTGCGCCAGGCGGTCCGCACCGGGCTCGGCTTGAAGGCGAAGATCAATCACCGCTCGGTCTTCGCGCGGAAGAACTACTTCTATCCCGATCTGCCGCAGGGCTATCAGATCTCGCAATACGACCAGCCGATCGTGGGCGAGGGGACCGTGGTGATCGAGGTTCCCGACGCCAATGGCGGCGCGGAGGAGGTGAGGATCGGGATCGAGCGGCTGCACCTTGAGCAGGACGCCGGCAAGTCGCTGCACGACCAGCACGCGACGATGAGCTACGTCGATCTGAACCGCTCCGGCGTGGCGCTGATGGAGATCGTGTCGAAGCCGGACATCCGCTCCTCCGACGAGGCGCGCGCCTTCCTGACCAAGCTTCGCTCCATTCTGCGCTACCTCGGCACCTCCGACGCCGACATGGAGAAGGGCAATCTCCGCGCCGACATCAACGTCTCGGTGCGCCGGCCCGGCGAGCCGCTCGGCACGCGCTGCGAGATCAAGAACGTAAATTCCATGCGCTTCGCTGCGCAGGCGATCGAGCACGAGGCGCGGCGGCAGGTCGCGCTGATCGAGGACGGCGGGAAAATCGAGCAGGAGACACGGCTCTTCGATCCGGGGCGCGGCGAGACGCGCTCCATGCGCAGCAAGGAAGAGGCGCACGATTATCGCTACTTTCCCGATCCCGATTTGCTGCCGCTGGAATTCGACGACGCCTATGTCGCGGCGTTGGAGAAGGGGTTGCCGGAACTTCCCGACGCGAAGCGCACGCGCTTCATGAGCGATTATGGGCTGTCCGCCTATGACGCCGACGTGCTCGTGGCGGAACGCGCGATCGCGGAGTTCTTCGAGGCCGTGGCGCGGGGACGCGACGGCAAGCAGGTCGCGAACTGGGTCATCAACGAGCTCATCGGCGCCTTGAACCGAACCGGCGCGGATATCGAGGCATCGCCGATTTCGACCACGCAGCTCGGCGCGCTTCTCGACCTGCAGAAGGAAGGCGTGATCTCCGGCAAGATCGCCAAGGACGTGTTCGAGATCATGCTGGCGGAAGGCGGCGATCCCCGCGAGATCGTCGAGGCACGTGGCCTGAAGCAGGTGACCGACTCCGGCGCGATCGAGGCGCTTGTCGACACGGTCATCGCCGAAAATCCCGACAAGGCGGAACAGGCGAAAACGAAGCCCAATATGCTCGGCTGGTTCGTCGGTCAGGTGATGAAGGCGAGCCAGGGCAAGGCCAACCCGCAGGCAGTCAACGCGCTTTTGAAGGCGAAGCTCGGGATCGATTAGAACCGAATAGGCAACGCGAGCCTGCCCTCATCATTTGGGTGCTCCGGTTGCCTCGCTCAGCGAAGCCAGGTGGACGATCTTTCCTTCGCTGCCGCCGCGTTCAATCATCTCGGCCGCCTCGCGCGCGGCGAGAAGGGGAAGGCGCTTGGCGATGCGCGGTCTGATCTTTCCTTCCCGGGCCAGCGCGAAAAGCTTGGGAAGGTCTTCGCGGAAAGGCCGCGGGTCCTTCCTGTAGATCTGCGTAATGCCGAAGAACGCCGATCTTCGACCCGCAAGCGGAGCCAGCACAAAGAGCGCGGCAAGACTGCGGATAAATCCTCCGACGCTCCCGCCCGTTGCCGAGAAACCGATGCCCACCACCAATCCGCCCCTGCGCGTCGCACGGACGGACTGCCCCACGAACGGGCCGCCGAGATTGTCGATGGCGATGTCGACGCCCTGCGGAACGAGCCGGCGGACCTCCTCATCGATCCGCGACGCGCGGCTTTCGACCGGGACCGCGCCGAGCGATCGGATGAGATCGTGATGCCGTGCCGACGCGGCGCCGTATGTGCGCACGCCTTCCAGCCGGAGAATCTCGAGCATGGCGGACCCGACGCCACCATTGGCCCCGGTCACGAGTACCGCATCACCCCCCGTGACTTTCGCGGCGCGGTGGATCGCCTGCCATGCGGTCGCGTAGTTGAGGATCAGCGCCACCGCCGTGGCGTCGTCAATTCCCTCCGGCACCGGAACGAATTCCGATGCCGGCCGCACCAGCTTCTCGGCATAGCCGCCATGCACGATCAGCGCGGCGACGCGCTGGCCGACCTTCAGTCCGGCGGTGTCGCCGCTGCCCAGCGCCTCGACGTCTCCGATGACCTCGTAGCCGGGAACGAACGGAATTTTGGGAGCATAGGGATAGAATCCGCGCCGCATCAGAACGTCGGTGCCGCCGGCGCCGGTTGCACGCACGGCAATGCGAACCTCGCCGGGGCCTGGTTCGACCACCGGCAACTCGACGCACTGAAGGACTGACGGATCACCCTTGGCCGTAAGCATTACCGCGGAGTAGGTGGCCATTTCGAACTCCCTTGAACCGTCCGAGAGCGCGCGGACAGTCATGGCGCGTTCTCTACCGTGGGCTTCGCTTTGCGGCTATCGTTGCGGCGCGTGAAACCGAACGCCGGTTTTCGCCGTATCCTTGGAAGAATCCCTTGTTTGGGCCGCCGATCGGTGGATGGAAGGAGGTCCGGCTATGCGCATCGTTCTCGTTCTTCTTGTCGTTCTTGGGATTGTCGGGCCTGCCGCAGCCGTCAGTGATGGAGACCGCGCCGCGATTCAATCGACGATTGACGGCCAGCTCCAGGCCTTCCTCGCCGATGACGGCGCGACCGCCTATTCCTTTGCCGCGCCCGGCATCCAGGCGATGTTCCCGACGGTCGAATCCTTCATGTCGATGGTGCAGAACGGCTATCAGCCGGTCTATCGGCCCGGGTCCTATTCTTTCGGCGTGCTGAAGGAGGAGGGCGGCCGGATCGAGCAATATGTCGATATCGTCGACGGGAAGGGCGAATTCTGGACGGCGCGCTACACGCTCGAGCAGCAGCCGGACGGAAGCTGGAAGATCGCCGGCTGCTCGCTGGTCAGGAAGCCGGGCAAAGTCGCGTAGGGAGCCGCACCCGGCTCCCGCAATTCGGCCGCTACGCCTGGAACGTCAGCTGGCACGTGGTGCGGCCGTCGCGCTGCTCCATTCCGAACGTGCCATTGAGCTGGGTCGCCAGCGACTGGACGATCCGCAGCCCCATGCCGGCTGCCTTCTCGACTGAGAATCCCTCCGGCATGCCTTTGCCGTCGTCGGTGACGGTGAGCACGTGGTCGTCTCCGACCGCCTGCAGGTCGACCCGGATCGTTCCGCCGCCGCTTTCGCCAAAACCGTGCTCGAGCGCGTTGCTGATCAGCTCCGCGACAATGAGCGCGAAGGGCACGGCCTTTTCAGACGCGAGCTTCATCTCCACGGCGGACACCATGCAAACGACGTTCTTGGCGCCGGAGGCTTCCAGCACGTCGTGGCAGAGCTCCTCCATGAATGCGCCGAGGCGCAGGCCGGCGGTGGCGGGATCGTGAAGCTTGCGATGGATCTTGGAGACGAGGGCGAGGCGGGTCGCCGCCTCGGTCAGCGCCTGCTGCGCCTTCTCGTCCTCCACGCCCGAGCGCTGCAGGTTGAGGAGCGCGGAGACGACGCCGAGATTGTTGGAGACCCGGTGCTGGAGTTCGCGGAACATCAGCTCCCGCTGCGCCGCGAACTCGGCGCTTCGCGCCCGCTCGGCGTTGAGCTCGTCGAGCGCCTTATACATCACATGGATCACGGCGATGTCGACCGCGACGACGGCGCAGAAGAGACCGAGCGACAGCGCAGTCCCGAACTGAATCTCAAACGACCAGTAGGGCGGCAGGAAGAAGTAGAACGCCGCGATCGCGGAGGCGACCCCGACGGCGATCGAGGGCATCAGGCCGGCGAGGAACGCGGTCAGGATAACGGCGGGAAAGAACGTCAGGTACGGTATGCCGAACGGAAGCTGGTTATCCACTGCGAAGCGGAGCGCCAGCGCGGCAAAGAAAGCGACGACCGCAAAGCTCCAGGCGACGACCGGTTTGTCGCGCAGCCGCTCGGCGTGACGGAGATCCATGGCGCTTTCCCGATTCTCCGGCCGCAACGGCGGATTCGCTAGATTTCGACACCAAAGCCGACCGGCGCACAAGCGGTACGCCGGAGCGCCAGGGAGACCCATTGCGGGCGGCACGGCATTTGCCTAACAGCATCGGCATGACAGAGCCCGCCGCGGCGACCCATCCCGCCATTCTCATCGTCGATTTCGGCAGCCAGGTGACGCAGCTCATCGCGCGGCGCGTGCGCGAGGCCGGCGCCTATTGCGAGATCGTGCCGTTCGACAAGGCCGGCGAGGCCTTCGCCGCGATGCGGCCGCGCGGCGTGATCCTCTCCGGCGGTCCAGGCTCGGTGCCGGAGGAGGGCAGCCCGCGCGCCCCGCAGGAGATATTCGACGCCGGCATCCCGGTTCTCGGCATCTGCTACGGGCAGATGACCATGGCCGCGCAACTCGGCGGCGAGGTGGAGAGCGGCCACCATCGCGAGTTCGGCCGCGCGCTGCTCGACGTGCAGGCGTCCTCCACGCTCTTCGAAGGCATCTGGAACCCGGGCGAGAAGCACACCGTCTGGATGAGCCACGGCGACCGCATCACGCGGCTCCCGCCGGGCTTTGCCGTGCGCGGCACATCGGAGAACGCCCCCTTCGCGCTGATCGAGGACGCGGGGCGCAAGTTCTATGGGCTGATGTTCCATCCGGAAGTCGTGCACACGCCGGACGGCGGGCGGCTCATCGAAAACTTCGTGCGCAAGGTCGCGGGGCTCCCCGGCGACTGGACCATGGCGCAGTTCAAGGAGGAGGCGATCCAGCGCATCCGCGCCGAGGTGGGGAGGGAGCGGGTCATCTGCGGGCTTTCCGGCGGCGTCGATTCCGCCGTCGCAGCTGTGCTGATCCATGAGGCGATCGGCGACCAGCTCACCTGTATCTTCGTCGATCACGGGCTGATGCGGCAGAACGAGGCGGAGGAGGTCGTGTCGCTCTTCCGCGGCCATTACAACATCCCGCTCGTGCACGTCGACGCGGAGGAGACGTTCCTTGCCGCGCTGGAGGGCGAAAGCGATCCTGAAAAGAAGCGCAAGACCATAGGCCGGCTCTTCGTGGAGACCTTCGAGGCGGAGGCATCGAGGCTCGCGGAGGGCGGCGAGCCAGCGGCGTTCCTCGCGCAAGGCACGCTCTATCCCGACGTGATCGAGAGCGTCTCCTTCACTGGCGGGCCATCGGTCACCATCAAGTCGCACCACAATGTCGGCGGGCTGCCGGAGCGCATGCACATGAAGCTCGTGGAGCCGCTCCGCATGCTCTTCAAGGACGAAGTGCGCGCGCTCGGCCGCGAACTCGGCCTGCCGGAGAGCTTCGTCGGGCGGCACCCGTTTCCCGGGCCGGGGCTCGCCATCCGCGTGCCCGGGGCGATCACGCGGGAGAAGCTCGACATCTTGAGGAAGGCCGACGCGATCTATCTCGACGAGATCAGGAAGGCGGGACTCTACGACGCCATATGGCAGGCCTTCGCCGTGCTGCTGCCGGTGCAGACGGTGGGCGTGATGGGCGACTACCGCACCTACGATTTCGTCTGCGCGCTCCGCGCGGTCACCTCCGTCGACGGCATGACGGCCGACTTCTTCCACTTCGACATGGAATTCCTCGGACGCGCGGCGACTCGCATCATCAACGAGGTCCGCGGCATCAACCGCGTTGTCTACGACGTGACGTCGAAGCCGCCCGGCACGATCGAGTGGGAATGATTCCGAGCCGCCAATGGCTATCGCTGACAATCGAAAGAACTCACTCAACATACTGAAGCGCAAGTTCTTCGACATTGAGAACATCAGCTGGCATTCGCTGAGGTTCGGCATCCAGCTAACAAGGTCAGCCGCGGCGCCTTTGAGAAGGCCTTTGCGACCGACTATTTTGCAAGCCGATTGATGGCCGCCAAGCGAATCGCTTATCAGAAATTGTGGTGACAGATAGCCTGGTCCCCTTCGTTGAGCTCGATGCAACGCTGACTGGCAGGCGGCATTGCTTCGACGCGTGGCGCGAGGCTGTGCGTCCTATCTACGACGTAGAACCGCTGTCCGATGTCACCGAGGGGCGGGAGGGCGTCAAAGCTTGGTTTGTGGATAAGCTCATCTTCACCGACGTCTTCTTCTCACGGCAGTCATTCAGCCACCACGCCTCACATGCGGAGAATGCGGCTTATCTTTCTCTTCAGGTTTATCGGCACGGCGAGTCCCGGGGCATCTCGGCGGACCGGCCGTTCCATATGAGGCCGGGAGAGATCAATGTCTTCGACTACTCACGCGAGCACCATTCGGTCGCGGGCGAATCGGCCGTGGCCGGCGTGATCATCCCGCACGACGTTATCGGCTACGATCCGGCGCGCCACCCAGGGCAGTTGAGGCTCACTCATACCACTCTCGGTGGTAGCTTTCTTATCAACGCGTTCCTGTCGCTGCTCGGTCAGCTGCCGGAGCTTGGTAAGGACGAGGCGAGCGGTCTCGCGGCCGGCTTTTGCGATCTGTTGCGCTCCCATCTCATCCCAGGCTCGATCGACGAGCCCAAGACTCGAAAGCATAGGGCGGAGCGTCGCGTGGACATGCGCTCCTATATCGAGCAGCACCTGGATGATCCGGACCTCGGCGTCGAGCATCTCTGTCGCGCATTCGGCGCGTCGGAACCGACAGTCTATCGCGATTTCGCCGATGCCGGGGGCGTTGCCCACTACGTCGCCATGCGTCGGCTCGCCCGCGCCTATCGTCAGCTATTGTCGGCGCAGCCTGGGCGAGGGCAAGTGCAGGAGATCTCCAGCCGCTGCGGCTTCGACGACCCTTTATACTTCAGCAGGCTCTTCCGTCAGCGCTTCGGCATCGCTCCGTCCGCCGTGTTGAGCCTGGTTCAGGAGCCGCCTGTCGCACGCTGCTTCGCGTCCGGCATCGCGAGCACTGACGAAAGCCAATTCGAGGATTGGCTCAAACTCATCTGAAGCCGATCGCCCCGGCAGTTGCCCCTGCAAATTGAGAGGCCTGTCCATGGACCGGGCCGGTGTCGCCGGATTCCAATGGAATCAACTGATTCGGCTGGGGGCAGCGACGATGGCTTTGTTTCGCGGGCGGAGTCTGCGCGTAGGAAATCGTTCAACACAATCGAAGGTGCGGGGTGCCGGGACTCGCCTGGCGACCTGGCTGCTGTGCCCATTCGTGGCGGTCTGTATCGTCGCGGTGTCGACGCAGGCGCGGGCGGATTGCTCCATATCCGGCACGACCGCGACCTGCACCGGCGATCCCGGTGTGATCTCCTACACCGACGGTTCGGTCGACGAGGTCATCATCGAGGACCTCACGGCCAACATCGAGGGAACCATAGCAGTCGAGCTGACCGATACGGCGAGCAGCGACGGCGACGCCGGTTCCGACCTGATCATCAAAGGCACTTTCGACGATGGCTACGGCATCGTCGCCACGACGGGCGGCATCGACACGTCCTCCACCGGGCACAGCGGCGAGAAGGGGGACGACAAAAGCACTGATTTTTGGGACTTTGAATCCGCAGTTGCAGACGACGGCAAGACGGGTGGCGACGGCGGGACGCTGGAAGTCACTTTGACCGGGTCGACGGACGTGCAATCGAGCGACGTCGGCATCGTCGCCAATAGCACCGGCGGCGACGGCGGAGAGGGCGGCGAAGGCTCGTCCGACACTTACAACGCGCATGGCGGCGACGGCGGTACCGGCGGCGACGGCGGTACCGTGACCCTCACATTATCGTCGGGTGTCGAAGCGAGCGAGACCGCCATCTATGCCGAAAGCCTTGGCGGCACGGGTGGCGAAGCGGGCGAAGGCAAGTCCACCGGAGATGGCGCGAACGGTTACGGCGGCAACGGCGGCGACGGCGGAAACGGCGGTGCCATCACAATCAAGTTCGAAGACGGTGAGGCCATCACGGTCGAGAGCGACGGCAGATACGGGATCTATGCCTCCAGCCAGGGCGGCGACGGCGGCGAGGGCGGCGAGGGCAACCCGGAGGACACAGGAGCGAGCTACGGTGGCAATGGCGGCGCCGGCGGCGACGGCGGCGATGTGACGATCACCGCGACAAGCGCCACCAGCACCATCACGACCAGCGAATCGGCCGGCCATGGCGTGCTTGCCCAAAGCCTCGGCGGCACCGGTCACGACGGACACGACGGCAGCACCGAGCTCATCACCAACAGCCACGGGGGCAACGGCGGCCAGGGCGGGACCGGCGGGACCGTGACGGTCGAGCTCGATGCCGACATCACGACGACGGGCGACCAGGCGCAGGGCATCCTCGCGCAGAGCTATGGCGGTGCGGGCGGCGACGGCGGCTCCGCCTCGTCGGACTTGGCGAACGGGGACGGTGGCACGGCTGAGGGGCCGGGCCCCGGCGGCAACGTCAGCGTCGAGTTCACCGGCACGATCAACACCGGCAATTCCGAGGCGAACGGCATTCTGGCGCAGAGCGTCGGCGGATTTGCCGGCGATGCTGGTGACGCATCGGGGCTCTTCTCCTACGGCGCCAGCAGTGAAAGCGGCGGCGATGCCGGCACGGTTACGGTCACCGTCGATTCCGGCAGCACCATCAAGACGACCAGCGACACTTCGGCGGCGGTCGACGCGCAGTCGGTCGGCGGCGGCGGCGGAAAGGGATCGAGTTCCTCCGGTGTGATCACGGCATTGGGCGGTAGCGGCGATGCCGGCGGAGACGGCGACACCGTGACCGTCTCGGTGACGAGCTCGACCCTGGAAACGAGCGGAACCGGTTCGGCTGCGATCTCGGCCATCAGCGTCGGCGGCGGCGGCGGATCGGGTGGCTCGGCGGACGGGATCGTCTCGCAAGGCGGCAGTGGCGGCACCGGCGGCGACGGCGGCGAGGCAGAGGTCACCTTGGACAACGCCGTGCTCAGCACCGGCGGACAATATTCGGAGGCGCTCTACGCCGCCAGCATCGGCGGCGGCGGCGGCAACGCCAATTCCACGGCTGGAATTGTCACCCACGGCGGCAGCGGCGGCTCTGGCGGCGACGGCGGAACGGTCAAAGTCACGAGCTCCGGCAGCAGCGGCTACGCGAAAACGACGGACGACGACTCCGATGCCGTCCTGCTGCAGTCGATCGGCGGCGGCGGCGGCAAGGGCTCGAATGCGGTGAGCGTCGGCGTGGAGTTCTCTGAAGCCTTCGGCGGTTCCGGCGGCGATGGCGGCAGCGCCGACGACGTGACCTACACCGACAACGGCAGCTTTGCGATCACGACCGAAGGCGACCGGTCCGTGGGCATCGCCGCCCAGTCGATCGGCGGCGGCGGCGGCCGGGGCGGCAATGACATATCGCTGAGCGCGGGCGTCGGCGTTGACGTTTCGCTTGGCATGTCGGGCGGCGGCGGCAATGGGTCGGACGCAAGCGAAGTCTCCGTCACGGCGGTGGGGGCGGTCACGACGTCGGGCGATCACTCAACCGGCATTCTCGCCCAGAGCATCGGCGGTGGGGGCGGCTCCTCCGGCAGCTCGATTGCCGCCAGCGCGAGTCTCGACGGCGTCAGCTTGGCTTTGGCCGTTGGCGGCTCAGGCGGCGAGGCGGGCAGCGCGGATGAAGTCTATGTGAAGTCGAGCGGTGACATCCAGACGAGCGGCGACGAGGCGGACGGGATCGTGGCGCAGTCGATCGGCGGCGGCGGCGGCAATGCCGGCTACGTCTTCAGCGCGAGCGGGCTCTCTGACGCGAGCGCATCTGTGTCGCTCGGCGCCGACGGCGGAGCGGGCGGCGACGGCGGTGAGATCGACGTCGTTACCTATGGTGGGATATCGACCCAAGGCTCGAATTCGATCGCCATTCTGGCGCAGTCGATCGGCGGCGGCGGCGGCAAGTCGAGCGCCACCGGTGCGCTGGACGCAATGAGCGATACATCGATCGCAGCCGCCGTGGGCGCCAGCGGCGGCGAAGGCGGCAACGCCGCCAAGGTGTTCGTCAAGGTCGAAAGCGGCGAGGAGCTCAGCACACAGGGCGCCAACGCCAGTGTCGTCGTCGCCCAGTCGATCGGCGGCAATGGCGGCAATGGCGGTTTCACGCTCACGGGCAGTGGCGGCTCGGCGGAAAGCGTAGACCTTGCTGTCGGCGCGTCGGGTGGTGCCAGCGGGACGGCAGGCCCGGTCGGCGTCAATTCGAGCGGGGTGCTCACGTCCACCGGCGAAAACGCCTATGGCATCCTGGCGCAGTCGGTTGCCGGCACCGGCGGCAATGCCGGGTCGGTCATATCGGTCGATGCCTTCAGCTCCGACTCCGCCTCATTGTCTCTCGGCGGTACCGGAGGCGACGGAGTCAGCGCGGACTCGGTGACGGTCAACACCGACCACAGCATCACCACAAGCGGCAGCAACGCGACGGCGATCCTGGCGCAGTCCATCGGCGGCGGCGGCGGCAGCGGCGGCTCCAGCTACAGCGGCTCGATCTCGATGCAGAGCGTCTCGCTTTCCCTGGGCGGTGAGGGCGGCGCCGGAGGCACCAGCGGGGAGGTCACGGTCAACAATGACGCCACGCTGCAGACCGGCGGAGTCTATGCCTACGGGATTGCCGCCCAGTCCATCGGCGGTAGCGGCGGCTCCGGCGGATCGGTGATGAACATCGCCGTGAGTGCCGGAGAGGTCGCCGGCGCGGTCGACCTCTCGCTCGGCGGCAGTGGCGGCGACGGCGGCACCGCCGACACCACGACGGTGACCAACAAAAAAACGATCACCACCGGCGACTTCGGTTCGAGCGCAATCCTGGCACAATCGATCGGCGGGGCCGGCGGATCCGGAGGAACGGTGATCTCGGGCGAGCTCGTCGCGTCAACCGACACGTCGGTTGGTGTGTCGGTGAGCGTCGGCGGCGACGGCGGCAGCGGCGGTGCTGCCGGAGCCGTGACCGTCACCAACGAAGGCGCGCTTAATGTATACGGCGATCTGGCGCAGGGTGTCGTCGCGCAGAGCATAGGCGGTAACGGCGGCGTCGGGGGTAGCAGTTACTCGCTGGTCGCAAGCGTCAACTTGGAAGATAAGTACGAGCTTTCGACCAGCGTCGGCGGCGACGGCGGGACCGGTTCCGTGGCCGCTACCGTCAAGGTCGGAAATACAGCCGCGATCAACACCTACGGCGGCGCCTCCGACGGCATCTATGCCCAGTCGATCGGCGGCAACGGCGGTTCCGGCGGCTCTGCCTACAATCTTCTCGCAAACTTCGCGTCGACTTCTACGGATACCTTCTCGGGAAAGGCCGAGGTCGCGGTCGGCGGCACCGGCGGCTCCGGCCAGAATGCCGGCGAGGTGGAAGTGACGAACTCAGGCGTAATCACCACTCAGGAAGACCTGTCGCGGGCCATCTACGCACAAAGCATCGGCGGCGGCGGCGGCGACGGCGGCGGTGCCGCAAACTATTCGATCGGCAAAACGGTGTCATCAAGTGGCACGACGAACGACAGCTGGTCGTTCAGCTTCTCGCTGGGAGGATCCGGAGGCGGGTCCGGCGATGGCAATACGGTGACGATCGACAATAGCGCCGACCTCAACACGTCGGGTGCGGTGTCCTATGGCATCTTTGCCCAGTCCGTGGGCGGCGGGGGCGGCAATGCCGGCGACGGCACCCTCGATCTGGAAGGATGGGAAGCCACAGTATCAGATGTCAGCGATTACATCGAGGACGCCTACGACGTCTACAAGACCGCAAAGAGCCTCGACAGCCTCTACCAGAGCGTCAGCATCAGCATCGGTGGCAGCGGCGGCGCGTCCGGCAACGGCGGTGACGTGGAGATCGACAATACGGCCACCATCACGACGAGCGGTGCGGACGCCACGGGCATCTTCGCCCAGTCCGTGGGCGGCGGCGGCGGCTCCGGCGGCGACGGCAACCAGCACATCGGGCTCAGCCTCACGGTGAGCGGCTCGGGAAGCGGCGGCGGCAATGGCGGCGACGTCACGATCACCCGGTCGGGCGCCATAACGACCACCGGCGATAAAGCCATGGGCATCTTCGCCCAGAGTGTCGGCGGCGGCGGTGGCCTCGGCGGCGATGCTGAAGTGTCCCTGTCGTCGACCTTCAGCAGCCTTCTCTTCGGGACGGGCGTCGTCGGGTCGAGCGGCGGCGACGGTGGCAACGGCGGCAAGGTGACCGTCACAACCACGGACGCCATCAACACCAGCGGCGCCTACGCCCATGGCATCTGGGCGCAAAGCGTGGGCGGTGGCGGTGGAGCGACGGGGTCGTACGACTTCGATGGCAACGTTACGTCGGTGGGCGTCGGCAGCTCCGGCGACGACGGCTACGGCGGAGACGTGAAGGTCACCACCGGCGGCGCCATCTCCGTCAGTGGCGACTACGCCACCGGCATAGTGGCGCAGAGCGTCGGCGGCTCGGACTCTCCCGCCGGCACGGTAACCATCGAGGTCGGGGCCGATATCACCGCCAGCGGCACCAACAACCGCGCCATCCTGGCCAACACCGAGGGTGACAGCGACAACGGCGTCATCTCCATCACGGTCGACGAAGGCGCTACGGTCTCGAGCGGCGGTGGCGACGGTTACGACACCATCTCCTTCCTGGCCGGCGTCAACTGCGGCAGCCTGGGCTGCAACACGCTGACCAACAACGGCACGATCGAGAACACGTCGGACGATGCAAGCTACGTCGTGCGTGCCGATAACCCGCTGACGATCGACAATTACGGCACGCTCTTCGGATCGGTGCTGCTCGGTACCGGCACCTACACAAAGAGCACGGTGACCAACTACAGCGGCGGCACGCTCGCCTTCGGGGCCACGTTCGATATCGGTGACGGAGGCACGACCACGCTTGAGAACCAGGGCACGATGTCGCCGAGCGGGACGGGCACGATAGGCACATCCTCGCTGACGGCCGACACGATTACCCAGACGGCCACGGGCACCTACCAGGTCGACCTCACGCTGGCGTCGGACTCCACCGACACCACGGCCGACCTGATCGAGGTCGCCAACAGCGCCGACGTGACGTTGGCCGGCTCCGTGACGCCGAACGCGGTCGGCACCAACTCCGCCAGCTCGGGGGATTCCGGCAGCATCGAGATCCTGTCGGGAAGCAGCCTCTCCTCGTTCGACACGAGCAGCCTGTCGGTCTCCGATACGGCCACCGTGGACTATTCGCTCACGACCAGCGGCGACATCCTCTATCTCGGCTACGCGGTGGATTATGGCGGCGTGTCGTCGGCCTCGCCGCTTGGCGACAACGCCAAGCGCTTCGGCGAGCAGCTTGACGGGGTGGTGAGCGCGGGGAGCGGCCTCGCTGACGGCTCCGACGAGCAGAAGGCGTTCGAGTCCTTCGTCAACAGCGTCTTGAACGCCACGAGCGCCGGCGAGCTAGAGGATATCTACAACGAGTATGTGCTCGACGAGGCGGGCGTCGGCATGCTCTCCGCAGTGAGCGGCATGTTTGCCATGCACGACCTCCTGCATTCCTGCCCGCAGCTTGAGGCGGGGCCCGGCTTCTTCCAGCAGCAGCAGTGCCTGTGGGCGCAGCCGATCGGCTCCTTCACGCACCAGGACGCGACCGGCACCAACCCGGGCTACGACGAGAAGGCCACCGGGCTTTCGGCGGGCATCCAGACGGAGCTGAGAGGAGGCCTCTTCCTGGAGGTGGCCGGCAAGGGCGAAGGCGTGTGGGTAGACGGCCCGAACTTCACCCAAGACGGTTATCGCCTCGGCGGCGGCGCGGCGCTGAAGAAAGAGATCGGCCGCTTCGAGCTGTCGGGGACGGTCAGCGGCGGCGTCTACAGCTATGACTTCGACCGCAGCTACTCGGTCGGGCCTGACGACTACGTCGCCAAGAGTTCGCCGCAGGGCCGCTACCTGGCGGCGGAGGCGCGGGTGACGGCGTTGTTCGAGACGCTCAGCCTCTACGCCAAGCCTGGCATGGCGGTGGCGGTGACGCAGACCTGGCAGGACGCCTTCACCGAGACTGGCGCTGGACTGTTCGACCAGCATGTCGACGCGGTGTCGAAGACCAACGTTGCGCTGCGCCCGTCGCTCGAGGTCGGCACGGCGTTCAACGTTCGCGGCATGGCGGCGACGGCTTTCATCCGCGGCGGTCTTACGGCGTTCTTGACCGACCCGGACTTGGACGTGACGGCGAGCTTCGCGGACCTCGGCTCGGGCTTCCCGGACATGAAGACGACGCTGTCGCAGGATCGCGTCTATGGCGAGCTGGAAGCGGGCGTGAACGTGATGCTGAGCGATCGCGTGTCGCTGGGTCTCATGGCGCAAGGGACGCTGTCTCAAAACAGCTACTCCATCGGCGGCCAGGGCCGCCTGCGCATCCACTACTAGAGGCGCTTGCGGCGGCACCAGGTACGTCGCAGATACGGATAAGCGGGCGTGCAATTTCGCACGGATGGTAGCTGAGGAGCGCTGCCGCCTTTCCCCACACCGCCCATATGTGGGTTATCGCCTTCGATCGCAGCGTCTTCGACTTCTGAGTGGGATCCGTTGAAAACGGCGCGATGCTCACCCCTCAGGCTAGGGCAAGACATGTCGCCTGCACGGTTTGCGGCGCGCGCGGGGACGTCTACGAGCGTCAGCGCACCAGGAAAAGCCAGAAGGCAACCACGACCAATAAGCCTGCGAGTAGCGCCAAAGCGATATCGGGAAGTTGAAGACGCCGCCGCTGCTGATTTGGTTGCGAGAGCCGCTCAGACAACGGCGCAAACGCCGCCAGCCGAAGCGTGGATGCCGTAGCGGCAGGCGCTGCGTGACTCCGCCGGATGGCGAATTGCAGAACTATTCCGGGCCGGGCGCCTCAAGACCATCTCTACGATGTATATGCGGCTCATCGCGCAGGATGACGTTCAGCAATGAGCTGTGGACTTCCAAATTGTCGTTGTAGTGGATTAAGCCCAATCTCCGGAACTTGTTCATGAAATGGTTCACGCGAGACCGCGTCGTTCCGATCATGACCGCGAGCGTTTCCTGGCTGATTTTGGGAACGATCGGCTCTGGCCTGCCTTCCTTGCCGAAATTCGCCAACAACAAAAGCGCTCGCGCCAGGCGTTTCTCGCTCGAGTTGAAAAGTTGATCGACCAAATCCGCCTCCACGCGGATGGTTCGATCCAAGAGATGCGCAATGAACATCTCGGAGAACTTCGGTTCGTCATGGAGAACGCGGATCATGGCCTTCTTCTCCACAGTCATGATCGTGCATTCGGTCATTGCCGTGGCCGTTGCCATGCGCACCTGCTGCCCCGTCAGGCAGCCTTCGCCGAAAAAGCTATCCGGCCCAAGTAATGCCACGATGGCTTCCTTGCCTTGCTCGGAAATGACGGTGACTTTCACCTTGCCGTCGAGTGTGTAGAAGATGGCGTCCGCGGTATCGCCTTGTGAAAAGATGGCCTGGCCTTCTTTGTAAGTCGCGATGGACCTGCCACCATCCGCCTTGGCGAGAAAGGCCCTTGGATCGAACGGGAATTTTGCTTTGCGCGTCATTGGGGTTTGCCTCCCTTCGTATTGTTGCCCAGCCGGGGTAGCGCCTCTGGAATAACAAATTCGCGGTTGCATTTAAAGCCAAAGGTTGTGCAGGGAACTGCGGCAATCACAAAGACATGCGTGGAAAAGGACTTATGCGCTGGCTTGGCGACGGCCTTCGCCAACGGTTCCCAGAAGCGCAGTCCACCCGTCACGCTGAGCAGGTCACTTGATCGCAAAATCGCGGCCGCCGCGACCATCGGCGTGAATGGAGGGGATCCAGGGCTTGGCTCGGTGGCCGTGGGCTTTTCCTCGCTTCGCGCTCCTCCGTCCATGCGCGATCGTTTGGGAGAGGACCGTCCGCTTCCAAATTCAGCGGCATCGGGTCGCTACGGGGCGTTTGGCATTGCGATCCGGTCTCCCGCTCGCAGCACGCTCAGCGCAGGGGTGTGCAATATTGCACATTGGCGTGTGCAATATTGTACAGACGACAAGAGAGAGATGTGTCCATTAATGCTCAACGGAAAAGTATATCCGGACGCAGGGGGTCGGCTTCGAAAGGCGTTGTGACAGTCTCGAACCCTGAGTGAAGGATATGCCCACTAGCGCCCTAAGATCGAGCGCGCAGAAGGCCGCCGAAAGCCATATTACGGCTGTTCAGCAAGCGGGGGGGCCGTTCGTCACGGCCGCTGAACACACGCGCATGCCGATGCTGTTCTCCGACCCGCATCTTCCGGGTAACCCGATCGTCTACGTCAACGACAGCTTTCTTTCGCTGACCGGCTATGATCGGGAGGAGGTGCTAGGCCAAAACTATCATTTCCTGATGGGCCCCGAAACCAGTCCAGACGCACGGGCGCAGATCGAGGCCGCTTTCCTCAGCCGTCTGTACGGCGGCTATCCGGAGGTTCGCTACTACCGGAAGGATCACAGCTCATTCTGGGCCGTCATTTTTATCGGCCCGGTTTTGGATGCGAACGGAGATATCGTCCAACACTTCATCTCGCTCTTGGACGTGACCGACCGCAGGAAAGAGGAACACCGACTTCGTTTGCTTCTGCACGAGCTGAACCACCGTACCCAGAACACGCTGGCGACGGTTCAGGCGATCGCCGTCCAGACCTTGACCGGGAAGATAAACGAGCCCGCGCTCGAAGCCTTCGAGAGCCGCCTTCTGGCGCTTTCAGAGGCCCATAGGCTGCTGGGGCGAGCGAACTGGGATGGGGCGAGGCTGAGTGCTGTGATCGCCGTGATCCTGGAGCCCTATTGCCTCAAAGACGGTCGAGCCGCTCGCTATTCGAAAGAGGGCGAGGCTGTTCTCCTGCCGCCGAGGACGGTGTTGACCCTGGCGATGCTGTTTCAGGAGCTGACCACAAATGCAGTGAAGTACGGCGCGCTCCGCAATGAAACCGGACATATTTACATCTCCTGGGAGGTCGAGCCGAGCCAGGGGGACAAACAACTGCGTCTGCGTTGGAGAGAAAGCGGCGGACCTGCGGTCAGCCCGCCCGATCGCAGTGGCTTCGGATCGCTGCTGATCGAGAGCGAGTTGGCGAAGCAGCTAAAGGGCGACGTCCGCCTCAGCTACGACCCCGCGGGCGTGATTTGCGAGATCGTCATGCCCTTCCCAGAGCAGCAACTGGAGACGAGCCGTGAATAGCGCGACTTCAGACCGACGGGTCCTTGTGGTGGAGGACGAGTTGATGGTGGCGGGGATGCTGCAGCGCATGCTCGCTGAATTAGGCTACGCAGTTGTCGGACCGGCGACCGATGTCGATGAGGCGATGTCGATGATCGGCGGCGGGGGCATCGACGCGGTCGTACTGGACATCAACCTGGACGGAAAGATGAGCTATCCCGTCGCGGACGAGCTCACCAGCCGCGGCATCCCTTTCGTCTTCTCGACGGGTTACGGGGGCGAAGATCTGCCGAACGGCTACGAAGACGTCCCTGTGTTGAAAAAGCCGTTTCGTCGATCCGGTCTGGGCGACGCGCTCGCGGGTTTAGGCGCGCAGCTCCATTGAATGCCTGAGCGCGTACGAGCAGGGAGGACACAATTCTACAGCCTTGCATCAGGTTGACGCGCAGGCGCGGTGAAGCGGAGGCCTCCCCAGTCCAAAGGGACGTCGACGGCCTCGGCCGCGCCGGGACGGAACACAATCGCAATCGCCCCGATCATGCGCTGCCCCGTCATCCGGCACGGGCCGCCAGCAAAAGTATCGATTTGCCCTTCGAGGCGTGAGGCACCCACCGTTGAACCGGAGCACACTATGTCATCTGCGAGCGAAATCGAAGTCGACCCCAATCGAAAGGTGTTGATCGCCGACGACGACCCCGCCCTCGTGCGGGCGCTGTCCGTGCGATGCAAGAAGCTCGGTCTCGAAGTCGAGACCGCGGAGAACGGGCTGCAGGCCATTCTCAAGGCGCAGCGGCATTCGCCGCGGCTTCTCATCCTCGACATCAAGATGCCGGAGGCCGATGGCTTCCGGGTCTGTGAGTGGCTGCTCGATCAAAAGCAGCCGCCGGTCGACGTGATAATACTCACCGGTCGCGATGATCTGGATACGTTTGACCGTGCCGATTCCTTCGGCGCCTACTACGTGCAAAAGAATGAGGACACGTGGGAAGCGGTCAAGTCGATCTTGGCGAAGGTTTTTGACATCGACGAAGCGACGCTCAACGCCGCCGACGCGCACCGCAGCGTTCCCTTGAGTGGGGTCAACGGGCAGAAGCATAACAAGATACTCATCGTCGACGACGACGTCGATCTGACGCGCGCGCTGGCGCGGCGCCTCAACAAAACCGGCGCGCAGACACTGACCGCCTCAAACGGGGTTGAAGCCTACCGCATTGCGATGAGGGAAAGGCCGGACGCGATCATCGCCGACTACGTGATGCCGGAAGGCGGCGGCCATTATCTTCTGTGGCGCCTGAAGAGCACGGAGGTGACCAAAGACATACCGGTCATCATGATCACCGGCCAGCGCCTCGAGCCTGGTGTCGACAGTGCGTTTGCTCTGGAATTGCACGGCCGCGAAGGCGCGGTGGCGCTTCTGCGCAAACCACTCGACAATGACGCGCTACTCAAGGAGCTGTCACACCATTGTGCAATCAAATACTCGCCGGAGCTGGCATAGAACCTGCTCCGGATTTGGTCGCCCCGGGACATCACGACGAATGCCTGGTCATCGACGACGACCCCGACATCCGTAGGCTGGTCTCGCGTGTCCTTTCCCGGATCGGCGTGTCGAGCGTCGAGCTTGACAGCGCCGGCGCGCTTGAGGCCGTCCTGAAGTCCACACACCCCTCGGTCATATTCCTTGACGTTGCGCTCGGCCGATCGGACGCCATCGACGGCATCCGCATTCTGGAGCGGACGAGCTTCAAGGGCGCGGTGCAATTGATCAGCGGCAGGGACCCGAAACTGGTGGACGCCGTCAGGACGATCGGTGAACGGCACGGCTTGAAGATGCTGGCTCCGCTGCAGAAGCCGTTTCGATCGGAGCAGCTTCGACGGATATTCGAAGGCCTTGCGATCGACGTCCCGAACGAAAGGGCGCCGAAGGACAAATTGGCCGAGCCGCATGTTGTCGCAAGCAACGCGTCGCGTCCGCACGTCGATCTCGCCGAAGCGCTAGCGTCGCATTGGCTTGACATCGCCTATCAGCCGAAGGTCGATCTGGTGCGGAACCGTATTGTGGGGGCGGAGGGTCTCGCCCGATTGAACCATCCCACACACGGCATTCTCGGCCCGGAATCCTTCCTTCAAGGCGCGAGTGACACGGCGCTCAGGGATCTGACCGCGTTTGCAATTCGCAAGGCGTTCCTCGACTGGGAAGTGCTCGCGAGGGCCGGGCGCAATTTGCAACTCGCCGTGAACGCACCGGTCCGAGCGCTGCTCGATCCGGGCTTGACCGGGCTCGTGCGTGACCCCCCGCGTTGCGAAGGATGGCCCGGTCTCATCCTCGAGGTCACGGAGAGTGAAGCCATAGAGGAGCTCGACGCCGTCGCCGAAGCCGCGACCCAGCTCCGCATCTACAATGTCGGCTTGGCCATTGACGACTTCGGCTCGGGCTATTCGTCATTTGCCCGCCTGAAACAGCTTCCGTTCTCGGAGCTGAAGCTCGACCAAAGCTACGTGCACGATTGTGCGACCGATCCATTGAATGCAGGCATTTGCCGCAGCATCGTTGATCTGGCGCGCGCCTCCGGGGCCGTCAGTGTCGCGGAAGGGGTCGAGACGGCGCGCGACTTGGCGGCACTCGTGCACATGCGCTGCAATCTTGGCCAAGGCTATTACTTCGGGCGCCCCATGAGTGTCGGCAAGCTGATCCAGCGCGTTGACGCCGACGGAAACATCGCTCCACACGCGACGCTGTCAGCGGCCTCTTGAACTGACCCGACAAGACGGACCGGTCCGCCGGCAGGTCGCGGTTTCGTTCCGCGGTGCTTCTCCCTAGAGCCAATGCTCCACCGTGCGGATGTTCTCGTCCTCAGGGTCGTGCGTGATGGTGAAGCCGAGCGAGCGCATCAGCGCCAGCATGTCGCGATTTTCCGCCAATACCGAGCCCTCGATTGTGTGCAGCCTGTGATAGCGCGCCGATTCCATCAGTCCCTTCATCAGCGATGAGCCGACGCCCTGTTTCTGCCGCTCGTCGGCGACGACGATGGCGAACTCGCCCGATTCGCCGTCGGGGTTGATGACGTAGCGCGCCACGCCGATCTGCTTCTCGTGGCCGTCTTCCTGGACCGTGGCGATCAGCGCCATCTCGCCGCTATAGTCGATCTGGGTAAAACGCACGAGCATCTCCGGCGTCAGCTCCTCCACCGCGTGCATGAAGCGGAAATAGCGCGCCTCCGGCGAGAGGTGGCGCACGAAGGCCTGCTCGATCTCAGCGTCCTCCGGGCGGATCGGGCGGGTCGTGAGGGAGGTCCCATCGGGCAGCACACTGTGGGTCGCAAGATGCGCGGGATATGGATGGATCGCCATGTGCGCGTAGGGCACCACCGTCACCGGCGGACGCCGTATGGTAATGCGCGCGTCGACGGCGAGAACCTCCGTCTCGCTGGCGAAGAGCGGATTGATGTCGAGCTCCGCCACGTGCGGCAGCTCACAGACGAGGTCGGAGAGGCGCAGCAGCAGATCTTCCACGCCGCCGCGATCGATCGCCGCCATGTTGCGGAAAGGGCCGAGCAGACGCGCCACGCGCGTGTGCGCGATGAGGCGCTGGGCGAGCACGCGGTTGAGGGGCGGGATGGCGACGGCGAAATCACGCAGCACCTCCGCCATGGTGCCGCCGGCTCCAAAGGAGATCACCGGGCCGAAGACGGGGTCGGACTTCACGCCCGCCATCAGCTCGCGGATGTCGCGGCCTCCCGCCATGCGCTCCAGCGTGACGCCGCGTATCTCCGCGTCGGGCCGCGCCTTGCGCACGTCGGCGAGGAGCCGTTCGAAGGCGAGGCGAACGTCGGCGCCGTTCATGAGATTGATGCGGACGCCGCCTACGTCGGATTTGTGCGAGATCGACGGCGAGGCAATCTTCATCGCGACGGGGAAGCCGAGCGTTTCCGCGGCGACGAGCGCTTCCGCCGCCGTCTTCGCCTCGATCGTGGGATTGCAGGGAATGTGGAAGGCGGAGAGCACCGCCTTCGATTCGATGTCGGAAAGCTGCTTGCGGCCCTCCGCCAGCGCCGCCTCGATGATCATGCGCGCGCCTTCCACGTCGGACGGGCGGTGGTCGTCGGAGAACGGCCCCGGCGTCTGCAGCAGGAGCTTCTGGTTCATCTGGTGGCGGGCGAGATAGGAAAACGCCTCCACCGCGCGCTCCGGCGTGGTGAAACCGGCGATGCCGCTCTCCGACAGCAGCTCGCGCGCCTCCGCCACGCTCGTCTCGCCCATGAAGCAGGCGAGCACCGGCTTGGTGTGGTGACCGGCGGCGGCGGCCACCACGGAGCGCGCGGCGTCCACAGGCCCGGTCATCGCCTGCGGCGTGAGCATGACCAGCAGGCCGTCGACGTTCCGGTCGTCGAGGCAGGCGGAAACCGCCGCGCCGTAGGTCTCCGCGGGAGCGTCGCCGAGGATGTCGACGGGGTTGGCATGCGACCAGTAGGGCGGCAGAAGCTTGTCGAGCGCGGCGACCGTCTTCGGCTCCAGCTCGGGAAGTGCGATGCCCAGATCCTCCGCGCGGTCGGTGGCAAGCACGCCGGCGCCGCCGCCATTCGTCACGATCGCGAGCCGGTTGCCGCCAACGCGCTTGGAGGTCGAGAGGATTTCCGCCGCGGCGAAGAGCTGGCCGAAGGTCATGGCGCGCACCACGCCGGCGCGCTCAAGCGCCGCGTCGAACACCTCGTCGGCGCCCACCATCGCGCCGGTATGGGTGCTCGCGGCTTTCGAGCCGCGCTCGTGCCGGCCGGCCTTCAGCACGATGACCGGCTTGGCACGCGCCGCGAGCCTTAGCCCGCTCGTGAAGGCGCGCGCGTCCTTGATGCCCTCCACGTAGAGCAGGATTGCATCGGACTTGGCGTCGCTCGCGAGATAGTCGAGCACGTCGCCGAAATCGACGTCGGTGGCGTTGCCGAGCGAGACGATGGTGGAGAAGCCGAGATGGTGTGGCGCCGCCCAGTCGGTGATTGCGGCGCAGAGCGCGCCCGACTGCGAGACGAGCGCGAGCCGCCCGCGCGGCGGCGCCGCGCCGAGGAAGGTCGCGTTGAAATCGTGCACCGGGCGCATGACGCCGAGGCAGTTCGGGCCGACGAAGCGGATGTCGGCGTGGCGCGCTGCGTCGGCGAGTTCCGTTTCGAGCCGCGCCCCGGACTCGCCCGTCTCGTTGAACCCGGCGGAGAGGATGATCGCGGCGCCGATGCCCTTCTCGCCGCATTCGCGGATCGCCTCCACAACCGTACGCGCCGGCGTTGCGATCACCGCGAGCTCCGGCGCCGCCTCAATGTCGCGGACGCTCGCGAAGCAGTCGCGCCCGCCGACCGTCTTGTGGCTCGGATTGACCGGGACGACCGGCCCGGCGAAGCCGCCCTCGACCAGGTTCTTGAAGACGCGGCCGCCGACGCTGGAGACGTCGTCGTTCGCGCCGAGCACGGCGACGCTCCGCGGGTTGAACAGCTTCTCCAGGCGGTGCGGCTTCAATCGAACCTCCGGGCCTTCGGTGCCAATGCGCCCAGATTTACGCCCCGAAGGTAACTGAATGTATGACTGCCGATGCGGCTATTTGATCTTCAATGATTCGGCATGGGGGATTTCGGGGAATTCCAGATCGACGAGACGTTTCTGATGCGGGGGGCACCGACCGGGGAGATGCCGGGCTGATCCGGTGGTGCTGCGAGGCGCAGCGGAAATGTCAAATTCGCAAGTGACGTCTGAATGGGACATTTCTCCCGGTTATCGCGAAGCGTCAGCGGTCAGCAGTCCCTCAGGCGACGGCCTCGGCGCGTGGGGTCTGCGCATTCAACAATCGCTCGACATCCGAAGCCGGGCAGGGCCGACTAAACAGGAAGCCCTGGAATTCATTGCAGCCCTCCGAGGTCAGAGTCGCGAGCTGTTCCTTTGTTTCCACGCCCTCGGCCGTTGTCTTGATACCCAGGCTGCTGCTCAATCCGACCACGGCGCGCACGATCGCAAGGCTGTCTTCCTTTTCAGGCAAATCACGAATGAAGGATTGATCGATCTTGATGCGGTCGAACGGGAAGCTGCGCAGATAGCCAAGTGAAGAGTAACCGGTGCCGAAATCGTCCATCGCGATTCTGATCCCGAGGTCGCGCAGTTGATGAAGAGTGGCGACGGCTCCCTCATTCTCCTGCATGAGCACCATCTCAGTGATCTCCAGCTCCAGCCGATCTGCTGAAAGACCGGATGTCGCAAGCGCGCTGATGACGGTCGGCACCAGGTTGCGGCTCTTGAACTGGGCCGGCGAGAGGTTCACCGCGACGGTCACGTGCTTCGGCCAGCGTGCCGCTTCGGCGCAGGCCTGTCGCACCACCCACTCACCCAATGGCACGATGAGGCCGGTTTCTTCCGCGACCGGAATGAAATCCATCGGCGCAATCATGCCGCGTTCGGGATGATTCCACCGGATGAGCGCTTCGCAGCTGGTGATTGCTCCCGTGCCGACGTCGACGATCGGCTGAAAGAAGAGCTCGAACTCGCCGTTCACGATCGCCTTGCGAAGGTCCAATTCGAGGATGCGGCGCGCCTGCATGCGCGCGTCCATCCCGACTTCGAAAAAGCGGTAGATGCCCCCGCCGTCGGCCTTGGCGCGATAAAGCGCCAGATCCGCGTTCTTCATCAGAACGTCCGGCTCGGTGCCTTCACCTGGCGCGACCGTAACACCGACGCTCACTCCCACGATCACCTGATGGCCGCCGAGATCGTAGGGCGCTCCTATGACTTCGATAAGGCGTGTAGCGAGCGAGCCGATACTCGATGGCTGCGCCGATGGCACCTGCACGATAGCGAACTCGTCGCCTCCCAATCGGGCCACGATATCCTCGTCGCGAACGCAACCGCGCATGCGTTCGGCCGCCGCCTGCAGCAGGAGGTCCCCGATGGGATGTCCGAGCGTATCGTTGACGCTCTTGAAATGATCGAGGTCGAGACTCAGAACCGCCATGGTCTCAGAGCGCCGCAAGTGGCTGAGGATCGTTTCTATCTGCTCGTAGAACGCGACGCGGTTCAGCAGGTTCGTGAGCGCGTCGTGACGCGCCATGTGCGAAATCTTCGCTTCGGTTCGCCGTTGTTCGGTGATGTCCTCGAACGTAACGACTGAGCCGCCATCGGCCATTGGCTTGGTCAATGCGGAGAATGTTCTCCCGTCGGTGCGCTCGAACACGATCTTCCCGCCTTCGCGGCGCTCAAAGAAGCTTCGAATTTCAGCATTGAGTTGCGTCGGATTTTTCTCTGTTGCATTGGACCATTTCTTGTTGAACTGCATTGCTTCTTGGACCGTAGTACCCAAAGAGGCGGCTTTCCATTTTTCCCAAGGGATATTGAACAATTCCGCATATCGTCTGTTGGAAATGACGAGCTTGCGGTCTCGGTCGTACATCAAGAGGCCCTGCGCCATGTTGTTCAATGCAGCGTCCAACCGGAGTTCGCCCTTCTTCACTTCCTTCCATCTGCGCAAGGCGAAGAGTATGAGGAGAGCCATTGTCAGTCCGACGAGCAGGAGCATCGCCAGAGCCGCGGGGCCGACCTGCGCACTGGCCTGACTGCCGAGCTGAGCCGGGGACCAGGCGAGCGCACCGACGATCTTCCCATCCGGGTCGACGAGGTCGACCTTGAGCGGCTCCGAGGCGGCCGGGTCGACGAGACGGAGCCCATCAATGACGAAATCCTCGCTCGCCCGTTTGACGGCGGCGGCGTCGAACGCTTTGCCTATCACCAAATAGCGGGACCGATCCGGCGGGTTCTCGAAATCCTTCGACGCGGGCACAACCGGACCGGCGGCGACGATTGCAAGCCCCCACGCGCCTCTCACGACCCCGGTCTGCACATCGTATGTCTTGCCGTCCTTCGGAAGCTCAGCAATCATTGACGCGAGCGACGGGCCAAACGCTTCACCGGGCGTAGTGGGCACCGGCTCGCCGTTCCGATAGGCGAGCAATCCATTGCCGCTATCGTCGATGAGATAGATCGTGTCGAATAGCACCGAGGTGGCGACGTTCTCTGCGGCCCAATCACTGTTTACGGCACCATACAGACTGCGAACGGCATCATCCCATTGGGCATAATCCTTGTTCGTCTCCCCGAGGTGCCGCAGAACGGACTTGACTGCAGCCGTCGTTGTCCTCCCCGTAAGCTCGCTCTCAATATGATTGACCTTGCCGGCCATCTTCGTGAGGGAAACGATGACGATCACGAAGGTCGCGAGCAGGATGAGGATCGCCGGTAGGCCGATCCTCAGCGCAAATCGTTTAGTCGTGTCGTCGAAGAGTGGCATTCGCGGAAGCCCCGTGGCGAGACTTCGTGGATACTGTACCTATCGGACTTAAGCCCCTGTGAAGTGGAACGCCTAGTCCTCCGTGTGGTTAACTCACGCTACCTTGTGGTGAGGCCTTTGAGCGTCATTTGACATACTTTGCCGACGCCGCCGGGTGAAATCCCACCGGGGACCATTCGAGACTATTCGGATCGTGGCGAGGTCGAGCGAACCAATCGCGTCGTGGTCACGGTTGTCTCCACCCGCAAGCGGCCGGCCCTTGTTCGGGCCGGCCGCCAGATTTCTCCGCGCGGCGTCGCGAAGCGGACTACTCCGTGAAGCCGACATTCTCCATGTGCAGGCTGAGCGTCGGGGTTATCGTCGACCCGGCGACGTTCTTGTTCATCAGATAATGCAGCGTTTCGAAGTGAGCGAACACGATCGGCGCTTCGCTGGTCACGGTCGTTCGGATCTGCCGATAGAGGCCCTTCCGCTTGTCCATATCGACACTCGCGGCGGCCTCGTCGATGAGAGCATCCACCTCCGGGTTCGCGTAACCGGTCGTGTTGATCGGACCGCCCGACCTGATGACCAGCGAGTAGAAGTTGTCAGGATCGATCGTCCGCTCCTGATAGGCGCTGGTGATCTGGTAGTCGCCCGAAACGAAGGCATCGAACCAGACCGACACATCCACGGACTTGATTTCCATGGTGATGCCGATCTGCCTCAGCTGCTCGCGCACGACCTGCCCGGTCTTGAGCAGCTCGGGATATTGCGGCAATCCGAGATATTCCACGGTCAGCCCATTCGGATATCCGGCGTCGGCCAGCAACTGCTTGGCCTTTTCAATATCCGGTTCTGCAGCGAACACACCGGTGTCGTCATACCAGACGGACCCTGTCGGCACTTCGATCAGGCCAAGTTCGCCGGTCCCGAGATAGGCGAAGTCGCGTATGCCGGAGCGGCTTGTCGCCAGGGCAACGGCTTGCCGCACCTTCGCATTATCAAAGGGCGCAACCTTCGTGTTCATGGCCAGGAAGTCCGGAATTCCGGCGACCGGGCTGGTCACGTAGGTGAAGCGCGAGTTGTTCTGGAGGTCCGGCACCTGTTGCAGCGGAATAGCGTCGGCCCAGTCGAGCTCGCCAGCGACCAAGGCATCGATCCGGCTCTGATCGACCGGCAGGAAGCGGAAGGTGATCGTATCGAGATGCGGCAGACCGGCCTTGAAGTAGTTCGGGTTCTTCTTGAGCGTGATGTGGTCGCCCTGCACCCAGTCGACGAATTCGAATGGGCCGGTTCCGACCGGCTGCCGCGCCGGGTCGCCGCTTTCGATGGCGGTCTTGTTCACGATCTCGCCGTTGGTCGCGATGTTCGTGAGGAAGGGCCCGAAGGGCGACTTCAGGTGGAAGACCACGGTCTCAGGATCTGGCGCTTCGATGGAGTTGATCTGAGAATAGAGCCCGGCATAGGCGCTGGCCGTGTCGGGATTGAGGATCCGATCGAAGCTGTATTTCACGTCGGCGGAGGTGAATTTCTCTCCGTTGTGAAATGTCGCATTGGTCACCAGCTTGAACGTCCACGTCGTCGGATCCGTCTGGGCCCATGACGCGGCAAGGTCGGGAACGAAGTTCCCGTCGGTATCGATATCGATCAGCTTGCTGAAGATGCCTTCGTACACCTGAGCGCCAGTGTAGATGGACGAGGTGGCGGGATCGAGGACGTCGGGCTCGCCCGTCAGCGCGGCGCGGAGGTCGCCGCCGTCTTTGATGGTCTGGGCCATCGCGGTGTTGCCGACGGCAACGACAAGCCCAAGCGCAAGCGCGGCCAGGGCCACAGTGAAGCGCTTGAAGCCGAGATCGTATCTTGGAGTAGTCCACTCTGAATTTGGCATGGAACTGTCCTTTCTTGGATCAGTGGTCGCTCTAGCGGGCGTTGCTCCCCACAAAGTCGAGGAAGGTCGTATTGAACGGATCCGGGATTCTCCCACAGGCAGGCATGCCCGCCGGGAACGGTGGCCCATTTCGCGCCGGGTATCGCGGCCTGCAGGCGCCGCGACAGCCGGACGGGGATGAGGATGTCTTCCTCCCCCGCAAGAACGAGCGTCGGCACGGCGATCTGGCCGAGCCGGTCTGTCGCGTCGTGCTTTTGGATGACGGCCAATTGGGCGTGATAGGCTTCGACGGACATGTCGAGCTGCGCCATTGCCGCGTTGAACTCGGCGGCATCGTTCGGCCGGTCTTCAAAGAACGGTCCGGTGAACGCCCACAGGATGACGTCGCGCATGACGAAGGGCACGCCGAGTCCCTTGGCCAGATCGCCCCACATGGCGAACATCTGCTGGCAGAAAGGATCGGCCTTGCCGTAGGTGCAGGCGAGCGTCAGCGATTTCAGGTCGCCGCCATAGGCAATGGCGTATTCCTCGGAGATCATGCCGCCCATGGAAACGCCCATGAGGTGGAAGCCGCTGATCCCGAGTTGATCGACGAGCGCCTTGGCGTCGTCGGCAAGCTGCTTCGAGCTATAGGGACCGGCTGGTCTATCGGACTTGCCGATGCCGCGATTGTCGAAGCTCAACACGCGATAGCCTGCTTCGACAAAAGCCGGCACCTGAAACCCCCAGGACTGGAGGTCGTCGGCAAGGCCGTTGATCAGAACGATGGTCTCGTTCGCGGTTTCGGGCCCGTCAATCTGATAGTTGAGCGTGACTCCGTTCACTTGGGCTTTCGGCAAGGGACCCTCCTTCGTCAGGTGGCGGTACCAGCGTGGGCACTGCGGCGAGCAGTGTCCTGGTGTAGTCGTGGCGTGGCCGGTTCATGACCTGGTCGGTGTCGCCGATCTCGACGATTGCGCCGCGGTACATCACCGCGACGTCGTCGCTGACGTGTTCGACGACGCCGAGGTCATGCGTGATGAAGATCGAAGCGACGCCGAGATCCTGCTGCAGGTCGAGGAAGAGATTCAGGATCTGCGCCTGGACACTCATGTCGAGAGCGCTGACCGGTTCGTCGGCAACGATGAGCTCAGGCTCGCTGGCCAACGCCGCTGCGACCGCAACCCGCTGGCGCTGACCACCGGAGAGATGAGCCGGCAACCGGCCCGCCAGAGCCGGGTTGAGGCCGACCCGGTGCAGGAGGTCCAGCACGCGGCGGGCGCGGTCCGCGGGCGTGCCAATGCGAAAGACGTCAAGCGACTCGCGTACGCTGCGGCCGATCGGCCAGCGTGGATCGAGGCTGCCGAACGGATCTTGGAACACCGGCTGCACGCGGCGGCGGAACTCCGACAAGGCCCGGCCCGAGAGCCCCAGAACGTCGACGCCATCGAATATGACGGAGCCGCTGTCCGGCGGCGTGAGGCCGAGAACACAGCGCCCAAGCGTGCTCTTGCCGCTTCCGGATTCGCCGACAAGTCCGAGCGTGTGTCCGCGCGCAACCGAGAATGAAACACTGTCCACGGCGACGACGCGGCGCGGGTTCCAGGGTGGACCGCCCGCCGCGTAGCTCTTGCTCAGGTTCTCGACGCGCAGCAATTCACTCATGCGGCGCCCCAAGCGTTGCTAACGGGTCGCCGGCGCGCAGCAGTTCGGACTCCTTCAGGCTTTCCACGCTCCATTCAGGAGGGATGACAGGCAGGCGCGCGCCGCGCGGCGCCCCTGCGGGACTGGCGGCCAACAGGGCACGCGTGTAGGCGTGACTTGGGCGGGCGAAGAGATCTCTCGCCGTGGCGACCTCGAGCAGTTTTCCACGATACATGACCCCGACCCGGTCGCAGACTTGTGCCACCACACCGAGGTCGTGGGTGATCAGAAGCACGGTCGTTCCGTGCCGGTGGCGGAGCGAATTGATAAGCCTCAGCACCTGCGCCTGGATGGTGACGTCGAGAGCCGATGTCGGCTCGTCGGCGATCAGGAGCTGCGGGTCGTTTGCGAGCGCCGCGGCGATGACGATCCGCTGGCGCATGCCGCCGGAAAATCGATGCGGGGCGTCGTTGTAGCGGGAGGCCGCCTCCGGGATGCCCACTTCGCCCATCAGCGCGACCGCGCGCTCCCGCGCGGCGCGCCGGCCGATCACCTGGTGGGCTCGCACGGTTTCGGCAATTTGCTCGCCCACGGACCATGTCGGATCGAGGCTGGCGGAGGCGTCCTGGAAGATCATCGACGCTTCGGTGCCGCGCATCTTGCGCAGCGCGTCTTCGTCAAGGCCAACGACTTCGCGCCCGCTGACCTTGATGCTGCCGGCGACCCGCGCATGGCTCGGCAAGAGGCCCATGACGGCGTTGGCGACTGTGCTCTTGCCGCTGCCGCTCTCGCCGACGACGCCGAATATCTCGCCGCGATTGACCTGCATCGAGACGCCGTCGACCGCCATGGCGGCCGGTGCTCCGTCGTCGCCGGCGAACTGGACCCGCAGACCTTCGAGGCTAAGGACCGCGCTCATTCCGCAACCCCCTGCGGATCGAACGCACGGCGCAGACCCTCGCCGAGAAAGCTGAAGGCGAGCACGGCGACCACGATGGCGAGGCCGGGGAATATCTCGACCCAGGGCGCCTGGTTGAGCACGTCGCGGCCGTCCGCAAGCATCCCGCCGAGCGAAGGTGTCGGTGGTTGCGTGCCAAGGCCGAGAAAGCTCAGCCCTGCTTCGAGCTGCAGCGCAAAGGCGCTGAGCACCGATGCCTGCACGATCACCGGTCCGAGCGCGTTGGGAACGACATGGCTGACAAGAACTCTGAAGTGGCTGGCGCCGCGGGCACGGGACCCGGCCACGTATTCATGGCGCGTGACCACGAGCGTGCTGGTGCGCATCACGCGCGCCAGGATCGGCAGGTAGATCACGGCAATCGCGATCGCCGCGACCACGCTTCCTGGCCCAAGGATTGCGATCAGGCTGATGGCGAGCAGCATCGCGGGGAGGACCAGGATCATGTCGAGGGTCCGGGAAATGGCGCTGTCGACCCAGCGGCCGAAATATCCGGCAAGCACACCGAGCGGGACCGCGACCGCAACGGATACCGCGACCGCCGAAATCGACACGAGCAGGCTTGCGCGCAAACCGAAGATCACGCGGCTCAGAACATCGCGACCGAGCACGTCGGACCCGAACGGGTGCGCGAGGGAGGGGGCGCCAAGCACCTGCACGACCTCCATGGCCTCGGGATCGTGCGGCGCGATGATCGGCGCGGCGAGAGCGGCGAGCGCCAGAACGGCAAGAATGGCTCCGCCGCCGACGATGAAACGCGTCGACCTCCGCAACGGGGGACGCGGACCCTTGCCTGCGATCGTATCCACGGCCAACCCCGTCATTCGGCCATCCCGTCCGCGATGCGCGGATCGAGCCAGCCGACGATGAGATCGGTCACGAGCGAGACGATGATGAAAATGGTGGCGATGGCCAGCACGCCCACCTGCACCGTAGGATAGTTGCGCTGGCTGATCCCCGTCACGACGAGCCGTCCGACGCCAGGCAGGGCAAAGAGCGTCTCGACGATAATCGCGCCGCCCAGCAGCACACCAACCTGGATGCCGACAACGGTGACGATCGACGGGCCGGCATTGCGCAGGGCATGGCCGAACATGATCCGGCGTTGGCTGATGCCCTTGGCGCGTAGAAACGTCACGAAGGGCCGATCCATCACCGAGATGATCGCGCCGCGCGTGGTCCGCAGGATGTAGGCCGCTTCTCCCGTCGCCAGCGTGAGCACGGGCAGCGTCATGTAACGGAGGTTCGCCAGCGGGTCTTTCGCAAACGGGACATAGCCGGAGGGCGGCAGCACCATCAGCGTGCCCGCGAAGACGAGCACCAGCATGATGCCGAGCCAGAAGTCGGGGACGCTGACGCCGAAGACGACAAACCCCTCCGTCAGGCGTTTGCTCCAGACGCCGCCCGACGCCGCCAGGACACCCAGCGGAACGCCGACGAGAACGGCGAGCAGCATCGACAGTCCGGCCAGCTCCAAAGTCACCGGCAGGCGCTGGGCAAGCAGCTCGGAGAGAGGAGCGTGGCTGACGATATCGGTGCCCAGATCGCCATGAAGAAGATTGCCGATCCAGGTCACGTATTGGGTGAGGAGGCTCTGATCGAGCCCCAGCTCGTGGCGCAGTGCGGTGACGTTTTCCTCGGTCGCGCGGAACCCGAGCATCGTGCGCACCGGATCGCCGGGCACGAGCCGGATGATCAGGAAGACGACGACGCTCATCACGAACAAAGACGGGATCGTGATCAGGATCCGACGCAGGATGAACGTCAGTTGGCGGCTCATTTCCCGCCTCCCGACTGGACATCGTGCACGGCCCGCGCGACGAGGTCGCGAAAGAGATTTTCGGACAACGTGAAATGCCGGGCGGCGATTTCAGACGCGTCCTTCGCGCGTCCTTCCGCGACGGCGGCGACAAGCTCCTTGTGCTGCCCGATGGCGATGCGCCGCACCTCGTCGGTATAGGGTTCCGCGCCGAGGTTGAGGCTGATCTTGGTGCGCAGGTCGACCGAGATGTCGACAAGGATCGGGTTATGCGTCGCCTTGGCAATGGCGAGGTGCAGTCCCGCGTCGGCCAGTCGCGAAGCGTCGTGGTCGGGGGCGTCGATATAGGCCTGAAGAGCAGTCAAGATCGCTTCGACGTCACTGCTCGTGCGGCGCTCGGCGGCGGTTTGGGCGATCAGCGGCTCGACCAGCGTACGCGCGTCGAATATCTCCTCGAACTCCGTCCAGTTGGCAACGACTTGGCGGTAGACGTGCTCGGCCGATTTCGGGCCCCAGTTCGCGAGAACGAAATAGCCGCCATTGCGGCCGCGGCGCACTTCCAGATAGCCGCCGTCGGTGAGCTGCTTGAGCGCCTCGCGCACCGACGTGCGCGAAACGCCGAGCATCGCCGCCAACTCCCGTTCGGGCGGAAGCTGCTGTCCGGGAACGTAGAGCCCCAGCGCGACTGCGGTGACGAGGCGGTCAACCACATCGTCCGCGACATGGCGGCTGACGATCGGCGCGCCCCAGGACTGGGGAGTGACAACGGAAGGAACACCCTGATCGAGCCTGGCGCCGCCGGCCGTCATTGGCGTGCCGTGACTGGCGGTTTTGTCCACTTCCGTCATTTCTCGGCTTCCTCAGAACCGAAACGCATGATCAGAAAGCGGGCGAGCGTGCGCGCTGCTTTGACGATGCTCGGGAGCTCGACATATTCGTCGACACCGTGCAGCCGATGGCCCGTCGCGCCAAAGCACACCGCGGAGATGCCGAAGTCGTTGAGATAGACGCGGGCATCCGTGGTGCTGCCGAGAGCGTAGACCGCAGGCGCGACGCCGTGCGCATCGAGATGCGCTGCGCTCAGATCCCGCACCAGTGGCGACTGGCTGTCGAGCAAATAGCCCTGCGCCCTGAGACCCGTAAGCGTGACCTTGGGTGGAGCCGGAAAGTCGGGATCCCCCGCCGCAAGCTCGGCGATGGTTTCGCGCACTTTTCGTTCCGCGTCCTGCGGCGTCCAGGACCGGGGAAACCCGATGCGCAGGCTGAAGGTCGCGCTCGACGGCGAGGACGAGGTCCAGTCACCCGCGTGCACCTTGCCGAGGTTGATGCTGTAGGGGTTCTGGTCCGGGCCGATTTCCGGGTCCGGTTCGGATTTCAAGACGTCGGCCGACCATTTGCGCAGGCCCTCGACCAGCCGCATGCCGAGGTCGACCGCGTTGGCGCTCGAATCCGCCGCGTAAGCGTGACCGGAAGATGCAATCACGCGGACGTCGATCCACAGCACGCCGACGCCGCCCACCAGGAGCCCGACATTGGTCGGCTCCAGCAAGACGACCTCCGGTGCGGTGACGCCGTGCTTGGTGACGGAGCGAAGCGTGCCGTTGCCCGTGCACTCTTCTTCCACGACGGCCAGAAATCCGAGACGGCGCTTTGCGAAGAGGTCCGGCGCGACGTCGCGAAGGGCCTTCAGGGCAAGCACGCCGGCGGCAAACCCGGCCTTCATGTCGGCCGCGCCCCGGCCATAAAGCCGGTCGCCATCCCGGCGCGGCACAAATGGCGGGCTGGTCCAGAGGTCGGAGGAGCCCGCCGGGACGACATCAATGTGCCCGTTCAGCAGCAGACGGAGGTCTCCGTCGCCGGGCGTGGTTGCGAGCACCTGGTAGCGGCCGGCGCTGAGCAGATCGGGGGGAGGCGTGACGCCGGCGCGGGGGTCCGTCTCAGGCGTGTTCGAGAAGGGCAGCCGCGCGACGTTGAGCCCCAGGGTTTCCGCCTCCCGGGCGAAAACCTCCATTGCCGCCTGCTCGTGACCAACCGTGCTCGCCGCGCCGACGAGGGCCTCCAGGAAGCCGAAGGCCTCCTCGGCGTGTGCATTGATCGCGGAGTGCAGCGCGTCTGGCATGCCCGCCCTTTATTGGTTTGTTAACCATACCTTAGGGCGAAATGGTATGAAGTCCAGACCCTAAATCAGATCGACGAGACGGCACTCTCAAGGAGGTCGCAGGCGCCGCAAGCGGCCTGGCGCGGGGCCGCTACATCATGCGCGCGTGGAGGTTGGCGAGGATCCAGATCGTGCCGGCGACCATCAGCGTCAGGATCAGGAACGAGAACAGGATCAGCTGCAGATCGTCGCGGTTCGACTTCGACAAGTCGATGTGCAGGAAGAAGCGGAAATGCACGATCACCTGGACGACCGCCGTGATCGCGACGATCCAAAGCACGGTGGCGCGTGAGCCTTCGCCCATCAGCACGGCGCCGAAGGCGATCGCCGTGAGCAGAACGGCGAGCCCGAATCCGATCAGGTAGGAGCGGAGCTCGCGGTTCCTTTCCGCTCTGGCTGTCGTATCCATGTGATCGCCCGTCACGCCAGCGCCCTCAGATAGACGACAGAGAAAATCCCGACCCAGATGATGTCGAGGAAGTGCCAGAAAAGACCGAGGCGCAGGATGCGGATCTTCACGTCGGCGGTGACGCCGAAGACCAGGACCTGCGCCATCATCACGACGATCCAGATGCTGCCCGCCGTCACGTGGAGGCCGTGCATGCCGACGAGCGCAAAGAAGGCGGACAGGAATCCGCTGCGGTCGGGGCCGGCGCCCTTGCCGATCATGCTGACGAAGTCATGCATCTCAAGCCCGAGGAAGATCAGACCGAACAGCAGCGTGACCGCCAGCCATAAAAGAAGCCCGCCGCGATCGGTGCGATACTTCATGGCGATCGAGGCCATTCCAAACGTGAAGCTGCTGACGAGGAGCGCGCCGGTCTCCGCTGCGATGCTTCGGAGATCGAACAGCGCCTTGCCGCCCGGGCCTGCGGCGGTGGAGTTGGTCATGGTGACGAAGGTGGCGAAGAGCAGCGAGAACAGGATCAGGTCGCTCATCAGAAAGACCCAGAAGCCGAAGACGACCTCCTCCGCCGCTTCGTGCGCGTCCGGATCGCTGGTCCCGAGATTGATCCCGGGATGCTTCAGGCTATTGGCGCTCATGTCGCTGACGCCACCGCGAGACCGCGATTGCCGGGATCGAGCTCGTGGTCGCGCGAGACCCGCGGCGTCTTCGCCACCGCCTCCAGCCAGCGACGCTCGGTCGCTTCCACTTCGCTTGCCGGGATGATCCGCGTGGTGTTGCGCATGAAGCTTCTGGCGATGACGGCGCCCCAGATCAAGAGCAGGCCAAGGCAGACCATCCACCAGATATGCCATACGAGTCCGAACGCCACGGCCGCCCCGGAGACGCCGATGACCGGCCCCATGGCGCTGTTGCGGGGAAGCTCGATCGGCTCATAGGCGGCGGGCTGCCTGTAGGCTTCGCCGCGCTCCTTCATGATGTGAAAGGCGCCTCTCCCGGCAACGTGGGGGAGGACGGCGAAGTTGTACTCGGGCGGCGGGGAGGAGGTCGACCATTCGAGCGTTCGCCCGTTCCAGGGGTCGCCTGCGAAGACGCGCGTCTCCTCGCGCTGCCGGATGCTCACCCACAATTGGACGAAGAGGCTGGCGAGCGCCGCGAGGATCAGCAGCGCGCCGAGCGCGGCGACGATCGTGTAGGGCAGGTAGACGGGATCGAAGAACTCCTGGGTGCGCCGCGGCATGCCGAGGGCGCCGAGCGCATAGAGCGGCATGAAGGCGAAGACAAAGCCCGACGTCCACAGCGCAAAGGCGATTCTGCCCCACGCCTCGCTCAGGCGAAAGCCGAAGGCTTTCGGGAACCAGTAATGGTAGGCGGCGAGCATGCCGAAGAGCAGGCCCGGAATGAGCATGTTGTGGAAGTGCGCGACCAGGAACAGCGTGTTGTGCACCTGGTAATCGATGGCCGGGTTGGCGAGCAGGATGCCGCTCAAACCGCCGACCACGAAGAGCACGAGAAAGGCCAGCGCGTAGAGGAGCGGCACGGTGAAGCGGACCCGGCCGCGGTACATGGTCAGGATCCAGTCGTAGATCTTGACGCCAGTGGGTATTCCGATCGCCATCGTCGCCGTTCCAAAGGCGGCGTTCAGATTGGCCGTCTGCCCCATCGTGAAGAAGTGGTGCACCCAGACCGTGAAGGAGAGCACGGCGATGCAGATCGTCGCTCCGACGAGCGAAGTATAGCCGTAGAGCGCCTTCGACGAGAACGTGGAAAAGACCTCCGAATAGACCCCGAAGGCCGGCAGAATGAGAATGTAGACTTCCGGGTGGCCGAACAGCCAGAGGAGGTTGGCGTAGTTCATCATGTTGCCGCCCAGGTCGTTCGTGAAGAAGTGCATGCCGAGATAGCGATCAAGGGCGAGGAGACCGGTCGCGACCGTCAGCGGCGGCATGGCGAAGATCATCAGGATGCTGACGCAAAGCGAGGTCCAGCAGAACAACGGCATGCGCATGAGCTGCATGCCCGGCGCGCGCTTCTTGTAGATCGTCACCGCGAAATTGATGCCGGTGAGCGTCGAGCCGACGGTGCCCAACGTCACCGCCCAGATCCAGTAGTCCGGCCCGACGCCGGGGTTGAAGGCCATCTCGGTATAGGGCGGATAACCGGTCCAGCCGCCGGTCGAGAACTTCCCGATGCACAGCGACGCCATCATGATCGCGGCGCCGCCGCCCGTCAGCCACAGGCTGATCGAGTTCAGCATCGGGAACGACACGTCGCGCGAGCCGATCTGCAACGGCATCACGTAGTTGATGACGCCGCTCAGGAACGGCATCGCCATGAAGAAGATCATGATCGTGCCGTGCGTGCTGAAGAGCTGAGCGAAGTGGTCGGGCGGCAGGTAGCCCGGAGAATCGAGCGCCATCGCCTGCTGCATGCGCATCATCACGCCTTCGATGACCGCGCGGCTGAGCATGACCAGCGCGATCACGATGTACATGATGCCGATGCGCTTATGGTCGACGCTGGTGAACCATTCCGTCCACAGGTAGCGCCACTTTCCGAAGACGGTAATGACCGTCGCAACGCCGACGGCGCCGATCACGACCACGGAGGCGGCGCTCATGGCGATGGCGCTGTAGAAAGGCAGCGCATCGACTGTCAGGTTTCCGAAGATGATCTGCCACCAGCTCATGGTTCGCTCTTCGCTGTTTCCTGAAGGCGGGCGTTCGCGGCGGAAGCAGGCGGCGCGCGGTACTTGCCGACGACGTCACTGAAGAACGTGTCGCTGACGCCGGTGAAATAAAGCGTTGTCGCCGGCATTTCCTGCGTGCCCAGCGCCGCGCGCGCCTCCTTCGGCGTGCTTTGTCGTTGAAGCGTGCGCCAGGCCGAGGCGTCGAGCGCCACGCCGGTCGAGCGGACATTCTCCGCCCAGGCGTCGAAGTCCGGTTCGGACATCGCATCGACCGTGAACTTCTGCTCCTGGAAGCCGAGGCCGTTGAACTGCGTGTTCTGGCCGCGCACGGTTCCGGGTCGGTCGGCGACGAGGTTGAGCTGCGTCACCATTCCGGCCATGGCGTAGATCTGGCTCCCGAGCGCCGGGATGAAGAACGACTGCATCACGGTGTCGCTGGTGATGTCGAAATGCAGCGGGCGACCGACCGGCACGGCGAGCGTGCCGACGGTCGCGATGTGCTCTTCGGGGTAGATGAAGAGCCACTTCCAATCGAGGCCGACGACCTGGACTTCGAGGGTCGCTCCCTCGGCCTCGACCGGGTTGTACGGGTCGAGCCGGTTCTCCAGGGTCCAGATGGAGTAGGTGAGGATTCCGACGATCGCGACCGGGACGCCCCAGACGAGGATCTCAAGCGGCCACGAAAACTCCCATGTCGGGCTGTAGCGCGCCCTCGTGTTGGTTCGGCGGTAGCGCCAGGCGATGAGCGGCACCGCGACGAAGACCGGCAGGACGACGATCATCATCCAGGCGACGATCTCGAAGAAGAGCCGCCGCTGCGACAGGGCGACCTCTCCGTAAGGGTGGAGGAAGGACGCGTCGTATGAGCTGCAGGCGGCGACGGCGAGCGCCAGGCTCAGGGCGAGGGCTGTCGACACAGGCCGTAGCCGATGGCGTCCGGCCCTTCATCTTCAGGCCCCAAGCCGATCTGGGAGAGGGGATGCGATCATCCCACCTTCGGCGCGGGCAGCGCTTCGCCGATGAGCCACGCGGCGCCGCGGGCGTAGAGCGCTTCCACCGCCGGCCCCTTCAGCCCGGGCATGTCGCCGAGAAAATGCAGGGTGTTGACACCTTTCTCGAAGCCTTCGTGGCTGACGTGGATGAGGTCTTCGGCCGGGCCTTGGAACCAGGTCGCCATCATCCAGCCGTCGTCGCGCCAACAGCCGCGGAAGCGCTCCCAGTCGCCGGCGTCGCGCCAGACAGCCCAATTTTCCACGAGATCGCGGATCGCCAGCCGGTCGGTCAGTTCTCCTGTCATGACCCCTCTGTTCCGGTGCGCTAGAAGAATCAGAAGATTCGAATCTTGATCCTTCCGACGGGTTGATCGAGAACAATTTCTCTCCTGCGTTCACGATTTATCGTTGCATCGAATGGAACCGCTCGACTTTTACACACATTTCGAATGACGGCTTAAGGAACGCCCCTTAAATGCCCGCATTCGCGGGCCTATATGAAGCAGAACCCAGTGGTCATCCGGGCGTTATGGATGTGGCTTACAAACTGGAGAGCCCGGGGGGCCGGGAGAGCAAGAATGAACAAGATTGCGAAGGTTCGGGAGGGCATGTCCGTCGTCACCCTTGACGGGCGTGAGATGGGCACCGTGAGCACGGTCGGTACTTTGCGGCTGGTCATGAAGAGCGTGAAGGACGGGCGCGCCTTCGAGCATGTGATTCCGCTTGCCTGGGTCGCCGAGGTGGAGCGCTACGTATTCCTGAACAAGGGAAGCCGCTTCGTCGCGGCGAACTGGGACGCGCCCGCACCGAACGCGAGCCGGCAGTCGAGCCGTATCGCAGCCTGAGGCCGCGCCGATACCCTAGAGGAGGCGGCGCTGCCCTAAGGGCCCGCGCCTTGCCAGGACGAGCGCACTGGGCTAGCGCAACGGCGCCGTCTTTTCGGCGCGGGGAGTGCAAATGCTCGTCCTGATCCTCGGCCTCATTCTCTTCCTCGGTGCGCACTCCGTGCGCATTTTCGCGGGCGACATGCGCGGCCGCCTGATCGGCCGCCTGGGCGAGGGCGGCTGGAAGGGCCTTTATTCCGTCGTCTCCATCCTGGGCTTCGTGCTCATCATCTGGGGCTACGCGATGGCGCGGCCCGATTCGACAGTGCTTTTCGAGCCGCCCGTCTGGCTGAAGCACATCGCGATCCTTCTGAATCTCGTCGCCTTCATTTTGTTTGCCGTCTATCTGGTGCCGGCGGGGCGCATGAAGCCTTGGCTCGGCCATCCGATGGTCCTCTCGGTCAAGGTTTGGGCCTTCGCGCATCTGCTCTCGAACGGGCGCGTCGCGGAGCTTGTCCTTTTCGGCGCCTTCCTGGCGTGGGCGATACTGGACTATGCCTCGAGCCGCCGGCGCGACCGCGCGGCCGGAACGGTGCGGGTCGCAGGACCGGTCACGAACGACGCGATCGCCGTGATCGTCGGCGTCGTCATCTGGGCGGCGATCATCTGGCGCCTCCACGTTTGGCTGATCGGCGTGAGCCCGGTCGCCTGATCCCGCAATGTCCGTCGTAACCGCAGACCGGCGCATCACCGCCGTCGATATCGCTCAGCGCAAGAACGGCGAGCGCATCGTCGCGCTCACCGCCTATCACGCGCATACCGCCGGCATTGTCGACCGCTACTGCGATTTCATCCTCGTCGGCGACTCGCTCGGCATGGTCATGCACGGCCTGGAGACGACCGTTCCGGTCACCGTCGACATGATGATCCTGCAGGGGCGGGCGGTGATGCGCGGGTCGAAGCGCGCGCTGGTCGTCGTCGACATGCCGTTCGGCTCCTACGAGGAGAGCCGCGAGCAGGCCTTCCGCACCGCCTCGCGCATCCTGAAGGAAACCGGCGCCGGCGCGGTCAAGCTGGAGGGCGGCGCCCACATGGCGGAGACGGTCGCCTTCCTGGTGCGGCGCGGCGTGCCGGTGATGGGACATGTCGGGCTCACGCCGCAATCGGTGAACACGATGGGCGGCTTCCGCGTGCAGGGGAAGAGCGACGAGGGGCAGAAGCTGCTCGAGGCCGATGCCCGTGCGATCTCGGACGCGGGAGCGTTCGCGATCGTCATGGAAGGGATCGTGGAGCCGGTCGCCCGCGCCGTTACGCAGTCGATCGCGGCTCCGACCATCGGAATCGGCGCCTCGCCGGCCTGCGATGGGCAGATCCTGGTGCTTGAGGACATGCTTGGCCTCAGCGACTGGACGCCGAAATTCGTGAAGAAGTTCGGCTCGCTCCGCCAGCATATCGAGGAGGCGGTGTCGGCCTACGCCGAGGAGGTCCGGGCGGGCACGTTTCCCGGACCGGAGCATGTTTATCATCCCAAGAAGCCCTGATCCCGCCGTCCCCGGATTGCGTTGCCTCCATAGGGCAAACTGGGTAGGGTCCGCGCCGCTTCGCGGGTCGACAGGCGGGGCCGATTCCGGGCATTTCCGCCACTTATTTTAATGTAGAGATCATGGCCGACGACGAGCGCCGTTCAGAAACATTCATCCGCGAGGTCGACGAGGAGCTAAGGCGCGATCAGCTGAAGCAGCTGTGGATGCGCTTCGCACCCGTGGTCATCGGCGTATGCATACTGGTCGTGGCTGTGACCGGCGGCTATCGCGGCTGGCTGTGGTGGCAGGATCGGCAGGCGGCGCAGGCCGGCGACCGTTTCCTGTCCGCCATCGAGCAAATCCAGAACGGCAACACGGAAGAAGGCGAGGCGGCGCTGGACGCGATCGCCAAGGACGGCGGCACCGGCTACGCCGCGCTGGCGCAGCTGAGGCTCGCCGGGGAGAAGGCCGCCGCCGGTGACAAGGCTGGGGCGCTTGCGGCTTTCGACGCGCTGACGAATGAAAAGTCCGTCGCCGAGCCGCTGCGCGATCTCGCTCGCATCAGAGCAGCACTCCTCGCGCTCGACACGGGCGACCTGGAAGGCGCGAAGACGCGTGCCGAGCCGCTCAACGTATCGGGTAATCCGTGGCGGCACGCGGCGCGCGAAGTGCTCGGCACGGTGGCCTACCAGCAAGGCGACCTGCAGAATGCCCGCGTCATCTTCTCCGACATTCAGCAGGATGCGCAGACTCCGCCGGATCTGTGGATCCGCGCCGGGCTGATGGTCTCACTGATCGACGGACAATTGGCGGCGCCGGCTCCGGCACCGGCGAGCGACGGGTCCACCGAGCAGACGCCGGCAGCCGGCGGAGATGCCGGATCAGAGCAAGCGCCGGCCGATGCGTCGTCGAATTGACGCTCCGCGAACGAAAAGGCTCGATGTGAATCAGGCTCGAATCCGAAAATCTGGCGCCATTTCCGCCGCAATGACGAGGCAGTGCGGAGCACCATGACGACGTCCAGAACATTTCGCCTTCTCGCGGCACCTCTGCTGCTCGCATTGTTACTCGGAGGGTGCAGCGCGCTGAGCGCGCTCAACCCGCTGCACAAGAAGGAAAAGATCCTTCCGGGCGACCGCGTCGCCGCGCTGCCGCAGGGAGAGATCGAGGTGAGCGGCGGGACGCCCTCGATCGACGCGGCGACGCCTCTTGCAGACTGGACCCAACCCGGCGGGAACGCCGCCAACGCGCCCGGCAACATCGCGCTGAACTCCACCACCGCCGCGCAAGGGTGGCGCGTGCGGGCCGTCGACAAGGCGAGCAAGCGCAACGTGCGTCCCTCCGTGCCGCCGATCATCAGCGGCGGAGCCGTCTATATCTACGACACCGACGGCCGGGTCACCGCGCTGCAACCCGGCGGCGGTCGTGCATGGTCGGTCTCGCTGGCGCCGGAGAAGGAGAAGGGACATGCCTCGGGCGGGGGTATCGCCGCTTCCGGCAATGCGATCTTCGCCGCGACGGGCTATGGCGAGCTTGTCGCGCTCGACGCCTCGACCGGCGGGAAGATCTGGTCCTATACGCTCAGCGCACCGGCGCATTCGGCGCCGACGGCGGCAAATGGCATGGTCTATGTCGTGACCGCGACCAACGTTCTTCATGCCGTCAACCAGGCCGACGGCAGCGAGGCGTGGGAATACCCGGGTATCCCCGAGGCCGCCGGCGTGCTTTCCGCCGCAAGCCCGGCCGTATCGGGCAACACGGTGGTCGTGCCCTATTCCTCCGGCGAGGTGATCGCATTCGACGCCGGTTCCGGGCAGCTCAAATGGGCGGACGCGGTGGTGCGCTCGACCCGCACGCTTGCCGTCTCCGGCCTGACGGACGTCGCCGCGAGCCCGATCATCTATGACGGTGTCGTCTACGCAACCGGCGTTTCGGGCCGTACCAATCGCGGTCAAGCTCTCCGACGGGGCGCGGCTCTGGGAGCAGAACATCGGTAGCGCATCCACTCCGGCGATCTCCGGCAACGCCATGTTCATCGTCGATCTGGAGGATAACATCGTCGCGCTCGACCGCCGTTCGGGTTCGGTCTTCTGGCGCACCGCGCTGCCCGTCGTGCGCAAGAAGAAGTTCTTCTCCGTCTGGTCCGGTCCGACGCTTGCCGGCAACATTCTATGGGCGGTCTCCAATGACAAGCGGCTTCTCGGAGTCGATCCCGCGACGGGGCAGATCGTCGCCGATCGCAAGCTGCAAAGCCCGGCCTACGTGAAGCCGACGGCGGCATCCGGCCAGCTCCTTGTCCTCTCCGCCGACGGAATGCTGACAGCCTACAACTAGGCATGATCCCGAAAAGTGAATGCCGGTTTTCGGATAAGATCATGCTCCAGCAAAGAGATAGAGCCTCCATTCTGATCCGGTCAGAATGGAAATGGCTTTAGAAAGCTCGCGTGGCCTTCACGGTCGCAATCGTCGGACGGCCGAATGTCGGCAAGTCCACCCTCTTCAACAGGCTGGCGGGCAAGCGCCTTGCTATCGTTCACGATCTGCCGGGCGTCACGCGCGACTGGCGCGAGGCGGAGACGGAGCTCGACGACGTCAGCCTGCGCCTGATCGACACAGCGGGGCTTGAAGAGGCAGCACCGGAAACGCTCGCCGACCGCATGCGCCGTATGACGGAGACGGCGGTCGGCGAGGCCGATCTCGTGCTCTTCGTGATCGACGCCCGGGTCGGCGTGACCCCGGCCGACGAGTATTTCGCGCAGATCCTTCGCGTCTCCGGAAAGCCCGTCGTGCTCGTCGCCAACAAGGTTGAAAGCCGGGCGGGCGAAGGCGGTGTGCTGGAAGCCTACGCGCTCGGTTTTGGCGATCCGCTCGCGGTCTCCGCCGAGCACGGCCTCGGCATCCCCGACATCACCGACGCGATCCGCGAGGCGATGCCGAAGCCGGAGGGAGACGCGCTCGGGAGTGCGGACGAGCACGGCGAAGACGTTGAAGAAGAAGACGCCGCGTCGAAACCGCTTCACATCGCCATCATCGGGCAGCCCAATGCGGGGAAATCCACATTGTTCAATCGGCTGCTCGGTGAGGAGCGGATGCTGACCGGGCCGGAGGCGGGAATCACGCGCGATGCGATCGCTGTCGACCTCACCTGGCACGGGCGGGCGATGCGCCTTGCCGACACGGCCGGCATCCGGCGCAAGGCGAAGGTGGTGGAGACGCTGGAGCAGCTCTCCGTGGGCGACGCCTTGAAGGTGATCCGCTTCGCCGAGGTGGTCGTGCTGCTGATGGACGCAAGCGAGCCTTTCGAGAAGCAGGATCTGCAACTCGCCAGCCTTGTCGCCCAGGAGGGGCGGGCGCTCGTGCTCGCGCTCAACAAATGGGACCTCGTCGCCGACAAAGCGGCGCGGCTCAAGTCGCTGGAGGCCGATCTCGACGAAACGCTGACGCAGGTGCGCGGCGTTCCGCTGGTGCCGATCTCGGCGAAATCGGGAACTGGGATCGACAAGCTGATGCAGGCGGTGCTCGACATACACGCGACCTGGAACAAGCGCCTGCCGACCGCTGCGCTCAACCGCTGGCTCGGCGGCATGACCGAGCAGCATCCGCCGCCTGCCGTGTCCGGGCGACGCGTCAAGCTTCGCTATCTCACGCAGTCGAAGACGCGGCCGCCCACCTTCTATCTCTCCTGCTCGCGGCCGGAGGCGCTGCCGGAAGCCTATCGCCGCTACATCGTGAACGGGCTCAGGGAGGATTTCGGCCTCGCCGGCGTGCCGATCCGGCTGATGGTCCGAGCGGGGGCAAACCCTTATGAGGGGAAGAAGCGCAGGACTTGAAAATGGTGCAATTTCACGTACGTAACGGCGATGAGGGCCGCATCCTATAGCGACCTTCGGCGCAATCTCGCCGGCGAGATCGACCGCGTCACCGAAGACCGCGAGCCGGTCATCATTACCCGCGGCGGGGGGAAGCCCTCGGCCGTTCTGATGTCGCTCGACGATTTTGGCTCGATGGAAGAGACGGCTCACCTGCTCCGCAGCCCGAAGAACGCGAAGCGCCTGTCGAGGTCGATCGACGAGCTCGAGCGCGGCGGTGGCAAGGTCCGCAAGCTGGTCGAGTGAACATCACGTTCGCGGACGACGCCTGGGAGGACTATCTCCATTGGCAGTCGACGGACGCGAATACCCTCCGGCGCATCAACCGCCTAATCGAGGAATGCCGGCCAACGCCGTTTCGCGGTACGGGTAAGCCCGAGCCTTTGAGAGGCCAACTGTCGGGATATTGGTCCCGCCGCATCACCGACGAGCACCGGCTTGTCTACAAGGTTGCGGACGACCGGCTTCTGATCGCGCAATGCCGGTATCACTACTGAGAACGCCGGTCGCCGCAGGGATTCGCTCTTCAGATGTCGGGCGAGAGCGGCGCGAAGGTTTTCGTCGGAAACTCAAAGAGCACGTTGGTCCGGTCGAAGGTCGGTGAGGCCATTTCGACGAGATGCGCCACGATGTCGGATGGATGCGGCAGCGTGTCCGGGTCTTCGCCGGGCATCGCCTGGGCGCGCATGGCTGTACGCGTCCGGCCGGGATCGATCGCGACGACGCGGATCGGCGTCTTCTCGACTTCCTTGGCGTAGGTGCTCGCAAGCGCTTCGAGCGCTGCCTTGGAGATGGAATAAGGCCCCCAATAAGGTCGGCAAATGCGCGCCGCACCGGATGACATGAAGAGCGCGCGCCCCGCGTCGCTCTGGCGCAGAAGCGGATCGAGCGAGCGCACCAAGCGCCAATTGGCGGTGAGGTTGACCGCCATCACGTCGTCCCAGACTTTCGGCGGAACATGGCCGAGCGGCGAGAGCTGACCGAGCAGGCCGGCATTGGCAAAGAGCACGTCGAGCTTCTTCCAGCGCTCGAAGATTGCGGCGCCGAGCCGGTCGATCCCCTCATAGTCCTTGAGGTCGAGCGGCACGAGCGTCGCCGAGCCGCCAACGGCCTTTATCGCGTCGTCGAGTTCCTCCAGCCCGCCCACGGTGCGCGCGACGGCGATGACGTGCGCTCCGGCCGCGGCAAAACCCTTGGCGGCATGATAGCCGATCCCGCGCGAAGCCCCGGTGACGACGGCAATGCGGCCTTCGAGAGGCCTCGTCCCAATCATACGCTACGGCTCATCCGGTCTCGGCGAGACGCTTGAAGGGGCGGACCTCGCCCATCGCTTCCTGGTCGGTGAGGCGGGTCGGATAGTCGCCGGTGAAGCAGGCGTCGCAATATTGCGGATGCGCGGCGTTGCGTCCCCTCTCGCCGACGGCGCGATAGAGCCCGTCGATGGAAAGGAAGGCGAGGCTGTCGACGCCGATGAAGTCGCGCATCTCTTCAACGCTCATGTGCGAGGCCAGAAGCTTGGCCTTTTCCGGCGTATCGACTCCGTAGAAGCAGGGGTCGGTGGTCGGCGGGCTGGCGATGCGCATATGCACCTCCACGGCGCCCGCGTCGCGCACCATGCGCACGATCTTGGTCGACGTGGTTCCGCGCACGATCGAATCGTCGACCAGCACCACGCGCTTGCCGCGCAAGACCGCGCTGTTGGCGTTGTGCTTCAGCCTGACGCCCATGTGGCGGACGGCGTCGGCCGGCTCGATGAAGGTGCGGCCGACGTAATGGTTGCGGATGATGCCGAAGTCGAAAGGCAGTCCGGAGGCCTCGGCAAAGCCGATCGCGCCCGGCACGCCTGAGTTGGGCACCGGCACCACGATGTCGGCCGGCGCGGGCGTCTCGCGCGCAAGCTCCGCGCCGATCCGTTTCCTGACCTCGTAGACGCTGGTCCCCGCCACGATCGAATCCGGCCGGGCGAAATAGACGTGCTCGAAGATGCAGAAGCGCGAGCGGTGCGGGGGGAAGGGCTGGCGCGACTCGATACCCTCCGGGGTGACGACGATAAGCTCGCCCGGAAGGATCTCGCGTTTCAGCTTGGCGCCGATGATGTCGAGCGCGCAGGTCTCCGATGTCAGCACCGGTGCGCCGTCGAGCTCGCCGAGGAGGAGGGGGCGCACGCCGAGCGGATCGCGGCAGCCGATCATCTTCTTCTCGGAGAGGCCGACCAGCGAGAACGCGCCCTCGACCTGGTTCAGCGCGTCGATGATGCGCTCCACCAGCGGCCCGCGCTCGCTGGTGGCGATCAGGTGGATGATCACCTCGGTGTCAGACGTGGACTGGAAGATCGAGCCGCGCCGCTGAAGCCTTCTCTGCAGCGCGTTGGCGTTGGTGATGTTGCCGTTATGGGCCATGGCGAAACCGCCGGCCGCGAACTCCGCGAAGAGCGGCTGAACGTTGCGGAGCGCGGCGCCGCCGGCGGTGGAATAGCGATTGTGGCCGATGGCGCGGTCGCCCTTCAGCCGCTCCATCACCTGCGGCTTGGTGAAGGTGTCGCCGACCAGCCCGATATGCCGCTCGATGCAGAACTGCGTGCCGTCGAAGCTGACGATCCCCGCCGCCTCCTGCCCGCGGTGCTGGAGCGCATGCAGGCCGAGCGCGGTCAGGGCTGGCGCTTCGGGATGCCCGAAAATGCCGAAGACGCCGCACTCCTCATGGAGCTTGTCGTCTTCGAAGGGATGCGAACGCGGTTCGCGCATGGATGCGGGCCTCAAAGGCTGAGCTAGTCCGGGGGCGGGGAATCGAGCTCCCGGTCAAGCTGGTTCTGGTCTTCCGGGGCGATGCCGGGATCGTCGTCCGGGGTCGTCGCGTCCGACGGCGGCTCCTGCACGACGTCGTCGCCGCTCACCGGCGCCGTCGACTGGCCGCGGTCGCCGCGCAGCCGCTGCATGATCTCCGCCTCCGGGTCTTCCGGCAGGCGGTTCATCAAATCCTGGCCGAGCGAGTTGAGCCACGGCTTCGACTTCGCCATCGCGATCCATTCGGGCTGCTTGTCCGGAGCGATAAAGAAGTTGATGAACAGCACGGCGATGATGACGAGGATCAGTCCGCGCACGGCGCCGAAGCCGAAGCCGAGCATGCGGTCGAGCGGGCCGGCGCGCGAATCGAGCACGAAGTCGGAAATCCGCATCGTGATGAGGGAGACGACGAGCAGCGTGATGAAGAAGATGCCGGCGATCGTAATGCCAAGGGCGATCTTCTCGTCGTCGATATAGCGCTGCACGTAGGGGAGCACCTTGTCCCAAAGGAAATAGGCTGCCGCCGCCGCGGCCACCCAGGAGGCTATGGAGAACACCTCGCGTGTGAAGCCGCGGATCATGGCCAGCACCGCCGAGATAAGAACGACGAGAAGCAGAATGCCGTCGAGCAGCGTAAAAGGCATCAGATCGTGGCCTCCTGCGGGGCCGGTCCGGAGCCGGACCTAGGAAAACGTGCTGCCGCCTTTCCGGGCGACAGATTCGGCGGCGATGGTCGCAACGATTTCGGCGAGCGTGGTAACTTCATTGAGCGAGAGAGTTGAGCGCACACCTTCGCGGCTCCCGGCGGGAAGCACAGCCTGTGAAAATCCCAGCCTTTGGGCCTCGTTCAGCCGCATGACGGTCTGCGTCACCGGGCGGACCGCGCCTGACAGGCTGACCTCGCCGAAATAGACACATTCCGACGGCGTCGCAACGCCCGCACGCGAGGAAACGAGCGCGGCCGCAACCGCCAGATCGGCCGCCGGCTCGGTCAGTTTCAGGCCGCCTGCGACGTTCAGGTAGACGTCGAAGCTGCCGAAGCGCATTCCGCAGCGCGTCTCAAGCACCGCCAGCAGCATCGCAAGACGCGCCGGGTCCCATCCGACCACGGCACGGCGGGGGGTCCCGAGCGTAGTTTCGGAGACCAGCGCCTGCACCTCCACGAGCAGCGGGCGCGTGCCCTCGATTCCCGCAAAGATGGCGGTTCCGGGGCTTTTCGCGTCCCGATCGCCGATGAAAAGCAGGGAGGGGTTCGCCACCTCCCTCAGGCCGGCATCGGTCATCTCGAAGACGCCGATCTCGGAGGCCGGGCCGAAGCGGTTCTTGACGGCGCGCAGGAGCCGGAACTGGTGCCCGGTCTCGCCTTCGAAATAGAGCACCGCGTCGACCATGTGCTCCACAACGCGGGGACCGGCGATCTGGCCCTCCTTGGTGACGTGGCCGACGAGGACGACAGCGGCGCCGCTCGCCTTGGCGTAGCGGACAAGCGCCTGGGCGGAGGTGCGCACCTGGGTGACGGTGCCCGGCGCGCTCTCCACGATATCGGTCCACAGGGTCTGGATGGAATCGATCACGACCAGGTCGGCGGGCGGGCCGGCGGCAAGGGTGGCGAGGATGTCCTCCACCTTCGTCTCCGCCGCCAGGTCGACCGGCGCGTGGCGCAGTCCGAGGCGCTCCGCCCGCAGCCTGATCTGGCCGATCGCCTCCTCGCCGGACACATAGAGGACGCGCTTTCCCGCATGCGCCAGCGCGGCGGCGACCTGGATCAGGATGGTCGATTTGCCGATGCCCGGATCGCCGCCGACGAGGAGCGCGGAGCCCGGAACGAAGCCGCCGCCGACGACCCGGTCGAACTCGCCGATCCCGGAGAGCGTGCGCGGCATCTCCTCCGTCTCGCCGGCGAGCGAGACGAGGGCGACGGGCTTGCCGCGGCCGGTGCGAAGCGCGGCCGGTGCGGCGACTGGCGCCTCCTCAGTGAGCGTATTCCATTCGCCGCAGGCCTCGCAGCGGCCCTGCCACTTTGAGGAGACGGCGCCGCAATTCGCACAGACATATTGTGAGCGGGCGCGCGCCATCAGGTGACCCGCGGCCGGTTCAGGTAAACGCGCTCCGCGCGGCGGCTCAAACCCGTCAGGAGCTCATAACCGATCGTTTCCGCGGCGGTGGCGACCGTGTCGATCGGCACGACGGTTCCGAAGAGCTCCGCCCAGTCGCCCTCCGTCACGCCGGCGATCCCCGTCACGTCGATCGCGATCAGGTCCATGGAGACGCGTCCGAGAAGCGGCGCGGGGCGGCCGCGCACGGAGGCGAAGGCGCCGGGCCGGTCGTCGCTCGAGCCGGCGAGGCGGAGATAGCCGTCGGCATAGCCGGCGGAGAGGACGGCGATTCGCGTTTCGTCCTCAAGATGCTTTGTCGCCCCATAGCCCACCGCGTCGCCGGCGCTCGCCTCGCGCACCTGGAGGATGCGCACCTTCGCGGTGACGACGGTGGCAAGCGGCGGGCATTCCTTCGCGAAAGCGGCGCCATAGAGTGCGATCCCCGGACGCACGAGATCGAAATGGAAGTCCGCGCCGAGGTGGATGCCGCCGGAGTTGGCGAGCGAGGCGGGGAGGCCGGAGAACTCGGCGCGCAGCTCCTTGAAAAGCGTGAGCTGCGCGCGGTTCATCGGATGCTCCGGCGTGTCGGCGCAGGCGAGGTGGCTCATCAGGAGCTTCGGGGCGACGCGCGCCATGAGATCGGGATGACGCGCCAGCTCGATCGCCTCGCGCACGGAGAGGCCGACGCGGTTCATGCCCGTGTCGATCTGCACGGCGGACGGCTCGCCGGAGCAGTGTGCCGCCCAGGCTTCAAGCGAGGCGAACGTGTTGAGCACCGGGCGCAGCGCCGCTCCGCGGAAGATGTCCGTCCAGGCCGGGAAGAAGCCGTTCAGGATATAGATCGTCGCATCGGGCGCGGCGGCCCGCACGGCGCGGCCTTCCTCCGGAAGCGCCACGAAGAAGGTGCGGCAGCCGGCCGCGAGCAGCGCCGGCACGGCCTCGGCGATCCCGATCCCGTAGGCGTCCGCCTTGACGACGGCGGCGCATTCCGCCGGCGCGGAAATCTCCGCCAGCCGCTTCCAGTTCTTGGCGAGCGCGCCGAGGTCGATGGTCAGGACGAGCGCAGCGGCATCAGCGCCGGTATCGGGCAATCCGTGTGCCTCCAAGGAACAGGCGAATCCGATCCTTGAACGCTATCCCTAAGGCGGCGTCCAGCCCGCCCGCTTCGAAGAAACGCACATTGCCGCCGGGCACGCGTGGGGTGGCAACGCGATCGGGGCTGATGCGCTACCGCCGCCTTTTGTTCTGATTCTTCCGGGCCATCCTCGAGAGGAGAAGCGTCCAGATAGCATGATCCGCGACGCCCGGCGGGCCGGGAAGGGAGAGGCGGTTGAGCGCGGACGGCAGGTTTTCACCGCGCTGGTCCAGGGGCCGGCGTTCGCCGAAGGTTCTGTTGAGAAAATCTCTATACATGCAGTCACAGTCAGGTCAAAATGCCCTGCAGGCAAACGAGAAGATTTCGGTGTGATTGAAGAATTCTCAACTGGAATGCAGCCGTGAAGCGAGTGCCGAACCTGCGCGGATTGCAGGCCTTTGGCGCCGTGGCCCGCACCGGCAACCTTGCCGCCGCGGCGGATACAATCGGCGTCACACCGAGCGCGATCAGTCACCGCATTCGCGGCCTTGAGGATGAACTCGGCGTGCCACTCCTTCGCCGATCGCCGGGCGGTCTCACTTTAACGGACGCAGGACGCAGCTACCGCGTCGCGGTCGAGGAGGCTTTTGCGCTGCTCGCGCAGGCGACGAGCGACCTCCTCGGCCCGGACCTCTCGCGACCGTTGACGATCAGCCTGACATCCGAGCTCGGGATGAATTGGCTGATGCCGCGATTTCATCGCTTCAGGGCGATGCATCCGGACATCGATGTCGCGCTCCTGAGCACCTACGACCTCGTCGACCTGTCCACAGGCGATGCTGACCTTGCGCTCCGCTACGGCGAGGGAAAATGGCCGGGGCTCAGGGCAGAGCGGGTTCTGCGATTCGAAGTGACGCCGCTTTGCGCGCCCGCCCTCATGGATGAGATCGGCGGCCTTGCTCCCGAGGCCGCGCTGGCAAAGAGCACGCTTGTCCGCTCCGAACACGACGACTGGGAAGCGTGGCTTGATAGCGCAGGTGTCGACGGGGCGAAGCCGGCGCGGCAGCTGCGGTTCGCCGATTACTCCATGGCGCTCAGCGCGGCGATTGCCGGGCAGGGGGTCGTTCTTGGCTACTCGGGGTATGTCGAGACCGCGATCGCGAGCGGGGCACTGATACAGCCCTTCTCTCTGAAGGTGCCGGTCAAGAAAGCCTACTATCTCGTCTACCTCGGCGGGCGCCTCGCCGACCGAAGGGTGCGCGCGTTCAGGGATTGGGTGATGTTGGAGCGGGGGACGACGGACAAGGAACAATAAAGAGACGGAAACGTCGCCGGCGGCGCAACCGCGGCGCGGCGGCAGGTCCGCTCAGTCATACCGCTCAGTCGTACCGCTCCGGCAGATGATCCTCGCGCGCGATTGACGAGAAGCGCGTCACCTCCGCCTCGAACTGCAGCTCGATGGTGCCGGTCGGCCCGTGACGCTGCTTGCCGATGATGATCTCGGCGCGGCCGGCCATCTCGTCCATCTCCGCCATCCATTTGAAGAACTCCTCGGTGCCTTCCTTCGGCTTGCGGTTCTTCAAATAGTACTCGTCGCGATAGATGAAGAGCACGACGTCGGCATCCTGCTCGATGGAGCCGGACTCGCGCAGGTCGGCGAGCTGGGGCCGTTTGTCCTCGCGCGATTCCACCTGACGCGAGAGCTGCGACAGCGCCAGGATCGGCACGTTCAGCTCCTTCGCCAGCGCCTTTAGGTTGGTGGTGATCTCGGTGATCTCCTGCACGCGGCTTTCGGTGGAGCGCCGCGTCGTCCCCTGGATGAGCTGCAGGTAGTCGATGATGAGGAGATCGAGGCCGCGCTGCCGTTTCAGCCGCCGCGCGCGGGCGGCGAGCTGGCTGATCGAGATACCGCCGGTCTGGTCGATATAGAACGGGATGCGCTGCATCTCCTGCGCGGCTTCGACGATCCTGTCGAACTGGTCCTCGTGGATGGCGCCGCGGCGGATGTCGGAGGAGGGGATCCCGGCCTGCTCGGCGAGGATGCGGGTGGCGAGCTGCTCCGCCGACATTTCCAGCGAGAAGAAGCCGACGATGCCGCCGTCGACGGTCTTGATGGTGCCGTCGGGCTGCTGCTCGCCGGCCCATGCCTTGGCGATGTTGTAGCCGATGTTGGAGGCGAGCGACGATTTGCCCATCGCCGGGCGTGCCGCGAGGATGATCAGGTCGGAGCTCTGCAGCCCGCCCATCATCCTGTCGAGATCGTCGAGGCCGGTGGCGAGGCCGGAGAGATGGCCGGCGCGCTGATAGGCGGCGCCCGCCATGTCGATCGCGGTCTTGAGCGCCTCGGCGAAACCCTGGAAGCCGGAATTGAATCGGCCGGTCTCGGCGAGCTCGTAAAGGCGTCGCTCGGCGTCCTCGATCTGGTCGCGCGGCGGCATGTCGACCGGCGCCTCATAGGCGATGTTGACCATGTCCTCGCCGATGGTGATGAGGTTCCGCCGGATCGACAGGTCGTAGATGGTGCGGCCGTAGTCCTGCGCGTTGATGATCGTCGTCGCCTCGTAGGCGAGACGTCCGAGATATTCCGCGACGGTGATCTCGCCGACGCGATCGTTCTCCTTCAGGAAGCTCTTGATGGTACGCGGGTCGGCCGTCTTGTTCAGCCGGATGAGCTGCGCCGCCTTCTCATAAATTTGCCGATGCAGCGGATCGAAGAAGTGCGCGGGCTCGAGAAAATCGGAGACGCGATAGAACGCCTCGTTGTTGATGAGGACCGCCCCGAGCAGGGCCTGCTCCACCTCGATGTTATGCGGGACCTGGCGATGGATCGGTTCGTCTTCGGGAGAGAGAATGTGGGCGAACGTCATCGTGTCTTCAAATCGCTCTTCATGCCCCCGTCATAGGTACGGTGAAGCGGCATGAATAGGCGCGCGCCCGCGCTTTCGTGCGAAGTGCTCGTTATTCTACCGAATCACCGGAGGAAAATTATCACGGTTGATTTCGCGGGCGACAGCGAATGCGGGTTATTCGCCCGCAAGGCGGAGCGATTCGGATTCCTCCTGCCTGGCGCGGAAGGCGTTCTCGCCGTCCCACATGTAGTCGCGCGTCAGCGGCAAGGCGTTCCGGTCCTTCGCGAGCTGGATCTGGAACACCATCATGTCGCCGGTGCGGAAGGCGGCTTCCGATCCGGCGAGATAGAAGTCCCACATGCGACAGAAGCGTTCGTCGTAGATCTCCGCCGCCTCTTCCCAATGCTCGCGGAAGCGTTCGCGCCAGGCGCGAAGCGTCTCGGCATAATGAAGCCTCAGGATCTCGATGTCGGTGACGAAAAGGCCGACGCGCTCGATCGCTTTCAAGACTTCCGACAGCGCCGGGATGTAGCCGCCGGGGAAGATGTACTTCGCGATCCACGGATTGGTCGTCGCCGGCGGGCCGTAGCGGCCGATGGAATGCAAGACCATCACGCCGTTGTCCTTCATGAGCCTCGCGGCCGAACTGAAGAACTCGCCGTAGCGCGCCGCGCCGACATGCTCGAACATGCCGACGGAGACGATGCGGTCGAACTGCGTCTCGAGCCTGCGATAGTCCTTGAGCTCGAAGCGGGTCCGCTTGGTCAGTCCGCGTTCGCGCGCGCGTTGGGTGGAGACCGCATGCTGCTCGGTGGAAAGCGTGACGCCGTGCACGAAGACGTCGAAGCAGTCGGCGAGGAAGAGCCCGAGGCCGCCCCAGCCCGACCCGATGTCGAGCACATGCTGTCCCGGCTCCAGAGCGAGCTTTGTGGCGAGATGGCGCTTCTTCGCCCATTGCGCCTCTTCGAGACTGGCGTCGGGCCGCTCGAAATAGGCGCAGGAATACTGCATGTCGGAATCGAGGAAGAGACGATAGACGCGGCCGTCGAGGTCGTAGTGGTGCTTGATGTTGCGGCGCGCACGCGTGAGCGAGTTGTTCTGCGCAAAGTAGCGGGTCGCGTAGCGGACCCGCGACAGCGCGGTGAAGAGGGGCGCGTGCCTGAGCTCCGTCCAGTTGTCGTTCATGAGCATCACGAACTCGAGGAGCGTGTCCTCGGGGAAGACGATCGCGCCGTCCATGTAGGCTTCGCCGACCGCAAGCTCCGGGTTGAGCAGGATCGCCCGCTCGGCACGCGGCTCGCGAAAGACGACGTGCGAGGTAAAGCCCCGTCCGTCGCCGTAAACTGAAACGCCCCCATCGGACCAGGTCACGTGAAGCCGCCCCCGCCGAATGACGCGTGTCAAAAGGCGATCCAGCCACCGGTTCATTCTGGTTCCCTTGCTGCCTGAATACGCAACGCGTGCATTCAAATACGCTTTGGCCATCCTTGCAACAATCGGCGCGTGTAGGGCCGCCGGTTCTTCAAAAGAGCTGGCGGGCGGCGCTGACGAGGTTGGTGAGGCTCAGAAACGAAACGAGGCACCCTACGAGGATCAGAAGCGGTTTTGTGGGGATTCTGGAGGCACACCAAGCGCCGAGCGGCGCGGCGAAGACCCCGCCGATCACCAGACCCACGATCACCGGCCAGAGCGTCAGCCCGATCGTGGCGAAAAAAGTCACCGAAATCGCGAAAGTCAGGAAGAACTCGGCGCAATTGACCGAGCCGATGACGAAGCGCGGCTCGCCTCCGGAACTCATGATTCGCGAGGCGACGATCGGTCCCCAGCCGCCGCCGCCGACTGCGTCGAGGAAGCCGCCGGCAAGGCCGAGGAAGGTCACGGGGTGGGTTTTCAGGTCGATCGGGGTGGCGCCCACGCGGAAAGCGCGCACGAAGATCAGCACGCCCATCGCCAGGAGATACAGGCTGACCACGGGGCGGAGCGCCTGTCCGGGGAAGGAGGCGAGCAGATAGGCGCCAACGAGGCCGCCGATGACGCCGGGGATCGCGAGGCGGATCATCAGACGCGGCTCGACGTTGCCGAGCCGCCAATGGGAGACCGCGGACGCGCCGGTGGTGAAGGTCTCGGCTGCATGCACGCTGGCGCTTGCGATCGCGGGCGGCGTGCCAAGCTGCAGAAGCACGCTGGTCGCGGTGACGCCATAGGCCATGCCGAGCGCGCCGTCGACGAGTTGCGCCAGGAATCCGACCGCGATGAACCCCACGATTTCGAGCATATCCGTCCCGGGCAACAATCAACCCTGCGCAAAGCGGTCAGGCGACGTCGCTCGGACCGCTGCTATCAGGGCACGCTTTGAGGCCGATGCAAAAGTCGGCCCAATTCGGCGACAGAGCCCGGCGCGGAAAAAGAATCTTCTTGGCGACGAAGGGCAGGGCGTTTCGTGCGGCGCGCCGGCATGGGGCCCCGCCACACAAGAGAAAGGGCGCCGCGGCGCCCTTTGAAACAACTCGAGCCGACGCGGCCGATCAGGCCGTGGCCGCCGCTTCGTCGTCTTCCGTCGCCTCGTCTTCGGGGCTCTCGCCCTCCGGCGCTTCGGTGGCCTCCGCCTCTTCCGAAGCTTCCTCCACGTCCGGCTCCAACAGCGCATCCGACCGGGTCAGATCCTCGCCGCGAGCCTGGCGCTCCGCCTCGTCGTTCGAGCGCGCGACGTTGATGGTGATCGGGATATCCACTTCCGGGTGAAGCGTGATCTGCACCTGGTGCAGACCGATCGTCTTGATCGCGCGGTCGAGCCGGACCTGCCGCCGCTCGATCGTGAAGCCGCCGGCGGTTGCCGTCTCCGCGATGTCTCGGGTGGCGACCGAGCCATAGAGCTGTCCGGTCTCGCCCGCCTGGCGGATCACCACGAAGACCTGACCGCCGAGCTTGTCCGCGATGGCCTCGGCCTCCTTGCGGGCTTCCAGGTTGCGCGCCTCAAGCTGCGCCTTGTCGCTTTCGAAGCGCTTGCGGCTTTCCTCGTTCGCGCGCAGCGCCTTGCCCTGCGGCAGGAGGTAGTTGCGCGCATAGCCGTTCCTCACGCGAACGACGTCGCCCATCTGCCCGAGCCGGGCGATGCGCTCCAAGAGGATTACTTCCATTTTCGTCTCCTTGCTGTCCCGCGAGATGCGGTTAGAGGCTGCCCGGTGTGCGGGCCGTCTCAGCGACGGTCTTCAGCCTACTTCAGCACGTAGGGCAGGAGGCCGAGAAAGCGGGCGCGCTTGATCGCCCGCGCGAGTTCGCGCTGCTTCTTGGCGCTGACCGCCGTGATGCGCGACGGCACGATCTTGCCGCGCTCGGAGATGTAGCGCTCAAGGAGCTTCACGTCCTTGTAGTCAATGAGGGGCGCGTTATCGCCGGAGAAGGGGCAGGTCTTGCGGCGGCGGTGGAAAGGGCGCCGGGTCGGAAGCTGTGCGATATCGACCATGATCCTACTCCTCGTCGTCGCGGCGGCGCTCGCGGTCGCGGCGGCGGCGCTCGTCGCGCTCTTTCTTCTGCATCTGCACGGACGGCTCCTCTTCGAGGGCGTCGACGCGCACGGTGAGGAAGCGGATCACGTCCTCGCTGAGACGCATCTGCCGCTCCATCTCGTTTAGCGCATCATGCGGCGCGTCGATGTTCATCAGCGTGAAATGCGCCTTGCGGTTCTTCGAGATACGGAAGGAGAGGTTCTTGAGACCCCAATATTCCGTCTTGCCGATGCTGCCGCCGCCGCCGGCGATCACGCCTTTGAACTGCTCGACAAGTTCGTCGACGCGCTGACCCGACACGTCCTGCCGAGTCAGGAAAACATGCTCATAGAATGCCATTCGTTCTCAGCCTTTCCTTTTCCCGACCCGCTTGGCGCGGAGCCCCGTCGAAGCCCGGTCGGCGGGAGCACTCCCGCGGAAAGGCTTGCGTGACGTCTTCGAGAGCGGAGACACGGGAAACCGGATCGCCTTGGCGACCCCTGCCGGCCTAACCTTTTGAGATTGGCCTGCTTTCCGTTCAGCCCCCGGCCGAAGCCGGTCGTGGAAGCGGGCTATATACGGCAAAACGCCGGGAAAGCAAGCCGGACGGCGCGTTAGCTGCCCGCGGCGAGCGCCTCGACCAGCGGCCCGAGGTGGCTCTCGTAGCGGCGCCAGGCGTCGATGCGCTCGGTGTGGATCGGCCGGCGCACCTGTTCGTAGCTTGCGGTCTGCGCCAGCTTTCCCGTCGAATGGAAGTCCAGGCAGCGCGGGTCCCATTCCAGTCCGGCGGCGGCCAGCAGGCGCGGCGCTTCCGTCTCCGGATCCGCCGCCAGGGCCTCGTAGTCACATTCATAGATGTCGATCGGCAGCACGGCGCGCCAATGCGCCATCAGCTCCTCGTAGAGCCGGTAATAGCGGCCGAGCGTCGACAGATCGCGCGTATAGGCGTGCCACTCGCGCAGATCCGTCGTGAAGCACGAGACGCAGGTGGCCATCGGGTCGCGGCGCGTATGGATGTAGCGCGCGTGGGGAAAGAAAAGCGCGATCAGCCACAGGCTCATGAAGTTGTGCGGCGTCTTGTCGGTGATGCGGAAGGCGTCACCGCCGTGGTGGCGCAGCCGCTTGAGATAGACCTCCGGCAGCGGAGCGAGTTCCCCGGGCTCCAGCGAAAGGAGGCGCGTGCGCAGGTCTTCGGGGGTCACGGCCCCAGGGCCCGGCGTCAGACGCATGCCGAGCCGCGCCGTGGCTCTGGTGAAGAACGGCCGCTCGCCGCCGGCGGCGGCCTGCGGATGCGCCGCGATCAATTGCTCGGCCAGGCTCGATCCGGAGCGCGGCATGCCGAAGATGAACACCGGCTGCTCGCTCTCATTGGCCGCACCCGCCATCGCGGCAAGCCGCTCCTGCGTCACCGTCTCCTTCAGCATCGCGACCATCTCGGCAAAATGACCGACGTCGAAAGGCGGCAGCAACGCCTTCCCGGCGGCATAGTGCCGGAACGCCTCGTCGTCACGCCCGAGGCCACGGTCGACGCGCGCAGCTGCAAAATGCAGCATCCGGCGCTCCGGCGGCGAGACCGAAGTGTCCTCCGCCATCGGTACTGACCTCGGAGTATTCGGGCGGCTCCTCGGTGATGTCGCTTGCTTCGATCAGCCCGGCATAGATGACTGCCTGGCGCTCTCCGGCTTGCAGCATTTCGCGATAGAGCGTGCGCGCCTCCTCGCGGCGGCCGACATAGAGGGCAAGCCCGGCCAGGCGGAACTTCGCCATCGCGTCGTTCGGTGCGATCGACAGAGCGCGCCGGAAAAGCTCCTCGGCGCGTTTCTCGTCGCCGGCGCGCAGCACGGCGCTGCCGAGATTGCTCAGGATCGGGGGCGAGTCCGGTGCGATCGCCAGCGCCTTCCTGAGCTCAAGAACCGCTTCGTCGACGTCCCCGGCTTCGAGCAGGGCAAGCCCGAGCATATGCTTGACCGCCGGCTCGCCTTGCGGGGCCTTGGCCTTTCGCAGCACAGCCGCGGCTTCGCCGGGCCTTCTGACCCGCAGGAGAAGCTGCGCAAAACAGAGGGAGGCTTGGGGATCGCCGGGGCGCAGGGTGAGCGCCTGGCGGTAATTGGAGACCGCGGCATCGACGTTGCCGGCGCGCTCGCTGGCGATTCCGGCGGCGACCATGGACTCCACGGTGCCCATATTTCCGCCTGCCGGCAAAGGTCCCCCGGCCTGTGGGCTTCCAGTCCATGAAGTCATGCGAGGCATAAGCGACAAGCCTGTTTTCATGTCAAGCAGGACGGCGGCTGCTTGATGACGCGCCCCGCCGGCGCGTCGGCGCGCGGTTTGACTCCGGCTTGACTCTACGGGCCCCGGCGGTGTGCAACGCCTCGCAGCGAGACGCGGAAGGACGATGACGACAGCATTTCTTTTCCCCGGTCAGGGGAGCCAGGCCGTCGGCATGGGAAGGGCGCTGGCGGACGAAGTCCCGGCGGCGCGCGCGGTCTTCGACGAGATCGACGAGGCGCTGGGCGAGAAGCTTTCGTCGATCATGTTCGAGGGGCCGGAGGACGTGCTGACGCGCACGCGCAACGCGCAGCCGGCGCTGATGGCGGTGAGCCTTGCAGCGCTGAAGGCGCTCGAGGCGGAAGGGATATCCGTTGCCACGCACGCCGCCTACGTGGCCGGCCATTCGCTTGGCGAGTATTCCGCGCTCGCCGCGGCCGGCAGTTTTTCGATCGGCGATACGGCGCGGCTCCTTCGCATTCGCGGCGACGCCATGCAGAAGGCGGTTCCCGAAGGTATCGGCGCCATGGCGGCGCTGCTCGGGCTCGATCTCGCGGCCGCGGAAGACGTTGCCGCGGCGGCGGCGAGCGCCGAGGAGGTCTGCGAGGTCGCCAACGACAACGCGCCCGGCCAGGTCGTCGTCTCGGGGCACAAAGCGGCGGTGGAGCGCGCGATCGATCTCGCCAAAGCAAAGGGCGCGCGCCGCGCCATGCTCCTGCCCGTCTCCGCGCCCTTCCATTGCGCGCTGATGGAGCCCGCCGCGGAGGTGATGGCGAATGCGCTCGCCGGGACCGCGATCCATCCCCCGGTGGTGCCGCTCGTCGCGAATGTGCTCGCCACGTCGCTGAGCGATCCGACGGAAATCCGCCAGCGCCTGGTCGAGCAGGTGACGGGCACGGTCCGCTGGCGCGAGTCCATGGCCTGGCTTGGCGCGAACGGCGTGACGCGCCTGGTGGAGATCGGATCGGGAAGGGTTCTGACCGGCCTCGCAAAGCGCATCGTGCCTGATGCGACCGCGTCGGCCGTCGGGGCGCCGGAGGACGTCGCGACGCTGGTCGCCGCGCTCGAGGAATAGGGGAGGCGGCATGTTCGGCCTTGAAGGAAAGCGCGCGCTCGTCACCGGCGCGAGTGGAGGGATCGGAGGCGCCATCGCCGCGGCGCTGCACGCGCAGGGCGCCACGGTCACATTGTCGGGCACGCGCACCGAAGCGCTCGAGGCGCTGTCGGCGGAACTCGGCGAGCGCACCCACATCGCATCCGCCGACCTCGCGGATGCCGCCGCCGTCGACGCGCTGGTCCCGGAGGCGGAGCGTCTGATGGGCGGCCTCGATATCCTGGTCAACAATGCCGGCCTCACCCGCGACGGGCTCGCCGTGCGCATGAAGGACGAGGATTTCGAGCTTGTCCTGCGGGTCAATCTGGAGGCCGCGTTCCGGCTTTCGCGCGCGGCGCTCAAGGGCATGATGCGCCAGCGCTCCGGAAGGATCGTGGGGATCACCTCCGTCGTCGGCGTGACCGGCAACGCGGGCCAGGCGAACTACGCCGCGTCCAAGGCCGGCATGATCGGCATGTCCAAATCGCTGGCGATGGAGGTTGCGACGCGCGGCATCACGGTGAACTGCGTCGCGCCGGGTTTCATCGGGAGCGCCATGACCGACAAGCTCAGCGAAAAGCAGCGCGAGGCGATCCTTGGGACCATCCCGAGCGGGCGGCTTGGGACGGGTGCGGAGGTCGCCGCGGCGGTCGTGTTTCTGGCCAGCGACGAGGCCGCCTACGTGACCGGCCAGACGCTCCACGTGAACGGCGGCATGGCGATGATTTGACGGTGGTTTGACGCGGGCGAACCGCCCCAGAAAAGGCGGATTTCCGCTGCTGGTCAAGCCGGATGAAACGTGTTAACGACCGCCCGAAAGTGACCATTGACCCGGTTGAATCGCCGCTGAAGCCCCCGCTTCGCGGCTTTTGTGTATGCTCCGGGGCGGGAAACGACCCGAGGATGAGGAAGAAGTTATGAGCGACAACAATATCGAGGCGCGCGTCAAGAAGATCGTCGTCGAACATCTCGGCGTGGAAGAGGACAAGGTGTCCAAGGATGCGAGCTTCATTGACGATCTTGGCGCCGACAGCCTCGATACCGTTGAGCTCGTGATGGCTTTCGAGGAAGAGTTTGGCGTCGAGATCCCCGACGATGCGGCAGAGACGATCCTGACCGTCGGCGACGCGGTCCGCTTCCTGGAGAAGAGCACCTCCTGAAATAGGGACAGGTCCGCGCAGTGCGGCGAGTCGTCGTCACCGGAATGGGCATGGTGACGCCGCTTGGCAGCGGCGTCGAAAACACATGGGCGCGCCTCAAGGCCGGCGAGAGCGGCGCGGCGCGGATCACCACATTCAAGGTCGATGATCTTCCCTGCCAGATCGCTTGCGTGATCCCGCGCGGCGACGGCTCCGACGGCACCTTCAATGCCGATCTGTCGATGGAGCCGAAAGAACAGCGCAAGGTCGACGATTTCATCATCTTCGCGATGGCCGCCGCCGACGAAGCGCTGGCGAGCGCCGGCTGGCATCCGAAGAGCGATGACGATCAATTCGCGACGGGCGTCCTGATCGGCTCCGGCATCGGCGGCATCGGCGGCATCGTGGAAGCCGGCATCACGCTGCATGAGCGCGGGCCGCGTCGCATCTCGCCGTTCTTCATCCCCGGCCGGCTGATCAACCTTGCCTCCGGCTACGTATCGATCAAGCACGGCCTGAAGGGTCCGAACCATTCCGTGGTCACTGCCTGTTCGACCGGCGCACATGCGATCGGCGATGCGGCGCGGCTGATCGCGCTCGGCGACGCCGACGTGATGGTAGCCGGCGGCACCGAATCGCCGGTCGTGCGCATCTCGATGGCCGGCTTCGCCGCCTGCCGGGCGCTTTCCACAAGCTTCAACGACCGCCCCAAACAGGCCTCGCGGCCCTATGACCGCGATCGCGACGGGTTCGTGATGGGCGAGGGCGCCGGCGCCGTCGTGCTGGAGGAATACGAGCACGCCAAGGCGCGCGGCGCGACCATCCATGGCGAGGTAATCGGCTACGGGCTGTCGGGAGACGCCTTCCACATCACCGCGCCGGCGGAGGACGGCAACGGCGCCTATCGCTGCATGAAGGCGGCGCTGAAGCGTGCCGGTATCGACCCCTCGGAGGTCGACTACGTCAACGCCCACGGCACCTCCACCATGGCCGATGGGATAGAGCTTGCGGCGGTCGAACGCGTGATGGGGAATTCCGCCGGCGGGCTCACCATGTCGTCCACCAAATCGGCGATCGGGCATCTGCTCGGCGCGGCGGGAGCGGTGGAGGCGATCTTCTGTCTGCTTGCGATGCGCGACGGCATCGCGCCGCCGACGCTCAATCTCGACAATCCTTCGGTCGAGACGCCCATCGATCTCGTGCCGTTCAAGGCCAAGGCGAAAAGCATCGACGTGACGCTCTCGAACTCTTTCGGCTTCGGCGGCACCAACGCGTCGCTGGTTTTCAGACGCCTGTGATGAGTTCGCGGTTTAGCCTCAATCGGTGTTATGAGTGGGACCGGGAGAGGGACCGACCCGGATGAGCACCACGGATCGTCCGAGCGACAGGCAACAACAGCCGGACATGCCGGCGGTGTCGCCGCTCGACATGCCCGCGATCGAGGAGCGAGAGCAGCAGCCGCGCCGGCGCATTTCGCCGAAGAGCCCGCGCCAGGTCCTGCAGCCGGAAGCGGCGCCACCGCCGCCGCCGCGCTCGCAGAAGGCGCGGCATCCGCTGGTCGTGGTGTCGAACTTCTTCCTGATGGTGGCCGTGCTCGTGGTCGTCGTGGGCGGCGGCGCGCTCTATTTCGGGATGCGGAGCTTCAATCGGCCCGGTCCGCTGACGGAAACGACAAGCGTGCTCGTCACGCCCGGCACGGGTCTGGAATCGATCTCCCAGCAGCTGCAGCGCCATAACGTCATCGAGAACCCGTTCATCTTCACGATGGCGGCTCGCTTCAAAAGCCTGGATTCCAAGCTGCAGGCCGGCGAATACCTGTTCCAGCCGGCGGTGAGCATGCGGCAGGTGCTCGACGATCTCGCGTCGGGCCGTTCGGTGCTGCATGCCATCACCTTCCCGGAGGGGCTCACCAGCCAGATGATCGTCGACAAGCTGCGCGAGGATCCCGTGCTGACCGGCGACATCGTGACGGTCCCGCCGGACGGCACGCTGATGCCCGACACCTACAAGTTCACGCGCGGCGCCACGCGCCAGCAGATGATCGAGCAGATGCAGCGCGTGGAAGCGCGTGCGGTGCAGGAGATATGGAACCGCCGCGCGCCGGGCCTGCCCATCGAGACGCCAGCGGAATTCGTCACGCTCGCCTCCATCGTGGAGAAGGAGACCGGGCGCGCCGACGAGCGGCCGCGGGTCGCCGCGGTCTTCATCAACCGGCTGCGCAAGGGCATGCGGCTCCAATCCGATCCGACCGTGATCTACGGGCTCTTCGGCGGCGCGGGCCTGCCGGAGGGACGGCCGCTCTATCGCTCCGATCTCGACAAGCCCACCGACTTCAACACCTACCTGGTCACGGGCCTGCCGCCGTCGCCGATCGCCAATCCGGGGCGCGCGGCACTTGAAGCCGTCGCCAACCCGTCGCGGACCAACGAGCTCTACTTCGTGGCGGACGGCACTGGCGGCCACGCCTTCTCCGCCACGCTCGAAGAGCACAACCGCAACGTCGCGCGCTGGCGGCAGATCAAGGCGGAGCGGGACGCCGCCGGGACCGGTGACAATGCTTCGCCGTCCGACGACGACGCTTCGGCCCTGCCGCCTGAAGAGGCGCCGGCTGACGAACCTGCGAACTAGGTCGGTCGCCGCTCCGACGAGCCGGCGTGCGTGAGACGTGTAAACCCAAATCCGGGGCAAGATGGCGCTAGCAAGCATGACCGGTTTCGCGCGGACGACCTTCGAGGTCGACGGCGCGAAATATTCCTGGGAGATGAAAAGCGTAAACGCGCGCGGCCTGGAGGTGAGGCTGCGGCTCCCGGCGGGGCTCGATCATCTCGACGCAGAGGCGCGCACGCAGATCCGCGAACGGATCGCTCGGGGAAGCTGCTTTCTGACCTTGGCCCGTGAAGCGGAAGGCGAGCGCCGCCAGCTCGTGTTGAACGAGGCGGCGTTGGCGCTGGTCGTCGCCGCGGCGCGGCGGCTCGCCGAAGTGGAGGGGATCGCGGCGCCGACCGCCGATGGGCTTCTCGCCATTCCCGGCGTGCTGGAGGACGGCGACGTCTCGCTATCGGGCGAGGCCGCGGAGCGCCGTGATGCAGCAATGCTCACCGCGCTCACCACGACGGTTGACGCGCTGATCGCCTCGCGGCTTGAGGAGGGGAAGCGGCTCGCCGCCGTACTCACCGATCAGGTGCAGACGATCGAGCGGCTGGTGGCGGAGGCCAAAGCCATCGTGGCGGAGATGCCGGAGGCGCTCAAGGCGCGCATCCGCGATCAGGTCGCGCTTCTGACCTCCGACCCGTCGAGCCTCAATCCCGATCGGCTGCACCAGGAAGCCGTCATCGCCGCGACCAAGGCGGATGTGCGCGAAGAGCTCGATCGCCTGACAAGCCACATCGAGAGCGCGCGCGGGCTCATTGCTTCCGACGGGGCCGTGGGCCGGCGGCTCGACTTCCTGAGCCAGGAATTCAACCGCGAGGCCAACACGCTGTGCTCCAAGGCCTTTGACAATCGGTTGACCAAGATCGGGTTAGAATTGAAGGCAGTGATCGACCAGTTCCGCGAACAGGTACAGAATCTGGCATGAGCCGCGGTCCGATACAGCTTCGTCGCAGAGGGCTGATGTTCGTGCTGTCCTCGCCCTCTGGCGCCGGAAAGTCGACGCTGGCGCGCCTGCTTCTGTCGGAAGAGCGTGACCTTTCGCTGTCGATTTCGGTCACCACCCGGCCGCGCCGCGCGAGCGAGGTTGAGGGACGTCACTATCACTTCATCGACCAGGATGCGTTCAAGCGCATGCGCGAGAGCGGCGAGCTTCTGGAATGGGCCGAAGTGCACGGCAATTTCTACGGCACACCGCGCGCGCCGGTGGAGAAGGCGCTTGCCGCCGGGCGCGACGTCCTCTTCGACATCGACTGGCAGGGAACCGAGCAGCTTTCGCAGATCGAGGAGACACGCGCGGACCTCGTCCGCCTTTTCGTGCTGCCGCCGAATTTCCGCGAGCTCAGGGCGCGGCTCGAGCGTCGCGCCGAAGATGCCCCGGACGCGATCCTGCGGCGTCTTACGAATGCGCGTGCGGAAATCCAGAAATGGGTCTCCTACGACTACGTGATCGTGAACGAAGACCTCGACCGGTCCTTCCCGCTGGTGCGAGCTATCCTCGCGGCGGAGCGCATGCGGCGCGAGCGCGTGACGGGGCTTGATGACTTCGTCGAAAGCCTCCTCTCGGAGGCAGACGAAGCGGTAGGGGGAAAGAGCTAGCGCTCGGCGGCGTAGTGCGCGGCAAGGCGCAGGAGCTTTTCCACAGGTACATCCTCAGCACGCAGCGTCGGCGTGATGCCGACCGCCTCCAGCACCGGCTCGGGGTCCGGCCAGATTTGCTTAAGGCTCGATCGCAGCATCTTGCGGCGCTGGCCGAAGGCGGCGGCGGTGACCGTTTCGACGGCGCGCGGCGGGAGGGCGATCGCATCGGGACGGGGTTCGAGCCGCACGACGGCGGACGTGACCTTCGGCGGTGGGGTGAAGGCGCGCGCCGGCACGTCGAAGAGGCGTCTTGCCTGCGCGCGCCATTGCGAGAGCACAGCGAGGCGGCCGAAGGCCTTGGAGCCGGGCACTGCGACGATCCGGTCGGCGACCTCGCGCTGAAACATCAGGGTCAGGCTTTCCCAGAACGGCGGCCAAGGGCCGGTGAGCCAGCCGACGAGAAGCGGTGTCGCGATGTTGTAGGGGAGGTTCGCGACGATGCGGAGCGGCCGCCCGGCGTCGAGGTCGGCATAGTCGAAGGTCAGCGCGTCGCCCTCCACGATCGTGAGGCGGCCGGGCGCCGCCGCCGCCACGTCGGCAAGTGCCGGCAGCGCGCGGCTGTCGCGCTCGATAGCCGTCACATGCGCTGCGCCCTCCATTAGGAGCGCGCGCGTCAGGCCGCCGGGACCGGGGCCGATCTCCACGACGTGGCTATCGGCGAGCGGACCGCCGGCGCGGGCGATGCGGCGCGTGAGATTGAGGTCGAGAAGGAAATTCTGGCCCAGCGACTTCCGCGCGGCGAGGCCGTGGGCGGCGATCACGTCACGCAGCGGCGGTAGCGCTTCGAGCGCCGCCGCACGCAACGCGTCGTCGCTCAAGGGGCGGCCTCGCGGTCGGCCAGGACGCGCGCGAGCTTCAGCGCGGCGATCAGGCTGGTCGCCCGTGCCTTCCCGCTACCGGCGAGCGCGAGCGCCGTGCCGTGATCGGGCGAAGTACGCACGAAGGGAAGGCCGAGCGTGACGTTCACCGCCGTGTCGAAGCCGAGCGTCTTCGCCGGGATCAGCGCCTGGTCGTGATACATGCAAAGCGCTGCGTCGTAGGTCGCCCGCGCTTCGGGATAGAACATCGTATCGGCGGGGAGGGGGCCGGCGACGTCGATGCCCTTATCGCGGAGAGCCTCGACCGCGGGGCGGACGATCGCCTCGTCCTCGCGCCCGAGCATTCCCTCCTCGCCCGCATGCGGGTTGAGCCCGGCGACGGCGAGGCGCGGCTTGGCGACGCCGAAACGGTGCTTCAGATCGTGCGCCACGATCTCGCCGGTCCGCACGATCAGTGCCGCGGTGAGCGCGCGCGGGACGTCGGCGAGCGGGATATGGATCGTGACCGGAACGACGCGCAGTTCCGGTCCGGCAAGCATCATGACCGGCGTCGCCGCTTCGCCGTAGAGTTCCGTGGAAAGCGCACCGAGGAATTCCGTATGACCCGGATGCGGAAAGCCGTGGGCGCTCAGCGCCTTCTTCTGGATGGGGTTGGTGACGATCGCCGCCGCCGCACCCTCGTGCACCAGCTCCGTCGCGCGACGGATCGACCAGATTACCGCCGGTGTGTCGCCTGGGTCGATAATGCCCGGCGTGCCGGAGACGGCCGGAGCGCCGGAAAGGCATGGCAGTGCATCGGGAAATGCTGCGGGCGCATGCTCTGCGTCGACGATTTCAGTGCGAACGTCGCGGCCAAGCGCGGCGGCGCGCCGGACGAGGATTTCCGGATCGCCGACGAAGATGAAAGGCGGGATGTCGGCGGTCGTGCGGGCAAGCCACGCTTCAACGGCGATGTCGGGGCCGATCCCCGCCGGTTCACCGAGCGTGAGCGCCAGGGGCGCGCCCGGCCGAAGGCGGCTCACCGATACTCGATGACCGCGTCGGAGCGCAGGTCGCGGAGATAACGCCGGGCAAGCAACTGGCCGCGCTCGTCGGAGAGCTCCTCCCGGGCTTTGACGGTGGCCTCCGTTTCGCCGGCGATGGTGTTCTTCGAGCAAACCGCGACGATCTGATAGCCCTCCGGCACACGCTCCGGCTTCGTGGCGGAACCGATCTCGGTCACCGCGATCAGATCCCTGAACTGCGGAGGCAAGCCATCTTCCGGACGCCGGATGTGTGGCTTGATGACAATTCCAGGCGTACCCCCTGCCTGCGCCACCGCGTTGTCGCAACCCTGATAGGCTTTGCGGAAGGCTTCCGCTTCCTGCAGGCGCGCGTTCTCCGCGCCCTTCGAGGCGCCTTTCGGGATAAGGAACAGGATGGGCTGGAGAATGTACTCGGTAGCGGCCTCCGTCGCGCCGGGCTCCGATTTCTTGCCGAGCGCGGCGACGACATCCTGATTGGTGATATCCACCGTGGCGCGGAAGCGCGCGCGAACGATCTGCGACCAGGACATGTTGGCGCGCAGATATTCCCGGAAGGCCTTGGGGTCGATCCCCGCCTGGCGCAGCGCCTGGTCGAACTGCGCGGCGGTGAGCTTGCCGTTGCGCGCGCGCGCGGAGACTTCTTGCTCAACCTCCGCGTCGCTCGCCGCCAAGTGCCGGCGCGTTGCTTCCTGCATCATGAGCGTTTCGTCGATGAGCTGGTCGATCGCCTGCTTTTCTCCGGCCTTTCCGTGCGTAAACACCTTCAGCATCTGTGTGCGCTGCTTGATGTCATAGCTCGTGATCGGCTCGTCGTTGACGAGGATGCTGATGCTGGCGGCGACGGCCGGCGCAGTCGCGCCGAACTCGACCGAAAAAAGGAGAGCCGCTGCCAATACCGTCCAGGCGATATGTCTTTGTCGTGTCATCGGAATGCCGTCCAAGTGGTCTTGGCGAATCGGGGCGACAGTTTAGCGTCCAATCTGTCGAAAATCCGGCTTTCCGACCCTTCTATTGCACGTCGGTATCGGTTCCAAGCCGTTGGCCGTAATCGCCGCCGCCGACCGTCCTGAGGCTCACGCGGAAGAAGATGCGCCGGTCGGAGACGAGATCGGAGTAAAGGTCGGTGACTTCCGTGTAAGTCGCTGAAAGAGAAAAGCAATCGTCCGCGTAGGCCACGCCGAGACTGTCGGACACCCGGCTGCCGTTGCGAAGGTCGTAGACGAGGGAGCCCAGAAACGACCAATTGTCGGTGATGCCGATCGCGGCGGCGGCGGAAAGCTCCGTCCGATTGTTGAAAATGCCGGAAGCCGGGCTCTCGCGCAGATAGACATAGTCCAGCGAGGCGCTGCTGCGCCCGTAGGCGCCGACCGCGGAGACCTCGGAGCGGTTGAGTTTCAGGTTCTTGTCGTCGAAGCGGCCGCGTGCCGTGACGGCGATCCCGAGCCCCGTGTTCAGGGTCACGCGCGCGAGATAATCGGAACTGTCGGATTCCAGACCCGAGCCGACGCCGGTCACCGCGTGATCCTGCAGCGCGAACGAGTTCACTCCCGCAAGCTGGATGGACTGCCCGACGATGGCGTCGACCGACATGCCGTTCGGATAAAGGCCCTGATAGACGAGGCCGAGATTCGCACGCGTTCCGCCTTCGATGCGGTCGTAGCCGGCGAATTTGTCCCACTTGAACAAGCTCGTGTCGTCGAACTCGAGGCTCTGCGAATCTTCGTTCGGAAGCGCGCCGGCGCGCGTCTCGTTGGGTCGGACGATCAATTGCGCCTTCGGGCCGAAGGTATGAACGCTCGACCCGAGTGTGGCGAGAACCGGATACTCATACTGCACGCCGACCGCCGGCATGACGCGCCCCGTCAAACCGTCGCCGATGAGCCCGGCCGACGGGTCGGTGGAATAAGTCCAGTCCGCGTCCGCCTGCAGGTAGGTGAAAGGCGTCACCACGTGGCCGCCGGCGATGATGAAGCGCCGCTTCCAGCTCGAACGGCTCGTCGCGCGCGTGAACGAGCCGGCCACGCCGGCATAATAGGGGCTGAAGGGCAGGGGCGGGTGGCGGATGTCGCTCTTGTCGCGCGTAAGGCTCGCAATATTGGAATCGAAGCGCATTTCGCCGCCGAGCACCGGCATGCCGACGATGTAGTTGCTGTCGACGACCGGATGCACCAGCGCCTGCTCCGCCTGGTCGTCATGAAGGTAGGTGGTGCCGTTGACGGTTTCCTTTGTGTCCTCGCGCTGGACCCGGAAGTAGTAACCGGCGGCGTTGAAGTAGTTCTGCTCGTTCATGCCGGTCAGGTAGAGAGTGGAGGGAAGCTCCAGACCCTGCGCGTCGGGAATCGAGTAGTCGCGGTTGAAGGTACGGTCCGTCGTCGTGCTGACGTCCCAGCCGAGATTCCAATGATCGGCGATCCCGAAGCTGCCCCGGGTGCGGATACTGCCGCGGAAATCGCGATCGCCGCTCAATGGCTGACCGCTTTCCTTGAAGGCGTCAGGGTCCCGCTGGAAAATGCCGGCCGCTCGGATCGAGTAGGAGCCCCGTAGCATCCGGTGGCGCCATTGGCCCTGCATGAGCAGCCCCTGACGGCTGAGAACGGTCGGCGAGAACGTGACGTCGTAGTTGGGCGCCAGGTTCCAGAAGAAAGGAGTTGTCACGCCGAAGCCGAGCGCGTCCCCCTGGACGACCGAAGGCACGAGGAAGCCCGTCTTGCGCTTCACCGTCGGGTCGGGATGGAAGAAGATCGGCGCGTAGGCGATCGGTATGCCGAGAAATTCAAGCCGCGCGTGCTCGTAGTAGATCGTGTGGTCGGTTTCGTTGTGGATGATGCGCGCCGCCCTGATGCGCCAAAGCGGCGGCCGCTCCGGATGATCCACGCAAGGCTGGCAGGCCGTGTAGACGCCCTTGCGGAAAATGGTCAGTTTGCCGTCCCGCCGCTCGCCGGTCTGCGCGGTGAAGCGGGTCCGGTCGGTGGTGATGACATTCAGGCTGCCGATGAAGCCGTCGCGAAAGTCGTCGGTGATGTCGAGCGTGTCGCTGGTGATGAAATTGCCCGAGGGCTCGATCATGCGGATTCCGCCCGACGCAATGAGGCGGCCGGATTTCTGGTTGTAGACGACCTTCTCCGCGTCGAGTGCGAAGCCGTTGTAATAGATCTGCACGTTTCCGAGCGCCGTGACGGTCTCTTTGTCGAAATCGTAGACGAGCTGGTCGGCCTCAAGCAGGAGCTGTCCGTTCGTGGAGCTGGGGACCGAGCCTTCGGTTACCACCCGAAACGGGGCCATGGTCTGCGCAACGACGGGGAATCCCTGTGTCAGAAGCGCCGCGGAAACGGCGCAACTTGCGACCACGCGGCCGGCCTTGGCGAAACGCGGGGCACACTTTCGACGCAGGAACGCAACGTTGAGCTTCACCCGTCCTCCTGGAATAGCAGGGCGGTCGCGCCGAAGGTCAGCGCGACGACCGGCGGCAGCCACGCCGCCAAAACCGGATCGATGATGCCATTGTCTCCAAGGTCGCTCGAAATCTCCCTGAAAGCATAAAGCAGAAAGCCGATAGTGGCGCCAGTCAGCACGAGCCGCCAGGTCCCACCGTGGCGCGTAAGCCGCAGTCCGACGGTGGCGGCGATCAGCACCATCGCGAGGAAGAAAATCGGGCGGTTCAGGAGGGCGTGGAAGGCCACGCGAAAGGGATTTGGGTTGAGACCGGTACGTTTCGCCGTCTCAATAAAACCTGGCAGCTGCCAAACCGAAATCGCGTCCGCCGCGGCGAAACGGCGCCGAACCTCCGCTGCGGTGAGCGTGGTGGGCAGTTCGTAGCTGTCGACGTGAAAGGGCGGGCTCTGCGCAGACGTGATTGTGGCGTCGGCTAACGTCCACTTGCCAGGCGAATAGTCGCTGCTTGCCGCGTTGACCTTCTCGCGAAATCTCCCGGAATGGTCGTAGACGAACGCCGTCACGCTCTGAAGCTTGCGGCCGTTCGCGCTGGCCGAGAACGCGTGCACGATGGAAGTACCATTGCTTCCCTCCTGCCGGAACCAGCTTCCCTTGCTCCACCCCGTGTGGCCGGAAAACTCCGCCTCGATGTTTTCGCCGCGGACCTTCGCCTGGATTGCTACCGGATTGATCACGGCGGTCGCAAAGGCGCCGAAGACGATGGCGACGATGAATGGAGCTTTCAGGAATCCCCAGACGGATATTCCGCTTGCACGCGCCACAACGAGCTCCAGCTTGCGCGAAAGGTCCAGCAGGCTGAGGAGCGCTGCGAAGAGGAAGGCGAAGGGAAGCACCGTATCGAGCAGGACGGGAACGTGCATCACCGCCAGCTCCACGCCGAGCAGAGACTTGAAGCCCGGTTCGTCACCGAAGCGGCGAAGCACTTCGACGTAGTCGGCGATGAAGATGATGAGACATCCGATGCCGAGCATCATCAGGAGCGTGCGCGTAAAGCGGCGCGCAATGTAGCGATTGAGGACGCCCGGTATCATGGCGTGTCGTCGAAGTTGGCGCCGGCCGCTGCAAGACGCGGCCGTACTGCGCGGGTGACGACCTGCACCGCGCCGTCCCAGGCACGTTCGACGAAGCGCGGCGTGGCGAGCGGTGCGTCGAAGATCATGGCCGCGACGCCAAGCACGATTCCGATGATCGGTATCGCGTAGAGGAACGGTAAGGCGACCAGCTCATTGTTGCCGATCGCCGCGGCGAAAAAGCCGGCCGCCCGGAGAACGGTGCAGAACAGCACGCAGGCGAGGATCGCAAAACTGCGGTCCTGGCGGTTTGTGCGCGGCCGCCCGAGGAACGCCAGCGCGGCGAGCGCGAAGACGAGTGTGTAGAGCGGTGCAGTGATGCGCTCGTGGAGCTCGAACACGACACGTCCGTTTGTGGGCTTGACGGTGGAGTCGCCCGGGTCGGGCTCGAGCAGATAGAGCGTAGAGCGCTCGCGTGCTTTGTAGACGGCGGTCGCGTTCGGCGATCCGAGCTGGCTCAGATCGAGGGCATAGGTCTCAAAGTCGACGATGTTGGTCTCGCCGCTTGTTCGGCTCGCCCGGATCAGGTCGCCGTCCCGCAGAACCAGGAAAGACCCGCCTCCGTTCTCCAAGAGGATGCCGCGTGCCGCGCTGTAATGGATCGTCTCGTCGTTACTGCGAGTATCGCTCACGAAAATGTCCCGGAAGCTGCCGTCCGGTTCCTTCTCGCGGATATGCACGGTCAAGCCGTTATCGACGGTGCGGAAGCCGCCGTCCTGAACGAGAGTGGCGATCAGGTCGGCCCGGACCCGCGTCACGAGCTCGCGCAGGGCGGCGAGGCTTGCAGGGGCCACAACGTGATAGGAGAACGCCACCGCCAGCATCACGAACAGCCCAAGCACGAGGATGGGGCGGTTGATGGTGCTGCGCGAGGCGCCGGCCGCGGCGATGACCGGCAGTTCGCTGTCATTGGTAAGGCCGTTCAGCGTCAGGATCGCCGCGATGAGGAACGCGATCGGCGCGACGACCTGCAGAAGCGCGGGCAGCGCAAGAATGGTCATCAGGACGAGGGTCCAGATCGCCTGGCCCTTGCTGGTGACGACGTCGAGCTGATGCAGGACTTGGGTGACCCAGAGCGTTCCCACGAGCGCGGCCAACGCCAGAGCGAAGATGTAGCTGGCGCGTTTCAGCACGTAGCGCTCGAAAAGCGGCATCAGGCCCGGCCTCGCCCAAGCCAGACAGGCGCCCCGCCGCGCCAGTGAATATGGCCGGGAATGCTACGCATCACCCACTCGCAATCGGCCGGTGGACGCGGCACTTGCGCCGGCCCCCCCGACCCCTCTATCCCCATCTCCGACTAAGAAGCCTGTTACCATCCGTGAGGCAAGACGATGGCCGACCGCCCCGAGATCGAATTCGTGAAGCTCGCGGGGCCGGATTCCGGCTCCGCTGTCCTCCTGACCGACCAGAAACTGGCGCTTGGGCGGCGTTCGGCCGCGCTTGACGCGGCGGCGGGGGGGCGGTTCTCGCGCGCCGCTGCGGCGGCGAAATACAAGGGCGCGGCGCTGAAATCGCTGCAGCTCCTGGCGCCGGCGGGCTCCGAGCTCGATCGGATTGTCTTCCTCGGCCTCGGCGATCCGGAGAAGCTCACGCCGCAAGACTGGCTGAAGCTCGGCGGAACGATTTCTGCCGCTGTTGGCGGGGCAGGGGATGTGACGGTCCTCCTGGAGCGCCCGGACGGCACGGCGGTCACCGCGTCGGAGGCCGCCGGCGTGGCGCTTGGAATCGTGCTCCGCAGCTACAGCTTCGACAAATACAAGACAAAGAAGAAGAACGACGACGACACGAAGAAGCCGCGGCGCTTTTTGATCGCTGTTGCCAATCCTGCCGCCGCGGAGCGCGCCTGGGTCGACAGCTCGGCGGTTGCCGACGGCGTTTCTTTCGCGCGCGATCTGGTCAACGAGCCGGCGAACGCGCTCGGCCCGGTGGAGTTCGCCGACCGGCTGAAGACGCTTTCCAAGCTCGGCGTCGACGTCAAGGTTCTCGGTGAGCCGGAGCTCCGCCGCGCCAAGATGGGGGCGCTCCTCGGCGTATCGCAGGGCTCGGAACGTCCGCCGCGCGTCGTCGTAATGCATTGGCGGGGCGGCCGCGACAAGGACAAGCCGGTCGCCTTCGTCGGCAAGGGCGTCGTCTTCGACACCGGCGGCATCTCCATCAAGCCGGCGGCCGGCATGGAGGATATGAAGGGCGACATGGGTGGCGCCGGGGCCGTGGCGGGGGTGATGCGCACGCTGGCGCTGCGTAAGGCGAAGGCCAATGTGGTCGGCATTGTCGGGCTTGTGGAAAACATGCCCGACGGCAAGGCGCAGCGCCCCGGCGACATCGTCACCTCCATGTCCGGCCAGACGATTGAGGTTCTGAACACCGACGCGGAGGGGCGGCTCGTTCTCGCCGACCTCCTGACCTATGTGCAAAAGCACGATCGGCCAGCGGCCATGGTCGATCTCGCCACCTTGACCGGCGCGATCCTCGTTGCGCTCGGCAATCAGCACGCGGGGCTTTTCTCCAACAGCGACGATCTGGCGACGGGGCTCCTCGACGCGGGCCTGTCGACCGGCGAGAAAGTGTGGCGGATGCCGCTCGCCGCCGAATACGACAAGCTGATCGATTCCAAGAACGCCGACATGAAGAACATCGGCGGACGTCACGCCGGCGCGATCACCGGCGCGCAATTCGTGAAGCGCTTCGTGGAAGACGACACGCCGTGGGCGCATCTCGACGTTGCCGGCACGGCGATGGGCTCGCCGGCGACGGAGACCAACCAGTCCTGGGCGTCGGGCTGGGGGGTGCGGCTCCTCGACCAGCTGGTGCGCGCCAAGTACGAGCGCAAGAGATAGCGCGGAGCGTTCGCGCTCGCTGCGCCGCCCGAACGAGGGGAGAAACAGATGCGCCTCGTCGCAGCGACACTGGCCGCGGCCGTTTGCTTGTCGGCCGCCGGACAGGCTGCCGCCCAGGAGGGGTTCGTCTGGCAATACCAGCGTTACGTCGACGCGGACCCCTTCCAGAGCCGCTTCGTGCTTTTCTACGGGATACCGGAAACCGACGCGGTGCAGGTCGTGGCGACGTGCCGGATCGGCGCCGGCGGCACTTACGCCACGATTGAGCTCGGGGCCGACGTCAGGTCTGTGCCGGAAGGACAGGCCATCGAGGTCCAGTTCATCGGGCGAGGCTTCGACAGGGTCATCCTCGGCGACGCGGTGGGGCAGGACCGCGAGGAGGGTCTCTCGGGGGTCAGCCTTCCCGTGGAGCTCGACGATCCGCTGTGGGGCGCGATCCGGAGCCTGTCGGAGCTTCACTACAATCTCACAGGCCAGCCGGCGCAGCGGCTCTCCTTGAAGGGCAGCAGCGGGCCGGCGCAGGACTTCCTGCGCGACTGCCGCGACATGCCGGGGCCGAACGACATCGCTTCGCCCGGCGAGCCTCCGGCACCGCCGATGGCGGACGCACCCCCGCCGCCGCCCGCCGCCGCCGCGATGGTGAGCTGCAACGCCCTCGGCGCGCTGCGCACCGTCGATACCGGTCAGCCGGCCTCCGTCACCTTCATCAACAGGACCGACGGTTTCCGCTCCGTCATGTGGATCGACGGGGATGGCACGCCGCAGCCCTACAAGGACCTCGACCCGGGCAACGCCTATACGCAGGAGACCAATGTCGGACACCCGTGGATGATCACCGACGGGCCGGGCAACTGCCTGGAGATCTATATGCCGCCGCCGGGTGGCAGCGTGTTCGAGATCACGGCGCCCAACCGCGATTTCGGCCCGGAATAGATTTCGCAGGTTGGAACGACGGTCGCCCGATGGCTGAAATCCTCTTCTACCACCTTGAGCGGCAGCCGCTGGAGGCCGCGCTTCCCGGCCTTCTGCAACGGAGCTTCGAGCGCGGCTGGCGGGTCGTCGTGAAGGTCGGCTCGGAGGAGCGCTTGGAAGCGCTGAACGCGCATCTATGGAGCTACGACGACACTGCCTTCCTGCCGCACGGAGCGGCCTCGGACGGGCATGCCGAGGCGCAGCCGATCTTTCTCACCATCGGCGACGACAATCCGAACCAGGCGACCGTCCGCTTTCTCGTGGACGGGGCGGAAACTGCCGATCTCGCGGGCTACGACCGTACCGTCTTCATGTTCGACGCGGGCGACGGCGAAGCGGTGGAGCGTTCGCGCGTGGCCTGGAAAGCGGCCCGCGCTGCCGGGCTCGACGCCACCTATTGGCGGCAGGACGAGCAGGGGCGCTGGGCCAAGCAGGGCTGAGCGCCTTAACCGCATTTCAAGTTTAACACTTCCCAAATCCAACACTTCGGGGAGTAGATTTCGCCGCGTCCGACGCTTATGCGCGCTTCGGACGGGAGGATCCTTCGATGCCGATGAATTTGCGTTTTGCCGTCTTTGGAGCGGCGGTGGCTGCCTTCTATGCCTTCGGTTCGGCCGGCGCCGCGGAGATGCAGTCGCTGAAGCTCGTGGAGCACGCCGAGAACGACACCGTCACCCAGACCGGGGAGGACGAGGACAATGCCGGCGACCTCCTGACCTTCGCCAATGCGGTTTTCGATGAAGCCAACGAGAACCAGGTCGGGACCGACAACGGGTGGTGTATCCGCACCCAGGTCGGCGTCGCATGGGAGTGCTTCTGGACGATCAGCCTGGAGGGTGGCCAGATCACCGTCGAAGGTCCTTTCCTGGACGACGGCGATTCTGTTCTGGCCGTGACCGGCGGCACCGGGAACTATATGGGCGCGAAAGGCGAGATGGCGCTTCATTCGCGCAATGACGAAGGCACGGAGTACGACTTCGTCTACAGCCTCATGATGCCCTAGAGCTTTATCGGTTCTGATTGAATCAGACCGGGCTCTATCTCTTTGTTGCAGCATGATCTTTTCCGAAAACCGCTGCTCACTTTTCGGGATCATGCTCTGGTCTTCAGCCGGCGAGCGCCTCGTCGGCTTCCTGCGCCTCAAGCTCGGCTGAAAGGTCCAGCCAGTCCGATTCCGCGCGTGCCGCATCGTGCACGCGCTCCGCGCGCGCTTTGGCAAGGCGCGCGGCCGCTTCCGCGTCTCCGGCGTAGAGGTCCGGATCGGCGAGCTGGACGTCGAGTGTCTCGATCTCTTTGCGAAGCTTCTCGATCAACCGCTCGCAATCCTTGATCTTTTTCCTGAGCGGCGCGAGCGCCTCCCGCCGCTGGGCAGCCTCGCGCCGGACATCCTTCTGCGAGACGGCGGGCTGCTGTGTCGCCGGCTCGGTATCTTCCTCCTGCCGCGGGGAGGAGGCGATTCCAAGCACCATGCGGCGATAGTCCTCCACGTCGCCGTCGAAGGGCGCGACCGTGCCGTCCGCGACCAGCCACAGCCGATCGGCGCAGGCTTCGATCAGGTGGCGGTCGTGGGTGACCAGGATCACCGCGCCGGAATAGTCGTTCAGCGCGCGCACCAGCGCCTCGCGGCTGTCGATGTCGAGATGGTTGGTCGGCTCGTCGAGGATCAGGAGATGCGGGGCGGCGAACGCGGCAAGGCCCATCATCAACCGCGCCTTCTCGCCGCCGGAGAGCTTCTCCGCGACGGTCGCCATCTTCTCGGTCGTCAACCCCATCTGCGCGGTGCGTGCGCGCACCTTCGCCTCCGGCGCGTCGGGCATCAGCGCGCGCACATGGTCGTAGGCGGACAGCGATGGGTTCAGCGCTTCGATCTGGTGTTGCGCGAAAAAGCCTGTGGTGAGCTTGGAGGCGCGCACGATGTCGCCTGCTTCCGGCCTGAGGCTCCCGGCGAGGAGCTTGGCGAAGGTGGACTTGCCGTTGCCGTTCTGGCCGAGGAGCGCAATGCGGTCGTCGTCGTCGATGCGAAGATCGAGGTTGGAAAGGACGGGCCGGCCCGGCTCGTAGCCCACCGCCACGCCTTCCATGCGGATGATGGGCGGTGAGAGCGGCCTTTCCGGATCGGGGAAGCGGAAGGGGACGACGTGCTCCTGCGTCACCTCGGCAATCGGCTGCAGCCTGGCGATCGCCTTCAGCCGCGATTGCGCCTGGCGCGCCTTGTTGGCCTTGTAGCGAAAGCGGTCGACATAGGCCTGCATGTGCTTGCGCTCGGCCGTCTGCTTCTGCCGCTGCTTCTCCTGCACCGCCTGCCGCTCGCGATATTGCCGCTCGAAGGAATCGTAGCCGCCGCGCCAAAAGGTGAGCTTGCGGTCGAAGAGATGGATGATGGAGCCGACGGCAGTGTTCAGGAGATCGCGGTCGTGGCTGATGACGACGACGGTGTGGGGATAGCGCGCGAGGTAGCGCTCAAGCCAGATCGTGCCTTCAAGGTCGAGATAGTTGGTCGGCTCGTCGAGGAGCAGGAGGTCCGGCTCGTCGAAGAGCAAAGCGGCGAGCGCGACACGCATGCGCCAGCCACCGGAAAAATCGGAGCACGGCCGCGCCTGTGCCGCCGCGTCGAAGCCGAGCCCGGCGAGGATGCGCGCGGCGCGCGCCTCCGCGGCGTGCGCGCCGATGTCGGTCAGCCGCACATGGATCTCCGCGATGCGGTGCGGGTCGCTCGCCTTCTCCGCCTCTGCGAGAAGCCTGGTGCGCTCGCGGTCGGCGGAAAGCACGGTCTCGATCAGCGTGCGCGGGCCGCTCGGCGCCTCCTGCTCGACGCGGCCGATGCGCGTGCCCTTCGGAAAGGAGATGGCGCCGGCGTCCGGCGCGATGTCGCCGGCAATGGCGCGGAAGAGCGTCGTCTTGCCGGCGCCGTTGCGGCCGACAAACCCGGCCTTCGCGCCCGCGGGCAGCGTCAGGCTCGCACCCTCGATCAAAGGGCGGCCGGCAACGCGCAGCGTGAGGTCGTTGATTTGCAGCATCGCGCGAGGCTCTACGGTCCCTTCCATTCCGATCGGATCGGAATGGGGGCTCTATCTCTTTGTCCGGGCATGATCTTTGCCGAAAACCGGCATCCACTTTTCGTGATCATGCTCTAGGCGAGTGAGGCGTGCCGACGCAAGGCGCGGAGAGCGGAAAAGAAAAGCGCCCGGACCGAGGTCCGGGCGCGGTTCGTAGGTGAAGCGGGAGTTTGCTACTGCGCTTCCGCCTGCAGAAGGTCGGTCAGGCGGCGCACGGTAGCGCGGCGGTTGCGCCGCTCCGGCCCTTCCGTATCGATCTTCAGATATTGCTCGCCGTAGCCCTCGGTCACGAGGTTCTCCGGCGGAATATTGAAGTTCTGTGACAAGGCTGTCGCCACCGCCTCGGCGCGCTGATCGGAGAGGATCAGGTTGTCGTAGTCGGAGCCGACCGCGTCAGTGTGTCCCTCGATCAGATAGACCTCGTCGGGGTTCTCCGCGATCACCTGCTCCATCGCCTGGCCGAGTTCGTAGAGCGAGCCCATCTGGCTGTCGCTGATGGTGGCGCTGCCGAATTCGAAGGTGATGGTGTCGAGGTCGATGCGCGGCGAGTAGGCGCGAACCTGCTCGTTGCGAAGCACCTCGTCGAGTGTGTAGGCCCGCGGCGGTGCCTGCACGAGCGGCGCTTGCAGCGCGTAACGGATGTCCTCATCCGAAGCGCGGCCGAGATCGACAACATAGCGGTCGCGCGGGATGCGCACCCGCGGCGGCGGCACGTCGTTGAGGTAAGCCGGCGGTCGCCGATGGTCCACGTTCTCATCCGCATAGCGGTTGTCGATCAGCACGATCTCTCGGCCGTTCGGCAGAACGCGGCTGCGCTTGATGATGTCGCCGTAGCGGTCGCGGACGGTGACGATGTCGACGCCGTCCGGGCGATGCACGATCGTGCGCGTCCGGCCGTAGCGAAGGTTCTGCACCTCCACATCGTCGGCGCCGTAGAGCAGTCGGTCGGCATCGTCCGGCACTGTCGGCTCGACATAGATATTGCCGCCGCCGAGATCGATGACGATGCGGCCGCCGCGTTCCTCCACGACGTCGTCCCGCTGATCACCACGATCGTAGTAGCGATCGCGGCGATCGGCGCGCTGGCCGTTCTGATCGCGATTTTGATTCGCGTTTCGATCTCCGCTTTGATTCCCGTTTCGATCCCGCTCGCTCCGCTTGCGGTCGTGTTTGGAGGTGTCCTCTTCCTGCGGTGGAGCGCCGGTCGCCTGCTGGAGCTGATCCAAGAGCTCTTCGCGCAGCGTGCGCACCTTCTTGGCCTGCTCCTTATCGCCCTGCGCCTCGAGCTGCTGCTCGACGGTCGACTCCTGCGGAGCCGGCTCTTCCGTCGGAGGGTTGTTGGCCTCCTTTTTCCGATCTCGCTGCTTCGGCGGCTGTTGGGCCTCCTGCTCGGGAGCGGGCTGCTGTTCAGGCGCCGCCTGCTGCTCCGGCTTTGGCTTCCGTTTCTCAGGAGCGGCCTGCTGCTCCTGCGCGGGCTGCTCCTCCGGCGCCTGCTTGCCCTGTAGCTGCTGTTTCCGGCGCTGGAGCTTTTCGAGCGCTCGCTCCTTCAGAGACTTCTTCGCCCCTTCCGCGGGTGCGGGCTGCGGCTCCTCTGGCGCCGCCAGTTGTTCTGGCGCGGGCTGCGGCTCAGGCGCGGCCTGCTGTTGAGGCTTCTCTTTCTTCTTCCGCTCCGGCGCGGCCTGCTGCTGCTCGGGCTCTGGCTGCGGCTGCGGCTCGGCGGCGGCCGGTTGCTGCTCCTCCTGCTGAGGCTGCGGCTCAGCGGCGGCCGGTTGCTGCTCCTGCTGAGGCTGTTCCTGCTCCTGCGGCGCCTGCTTGCCCTGCAGCTCTTGCTTCCGGCGCTCGAGCTTTTCGAGCACCCGATCCTTGAGCTTCTTCTTGCCTTCCTCAGGCGCGGCCTGCTGCTCCTGCGCCGGTGGGCATTCCTGGCCCTCAGGACACGGCTGCTCTTCGGTCTGCGCCAGCATCACTGGGTGTGAGGAGGGCCCGGCGGCACTTGCCGGATATGTCCAGGAAAGCGGTATAACCGCCCCGGCCATCAACAAAGTTCGGAATCGCATTGAATATTTCCCCGTTGACCAAGCCCCCTCGGTCGAAGCGGGAACGTCGCACACCCGCCAATGTTCCGACCTCACGGGGACATGCGGGCAGTAATATGGCCGGGGATCGGAAGTCCCGGCGGAATTTTCATACGGCGGCTCTCCTGGCGCACCGGCTCGAAGCCGAGCCTCTGATAGAGAGGCAGAGCGGCGGGATGATCCCAGGTGCAGGTATTTACGCGCAATTCTTCCGCGTTGCGTGAGAATCCTTCGGCGATCGCCGTGCCCAGAAACCAGGGCCCGAGGCGCTTCCCGGTCCATTCCGGCATCAGCCCGAAATAGACGATCCGCACACTTTGCGGGTCGCGCCGGTCCAGCTCGAAATAGCCGGCGGGCGAACCGTTCGCGTAGAGCACGAATATCTCGATGCCAACGCCATGAATCTTATTGGAAAGCGCTGCGTCGGAGAGGCCGTGGCGCTCGATCCAGAGCCATTGCCCGCCGACGGCGTCATAGAGGTAGCGGTAGAAGTGGAGCGGGATGTCCTCCGCCTTCATCAAGGCAAGCCGCATCCCGACCGGCATCGGCGGCAGATGCGCCGGCCGCGCGGTCATCGCGAGGTAGGTGACTGTCGTCTCCAGCATCCGACCCTGGGCGCCGGTCTTCACGTCGGCACCTTCACGCCGGCCCTGTCGCGACCGGGGCGTCCTTGCGTGCGGCCCAGTCGGTCCACGATCCGTCATAGAGCGTGACGTCGTTTTTGCCGATCGTCGCGAGGGCGAGGAGCAGCACCGCGGCGGTGATCCCGGACCCGCAAGTGGTTGTCACCGGTGATGAGAGATCGACCTGAGCCGTCTGTAAAAGCTTGCGAATTTTCTCCGGCGCGACGAGGCGGCCATGGTCGGCAAGGGCTGCGTAATGGAGGTTCTTCGCCCCCGGCATGTGACCGGCGCGAAGCTCGGGCCGGGGCTCCGGCTCCTCGCCGCGGAAGCGCGGTGCGGAACGGGCGTCGAGCACCGTCTCGCCATGCTCCAGCGCCTGCTTCACCTGGTCGAAGTCGCGGACCGCGTCGGCCGAGAACACGGCGGAGAAATGCACCGGTTCAGGATTCGCCTCGCCCGATTCCTTCGCCAGACCGGCTTCGTCCCAAGCCGGAAGACCGCCGTCCAAGAGCCTGACATCCTTGGCGCCGAAGGTCCGGAAAGTCCACCAGACGCGCGGCGCGGAGAAGAGGCCCATGCCGTCATAAACGACGATCGTATCGCGCTCGGAGAGGCCGAGCGCGCCGGCCGCCGCGGCGAAGGCTGCTTCGTCGGGGAGCATATGGGGGAGGCCGGTCGAGCGGTCGGCGATGGCGTCGATGTCGAAGAAGACGGCGCCCGGAATATGGCCGGCTAGAAATTCCGCCTTTGCGTCGCGGTTCTGCGCCGGCAGATACCAGGAGCCGTCGACGACCTTTATGTTCGGCTGGCCGAGTCGCGCGCTCAGCCATTCAGGCGTGGCAAGCAGGTCGCTCATGCGCCTTCCATGAAGGCAATGCGGATGCGCCGGTTCTGGCGCCCCTTCTTCTCGATCTTGCTCACGGCGATACGGCCGATCTCGCCTGTGGCGCGCACATGCGTGCCGCCGCAGGGCTGGAGGTCGACCGTGCCGTCGACGCCGATCGCAACGAGACGCACGCGGCCGGTTCCCATCGGCGGCTTCACGCTCATGGTGCGGACCAGGTTGGGATTGTCGGCAAGCTCCTCATCGGAAATCCAGCGCGTGGTCACGGGATGGTTGCCGGCCACGAGCGCCATCAGCTTCTCCGTCAGACCTTCCTTGTCGACCGCGCCGGCATCGTCGATGTCGAAATCGAGCCGGCTTTCTTCCGCGCCGATCGAGCCGCCGGTGACGGGGAAGGGCACCAGCGAGCAGAGAAGGTGGAGCGCGGTGTGCATGCGCATGTGCCGGTGGCGTCGCTCCCAGGCGATCTCGGCGAGGACCGGCATCCCGATGCGCGGCGGCTGGCCGGAGGCCGGAACATGCACGATCTCCAGCTTGTCTTCGCCGTAGACGGTCGCCGCGATCGGCACGATCGCGCCACCGGCGACAACCAGCCGTCCAGTGTCGCCGGGTTGGCCGCCGCTCGCGGCATAGAAGACGGTGCGGTCGAGGATCAGCCCGCCCTGTTCGGAATGGCCGATGATCTTCGCCTCGCAATCGCGGCGATAGGCATCCTCGCGGAAAAGCGGGATCGTGTCGGAGGGCATCAGTCGTTTTTCTCGTACGGGACCGCGATCTCCGAACGCTCACTGAGCCAGGCCGGGACGGGCAGGTCTTTGGAGCGGAGGAAATCGGGATCGAAGAGCTTTGAAGCGTAGCGGCTGCCGTAGTCGCAAAGCACCGTGACAATCGTGTGGCCGGGTCCGAGTTCGCGCGCCATGCGGACGGCGCCGGCGACGTTAACGCCGGTCGAGCCGCCCATGACCAAGCCTTCCTCGACGAGATCGAAGACCTGTGTGACGGATTCCGCATCGGGGATGCGCCAGGCCATGTCGACCGGCGCGTCCTCAAGGTTGGCGGTGATGCGGCCCTGGCCGATACCTTCGGTGATGGAACTGCCCTCCGCCTTCAGTTCGCCGTTCGCATAGTAATTGTAGAGCGCGGCGCCGGGCACGTCCGCCAGCCCGATCTTGATACCGGCGTTCTTGCCCTTGAGGAAGATGCCGACGCCGGCGAGCGTGCCGCCGGTTCCGACCGCCGAGACGAATCCGTCGACCTTGCCGCCGGTCGCTTCCCAGATCTCCGGGCCCGTCGATTCGACGTGCGCCTGGCGGTTGGCGACGTTGTCGAACTGGTTCGCCCAGATCGCGCCGCCCTTCTCCGACTTCGCAAGCTCCGCCGCCAAGCGTCCGGAAAGCTTCACATAATTGTTCGGGTTCCTGTAGGGGACCGCGGGCACCTCAATGAGCGTCGCGCCGGCCATCCGGAGCGCCTGCTTCTTCTCATCCGACTGCGTCTCGGGGATGACGATGACGGAGCGGTAGCCGAGCGCCTTGGCGACCAGCGACAGCCCGATCCCGGTATTGCCGGCCGTGCCCTCCACGATCGTGCCGCCGGGCTTCAGCGAGCCGTCGCGCTCCGCCGCGCGCACGATCCAAAGTGCTGCGCGATCCTTCACCGACTGGCCGGGGTTGAGGAATTCGGCCTTGCCGAGAATCTCGCAACCGGTCGCCTCCGAAGCGCGGCGCAAGCGAACGAGCGGTGTGTTTCCGATGAGGTCGAGGACGGATTTCGCGACAATCATGGCCGACGGTGGGGGCTGCCTTCGGTTGAGCCGGGAAGCTATGCCCTGGTGAAGGGTCGGGCAAGGGAAGCCGTGCTACGCGCGGCGGCTCGCGGCGAAAATCAGAGTGCGCTCTTTCGCGTCGGCGTGAAGTCTAGATGGCGACGATGGCCAAGCGGGCCGCCGAAGGAGCGTCTGAGGTTCCACGCGGCTCGGCACTCAGACGCGACCGCGAAACATGGGTACAACCCTCTGGACGGCTTGACTAACGTCGAATCAGTGTTTCACGAGAAACGATTTGTTAACCATTGCCATGCGATTATTAAAGGTTTGGTGCGCGCGATTTGTGCTTCGGCCTTCAGCATCAAACGCATAGTGGGGTTTCTACTGGTTGCGCTTGAAGGTGGGCTGCAGCCGATGTCACCCACGTGTCGGCTTCGAAAGCGAGCGAAGGCCTACGACCAGCCGCTTGGCGCTATTGGAAGAATTGACTGCGCTTTCTGTTCCTAGCCGGCGCGGCCGAACAGCCCCGTGAAAACCTTCCGTGCCTGGCGCGCGAACGTCTCGTTCGGCGTCGCATTGCCGGAAACGGCGTTGAGTTCCGCCTGGCGCTTGGCGAGGACACCGGCAAACGTGTCGATCAGTTCCGGCGCGCGGGCGAAGACGCGCTCCAGCGACCACTTCGTGATCTCGATGGCGTCGACGTTGGTGAGGGCGCTCACCGTCGCCGTCCGCCGGTCGCCGGTGAAGAGGGACATTTCGCCGACCACGTCGTTCGGCCCGAGCTTGGCGACCGTCGTCTCCCGCGCGTCGGCATCGACGAAGGTGACGGCGACCTCGCCGGACGCGATGACGAACATCGCGCCGCCGAAATCGCCCTGCGTCATGAGCCGCGTCCCGGCGCGGAAGAAGGCCTGCCGGCTCTGCGACGCCAGGAAGCGAACCTGCTCCGCGTCGAGCGCCTCCGCAAAGAGCGGGACCTTCTCCAGGATCGGGCCGGGATCCACGTCGGCTTTCCTCCGCTACGGCCTCTGCACGCCGGTGATGGTCACATAGAGTGAATAGACCTCGTGCGTGCAGGTGATGAAGAGGCGGTTCCGCTTCGGCCCCCCGAAGACGAGGTTCGACACGTTCTGCGGAAAGTTGATGCGGCCGAGGAGGGTGCCGCCCTTCTCAAAGCAGTCGATGCCGGGGCCCGCGCTTGTCCACACGTTGCCTTCATCGTCGACGCGGAAGCCGTCCGGGAACCCCTGCTTCAGGACGAAGCGTGCCTTGCCGCCGGAGAGGGTGTTGTTCTTGCCGACCTTGAAGGCGCGGATGTGCCGCGGCATTTCCGGCTCGTGGGCGGCGGAGGAGTTGGCGATGTAGAGTTCCGACTCGTCGGGAGAGAAGGCAAGGCCGTTCGGCCGATGGAAGTCGTCGGCGACGACTGTGAGCTTGTCGCGCTTCGGATCGAAGCAGAAGACGTAGGAAGCGCCGTACTCCATCTCGCCCTTGTGGCCCTCGTAGTCGCTCATGATGCCGTAGGGCGGGTCGGTGAACCAGATGGTGCCGTCCGACTTGACGACTGCGTCGTTGGGCGAGTTCAACCGCTTGCCCTTGTAGTTGTCGGCGATGACGGTGATGGAGCCGTCGACCTCGGTGCGGGTGACGCGGCGGGCGCCGTGCTCGCAGCTCACGAGCCGGCCCTCGCGGTCGCGCGTATTGCCGTTCGAATAGTTGGAGTCGCGGCGGAATACGCTGACGCTTCCGGTGATGCCGTCCGGCGTCCAGCGCAGCATCCGGTTGTTCGGGATGTCGCTCCAGATCAGATAGTTCCCGTCCTGGAACCAGCAGGGGCCTTCCGACCAGCGGCAGCCGTCGAACAGGAGCTCCTTTTCGCAGGTGCCGTTGATGAGCCAGGTGAAGCGCTTGTCGTAATGTTCTGCGTCCGGTCCGACGAGAGTCATCTTTCCCCCCTTTATTAAAGCCTAGCGTGGCGTCTTCTGTCCGCCGGCGGCGGTGATGACGGCGATGATGATAAGCCCTGTCGCCAGCAGCCGGATACCGGCACTCGCACCAAATGTGTTGAGCATCGTCAAGAGCAGGACGAGGAAAAGCGCCGCGCCCCAGATGCCGGGAACGTTCGCTTTGCCGCCCGCGACAGAGGTGCCGCCGATCACCACGACGGCGATCGAGGCGAGCAGGTACTCGTTGCCGATGTCGATGGAGGCGCCGCGGAAATAGCCGGCGAGAAGCGCCCCGCTCAGTCCGCCGAGACAGCCGGAGAGCACGTAGGTGATCGCGCGTATCCGGCCGACCGCGATATTGGCGAGCTTCGCGGCGCGCATGTTCTGGCCGATCGCAAGCACGGAGCGGCCATAGACGGTGCGATGCAGCACCACCGCCATCGCCGCCGCGAAGAAGACGGTCAGGATGGCGAGGATCGGAATGCCGAGCACCTGGTAGGTCGTGAAGGCGGCGAAGCCGGGCGGCGGCTTGATCTGCAATCCGCGGCCGTAGCTGATGTCGATGGAATGGACGACGAAGCTTGCCGATAGCGTCGCGATGATCGGCGGGATGCGAAGCGCCCAGATCAGCAGGTAGTTGGCGAGCCCGATGGCGGCACCGCTTGCAAGCGCTGCGGCGAGGCCGACGATGATCATGGAATCGGAGCCATGCATCGTCTTCATCGCGACGGCGCTGGCAAGACCGATGTTCGCCGGCAGTGAGAGGTCGACGTTCCCCGGTCCCAGCGTGATGACGAACATCTGCCCGATGCCGACGATCACCATGAAGACCGAAAGCGCCAATGCGGCCTGGATCATGCCCCTGGCGCCAAAGCCGCCGGTGAAGGACACGGTGGCGACGTAGACGAGGGCCGCACCCGCGAACGACCAGACCCAGGGTCGCGCGAGCCAGGAGAGCCGGCCGATCACGAGCCTTCCCTCCGTCCGAGGGCGGCGCGCGCGGCGAGCACGATGATCAGGATGGCGCCGTTCGCGCCCACCTGCCAGTCGGGCGAGATGTGCATGAAGGTCAGAAGCGGCGAAGCGGCGAGCGCAAGCGTGAGCGCTCCGATGACCGCGCCGATCGGCGAGACGCGCCCGCCGACGAACTCGCCGCCGCCGAGGATCACGCCGGCGATAGAAAGCAGCGTGTAGCCGCTGCCGATATTGGCGTCGGCCGACGTGGTGATGCCGATCAGCGCCATCCCGGAGAGCACGCCGAAGAGGCCGGCGAGCGCAAACATCGTCACCTTGGCCTTCAGAAGCGACCAGCCGGCGCGACGGATCGCGATTGCGTTGCCGCCGGCCCCGCGCAGGATCGCGCCGTAGGAGGAGCGCATCAGCCCGACATGTACGACGAGGGCGATCACGATCGCCGCGATGATGGGGAAGGGGACGTGCGGCGGCTTGAAGCCCATCAGCGCCAGAAGCCAATCGGGCGGCTTCCCGCCAGGGCGCGGCAGGAGAAGGATGGCAAGGCCCTGCCACACGAAGCTCATACCCAAGGTGACGACGATCGACGGCAGGTTGCGGAGATAGATGAGCGCGCCAAGCGCGGCGTAAAGACCGATGCAGCCGAGGAGAACCATTGCGCCGAAGAGCGGCGCATCGTGCAGCCATGTCGCGGTGACGCAGCCGACGAAGCTGACGAAGGTGCCGATCGAAAGATCGAGGTCGTTCACGCACAGGATGAACATCTGGGCGATCGTCGCAAGCGCGATCGGAATCGCCAGATTGAGCATCAGGTTGAAGCCGAAATAGCTGATCGCGCGCGGATTGAGATAGGCGATCGCGATCAGGATCAGCGCCATGGAGAGAGCCGGCAGGAGCGCGCGGAGCGCGCGGCGCGGCGCGATCGAAGCCATGAGGGGCAGCCGCACGCCGGCTTCCGTCGAGGCCATCAGGCTACGTCCTGGAACGAGGACTGGATCACCCGCTCCTCGGTCAGTTCGCCGCGGCCGAGATCGCCGACGATGCGACCGTTCTGGAAGACGTAGACGTGGTCGCAGTTCTCCAGCTCTTCGATTTCGGTCGTGTACCAGAGGAAGGTCCGCCCGGCCTTCGCCTCGGCGCGGATCAGCTCGTAGACCTCGAGCTTGGTGCCGATGTCGACGCCGCGCATCGGGTCGTCCATGAGGATGATCTTGGCGTCGGAGGCAAGGGCACGCGCAAACAGCACCTTCTGTTGGTTGCCGCCGGAGAGCGACAGGATGTTGTTGTTGACCTCCGGCGTGCGGATGCCGATGCGCTCGCGCCAGGTCTCCGCAAGCCTGCTCTCTTGCTCAGGCGCGATCAGGAGTCCGTGCCTCAATTGTCTGATCGAGCGGATGCCGATGTTTTGCGCGATCGACCACAGAGGGAAGATGCCGTCGGTCTGGCGGTCGCCGGCGACGAGCGCGACGGGCGCGGTCACTTCCACGTCGCGTGTCTGCTTTCCCACCGCTTCGAAGACGGCGAGCAGAAGGTCGGTCTGGCCGTGGCCGGAAAGTCCGGCGAGGCCGATGATCTCGCCTTCATGCGCGACGAGCTCGGCGCCGTCCGTCTGGCCGGCGGGGCGGGCGCGTACGCACACCGGAGCGGAGCCGCGTGGAGCGCGCGTCTCTTCGTCGTCGGCGGCATGCTTGCCAGCTTCAGAGCCGCCCATCGTGGCGACGAGCTTGTCGCGGTTGAACGCGTTCGCCACGTCGGCGGCCACGACCTTGCCGTCGCGCATCACGACGATGCGGTCGGAGGTGGAGAGTATCTCGCCGAGAAGATGCGAGATCAGGACGCAGCTCGCGCCCATGCCGACGGTGCGGCGGACGAATTCCAAAAGCTGCCCGGCGGCATGCGCATCGAGCGAGGAGGTCGGCTCGTCGAGGATGACGAGGTGGAGCGGGTCTTCGGTGACGGTGAAGGCGCGGGCGACCTCGACCATCTGACGGTGCCCGATCGAAAGATCGCTGACGACGGCGTCGGGCGAGACGCCGTGGCCCGGAAAAATCTCGTCGAGCTTGCCGCCGATCAGGTCGCCGGCGCGCCGACGCCAGCCCCACCCTTCGATCGAAGGGTGAAGCACACGGGCATTCTCAGCGACGGTGAGGTTCGGACAGAGCGACAGCTCCTGGAAGACGCAGCGGATGCCAAGTTTTTGCGCCAGCGCGACCGAGTAGCCGGACTGCTCTATCCCGTTGATGAAGATCTCGCCGCGGTCCGGTGCGAGCGTGCCGGCGAGCACGTGCATCAGCGTCGACTTGCCGGCGCCGTTATGGCCGACGAGGCCCACGCACTCGGTGGCATCGACGGAGAAATCCACGCCGTCGAGCGCGTGGACGGCGCCGAAATGTTTTTCGACGCCGCCCAGCTTCACGATATTCGCGCGTTGGTCGGACATTGCCCCCAAGTATGCTTAGACCAAATCGGAACTGCGGGCCCGTCCGACTTCAGCGCACTTCACATGTTCGATTCAATCGCCTTCTTGGCTTCGTCGAGCGTGTATTCTTTACTCGCCACGCCGCCTTCCGCGATGGTCGGCAGCGCCGCCTCGAAATCGTCCTGCGTGAACGCGAGGTAGGGAACGAGCAGGTCGTGCGGGATGTCCTTGTTGCCATCGAGAATCTGCTGCGCGACCCAGAAGGCGAGGGTGGAGACGCCCGGCGCGATTGAGGCCGACCAGGTCTTGTAGCCGTCCTTCTCTTTCTGCTCCTTCCACCACTGCAACTCGTCCTGGCGGTTGCCCATGATGATGACGGGGCGGTCGCGTCCGGCCGCCGCGAAGGCTTGCGCCGCGCCGTAGCCGTCGCCGCCCTGGTCGACGATGCCGACGATGTCGGGGAGCGACGGAAGGACGGTGGCGACCGCCTTTTGCGCCGTGGTCTGATCCCAGTCGCCTTCCACCGACGCGACGATCTTGAACTGCGAGTTCTCCGCCACGCCTTCCTCGATGCCGGCATGGATGGCGTCGTCGATCGACGTCCCGGCGAGGCCGCGGATCTCGAGGAGGTTGCCGCCATCAGGCAGAAGGTCCTTGAGCTGCACCACTTCCTGCTTGCCCATGTCCTTGAAGTCGACGACGACGCGCCACGCGCATGGCGCAGTGACGATACCGTCGAAGGAGACGACGACGATGCCGGCGTCGCAGGCCTGCTGGATGGCGCCATTCAGCGCATCCGGCGAGGAGGCGTTGATGACGATGGCGTCGTATCCCTGAAGGATCAGGTTCTGGATCTGTGCCGCCTGCGTCGGCACTTCCTTGTCGGCAGTGGTAAAGACATCGGCCGCGGCGACGACGCCGTCGGCGACCGCCTTCTTCGTCACGATGTCGTAGCTGTTCAACATCGCCTGACGCCATGAATTGCCGGCGTAATTGTTGGAGAAGGCGATCTTCTTGTCCTTCGTGTCAGCAAGAGAAGGACCGGCCGTGGCTACAAGAACCAGGGCGATAGCAGTTGTCGTAAGCAACGTCTTCATACTTCTTTCCTCCCATTTGAACCGCTAGTCTTGCCGCGGCCCCGACGCTCAGGTCTTTTTGACCCGATCTTCTTATGTCTCTTATGCCTCACATGACCGCGCCAATCTGCCACGGCACGAATTCGTTATCGCCGAGCCCGAGATTCTCGCTCTTCGAATGCTCGCCCGATGCGACGGCAAGGATCTTGCGGAAGATCTCCTCGCCTTTGGACTCGATCGTCGCGGTTCCTTCGACGATGTCACCGCAATTGATATCCATGTCCTCTTCCATGGTCGTGTAGGTGCGCGAGTTGGTGGCGAGCTTGATCGTCGGCGCGGGCTTTGAGCCGAAGGCGGAGCCGCGCCCTGTGGTGAAGCAGACGATCTGGCAGCCGCAGGCGATCTGCCCGGTGACGGAGGCCGGGTCGTAGCCGGGGCTGTCCATAAAGATGAAGCCCTTCGCCGTGATCTTCTCGCCATAGAGGGCGACGTCGGCGAGCGGCGAGACGCCGCCCTTCGCCGCGGCGCCGAGCGACTTCTCAAGGATCGTCGTGAGCCCGCCCGCCTTGTTGCCGGGCGAGGGGTTGTTGTTCATGTCGCCCTTGTTGCGGCGGGTATAATCTTCCCACCAGCGGATGCGCTCGATGAGCTTCTGGCCGGCGGCTTCCGACGCGGCGCGCCGGACGAGGAGCTGCTCCGCGCCGTAGATCTCCGGCGTCTCGGCGAGCACGCTCGTTCCGCCGTATTCGACCAGGATGTCGGCGGCGCGGCCGAGCGCCGGGTTGGCGGTCACGCCGGAATAGCCGTCGGAGCCGCCGCATTGCAGCGCCACCATCAGCTCGCTTGCCGGAACATCCGTGCGCTCGATGACGGGGAGCGACGGCAGGAGCTCCTGGATCATCCGCACCGCACTCTCCACGGCGCGGCGCGTGCCGCCCGATTCCTGGATGGTCAGCGTGTGGAAGCGGTCCTCCGTGAAACCGTACTTATGTTTGAGCCGGCCGATCTGCATCACCTCGCAGCCGAGGCCGACGAAAATCGCCGCGCAGACGTTCGGATGCGTGGCGTAGCCCCACAGCACACGCTCCAGATTGTCGAAGCCGTCGCCGGCGTCCGCCATGCCGCAGCCGGTGCCGTGCGAGAGCGCGATGGCGCCGTCGATATGCGGATAGTCGGCGAGCATGCCGGAATGGTTCACGCGGTCGGCGATCATGCGGATCACCGTCGCGGAACAGTTCACGGTCGAGCAGAGCGCGATGTAGTTGCGTGTGCCGACCTTCCCGTCGGCGCGGACGAGGCCCTTGAAGGTCGCCTCCGAGGGGTCGCGGTATTGCACCGGCTTGTAGTCGACGCCGATCTTGTAGTCCTGGTTGTGGCTCCCCATCGCGCAGTTGTGGACGTGCACATGCGCGCCGGGGGCGATGTCGTCGGTGGCGTAGCCGATGATCTGCCCGAACTTCAGGACGGCCTCGCCCTTCGCGATCACGCGCGTCGCCACCTTGTGGCCCATCGGCACGGCCTTCAGGACCTTGGCGTTCTCGCCCTGAAGCTCTGTGCCGGTCGGCAGCGATACCGCCGCGACGACCACATTGTCGTCGGGATGGAGCCGAACGAAACGGCGAGCCGGGGCAGGGGGCGCTTGCTCGCCGACCGCCTGGAGCGTTCTGACATTCGTCTGATCGGTCATCGCCTTCCTGCCTTACGCTAAAAATATGATCTATCGAAATGCGGTCAATCGAAGCTCTTCGGGGACGGTCATCCGTCAAGCCGCGCGATCGCCTTCACCAGGCCGGCGCGGTCGTGCACCCAAAGCGGCATCGTAACAGGAAGCTCCTCCAGCGCGCAGCGATGCGTGTTGAGCTCGTCGGTTGGAATGTCGCCGGCGCGCATCGCGGCAACGACCGTGTCGAAGTCCTCCCGCGTCGCGTTGCGGCTCGCGTAAAGCGTCAGCTCACGGCGGTGAAGCTCTGGATCGGAAAAGGAAATCCTGTCCTTCACCACGCCGACCATGACGTAGGTCCCGCCGCTTGCGGCGTAGTCGACGCTCGTCTCCATGGCTTTCGCGTTGCCGGTGGCGTCGAAGACCACGTCGAAGGCGTCGCCGCCGGTCAGTTCCGCGACCGCTGCGGCGGCGTCCGGGCCGGCGACGATGGTCGAGCCGATGCCGGTGACGCGGCTTGCCTGCGCCACGACCTCAGGCACGCGGTCCATCAGCGTCACCTGAGCCCCGGCGAGACGTGCGAAGAGCGCGGCCCCGATTCCGATCGGGCCCGAGCCGACGACGAGCGCGCGGTCGCCGGGGACGGTGCGGGAGCGGCGCACTGCGTGCGCGCCGATCGCCAGGAATTCCACCATCGCCGCCTGGTCGAGCGTCAACCCCTCGGCCGGATAAAGGTTTTCCTCCGGCAGCACGATCCGCTCCGTCATGCCGCCGTCGCAGTGGACGCCAAGGCACTGGAGCGTGGTGCAGCAATTGGTCTTGCCCTTGCGGCAGGCAACGCACGTCCCGCAGGTCAGATAGGGGATCACGATCACCGGATCGCCCTCGCGGTAGCGGCTTCCGCTCGGCGCCTCCAGCACCTCCGCGGAGAGCTCGTGCCCCATGACGCGGGGATAATCCAGGTAGGGGTGCAGGCCTTCGAAGATATGGTAGTCGGTGCCGCAGAGGCCGATACGGCGTATTGCCAGCAGAACGTCCTCGCGTCGGCGTTCCGGAAGCGGCCGCTCCTCGAGCGCGAGCTCGCCGGGCTTGCGGCAGACGATCGCCCGCATCCCGTTCATTTCGTTGCCGTTTTTCGCGCTCACGCGACCACCTTCCCATCTGCGCCGATGACGCCCTTGGTGAGGATCAGATTGGCGTAAAACCGCCGGTCGGCGGTTGCAACGACGGCGAAGCAGGTCTTGGCGCGCTCATAGAAGCCGTAGCGCTCGATGCGGGCGATTTTGACCGGGAAGCCGGCGCGCTTGTCGACGATCTTCTGGAAATCGGCGATCGCAGGGGGAATCTCGCGTGGCTTGCCGACCACCTGCATGCCGTTCACCGGCGCCTTCACGAACGAGTCGAGCGGAAAGACGGAAAGCACTGCTGACAGCGCCTGACTCACATCCGCGCCGTCGAGCCGGACGAGGCGCTTCGCGTTGCTCGCGGCGGGATAATTGGCGTCCACGATGACGATTTCGTCGCCATGGCCCATGGCGCTCAGGATGCGCAGAAGGTCGGGGGTCAGCAGCGGATCGATGCCAAGCAGCACGGCGTCACCTCAAACGTGATTGCGGAGCAGAAGATTGCCACGCGGGGCGCGCCCGCGGGCTGAGCACGCTCGCGATGATGCTGCCCATGCCGGTGTGCAGCTTCGGCGTTTCCATTCCCGGGCTTCAATTTTTTCTTCGCGGCGGGAGCGCATGGCTATCAGCCCTTACGCGCGTCGACCAGTGGGTTCCGCGCCGATTTAAAGCGAAGGTCCGTGCGCCGGAAGCTTGGGCCGCCGCGGCAAATCCGCAGGCCGGCGGACATGCTGAACGGGAGTGTCCCATTTCGACAAGAATTAAGTAACTCCCGGCAAACACTTTTTTTACGCTGTCTCGGTAGAACGCTCAGCGAGGGACGCAGATTGGTTTCGCGTTCCGTCCCTCATCATTGTTCCAAGCGTAACTGCGGCGGTCGATGCCTACTCGCCAGCGAAAGCAGTCCAAGGTTCGGCCGCTGCTTCTTCCCTTCGCCTGCCTGCTCATCATTGGCTACTTCGCCTACCATGCTGTGGAGGGCGATTATGGGTTGCGCGCGCTTGGAAAGCTGCAGGTTCGGGTCGCTTCTCTGGAATCGGAGCTGACGGCGGCGCGAGCCGAGCGCGAGCGGCGGGAAAACCACGTTGCCTTGATGCGTCCTGAAAGCCTCGACCGCGATATGATCGACGAGCGCGCTCGCGAAACGCTGAATATGGCGGATGCGAAAGACCTCGTGATCTTCCTCGAGCCGGACGAGCGCCGCCGGTAAACCGCGCGTTACGTGGCTCCCTAGCCGGTTAACCAGCCAATCTCCGCCCGCATGGCTGCTTTGCACAAGCTGTGATGCCGTGCGGCTAGCCTTTTTGCTCCCGGCGTGGCGTTATTATATCCGACAAGAAGAAGCCATTTCCTGGAGGAAACGATGGCGCAATCCCAGGCCGCCCGGCGGGGCAGCGATGAGGAAGGTCCAAAACCTCAGCGCGTGCGTGCCGTGGACAAGGCGAAGGCAGCGCCGATCGCAGCCTTCAACAAGGATGACGAACTCAAAGCCTATCGCTCGATGCTGCTGATCCGCCGCTTCGAGGAGAAGGCGGGCCAGCTTTACGGAATGGGGCAGATCGGCGGCTTCTGCCATCTCTATATCGGGCAGGAGGCAGTGGTCGTCGGACTGTCGATGGCGGCGGTGGAGGGCGATCAGGTGGTCACCGGCTACCGCGACCACGGGCACATGCTGGCGACCGGCATGGATCCGAAAGGCGTGATGGCGGAGCTGACCGGCCGGCGAAGCGGCTACTCGCACGGCAAGGGCGGCTCCATGCACATGTTCTCCAAAGAGAAGCAGTTCTACGGCGGGCACGGCATCGTCGGCGCGATGGTTCCGATCGGGACGGGCCTCGCCTTTGCCAATCGCTACCGCGACAACGGCAAGGTCACGCTCACCTACTTCGGCGACGGCGCGGCCAATCAGGGCCAGGTCTACGAGAGCTTCAACATGGCGAAGCTCTGGAACCTGCCCGTCGTCTACGTCATCGAGAACAACCAGTACGCCATGGGCACCAGTGTGAAGCGCTCGTCGGCAACGACGGATCTTTGGAAGCGCGGCCAATCCTTCGACATTCCCGGCGAGCCGGTCGACGGCATGGATGTGCGCGCGGTGAAGGCGGCCGGCGACATGGCGCTTGAGCATGCGCGCTCCGGCAAGGGCCCGTTCATTCTCGAAATGCTCACTTATCGCTATCGCGGGCATTCCATGTCCGACCCGGCCAAATACCGGGCGCGCGAAGAAGTGCAGAAGATGCGCGAGGAGCACGATCCGATCGAGCAGGTGCGCCGCCGGCTCGAGGAGAAGGGATGGGCGAGCGAGGACCAGCTCAAGGACATCGACAAGAATATCCGCCGCACCGTCAACGAGGCGGCGGAGTTCGCGCAGGCCGATCCGGAGCCCGGTCCCTCGGAGCTTTGGACCGACGTATACGCCGACGCCTGATCCGGAGCCCGCGCGAATGCCCACAGAAGTCCTGATGCCCGCCCTCTCTCCCACCATGGAGGAGGGCAAACTTTCTAAATGGGTCGTCAAGGAAGGAGACAAGGTCTCCTCCGGCGACATTATCGCAGAGATCGAGACCGACAAGGCGACGATGGAGGTCGAGGCGATCGACGAGGGCACGATCGGCAAGATCCTGGTCGACGAGGGCACCGAGGGCGTGAAGGTCAACACGCCGATCGCCGTGATCCTCGGCGACGGCGAAGACGCCTCCGCGATCAAGGAAGGTGCTGCCAAGCCGGCCGCGGCGGAAGCGCAGAAGGAACCCGAAGCCGAGCCGGAGCCGCAGGCCGCAAGCGGTGGCAAGGACGGCGGCGAGCCGGTCTCCGCACTTGCCGCAATGCCCAAGGCGGAGCCGATCGACGACACGCCGGAAGTGCCTGAAGGCACCGAGATGGTCGATCAGACGGTGCGCGAAGCGCTGCGCGACGCGATGGCGGAGGAGATGCGCCGCGACGGCGAGGTCTTCGTCATGGGCGAGGAGGTCGCCGAATACCAGGGCGCCTACAAGGTGACGCAGGGGCTCCTCGACGAGTTCGGCGCGCGGCGCGTGATCGACACGCCTATCACCGAGCACGGCTTCGCCGGGCTTGGCGTTGGCGCGGCCTTCGCGGGGCTTCGCCCGATCGTGGAGTTCATGACCTGGAATTTCGCCATGCAGGCGATGGACCAGATCATCAATTCCGCGGCGAAGACGCTCTACATGGCGGGCGGGCAGATGGGCTGTCCGATCGTCTTCCGCGGACCGAATGGGGCGGCGGCGCGCGTCGGCGCGCAGCACAGCCAGGATTACGCCGCCTGGTACGGCCAGGTGCCGGGCCTGAAGGTCGTACAGCCGCACACGGCCGCCGATGCGAAGGGTCTCCTGAAGGCGGCGATCCGAGATCCGAACCCGGTCATCTTCCTGGAGAACGAGATCCTCTACGGCCAGACCTTCAAGGTGCCGAAGCTCGACGATTTCGTGCTCCCGATCGGCAAGGCGAAGATCGCGCGCCCCGGCAAGGACGTGACCATCGTCTCCTTCGGCATCGGCATGACCTACGCTTTGAAGGCGGCGGAGGCGCTGGCGGAAGAGGGGATCGAGGCGGAGGTCATCGACCTTCGCACCATCCGCCCGATGGACATCGATACCGTGATCGCGTCGGTGAGGAAGACCAATCGCTGCATCACCGTGGAGGAAGGCTGGCCGCAGGGCTCGGTCGGCAACCACATCTCGTCGGAGCTGATGTCGAAGGCGTTCGATTATCTCGACGCGCCGGTCCTGAACATCACCGGCAAGGACGTGCCGATGCCCTACGCCGCGAACCTCGAAAAGCTCGCGCTGCCGAGCGTCAAGGAGGTGGTCGATGCGGCGAAGAGCGTGAGCTACGCCGCATGAAGCAACGCCGATCCTCTTCGCGATCTATGGTTGCAAGGTGAAATTTGCAGTATCCCTGAGGGCTCGGGCGAGGTCGCCCGCTTCTCGGGGAGGGTTCAATGCCAGGCGTTCTGACTTTCGGGATTGATGTGTCGCACCACAACGGAAAGATCGACTGGGCGAAAGTTGCCGCGGGGCCGTCGAACTTCGTTTTCATGAAGGCGACGGAGAAGGATAATTTCGTCAGCCCGGCGTTTGCCGGGAACTGGGCGGCGGCAAAAGGTCTGAAGCGCGGCGCCTACCATTTCTTCCGCCCAGGTGTTTCCGGCGCGGCGCAGGCGGCGTATTTTCTAAGCAAATACTCGCCGAGGAAAGGCGACCTCCTGCCGGCGCTCGACCTTGAGGATTTCGACGGCTCGTCGAAGGCGGCCTTTCTGTCGGAAGTTCGGGCATGGATCGGCGTCGTCTCCGCGGCGATCGGCGATAAGCTGCCTTTCATCTACACGAGCGCGTCGTTCTGGAAGAAGATCGGGAACCCGGGCTCGTTCGGCGGCCATCCGCTTTGGGTCGCACACTACACGAACGCCGCAAGCCCGAATGTGCCAAACGGTTGGTCGGACTACACCATTTGGCAATACTCCGATTCCGGGGACGTCGATGGAATCAAGAGCGGCTGCGACGTGAACTTGTTCAATGGACCTCCGGCGCAGCTCGCGAGCTTCACCGTCTGAAACACAGGCCTGCTCATGCCCATCAACATCCTCATGCCCGCGCTGTCGCCTACCATGGAAGTGGGCAACCTCGCCAAGTGGCACGTCAAGGAAGGCGACAAGGTCACGTCCGGCGACGTGATCGCGGAAATCGAGACCGACAAGGCCACGATGGAAGTGGAGGCGGTTGATGAGGGCACGGTCGCGAAGATCGTCGTCCCGGAAGGCACGGCCGACGTACCGGTGAACGACGTGATTGCGGTGCTCGCAGGCGAGGGTGAGGACGCGAAGACGGCTGCGTCCGCCGCGCCGGCCGCGGAGAAGAAGGCCGAGAAGCCGCCGCAGAAGGCTGAGGCGAAAGCCGCGCCTGCTGCGGAGGCCCCCAAGGCTGAGAAGCCGACGCCGGCTGCGAAGCCGGCGCCGGCGCCAGCGGCGCCGAAAGGAAACGGCCAGGCCGGCCGCGTCTTCGCGTCGCCGCTCGCCAAGCGTCTTGCCAAGGAAGGCGGCGTCGATCTCTCCGCCATTGCCGGCTCCGGCCCGCATGGACGGATCGTTCAGCGCGACGTGGAGGCGGCGGCGAAGGGCGGCGCGGGCAAGGTTGCGCCGGCGGCCGCGCCGGGCGCCGCCGTGCCGCAGCCGTCGATGTCGGACGCCCAGGTCCGCGCGCTCTTCGAGGTGGGAAGCTACGAGATCGTCCCGCACGATTCGGTCCGCAAGATCATCGCCAAGCGGCTGGTCGAGGCGAAGACCACGATCCCGCACTTCTATCTCACGATGGATTGCAGGATCGACAAGCTCCTGGCGCTGCGCGTTGACATCAACGCCGCCGCACCGGAAGTCGACGGCAAGCCGGCATGGAAGGTCTCCGTCAACGACATGGTGATCAAGGCGCTGGCGATGGCGCTGATGGCGGTGCCGGACGCGAACGTCACCTGGACCAGTGACGGGATGCTCAAGCACAAGCGCGCGGACGTGGGCGTCGCGGTGTCGATCCCGGGCGGGCTGATCACGCCGATCGTCCGCCACGCGGAGGTGAAGACGCTTTCCGCCATCGCCAACGAGATGAAGGATCTCGCGGCGCGCGCACGCAAGAAGAAGCTGATGCCGGAGGAGTATCAGGGCGGCTCGACCGCGGTCTCCAATCTCGGCATGTTCGGCGTGAAGGACTTCGCCGCCGTCATCAACCCGCCGCACGCGACGATCCTCGCGGTCGGCGCAGGCGAGGAGCGGGCGATTGTCGAGAACGGCGAAGTGAAGGTCGCGACCTTGATGACGGTCACGCTCTCAACCGACCACCGCGCCGTCGACGGCGCTCTCGGCGCGGAGCTTCTGGCGGCCTTCAAGCGTTACATCGAGGCGCCGGCCGGTATGCTGGCCTAGCGCTTCAAGCTGAAATTCTTCGAACAAAGGGGACGGAAATGGCGTCGATCAAGCGTAGTGCGGAAGCAGTCTGGAATGGCGGCGGGCCTGACGGGAAGGGCACGCTGACGACGAAGAGCGGGACGCTTTCCGGCACACCCTATTCCGCCGGCATGCGCTTCGGCGAAGACAAGGGCACGAACCCGGAAGAGCTGATCGCGGCGGCGCATGCGGGCTGCTTCAACATGGCGCTCGCCTTTGGGCTGGGCGGCGGCGGGCACAAGCCGGACGAGCTGCGCACCACAGCGGTCGTCACCATCGAGAAGGAAGGCGCTGGCTGGACGGTGAAGTCGAGCGCCTTGACGCTGAAGGGCAAGGTGCCCGGCATGTCCGCGGAGGAGTTCAAGAAGGCGGCCGAGGGCGCGAAGGCCGGCTGCCCGATCTCGCGCGTTCTCGCGGGCGCCGAGATCACGCTCGACGCGGAGCTTGTGAGCTAACCGGGACGAAGCTCGCAATTCTCAAGGTTTGTCGTCATTGCCGGGCTTGACCCGGCAATCCATTCCGTGGCGGTCGCATTCTGCATGGACCTTGCGGAATGGATGCCATGGTCAGGCCATGGCATGACGGCAGTGGGTGGGTTACGCGACACCAAAAAGCGAAGCGCCCCGGCCTCGGGGCGCTTGACGCTCTTCTCGCTGCGGTCTTGCGGTTACTTCGCCGCGCGCTTGCGTCCGCGACCCTTCTTTGCCGGCGCTTCGCCCGCCTTGCGGCCGAGCCCCATGCGCTTGGCGAGGTCGGAGCGCGCTTTCGCATAGTTGGGGGCAACCATCGGGTAATCCCGCGGCAGGCCCCACTTCGCGCGATATTCGTCCGGCGTCATTCCGTAGGTGCCGGCCAGGTGGCGCTTCAGCGATTTGAACTTACGGCCGTCTTCAAGCGAGACGATGTAGTCCGGCGTCACCGACTTGCGGACGGCAACAGCCGGCACGAGCGGCTTCTCCTCCGGCTGGGAGGCGGCCTGGGGCGCTCTGACGAGCGCCAGATGAACCTCTTCGATAAGCTTGCTCAGCTGACCTGAATCGATGGCATTATTGGTGACATAGGCGGACACGATGTCGGCCGTGAGTTGCACGAGATCATCGGCTTCGTCAGCGCTCATTTCTATTCCTTGCTTTGAGATTAGGAGAGGCTCGGGTTTCCTGACTTTCAGGAAGAGCGATCGATACGTCTATACCCGATCTAACGCAAGATTGATAACAACGAATTTTGTGCAGAGTTCTTATGGAGCGTGTGTTTTGGTGCGGATAATTCGCGTGCCGATAGAATATTTGGCTGGCGCAAAACTTGAAAAAGAAGAACTCCGACATCGACGTAGTCGAACTTGGGTTGAACTGACGATAATGCTGCGTTGCAATGTGGCGAGGCGGTGGATATCCGTCCGCTTTACCGTCAATCCTTCTGCCGACGTTGCGCCATTGCGCGCGCTGCCTCGCTGACGTCGCGCCACAAAAGCCGCATCTCGTCGCTGGCCGGGCCGGACGTCTCAAACTCTGTCACCGCCTGCCCGCAGGCCAGCGCGTGCGCATAGACGGCACGCTGCGCTACCGCTCCGCGCCAGACGGGCGCACCCATGTCGCGGATCACGCGGCGCGCGGCGGCGACGATCGGCGATTCCGCCGCGCCATGCTTCGACGGCACAGCGTTGAGCACGACGAAGAACGGGCGGTTCAGCCTTCGCGCCAGCGCGATGGTCATCGGAACGGAGGCGAGATCGAAGAGAGCGGGGCGGGTGGGGATCAAGACGAGCGTCGCACTCTTCATCGCCGCGACCGCGTCGGCGTTCGTGTCCGCCGGTCCGTCGATGAATATCCATTCGACGTTCTTGCGAAGGCGAGCCGTCTCCAGCACGTCGGCTATCTCCCCGATGGCCGAAGGCACGACGAGAGGCGTGCTCGCGCTGCGCGCGCGATGCCAGGCGCCGAGCGATCCCTTCGTGTCGGTGTCGATCAGAAGCGAGGGCGCGTCCTCGCGGTCCGCGAGGGTGGCGAGGTTCGCGGCGAACGTGCTCTTTCCGGCGCCGCCCTCCTGAGAGGCTATCGCTACGACATACATAGGCAGTTGCGAACTCGCTACTTTCGCGTGAGCCTATACCGGATCGAGCCCCGGCGGCGACGAAACATTGCCGGCGAAAAAATGCAGCGCCGCCTCGACTTGTGTCGGGGCGGCGCGGGTTGGGGAGCCAGAATTGGGGAGCCAGGACCGTGGCAGGGGCACGCTCGGCGGGTTGGGGTAACTCTAGCGAGGCTCTCCGAAGGGATAGGTCCGACGAGCCGCTGCGCGCTGTTCCTCGCGCAGATACGAGGGAATGTCGGCGTGGCGGCCGAGGATTGCCGCGATCTCGCGATCGGCCCGGCGCTGCTGCGCGGCCATCAGCGCTGCAAAAAAGCGGCGGAAGATCCCAGGGCGGGCGCTGGTCTCCGCTTCTGCGCCGGAATAGGGCGCGCCGATCGATATGTTCGCCATTTCGTCTTCCTTTCGAGGTTTGAAATCCCTCCCAGGACGATTGGCTGGAATGTAAGTGAATCGCGGCGCGCCGTTAGGCGCCGGCATGCAAGGCAGCCATGCGGTGCCCGTCGGGGCGGGCGCGGCATGGGGCAAGGTTTTGCTAACGGACGGAAGCGCGGGGCCGCTCAGTTCCGCCACTTGATGGAGCAGCCGACCGACGGCGTCTGCTCGGCGGGACCTTTTCCGGTCTCGGCGACCTGAAGCATGGCGTCGCGCAGCTCGCGCTTTTCGTTCCCGGTCGGCGGACGTGACCCGGCGCTGTCGACGCGGCCGCGATATGCAAGCGCGCCCTCTGCGTTGAAGCCGAAGAGATCGGGCGTGCACACCGCGCCATAGGCCCGGGCGACTTCCTGCGTCTCGTCGATCAGGTAGGGAAAGCCGAAGCCGTGGTCTTTGGCGAAGGCTTTCATGTTGTCGAAGGAGTTAGCCGGATAGGCCGCGGTGTCGTTCGGCATGATCGCCACGGCGCTGACGCCGGCCTTGCCAAGCGCGCGCATGTCGTCGACGAGCCGGTCGATGACGCCCTTCACGTAAGGACAGTGGTTGCAGATGAACATGACGACCGTGCCGTTCTCGCCCTTCACGTCGGCGAGCGCATAGGTGCGCCCATCGGTGCCTTTCAGGCTGAAATCGACGAGACGCGTCGTGCCGGTATCGGCGGCGGATTGAAGGGCCATGGCGCTTCTCCGGTTCGTGTTTGCGGAACGTCGCGACCACACAGGTGCTTCGCGGGATCATGACTAGCGTAGGAACCGTGCGGCGCGAATGCTAGCCTGACGGGACGTCGAAAAGTGCCGGGGGGAAGAGCCCATGGGGAGCGGGGCTCGGGGGATGGAAAGCCCGACAGAAGAAGGTGATCTCGTCTGGTGGCTAGCCATCGCGGCCGTGATGTCGCTCGCCGCCGCGCTCCGTTTCCAGAATCTCGCGATGGCAAGCCTCTGGCTCGACGAAGCCTTTTCCTGGTCGCAGGCGCGTCTGCCGTTTTGGGACATGATCAAGGAGACCGCCGGCGATGGGCATCTGCCGCTTCAGAACACCGTCCTCTATCTGACAATCAGGGCGTTCGGCGACAGCGAGGGAGTGCTTCGGACGCCTTCCGCGATCTACGGCGTCGTCAACGTGGCTGCGATCTATTGGGTTGGCGCCATTCTCGGCGGACGCGGGGTCGGCATCGTCAGCGCCATCCTGTTGACGCTCTCCGGCGTCGATATCTGGCAGTCGCAGGACGTGCGTCCCTATGCGCTCCTTGCACTTACCTCGACGCTGTACATGGGTGCGACGTACCGCGCCTTGGAAACGGGGCGTCGCCAGTGGCAGGCCGCTTCGGCGGTCGCCGCGCTGATGCTGCTTCTCAGCCACGTCTACGGGTTGTTCCTGTGGCTTTCCATCGTCGCGGCGGTCTTGGCCGCCCGATACCTCTGGCGCAAATCCACGCCGCATCATCGGGCGTGGCTGTTCTGGCAGTGCGTGCCGGCGGTGCTGTTCATTCCCTGGACGGCGGCGCTTTATCACCGCTACATGCAGATCATCGCGTGGGGCTTCTGGATATCAAAGCCGACACCGCGCCGGATCGTGGAGCTCGTCAGCGGGCTTTCCTCCGGCGGCGCGCTCGCCATTCTTCTGCTGCTGGGCACGATCTGGGGATACGTGACGATCGGCCGAAACGACGAGAGGCGCGCGTGGCGCTTTTCCGTAAGGCTGTCGATCGATCGCGACCGCTTTCTGCTGCTTGCGTGGCTTCTCGGACCTTTCCTCATCGGGTTCGTCCTGTCGTGGATCAGCCAGCCGATCCTCGTCTACCGCTATGTGATCGGTTCCCTTCCAGCGTTCTTCATCGCCGCTTCCATCGGGTTGTGGCGACTGCTCGGACACCGACCGCTCTTCGCGATCTGCGCGACGGCATTGGCGGCGAACCTGACGTCTTGGATTCTTCTACATCCCGAAAAGGAAAACCGATTGGCGCGACCTCGTCGCAACCTATAACGCGCTGTCCTCGCCGTCGGATTGTGTAGTCCTCTATAAAGACTATATCGAGCGGCCCTTCGATACTATGCACGACAGCCGCCGTCCTGCCTCCTGCTGCCCAAGACGGTCGAGGAGTTCGAGGCAGGCAACTTTCTCGAGCCGGCGCGTGTGGGTGTTTCTTGCGTATGGCTCAAACGACGATTTCGACCGGGTCCGGCGGGACATGGAGAAGCGAGGCTGGAAGCACCCAGAGATTGAAAACAATAATCTCCATTTCGTTGTGGCGGAGCAGCCCTGACTCGCACCTGGCGCACGTCGTGTCCGCTCGGACGCCGCAGGCGGGAAACTTCCATTAAATCCCGCCGCAAGTATAAAGTCCTGCCAAAAGGGGCGGGAGCGAAATGCGTCAAGGAAGTCAGGTCCGAAGCCAGGGGCGCGAGATGGCCGTCGATCCCAAGACAAGCCAGTCCGTCGTTTCGCTTCCCGAGGACGCAAGCTACCACGAGGCCGCATCCGCCGAGCCGCCCGGCCCCGAACTCTGCGTGGTCATCCCGACTTTCAACGAGCGCGAAAGTGTTCCCCTGCTGGTGGACAGGCTCCGCACCGTGTTGGGGGAGACACGCTGGGAGGCGATCTTCGTCGACGACAATTCTCCGGACGGGACGGCGGAGGTCGTCAACGAGCTGGCGCGGAGCGACGCACGCATCAGAGCGATACGGCGCATCGGCCGGCGCGGCCTGTCATCGGCCGTGGTGGAGGGGATGCTGGCGACCAGCGCGCCGTTCGTGGCGGTCATCGACGCCGATCTTCAACACGACGAAACGCTGCTGCCGAAAATGCTCGCCCGCATGAATGCGGGCGACTGCGATCTTGTGGTCGCATCGCGCACAGACACGGCGCCCGGGGGAATGACGCCGCTGCGGAAGCGGATCAGCGAATGGTCGAACAGACTGGCGCGCCGCGCGATCCATTCGGATGTGCAGGACATCATGAGCGGCTTCTTCATGGTGCGCCGCGAAATCGTCGAGGAGACGGCGGGCTCCCTTTCGCAGATGGGATTCAAGATACTCGCCGATATCCTGGCCTCGTCTCCGCGGCCGCTCCGCGTCGTTGAAGAGCATTATCGCTTCCGGCCGCGGGTTGCCGGCGAGAGCAAGCTCGACGCACAGGCGGCCTCGGCGTTTATCCTGCTTCTCATCGACAAGCGCGTGGGGCACTGGATTCCGGCGCGCTTCTTGGCATTCGCCGCGGTGGGAAGCATCGGCGTCGCGGTTCACCTTGCGACCCTCGGGCTCCTGCTTCGGGGCGCGGGGATCGCCTTCGGCATTTCGCAGGCCATCGCAACGCTCGTTGCGATCACCAGCAATTATTCCCTGAACAACGCCTTTACGTATCGCGACCTGCGCCTGAAGGGCGCGGACTGGCTTCGCGGATGGGTCTCCTTCTTTCTGGTCAGCATCGTCGGGGCGGTTGGCAATGTGGGCGTCGCTTCCGCGCTCTATGATAACAACATCGCCAATTGGCCGCTCGCCGGCATCGCGGGAATTGCGATCGGCACGGTCTGGAATTTCGGTATGACCCGCGCCTATACCTGGAACGATAGATAGGTGCCGGGGTCCGTCCGCGGCGTTTAGGGCGAGCGCCGCATGCGCCATCATCCTTCGGTAAGCGATGTTTTTTGGCCTGCGGCTTTGACATGTCTCCTCGTCGCCGCCGCGATCCTGCGCTTCCACAATATCGCTGCCGACAGCATCTGGCTCGACGAAGCCACGTCGTGGACCCGGATTAAGCTTCCGTTTCCGGAGATGATCGCGGCGACTGCGAGTTCGGAGCAGCTGCCGCTGCACAACGTCATCCTCCTTGCGACCGTCCGTCTGTTCGGTGACAGCGAGGTTGCGTTGCGGGCACCCTCCGCTGTGCTGGGTGTCCTGAACATTGCCGCCATCTATTGGGTCGGAACAATCGCTGGAGGGCGTGGTGCCGGAGGACGGGGCGTCGGGCTGGTTGCCGCGATCTTTCTGACGTTCTCTTCCTTCCACGTCTGGTACTCGCAGGAAGCGCGGCCCTACGCTCTTCTCGCGCTGACCTCGACACTCTTCATGGGCGCGACGTTACGCGCTCTCGCGGACGGAACGCGCGCCTGGAACGCAGCGGCGGTGGCTGCTGCCATTCTCCTTCTCTACAGCCACGCCTACGGCCTGTTCCTGTGGCTCTCGGTCGTCGTCGGCGTCGCGGCCGCGTTGTTGCTCTGGCGCGATTCCGCCGCTTCCGGCCGGCGGTGGCTGCTCTGGCAAGCGATCGCCCCGGTAGTGTTCCTGCCGTGGGCCGTCATTCTCTTCTTCCGCTACACCGCCATCGTCGAGCATGGTTTCTGGATAAAGCGGCCCGGTCCCGGGTTTGTTGTGAAATTCGCGAAGGACATGCTGTCCGGCAGCGAGATGGCCCAGGTCCTGCTGGTCGGGGCCATTCTGGCATTCGTTCGCTTCACCGATGCGCGGCTTACCAGCCTGAGAGCATGGATCGATCGGGAGCGCCTGTTGCTGCTGGCGTGGATGTTCGGACCTGTGCTGATCGGGTTGATCTTGTCCTGGATCAGCCGGCCGATCCTGATCGAGCGCTACGTGATCGGTTCCCTGCCGGCGATGTATGTCGTCGCGTCGTTGGGCTATTGGCGGTTGCTCGGGCGGCTGCCTTATGTGCTGGTCGCCGCGGCGACGCTGTGCGCAGTCCTGGCGTTCTGGAACGCCGGAGACGCCGGGGTCAGGCCGGACTGGCGCAGCCTCGTCGCAACCTATGGCGCCGAATCGTCTCCTTCCGATTGCGTCGTCCTCTACAGCTCCAAGATGGCAAATCCCTTCGACTATTATTGGCGGCGCCCCGTATCGTGCATCGTGAAGGTCGGGAGAACGGAGGAGATGGACTGGGGGAAGCTCGGCTCCCGCCCGGCGTGGATATTCCTCGGCTATGCCCCCAGCGATGCGCGGCAGCAAGTCCTGCAGGAACTCCAAAGGCGCGGCTGGCGCTATAGCGACACGACGAAGGGGTGGATTCACTTGGTTCATGCCGAGCCGCCCACGTGATCGCACCGACGCGAAGGATGACAAAGGGGCCGCCCTTTTGCATCCTCACGACCCTTTAGGGAGGATGCCTTGTTACTTGGCGCGATTGCCGACGATTTCACCGGCGCGAGCGATCTTGCGAACACGCTTTCCAAGGAAGGCATGGCGACCACGCAATTCATCGGCGTGCCCGACGCGCCGGCGGCGGCTGACGTGCGAGGCGGGTGTCGTCGCGCTGAAGACGCGCTCCATCGAGGCGAAGGCGGCGGTCGCGCAGTCGCTCGCCGCGCTGAAATGGCTGCAGGCGCAGGGCTGCCGGCAGATCCTGTTCAAATATTGCTCGACCTTCGATTCCACCCCGGCCGGCAATATCGGCCCGGTCGCCGAAGCGCTGCTCGACGCGCTTCAGGCCGACGTCGCCGTCGTCTGCCCGGTCTTTCCCGCGACCGGGCGGCGGCTTTTCATGGGGCATCTTTTCGTCGGCGACCGGCTGTTGAGCGAATCCGGCATGGAGAAGCATCCGCTTAATCCGATGACCGATCCAGACATCCGCCGCTGGCTGCGCCTGCAGACGAAGGGCGAGGTCGGCCTGGTCGACGCGGAGACGGTGCGCGCCGGCGCGGTCGCGATCGGCACGGCGATCGACAAGGAGGCCGCGGCGGGACGGCGGCTTGTCGTCGTCGACGCGATTTCCGACGACGATCTCCGCGCCATCGGCGAAGCGGCGGCGAAGCATCGCCTCATCACCGGCGGCTCCGGCATCGCGCTCGGCCTGCCGGACAATTTTCGCCGCGACGGCCTGCTCGCCGGCAAGGCGGACGCCGTGCCGGGCGTGGCGGGGAGGGGCGTCGTCCTTTCCGGCTCGTGCTCGCCGATGTCACGGCGACAGGTGGCGAGCTACCTGGAGGGCCATCCGGGTCTCGCGATCGATCCCAGTGTGCTCGCATCGGGCAAGATGAGCGTCGCCGATGCGCTCAAATGGCTCGACGCGCGACGCGACCAGGAGCCGATCCTCTATTCCACCGCCGAGCCCGACGCGGTGGCGGAAGCGCAGAAGACTTACGGGCGCGAAGCGATCGCCGAGAAGATTGAGCGCTTCTTCGGCGAAGTGGCGTCGCACCTAGTGGAGGGCGGCGTGCGCCGGCTCGTCGTCGGGGGCGGCGAGACCTCCGGCGCGGTCGTCGCGGCGCTCGGCGTCGATCGGCTCACGATCGGACGGGAGATCGACCCCGGCGTGCCGGCGATGGTGACGGAGCGCGACGGCCCGTTCGGGCTGGTGCTGAAGAGCGGGAATTTCGGCGGGCCGGACTTCTTCGCCAAGGCGCTGAAGCAGCTGGAGACCGGATGAGCGAAGAGGCACTCCGCGCAGCGATCGTCAAATGGGGCCGCTCGCTCTTCGAGCGCGGCCTCTCCGCCGGCTCGTCCGGCAACATCTCGGTGAAGCTCGACGACGGCTATCTGGCGACGCCGACCAATTCCTGCCTCGGGTTTCTCGATCCCGCGACCCTCTCCAAGCTCGACGCGGACGGCAAGCCCGTCTCCGGCGATGCGCCGACGAAGGAGCTGCCGCTGCACTTCGCCTTTTATCGCGGCAGGCCGGGCGCGAACGCCATCGTGCATCTGCACTCGACCTATTCGACAGCGCTTTCGTGCCTCGCCGACACCGATCCGAACGATGCCATCCCGCCGATCACGCCCTATGTCGTGATGCGCATCGGCAAGGTGCCGGTGCTTCCCTATACGCGCCCCGGCTCGCCCGACATCGCGCCGCTGATCGAGGCCGCCGCGCCCGACCACGCCGCGGTGCTTCTCGCCAATCACGGCCCGGTGGTGGCGGGGAAGTCGCTCGAGGCGGCGGTCTTCGGGGCGGAGGAGCTGGAGGAGACGGCGCGGCTCGTGCTCCTCACGCGCGGCATGAACGTGCGCTATCTCGAAGCCGCCGCAATCGCGGAGCTTGAGGCGACCTTCAAGCTGAAGTGACGAGTCGTCGAAGGCGCCTCGATTTGAATTGCTTGGCGAGCGCTGTGGGGGTCGAACCCACGACCTACTGATTAAGAGTCTAAAATCATCCCTGCTCACAGCATTTCATATCAGGGCCTCCGAGGGAGCAACTGGCGGCGAGGGCGCCTAGTGAGGGCGGGTCGATAGTTGGGCCCGCCCGCGCGTTCCTAGAAGGGGCGCTCGTTGTGACCCTCGGCAAGAAATTCCGAATATCTCGAACGGTGTAGAATGCTGTTCAGTTTGCGGAAGATGAGGGCGAGCGAGAAAAAGACTAGGGCCTGAAGAAAGAGATTGCCGGGGAATATCATAAGATTGGCGGCCGTCGCGAGTGTAACGTCGGGCGTTGTCCGGATGAGTTCGATATTGAAATAGCCCACCCACGCGCCGGTCCCGCACAAGAGGATAGAGACGAGGTATAAAAGCTTTTCCATGCTGCCCGCTCCGGCTCGGCCGACCCTGCCTTCATAAGCTACGGACCTTTGCAACCGCCAGCCCGTCTCTACTCCCGTTGCTGACAACGCGCACGATTTTAGCGGGTGATTGAATCCACTCTCGTTTCGCCGCATGAACTCATACATATTTGGACAACGGCTGGGGGAGCTGCAGCGATGAGACGCATGCGGGTTGCCGTCGGGCTGGTTCTCGGAGTGCTCGTATTCGCTGATCCGTGTGTGGCGGCAGCGCAGGAGGGAGCACCCGCGGCCGGCGCTCCCGCGAGCGCACCTCCGGCGCAGCAGCAGCCCGTGTGGTCGACGACCTGCACCGGCGCCACGCGCTCAAGCATCGCCGATTGCGCGATCGAGCAGCGCGTCTTTCTCTCCCAGACCGGTCAGTTGTTCGGCGCCATGACAATCCGCGTGCCCGCCGACACGCGCGCGCCGGTGATGATGCTGCAATTGCCGCTTGGGCTTTTCCTGCCGGCGGGCATTGCAATCGCCGTCGATGGCGGCACGCCTGAAGCGCTGCCGGTCCAGACCTGCGAGGCGAGCGGCTGCTACGCCGGCAGCCCTATTTCCGCCGCGCTTCTCGCTGCGATGAAGAAGGGAAGCCAGCTCGGCATCACGTTCCAGAACATGCAGAAGAAGTCGATCACGATGCCGATCTCGCTCTCCGGTTTCACGGCCGCATTCAGTGCCATCGAATAGAGCACTCGTGAACGTTGCGCGACGGCCACGGTCGTTGCTCCTGCGCAACAGCTCCAGGAATTCGCTGAATAGTTGTCAGTCGCGCTCACGTTCATCGGGGCCGACGACTGGGTAAATTACCTCGACTTTTGAAATAGTTAACAGTTCCTGAAGATTTCGTTCGGGCTACCGCGGACGAACCGGAGCTTCTCTCGCAGGTTTGCTTCTGGGTTTGACCAAGACAGTCGTCAACGTCACCATCGTCTTGCAGATGCGAGTGAGTCTCGCGCCAGTGGCTGGCCGGATCTCGCACGCCTGCCGCTCCCGGGAGGGGCGCGGCACAATGAGGATGCGCTTTCACTTAGATCGGCTTCTGCTCGCGGGCGGCTTGCCTTCGGCTGTTCGGGCGTCGGCGCCTTTCGGACATCTCGCGTAACGGCCCACGCGGCCCGCTCTGTCGGTCCTGCATGTGTCCGATCAACTGCGCGGATGCGGACGCCGCCGGCGGCGTAAGTTACACAAACCCGCCGTACGCCACTCTCTCTGTAACTCTCACGACTGTCGATATTACCCCTGCATCGGGAACGCCGGGCGAAGTGTCTGACAGGAAACGGCGGCAATGGCGGCGGCGGCAGCTTTGGACTCGCCAACCGGCGGCGACGGGGGGAACGGCGGCGGCGGCCAAGCGGTAAACATCAACCACACCGGCGGCGGCCATACGATCAGCACCAGCGGCAATGCAGCTTATGGGTCATCCGCGGGGCCAGCGTCGGCGGCAACGGCGGTGGTGGCGGCATCGGCTCCGCCGCGATTGTCGGCTATGGCGGCGATGGCGGCAATGGCGGCGCTGGCGGAACGGTCATCATCCATAGTTCGGGAGCGATCACGACTACCGGGAGCACGGACGCCCACGGGATTCTCGGCCAAAGTGTCGGCGGCAACGGCGGAGGCGGTGGTGACGGGCGTAGGCGTCGATGGCGAAGGGGGCGACGGAGGTAAGCGGCGCTGGAGGCGGGACTGTACAGGTCTTCAGTTCCTCAGCAACATCACGACGAGCTGGCACTTCTCGCACGGTATTTTTGCCCAGAGCGTCGGCGGCAAAGGTGGCGCCGGGCGGGGATGGCGTCGGCATTGTCGGTAGCGGCGGCGGCGGCGGCACGACGTCAACCGGCGGCGCGGTCACGGTCACAAATTCCGGCGACATCACATGTCGCAGGGCACAAACTCATACGGCATCTTCGCGCAGAGCATCGGCGGCTTCGGTGGCGCCGGCGGCACTGGCGCCGGTCTGGTGGGTTTCGGCGCGGATGGCGCCAGCGCCGGTCCCGGCGGCATCGTCAGCGTAACCAACAGCGGGTCGATCACAACCGATCAGGACTTCTCGCACGCAATCTTCGCGCAATCGATCGGCGGCGGCGGCGGTACCGGCGGTTCCGGGGCGGCATCGGTGCGCTGGGCGCCGGCGGCGGGGTCGGCGGCTTTGGCAGCGGCGTAACGGTTATCAACAACGGGCCCGGGACGATCCACACCTATGGATCGCGACTCTTCAGGCATCTTCGCGCAAATCGTCGGCGGGGGCGGCGGCGACGGCGGCAATTCCGGCGGCCTCGTGTCAATCGGCGGCGGCGGGAGTGCGACAAGCAAGGGCGGGACGGTCAACGTCACCAACCATCAGGCGATCACGACGACGGCGACCGCTCGCGCGGGATTTTTGCGCAGTCGATCGGCGGCGGTGGCGGCAATGGCGGTGTCTCTGTCGGGCTCATCAGCGTCGGCGGGTCGGGCGGCAGCGGCGGCAATGGCGACACCGTCACAGTAACGAACACAGCGGCGGTCGACCACCGGCGGAGTGGACGCCGCGGCGCTGTTCGCGCAGAGCGTTGGCGGCGGCGGCGGCAACGGCGGCGGCTCCGTGGCGCTACCGGGAGGCGGTACTGGCGTTTGCCCTCGGCGGTAGAGGAGACGTCGGTGGAGACGGCGCGGCAGTCACCGTGACCAACTCCGGACCGTTGGTCACCACAGGGGCAAATTCGGCGGGGCTGTTCGCGCAATCGGTCGGCGGCGGCGGCGGAAATGGCGGGTTTTCCGTCGCGGTTGGCGTGCCCGGCGTGGCGATTGGTGGAGGCGGTGCCGGCGGCGGCGACGGCAAGACGGTGACGGTGAGTAATACCGGCAACATCACGACCGGCGGCGTCGCCGGCGCGACCGATTCGTCCGGCCTCGTGGCACAAAGCGTCGGCGGCGGCGGCGGCAACGGCGGCTTTGCTGTCGGCGTTGGAGCATTCGCCAGCTTTGCGCTCGGTGGATCCGGCGGTGAGGGCGGCTCCGCCGGCAACGTCTGTGTGAACACCGACGCAGGTTGCACGACGCCGGTGATCCCCACACCGGCCGTCACGATCATAACGAAGGGCGACCGCTCGAACGGCATCCTGGCCCAGTCGATCGGCGGCGGCGGCGGCAATGGCGGCTTCGCCATCGCGGCGTCGGCCGGAATCTATGGCAGCGTCAGCGCCGCCTTCGGCGGCACGGGCGGCCCCGGCGGCACGGCCGGCAATGTCTTCGTCGGCAGCCACGGCTCGATCACGACCGACGGCATCTCCGCCAATGGCCTTGTCGCGCAGTCGATCGGCGGCGGCGGTGGCAACGGCGGCTTCGCGGTCTCGGTCGCTGTGTCGACCGGCGCGGCCGCATCGCTTTCGTTCGGCGGTCTGGGTGGGGCCGGAAATTCCGGCGGTCTCGTGACGGTCAACAGCATGACCGACATCACCACCAAGCAGGATCAGTCGATCGGCATTTTTGCCCAGTCGGTCGGCGGCGGCGGGGGAAATGGCGGCTTCGCGATCAGCGCTGCAGGCGGGGTCTATGCTGGCGTGGGCCTGGGTTTCGGCGGCGGTGGCGCCGGCGGCGGCGACGGCAAGACCGTCGACGTGACCAGCGTCGGAACGATCGAGACGTCGGGCATGCAGTCGTACGGCATTCTGGCTCAAAGCTTGGGCGGCGGTGGCGGCAATGGCGGCTTTGCCATCGCGGCCGGCGTCGGGTCGTATGGCGCCGCGAGCCTGGCCTTTGGCGGCGGCGGGGCGAACGGCGGCAAGGGCGGCGATGCGAGCATCGACAGTACCGGCAACATCACCACGCATGGCGAGCAGGCGAGCGCGCTCTTCGCTCAGTCGCTCGGCGGCGGCGGCGGCAATGGTGGCTTCGCCGTTTCCGTGGCGGGCAGCCAGTATGCTTCGCTGGCCCTGAGCTTCGGCGGCAGCGGCGGCACTGGCGGCACGGCGTCTGACGCCAGGGTCGACAGCGTCGGCAATATCCTGACCGAGGGAAGTCAGTCGCATGGCATCTTCGCCCAGTCGATCGGCGGCAGCGGCGGCAATGGCGGGTTCAGCGCCAGCGGCACGATCACGGTCAATAGCTCCGGCGTTTCCGGCAGCCTCGCCTTCGGCGGTGACGGCGGCATGGGCGCGACATCGGGCGTCGCGCATGTCGACAGTGAAGGCGACATCACGACCAAGGGCGTCGGCGCCAATGGCATTTTTGCTCAGAGCGTCGCGGGCGGCGGCGGCAATGGCGGCTTCAGCGGCGCCATCGCGCTCGCGTCGGGCAGCGCCTACAGCTACAGCAACGGCGGCACCGGCGGCATGGGTAACGCAGCCGGCGACGTCGACGTCACCAGCACCGGCAATATCACCACCGGGACCGCTCTGGTGCCGACGGCGAACGCGGACGGCATCCTTGCGCAGTCGATCGGCGGCGGCGGCGGCAATGGCGGATTTGCACTGACCCTCTCCGCGACCCTCAACAAGGACGCGACGGGCAAGGGCACGGGTGGCGACGGGGGCACGGGCGGCACCGGCGGCACCGTCACGGTGACGAGCAACGGCACCATCAATACGTATGGCGATCTGTCGATTGGCGTGCACGCGCAATCGGTCGGCGGCGGCGGCGGCAACGGCGGCTTCAGCATCGGCGCATCGCTGTCCAAGAGCGGTGACGGCGACATGAACTCCGTCGGCGGTAGCGGCGGCAGCGGAAACACCGGCGGAAACGTCACCGTCCATACCAACGCGACGGCCAATTCCTCCGTGGCGGGATTCTCGGTCGTTACCCACGGCCAAGGCGCGACCGGCATCCTTGCGCAATCAATCGGCGGCGGCGGCGGTAACGGTGGTTTTTCGATCTCCGGTTCGCTTTCCGGCGGCGGCGAGGCGACCAACAATACGGTGGGTGGCAAAGGCGGGTCGGGCAACGATTCCGGCATTGTTACGGTCGAGAACCACGGCAACATTTCTACCAGCGGGGCCAACGCCAGCGCCGTCATCGCGCAGTCTGTCGGCGGCGGCGGCGGCAACGGCGGCTTCGCCATCGGTCTCGGCGGAACGCTCGATGGAAAAAGCGCTTCGAACAGCATCGGCGGCAACGGGGCTGGCGGCGGGAATGCCGGCGTCCTGGCTGATTCGGTGACGGTCGTGGCGAGCGTTACCAATGTCGGCAATATCACCACGACGGGCGCTTCATCGATGGGCATCGTCGCCCAGGCGATCGGCGGCGGCGGCGGCAATGGCGCTTTCACGGTTGCCGCCAGCGCTTCGACGGACAAAGCCGCCGCGACAAGTGTCGGCGGCGAGGGCGGAGCCGCCGGTGCCGGTGGCGTCGTCTATGTCTCCAATACCGGCGACATCACCACCGGCGGAGTGCTCGCCCATGGCATCCTTGCGGAGTCGGTTGGCGGCGGCGGTGGCTCGGGCGGCTTCAGCGTGGCCGGCGGTTTGTCCACCAAGGACGAAGGAACGAGCAGCAGCACTGGCGGCAAGGGTTCCGGCGGCGGCAACGCCAAGTCGGTCACCGTCGAGTCTGACGGCCACATTACGACCACCCAGAACAGCTCAAGTGGAATTATCGCGCAATCGGTGGGCGGCGGCGGCGGCACAGGCGGCTTCAGCGGTGCGCTCGCGATCACGCTCGACGACAAGGGTGCGAAGGCGAATAGCGTCGGTGGAGACGGCGGTCCGGCCGGCAACGGCTCGACGGTCACGGTCACCGCGCACGGCGTCATCGAAACGCACGGCTACAATTCCACCGCGATCATCGCGCAGTCGATCGGCGGCGGCGGCGGCAACGGTGCTTTCTCGATTTCCGTCAGCGGCGCCGGCAAGGCCGAGGGCGCCAGTGACAGCGTCGGCGGCGGCGCCGGCGCCGGCGGCTCCGCCGGCCAGGTCACGGTCACGAACTACGCCGAGATCACGACCTACAACGACCTCTCGCACGGCATCCTCGCGCAGAGCGTGGCGGGCGGCGGCGGCAATGGCGGCTTCTCCGTCGCGGGCACGTTCTCTTTGAAGGACAAGGCGGCCGCCTCAAGCATCGGCGGCGCCGGCGGCTCGGCGCAGGATGCCGACGAGGTACATGTCTATAACTACGGCAATCTCGACATCCGCGGCGATAGTTCGATCGGCATTTTCGCGCAGTCGGTCGGCGGCGGTGGCGGCTCCGGCGGCTTTAGCGGTGCCTTGGCGATCAGCGCCGGCGACCAGGCCGCGACCACCAGCGTCGGCGGAACCGGGTCAGGCGGCGGCGACGGCAAGCTCGTCCATGTGGAGAACTCCGGCTCCATCACGATGGGCGGCGACAAGGCAATCGGCATCCTGGCGCAGTCGGTCGGCGGCGGCGGTGGCAATGGCGGTTTCTCGCTCGGCCTGACGGGCGGAATTTCCGACGCAAAGAGCACATCCGATTCCACCGGCGGCAATGGCGGCGCGGCCGGCGAAGGCGGACTTGTCGAAGTGACCAACCATACGACCGGCGCGATCCAGACCAACGGCGCGATGTCCTACGGCGTGTTCGCCCAGTCGGTAGGCGGCGGTGGCGGCAATGGCGGCTTCTCCGTCGCCGGAACGTATTCGAGCGACCAAGGCGTCACTGGCAGCGTTGGCGGCAAAGGTGGCGCCGGCGGCAGCTCCAAACTGGTCACGGTCACCAATGACGGTTCGATTGAGACGCTTGGCGTCTCCTCGATCGGCATTATCGCCCAGTCGGTGGGCGGCGGCGGCGGTGCGGGTGGTTTCAGTGGCGCGCTTGGCGTCACCGGGTCCGGCGGCGTCTCCAACAGTGTCGGCGGCGACGGCGGTGGGGCGGGCAACGGCGGCGACGTGACGGTCGTCAACACCGCGACCGGCGTTATCCATACGGCTCAGGACAACTCCGTCGGCATCCTCGCGCAGTCGGTGGGCGGCGGCGGTGGCAATGGCGCCTTCTCCCTTTCCGGCGATGTCAATGGTGGCGACGGCACCTCGAACAACGTCGGTGGTAAGGGGTCATCGGGCGGCTTTGCCGGCACCGTACAGGTGACTAACGACGGCAACATCACCACAGAGGGCGATCTTTCATTCGGCATCATTGCCCAGTCGGTGGGTGGCGGCGGCGGTAACGGCGGCATTGCCGTAACCGGCGCGCTCGCCAGCGGTAGCGGCGGAACCACCTCGAATGTCGGCGGCGCCGGCGGTGCCGGCAATAACGGCGGCACCGTCATCGTGGTCAACAATGGTGTGATCGATACTGGCACGGGCGCGAACTCCGTCGGTATCCTGGCGCAATCGGTGGGCGGCGGCGGCGGCAGCGGCGGCTTCGCCGGCGATCTGACGAGCAATGGCGGCGCCGTGAACAACAACGTTGGCGGCACCGGCGGCGCCGGCGGCGACGGCGGAAACGTGACCGTAACGAGCAGCGGCCAGATCATAACGAATGGCGACAATTCGGTCGGCGTTCTCGCCCAGTCGGTCGCCGGCGGCGGCGGCTTCGGTGGCTTCTCGATCGGCGTTGCGACGGGCGGCAGCAGCGGCGGCACCCTCTCGGTCGGCGCCGCGAGCACCGGCGCCAGCGGCGGCAATGGCGTCGTCACGGTCACCGTCAACGGCCCGGTGTCGACCTCCGGTATGCTCGCCTACGGCGTGCTTGCGCAGGGCATCGGTGCTGGCGGCGGCGTGGCCGGTCTCACCGTGTTCGATCCGCTTGACTGGAGCGGCGGGCAGACGGTCACGGTCGGTTCGAGCGGCAGCGCTTTCGGCAACGGGCTGGTGACGTCGAGCACGGTCAATAGTTTGACGACGATGACGGGCGCCGGAGCCTTCGGTGTCGCGGCGCAATCAATCGGCGGCGGCGGCGGTGTCGGTGGAGCGGCTGGCGACGTTGACCTCGGCGCCGGCACTTCGGTCCTGAGCCTCCTGATCGGCTCGACATCGGACCGCGGCGGCGCCGGCAGCACGGCGACGCTCAACGCGCTGGGCGGAGTGGATACGAGCGGCGACGCGGCGCCCGCCGTGTTCGTCCAGTCGATCGGCGGCGGCGGTGGCTTTGGAGTCTTCGTGGTGGAGCCGGCCCGGAACACTGGCGGCAGCGTTAACATCGAACTTGGCGGCTCCGCGGAGGCCACCGGTCTCGGCGATTCGAATGCAGGCGGCGCAGCGCAACTGACCGCTCTCGGCTCCAACGTCACGCATGGAATCGTCTCCCCGGGAATCGTGGCGCAGTCGATCGGCGGCGGCGGCGGTATTGGGGAGTTTGCGGCCGGGACGGGAATCGATCTCAGCGGAGCTGTCACCGCCCACCTTGGGTCGAAAGATACGTCGAGCCCGACGCGGAGTGGCACGGGCGGCGCTGGCGGCTCCGTCACGGCCACGATCTCCGGCACGGTCGCGACCGACGGTGTCTTGTCGCCCGGTATCGTGGCGCAATCGATCGGCGGCGGCGGCGGGCTCATCGGCTTTGCCAGCATCGGGTCGCAAAATCCCGATCTCGGGGCGGTGCGGCTTGGCGCGACCTCCACAGGTACGAACAGCGGCAGCGCCGCGGCCGGCGTCACGGTGACGAACACATCCGGTGTCGCCATCACGACGACGGGCGCCGGCTCGATCGGCATCCTGGCGCAAGCGATCGGCGGCGGCGGCGGCGCGGCGCAGTTCTTCGGCGTCGGGATTCCGAGCAGCGTGACCTACGGGGCCGTGGCTGGCGCCGGCGGCGATGGCGGAACCGTCAACGTGCAAACCGCCTCTGCCATCCACACGACCGGCACGGCCGCGCATGGCATTTACGCGCAGTCGATCGGCGGCGGCGGCGGCCTCTATCAGGCCTTCGATTCCGACGGCAACCTGCTGACGCCGACGTCAGTCACCCACGCCGCGGCGGCCTCCGGCGACGCCAAGAACGTGACGATCGGTGCGACCGGCGGCGTGCTGACGGAAGGCGTTGACGCAGTTGCGGTCTACGGCGAGAGCTCGAGCGAGACGGGCAGCGTGGGCAATATCGAGATCACGCTCGGCCCGAGCACGGTGCAGGGCGGCCAGGCGGGCGGCACCGGTTTCGCCGCCGGCGTGCGCTTCGTCAACGGCGCCGACAATACGCTGAATAACGGCAGCTTGCTCTCGGCGGGGAGCCTGCTGGCGGTCGCGGGAACGACCGGCAACGAAACCATCGAGAACATGACGGTGGACGTGAGCGCCGACCGCGACACGCTTTGGGCGAAGATCACCGGCAACATCGACCTCGTCAGCGGCACCGCCGGCGGTACAAACGTCATCAACAACTACGAGAACTCGTACATAAAGAGCCACGACTTCATCATCCTGGGCGGCGACGCGGGCGACCTCTACACCAACAGCGGCATCGAGTCGGTCTACGATATCGGGGTGATCGGCCTGACCGAGCTGACCGGCAACTACGTGCAGACCAGCACTGGCCAGTTCGTCACCGACCTCAATCTCGACGACCAGACGCATGACCAGATGAACCTGATTCAAACCGGCACTACGGCTGCCTGGGACGGCACGGCGCCGCTGAACATGATCGGTGGGGTCGATCAGCTCTTTGACGAATACGTGCTCAGCCATGCCGTCGACGCCAACGCCGAATCGGGCGCTCTGGATGTGTCGTGGATCCTCGGTCCGACGGTCGGCTTCGATTTCAAGACGGAGATTCGCGACGCCGGCCCGGTCATGGGTCACGATCTCGTCCTCCTCGCCGACAAGCCGACCTTCCTCTCCTTGGTGCAGGACCCGGCGTCCGGAACGACGGATTCCGAAGTCTACGATTTCGCGCAGTACATGGATGACGTGGAGGGCGCCTCCTCGCCCATGAACCCGATGGCGCGGCTCATCAACATGCTGCGCTTCCTGCCCGACGAGAAGACCTTGGGCGAGACGATGGTTCGGCTGACGCCACACTATGCGGCACATTCCTTCGACGTCGCCAATCGCGTGAGCGAGTCGCTCGTCGACGAAACGCGAAGCTGCGGGAACGGCACCTCGGCACTCAGCGAAGACGGACGTTGCGTCTGGGTCGCGGGGTCGGGCTTCGTCTACTACCGCGACAACGGCGACAAGGTGACGAGCCGGGACGATCGTGCCGCGATGGCGTCGGCGGGCGGACAAGCTCCGGTCAACGAGCACTGGACGCTCGGCGCCTCGGTCGGCGGTGCGAAGACGAATTCCGACGTGAGTTCGCCGGCACAGCACCTTTCGAACACAAAGGGCGAGCTCGGGCAGGGCAACGTCTACGTCAAATACGATCGCGGTCCGCTGTTCGCCGATCTCGTGCTCTCCGGCGGCGGCGGCAGGTTCAAGGGCAGCCGCAACACCTGCGTCACACCGGTCCTGTCCGCGCAGTCGGACCAGTACGTGGCGGATCCGTACTTCATCCCGGACCAGTGCGGCGGCACCGGCAGAACCACGCAGCTCGCCGATATCGTCGCGCTTCCTGGCATCGGCGACAGCGTAGCGTATGAGCAGCACGTCGTCTGGGCTGGCGGGTCGACGCGGCTCGGCATCACCGCCTCAATGGGCGACTTCTACGTTCGCCCGCAGGTGGAGGCGACCGCCCGCTGGCTGCAGATCGGCGCTTACGAAGAGACGGGATCGCTCGCCGCGATGTCCTTCGACCAGTCCGACAACGTCTATCTGAGCGGCACGCCGGGACTGGAGTTCGGCCTCGCACACTTGACGCCAGCAGGCGCGCTGCGCGCCTATGTGCGCGGCGGCGTCGAGCTGACCGACTCGAACTGGCAAATCCCCGGCGGGTTCACGGCGGCGGAATCGCTCAATGTGCCGCCGGCGGTCTTCACTGAAAAGGCCGACGATCCAGTCGGGCGGCTCGACGCCGTCATCTCATTCATGACGCCGACCGGCTCAGGGCTGAAGGCCGGCTATCGCGGCGCGTTCAGCCAGAACGCCATGCAGCACGAAGTCTTCGCGAAGGTCAACGTCAGCTTCTACTAAGTCTGGCGAGACGCGTTTGGTGGCGGTGCCGAAGCTGCATTCGGATTGAAGTCGACACGTCGCCATCGTCGCGAGATGGCATGCGTATCCCTTGATATCGGTGGAAAATGTGGACACGGGAACAAAAAGCTGGCAGTTGCTCCTGAATAAGTCCCCGCAATTTCACTTTCATTTGCTTTAGTTGCTTTGCCCCACATGCAACAACGCCTTGCGCCCGCGCAGTCGCGTAGGTGAGCCAAACATCACCGGCCTTATCTGTTACTTCTGGCGTTACTTTTCGAACCGCACTGCCCGACAGCATCGTTGAAATTTTTCACGTAGGCTTTTGATTTTTCTTGGTGAGCGCTGTGGGGGTCGAACCCACGACCTACTGATTAAAAGTCAGTTGCTCTACCACTGAGCTAAGCGCTCGAATTGCGGCGGAACCTATGGAAGCGCACCGGGGGAATCAAGCCTCGTGGGGCACGATTGCTCGGCGTGCGTGATTTGGCGTAGCCACGCATTGCGCTTCGCTTCATGCGGGCTACGAGCGTCGGTCTTCGTAGCCCGGATGGAGCGGCGGGCCGCGTAATCCGGGGGAATCATTGCTCGGTGTGTACGCTGCCGCGACACTTTAGGCTGACACCGCATCCGTCAGAGCCACGATCGCCTTGACCATCTCGCTTTGCGGATCGGCGAGCGGCGCGGGCGCCGTGAAGTGGTTCGCGCCGGGGATGATCTCGGACCGCGCGGTCGCGCCCGCCGCCGACCAGCGCTCCGCGATCAACCGGCTCTGGCGCAGATATTCCGACAATTCGTCGCCGCCGACCCAGGCCGCGAGCATTGCGCCGTCTGGCGGTTGCCAGAACGCAGGGCTCATCGCCAGGGCGGCGTGTGTGTCGAGGCGCAGGTCATTGTTGAGCGATGTCCGAACCAGCGGCTCCAGGTCGAAGAGGCCCGAAACCGCGAGGCCATAGCGGAGCAGATCGGCGGGGGCGCCGCGCGCCTTCCAGTCGGTGGCGACGGCCGCCGCGGCGAGGTGGCCGCCTGCCGAATGCCCGGCGGCGACGAGTTTCGCGCCGAAACGGCGATGGAGATGCAGCGCAGCGGCGCGGATATCCTCCACGATGTCGGCGATGGAGACCTCGGGGCAGAGCCGGTAGCCGGGCAGGGCGACGGTGGTGCCGTGCCGGTTCATGCCGGCGGCCCAGTGGCTGAATTGCGAGGGATCGAAGCTGCGCCAGTAGCCGCCGTGAATCAGGAAGACGAGTGGGCGTCTTTCGTCCGGCGCATCGGGATGGAAGAGATCGATCCGCTGGCGCGGATGCGGTCCGTAGGCAAGGCCGAGTTCCGTATGGCCGGCCCGCTGGGCGCGGTAGGCCGCGGCGTCGCGCTCCCAGCCGGCGATGATCGCAGGGTGGTCGGGAACCCGGGAGCGGTTGTCGTATTCGGCTTCGGTATCGAGCGACGACAGACGTCAGACCTCTTCCAGCGCGTCGCCGCGGATCTTGACCGGACGCAGCAGGAAGGCCGGCACGTGATCGGAAAAACCGACCGCGGATTGAGCGTCGTCGTCCTGATCACCGCGGCGCTGCTTCTTGTCAGACTGCTTGTCGGCTGACGGCTTCGAAGGAGCCTTCTCCGGCGCCTTCGACTCCGACGCGCTTTTCTCCCGCGGGGTTTCCTGCCGCACGGCATCGCGATCGCGTTCGCGGCTGCCTCTGCCTGAGGCGCGGCGTCCACCGCGACGCGAACGGCCCGAGCGTTCGCCGCGCGCCTTGCCGTGCGTCTTGTCGTGTTCGTTCTCGCGCTCTGGGCGCGGCTCGGCGCCGGCCTCCTCCGCGGGGGCGGGGGCTGAGGCCTCGACGCTATCGAGCTTCGCGGCCCATCCAATGGGCATACCGATGAGCTTCTCGATCGACTCGATGTATTTCCCCTCCGACCGCGTGACGATCGTGAAGGCCGCGCCCTTGCGCCCGGCACGGCCGGTGCGGCCGATGCGGTGGACATAGTCTTCCGAATGCGTCGGCACGTCGAAATTGAAGATGTGGCTGACGGCCGGGATATCGAGCCCGCGCGCGGCGACATCGCTCGCGACGAGGAGCTTGATCCTGTTGTCGCGGAAGCTGTCGAGCGTGGCGAGGCGCGCGTGCTGGTCCATGTCGCCGTGCAGCGCGCCGACCGAATAGCCGTGCCGCTCAAGCGAGCGTTGCAGCGTGGCGACGTCGCGCTTGCGATTGCAGAAGATGATGGCGTTGGTGAGATCGTCCGCATGGTCGATCAGGCGGCGCAGCGTCGCGCGCTTGTCGTGCGGCGTCGAAGAGGACGAAACGAGCTGCTGTGCGATCGTGTCGACCACGGAGGCCGGCTTTGACACCTCGACGCGCACCGGATTGTGCAGGAACTTGTCGACGAGCCGCGTGATCTCCGGCGGCATCGTGGCGGAGAAGAAGAGCGTCTGCCGGGTGAAGGGCAGGAGCTTCACGATCCGCTCGATGTCGGGGATGAAGCCCATGTCGAGCATGCGGTCTGCCTCGTCGATGACGAGGATCTCAACGCCGGTAAGAAGCAACCGACCGCGCTCGAAATGGTCGAGCAGCCGGCCCGGCGTTGCGATCAGCACGTCGGCGCCGCGCGTGATGATCTTGTCCTGCTCGTCGAACGAGACGCCGCCGATCAAAAGCGCGAGGTTCAGCTTGTGATTGATGCCGTAGCGCCTGAAGCTGTCCTGCACCTGGCTCGCGAGCTCGCGCGTCGGCTCGAGGATCAGCGTGCGCGGCATGCGCGCACGGGCGCGGCCATGCTCCAGCATGGTCAGCATGGGCAGCACGAACGACGCCGTCTTGCCGGTGCCGGTCTGCGCGAGCCCGAGCACATCGCTGCGCTCGAGCACATGCGGAATCGCCTGCGCCTGAATCGGAGTGGGGGTGGTGTAGCCTGTGGCCTTAACGGCCGAAACGACCTTGTCGCTTAGTCCAAGTGTATCGAAGCTCATGAAGGGTTTTCTGCCCGGCGCGGAATGAATCGTCACGGCGAGCGGGTCACATTGCAGCGCAACATAGGGATGAACGTCCGAGAGTCAAGGCGCGGGCAACGTAAGTTTAAGGCATTACAGGATTTTTGGTTGATGCACGCCGTGCGTCATCGGGAGTCGAAGCGGGCAAACTGAACCGTCGGATTCGACGATTTCGGCGCGCCGAAAAGAAATCACGCCGGAGGTACGGCAACTCGCGGAAGATGTATCCGCCGGACGATAGTCCGGGTTGGGCAAATCGGGGACCGCCTTGAAAGTGCCACAGACCGGCCATGGTTGCGTCACAGATGTGGCCACAAATATCGTTCTTCGGCAAAGAGTTATGCGTTCCGAATCCTTCCCTGGCGTTGCCGTTTGGCGACAGCCGGGGCGAGGTATCTGCGTTATAGCTGCGCGACAACTTCCGGTTCATGAGGCCATTCAAATGCTGCGTCTTGCCGTCACTGCGTCCGCCCTGGCACTTTCCGCCGGAATAGCGGCCGCGGCCGACCTTCCTCCTCCTCCCATCATGCAACCGGCACCCCCGTCGATGATGTCGCCGATGCCGATCGCCTACAATTGGAGCGGCTTCTATATCGGCGGTCACGGCGGCTGGGGCTGGGCCAGCGGCGCGTTCGACGACGGCTTCGTGGTCGGCGGACAAGTCGGCGTGAACTGGCAGTACAACAACTTCGTTCTCGGCGCGGAAGGCGACGGCAGCTTTGTCGACTGGAACGGCCCGACCGATGCGGTGGGAACCGTGCGGTTGCGCGGCGGCTTCGCCTTCGACCGTTTCCTCGCCTACGGCACCGGTGGCGCGGCGTTCGGAGATGACCTCGGCTGGGTGGCCGGCGGGGGCCTCGAATACGCCTTCACCGACAATTTCAGCTTCGGCGTGGAATATCTCCACTACGACTTCGACGGCAACGACGCGGATGTCGTTCGCGGCCGCGTGAACTGGAAGTTCAACAGCTTCCTGGGTGGCTAAAGTACCGCGACGATCTGCCTGTCAAAGCCCGGCGCGAGCCGGGCTTTTTGTTTGCTGACGTAACGGTTGTCGTCATTGCCGGACTTGATCCGGCAATCCATTCCGTGACCGTTGGGCCGGTTCCGCTGTTCAGGAATGGATGCCCGGGTCAAGCCGGGAATGACGACAGCTGACAGGACCGGCGTTACGACAACTGATCGAATGGTGTTCTCGGAAAAAGCCTCAAACCGCGAAGGCGGGACGCCGAATCAAACGTCGATCAGTTCTTCGTTGGCGAATTCGGCGCGCTCCTGGATGAAGGCGAAGCGCTCTTCCGGCTTGTTGCCCATCAGCCGCTGAACCATGATCTTGGTCGGTGCGATCTCGTCCTCCACGATGCCGACCTTCAGAAGCGTGCGCTTCGCCGGGTCCATCGTGGTGTCGCGGAGCTGCTGCATCGGCATCTCGCCCAAGCCCTTGAAGCGGCTGGTCTCGACCTTGCCGCGGCCGGCGAACTCCGTCTTCAGAAGCTCGTCGCGGTGCTTCTCGTTGCGCGCATAGAAGACCCTCGGTCCCTGCGCGAGGCGGAAGAGCGGCGGGACGGCGAGATAGAGGTGGCCCTCTTTGATGAGTTCCGGCAGCTCCCGATAAAAGAAGGTGATCAGGAGCGAGGCGATGTGGGCGCCGTCGACGTCGGCGTCGGTCATCACGATGACCTTGCCGTAGCGGAGATCCTCGTCCCGGTAGCGCGCACCGGTGCCGACGCCGAGCGCCTGCAGAAGGTCGGAGAGCTGCTGGTTGGAATCGAGCTTCTCGCGGCCGGCGCTCGCGACGTTCAGGATTTTTCCGCGCAACGGCAGGATCGCCTGGGTTCTGCGGTCGCGTGCCTGCTTGGCGGAGCCGCCGGCGGAATCGCCTTCGACGATGAAGAGCTCGGTGTCCTCGCGCGACGCCGACGAGCAGTCGGCAAGCTTGCCGGGGAGGCGCAGCTTGCGGGTCGCGGTCTTCCTCGCGATCTCCTTCTCGCGGCGGCGGCGGAGCCGTTCTTCGGCGCGTTCGATCACCCATTCGAGGAGCTGGTTCGCCTGGTTCGGCGAGGCGGCGAGCCAATGGTCGAAGGCGTCGCGGATGGCGTTCTCCACCACGCGGATCGCCTCGACGCTCGCCAGCCGGTCCTTGGTCTGGCCGACGAATTCCGGCTCGCGCAGGAAGACCGAAAGCATCGCCCCGCACGAGGTCATGATGTCGTCCGACGTGATGACGGACGCGCGCTTGTTGCCGGAGAGATCGGCATAGGCCTTGAAGCCGCGCAGGAGCACGGTTCTGAGACCCGTTTCGTGTGTCCCGCCCTCGGCGGTCGGGATGGTGTTGCAGTAGGAGCGGCAGAAGCCGTCATTGGCGAACCAGGCGATCGCCCATTCGGCTGAGCCGTGGCCGCCCTGCTTATCGGTCTTGCCGGCAAAAATCTCGCCGCCCACCAGCGTCTCGCCGGCAAGCTGTTCGGCGAGATAGTCCTTGAGCCCGCCGGGGAAACGGAAGCTCGCCTTCTCCGGCGTTTCGCTTTTGGCGGGGATCAGGCTCTTCGCGCAGGACCAGCGGATTTCTACGCCGCCGAAAAGATAGGCCTTGGAACGCGCCATGCGGAACAGGCGGTCGGGATCGAACCCCGCCTTGGCGCCGAAAATCTGCGGGTCGGGATGGAAGCGGATCTTGGTGCCGCGGCGGTTGTGCACGTCGCCCGCCGGCTTCAGCTTCGAGGTCGGCTTGCCGCGGGAGAAGGTCTGCCGGAAGAGCTTGCGGTCGCGCGCGACCTCCACCTCGAGATGGTCGGAGAGCGCGTTCACCACCGAGACGCCGACGCCATGCAGCCCGCCGGATGTCTCGTAGACCTTCGAGTTGAATTTTCCGCCGGCATGGAGCGTGGTCATGATGACCTCGAGCGCCGACTTGTCCTTGAACTTCGGATGCGGGTCGATCGGGATGCCGCGGCCGTTGTCGGTGACGGTCAGAAAGCCGTCCTTGTCGAACTCGACCTCGATCCAATCGGCGTGGCCGGCGACGGCCTCGTCCATGCAATTGTCGATCACCTCGGAGAAGAGGTGGTGCATCGCCTTCTCGTCGGTGCCGCCGATATACATTCCGGGACGCCGGCGGACGGGCTCAAGCCCCTCCAGCACCTCGATGTCGGCCGCGGTGTAGGTCGGGCTCGCGGCGTTGCTGCGGGCGCGGCTTCCCCGCCCGCGGGCGGGGGCGGACGCCGGCGTGGCGGCGTCGTCGGAAAAGAGATCGTCGGCGCGGTCCATGCGAGCCATTCAGATAACGAATCGGTAAACATCCTGCCAATCCGACGAAGGCGGGCCAAGAGCGGCGGATTGCAGCGGATTTGCAGCGGGTTACGGGCGGCCCCGGAGTGCGGGGTCATGTGAGAGATAGGCTATTGGGCCCGCCGCGCAAAGAGCCTGGAAAGCGGTACGAAAGGAAGGCGGACCATCGACCCGGAGCGCAAGCGCTGCGACGTGCCGATAGTCCGCCTGTTTTTTCGGGTTCCAGGATCGCGCTCCCACCATTTCAAGGAAGCCGGTGCGTTCTGGCTTCATCAAGGAGCCGAATTCGAACCCTTTTCGCTGTGTTTCAGCATCGGCGGCGATATTCGGCGCGCGCTGCAGTCACGCGACGCCTATGCCGTCCTAGGCTGATCGATTTTCAGGTTCGCCGGTCTTGCCGTTCGGTCAGAGGACCGGCCAGGGACTCTTCGGAGGCTTCATTTTTTTAGACCTCCCGTGTCTTCGCTCGCCGCATCTCGGCTCGCACATCCTGAATCTAAGACCGCCCGCACGAGGGTCAAGTCACGAATTATCGCGCGGTGGATGGAATCCTTACGCGCCGCGCAGACCTTCCACGACGGGCTGGCGATAAAGGAGCAGCGCCGGGACGCTCGCCAGGAACGCGCCGACAAGAGCGATGCCTGCGGCAAGGGTTAGCTCGGGCGCGCCGATCGTTGCGCTCATCGCGATTCCGCTGGCGCGTTCGAAGACGGAGGAGACGGAGCCGGCAAGTGCCGCGGCGAATGCGAGCCCAAGCGCGGCGCCGCCGGCGATCAGCACGAAGCTGAAGGTCCACACCACGGCGAAGATATAGAGGCGCGGCGCGCCGAGCGCGCGCAGCACGGCGAAACGCTGCGTGTAGAGGCGCATCAGGATCAGGATGCCGGCGAGAATGGCGGCGACGAGCAGCGTCTGCGTGGCGATGGCGAGCGCGCTCATGACGACGCGCACGTCGCCGATCAGCTCGTAGAGCTGGACCAGGACCTCGGCGGGAAAGAACGCCGTCGTCTCGGCGGTGCGCCAGGTATTTCTGAGCCCGTAAGCCTCCGCCAGAGTGCGCGGCTTGACGACCGCCGCCGGGATGCCGGGAAGTGCGGCGAGATCGAAGGGCGGGCCGATCGGGACGTCGGCCTCGACGTTGGCGTGCTCGTGCTCTTCGCCTTCCGCCTCGTCGTGGTGCTCATCCTCTTCCGCATGCGCCGGAGCCGGTCCGTGGCCGGTGCCAAGCCCGTGCACCTGCCAGACGAACTCGATCGGGACGAGCACGGCCTTGTCCCAGGGCGAGCCGGTCGGCGGCAGGCGGCCGACGATCGTCAGCGTCTGAGGATGGTAGTCGCCGTTTTCGGCTTCAGCGCCATGGCCGTGGGCGGCGTGAAAGGTGTCGCCGATCTTGAGCGGCGAGGTGGCGCCTGCCACTGCTTCCAGCGCGTTCGCGAAGACGCGGCCCTGCAATGCGCCGGCAGCGAGATGCTCGACGAGCGCCGGGATGGTGCCGACGATCGGATCGCCTTCGTAGGAATCGCCGAAGCCGATCGGCGCGACGAAATCCGCGCGGTCTTCCGCCATCAGGCGCCTGAGCGGCTCTCCCTGGAGAAGCTCGACGGAGCCCGGCTGCAGGAAGACGACCTTCAGGAGCAGGTCGGTCTGGCTGCCGGGTGCGGCGACGATCAGCGGGAAGGGATCGGCGGCCCTTGCGCTGCCGTGCCTCAGCGCGCGCTCCTGCGCCGTGATCGCGCCGCCGGCCCCGACGGCGAGCGCGATCAGCACGACGAAGGCGCCGCAGATGACGGCGTGACGGCGCAGCATGGCGAAAGCGACGGGGAGGGGGTTCATGCCGCTGCCGCCCGACGCGGCTCGATCGCGTGGCCGTGTTCAAGAACGAGGGTCGCCTCAGCAAGGGCGAGCGCCTTCGGATCGTGCGAGGCGATCACCACCGTCTTCCCGGCGCGCGCGAGGGTGGCGAGGACATCGAGGACCGCCGCTCCGGCAACATCGTCGAGCGAGGCGGTCGGCTCGTCGGCGAGGATCAGCGGCGGATCGAAGAGGAGCGCGCGAGCAATTGCGACGCGCTGCTGCTCGCCGCGCGACAGAAGCTCGACGGAGCGGCGCGAATGCGGGACGCCGAGCTGTTCGAGCAGCGCGCGGGCGCGCGCGGCGACGTTGGCGCGATGCCCGCCGAAGGTGGCCGCGATCGCCACGTTCGCGAGCGGCGAGAGTTCCGGAAGCAGGTGGAAATCCTGGAAGACGAAGCCGATGCTCTCGCGCCGCCAGCGGTCGCGGCGGCCTTCGCCGAGCGTGTAGATATCGACGTCGCCGAAGCGCACCGTTCCGCGGTCGGGCGGCAGCAGCCCGGCGAGCACGTAAAGGAGCGTGGACTTGCCGCAGCCCGACGGCCCGCGCACGGCGGTGAGTGCGCCGGCCTTCGGGGCGAAATGCGGCAGATCGAGCGCGGGGAAGGTGCCGCCGCTTGCGTCGCGGAAGGAGAGTTGCAGTTCTTCGGCGACGAGCATCGGCTCAGGCGCGCCTGTAGCGGGCCGAACGGAGCCGGATCAGGCTCACAAAGCCGGTCTCGGTGTCCTTCTCGAAGCCAAGCTCGAGCGTCCCCGCCACGCGGATGCGCACGTTGAAGGGAACGGCGGAAAGAACATTGTCGAGAAGGACGAGCACGATGTCGTCCGGCCACTGCGCTTCCGTCTCGCAGAACGGGCAGAAGCTCATCGGCATGCTGGTCAGGACGAAGAACTTCGCCTCCGCTTTGATCGGCGGCGCCATATAGCCGATCATCTCCACGGTAGCGCCGTTCAGCGCTTTCACCTTCTCGGTCAGCACGGCCTCGCGTTCGTAGAGGTCGTGGAAGGCGACGGTCTCGATCCCGCCCGCGTAGGCGAACTCCCGCGGCGCTGTTGCGAGAGCGAGGCTTGAAAGAAGCAACGAGCGGCGTGAGAGCATGGAATGCGCCTAAATATTATTGGAGGCGCCGCGCGAACGGCGCCTCCAAAGTAGTTCTTACTCAGCCGACGCCGTGTCCTGCGTCTTCGGCTGGTCGACCGCGGCGCTGTCCTGCATCAGGTCGGCGGCCTTCGCCATCACGTGGTAGATGTAGTTCTCGTCGACGATGCCGTGGAAGAGATGCGCGTAGGGGCCGGACGCCAGGATCGCGACGTCGTCGCCGGCATGCGTCTCCGACGACATCGGCAGCGTCGACTGCTGCACGAAATCGACGGAGGTCGTGTCGGTGTCGGTCAGGTCCTCGCGCACGCCGGCCGGCTCCGCAGCGCCGTCCTTCGGCTTGGCCGGAAAGACGCCGCCCGGGCCGTTGGCGTAGGCGAGCGTGGTGTAGGGCTCGCCGTCGCCGGCGAGCTCCAGCGAGCCGTCGCCGTCCCGGGCCAGGCCGAGGATCGGGTTGTTGCGCTTCGGATAGCCCTGGATCGACAGCGAATGGCTGTGGTCCGCGGTCACCACGATCAGCGTGTCTTCCTTGTCGGTCAGGTCGAGCGCCGCCTTGACGGCGTCGTCGAAGGCGACCGTGTCCTCAAGCGCGCGCGCCGCGTTGCCGGCGTGATGCGCATGGTCGATGCGCCCGCCCTCGACCATCAGCACGAAGCCCTTGTCGTCCTTCATCAGGCGCTTGATGGCGAAGCTGGTCATCTCCGCCAGCGAGGGCTCGCCGCCCTTGTCCTTGGCGCGGTCGGCCTCGTACTCCATGTGGCTGCCTTCGAAGAGGCCGAGCACCTTCTCGTCGCCGCTCGGGTCGAGCTTCTGGAACTGCTCCTCGTTCCAGACCCAGACGTGGTCGTTGTCCTTGCCCGTCCACTCCTCGGTCAGGTTGCGGCCGTCGGTGCGGTGGCCGGTCTTGCCCTCGTCCTCCGGGTCGGCGGCGCTGTCCGGGAGGAAGTAGCCGCGGCCGCCGCCAAGCGCGACCTCAAAGCCGTCTCCGGCTGACCAGTTCACGAGCTGGTCGGCGATGTCCTTGCAGTCGCCACCCGGCGTTCCCCCGGTGGCGGTCATCGACTTGTCATCCTCCCAGTCGCGGTGCGGCGTATGCGAATACATCGCCGCCGGCGTCGCGTGGGTGATGCGGGCGGTGCTGATCACGCCGGTCTCCATGCCCGCCGCTTCCGCCATCTCGAACAGCGTCTCGACCTCATGGCCTTTCGAGCCGGCGCAGTCGCCGACGACGACGGTCTGGTCGACGCCGATCGTGTCGTTGTTCGCCTTTACGCCGGTCACCATCGCGGTCGCGCTCGGCGCGGAATCGGTCACCTGGAAGTCGTTGCTGTAGGTGCGGGAAAGCGCGGCGTAGTCGAGCCCGTCCATCGTGAGATGGTAGGATTCGCCGTCGACGCCCTTCTTCTGGCCCTCGTAGATGCGGGTCGCGGTGATGGTCGGAATGCTCATGCCATCGCCGATGAACAGGATGATGTGCTTGGCCCGCGTCGTGATCGGCTGCATGGCGAGCGCCTTCTGCAGCTCGGCAGCGGCCTTGATGAAGTAGGAATTGTTCGCCTGCGGCAGCGGCTGTTGCGCGAACGCGGCGGAAGCCATGCCGGCAAGCGAAGCGCCGGCGAGCAGAATTTTGGTGAAACGTGTCATCGACGCCCTCCTCGGGAAAGGATGGCTCCGGCTCGGAGCCCCTATGGGAGCCCCTAGGCCGTTTGCTTGAAGCCCGTGTGACAGCCCGGACCGTCGCGAGATCAGACGAGGATGCGCGTCGTGAACCAGCGCGTCAGGCGATTCCAGAGGTCGGACTTGGAGACCATATCCTCCACCCCGTGATCGAGGTTGGGATTGTCGTTGATTTCGATGATGAAGACGCCGTCCGGCGTCTCCTTGAGATCGACGCCGTAGAGGCCGTCGCCGATGAGGCTTGCGCCGCGCACACCGGCGTCGAGCACCTCCGCCGGTACCTGGTCGATCGGGAACGTCTTGAACCCGCCTTCGATCGGCGTCCCGTCTTCCGTATGGCGGACGATCTGCCAGTGCTTCTTCGCCATCGTGTACTGACAGACGAAGAGCGGCTGGCCGGCGAGCACGCCGACGCGCCAGTCGAACTTGGTCGGCACGAAACGCTGTGCGAGCAGCAGGTCCGTTTCCTTGAAGAACTCCGCGACAGTCGCTTTCAGGGCCTCCATCGTGTCGGCCTTCTTGACGCCACGGCTGAAGGAGCCGTCCGGGATCTTGACGACGACCGGGAAGCCGAGCGTGTCGGCCGCCTGTTTCACGTCGTCCGGGTCCTGAATGACGATCGTATCTGGAACCGGGAGACCGGCATGCGTCAGCCGCTCCCAAAGATAGACCTTGTTGGTGCAGCGGATCATGGAGATCGGATCGTCGATGACCGGCATCCCCTCCATCATGGCGCGGCGCGCGAAATGGTAGGTGTGGTTGCGGATCGACGTGGTCTCGCGAATGAAGAGGGCGTCGAACTCGGCGAGACGCGACAGATCCTTCTTGGTGATCGGCTCCACCTCGACGCCGAGCGGCGCGGCGATCCGTGCCCAGTGCTTCAATGTCTTGAGCGAGCTCGGCGGGAGCATTTCCTTCGGATCGTAGAGAACCGCGATCGAGTGGCGTGGCACGGAACGCGGCTTGGGCGCGCGCCATTTGCGTCCGGTGTAGGACTTCAGCGCATCGGTGAAGAAGCGCTTCTGCTCTTCCGAGCAGCGGGTGAGCGCGGTCAGCTCGATCTTCTGGATGGCGCGCCGGCCGTCGCCTTTGAAGGCGACGGTGAGGAGCGGCGCACGGAACCACTCGAAGAGCACCTGCGCGAAGTGCTCGAAGCCGGCGATCTCCGACAGCCCGAAGGCGACGCACAGCGTCTCCGGCGGTTCGCCGGCGTAGGACTTGAGATCGCTGTTCAACGCCTCTTCGAGCTCAGGCAGCGCATGCGCGTAGTGGGTACGACTTCTCAGATCGAGCATCGTCTCCACGCTCGGCAGGACGCGGTGACCGCGCGCCTCGGCGAGCAGCGCGCAATAATAGCCGGCGGTCTGGTAGTTGTAGGAGCGTGCCAGGATGATGATCTTCTGGCGGGCGCCGCCGAACATGTAAGGGCGCGCGATGTAGTCCTCCGACGACACGACCACGTGCGGAAGGTCGCGCGCGACGAGGTCGCGCGGCTGATCGGCAACGAGCACCCAGCTATCCATGAGACGGTTCCAATGCCCTCAGGCTGCCCGCCGGAGCCGGCGGCTTGGCGAATGCGTACGCGTTGGCGCGCGCGTGGAGGAGGCTTGACGAGGGAGTGGGCATGCGAAGAGGAGGGCGGTCATCCCGTCCTCGTAATAATTTTCCCGAAGCCCGATCCGGCTGTAGCGGCGGGATTCGTAAAGACGGATGGCCGTCGGGTTGTCGGCGCGCACTTCCAGCCGAAGCCGCTCCGCGCCGCGCTTCTGCGCCGCGTCCTCGGCGGCTGCGAGAAGCTGCGAGCCGATGCCGCGGCCGGTCTCCCCCGCCGCGACGGCGATCGAATAGAGGCGGGCCGTCCTGGAGCCGCGGCGGAATAGGACCAGCGCGTAGCCGCACGGCGCCCCGTCGCGGCTGGCAACGAGCACGGCCGCGCTCGGGCTGCGGACCAGACGGCGGAAGCTACGACGGCTCAAGGCATCGGTGGCGAAGGTCTCCGCCTCGATCCGCAAAAGCGTGTCGACATCGCTCAAGCGTGCCTTGCGGACCGCGAGACGGTTTGAACTCGCGGCCGGCCGCTTCCTGATTTCGGGCATTCGGATCGCGAGGCCTCCCCCCGCCGCGTTGCAATTCCCGCGCCGTCACATGTTTGCAACTATGTGAGACAGTGGGCCGCCGCCTTCAAGCGGATTTCTGCGATTTCACCCGCTCCTTCGCAACCTGATGAAGGCAGATTGTCCGGCCGCCGGGACAGGGTTAGGGTTCGGGCAATCGCCAAATCGGCGTCCTTCCCGACAGGAGGCTCATTCATGCTGAAACGACTCGTGCAAATCTCAGCCGGCGTCGCGCTCGCGGCCATGCTTTCGGGCGCCGCTTCGGCGGAGGTTGTGTTCAACCGCGGCAACTCGGCCGATCCGGAATCCCTCGACCCCCACAAGACGTCAACCGTCTACGAAGCGCATATCCTGCGCGATCTATTCCTGGGTCTGACGACCGAGAACGCAAAGGCCGAGACCATCCCGGGCGCAGCCGAGAGCTGGACCGTCTCGGACGATCAAACCGTCTATACGTTCAAGCTTCGCGCGGACGGAAAATGGTCGGACGGCACGCCCGTGACCGCCGACGATTTCGTCTTTTCTTGGCAGCGGCTGGTCACTCCTGCGACGGGAGCCGAATACGCCTACATGCTTGCCCCGGTCGTGAACGCGGAGGCAATCACCGCCGGCGAAAAGCAGCCGGAGGAATTGGGCGTCAAAGCCGTTGACGACCATACGTTTGAGGTCACCCTCAACGCGCCGACGCCGTACTTCCTCGAGATGCTCACGCACCAAGCGACCTACGCGATCAGCAAGGCCAACATTGAGAAGTTCGGCGACGATTTCGTGAAGCCGGGCAATCTCGTTTCGAACGGCGCCTATACGCTCGCGGAGTTCATCCCGAACGACCACGTCAAGGTCGTCAAGAACCCGCTGTTTTACGACGCGGCCAACGTGAAGATCGACACGGTCAACTACATTCCGACCGAGGATCGCTCGACCGCGATGAAGCGCTTCGAGGCCGGCGAGCTCGATTCGAACGACGACATTCCGACCGAACAACTGGCTGATCTCAAGGCGAAGTTCGGCGATCAGATCCGAATTGGCCCCTATCTCGGGACCTATTACTACGTCTTCAAGCTCACCGAGGAGCCCTGGTCCAATCCGAAGCTTCGCGACGCGATCTCGATGGGGATCGACCGGAACTTCCTGGCGGAGAGCGTCTGGCAGAACACGATGATCCCGTCCTTCTCGTTCGTTCCGCCGGGCATTACCGGCTACGAGAGCCAGGTTCCCGACTACGCCAAGATGGATCAGCTCGACCGTGAGGACGGGGCCAAGAAGATCCTGGAGGAACTCGGCTATACGCCGGAGCATCCGCTGGAGATGGAGATCCGCTACAACACGTCGGAAAACCACAAGAACACGGCTGTCGCCATTCAGGAGCAGCTGAAGCCGCTCGGCGTCAACGTGACGCTCCTCAACACCGACACCAAGACGCACTACGCCAACCTTGAGAACCACGGCGAGTTCGACGTCGCGCGTGCCGGCTGGATCGCCGACTACAAGGACCCGGAGAACTTCCTGGCGCTGTGCAAGACCGGGACCGGCAACAATTACAGCGGCTACTCCAATGCCGACTACGACAACCTGATGGCCGAGGCCGCGGCCGAGACCGACCCGGCGAAGCGGATGACCGAGCTTGCGGACGCGGAGAAGATCGGCGTTGCGCGGGACCTCTGCGTGCTGCCGCTGCTCTTCTACAGCTACCACACCATCGTATCCGACAGGCTGAAGGGGTGGGAGGACAACGTCCTCGACCGACACCCCAGCCGCTTCCTCAGCAAGGAATAGTCGCAAACAGATCGCCGCTCTCCGAAAGGAGCGCGGCGATCTTCCTTGCGGGGGCAGGGCAGGGAGATGCTACGCTACGTAATCAGGCGGCTTCTGACCGCCATCCCTACGCTCTTTCTGATCGTCACGATCTCGTTCTTCTTGATGCGGATCGCGCCGGGCGGTCCCTTCAATCAGGAACGCGGGCTGAACCCGACCATCAAGGCAAACCTGGAGCGCGTCTATCATCTCGATGAGCCGCTCTGGCGGCAGTACCTGCTCTATCTGAACAACCTTCTGCATGGCGATTTCGGCCCGAGCTATAACCTGCCCGACTTCACCGTCGCCGACCTCTTCCGCGTCGGCCTTCCGGTTTCCATACAGCTCGGTGCGGCGGCGCTGACGCTGGCGATCATCGTCGGCACCATCCTCGGCACGATCGCCGCGCTCAACCAGAACCGCAGCGGCGACTATGCCGTAATCGCCACGGCGACGATCGGCAGCACGGTGCCGACCTTCGTCATCGCGCCGCTCTATCAGCTCGTCTTCGCGCTCTATTTCGCCTGGGTGCCGGTCGCCGGTTGGGGAGGGGGCGGGATCGCCAACAAGATTGGGCCGGTAGTCACGCTGGCGCTGCCACAGATCGCCATTGTCGCGCGGCTGATGCGCGGTTCCATGATCGAGGCGCTGCGTTCCAACCATGTGCGCACGGCGCGCTCCCTCGGCCTCTCCACATGGTCGGTCGTGGGCAAGCACGCGGCGCGAAGCGCGATCCTTCCGATCATCTCCTATGCCGGCCCGGCGGCGGCTGCGTTGCTGACCGGATCGGTGATCGTGGAGACGATCTTCGCCATTCCCGGTGTTGGGCGCTATTTCGTCGATGCGGCCCTGAACCGCGACTACACGCTGGTGATGGGCACGGTGGTTGTGATCGCGGTCTTCGTCATCGCGTTCAACCTGATCGTCGACCTGCTCTACGCCTGGATCGATCCGCGGGTACGTTATGACTGACGCCGCGATCCCCGCAGCTACATCCGGCCGGTCGCTCTGGGGCGATGCGTGGCTGCGGCTCCGGGCGAACAAGGCGGCGACGGTGAGCGCCGTCTATCTCGTGTTGATAACGATCGCCTGCATCATCGGCCCGTATCTGACGGGGCATCAGTTCACGACGATCTATCAGGACTACGTGCGCGTTCCGCCGAGCCTTGAGCCTTACCCGCACGCAGGGCAGATCGAGCCGGCTCTGAAGGACGCGCTCGCCCGGGCGCGCGTCAACCTCGTGTCGTGGGAGCGCGACGGCGGCCGCATCCGCGTCACCGTCAGCACGCCGGACAAGATCGACGAGCGCGTGGTGCGCTACCTCGACCGCTCCTCGACCTTCACCAATGCGGAAGTGGAGTCCGTCGCCGCGGACGGGCGGTCGATGGTGATGTCGGCAGATGTCCTCAACCTCTATTTCCTCTTCGGCACCGACAATACGGGGCGCGACCTCCTGAGCCGGACACTGATGGCCGGGCGGATATCGCTGGCGATCGGCCTTTTGGCCGGCGTCGTCGCGGTCGTGATCGGCGTCATCTACGGCGCCTCGTCGGGCTATTTCGGCGGCCGCGTCGATGAGGTGATGATGCGCATTGTCGACGTGCTCTATTCGCTTCCCTTCATCTTTTTCGTGATCCTGCTCGTCGTCTTCTTCGGACGGAACTTCGTGCTGATGTTCATCGCGGTCGGGGCGGTGCTGTGGCTCGACATGGCGCGGATTGTGAGGGGGCAGACCTTGTCGATCAAACGCCAGGAATACGTGCAGGCAGCGATTGCGCTCGGCGTTTCACCGGCGGCCATCGTGCGCCGGCATGTCATCCCGAACACGCTCGGGCCGGTCGTGGTCTACATGACGCTCCTGGTGCCGCAGGTGATCATCCTGGAGAGCTTCCTCTCCTATCTCGGGCTCGGCGTGCAGGAGCCGATGGCAAGCTGGGGCGTCTTGATCGCGCAGGGCGCCAAGAACATCCCTTCAGCCACCTGGCTCCTGATCTTCCCCTCGATCTTCCTGACTTCGACCCTCTTCGCGCTGAACTTCCTTGGCGACGGGCTGAGAGACGCCCTCGACCCGAAGGACCGGTGAGGCGATGAGCGCGGAGCCCGTCCTCACGATCCGCGACCTTCAAGTGCGCTTCCGTCTGCCCGGCGGCGAGGTCGAGGCGGTGAAGGGCCTCGACCTGGACGTCATGCACGGCGAGACGGTCGCGATCGTCGGCGAATCCGGTTCCGGCAAGAGCCAGACTGTGATGGCGGCGATGGGGCTTCTCGCCTCCAACGGTCGCGCCTCCGGCTCGGTGCGCTATCGCGGCGAGGAACTGCTCGGGCTCTCCCAGCGCAAGCTCAACCGTATTCGCGGCGACAAGATCACAATGATCTTCCAGGAGCCCATGACCTCGCTCGATCCGCTCTACAAGGTAGGTTCGCAGATTGCCGAGCCGCTGATCGAGCATGGGGGCTTGAGCGCGGCGGCGGCGCGCGAGCGCGCCATCGAATTGTTGGAGATCGTGCAGATCCCGAATGCCGAAAGCCGCATCGACGCTTATCCGCACGAGCTTTCCGGCGGTCAGCGGCAGCGCGTGATGATTGCGATGGCGCTCGCCAACGACCCCGACATCCTGATCGCCGACGAGCCTACGACGGCGCTCGACGTGACCATCCAGGCGCAGATCCTGGAGCTTTTAAACGACCTGCAGCGGCGGCTCGGCATGGCGGTGATCTTCATCACGCACGACCTCGGCATCGTGCGGCGCTTCGTCGACCGCGTCTATGTGATGCGCGCCGGGGAGGTGGTGGAGTCGGGGCCGGTCGCCCGCATCTTCGCGCACCCGGAGCACCCTTACACGAAGATGCTGCTTTCCGCCGAGCCGGAGGGAACGAAGCCGCCCGTTCCCGATGATGCGAGACGACTGCTGGAAGCCGGCAACGTCCGGGTCACCTTCCATATCGGTGGTGGATTCTTCGGCGGCGCGGGCTTTGAGCTGAAGGCTGTGGATCGCGTGTCGCTCACGCTCCACCAGGGCCAGACGATCGGCATCGTGGGCGAGTCCGGTTCCGGCAAGTCCACGCTCGGGCGTGCGCTGCTGCGGCTTCTGCCGGCCGACGGCGTCATCCGCTTCGAGGGTCGCGACCTGAAGGCCCTCGATCTCGCGAAAGACCGCTGGCTCCGCCGCGAGCTGCAGATTGTCTTTCAGGATCCCTACGGTTCGCTGTCGCCACGCCTGACGGTCGGGCAGATCGTCACCGAAGGTCTCCTCGTGCACGAGCCGGAACTCGGCCGCGCCGAGCGCGACCGCCGCGCCATTCAGGCGCTGACGGAGGTGCATCTCGACCCGGAGACGCGCAACCGTTTCCCGCACGAATTCTCCGGCGGTCAGCGCCAGCGCATCGCCATCGCGCGCACGATGATCCTGAAGCCGAAGGTCGTGGTTCTGGACGAACCCACCTCGGCTCTCGACCGCTCGGTGCAGAAGGAGATCGTCGACCTGTTGCGCGGGCTGCAGGAAGCGCACGGACTTTCGTACCTGTTCATCAGCCACGATCTCGCGGTGGTGCGCGCCATGGCCGACGAGGTCATCGTCATGAAGGACGGGCAGGTGGTCGAGCGCGGCTCGACCGAGGAGATTTTCTCCGACCCGAAGGATCCCTACACGCAGGCGCTGATGGCGGCAGCGCTCGGCGGCACGGAGATCGCGGTGCGCGGAACGGCGGCGTATGTGGGGAACTGAACGGGAATGGGCCGGGCCGGGCGCGGCGATTGATCTGGACCGGATGAGCGCGACACCATAGTGAAGGCTGAGACGCGAAACCTTCCACGCAAGCGAAATTCCATGATCCTTTGCCACGGCGAAATGCTGATCGACTTCCTTCCGACGGAGGCCCGTGACGGCTCGCCCGCCTATCGGCCGGCCGTCGGCGGCTCGCCGGGCAACGTGGCGCTGACGCTTGCCCGCCTCGACGTGCCGACCGGCTTCGTCGGCGGGCTCTCCACCGACTTCTTCGGCGACGAGATCGCGCAGACGCTCGAGACGAACGGCGTCTCCATGGACTATGTGGAGCGGCTCGATCGACCGACGATGCTCGCCTTCGTCAATCTGGAAGGCGAAGAGCCGCGCTATGCCTTCTACGACGCGGAGTGCGCGGCGCGGCACTGGCAGCTTGAGACGATGAAGAAGATCGTGCCGGCGGTGAGCACGCTTCATTTCGGATCGTTGTCGCTGATCCGGCTTCCGGCGGCCAATGCCTTCGCGGCGCTGATGCAGCGCGAGGCCGAGCGGCGCATCATCAGCTTCGACCCGAACATCCGCGCCAGCCTGGTGGAGGACGAAGCCGGCTACCGCGCGCGGCTCGACGCGTTCTTCGCGCATGCGCACGTCATCAAGCTGAGCGGGGCCGATCTGGAATGGATTGCGCCGGACGCGGACGTCGCCGCGCTCGCCGCCGGCTGGCTCGCCAAGGAAGCACGCATCGTGCTCTTCACGCAGGGCAGCGAGGGCGCAACGATCTATGCGCGGCAGGGCGCAATCACGCGCAAGGCCAGAAAGGTGGAGGTAGCCGATACGGTCGGCGCCGGCGATTCCGCGATGGGCGGCCTGCTGGCGGCGCTTTCAGACAGAAAGGCGCTCGCGCGCGAGGCGCTGGAGAAGCTCACGGAAGCAGAGCTCGCCGAAATTCTCGATTTCGCGCTCGCCGTAGCGGCGATTACTTGCAGCCGCGTCGGCGCTGATCCGCCGACGCGAGCTGAGCTGAGAGAATTTTTGGCGTAGGGGCGAGGCGCCGAGGCGCCCGCCGTTTACTGCAGCTGAATGGCGATCTGGTTGAACTTCGCCGTCAGGTTCGTGCCGATAGTCGCCAGCACGCCAATAATCACGACCGAAATCAGGGCCGCGATCAGACCGTATTCAATCGCCGTCGCTCCGCTTTCATTGCGGACGAACGAGGACATAAGCTTTTTCATCACGAGACTCCCTCGTAGGTTTGTTACGCGGACCGTGGCCCGAGGCATCGCCACATCTACACGTGCCGAGTCGGCATCTCGTTAAATTTGTAAGTGAACGAATGCTCAATTTGCCCCGAAATCCCGCGGCGGAAAACTCGACCGGAGCGGGTAACGCAGCGCTGTCACAATGGGGCGAATGCGAAAAAAAGGCGGAGTTCCGCGGTTTCCGGCGCTTCAAGCCTTGCGCTGCAATTCGAAATCTACCGTGGCACTGGAAAGGAATGCTTAAGACAATCGAGAATTGTTTTATCGGTTTCCTTGGCTCGCCTGAGCATCCACTGTTGACATCAGCGGGCTATCGAGACGGGCCACGGCCATAGAAAAATGGCCGGTCGCGGGACCGGCCATTTCAAGAGAGACGGGCGCCGACGGCGCCGGCCTGAGCGTGGCGCTGCTCAGACCGAGTAGTACATGTCGTATTCGACCGGATGCGGCGTCATCTCGTAGCGCATGTTCTCGACCATCTTCAGCTCGATATAGGCGTCGATCTGATCGTCGTCGAAGACGCCGCCGGCCTTGAGGAAGTCGCGGTCGGCGTCAAGCGAGCCGAGCGCCTCGCGCAGCGAGCCGCAGACCGTCGGGATCTGCTTCAGCTCGTCCGGCGGCAGGTCGTAGAGATCCTTGTCCATCGCGTCGCCCGGGTGGGTCTTGTTCGCGATGCCGTCGAGCCCTGCCATCAGCATCGCGGTGAAGCCGAGATAGGGATTTGCGCCGGGATCGGGGAAGCGCACCTCGACGCGCTTGCCCTTCGGCGAGTTCGTCACGGGGATGCGGCAGGAAGCGGAGCGGTTGCGCGCGGAGTAGGCGAGCAGCACCGGCGCCTCATAGCCCGGCACGAGCCGCTTGTAGGAATTCGTGGTCGGATTGGTGAAGGCGTTGATGGCCTTCGCGTGCTTCAGGATGCCGCCGATATAGAACAGGCATTCGTCGGAAAGATCGGCGTATTTGTTGCCGGCGAAGACCGGCTTGCCGTCCTTCCAGATCGACTGGTGGACGTGCATGCCCGAACCGTTGTCGCCGAACACCGGCTTCGGCATGAAGGTGGCGGTCTTGCCGTAGGCGTGCGCGGTCTGATGGATGCAGTATTTGTAGATCTGCAATCCGTCCGCGGCCTTGATCAGCGTGTCGAACTTGATGCCGAGCTCGTGCTGCGCGGCGCCCACCTCGTGATGGTGCTTCTCAACCGCCACGCCCATCTGCGCCATGTAGGTGAGCATGTCGGAGCGGATGTCCTGCGCGGAGTTGACCGGCGGAACCGGGAAGTAGCCGCCCTTGGTGCGCGGGCGGTGACCGAGATTGCCACCCTCATATACGGTCTCGGAATTGGTCGGCAGCTCGGAGGAGTTGACCCAGAAACCGGTGGAATAGGGCTGCGCGGAGAAGCGCACGTCGTCGAAGATGAAGAATTCGGCTTCCGGCCCGAAATAGCAGGTGTCGCCGACGCCGGTGGACTGAAGGAAGGCGATCGCCTTCTTCGCGGTGGTGCGCGGATCGCGGTTGTAGGGCTCGCCGGTACCAGGGTCGAGGATGTCGCAGAAAATCGCCAGCGTCGGCTGCGCGAAGAAAGGATCGATCGCCGCCGATTCAGGATCCATCATCAGCGTCATGTCGGACTGGTGGATGGCCTTCCAGCCAGCGATCGACGAACCGTCGAACATGATGCCGTCTGCGAAGGCGTCCTCGTCGATCGCAGAGACGTCCATCGTGACGTGCTGCATCTTTCCGCGCGGATCGGTGAAACGCACGTCGACGTATTTGATGTCGTTGTCCTTGATGCTCTTCAGGACGTCGGAGGCAGTCGTCATATCTTCCTCATCCGTTGTTCCGTTCCCCAGTTTTTCCTGAGGCGGTCTGAGCCGCCGTCAGCTGGTTCAGATCGCGTCGAGCCCGCTCTCGCCGGTACGGATGCGGATCGCCTCTTCGACCGGGGAGATGAATATCTTACCGTCGCCGATGCGACCGGTCTGCGCCGCGTTGCGGATCGCTTCCACCGCACGGTCGACAAGGTCGTCCGCCAAGACGACTTCGACTTTGACCTTGGGCAGAAAGTCCACGACGTATTCGGCGCCGCGGTAGAGCTCGGTGTGACCTTTCTGACGGCCGAAGCCCTTGGCTTCCGTCACCGTGATACCTTGCAACCCAACCTCCTGCAACGCCTCCTTCACTTCATCGAGCTTGAACGGTTTGATGATTGCTTCGATCTTCTTCATTCTTCTCGTACTCCAGCGCAGGTTGGGGGCCTCGGCGGTTCGAAGCAGGAAGCATGCCAACGACGACACGCCACTTCGGACCGCACGGCTGCATGGCAGATGCGCAGAAACTCGGCAAACGATACCTTCGACATCGCATGTCAGCCTGATGACGCTGACTATAACTTAAGCAAATGCCTTCTTGATGATCAAAATGGCCCATCTTGAGCTTCTCACGCCGGACGAGATGGGGGAGGCGGATCGGCTGACGATCGCCTCCGGCGTCCCTGGCTATGCGCTCATGCTGAAGGCCGGCGCCGCAATCGCGGAAGCCGCGCGCGACCTGGTGGAAGAGGGCCGCATCCTGGTCGTCGCCGGTCCCGGCAACAACGGCGGGGATGGCTTCGTCGCCGCATCGCTCCTGAAGAAAGCCGGACGGGAGGTTCGTGTTGCGCTCCTCGGCGGGCGCGCAGCCCTCAAAGGTGACGCCGGCCAGGCCGCCGCCGACTATGACGGGCCGTTCGAGACGCTTGGCGAAGCGACCGACCTTTCCGCCGATCTCGTCATCGACGCGCTGTTCGGCGCGGGACTGGCACGGCCGCTCGAAGGGGAGGCGGCGCGGGTTGTGACGGCGCTGAACGCCTCCGGCGTGCCGGTCCTTGCCGTCGATCTGCCGAGCGGCATCGACGGCCGCAGCGGCGCGGTCAAGGGCGTCGCCGTCAACGCGGTGCGCACGGTCACCTTCTTCCGGCTGAAGCCGGGGCACCTCCTTCTTCCGGGGCGGCTCCATTGCGGGCTGACGGAGGTCGCGCAGATCGGCATCGCCGATGCTGTGCTGGAGACGATCCGGCCGCAGACCTTCCACAACCTGCCGGGGCTGTGGCGGCACGCACTGCGGCCGCCGCGGCCGGACGACCACAAATATTCGCGCGGGCATGCCTTCGTCGTCTGCGGAGCGATGAGCGCGACGGGCGCGGCGCGGCTCGCCGCGATGGCGGCGCTTCGCGCCGGATCGGGTGCGGTCACGGTCGCTTCGCCGCCCGACGCGCTCATCGTCAACGCGGCGCACCTGACGGCGATCATGGTGCGCGCCTTCGACGGCGCGGCGGCGCTGTCGGAGCTTCTCGCGGACCCGCGCCCGAAGGCCGTCGCGGTTGGCCCCGGAAACGGCGTCGGCGCGAAGACGCGGGCAAATGTCGAAGCGGCTCTCGCGAGCGAGGCGGCCGTGGTTCTCGACGCCGATGCGCTGACCAGTTTCGCGGACGCGCCTGAGACGCTGTTCTCGGCGATTCAGAAGAGAAAACGCCCCGTCGTGATGACGCCGCATGAGGGCGAGTTCGCCCGGCTTTTCGGAGAGGGCCCGGCCGACGCGCCGCGCCTTGACCGGGCCCGCGCCGCGGCGAAGGCGAGCGGCGCGTGCGTTGTGCTCAAGGGCTACGACACGGTGATCGCGGCGCCCGACGGCCGCGCCGCCATCAACGCCAACGCCCCGGCGGACCTTGCCACGGCCGGCAGCGGCGACGTGCTGACCGGCATCATCGCGGGGCTCCTGGCGCAGGGTCTGCCGGGATTTGATGCGGCCTCTGCCGGGGTCTGGATCCACGGGGCGGCGGGCGCCGCCTGCGGGCGAGGAACTCATCGCGGAGGATATTCCGACGGCGATCCCAGGGGTCTTGCGGGGCCTCGATCCGAGCCCGATCTAGGGGTCCGAGGGCGCCCTTGCGCGGTGCCCAAACCGCCGCGAAAGCCTTGCTCCCCCTGACGCCTTGCTTTACGAGCGCGTGTCCGGAACGGGCGTCGGCTTGGCCGCGGGACACGGGATGTGCGCGGGCGGGCGTGGTGGAACTGGTAGACACGCAGGATTTAGGTTCCTGTGGGCTTAGCCCGTGGGGGTTCAAGTCCCTCCGCCCGCACCAGCCTTCGCACTTCGCAACATTTGAGTAGATCGGGACGTTTGAAATGCAAGTGAACGAGACCCTGACGGACGGCCTGAGGCGTGGCCTGACGGTGACGATACCGGCCTCGGAGCTGGACACCCGCCTGATGGAGCGGCTCGACCAGTTGAAGTCGAGCGTGCGCATCAAGGGCTTCCGCCCGGGCAAGGTGCCGGTGGCGCATCTTCGCCGCGTCTACGGCAAGGCGGCGATGGCTGAGATCGTGCAGGGGCTCGTCGGAGAGACGACGCAGCAGGCGATCAACGAGCGCGGCGAGCGCGCCGCCATGCAACCGAAGATCGCCATGACCGAGGACGAGGGGGAGGCGACGGAGGTCCTGGAGGGCCGCGCCGATCTGGTCTTCACGCTCGAATACGAGGTGTTGCCGAGTTACGAGCTCGCCGACTTCAAGGGCCTCAAGATCGAGCGGCCGATCGTCGACGTGACCGACGAGGAGGTCGAGGAACGGCTGAAGAAGATCGCGGAGAGCGCCCGCGTCTATGAAGCGGTCGAGCGTCCCGCCGAGACCGGCGACCGGGTCACCTTCGAATATAGCGCCAGCACCGGCGGCGAGGTCTTCGAGTCCAACACCACCGGCATCGTGCTCGGCTCCGGCCAATTCGTTCCCGGCTTCGAGGACGCGCTGGTCGGCGTTAAGGGTGGGGAGAAGAAGGTCATCGAGATCACCTTCCCGGAGGATTACCCGGCCGAGAACCTGGCGGGAAAACCGGCCTCGTTCGATATCACCGTTTCTGAAGTCGCCGCGCCGGGAGAAATCGTCCTCGACGACGCGCTCGCCACGCGGCTCGGCTTGGAATTGGTCGACAAGCTGCGCGAGACGATCCGCGGGCAGATCGAGAGCGAATACGGCAGCGCCACGCGCCAGCAGGTGAAGCGGCAGCTCCTCGACCAGCTCGACGAAAAGCACGATTTCCCGCTTCCGCAGAACCTCGTCGAGCAGGAGTTCGACAACATCTGGCGGCAGGTGTTGCACGACGTGGAGCATCACGGCCGCTCGTTCGAGGACGAAGGCACGACGGAGGAGGACGCTCGCAAGGAGTATCGCGGCATCGCCGAGCGGCGGGTGCGGCTAGGCCTTGTGCTCTCCAAGATCGGCGAGACCGCCGAAGTGACGGTGACCGACGAAGAGCTTCAGGGCGCGCTTTTTGAACAGGCGCGGCGCTACCAGGGCCAGGAACGCCAGGTGCTCGATTATTACCGCAACAATCCTGATGCGCTGCAGGCCCTGAGGGCGCCGATCTTCGAGGAGAAGGTGGTCGACTACCTGCTCGAATTCGCCGAAATCTCGGACAAGAAGGTGACCAAGGAAGAGCTTCTCGCCGCCTACGAGGAAGAACAGCCGGCTCACCATCACGACCACGACCATGGCGAGCATGAGCATGATGGCGGGCACGAGCATGATGGCGAGCACGAGCACGGCGACCACGCGGACGGCGAAGAGGCCGGCCACTGAACCGTCCCGCCGTTAAGCATCTGCCCAGGCGAATCGAATAATCGACTCCCGCGCGACGAGCGGGGCCGCCTGATCGCCGCATTTAGCCTGATTGTTTGCGCTCCCTTGGTGGGGCGCTAAAAGACGCTTATCTGACAAAGGATTCGGCGGCGCGGATTGGCGCCGCGCGATGCACGCTTTTCCCGGTGAAAAAGCCCATGAAAGACCCGACCGACACCTACATGAACCTGCTCGTGCCGATGGTTGTCGAGCAGACGAACCGGGGAGAGCGCGCCTACGACATCTATTCGCGCCTCCTGAAGGAGCGCATCATCTTCATTACCGGTCCGGTCGAGGACCACATGGCGTCGCTCGTCTGTGCGCAGCTTCTCTTCCTGGAGGCGGACAACCCCAAGAAGGAAATCTCCATGTATATCAACTCCCCGGGGGGCGTTGTGACCTCCGGGATGGCGATTTACGACACCATGCAGTTCGTGAAGCCGGCCGTTTCGACCCTGTGCGTCGGCCAGGCCGCCTCGATGGGCTCTCTGCTTCTGTGCGCGGGCGAGAAAAGCCTCCGCTTTGCCACGCCAAATGCCCGAATCATGGTGCATCAGCCCTCCGGCGGGTTCCAGGGGCAGGCCTCCGACATCGAGCGTCACGCCGAGGACATCATTAAAATGAAGCGGCGGCTCAATGACATGTACGCAAAGCATACCGGCCAGACCTATGAGGCTATCGAATCGACGCTCGATCGTGACTATTTCATGAGCGCCGAGCAGGCCCGGGATTTCGGGCTTGTCGACGACGTGATCACGACCCGCGTGGCGCTGGAGCAAATTGCCGGGGAGGGGGCGTGACGGAAAGCCCACATTCCCAATCCGATCATTAAGTTAATCTTGAAATGTTGCGGGCAAGAATGGTTCGATGTGAGCATGGTGGGCGCAGGCCGCCGGATGGCATCGATCATGCACAGGCGTACTGAGCGAGGTTTACGATGAGCAAGATCAGCGGTTCCGGTAGCGGCGGTGGCGAGAGCAAGAATACGCTCTACTGCTCGTTCTGCGGCAAGAGCCAGCACGAGGTTCGCAAGCTCATCGCGGGCCCGACTGTCTTCATCTGCGACGAGTGTGTCGAATTATGCATGGACATCATCCGCGAGGAGAACAAATCCTCGCTGGTGAAGTCGGGCGACGGCGTTCCCACGCCGCTGGAGATCTACGAGGTCCTGAACGACTACGTGATCGGCCAGACGCACGCCAAGAAGGTGCTCTCCGTCGCCGTTCACAATCACTACAAGCGGCTCAATCACGCCGCCCGCAACAATGACGTCGAGCTCGCCAAGTCGAACATCCTGCTGATCGGCCCGACCGGCTGTGGCAAGACGCTGCTCGCGCAGACGCTCGCGCGCATCCTCGACGTGCCGTTCACGATGGCGGATGCGACGACGCTGACGGAAGCCGGCTATGTCGGTGAGGACGTCGAGAATATCATCCTGAAGCTGCTGCAGTCGGCCGACTACAACGTGGAGCGCGCGCAGCGCGGCATCGTCTATATCGACGAGGTCGATAAGATCAGCCGCAAGTCCGACAACCCCTCGATCACGCGCGACGTGTCGGGCGAGGGCGTGCAGCAGGCTCTCCTGAAGATCATGGAGGGCACGGTCGCCTCCGTCCCGCCGCAGGGCGGGCGCAAGCATCCGCAGCAGGAGTTCCTGCAGGTCGACACGACCAACATCCTCTTCATCTGCGGCGGCGCGTTCGCCGGTCTCGACCGCATAATCTCCGACCGCGGCCGCAAGACTTCGATCGGGTTCGGCGCCACGGTGAGTTCGCCGGAGGATCGCAAGACGGGCGATCTGTTCCGCCTCGTCGAGCCGGAAGATCTCTTGAAGTTCGGACTCATCCCGGAGTTCGTCGGCCGCCTTCCGGTGGTGGCGACGCTGGAGGACCTCGACGAGCCGGCGCTCGTGCAGATTCTGACGGAGCCGAAGAACGCGCTGGTGAAGCAGTACCAGCGGCTGTTCGAGATGGAGAACGTGGAGCTCAACTTCCACACCGACGCACTGACCGCGATCTCCAAGCGCGCCATCGAGCGCAAGACAGGCGCGCGCGGGCTGCGCTCCATCATGGAAGCGATCCTGTTGGAGACGATGTTCGATCTGCCCGGTCTGGAAGGGGTCGAGGAAGTCGTCATCTCCGGCGATGTCGTGAATGGCAATTCGCGTCCGCTCTATATCTACGGCGAACGCGCAGTCGAAGAGCATCAGAACGCCGGCCGCTCGGCCTGATGGGGCGCGCCGACATCCGTGTCGCGGCCGCCCCGGGCGGCTTGAAAAGGAGGACTCGGGCTTCCACTTAACGGGCAACCACCCGGCGCGCGCCAACCGCCTCCCGCCAACCCGCTCCGCCTCTTTCCTGGAGCAGTTCCGCCGGCGCCGCCCCCAACCGCTATGAGAATCGCCTAACCTCGCCACTTGTGGCCCGGAAAGCGAGATTCGAAGGAAGAACGATGACCGACACCCCGCGTCAGATCGACGTTCCGTCAGGCGAAGGCACCTATCCGGTGCTGCCGCTTCGGGACATCGTGGTGTTCCCGCACATGATCGTGCCGCTCTTCGTGGGCCGCGAGAAGTCCATCAACGCGCTCGAAGAGGTGATGCGCGCCGACAAGCACATCCTTCTGGCGACCCAGAAGGACGCCGGCGACGACGACCCCTCGCCGCAGGCAATCTACGAGGTCGGCACGCTCGCCACCGTGCTGCAGCTTCTGAAGCTGCCGGACGGCACCGTGAAGGTGCTGGTGGAGGGCCGCGACCGTGCGCAGATCCTGCGCTACACCGAGCGGCAGAACTACTTTGAGGCGGAAGGCCGCATCCTTGCCGAGACCGTCAGCAAGGAAGTGGAGGCGGAAGCGCTTGCGCGCTCAGTCATCGCCGAGTTCGAGAACTACGTGAAACTCAACAAGAAGGTGAGCCCGGAGGTCCTCTCCGCCGTCTCCAATATCGAGGACTATTCCAAGCTCGCCGACACGGTGGCTTCGCATCTGGCCGTGCGCATTCCGGAGAAGCAGGAAATCCTTGCGCTCACCGGCGTCGCGGAGCGGCTGGAGAAGGTGCTCGGCATGATGGAGAGCGAAATCTCCGTCCTGCAGGTGGAGAAGCGCATCCGCAGCCGCGTCAAGCGGCAGATGGAGAAGACGCAGCGCGAGTACTATCTGAACGAGCAGATGAAGGCGATCCAGAAGGAGCTCGGCGACGGCGAAGACGGCCGCGACGAACTGCGCGAGCTCGAAGAGCGGATCTCCAAGACGAAGCTCTCCAAGGAAGCGCGCGAGAAGGCCGAGACGGAGTTCAAGAAGCTTCGGCAGATGAGCCCGATGTCGGCCGAGGCGACGGTCGTCAGGAACTATCTCGACTGGCTGCTCGGCATTCCCTGGAAGAAGCGTACCAAGGTCCGCAACGATCTCGCCTTCGCTGAGGAGGTGCTCGACGCCGATCACTTCGGCCTGGAGAAGGTCAAGGAGCGCATCGTCGAATACCTCGCCGTGCAGAGCCGCGCCAACAAGATGAAGGGGCCGATCCTGTGCCTCGTCGGGCCTCCCGGCGTCGGCAAGACCTCGCTCGGCAAGTCGATCGCCAAGGCGACCGGCCGCGAGTTCGTGCGCATGTCGCTCGGCGGCGTGCGTGACGAGGCGGAGATCCGCGGCCACCGGCGCACCTATATCGGCTCGATGCCCGGCAAGGTCATCCAGTCGATGCGCAAGGCGAAGAAGTCCAACCCGCTCTTCCTGCTCGACGAGATCGACAAGATGGGCATGGACTTCCGTGGCGATCCGTCCTCGGCGCTGCTTGAGGTTCTCGACCCGGAGCAGAACGCCACGTTCATGGACCACTATCTTGAGGTCGAGTATGACCTCTCCGATGTGATGTTCGTGACGACGGCGAACACGCTCAACATTCCCGCGCCGTTGATGGACCGGATGGAGATCATCCGCATCGCCGGCTACACGGAGGATGAGAAGGTCGAGATCGCACAGCGGCATCTGTTGCCGAAGATCGATCAGAACCACGGCCTGAAGAAGGACGAGTTCTCGATCGACGAAGATGCGGTCCGCACGATCATCCGCCGCTATACGCGGGAGGCCGGCGTGCGCAATCTCGAGCGCGAGCTCGCGACGCTCTCGCGCAAGGTGATCAAGGAGCTGCTGACGTCGGAAGCGAAGACGGTTCACATCACCGACGAGAACCTCGAGAAGTATCTCGGCGTGCCGCGTTTCCGTTACGGCGAGATCGAGGGCGAGGATCAGGTCGGGGTCGTGACAGGTCTTGCGTGGACGGAGTTCGGCGGAGAGCTGTTGACGGTGGAAGGCGTCATGATGCCCGGCAAGGGCAAGATGACGGTCACCGGCAATCTGCGCGACGTGATGAAGGAATTGATCTCCGCGGCTGCGTCCTACGTGCGCAGCCGGGCCATCGACTTCGGAATCAAGCCGCCGCTTTTCGAGAAGCGGGACATTCACGTCCATGTGCCTGAAGGGGCGACCCCGAAGGACGGGCCGTCGGCGGGTATCGCCATGGTGACCGCGATCGTGTCCGTGATGACGGGCATCCCTGCGCGCAAGGATGTCGCGATGACGGGCGAAATCACGCTGCGCGGCCGCGTGCTTCCGATCGGCGGGCTCAAGGAAAAGCTCCTCGCGGCGCTGCGCGGGGGCATCAAGACGGTCTTGATCCCGGAGGAAAATGCCAAGGATCTCGCGGAGATACCGGACAATGTGAAGAGCGGGATGGAGATTATCCCGGTTGGCCGGATGGGCGAGGTTCTGAAGCATGCACTCACCCGCGTGCCTGAGCCGACCGAATGGACGGAGGCCGATCAGGCCGATCAGGAGGCCGCAAAGCCCTCAGCGGCCGAGGATGACGCTGCAACCGGCATGGTTGCGCACTGATCCGCGTCGTGGAAAAAGAAAGGTCGCCCGATTCGGGCGACCTTTTTTTGTTGCAAATCCCCTGATTCCGGGCTTTGCAGTCGCTTTGAGGCCTCCCGCGCGGTAGACGCGGTGTCGAGACAATCTGTTCCAATAGAGGAGAACTGGGATGAACAAGGGCGACCTTGCTGCCGCAGTGGCGGACAAGACCGGCATGTCGAAAGCGGCGGCCACCCAAGCGGTCGAGGCAGTCTTCGGCTGCATCACCGACTCGCTGAAGAGCGGTCAGGAGGTGCGCGTCCTTGGATTCGGCAACTTTACCGTGTCCAAGCGCGCCGCCAGCACCGGGCGCAACCCGCAGACCGGCGAGCCCATGCAGATCAAGGCGTCCAACCAGGCCAAGTTCAAGCCAGGCAAGGGGCTGAAGGACACTCTGAACCCGACACTCTGAACCCGTAAGGTCTTCCTGAACCCGTAAGGGCTTTGCAAGACCTTCGGCGATATTAAAGCCCCGCTCAGCGGGGCTTTTCGTTTGCCGGCCTTGCATCGGAGCGGGCCGGCCGCATCGAGCGGTTGCCGTGGATCGGCATGACTCGGCGGATTTTCGGGGCTAAATTCTCCCGATCGGGCGGTTAGCTCAGCTGGTCAGAGCACCTGGTTTACACCCAGGGGGTCGGGAGTTCGAACCTCTCACCGCCCA
>CAWFEM010000020.1:0-69910 GCA_963814905.1 uncultured Alphaproteobacteria bacterium | reverse complement strand
CAAATACCTAAATTTGGATCGATGGGAATGAGTTACGTCGTCAAAACCTCCCTATGACCCCTATGCGTTTTCCGAGCCGTCTCCCGGCTTCAGCGCGAAAGTTGCCGCTCCCCACTTTCCGATCTGCTTCTTGCCGCGTCAGAACGAAACCATTGATCCGATACCCGAGAGTCTGGAAAGATAGCTCGCCAAGAATTGGCGGCCACGGTGGTGTGGATCGGCCGCTTCCTTGACCTGATCGTGCAGGTCGCGAACCGCGACCGGATTCGATCCGTGTTCCCGCCACCAGACCTTGAAGAGCTGTCGAATCGCTTCCCTGCGCATGTCATGGCGCTTCGCCTCGCTGATGCGCTGAACGGGATCTTCGCAGCCAAGCGCCAGCAATGGATCCCGCACCCATTGCGCCCAGGTTTCGAAGCTTCCTAAGGCTCGACCGGCGGGAAGGTCTGCCGGCCTGCCGGCCCCATCGCCAGATTGTTAGAAGAGCAGCCAGCAGCTCCGCTCGGCGTTGGTGAACTTCGCGTTTCAGATCGCCCGGAAAGCTTCGCGACTCTGGTGTTTCCATTCCGGCGTCCAGATTGATGACGATGAAGCGCCGGGCAAGGTCTTCAGAAACGCTCAATCCGTTTCCCGTCAGCGCGACGAAGGCAGATGCATTTAGCTGAATCATCTGAGACCGACCGAGGATGCGCACCCGTGCCGGCCTTTCAGTCAACGCGCTTGCGAGTAGATTGGACCGGAAGGCGATCTCGTTCAGGTTATCAAGGAAGAGCACGGGATTGCTCTGGATTAGCTCCGAGGCGATCCGCTTCTCCAGCTCTTCGCCGTTACTGCCCGAGGTAACCGCATGCGGCTCCCGTCCAAAGGCTACCAGGCACATGCAGCGGACCAAGAGGCCTTTGCCGGTTCCGGCACCGGAGATCGGCGCGGCGCGAACGAGCACGCCAGGCGCGAGAGGCAGGCTCGGGCGACACACGGCAGTCAACATCGCGTTGAGGAAAGAGGATTCATCCGGGCCCGGTGGCTTTCTGATGTCGACGACCGGAATTCCCTGGACGAGATCGAAGATCGTGTCGGAGTTGGCGAAGCAGAATGTCTTGAACGTCTCCCGCACCAACTGCAGGCTCGTTGCTGCGACTTCAAAGCTCACACGGTCTGGAACGCGTCCGGCAAGGTCCGGCACATTCTCTTGCCACATCCCTGAGTCTGCGTCGTATCCAGTGCGGCTTGCGATCTCGCCGTCGTCGCGAAGGAGGGGTGAGGACGCAATGCCGTTGAGGAGCGGTAGATCCCACTCCCCTCGCCAGCTCAAATACATCCTCGCGATCGAATGTGGGAGGCGCACGTCGCTCTCTCCACCGTACCCGTCTTTATCAATGGCATAGGGACGTGCGAGTTGGTGCGTCACGAGCACCAATTCGTCTGGGGCCAGTACCTGAGCGACTGAATCTCTCCTCCTTGCCTTGTCGGTCACCAGACGGACTGGAATTCCCCGGTCGTAGAGGTTTGGTGCACGAGAGAGGATATCCCGGAGGGCAGCCACTGTGAGATCGGGATTGGCGTGATCTACAAGAAGCCTCGGCTTTCGTGACGTTCCCGGGGAAGCTCCAAGCGGATCCGTTTTCCTTGGGCGCCTGACGCTCCGCTTCTGAAACCGAACGACGTTCTTATCCGACATCGCTGCTGCCGTCAGCCACACGAGACGCGTTGCGGCTCTCCCTGATGATGACGAAGGCAAGATCGTCATCGCCGGACGCTCGCCAGAGCGCGAGAGCGAGGATGAAGGGGTCGATGCCGTGCTGCTTCCAGAAAGTGAGCTCCTGATCCAGGTGCTGCGCCGCATCTCCCAAAAGGTGATGGTCGGCGCATAGCGGCGTTGTCCAGCTGTCGTCAGGTTTCTGCCCGAAGGCTGTGGCGAGCTTCCCATGGATCGGAGATGCCGCCTTGAGATGTGCCGCGTGAATGTTTCCTTGTTTGCCGCAGATGGCGCAGGGAAGCGTCCTTATCCACTTCAGGTGGAGGTCGGATCGCCGACGCGGTCGGCGAAAGCGCGAGCTTGAGCTGAATGCCGTCACGGGACGGAGAACCTGGTAGCTGCGCATTTCTAGGCCTCCGAGACGGACAACGCGGAGCGCAGGTCGGCAAGCTCGCCGTCGAGCGAGGATGGCTCTTTGGAGCACGCTTCAATCTGCTTCTTCAGCGCCAGGGCATCGCTGGGAGACTTGGCCCAAAAGACGCGTAACGGCTCGCGGTTCGCCTCCGCCCAGCGCTGCACTTCGGCCGGGGTTCGCCCGGGCGCCTCAATCCAAGCAAGCGCGCGGTCCGCGAACTGCCCGAGGGGCACGTTCTCCAGGTTCCAGTCTCCGAAGGAGACGGTGATCGCGTCCTTTCCCGCAATTGCTACGAGTCGACTTTCCTCACGTGCGCGGTCCGCGGCCTCGGATGCAGAGAGGTCGAGCAGTTTTGCGCGGTCCAGCTCCTCCTCTACGTAAAGACCCCCGAACTGGTCAGGCCAGCCCGCGCGGAGCGCTTGCATCGTGGCGCACTTGGCTAACATCAGCCGCGGCATTCGCACCCAGTTCCCTTTCGGATCGAGTACCTGCCGTCCTGTCTTCACGGGAAGGCCACTTTCTGCGCCCTCCTCCCATTCGTCGCGGATAGGAGCGAGTTCCTCCCAATAGGCTTCGCCAACGACCGGGAACCACTCGCCCCTGTTATCCTGCTGATGGAGCGTGATCCGGGCGAGGACGAGCCCGAGCGGATTTGTCGGTCCTTTCTTGCGCCGGTTCTCGACGAATTGGGTCGGCTCGCTTGCGGGGCGGTAATTGCCGCATCGTTGCGCGATCATACGCTGACCGTCGATTCCGACCACGATTGCCATCCGCCGCTTTTCGGGGCGATCCTTGGAAAAGACCAACGGCATGATCTGCCGGCGGAAAGGGTCGAGCCCGTAGCGGTTTGCGACTTCGACGAAGAGGTCGAACTCTTCGCGACTGCAGTCCTTGGCGACGGTTCGCCGAAGAAGATCGAGCTGGTGCGGCCGTAAGTGGGCAGCCGGTTTGGAAGGTATCGCCAACATCATGACCTCCTGATTTGCAGGGACACGCTGCCGTTGTTGAGCGCTGCACCGGGTATCGGGGGGATTGATGCGAGCTCGCGCGCACGCTCTTCGGCGTCCTTGAGCGAGGCCGCGAATTCGATCTTTGTCTCGCGGCGCTTCAGGGCCTCTTTGAGCGCGGCCTTGTCGAGCTTCGGCGGAGGCGGCGGCTGTGGCACGAAGAATTCTGCGGGGATATCCGCTTCGGTCGTCACGACGACATCGGGCGGCAAGTCGGCGCAACGTCAGCGTCGCGGAAGGTCGACGCAGCCTCCCCTGCTCCGTTATCGCCATTGCCTGCTCGATCAGGGCGCGGAAACGTCGGACCCGTTCCTCCATCGCCCGGCGCCGCTGCGCGAACTGGCCCTCTTTCTCTTTCAGCCCGGCGATCAGCGCTTCGCTCTCGTCGATCTCTGACAGGGCGACGTCGATCGACTCCAACAGGTTGGTTTCACCTTCGATGGTGTCGGCGAGGAGCGCCATGTCCTCCTCCCCGATCGTCTCCCGCATCCCGGCAAGGAGCGTTTTTGCCGCTTCGGTTTCACGGCGGATTGCTACTTCACAGCTTTCCATTGTTCACTTCCCTTCGGTCACTTGTTATGACGTGGGCTGCTTAATGTCTGAAAATGGAATATAATATACCATTATGGTAGTCGAAGAGGTGATTACGGGTGCGCAGATCCGTTCCGCGCGTGCCTTCTTCGCTGGGCCGCTGAATACGTTGCCAAATTTCATTGGACACACGCGATCGCCTCGGCAGCGAGCCTCCTCGCTATCAACATTTTATGTTGATGTATTAGCGGCGACGCCGAGCAGCGTCAACATAATATGTTGATGCCGGAATGAACCCGAAGCAATGCCGAGCCGCTCGAGCTTTGCTCGACCTCAGCCAGCCGCAGCTAGCAGAGTTGGCTCGTCTCGGTCTTTCCACCGTCGTGGATTTCGAGCGATCGCGCCGTAAAGTCTCCGCCGAGGCGATCGAATCGATGGCAAGGGCCCTTCAGGAGGCAGGTGCCGTTTTCATTGATGAAAATGGGGGAGGTGCAGGCGTCAGATTGAAAAAGGCGCGGCGTGATAAGAGTTCGGGAAGAAGGTAGGGTTTTGTGGACGCACAGTGCCGGCTCAGTTCGTCGAGGCCGCCTTGCTGGGGAGAACTACCCCCGCCCAATCAAATCTAGCTGGCATCGCGATTGATTGCCGAATTTGGCCATACTCTCGTGCAGTATGAGTTGAAACTGAGGAACGGGTGTTGGCATGTTCATCCGCCCACGCGATTCACACCCCCGCTCCGTCGTCAAAGCCATAACGTGGCGCATGACAGGAAGTCTCGATACCTTCGTGCTGTCTTGGCTCATCACTGGCAACCTCGCCTTCGCAGGGTCGATTGCATCCGCAGAAACAGTGACGAAAATCGCTCTCTACTACGTCCACGAGCGAGCCTGGGGCGCCGTTCGCTGGGGTGAAGCGCAACAAGGGCTCGTTGTGGTGCCAGCGAGCACCTCTGCGGTCGAACGCAAAGACTCCGAGGGACCGCATCTCGTTAACGGTCTGGGTCGCACGAGCACAGCTGCACTTTTCCGCAGAAGGGCTGCAGGCTAGCTTTTTCGGCAAGAAGAAGGAGGGATTGCGCGGGAGCTACGCTTCGGCCGTTTGGTGCCAGCCAAACATTTTGCGAGCCGGAGAGGCCGAAGACGGCAGGCTCTAATAGGGAGAGCGGCGTGGTCGTTCGCGGAGCAGGCCGGGGCGAATAACGCCCCGCGGTCCATACGCGCTCAGTGCGTCGGTGCATGCATAAGCCTTGCCGTAGATATGCATTGCCACAAAAAAGTTGCGCATGCCGAGGTGATTCGCTGCGGGGTCCAGTGACCCAAATTGGACAAGTTCAAACATTGGACCTTGGCGAAAATGGCAAACAAGACTGGCGGAGTGAGAGTAGCCTTCAGCAAAGCCACGCCAGACTTCCGCGCGTCCGCTTTCGCAGCATAGCGAAATCGCACTAAGCAGGCCGGCAAGAAATAGGATCACCCGGCTCACCTCGGCTTCCCTTCGGTGACATCCAAGACGCGCCGAGATGCGCGTGCGTTGTGCGGGCGGATAAGGTGAGCCAGTCCACCAGCGCCGACCGCATGGCTACCGGAGTGCGGTTCGATAGATTCAAAGACATCCAGGCTTCGACCGGCAAGGTGTTGATCGCGAGAACTCCGGTTGTCCCGCGTCACCTGCATAAAGGGGTCAGGACTCGCATCCTGCGGCGGTGATCGGTTTGCTACGCTAGACCCGCTGAAACATAGCTGCCAGAGTCGAAGCAAATTGCAGGGAAGAAGCAGCGCGTGCAGGACGACGACTGGATAGAGTCCGTTTAGAGCCCCATACGCAATGAAGCACACGTTGGCGCCGAGCGCCGAGACGCGCAGCGCCTTGATTGAACGCATCGAAAAGGCGAGCAGCGTTAGAATTCCCGCCAACCAGCCAAATACGTCGCCGGCCGCCATCATTTCCAACCTCCCGGCGCACCTTGGAGATGGGCTGAAAGTGTCGACGAAGGAAGTGCGATCGTCTGTGGGAATCCTCACAGCGCCTGCGATCCCCACGAGGCGAAAAATTGCATCGTTTGCGCAAGGACGGTTCCCCCAACGAACCATTCGACCTTGAGAGCCCGTGAAAACCCCGGCGGCGTCTAGGCGTGACAATTTGGGGCCCCTCCCCAAATGCGATCGTCGTCATCCGGGTTGACGTCTGCTCGTGATGCGTAAAAAGGACGTCTGGCCCTCCGCGAGCGACCCCGGCCCATGTCACTCGGAAGAACGATCGCACATGAGCTTTTGGAGGAACCCGAACTCCGTCTCGCCGATCCGGCCAATCCAGAGACGCTAGATTTGATAATTGCGTGCATTCTCGCGACATACGATTCAGGGACGCTCTATCTGCACGCCCTGAACGCTCGCAGAGGCTGCCATCGCCGCAGCTGATCCCGGCGAGCGTGATGAGGCCGGTCAGCGCAGTGCAGGTATCCTCGTCGCCGTCGGCGATCCTTGCCCAGCTTTGCGGGCGAAGCTCCACCAGCCACGCAGCGGTGTTCACAGGGTTGAGTCGAGTTCTTTGATCGTATTCCGAGCTGCCTTGAGAAGCGCCGCGAGTTCGCGACGAGCCGCGACAGCCTCTTTGGTGAAAAGGCCATGCTTCAATGCGTTTTTATTCTCACACGGTGCGCCGGAGCGGCGGCCCCGCCGTGCATACGGCAACGCCGCTTGCCCGCAACGGCAACCGGACGACCGTATGCCTTGTCGCCCTCGATGAAATCAGTCACGACGTCCTGAGGCAGGCTGGCGGGCTCGCCGTTCGCGAATGGGATGTAGACGACCTTATAGCCGTTGAAGAAATCACGGTTCCAGCTGCCGTGCTCCCCGACAAATGCGCCCTTCCCGAGGGGGTCCGGCATGGCGCTTCCCTGAGAAAACGCCATCCCGAGGAACGCTACTACGCCATGCTGGATGAGCCGGCCATGGCAGCGTAACTCAAACGAAATGGCCCCCGACAAACCTGGCGCGGTTCATGGGGCAGTGGCCGAGACACCTTACAGCCCCTTAATTAAGAAGAAACGCGGAGAAGCTAGGGTCGCCCGTCGACCCGCCTGCCGCAATCAGCCGCGGGCATGGGTGCGCTGCGAGAAAGTGAGGATTCGCGGGTGGCTACCCGATCGGACACAAAGCGTGAAGGCAGAGCTGCCCAGGTTGATCAACCTGGGTCGACTTTCCCGTCAGCCGACCGTCTACAAGCAAGAGTCCTTGGACCCCCAGGATCTCACAGTGATCGGAACACCGAGCGACTTCTCCTTCGTGCCATGATCAACTCCGTGCCCGACTATCTTTTCGTTAAGGATACGAAAAGTCGCTTTGTTGTTGCCAATCGCGCCGTGGCCGAGGATCTCGGTCTCGCTGTTGAGGACCTTATTGGCAAGACCGATTTCGACCTACATCCACACGACCTCGCGAGCAAATTCTTCGCCGACGAGCAGCGAGTGCAAAGTTCCGGAGAGCCGGAGATCGACATTGAGGAGTTTGTCGTCACGAGTTCCGGCCAGAAGAAATGGCTGGCAACGAGCAAATTGCCCTTACGCAATGGGGAAGGCCAAGTAATCGGTATCGTTGGCGTCTGCCGCAACATCACTGAACGCAAGCTTGCGGAAGACGCTCTTGTAGAAAGCGAGAGCCGCTGGAGTTTCGCGCTAGAAGGCGCGGGGCAAGGCGTGTGGGACCACGACCTTCGGCACAACAAGGCGTTCTTCTCGCCCATGTGGCGCAAGATGCGCGACATCGGCCTCGACGAATGGGTGGACCCCTCCCGGGACGCTTGGTTGGCGCGGGTTCATCCTGACGATCGGCAGCGCATCGCCGACGAAGCTGATCATCAGAACTCCGGCGAACTCAAGCAGAACGCCTTCGAGTATCGAGAGCGGCACCGCGACGGGCACTGGATGTGGATTCTCAGCCGTGGTCGGCCGGTCGAGTGGATGCCCGACGGCAGCGTCGCGCGCATCATTGGGACAGATACCGACATCACCTCTCTCAAGGAAGCAGGGGCACGGGTAGCGGAGGAGAAGGCCGAGACGTACCGTCGAAATCTGGCGGTGCTCGAAAAGGCGCACGAGGCTACGGAGGCCGCGCACAAGCTTGCAGAGTTGATGGCAAGACACGACCCCCTTACGGGGTTGCCGAACAGGCGGCTATTTGCCGAGACCTTGCACATTGCAGCGGGACGCGCAGCGCGCGGCTCGGTTGGCTATGCGGTTCTGAGCGTCGACCTCGACCGATTCAAGCCGGTCAATGACGTTTGTGGTCACGCGGCGGGGGATGACGTCTTACGGGAAATTGCGACCCGTCTGGGCAATCTGGCGAGGAAAAGCGACGCGATCGCCAGGCTCGGCGGCGACGAGTTCGGCTTCATACTCGACTGCGTCATACCGGAGGAACCGACCAGGGCTGCCGCCGTCCTGGCCGACCGCATCATCGCCAGTGTTGCGAAACCGATCGCGGTCGGCCACCAGTTCGTCGAGGTCGGTGCGAGCATTGGAATCGCCATCTGCCCAACCGACGGGACCGACCCGGAAACGCTGCTCCGCGCGGCCGACATCGCCATGTATCGCGCCAAGGAAGAAGGTCGAGGGTCATATCGCTTTTTCAACCAAAGCATGGAGGAGGCTCTACGAGCACGAGTTGCCCTGGAGGAGGATGTGCGCAGGGCGGTTGCGGCGCACGCCATTCAACCGCACTACCAACCTCTGATGCAGCTGGCAGAAAACCGGTTGGTCGGCTTCGAGATTCTCGCGCGCTGGCACCACCCCGTCAGGGGAGAGGTTGAGCCGGAGGTCTTCATCCCAATAGCCGAAAAGCTCGGGCTCATCGGCGAACTCACCTATTTTCTTCTCCGCCGCGCCTGCCTGGACGCGCGGGATTGGTCGCCGGAGATCACCATCTCGATCAACATATCGCCGCTGCACTTCGCTGATCCGCTTCTGCCGGTGAAAATACTCGCCATCCTGTCCGAAACGGATTTCCCACCGAAACGCTTGGAGGTGGAAGTTACCGAGACAGCGCTCGTCAGCGGTATTAATGCAGTCCGCACCACCCTGGTCGCGCTCCAGGACCTCGGCATCAAGATCTCTTTGGACGACTTCGGCACTGGCTATTCCAGCTTGTACAATCTTCAAGAGCTTCGCTTCGACAAGATCAAGATCGACCGCTCGTTCGTTCTATCGATGCACAAAAACTCGGGAAGCGCCAAGATCGTGCGCTCGGTCATCGATCTCGCAAAGAGCCTAGGCTTGCCCACGATTGCTGAGGGCATTGAACATCGCGATGTCATGCAGGAAATCATGCACAGCGGCGGCGAGTACGGTCAGGGCTTCTATTTCGGCGCGGCAATGCCGGCCGCGGAGGCCTCTCAACTCGTGCGGCGCATCGCGATCGGCTCCAGAACACGGAAGAAGGCTTAGCTCACTCGGCAGCACATTCGGGTCCGCTGCCAATCTTGGCCGCTGACTTGGTTCGGATCACACTCACCAGCGGCACTGCAGTCGGGCCGTCAAATGTCGTATGTCAACGGCGGAGCAAATGCCGGCCAAAGGGCGGCGCAAGAGTCGGCCACTCCACGTGCGGAGCGTTCTGTTGGGAATGGGATGAGCACTTCGGTTAGCCGCCTGACCCGTCGATCGTTCAGCGCGTTCGAATTTGGGAAGAATGAAGCTCACCCGTTGATCCTCGCCAGCGCCTGAGCGAGATCCGCAACGAGATCGTCAGGATGCTCGATTCCAACCGAGAGGCGGATCGTCGAATCTGTGACCCCGATACGATCGCGCACCGCCTTCGGTACTCCGGAATGCGTAGTCGAGGCAGGGTGGCACACGAGCGATTCGGTCCCGCCGAGCGAGACGGCGAGCTTAATGATCTTCAGCGCATTCAGCACGCGAAAGGCTTCAGCTTCGCCACCAACAATATGAAAGGCGAGTGTCGAGCCTGGAGCTTCGCACTGTGCTTCGTAGACCCTCCGCTCCGGCGATCTCTGCGGTAGGAAGCTGAGATGATCGACGCGCGAAACGGCAGGGTGGGACTTCAGGAAATCCGCCACGATTTGGCCGTTCCGGGTTCCCTCATGCATGCGGAGGCTCAGCGTCTCCAGCGATCGCGCGATCATCCAGCAGGGAAACGCATCGAGTTGCGTGCCGATCGCCGAGCGCAACGCGCGTATCGGTTTCATAACTGCTGTCGATCCGAGCGCCGCGCCCGCAATTAGGTCCGAATGTCCGCCGACATATTTGGTCAGTGAGTAGGCGGACACATCGGCGCCGTGGACGAGCGGCTTCTGGAAGAGCGGACCGAGGAGCGTATTGTCGCACACCACCACCGGCGTGCTTCCCTGCGCCGCGCCTATCTCATCGGCGAGCCTCCGCATCAGCGCGATGTCGACCAGCGTGTTGAGCGGGTTCGAGGGGGTTTCGATCATGACAATCGAGATCCGCCCGAGCGCGCGGGCCTCCTCGACCGCCTTGCGAACGGTCGCCTCGTCCACCCCATCGGCGAAGCCGACCGCCTTGATGCCCATCGGCGTCAATGTCTTCGTCACAAGCGTCTCCGTCCCCCCATAGAGCGGTTGCGAGTGCAAGATGACGTCGCCGGGGCGCGCGTATGCAAGGATGGTGGTGGCGATCGCTGCCATGCCCGAGGAAAACAACAGCGCCGCCTCTGCGTCCTCGAAGACCCTGAGACGATCCTCGACAATCTCGGAATTGGGATGGTTGAAGCGGCTGTAGACAAGACCTGCCGCTTCTCCGGCTGGGGGTTCTCGCCGTCCGGAGACGTAATCGAAGAAATCCTTGCCGTCCTCGGCGCTCTTGAACACGAACGTGGAGGTCAAGAACACCGGCGGCTTCACCGCGCCCTCGGAGAGCTGCGGATCGTAGCCGTAGCCGAGCATGAGAGTCTCGGGCTTGAGCTTTTGATTGCCGATACGGTCTCTGTGATGTTGATCCTTGGCCACGGCGAGGCTCCGGTCGTGCGGTAAAGCACTCTTCTCAATCCGCAGGCAGTCTTATGCAAGCGGAGCGATCCATCCCCCGCCTCCTATTTGAGCAGTGGGGTGGCTCGCGACAGACCGGCAACAGACCGGCTAAGCCGGAGACTAACAATCCAGCTGAAATCAGCATATCCGACGCAACGCCTTGACGCCCTGGCGTCCAAACAGCACTCGCCACATGGGTATTGGTGAACGTTCCGGTGTCACACCTGACCCCGTGTCAACGGAATCGGGGGGTCTGAGAGTCAGCGATCAAGGGCGTACGCCTTGTCCAGGGGCGACTCTGATTGACGTGGTATCTCTCCGGGTTCCTGCGCCAAACTGGTTGACCCGCAATTCGTCATCGGTCTCCATCAGCCTTTTACAGCTCCAAGTGAAATGCCGCGCACTAGGTAGCGTTGAAGCGCCGCAACTGCGAAAAATACCGGCAGCGTACCCAACACCGACATCGCGGAAATTTTCGCCCAGAACGTCGATTGAGCACCAAAATACTGGCTAACCTGCACGGTGTAGGTCAGCACTTGCGTCCGTGTGAGCACAAGCGCAAATAGGAACTCGTTCCAAGAAAAGATGAAGGCGAAGACGGCGGTGGCGAAGATGCCGTTGCGCGCAACCGGAATGACGATGAGTCGGAGAACCTGCCACCGGGTCGCGCCGTCCACCAGCGCGGATTCTTCGAGCTCGACCGGGATATCCTGAATGTACCCCCGCATGAGCCAGATCACATAGGGGAGCGCGAAGGCAGTGTAGAGGAGGATCAGCCCGGTGTAGGTGTCTGTGAGGCCGAGCTTCGCAAAAATTAAGAAGACCGGAAAGACGATGGCGATCGGCGGAAGCAGGCGCTGCGACAAGAATCCAGATTGCCAGGTTCTCGCCGCCGGTCCTGAAGCGGACGATGGAATAAGCGCACATCGTGCCAAACGCCATCGCGAAGAGCGTGCTCATCGAGGCAATGACGAAGCTGTTCCAGATCGTCCAAACGTCGCCGTCTCGGATGAGCACCCAGAAATTGGCGAATTGCGGCGTGTGCGGGTACCAAACTGGCGGGTACTTGAAGATCTCGCGCGGCGTCTTCAGCGACACTGCGAACATCCAATAGACGGGGAACAGCATCACCACGACGATGGCGAGCGAGGTCCCGTACCAGCCTGCACTGCGAAGGCGCGCGCTCATCGCGCGATCTCCATGCGCTTCAAAGCAACGATGAGCAGTGCCGAGAGTCCGATCACCAGCACAACGACCATTGCCCCAACGTAGCTGGTATCGAACTCGTGGAAACCGCGCAGATAGGCGTAGATGGAAATTGTCTCTGTCGCGTTGCCCGGCCCGCCACGCGTCAGCTGCCACACGATGTCGAAGATGCGAATGAGATCGAGGCCGCGGATGAGGAGCGCGATCATCATCACCGGCCAGATGGCTGGCAAAGTCACGTGGCGGAAAGTCTGCCAGCGCGTCGCTCCGTCTATAGCGGCGGCGTCGTGCTGTTCCTGATCGACGTTGGCGAGGGCGGCAAGCAGTATGATGAACATGAATGGCGTCCACTGCCAAACATCGCAGACAATAATCGCGGGATATGCGAGGCCCGGCTTGATCGTCCAGAGAATTGAAACTCGCTCGCCAATGATCCAGCTGATGATCTGGTTGATCGGGCCGTAGCGGTCATCGAACATCAACCTCCACATCGAGCCCGCCACCATCGGCGAGATCACTGCGGGTATTATTAGAAGCGCCACGAAAATCCGCTTGAAGGGCCGGTCGTTCAGGAAGTGGCTGGCTAGAAGAAGACCGAACATGAGCTGGATCGGCAAAGCGGCGACGCTTATGATCCCGGTGTGCAGAAGCGCATGCCAGAACCGGTCGTCGGTGACGAGGCGCGCGTAGTTCAAGAAGCCCTGAAAGTTGGTAATCTTGTCGCTTAGGCTCAGGCGCTGAAAGCTGACGACGACCGCGTAGAGCAGCGGAAATATTCCCATCAGCAGCAGTATTGCCACCGCCGGAAAGATCAGAACGTATTTGAAGGCGCCGGGATCGATACTTTCCGCGGCATGCACATGTTTGGGTGCGGCCACCCCGGCCCCCATATCCCGAAATCCGAAATGTGGGAGCGGCCGGCTATTTGTTCCGCCGCCCCCACCGCAAGTGAAGTCTTCCTAATCGCGATAGGCGCTCGGCTTCGCCGCCCAGTTCGCGTACGCCTCTTTCTGGCGCTCCACCCCGATCTGCTCGGTCAGGGAGTTCCACTCGGCTGCGAGATCGTCGAGAGCCTGCTTTGGATCCTTGCCGCCGATCGCCGCGGTGACCGCCCGCCCCATGGAGTCCCAATATTTGTAGGTCTCCAGGATGGCGAGGTCGGCGTAGCCCTGCTCTCCACCCCTCTTCAGGATGTCGAGATACTCCCCAGCGGTTGGCCATAGGTTCCGAAACTCCGGGCTCTCATAGTGCGAGATCCGGAAGGGATCGCGCAGACCGAGCGGGCGCATCACGTTCTTAAGGCTCTCCTGCTTCGAGTGGAGCCACTGGATGTAGAGATAGGCGGCCTCCTTGTTCTTACTGTCCGGCGAGACAGCGAGCAGAAATCCGGAAGCAAGCTCGGGATGACCGCCCGGCGGAAGCGCATAGCCGATCTCGTCAATGACTTGGCTTTCAGGAACCCAGGAAAGCGCCTGCTCGTCGGCGTTAATGCCCTGCGCCCAGCGCGCCACCGGCGGCCAAGTGATCGTCATCGCGATCTCGCCGGAATTTAGCGCCGAAAGCGACTTGCCGAAGCCCCAGGTTTCCACCCCCGGTGGCTGGCATTTGAGCTGATCGACCATATCGGTCAGTGCCTGAACTGCCTCGGGGCTATTGACCGTCGCCTTCATCGTCTCCGGATCGAAGAACTTGCCGCCATATGTCCGCAGCCGCTCGGAAAAGAAGAAGTGCATATAGCCGGTGTTGATTAGGCCAGCGCCATACGTCTCGGGCGCATATTTGTCGGAGATGAACCGACAGATCTCTCCGAACGCTTTCCAGGTTTGCGGCGGCCCGAGATCGTAGCCGTATTTCGCCTTGAACTCTTCCTGGTTCTTCGGATCACTGAAGATGTCCTTGCGATAATAGAGCAAGTGGACGTCGCCATCGATCACCAGCCCGTAGGTCTTGCCGTCGTAGGTCATCCAGTCCTTGAAGGCCGGGGCTATGTCTTCGAACTCGGATGCCACGCCATACTTTTCGATGTATGGATCGAGAGGCTCCAGCGCACCAGCACGCGCCATATCGGCAACCCATGACGGCCCCACGAGCATCACGTCATAGGCACCGCTTCCGGCCTGATGCTCAAGCATCTGCTTGGTGAAGAGTTCTTCGAAGGGAATCTCGTTGACGTGCACAGAGATCCCGGTGAGTTCCTCCCACTCCGGCCCGTTGATGTTGATGCCGAGCATGGCGAGAAGCCCGGCCTCTTCAGCCGTGTTGAGGGTCACCCCCGAAAAGGCCTTAGCAGCTTCCACCGCCTTAGTGGCGGCGTTCTCCTGAGCGGCGGAGGGCAGGACTGCGAACTGGATCAGCGCCGCAGCACCAAGGAGCGGAAAAATTATCCTTGCACTCATCGGTATCTCCCTTTTTGCTTTGTGCCTATCGATAACACAAGAATTCATGGCATCACGGCGCCCGGATTGAGTCAAACGGCAGGATTTTGGCTTCCGTCGATTACGAGTACGATGCTCCGCTACGCGCCAATTTCCGACGCACGCCAAACTAGACGTTGCCATCCCCCTTCCCATGGGAGCACACTTGACTGCCGCTATCTCAGGATGCGGCGAATGCGGAGATGCGGTCCCGAGGCCCGAGGCCATGGCTCATGTCCAGCGTGCGAGTTCGGCGTCGAGTTGACCTCACCAGCCATGTCGCACGATGGCCCGCGGTGCTCGCCCCCTATCTCTGAAACAAAGAAATGGGGAGGAATTAACAATTGTCCGTCATCAGAGTTTTTGAGACCTCGAGCGGCGTCATTTAAGGGAGGCTCTGGCTCGTCTGGTTGTTGATGTTATGCGGCCTGCCGGCGATGCAGCAAGCGTCGGTTTGCGATGGTCTGTCGTTTGATCCTTTCCCTTTCGATGAGGATTGTCTGGCCGCGCCCGAAGTAGACGTCGGCCGGCGTCAGGTTGCCGAGGCTCTCGTGGTAACGCAGGTGATTGTAGTTGGCGACGAAGGCGTCGATCTGGGCCTCGAGGTCGCCGGGCAGGTAGTAGTTCTCGAGCAGGATGCGGTTCTTCAGCGTCTGGTGCCAGCGCTCGATCTTGCCCTGGGTCATGGGGTGATAGGGAGCGCCGCGGACGTGATCCATGTCCTGGCCATCGAGCCATTTGGCGAGGTCGGCCGAGACGTAGCTCGAGCCATTGTCCGACAAGAGCCGCGGCCGGTGAACGACCCGGGCCTGGTCCAGCCCGGAGGCCTGCAGCGCCAGGTCGAGCGTGGCGGTGACGTCCTCGGCCTTCATCGTCGTGCACAGCTTCCAGGCGATGATGTAGCGCGAGAAGTCGTCGAGCACGCTCGACAGATAGAACCAGCCCCAGCCGATGACCTTCAGATAGGTGAAGTCGGTCTGCCAGAGCTGGTTGGGCGCCGTGGTCTTGTCCTTGAACTCGTCCGCCGCCTTGATGACGATGTAGGCGGGGCTGGCGATCAGATCGAGCGCCTTGAGCAGGCGGTAGACCGAAGCTTCCGACACGAAGTAGCCTTCGGTGTCGGTGAAGCGCACGGCCAGCTCCCGCGGCGACAGCGCCGGCTCGTCGAGCGCCAGGTTCTTGATCCGCTCGCGCACAGCGTCCGGGATGCGGTTCCAGACGCGATCCGGCCGAGGTGAGCGATCGTCGAGGGCCTCCGGCCCGCCGCTTTGATAGAGATCGGACCATCGGTAGAAGGTCGCCCTGGGGATGCCGAGCTTCTCCAGCGTGCGCTTCACCGGCAGGTGCGACTGCTCGACCAGCCGGATGATCTCCAGCTTCTCGGAGGCGGGGTATCTCATGCGCCGTCCTCCCCATCCCCGATCATGCTTTTTTTGAGCAGGCGGTTCTCCAGGGTGAGGTCGGCCACCACCTCCTTCAGGGCCGATGCCTCCCGCCGCAGGTCCTTGACCTCGTCCGACGTCGCGGCCCGCGCCGTGTCGCCGGCCAGCCGCTTCTTGCCGGCCTCGAGGAACTCCTTCGACCAGCGGTAATAGAGGTTCTGGACGATCCCTTCGCGGCGGCAGAGCTCGGCGATGCTGTCCTCGCCGCGCAGGCCCTCCAGCACGATGCGGATCTTATCTTCGGCCGAAAAATGTCGCCGCGTCGCCCGGCGGATGTCCTTCACGACCTGTTCCGCCGGCTCTCTCGCCGGCCCGGACTTCTGTCTCATCTTCGCTCCCTCCAAGGGCTACGATGAGCCAGAAATCCTCCCTTCCTCAATCCGCTAAATCTGTCTCATGGGTGCTGACGCCGGACATTTTGAGCAGGCGGTTCTCCAGAGTGAGGTCGGCCACCACCTCCTTCAGGGCCGATGCCTCCCGCCGCAGATCCTTGACCTCGTCGGAGGTTGCGGCCCGCACCGTGTCGCCGGCCAGCCGCTTCTTGCCCGCCTCAAGAAAGTCCTTCGACCAGCGGTAATAGAGGTTCTGGACGATCCCTTCGCGACGGCAGAGCTCGGCGATGCTGTCCTCGCCGCGCAGGCCATCCAGCACGATGCGGATCTTATCTTCGGCCGAAAAATGTCGCCGCGTCGCCCGGCGAATGTCCTTCACGACCTGTTCCGCCGGCTCCCTCGCCGGCCCGGACTTCTGTCTCATCTTCGCTCCCTCCAAGGGCTACGATGAGCCAGAAATCCTCCCTTCCTCAATCCGCTGAATTTGTCTCATGGGTGCTGACGGCGGACACCCTTTGTCCTGTTGAGCAAGAGAATTAGAGTGGGCGGTCAGGCTGATCGACGTCTGAGCGAGCGCACGTGAACGCTACTTGGTGCGCCATCCTGGGCGCCACGTAAGGGACGGACATGTCGGACCGCAGTCAAAGGAGCGGGAGACGTTCCCCCTTCAGGCGGTTTTCGACCTCGTCGCCAAGAGCTCGGTAATCTCACGCAAATACAGGCGATCGCTCATGCGACGCCTCTCCCGCCTCTCGCCGAATCTGGTCACCACGTCCGCTTGCGGACCGACGACGCGGGCAAGGCTCGAAGATGCGACAAATCGGGCCGCACTGTTTGGAGAATACGACCGTGCGGTCTACGACGCGATCCTTTGCCTGGCTCCAGGCGGTGCTTTCATCGACGTCGGCGCCAATGCCAGTGTCTGGTCGCTTGTCGCCGGCGACGAGGTCGGCCCAAATGGTCTGGTCCTTGCCTTCGAGCCGCAGCGGCTGCTTGCTGAGGAGCTTCGCGCCGATGTACGGCTAAACGACCTGGAGAACGTCTACGTATTTGACTTCGCCATTGGCGATGCCACCTGCCCTCAAACCTGCGTGAGGTCGAAAAAGACGCAGCGGAATGACCTACGGGAAAAAGGCCGCGGAACTCCGACCTGGCTTGTCGATCCGGCAAACGACCTACCAGCATTGGAAACGATGATCGGCGCGCGCGGCGTGATGAACTCCCCGCAAGTCGCGGGCGCGAGCCCCGCAGTGTCGTCCGTCTCGCGACCGTGTGTGCTTCACTCTGCGAAACCCTCGCGGAGTCCTCCCAGCGTCTCAGCGTCTGCGCTAAAATTGACTTTTCCCGAAGTGGCATCGCCGGTTCCTGAAGAGCCAGAATGAGAGGGCCGTTTGGCGACCGACCTCTCTTCCTGCAGCCTTCGCTTCACCAAGGCTAGGCGCTGAATAGCTTCTTTGTGCTTTGGGTCTCCGGCGGAAATCACACTTGCGGCAGCCTGCAGATCCGCGACGGCCTGATCGTAGTCACCCCTTGCGAAATATGCGAGGCCGCGGCCCGTGTAATTTTCAAAGCCCGGCTTGAGCTTAATAGCCTTGCCGTAGTCGGCAATGGCTCGTTCATAGTTGCCGTCTCGATAGTACGCGTTGCCACGCCCCGCGTAGCTCTCGGCGTAATCCGGTTTGAGCTGGATAGCCTTGCCGTAGTCGGCAATGGCGCGGTCGTAGTGATCTTGGCTGAAATATGCGCCGCCGCGGTCGATATAGGCGATGGCAAGATTTGCGTCGGTCTGTTGACCTCCGGCGATGATCCTAGAGCAGCCTTGAATGGCGAGGACGCTATCACCCGCTTGCGCGCAGTCGCGCCATTCGTCTGCGTGCGCAGACACAGTAGCCACCAGCGTAAACAACAAGCCCGCGGCGCGCCCCTTCATCATAGCGAGACCCTCAAGCCTTCTGGCTGGACCGGGAGTTCACCGTCCCGGTCAAAGGCGATTTTGAATCGCCCTGCGCCGATCTGTCACTTAACGAGCAGCGCCATAACGACAAGAGCGATCGCGAGCGCGACTGTGGCGCCGGCCGCCGTCGTCGCTACGAACAACGCTATCGTTGCAGTTCTATCTGCGGATCGGGCACGCCGAGCGTGAATTGCCGTTTCTCGCGTTGCAGCATGGGCCGCATCTGTCGCAAGTCTAGAAGCGCTCGCCCCAGCGCGAGCTGCTTCGATCGCCGAACGAGCTATTTCGACAAGATTCGGCTCGGAGCCTGAAAAGTGCTGGTCCCCGACATGCTGATCCGTGACGCGCCGATCTGCTACCCGCCGGTCTGCGAAACGCCGGTCTGCGAAACGCCGGTCACCGGCGCTCCGATCCGCTCTCCCAGACTCTGGCTCGTCAAAGTCGCTCTCTTCAAGAAACCTCAAGCTAGAAGGATCAGCGCTAGGTCTTTTGGCGGCCGATCTTCTTGCGGCTCGTTCGAGCCTTGCGACATTCGCTTCGATGCCAGATACCCAACCTTCAGAGTCCTGTGCCGGTATTGTGCTCAATGCAGAGCCCTCCTCGCTATGGCGACTCTCGACTCTACGACTTTCGGTCTCCAATCCATCGTACGCGCAATATTCTAATCTTAGTCTTCCCGCTACGCTCAACCGTCAAGTGCTGTCTGCTCTATCCACAAGCTGGCGGCGCGATTGATGCATCGATTGGGCGTACGACGCCGTGCCACCGGAAACAAAGCAACCGCTGACGCCACGTGCATTCGCCCGCGCGACTTGCACCCGCGATCTGTCATCAAAGCCATAACGTGGCGCATTACTGGAAGTCTTGATACCTTCGTACTGTCTTGGCTCATCACCGGAAATCTCGCCTTCGCGGGTTCGATCGCGTCCGCAGAAACCGTGACGAAGATCGGTCTCTACTACGTCCACGAGCGAGCCTGGGGCGCCATCCGCTGGGGTGAGAAGAAGCATGGACTCGTCGCGGTGCGCAAAGACACCGCTGCGGTCGAACCCGAAGAATTCGTACCGAATGTTATTCACCGTCTGAGTCGTGCGAACACAGCAGCACGATTCCGCAGAAAGGCACTGGGTTAGCCCTCTCGCTTTCGTCGAGTCAAAGCGCGTAGTGCGGCGCGGTGAAAAGGATGCCTCCGGCATCGGTCCACCGCAGCGCCTCAGTAACTGAAGATTTGCACGGTCGGCGGCTGGTTCTCCCACCAAGCGAGTGCCTGCGTCATCGAGTCAACCTGATCGTCGTGAGAAAGCGCCGGGAATCCGACAAGCTCCTCGACGAACTCCGAGAGCCAGGGCGCCTGACGCGGCAAGAGCACGATGCCGCCCTCGATCTTACCGGAACACGCTTGCAACCGCTCCGGCTTGCTGCCTTTGGGCCGCTGCGCAAGGATCGGAATGCCTGAGCGCCGCAAGTCCTGGATGAGCTGAGTACCGGATCCGGCGTCCTCAATCAGCACGTGATCGGCGTCCCAGTCTTGTTTCGCCTTCAAAATCCGGCGCCGGAGATCGGGGAACTCAAGCTTTTCGCGGATGACGTCGAGTAGGTAGAAGACGCCGTTCGATGTAACGCGCCAGGTGGTGCAGACGGAGAAATCCGACATCGCTTCGGTCTTAGTCGCCGTGTCCCAGCTTTGGATAATTTCCTGGCCATAGTCTCGATCCGGCAGCCGATCGTAGTGCTTCAGCCAGGCCCGCTTGACGAGGCCCCCATCGACCGGAACCGGCGTCTGCTGGTACTGGGCGGAAAAGGCGTAGGGTCCGAGTTCGGCGCGGATTTCCTCAAGCTTCTCGAGCGGCATATGCGCCGGATGAAGGAGTTCGCCCTTCTTGCGATGGTAAACGCGACCGCGGGCCAGCTGGATGGACACGTCCGCCTCCGCGATTGCCGGCAGGCTCAAGTGCTCCCAGTTTCCCCGTTTGAGAGCCATTCCGACCGGGTCATCAATGTGTGCGCGCTGCATGATGAGCAGCATTTTGCCGCGCTTCGGCTGGTCGAAGCGGGAGGGCACCGTGGTGCGGATCTTGTCGTTGACCGCCTCACGCCGCGACTTTGACAGTGCGTCGCTCACCTTGATCGGATCGTCGATTATGATGAGGTTTCCGCCGAGACCGGTAAGCGTCCCGTCGATGGACGTCGAATACCGGCTTCCCCGGAGGGTGGTGGACAACTCCTGCATCGTGTTGCGCGCAATCCGCATCTCCGGGAACGCGCGCCGGTACCAGGGCGACTGCACAATGGCCTGGAAATTGCGCGCGTGAGTTGACGCGAGATCGTCGCTATAAGAGATGCAGATGATCCTCTCCGTCGGATCGCGGCCAAGGATCCATGCCGGATAGGCAACCGACACGATGATCGACTTCAGCGAGCGCGGGCACATGGAGATGATCTGCCGGCTCCGGCGTCCTGCGGCGAGCTCGATCAGAACATGGTAGATCGCCTCGTTGGACCAGTTCGGCAAGAACTCCTGACCCGGATTGAGCGTCTCGAAGACCTTCTCGACGAAGGCATCAAAACGCAGGCGGAGTAACGCGTCGAAGTGCTCGACGCGAAACTCCCGCGTAGCGGCCGCGCGGCTCACGCGCCTTCTTCCTTCGGCTCGTCGGCACCCGGCTCGTCGGCACCCGGCTCGTCGGCACCCGGCTCGTCGGCGTTCGGCTCGTCGGCCTTGGGTTCTTCGCCATGGAAGTCATCGCCGAACAGACGCCGCATCCGTTCGAGATCGGCCTCACTTAACCGCTCCTGCGCGTCGGCGCTCGCATCCTCGATCAGTCCTAAGAACTTCCCCCATTCGAAGACCTGGCTCCGCGCCTTGGTGCTGCCCTTCACGGCATCCAGGACCGTCCCCCGATACATCGCGGACACCGCACTAACCCTCTTGCGCTTGCCATTTTCGGTGACGATTACGGGCATGGTCAGAGCCCGCATGAATTCCGTCCGATGGCATCCCTTCGGCCGACCGCTCCGGTTGCCGCTCTTGCCCTTTTGGAACTGGCGTTCCTTGGGGGGCGTCCATAACCGACCTCGTAGTCCCGGCCCGGGCCCTCTCCATACTTTTCGGTGTCGTCAGGTCCGTGCTGGCTCTCCTCTCCCGGCTGCTGTTGCCTCTTCTTCCTTGCATTCGGCATTTCTCAATCCCCTCGCCGGCTCACGGGATCCGGCGCTTAAGCGTTTCGATTTGATGGGTTCAGGCGACGCGGGTCGCGGAGGCGCGCTCGATGCTTGCCCGCTGCTGGCGCTTGCTACGGCGCGCCGGCGGCTTAGCTGCCCTGCTGGTCCCGCCGTTCGCCGAAATCGGATCCCCGCCGTCGTTGGCCACGGCGAGACGCTCCTCGGCTACCTCTTCTAAGCTCTTGCCCGAGGCGGCGTGGATCGCCTGCTTGCCTGCCATCTTCTCGTAACGGCGCAAGATCGCGTCGCAAAAGTGGGGATCGAATTCCCGACCGCACTCACCGCAGAGAAGCTGATGCGGCCCCAGCTGCCAGAGGTCGCCGGGCCGAGCAATCGCCCGCCCCTTCCCCCCGGACGGAATTTCGTCTTTCGGCTCAGGGCCCCTCCCCCGCGCCTTGTCGTGTCCGCCGATCGCGATCTCGATCGCGGCGAGATCGAAGCCGGTGAATTCGACCTCGAAATCCATCTCCACCAAGGTTTCGAGCTCCAGTGCCAGGATTTCGCGGTCCCAGCCGCTGTCAGCGGCGATGCGGTTGTCGGCGATGATGTACGCCTTCTTCTCCGCCTCCGTCAGATGGTCGGCGAGAAGAGTCGGCACTTCCTCAAGGCCTAGAAGCTTCGCAGCCTCGAGGCGTCCATGGCCGCAGAGCACGGTATTATTCCCGTCGACGAGGATCGGGTTCAGAAAGCCGAAGCGCTCGATGCTCCTTGCGATCTTACGCACCTGCTTATGCGAGTGCGTCCGCGCGTTGCGTGCGTAGGGCTTCAGCGCTGAAGGCGCTTCGAGTCGGACTTGTTTTGCGGGCGTGCTATTTTCCGGTTCATACAGATGCAATTGTTAGCTCCTAATGTCGCAAGGGGCCGCTCACGCGGCCCATCGGTTCTGTGGACCACTTGCCGAAGCAAGCGGCGTCTACGAACCAATCCCATCAACCGGGCCCAGGGCCTGGTGCGCCTTGAGGCTTCATCTGGCATTCCGTACCCGCGCTCATTCATAGCCATCATCGATACTTCCTTCCTTCTTCACTGCGCGCCCACGACGAATCATACCTCTAGCAGGCTGTTGAAGAATTTCGGTCACTCGGTCTTTCGGATGATGGCGGAGTGGCAACCGGCCTTGCCGCGATAAGCCGAGTGGCTGGCGCAGGCTCTTGCGAAGGCGGGTTGCTTGTTCATCAGCCACCCTGGGCAAGCAGCTTGGGCAATCGGACGAGATTGTAGGCCGCGGCAGCGAAGGTGAAGGCCCATCCGACGCGCTCGCGCCCGCGGAACTTTGTCTTCCGCTGGCCAGCCACCGTCTTGATCCAGCCGAAGGCCTCCTCGATGCGCTTGCGGATACGCTGGCTGGCCAGATAGCCGCCGTGCCGCGTCGTGCGCCCGTCGATCGCCGAGCTTCGGCCACTGTGCTCTGCGCGACGTGCGGCGTCACCCGCATCGTGCGCAACTCGTTGACGAAGTCCTCCGTGTCATAGGCCTTGTCGGCGGCGAGCGTGACCGTCCGCGGGCGGTCGGCGCGTGCCTCCATCATGTGAAGCGCCGCCACCCGCTCGGCATGGCCATCGGCCGGCGTCAGGCAGGCATCGACCAAAAGCCCAGAGCGGTTCTCCATCAGACCATGGCCAATGAAGCACAGCCTCGCCTCCTTGCCTGGTCCCTTGCGGTAAAGCCGGGCGTCCGCATCCGTGGTCGAGGCATGCGTCTCGTTCGACCGCCTCTTGCCGTGGAAGTCGGCCTCGACATTGCGCCCACCGCCGCCCGGCGGCTCGTTGTCGGATCCATCCTTGGACTTGAAGCTCTTCAGCGACGCCCATGCCTCGATCAGCGTGCCGTCCACCGAGAAGTGATCCGTGGACAGCAGCTTCATCACCTGGGGCTGGGCTAACACCGCGGCCAGGAACTTCGCCGCAATATCCCCTTGCAGCAGACGCTCGCGGTTCTTCGAGAAGGTCGAGTGATCCCAAGCGCGATCGTCAACGCCGATGCCGACAAACCAGCGGAACAGCAGGTCATATTCCAGCCGCTCCATCAGCTGCCGCTCCGAGCGGATCGAGTAGAACGCCTGAAGCAGCATCGCCCGCAACAGCTTCTCCGGCGGGATCGACGGCCGCCCGAGCGGCGCGTAGAGCGCCGCAAACTCCCGCTCCAGCACCGCCAGCGCTTCGTTCACGATCCCCCGGATCGCCCGTAGCGGATGATCCGCCCGAACCCGCGCCTCAAGGTCAACGTAGCTGAACAGCTCGCCAGATCGCTCGTCTCCGCCGCGCATCAAAAGTCCCTCCGAATCAACGATCGGAGTGAATCAGACAGCCGCGCCAGGAGCTACTTCTTCAACAGCCTGCTAGATAACCTCACACGAGGTGGAGCTGCAGCGGTTCTCCCCCAAGATTCTCTGGAAGTGCTCCTTATTCTACTGAATCACCGGATAGAAATTATCTGGGTTGCTTTTCGTGAGATTTTGTTACTGACGGAATCGCACCGATTCACAGGCTTCCAGTTGCACGGACGAACCGGACGTCTGTATAGGTATTGAATACCCACATCGTTCTAGTGTTCAGGACCGACGCTCGCCCGGAAACGGGGAGAGAAGTTGAGCCTGTTGGCGCTCTGAAATTCCCAGTTAAGCGTGCCGAAATTCCCTGTTTCGCCTCTTAGGGAATTCAACTTCCAAACGCTTGGCATTCTTTATGTTTTTGCCGCGCAGTTTGCCTAATTGTGCCGCAAATCGCCGAACTTCCCTGTTTTTTCCCGTAGAACAGGGAATTCAGGCGGGAAGGTCGGGCCCGCTTCCTGTCCGATGCCGATTTGGCAGCCCGTCCAACAGGAAGCTACGAGGCGGACCCCTCGCCTTCGAGCGGCAGCGACTGAACGGCGTCCAGCACCGCCCTGGCAAGGGTGAGCGTATCGGCGTCGCCTCCCGTCTCCAAAGGCCTTACCTTCGACAGTGCGGAATCCACTGCGCGGCGGATGAGATCGGAGGCCGTGCACGCCTCCGTGACCTTCTCCCGCTCTCCCAGCCAGTCCAGCATCATCGCGCCCGATAGGAACATTGCGATGGGATTGGCCTTCCCCTGGCCCGCGATGTCCGGTGCGGTCCCGTGACAGGGCTGGAACACCGCGAACTCGTCGCCGATATCCGCCGACGGCGCGAAGCCCAGTCCTCCCATCAAGCCGGCTCCGAGATCGGACAGGATGTCGCCGAACATGTTCTCGGTCACGAGAACATCGAGGGTCCAGGGCTCGCGGACCATCAGGAGCGCCATCGCGTCGACGTAGACGCTGCGGGCGGCGATATCCGGGTTCAGCCGGGCCCGCTCTTCGAAGATCTTGCGAAAGAATGCAAAGCTCACGAAGACATTCGCCTTGTCGACGCAGATCACTTCGCCGCGGCTGCCATTGCGCTTGCGCCTGCGGGCGAGGGCAAATGCATAGTCGAACAGCCGCTCGCTGACCGGGCGCGTTATGCGGAGAGTCTCCCGCGCTTCGCGGTCGTCAATCACCTTCCCTTCGCCGCGCAGAGCGAAGAGCCCCTCCGTCGACTCACGGATGAGAACGAAGTCGAGCTTTTGCGCGCGCGGATCTGAGAGCACCGAGTTCCCATTGAGGACACGCACGGGACGCACGCCCGCATAGAGGCCAAGCTCGGAGCGCAGGTCGATCTGCGGCGCGATCTCGGTGCCGTTCGGGTAGCGGATCGACGGAAGCCCCATCGCTCCGAGGAGTATCGCATCGGCGCGCCGCGCCGTCTCCAGAGTCTCGGCGGGGAGAGCATGGCCGGTTTCGCGATAGCAGGTGGCGCCCGCGGCCTTGACGACATAGTCGAGTTCGAAGGCCGCCGACGCGCTTGGCCGCGGCGCCAAGCACCTCAAGGCAGGGCGGCATCACCTCCAGCCCGATACCGTCGCCCGGCAGGACCGCAATCTGGAAGGAGGATCGGTTGTCCATTTAGGTCTCAAATGCTGGTGGGGAGAAGTTCCGGCCGCCGGAGATGGAATTCGGTCGCGTCCTGAAAGGCCGCCCCCGCGGCGAGCAGCCGCGCCTCTGACCATTTCGGCCCGACGAGTTGCATGCCGATGGGGAGTCCGTCAGACGTGAAGCCGCAGGGGACCGACAGGGCGGGGAGCTGCGCGTAGGACCAGGCAAACGTGAAGCGCGTCAGTTCGCCGGTCGAGCGGATCAGGTCGGTTACGTTGGCGGCCTTCGGCGCCGCGACGCCCACCGTCGGTGTCAGGATAAGATCCACTTGCTCGAAGAACCTACGCACTTTGAGAGACCATTGCTCGATCCGGCGAAGCCAGTCGACATAATCCGTGGCGCTTGCCTTAAGGCCCAGCTTCATCCGCTCCAGCACATCAGGCCCGAAGGTCTCGGGCGCTTCGAGAAGTCGTAGGCGGTTCCGCGCCGCGAGGTTGGCCGGAACGAAGGCCTTCAGCGCGTCGTGCAGCGGCTTCATGTCGTCAAGGTCGATCGGACGAAGACCTGCCCCAAGCTGCGCAAACGTGTCCGCGGCGGCGCGCATGGCGGCGGTGATGCTCGGGGTCGACCCCGCCGAGCTCCTCCGGATCGGCAAACCCGATGCGGATTCCCTTCTGCCCGCGCGAAGCGACGCCTTCCCAGCTTTCGACCGGTCGGTCGACGCTGAACTCGTCGGCCGGATCGTAGCCGGCGATCGCCTCGTAGACGCGCGCAACGTCGGCCACGGTGCGGGCCATCGGTCCGACGGTATCGAGCGGCGGAGCGACGGGCTCAACCCCACGGTTTGAAACGCGCCCGACCGTCGGGCGAAGGCCGACGACGCCCGTGAGCGCGGCTGGAAGGCGGACGGAGCCTCCCGTATCCGTGCCGAGGGCAGCGTCGCACATCCCGGCCGCCACCGCCGCGGCCGAGCCGCCGCTTGAGCCGCCGGGGATGCGGTCAAGGTCCCAGGGGTTTCTGCACGAACCGAAATGCGGGTTCTGTGTCGTCGCCCCGAAAGCCAGCTCATGAAGGTTCGTCTTGCCGATAACAACTGCTCCCGACTTGCGTAGCCGCCGCACGACCTCAGCGTCGTCATTCGCGATCCGGTCGATGTGAAAGCGCGAGCCGAGCGTCGTTCGCTGTCCGGCGGTGTCGATATTGTCCTTAAGGGCGATCAGGCATCCGGTGAGCGGACCGGTCGCATGCGCTCCATCGATCCTGGCATCGGCGTTCGTGGCCTCACGGCGCACGTCCTCTGCCGCGACGGTGATGAATGCATTGATCTTGCCGTTGAGCTTCTCGATTCGCGCGAGGTAGGAGTCCGCGCGGTCGAGGATCAATCGAGACATCCATCATTCCCGGTAGTTAATGCCGCATGGGCATCGGATGCGACCGCAGTGAGGAGGATTTGGGCCAAGGCGCCGCAATTACTTGCGCTCTGAGCGAGGGAGGCAGACGCACGATCGCGGCGTCGTCTTCGTCGATCGCATTCAAGGGACTCCCTCACGCAACTCGCGCTCCCGAACTCCTCACGACATCACCATGCAACGGATTGCCCTTCCAAAGCTGCCACCAGCTTCGCGTCTTGTTCGTACACATCGCGGCGGAAGTTGGCGACACCGTCGTCAACCCAAGCAGTGAGGTAGGTGATGTGGACGGGTAACGGCGTCGTCAGGTTGACAACAGTGCGCTTTCCAGAGGCAACCACTTCGTCAACTTTGTTACGGGTCCAACCGTCAGGCCTGAGCACTTCTTCCGCCAGATCGATCGGCCGAGACAGACGAATGCAGCCATGACTGAATGCCCGTTCGCTTCGACCAAAGAGGCTCTTTGCGGGGGTATCGTGTAGATACACGTTGAACTTGTTCGGAAACATGAACTTGACCCGACCGAGAGCATTGTTCGATCCCGGCCGCTGGCGGATTTGGAATGGGAAATTACCGGGACCATACTGCGCCCAATTGATCGACGTCAGAGCGTAGACCGCGTCACCGCGGACCGCTTCAAAACCTTCACTCGCGCGACCGCCTGGATTTTGCCTGAGCTTCGGAAGCTCCTCCTTCAGCGCAATGCTGGGCGGTACGTTCCAGTAGGGATTGAGTTCGACGTAGCGGATTGCGTCACTGAAGGCAGGCGTGCGGTGATAGGGCTTGCCGACGACAACCGCCATGCGATCTTCAACCTCGCCGCCGCGAACAAGCTTCAGCTCGAAGCCGGCGATGTTGACAATGATGTGGTCGTCGCCGAGATGCTCGGGCATCCAGCGCCAACGCTCCATCGCTGCGGCGATCTCCTCGATCCGGGCTTCGACCGGAGTGTTGATGGCGACGATGGTCGCCGGGCCGACCGCGCCGTCGACGTCCAGACCGTGACGCGCCTGGAATGCTTTGACTGCGTCAACCAACGCTTCGTCGTAGCGCTGCTCGAAGCCATCTGCCGGCTTCGGCATTGCGCCGTCGGTGACGGCGAGCCTTGCCCGTAGTGCCGGGACTCGTTCGTCGCTCATACCTGGCTTGATGGTGTCGCCGAGCGGCACCGAAGGCCACCCGCCGCTGGCGGCGATTGTTCGGTATTCGGCGAGCGTCTTCTTGAGGGCGGCATATTCTGGCGCGTTGGGTTGCCAGGATGCGAAGAACGCTTCAACGGAAGGCGCCGCCGCCAGAGACTCCAAAGCAGCGCGTTGATCAATCGTCCGCCCCTGGACGAAGAAGTTCGGATCGACCTTGTGTGGGAGGAAACGACCGACTCGAATGTCGGACGCGTATTCGAGGAACGCCGCCGAGAAATGCAGCTCTACGACTGATTTCGCGCGGATATCCGTGTTCGCGGCTGATGCCAGGAGGAGGGTTAGCCGGTCCGCAGGATATGCATCGGGGTCAAGGCCGTCATCGCCTGCAGCCCGTAGTCGGGCGATGAAATCGGAAGAGCGAGCGGCACCGAGCCAAAGCAAAGTCCCGGCGTCGTTCGCGTAGTAGCCCAGGAGCTCATCCCGCCGCTGTCGCACCGGCAAGGGCAGATTTGGATCGTGGCCGAGGATGTCGATGATGTTGAGTTGGACAGCCGCCAGTTCTCGCGCCGAGAACGCCGGCTCCGAGGGCGCGGCCATAGCCGCGAAAGCAAACCCCGCCAACACTAGCCCAACAACGGCACTCGCGAAGTGCGATCGAGCGGAAGCTGTGGCCCTCGAATTGCAAGAACAGCGCAGCATGCCTCGCCTCCTACTTCATCGGCGGGGCATAGAGAATGCCACCCTTCGTCCACAGCGCGTTGATACCCCTTGAAAGGCCGAGCGGCGTCTCTTCGCCAAGATTGCGGTCGAAGATCTCACCGTAATTCCCGGTAGCAGCGATTGCAGTAACCAGCCAGTCGTCCGCCAGCCCGAGTGCACGGGCAGCAGCCGCCCCGAGTGCGACCGCCTCCGCATGCTTCTCTGGCGAGTCGAGGGAGTCCGTGCTGACCTCCTGCTCCTCCGCGTTGATCAGGCCGTAGAGAGTCCAGCGCACGAGACCGGTCCAGGCATCGTCTCCTTCGCGCGTTACGGGCCCGAGCGGCTCCTTCGAGATGATCTCGCGTAGGAGGACATGATCGTCGGGTACTGGCAGCAATGTTCGCTCTGCGGCGAGCGCCGAACGGTCCGCGGTATAGACGTCACAGTCGCCGGAGACATAGGCCCGTCGCGCATCGGACCGGTCGGTGAAACGAAGAAATGTGACATTGATACCATTCCGAGCAAAATAGTCAGCCGCATTCGTTTCTGTGGTTGTGCCGCTCACAACGCAGATGCGCGCGCCTAACAGCTCGAGCGCGCTGCCAAACCCATCGACAGCTTTCGCCATGAACCCCTGGCCATCATAATAAGCAATCCCCGCGAACTCGACGCCGAGTTCGAGGTCACGCGACATTGTCCACGTGCTGTTACGTGAGAGCACGTCGATCTCTCCGCTTTTCAAGGCGTCAAATCGGGCCTCGGCCGAATAGGGCTTGTAGTCGACCTTCTTGGCGTCTGCGAAAACAACAGCCGCCAGCGCCCTGCAGAAATCGACGTCGAAGCCGTGCCACGCGCCCGACGCATCTTGGCTCGAGAAGCCTTGAAGTCCTTCGCTCACTCCGCAGATCAGTCGACCGCGCGCGCGAACGTCGTCGATCGTTCCGGCGAGCGCGGACGGCGCCACGTTGAGGAAGCCCGCGCCCACCACGAGTGCCAACACTACACGCCGCATCCGACCCTCCGTCTCACATGGATCATCTTAGGTAGGCTTAGCTGCTTCATGAGGTGGGATGCGAGGAGAAACAAGCATGCACACTCTCCAAAAGAATGTCGCCCCCAATCATCCCCCGACGCGTCTATCGGGCATCCCTCTAAGACGGCACGATGTCCACCCTGCCCGCTCAGTATCCCGTGGCCGAAACCAGCGCTTGTTTCGCGCGCTCCTTACGAGCGCCGCCCCGGCAGATTCCGCAGGCGGGAAGCGTTGGCCCTGCTTCCGGGCTTGCCAATGCACGGCAATGGCCGCAACCTCGGGTGTAGACAGCCGGCCGATCCGACATGAGCCGGCAAAATGGAGGAAAACCTATGAGACGAACCCTGTTTGCCGCGGCGGCGGCCGCCCTTGCGGTCTGGTCGGCGCCTGCTTTCGCGCAGTGCGACCCGGGCGAAACAGTCGTCAAGTTCAGCCACGTCGTCGCGGCGAAGGGCCATCCCAAGGGAGAGGCCGCGACGCGGCTTGCCGAGCGCGTCAATGACGAGATGAACGGCAAGATGTGCATGGAGGTCTACCCGAACTCGCAGCTCTTCGACGACGACAAGGTGATGGAAGCGCTGCTTCTCGGCGACGTGCAGCTTGCGGCGCCGTCGCTGTCGAAGTTCGAGGCCTATACGCTGAAATACCGGCTGTTCGACCTGCCGTTCCTGTTCCAGGACCTGAGCGCGGTCGACCGCTTCACCACAAGCGACAAAGGTAAGGGGCTCCTGCATGTCATGGAGGACGTCGGCTATGTCGGGCTCGGCTACTGGTCGAGCGGCCTGAAGCAGTTCTCCGCCAACAAGCCGCTGCTCGTCCCCTCCGACGCCGCTGGTCTGAAGTTCCGCGTGCAGACCTCCGACGTCGCCGTCGCGATGATCGAGGCGATGGGCGCCAACGCGCAGAAGCTCGCCTTCTCCGAGGTCTACGGCGCGCTGCAGACGGGCGTCGTCGACGGGCAGGAGAATTCCTGGTCGAACATCTACACGCAGAAATTCTTCGAGGTGCAGGACGGCGTCACCGAGACTAACCACCAGCTCCTCGCCTACCTTCTGGTGACGACGAAGGAGTTCCTCGACAGCCTCGACCCGGACGTGCGCGATCAGTTCCTGACGATCGTCGACGAGGTGACCAAGGAAGGGAACGCCAAGGTCGCCGACACGGAGGCGATGAACCGCCAGCGCATTGCCGATACCGGCGAGGAGATCCGGGTGCTGACGCCGGAGCAGCGCAAGGCCTGGGTCGATGCGATGAAGCCGGTCTGGGACAGGTTCTCCGGCGATATCGGCCAGGACCTGATCGACGCGGCGGTCGCGTCGAACAACCAGTCGTGACCTGACAAAAGCGGGGGCCCGCGCCGGCGGGCCCTCGTCGGCTTGAGCGGCGCATAAGAACGCCGCCGATCGGGGGGAGCCATGCGGGGGCCGTTCTCGGACCGGGTAACGCGCTGGGAGGCGAATTTCATCGCGCTCCTGATGGCGGCGATGACAATCGTCTCCTTCAGCCAGGTGGTGGCGCGCTACGTCTTCAATTCCGGTTGGGGCGGTGCGCTCTCCTTCACGCGCATCCTGTTCGCCTGGCTGATCCTGTTCGGCATGTCCTACGGCATCAAGGTCGGAACGCATCTCGGCGTCGACGTCTTCGTGCGCATGCTTCCCAAGCCGATCTTCAAGGCGCTCGCCATCTTCGCCGCGCTTTGCGGCATCCTCTACGCGGTCGTCCTCCTGCACTCGAACTGGCTGCAGGTGTTCGGCATCGAGACCAAAGGCGGCGCCTTCGACTACTGGCATCGCATGTACAAGATCGGCATCGGGCTGGAGGACCTGCTCTACCCCGAATGGATGCAGCACTATCTCGGCACGCAGGCGCGCGTGCAGCGCTGGATCGCCTACTCGATGCTTCCGATCGGCCTCGCGCTCCTGGCGCTTCGGTGCGCGCAGGCGCTGGTCGACATCGTGCGGGGCAAGCGCGAGACCATCATCGCGTCGCATGAAGCCGAAGAGCTTGTGGCGGAGAATCTCGGCGTGGCGTCGGGCGATGCGCCAGACATGGTGCAAAGCGAGCCGACGGACCGGTAGCCGCACATGGAATCCGCCATCCTCTTCCTCCTCGTCCTGGCGTTCCTGCTCCTCGGCGTGCCGATCGCTGTCTCGCTCGGCCTTTCCAGCGTCATCGCCATCGCCCTCTTCTCCAACGACTCCATGTCGTCGGTGGCCTTGCAGCTCTTCACCGCCTCGCAGAACTACACGCTGCTCGCCATCCCCTTCTTCATCCTCGCCTCCGCCTTCATGTCGACGGGCGGCGTCGCGCGGCGCATCATCCGCTTTGCCGTCGCCTCGGTCGGACATCTGCGCGGCGGGCTCGCCATCGCCGCCGTGTTCTCCTGCATGCTTTTCGCGGCGCTTTCCGGCTCCTCGCCGGCGACGGTCGTGGCGATCGGCACGATCGCCATCGCCGGCATGCAACAGGTCGGCTACACGAAGGAGTTCGCAGCGGGCGTGATCGCCAATTCCGGCACGCTCGGCATTCTGATCCCGCCATCCATCGTCATGGTCGTCTATTGCGCGGCAACCGACGTCTCGGTCGGGCGCATGTTCCTCGCCGGCATCATCCCCGGCATCGTCGCCGGGGGGATGCTGATGACGGGCATCTACTGGAACGCTCGCCGGCGCAATATGCCGAAGCAGCCCTTCGCCGGCGTCGCGGAGATATTCGCCGCGGGGAGCGACGCCATATGGGGCCTGCTCCTGATCGCCATCATCCTGGGCGGCATCTATGGCGGCGTCTTCACGCCGACGGAGGCGGCGTCGGTCGCCGCGGTCTACGCCTTCTTCATCGCGCTCTTCGTCTACCGCGACATGGGGCCGCTTAAAGGCGTTCCGTGGCGCAGGCCCGACGAGAGCATCGCAGGCGCCGCGCTTCGCGCCGTGGCACAGACGATCGTCCAGTTCCTGCCCGGATGCTTCCACCGCGACACGCGCGCGGTGCTGATCGACGCCGGCCGCACGACGATCATGCTCATGTTCATCATCGTCAACGCGCTCCTTTTCGCGCATGTGCTGACCACCGAGCGCATTCCGCAGGTGATAACCGACTGGATGCTCTCCGCCGGCTTCAACTGGTTCACGTTCCTGATCGCGGTGAACCTGCTCCTGCTCCTCGGCGGCCAGTTCATGGAGCCGTCGGGCCTGCTCCTGATCGTCGCGCCCGTCGTCTTCCCGATCGCCATCAAACTCGGCGTCGACCCGATCCATCTTGGCGTCGTCATGGTGGTCAACATGGAGATCGGCATGATCACGCCGCCGATCGGGCTGAACCTCTTCGTCACGTCTGGAATAACCGGCTTGAACCTCGTCCAGGTCGTGCGCGCCGCGCTGCCGTTTTGCGGGATTTTGCTGCTCTTCCTGATCCTGGTGACTTACGTCCCGATCCTGTCGACCGTGCTGCCCTATTCGCTGATGGGGCCGGAACTGGTCACGCAGAGATAGAGGGCTCCAAGCCCGGTCGAACATTAACCAACCAAGAACGCATTGGTTGAAAATGACATCTCCGCACTAGTACTTCTTTAACCGTCGAAAAAACGCGCGGAGTTATGAAATGGGCGCGCTTCTCCGGGCATTTGTGCTGGTTCTGATTGCCGCTTTGGCCGTCTACGCGGCGCCGCGGGCTTCCGCCGCGCAGGCTTCCGCAGAGCAGGCTTCCAACGACAGCAGCATCACGATCGTCAACCGCACGCACAATGTCGTGTCGTTCCGGCTCAGGGTCGCGGGCGAACCCGAGTGGGAAGCCTACGATTTCGAGCCGGAAGAGGAATCCGATATCGGGTGCGACGGCTGCCAGACGCGGGGATTCGAGATCGAGATCGGCAAAGGCGCGCCGCACCGCTATTTCCTGCAGACCGGAAAGACCTTCGCGATCGACTTCAATGGCAGCTGGGTGGTCTACTTCGCCCGGCCTGAGCCGGTAATCCCCGACTACTACGCCGATATCGACTGATCCGCCGGCCGTCCCGCTCAGCGGACGGAGGCGTTTGATCGCTGACTCTAGTCGACCTGAACCTCGCTTCCGTCCTGCGCCCAGCGGGTGTGGAATTGTCCGGGCTTGTCGAGGCGAGCATATGTGTGCGCGCCGAAATAGTCGCGGAGCCCCTGGAGCAGGTTTGCGGGTCCGCGCGCGCGGCGCATCCCGTCAAAGTAGGCGAGCGCGGAGGCAAAGGCCGGAACCGGCACGCCGCTCTCCACCGCGACCGCCACCGTCTTGCGCCAACCCGGCTCCGCCTTTGCGACCGCGTCGCTGAAGAAAGGATGCAAGAGCAGGTTCGGCGTCGCCTCTTCCCCGGCATAGGCCTCACGGATGCGGTGCAGCAGCCGCGCGCGAATGATGCAGCCGCCGCGCCAGATCATGGCGAGATCCCCGAGCTTCAGGTCCCAGCCGAACTCATTGGAGGCGACGGCCATCTGCTCAAAACCTTGCGCGTAGGCAACGATCTTCGACGCGTAGAGCCCGTCGCGGATCGCGTCGATATCGGCCGCGGCGGCCTTGCGCGCCGGGACAGACGCGTGCTCCAGGTTCTCTTCCGCCCAGATCCGCTGATCGCGCCGCGCCGACAGCGCGCGCGCGAAGACCGCCTCGGTGATCGTGGTCAGCGGCACGCCGAGATCGAGCGCCGATTGCACCGCCCAGCGCCCCGTCCCCTTCTGCTCCGCCTCGTCGAGAATCGCATCGACCAAGGGATTGCCGGTCGCATCCTTCTTGCGCAGAACTTCCGCGGTGATCTCGATCAGGTAGGAATCGAGGTCTCCCTTCTTCCACTCCTCGAAAATGTCGGCGATCGCATCGGCGGAGAGCCCGTAGACGCTCTTCAAGAGGTCGTAGGCCTCGGCAATGAACTGCATGTCGGCATATTCGATGCCGTTGTGGACCATCTTCACGTAGTGGCCGGCGCCTTCCGGACCGATATGGGTCACGCAGGGCGTGCCGTCGACCTGCGCCGCCATCTTCCTGACGATCGGCTCGATCCGCCGATAGGCCTCCACCTCTCCGCCGGGCATCATGCTCGGGCCGAGAAGCGCCCCCTCCTCGCCCCCGGAGACGCCCATGCCGATGAAGCGGAAGCCCTTGGCGGAGAGCGCGCGGAAGCGGCGGTTGGTGTCGGTGTATTCGGAATTGCCGCCGTCGATGACGATGTCGCCCTGGTCGAGATGCGGCAGCAATTCCTCGATCACCGCATCGACGGGCGCGCCGGCCTTGACCATGATGATGATCGGGCGCGGCCGGTCGATCGCGGCGACGAAGGCCGCGAGATCCGTCGCCGGCAGGAACCGCCCCTCGCCGCCGTGCTCGGCGACGAGCGCGTCGGTGCGCTCAGCATGGCGATTGTAGAGGGAGACGCCGAAGCCCTTGCGGGCGGCATTGCGGGCGAGGTTCGCGCCCATGACGGCGAGGCCGAGAACGCCGATATCCGCCAGTTCCGCCATCTGCGCTCTCCTCGCCGCTCACCCGTGATTGTTACAGCCGTTTTTGGACCATTCCCGGCCGCCCTGGCAACCGGCGCGGCGCGGCTCCTCGATGGGCGGGGGAAGCCGCGTTGACACCCCACAGGCAAGGCCCTAAGTCAGCGCGGTTCACCGGCCCAGGTGGCGGAATTGGTAGACGCGCACGGTTCAGGTCCGTGTGCCGCGAGGCGTGGAGGTTCGAGTCCTCTCCTGGGCACCATTCGATGTTCGATAGCGTTCGACAGGTTCCGCATCCCCAAAAGGCGTGCGGGAGACTGACGTTCTTGTTCGTGAAATTCCGTGACATCGGGCAAACGTCCTGCCTCGGTTTGCCGAAGAGATCTCGATTGCCCGTGAGCGCTAACGCCTGTCGCAATGGCTCGGCCACGGCGATCTTTTCGTCACGCAGGTGTCCAGGGAGCACCACCGGCCCAGGCGAGCAAGTCCGTCTCACCTTCAAACCGTGGCGCCTCCGCGTCTGTTCGCACTGCGGCTGAGCGACTGGAGAGGCCGCCATAGAATGGTCATCTTAAGTTGCATCAATCTCGAGACTGATGAGCGGTAGCTCAGCCGCGTGGCGCCCTTGATCGGTTGCCATCGGTAGCGCGCATAGGCGCGCAAAAAAGGCACGACGCGGTGGCGTCACTCTGTGCGTCTTCGCTCCGGCCTGACTCGGGAGGGTGAGATGACGCGCACGAAGTCCGCGAACCGATTCCGATTCCTACCGGACAACAGAGCACTGCAGCGCCGTACCTCTTCGTCAGCCGGCATCCTCGTCGGTCTCGCAATCGCGCTGATTGCTCTGCTCGGATCGGCCGCGAGCGCCCAAGAGCAGGCAAGCATCTCCTGGAAACCCAAGTTCTCCTATCCGGTGAAGTTCGTCTGCGGCCCTTCATCGGAAGGGTTTCAAGAAGGAGTTGTGGCCGGATTCCACGCCACAGCCATTAACATTCACAATCCGTCCCTCGACAGCCGCGTGCGTCTAAAAAAGCAGATCGCGCGGGCGCTGCCGTTTCAAGCTTCGGAGCCCGTCACGGCGTTCCAAGACGACGTGATCGAACCGAACACGGCAATCGAGGTCGAGTGCAACGAGATCAGGATGCGGATGCCGGCGTCGATGACGACCCAGTTTCGCACGGGATTCCTGGTGATATTGAGCGATGCACCGCTCAACGTCGTTTCGGTCTATTCGTCTCGACCGATGGCGGGCGAGGTGTCGACGCTCGATGTCGAGGTCATTGATGCCGTAAGGCTCGCCGACGCCGGCGAGGCGAAACATGCGGACCTCATTGTATCGGATATCGACATCGCAAACCTGCGTGTCGATTGCTCCTCCACGAATGGCTGCGTGACCCGTGTCGACGTATCGATCAAGAACCAGGGCGATGGAGATGCCGGGCCGTTCGAGACGAAGACCACCTTCGATCCCGCTCAATCCATCGATGTCGTCGAACAGTCGCCCGCCGGGCTCGCCGCCGGAGCCTCGAAGACCTTCACCGTAACAACCCCGCCAGGCCGCAATTGCTACGACCCGGACTGCGAAATCTGCGCTTTCGTGGACAGCGGAAACGCCATTTCCGAATCCGACGAGTCCAACAACAAGCTCTGCCGCGTCAGGAAAGGGTGACGGCCGTGGTCGCGGGAGCAATGAAGCCTCCCCTGGTCGGCAACGGCGGCGCGGCAGCGCGCCGACGCGCGTTCCCGGCCCTGCTCGCAGTAGCGTGCATAGCCTTGCTTTCGTCTTTGCCGCCGCAAGCTCTTGCGGCAGTCGAAGCCAGCAAGACACGCTACGTCTACGCCGCCAAGTTCATCTGCGGGCCGTCGAGCGAGGCATTTCAGGAAGGCCTGGTCGCCGGCGCGTACGCGACCGCGGTCAACATCCTGAACCCCTCGGCGCGGACGGTATCGTTTGAAAAAAGCATCGCCCGCGGTCTTCCGTTCCAGAAAGCCGGTGAGACGACCGAATTCGTCTCCGACCGGATCGCGCCGGGGGAAGCGATCGAGGTCGAATGCAACGAAATTCGCAGCCGGCTGCGCTTGCCGATGTCGGAGCAATTCCGGACTGGCTTTGTCGTCATCGTCTCCAACAGCGAACTCGCCATCACCGCCGTCTATAGCGGCCGTCCGCGGAGCGGCGAAGTCACCGCCTCGGACATCGTGTCGATCAAGCCGTTCGCCATGCCGCCACGACATTCGCCTTTCGGGGCGACGGGGTTATGCCGCCTGCTGGAGCAGTCCGCGTCCTTGATCGAAGGCCGGGTGAGAGAAATCACGTTCACCTACGATCCGGTCATTGGGCCGCGGGAGAATGTCTCATTGGGCAACGTTCAGACCCATTTCGGAGCGGACGTCGGCACGCAGCTGGTCATCAGCAACCTGCGCGGCCCGATACCTGACGAACCGGAGCAGACGTTCCTGGAGGTGAAGGAAATCCCGCATTTCGTGCGGAACGGCCACTACCTGATCTATCTCAGCCGAATGCCCTGGTTCTATTCGCCGGTCGTGCTGGACGGCGCCTACCGGATCGAGACCGTCGGCACGCAGGAGGTGCTTATCGACCAGACGGGTCACGCTTTGAACCCGCGCCCGACGGAGAGTGCCTTTCTTGTCGGCGAGCGTGTCAATCCCACATCGGTCTTCGCGACCCGGCCGCTCGCGCTGAAGCAGCTCTTCGAAACGCGCATCGACCTTGACGATATCAACGCTCCCCAGCCGATGCTCCCCGAGGTCGACGAGGCCACCGTCGAGAACGCCTTCGACCGGGCCGGCTATCTGGATTTCGTCCGCGGCGCGATGGGAAAGTGCGTCGAACCTTTCACCGGATCGCTGGCGCCCTCGCCCGAGGCGGGCCGGGTCTGGGACGTCGTCGGCGTCGATGAGCTCGCGGATCCCCAAATCCAGTCGGATAGCGACGTGCCATGCGGGTCGGTCGATCCGGAGACGGGGGAAACCCGCGTCTGCAAATAACCAAGCGAGGACTGTTCACCATGACACGATGGCGGAACCTCTTTCTTCTCGCGACCTGCCTTCCGGTGTTCGGCCTGGCTCGGGTCGGCGAGCCGGCCCTCGCGTTCCAATACAACCAGACGATCGGAAACAACGACCTGCTGCACGAAAACGAGTCCGGTGACGCGATCGTCAACGTGATGCGCAATTCCTGCACGCTCGACACCGGTGGCGAGTTTGAGACCTACCTGGCGGGCCTCGACGAGTGGAACGCGATCCCGTTCGCGTCGAAACTGTTCAATCACAAGTTCGTCAACAGTGACTGCTCGATTGATCATGGCGACGGCTTCAATGAGGTCGGTCTCGTGCGAACCGCCGCCATCGACGGCAATGCCGGACTGACGAAGTTCAAATGCCGCGTTCGCGACGGGCGCTGGAAAATCACCGAAGCCGACGTGATGGTCGCTACGGATGCCTGCGACGTCGTGCAGCTCTTTGAACCGGGGACCGGGAGCAACCGCCCGGAACTTACCCCGGCAGGGCCGGGCTGCGACGTCTTCGGCACCTACCTTCATGAGCTCGGTCACACTATCGGTCTCGATCACCAAAAGGGCCGAGAAGCCAACATCATGAGCCCCGGCAATCCGATTCCCCGTGTTCCCGACACGCGCGACCCGGATACGCCCTTCATAACGAGGACATGGGCTCCGGTCCTGCCGGACGAGCGAGCCGGAGCGCGCCACGGATACTCTTCCGGAAGCTCACGAGGCTTTGGCACTCAGTTCTTCGCCTCTGCGCAGTACTTTCCAAGCAGTTTCGGAATGGACTTCATCAACGCGGCGATCGAGCTGTCCGTTTCGCCGAGCACGCTGACGGCGGCATTAGTCAACCCGAGCAACTGGACTTCCTTCATCGGAAACGCGGGGCAAACCTTTTCGGATGTATTCGCAGCCACCTTCTTCGACGAAAGGGTGAACACCGAAAACGACAGGCGCCCCGTCCTCGCCAGCGATCACCAGACCATCAACCTGTGCGCCGGCGACTTCGTCCTGCTGCCGTTCTCGCTTGGCAATGGAGACCGGTTCAACATCTTCGATGCTTGCCACACCGTGTTTTTGGGCGACGCAAGCGGCCATGTTGCCGGTTCAAGCATGGGGCGCAGCTCCGAATGCGGGCTACGCATCAAGGCCCACCAGCAGAACCCCGCCAACGGGCCGGGAGGGTTCGTGTCCGGAGTCATGCAGGTCAAGGTCAGCGAGTTCATATCGCCGGGCACGTACTCGGTCTTTCACCAGGTCAACACGTGCGCTTCGCCGCAGGTCTGCGACTTCGTGTCGACCGACGATCGACCTTTCGACGACGTCGTTCGCACGGATATCCGAATTCGCGTCCAGTCGGACACCGAAAACCCGGAATGTCCGGACGATCCGCTCAACGATCCGATCAGCACGTTCTGCGAGGCCCCGATCTCGCCCGTCTCCTGCTCAGCCGATGCCGACTGCGCCGGACTGATCGAGCAGGTGGAAGCGGACCGCAACATCGATATCGGCATGGATAATGTACTCGGCGAAGACTACCACTGCCTGCCGGAAGCGGAACCCGGGACGCCCGTCAGCGAGCCGAACATCCAGATGACGTGCCAGTGTCCGGAGCTTCCACCCGAATTTGTGGTTCCGTAGAGAGCGCCGCGCGCACCGCGACCGCTGGGTTCAAAGATTACTTGAAGCGCCTCGTCGACGATCGCTGAACGCGCGCGGATTTCACTTGCCGTCCCATTCCGGAATCGGGTCGACTGCAGGTCGCCATCATCTCTGTTTGATCTGAGTCTTCTAAACCGTGTTTCGGGAGACAGTGGTAGCCAATGACCGCCGTCCACTTCGGCTCCCAAACGCAACCGGCCATCAACTGGAGCCGCCGGCGCTTTCTCATCGGAAGCACCGCCGCGGGTATCACGCTCGCCCTGGTGCCGCTCGCGGCGCATGCCTCATTTGTCGGCGACGAGACCACGCCGGCCGCGCCGGGCTGGTCCGGCGACGGGTTCGGGCGCCCGCGATACCGAATTCGACGGCTATGCCAAGGCCACCGGCGCGAAGCTCTATGCCAGGGATTTTCGTGCCGCGGACATGGACGGTTGGCCGGATACGACCGATCACGCGATGCTGTTGCTGGCCTCCGATGCGACCCACCGCTTCGTCGATACAGATCTGACGATACTCGCCCCGGACCTGCAACCCGACAAAGTGGTGACAGCCGAAGATCTGGAGGCCGCCGGTATCCGGGCCAGGGGCTACTTCACGGAAGATCTGATGTGCCCGAAGGGCCAGACGCCGGCCTATCTGGGTCAGCCGATCGCGTTGCTCATCTTCAGCGGTTTGGAAAAGTTCGTGACCGCCCGGCAAATCCTGCGCGGGGCAAAGGGTGTCGTCGTCTTCGGTGAGCAAACGGACGCGGTTGCCAAGCCTCCTTACGGCGCGAACCGCTTCACCCGCGTCGGCGGCTCCGACCCGTCCGGCCCGGATGTGTTTTCCCCGGCCAGGGACGGTTGGGTCGTGCCGCCGATTCTCCGTCGCGGAGAAGCCTCCTCGCCCGAAGCAGACCCCACCGCCACGCGGCGCGCCGAAGAGTATGGCCGCAACATTCGCGCGGACCTCAACGGCGGACAGGCGGGCCGGCTGTTCAAACAGCAGTTCCAGACCCAGTCGACCGATCACTTCTTCATGGAGCCCGAAAGCGGTCTTGCCTGGCATGATATCGCCAACGAGCGCTTGTCACTGGTGCTCGGCGTGCAGGCGCCGGCGGACACGCTTCATGCAATCGCCGACATTTTGTCCGACGCCGAGGCGCGCTACGCCATCAAGGGCCTGGAAGGCCATTTCGCCTACCTGGGCGGCGCGTTCGGTGGCAAGGACATGCCATTGCTGCCGAACTATGTGGCGTTGGCGGGCCTGTTCGCGGCCGGCCGGCCGGTGCGGCTTGCGCTCGATCGTTTCGAGCAGTTTCAACTCGGCATGAAGCGGCATGCCGTCACGATCGACAGCCAGCTGGGGGTCGACCCGGAGACTGGGGCATTCACGGCATTCGCTTGCGATCTCTCACTCAACGGCGGCGGCACCGCAAACGTCTCCGCGAGCGTTGCCGACGTAGCGGCGATATCGTCGGCCTCCATGTACTACGTACCTATGAGCGACATCAGGACAGTCGCCACGCATTCCCGCGGCGTAACGGCAGGATCGATGCGCGGCTACGGCGGGCTCCAGTCGATAACGGCCATGGAATGCCTGGTCGATGACGTTGCCACGCAGTTGAAGATCGATCCGATCGACTTGCGGCGGAAGAACGCCATGCGGACCGGCTATCGCAACCTGACCGGGGCGGTGCCGGTCGTCACGATACGCAGTGAGGCGCTTCTGGATCAGCTCGAGCGGGCGCCGCTGTGGTCCGGGCGCGAGGAAGACCGGCGCGTGTATGAAGCCGCTCATCCATCCAAGGCCTACGGCGTCGGCATTGCCTGCGCGATGTTCAAATACGGCACCGGTCACGACGGCGCGCTGGCAGCCGTGTCGTTCGATGCCGACGGTCGCATCGAGGTCGCCGCCAGCACCGTTGAGATGGGCACCGGAACCTCCACGGCCGTCGCGGTGCGCGTTGCCGATCACCTCGGGCGCAACGCCGACCGCGTCACCCTCGACTCGACGGGGCCATCGTGGGAGCCCTTGGGTCTCGTTACATCCGGCAATCCGCTGACAATGAGCCAGCAGGATCATGATGCGGCCGCGGCGAATCCGCGCTGGGTCCCGGTGATTACCAGCCGCGCCAGCGCATCGGTCGGCGCGCCCGTGGCGACGCATGCCGTGGCGGAGGCCGCGTATGCGCTTCTGCGCTACAGCCTGTGGCCCGCGGCGCGGGCGATCTGGCAAGCCGGCGACAACACGGCCTTCGACGACCTGAGGTGGGTCGACGGCAGGCTCACCGCACAGGGCATGGAACCGCTGTCCTTCGCCCGGCTGGCGGAACGCTGCCATGCCTCCGGCCAGACGACCGGCGTCATGGTTCACGCCTTCAGTCGCTGGCAGTGGGCCAGGGCCGAATTCGCCATGGGAACCGATATCTGGAATGGCGCCATCGACGCCCTGGCGTTGCGGCGCGGTGGCGATTGGCGGGTGCAGGACCGCCGGAAGGTGGACTTTCCGCAAGCGTCGACCGAACGAGTGAGCGAGACTTATGCAGCGGTCTGCGGAGCGGTCGTGGCGCTTTCCGTCGACCGCACGAATGGCACGACAAAGATCCTGCGGGTGCACGAGGTGCTCGATTGCGGCAGAGCCATCGTGCCCGAGCTGGTGACGAGCCAGGCTCAAGGGGGCATCGCGATGGGCATCGGTCATGCGCTTACCGAGTACCTGCCGCTCTACGAGGACGGTCCGGGCAACGGCACCTGGAACGTCAACCGCTACGATGTCGTGCGGGCAAGAGACGTTCCGGTATGGGACATGACTCTCGAAACCCTGCCGTCGGTCGAAGACGACGAGCCGCGAGGGATCGCGGAGATCGTCATGGTCCCGGTCGTTCCGGCAATCCTGAACGCGATCCATGACGCGACCGGCAAGCGTTTCACCCGACTGCCGGTGACGGCCGACGATATCCTGATGATGCAGTGACATGGAAACGGTGCAAATCTCCGTAACCGTCAACGGACGACAAACCGGTCCCCATACGATTCCCGCCAGCCTGGCGATGGTCGATTTCCTGCACGAATATCTTGGCCTGACCGGTACGAAGTTCGGCTGTGGCATCGGCGTTTGCCATGCCTGCGTGGTGATTGTCGACGAGCCCGACGGAACGAGTTGGGTCATGCGGACGTGCATCAACGGCGCCGCGGTCTTTGCCGGAAAACGGGTAAGGACCGTCGAGGGGCACGCGAAGGACGGACGCCTTTCCGCCGTCCAGCAGGCATTCGTCGATCATTTCTCCTTCCAGTGCGGCTACTGCACCTCCGGCTTTATCAACGAAGCGACGCTGCTTTTGGAGGACCTTGCCCGCAATCCCGTTTCCAGGGACGGGTTGGAGGGACGGATAGAAGCCTCCCTCGGCGATCATATCTGCCGGTGCACCGGTTACGTCCGCTACTATGAGGCGGTGCGCGACCTGATCCTCGCCGATCCGCAGTTGACGACGAGATAGGCCGTGTGGCGCTGGATCGCACGACTGGCGGCTCTGGTTCTGACTGCGATCGTGGCCTATGGGCTTTTCGCCGCACTGTGGGGCGTACCCTCCGTCGCCGATCATCCGCTTTCGCGTGACCCGGCGACCGTGGCGTCCGGCAAATATCTGGCGGCGGCCGGCGACTGTGCGTCCTGCCACACCGCCGAGGGCGGCGAAGCCTTCGCCGGCGGGCGGCCTTTGGCGACACCGTTCGGCACGATCTATTCGACGAACATCACACCGGATCCGAAAACCGGCATCGGAAATCTGAGCTCGGCCCGGTTCTACCAACTCGTGGACTATGGCGCGGACAGCCCGCTTGCTCCGCTTTACCCGGCGATGCCCTACACGTCCTTTCACAACATCACGCGCGAGGACAGCGACGCCCTCTTCGCCTATCTCATGAGCGTGCCGGCCGTGGAACAGCCGGCCACGCCCAACGAGATGTCGTTTCCCTTCAACATTCGCCTGCTGATGTTCGGCTGGAATTTGCTGTTCGCCAGCCGCGGACCGCTGGAGAAGAATCCGGACAAGGACGAGGTCTGGAACCGAGGCGCTTATCTGGTCGAGGGGCTCGGTCATTGCGGCGAATGTCACACGCCGCGCAACCTGTTCGGCGCCATGGAGGGGAGCCGAGCCCTGGCCGGGTCGGTCATCGGCGGGTTTGAGGCGCCGGACATCACCGCGACCGCGCTGGCCGACCGCGGCTGGAACCGCGAGGATCTCGTTCTGTTCTTCGAGACCGGGGCGAGCCCGCAGGGATCAGCGTTCGGAGACATGTTTCTGGCGAGCAAGAAATCGCTGCGCCTGCTGACCCACGACGACCGGATGGCGATCGCCACTTATTTGATGGATGTCGAGGGGAACGCGCCGAGCAAGGGCGACGCGGCGGTCGCGGAGCTGGGCGAGAAAGCGCACGAAAACCCATCCGGACAGGTGCTTTATCTCTCCAACTGCTCGCTTTGCCACGGACCGAACGGGCAGGGCGTCGAGTCGACGATGCCGCCGCTTGCCGGCAACGCGACGCTTGCCCAGACGGACGGCGTCAATCTGATCGAGGTCATGGCAAACGGAATCGATCCGCAGAGGATGTCCCTGACGCGGGGCTATGGTCCGATGCCGGCTTTTCGAGACCGGCTGTCGTCTGCCCAAATGGCCGATCTCGCCAACTACGTACGGTCGGTTTTCGCGGTCAACGGGAACGACCTTCCGGCCCTCAGCGAGGAGGATGTGAATCGAATCCTGCGATAAGGGTCATATCCTCATGATCGTGGCCGAGGGAAACCGCGTACCGTGCTCGGCCCTGACGCAGCTACGGTTCTCCTTGCGCAAGCGGTACCGCACGGCATTTCTTGGGAGCGGATCACGCTCCCAAGAGGCCGGCGGCATGGATATCCGCGAGCAGAACTTCGAAAAGGTTTCCGACACCGCCCGCATCCGACACAAAGACGAGGCGGCTGGAATCGGGGCTGAAGCGAGGATGAACATGGCGCGCCTGCACAGACGCACTGCAGTCATGGCGGAGGATCGCGACCGGCGACGGGCTCATCCCAGTCTCCAGCTTCCAAATGTGGAGCGTTGGATCCTGCTTGGTGCCGTCGCCCACGATGAGATGGGTGTCGTTTGAATGCACATGCGTCGCTTTCATCGGGAACGGGGACTCTTGAAGACCGGTATTGTCGTACTGAATCGTGCCGGAAAAGTTGGCGCCGGTCCTCTCCTGCCCGTGAAATCCGATCGTAACGCCGTCTTGCAGCCAATACTCATGGCCAACGCTCTCGCCGCGCTGTCGGGGCCTTATCATCCAGCTTCGACCGTCACGCAGGTCGAGGCCCCAGATGCGGTTGTCGACCTTGTGCCAGGGGCCTTCGTGGCAATAGCTGAGGAGATGGGCGACGGCGGGCGATGTGTTGACGTGCCCGATCCATGCATTCTCCGAGAACACTTCGCGAGAGTGCCCCGAGGCGGTGTCGACCGCGAGGATGATGGAGTGCGGATTCGCGGCCCAATAATCGTCGAAGCCGACATAACCTTTGAGCAAGTCCACCTTGAACCTGTGGCGGAGATCTTCGTAGATTCCGGTGCAGAGCGTGGCGCCGTCGCAGGTCACCGACAGGATGTTGTTGGCGTAGCCCTCAGGCGTGACGAAAAGCGTCCGTTCGTCGAGCGTTTCGAGGTCAAGCGCGACAAGCGCCCCGGAACGCCAGAAATATGCTTCCGGCCGGACCGGGTTGAGGCTGGCGAACATGAACGAGTCCGTGATGCAGCGCTCGTCGGTCAACTGAACGAAGGCGCCGCTCTCCAGATCCATGCCGAAAAGGTCCGTCGCCCCGTTGCGCGTGGAGACGAACAAGAGGCGCCTCCCGCCGTCGAACCAGCCGGGATTCGTGAAATACAGATGATGGCTGTCCTCCGGCCCATTCGTGAGCTGCCGGAAGCGCAAGCCCGTGACGGGATCACGGCGCCGGACTATTTCGGAAGGAAAGACGGTACCCTTCGCCACCTGGATGCTCTCCCGGACGGGTCCTGCTATCCCGTATAGATTAGGCTATTGGACGACATTGGCATCATCTGAGGGACCATGCGCAGCGATTGTTTTCCGAAGTTAAGGCGCCGTTGCGCCAACCGGCCGCGCGACGAGGCCGACACCTACCGGACAGCTTGGCGCTCGTTCTGGCCGGCAAACAGAGCATAGCCATGTCATCGGCCTCGCTCGACAGGGAAATCAGAAGCCTCTCGGTCTCAAGGCGGCGCGAGCGGTGGCGCAAGCGGCTGTCGCCGCGAAGCGTCAGCATCGACGGGTTTCGGATACCGGTCGACCGGGATCGGATGCCCGGCGACCTGATAGGGATGCTGAGACGCGGGGAATACGAAGCACCGGAGCGGGCGATTGTCAGGCGTATCGTGAAGCCGGACGATCGGGTACTTGAAGGCGGTGGGGGGCTCGGCCTGGTGTCAATGGTTCTGGCCAGCATCGTCGGACCGGAAAATCTTCTCGTCTACGAAGCCTCGCCGTCCGCACTCTCACTGCTGGAAGAGAACTTCCGCGCTAACGGGATCACCGCGACCGTGCGAAACCGGGTTTTGATGGATCGGGCCGGCGCCATCACCTTCCACGTGCACGACAGCCTCCTGTCGTCGAGCACGATTGAACGAACGCGAACGCAAGCCGTCGAGGTCGAGGGCGATGACGTCGCCAGCGTCATCGAGGAGTTCCGACCGACCGTCATCGTGCTCGACGTAGAAGGTGCGGAGATCGAGGTTGTGCATCGGGCGCCGCTCGACGGGATACGGGCGCTGATCATCGAGCTGCATCCGCACATTGTCGGCGATGCGTCGCTGACACCGCTCTATCGCCGGATGTTCGATGCGGGATTCGTTCTGAACCACGACAATTGCTGGGGGCGCGTGGCGGTGTTCGTTCGCCCTGACGGGTCCCCACTGCGAGATGGCGAGACGGCGAACTAGCGGTCCTCTTCGGCGAGTGCCGGATAGAGGCTCTTCAGCCGCTGATAGACGTCGCGCCAGAGCGGGTATTTGCGTTCAAGCGCCGCGACGCCCGCCGGGTCGGGAGTGAACACCTTGCCCGGCGAGACGTATCGCGCGATCGCGCTCCAGTCGTCGAGCACGCCCGTCCCCATCCCGGCGACGAAGGCCGCTCCGAGCGACGAGCCGGGGTGGCGGTCAATGCGCGTCACCGGGAGATTGAGCGCGTCGGCGGAAATCTGCAGCCAGAGATCGCTCGCCGCGCCACCATCGGCGGCGAAGACGCGCGCGACCTGAAGGCCGCGCTCGCGAAAAACCTCGACGTGATGGCGGAAGCCGAAGGCCACACCTTCCAGCGCTGCGCGCCAGACATGCGGCAGCGCATGGTGCAGGCCGAGCCCGACCAGCGTTCCGCGCGCCGAGGGGTCGTTCAGCGGGGTTTTCTCGCCAAGGAAATAGGGCAGGAAGAGGAGCTTGCTCTCCGCCGGCACCTCCGCCGCAAGCCGGTCGAGATGCTGGTGCAGCGAGAGGCCGGCGGCCTTCGCCTTTTCCACTTCGCCGCCGGCCCAGTTCCTCGCGATCCAGTTCAGGAAGCTGCCGCTTGCCGCCATGCAGCCGTTGGGAAAATAGAGCCCCGGCACGATGTGATAGTCGATGAAGAGCCGCTGATCGGCGAGCGGCTTGTCGGCGGAGAGCAGGATGTCCCCTGCCCCACCGTATTTCAGCACCAGGTCGCCGTTCTCCACCGCGCCGCAGACGAAGGCGGAAGCGACATGGTCGGCGCAGCCGGCGACGACGGGCGTGCCGGCCGCAAGGCCCGTGTGCCGCGCCGCACTTTCGGTCAGCGCCCCCACCAATTCGTGGCTTTGCCGGATCGGCGGCAGGAGCGCGGCGTCGATGCCGGCGAGAGCGATCAGCTCCCGGTCGTATTCGCCGCTCGCGATGTCGACGAAGCCGGCCTCAAGCGCCCAATTATGCTCCACCTGCACGGCTCCGGTGAGGCGCGCGGTGATGAAATCGGAGGCGCCGACGACGTGGCGCGCCGCGGCAAAGGCCGCCGGCTCGCGCTGCCTGAGCCACATGAGTTTCGGCCCGACGAGCTGCTGGCTGTAGCCGGTGCCGGAGCGCCTCAGGAATTCGTCCTCCGGCATGCCGGCGCGGAACGTTTCGAGCTCCCCGATGGCGCGCGCGTCGTTCTGCTGGATGGAGCGGCGGAGCGGCCGATGCGCCGCGTCGATCAGGATGACGGTCGGCAGCATGCCGGTCACACCGATCCCGTCGATCGCGGACGCTTCGATGCCGGCTTTCTCGATCAGCGCGCGGCAGATCTCCGCGACATTCCCCCACCATTCCTCCGGGTCTTCCTCCGCCCAGTTCGGGTGGTCGGAATGAAGGGTCGCGGGCCGGCTTTCCACGGCGAGGCTGTTGCCGGCATCGTCGATGACGATGCCGATCGTCGACGTCGTGCCGATATCGATGCCGAGGAGAAGCGCCATTGCAGCCGCTGCTAGCGCAGCTTGGCGACCGCGTCCATGAAGCGCTTCACCCGCTCGCCGTCGACCGCGTTCCAGGTATCGCCGTGGACCTTGAAATGCGTGCCGATCACGGCGCCGTCGGCGACCCGCAGGATATCGGCGACGTTGCCGATGTTGACGCCGGTATTGGCGAAGACGGGCGTGTCGGGAAGCTCGTCCTTGACGCGTTTCAGGTTGGCCGCCTCCACCGGCTCGCCGGTCATCGGGCCGGAGACCAGGATCACGTCAGCGAGAGAGGAGAAGACCGCGCTCTTGGCGCGTGCCGCGATCGGGCGGTCGCCGAGCGGTGCCGCGAATTCCGCATTGATGTTGAACATCAGCGCGATGTCGGGCCGGCCGAGATCGGCGCGCATCCTGAGCGCCCCCGCCGCATCCGGCTGCCACAGCCCCATGTCTAAATCGTAGACGCCGGTGAAAATCTCGCGGGCGAAGCCGGCATCGCTTGCGACGGCTAGCGCCACCGTCGCGGCCGGGTCCCAAAGATAGTTCACCCCGAACGGCACTTTCACGAGGCTTTTCAGCTCACCGACGGCGTAGGCGAATGCGGCAAGCGATTGCGGCGAGGCTTTCAGGATGTAGGGCCGGTCGCCCTCATTGCCGAACATCACCGCATCGACACCGCCGGCTTGTAGCGCCTCGATGTCTTTTGCCGCGAGGTCGACGATCTTCCGCATGCCTCCGTCGCGGTCGTAGAGGGGGGAGCCGGGCAACGGCGCGAAATGCACCATGGCGACGATCGGCTTCTGGCTTCCGTAGGTCTTGGCAAGGTCGAGCATCGAATGTCCATCGTTGCTGTTCAAAAGGGGTCACTCAGCTGATTGTAGGCCGGCGCAAGGCAGCGCCGCTTTGCGCGTCGAAGACATGCATCTGGCTTGCGTCGTAATGCAGTCGGAGGGACTGGCCCGGCTCGGCGACGAAGTCGCGCGGCATGCGCGCCATCATCTCCGGCCCACCGCCGCCGCCCAGCGCCGCGACGAGGATCACTTCCGGACCGAGCGCCTCGACCGTAACGACCGTGACGTCGACGGGCACGGCCTCGCCCGCTGGCGCGGGATGGAAGTCCTCGGGCCTGAGTCCAACGGTCACCGGTTTTCCGGCATGGCTGGCATACGCTTCGCGGAAGGCGGAAGGGATCGGAATCGCGACATTGTCGACGACCGCGGAAAAGCGGTCCGCGCCGTTCAGCCGGCCTTGGAGAAGATTCATCGGCGGGCTCGCCAGGAAGCCGGCAACGAAGGTGTCGGCGGGGTTGCGGTAGACCTGAAGCGGCGGCCCGACCTGGACAATGTGCCCGTCCCGCATGATGCAGATGCGCTGGCCCATCGTCATCGCCTCGACCTGGTCGTGCGTGACGTGGACGATCGTCGTGCCGAGCTTACGGTGCAGCTTGACGAGCTCGGTGCGCATCGAGGCGCGAAGCTTGGCATCGAGATTGGAGAGCGGCTCGTCGAGCAGGAAGGCCGCCGGCTCGCGCACCAGCGCACGGCCGAGCGCCACGCGCTGCCGCTGGCCGCCGGAAAGCTGCCCGGGCTTGCGATTCAAGAGCTCCTGAATTCCGAGGAGATCGGCGATCGCATCGATACGGCTTTTGATCTCCGCCGCGGGCATGTGCCTGAGCTTCAGTCCGAAGCCGAGATTGGCGGCGACAGTCAGATGCGGATAGAGCGCGTAGTTCTGGAATACGATGGCGAGGTTGCGGTCGCGCGGATCGACGTCGTTCATCAGCTTGCCGCCAACCAGAAGCTCGCCGCCGGAAATCGTCTCCAGCCCAGCGATCATGCGCAGCGTCGTGGACTTCCCGCAGCCGGACGGCCCGAGAAGGATCATGAACTCGCCGTCGGCGATCTCCAGGTCCACGCCGGCCACTGCCACCACGTTGCCGCCATAGACCTTCGAGACGTTTCTGAGCTCAATCGATGCCATCAGGACTTTCCGGACTCTCAGCGCAGCGAGCGCATGTAACGATAGAGATAGGCGGTAAGCGCCAGGATCACCGCGAGAAGGATCAACGACATCGCCGATGCCTCGCCGATATTCAGGCTCACGAAGGCGGTGCGGTAGATGAAGTAGCTGACGAGGTCGGTGGAGACCCCCGGCCCTCCCCGCGTCATGATGTAGATCAGGTCGTAGGTCTTTACCGCGAAGATCATGCGGATCAGAAGCGTTACCACGATCACCGGCCGCATCAGCGGGAGCGTGATCAGGAAGAAAGACTGCAGCGAGGACGCACCGTCGACGCGCGCCGCCTCGTAGGGCTCGCGCGGCAGGGCGGAAAGCCCGGCCAGAAGCAAGACGATCATGAACGAGACCTGGTGCCAGATATCGACCATGACGATAGTCCAGAAGGCGATCTTGGTGTCGCCGAGCCAATTCACCGCGCCGATGCCGATCGTGCTCAGGAGGTAGTTCACGATGCCAAGCGTCGGATGCAGGAACATCCGCCAGATCAGGCCAACGATGACCGGGTTCATCAAGAGCGGACAAAGCAGGATTGCGTAGTAGATCGGCTTGCCGCGCTCCACCGTATTCAGCATCAGGGCGACCGCGAAGCCGATGGTGAATTCCAGGATGACAACGGAAACGACGAAGAAGGCCGTCAGCCGCATGGCATGCCGAAACTCGCCGTCGGCGAGCGCGCTGCGGTAGTTCTCCAGCCCGAGGAAGTCGTCGTAGCTCGGGCTGATCAGCGTGTAGTCGTAGAGGCTGGTGAAGCCCGCCGACAGGATCGGGAAGACGACCACCAGGAACAGCACGAGAAGGCTCGGCGCGGCGAGCTTCAGCCCGAAGCGGCGATCGCGCCGCTCAAGCGCCGTGGCATCGGCCGTGGCGTCAGTTGCCGTCATTCTCGTCCTGTCTCCGGGATCGAATGGGGATGCGGGATGCGCCGCGCCGCCCGCCACCAGGCCCCGTCCGGAGATCCGTCCCGAAGCCTAAGCGGCGCCGGAACGGACTCATTGCGGAGTGGTGGCGACGGAAGCGCGACGCCGCGCAGCTGCTATTCCTTCAGCTTGCCGTCCTTCTTGGCGAGACCGGCAAACTCCTCGTCCACCGCGGCCAGCGCGTCCGCGGGGCTCTTCTCATCGGCAACGGCCAGCGACAGCTCGCGCCCGAGCACCTCCACGAGCTGCGGCGTGTAGGTGAAGACCGGGAAGTTGTGGCTGGTCTCCAGAAGGTTACGGAGCGCCGGATAGTAGGGATATTTGGCGTTCAGCTCCGGATCGTCGAACACGTCGGAGCGGGTCGGCGAGCCTCCGGCCATCGCCCGCTTCTTGGTGATCTCAGGCGATTCGACCCACTTGATGAACTCCCAGGCAGCGTCCGGCGCGGGGCTCGATTTCGGGATCGCCCAGCCCCAGGCGCCGTTCAGGCTGGCGCCGTCGCCTTCCTTCTGACCCGGCACGCCCATCAGCTCCACCTTGCCGACGACCGCCGACTGGGACGGATCGTCATAGGCCGGGCGGAAGAAGTTGTAGGTGATGTAGCTGTAGGCCTTGCCCTGCGCCATCACATTGAAGGCCTCGTCGAAGCTGAAGCTCGCCGAGCCCACGGGCCCGTATTTCTGAATGCCGGACTTGTAGTCCTCGACCGCGGCGACACCGGCGGGCGTATTCAGCGTCGGCTTCCAGTTCTCGTCGTAATAGGCTCCGCCATTGGCGAACAGGTAGTTCGACCATTCCATGGCGATCGGATCGGGACGGAGCCCCTGATTGACCACGCCGTACATGCCATCCTTGGTGAAGAACTCCACCTGCTGCATGTATTCCTTCCAGGTCTTGGGCGGCGCGAGATCAGTGCCGTATTTCGCCTTCCAGGCTTCCTGGTTCGCCGGATCGGCGAGGAGATCGGTGCGGTAGGTGAGGCCCATCGCATAATTGTAGAAGGGCAGCATGTAGGTGACGCCGTCGACCTTGCCGACCAGGTTCATCAGCGAGGGAAAGTAGACACTGGTGTCGACGCCGTCGGCGGCGATGCGGTCGTCGAGCGGCTGCAGCCAGCCGGCCTTGGTGAACTCGCCGACCCAGTAGAAGTCGACGACGATGGCGTCGTAGCTGCCTTGACCCGCGACGAGCTGCGGCACCAGCTTGGTGTGCATCTCCGCGTAGTTCACCACTTCAAGCTCGACCTTGTTGCCGGTGGCCGCCTCGAATTCCGGCAGCAGCGCTTTCACGTATTCGGTATCGGGAACGCCTTCCATCAGGATGTTGATGGTCTCGGCGGAAGCCGGCACCGCGAGCCCGACGCTGAGCGCGCCCGCGAGGATCAGTCTCTGGTACATAAACGTCTCCCTTCCTTCGTAACTCTCGACAATTGCCGGCGCACGCTCACTTGAGCGCGCCCAGCGACAAACCCTTGATCAGATAGCGCCGCAGGAACGGCAGCAGTACGAAGACCGGCAGCAGCGACACCACGGTCGCGGCGGCGAGCGGCGCGATCTCCACGCCGGCATGCGTCTCCATGCCGGCGAGCCCGACGGGCAGCGTCTGCGTGCGCGGCCCGCTGAACACCAACGCGAAAAGGAACTCGTTCCAGCTCAGGATGAACCCGAGCAGGCCGGCCGCCAGGATGCCGGGTGCGGCGACCGGCACGGCAATGCGCGTGAAGGCCTGCCAGCGCGTGGCGCCGTCGACGCGCGCGGCTTCCTCGAGCTGACGCGTCTCGCCCTCGAAGAAGGTGACGAGCATCCAGGCCAGGAACGGCAGATTGAAGGTGATGTGCGAGATGATGAGCGACGGCAGCTTCTGCATCAGGCCGAGCGCCAGGAACACGGTGAAGAGCGGCAGGACGAGGATGATCGGCGGCAGCATCTGGCTTGCGAGCACGCCGAGCCGCAGCGGTGCGCCGCCGGTATTGAAGCGCGAGAAGGCATAGGCGAGGCACGTCGCAAGCGGAAGCGCGATACCGGTGGAGACGAGCGCCACGATCAGGCTGTTGGAGAACCAGGTAGTGAGCGCATAGGAGCGGAAGATCTCGATATAGTTGTCGAGCACCGGCATGGTGAGCTCAGGCGGTATCTTGTAGGCGGTGAGCTTGTCGGTGAAGCTCACCCTGAGCACCCAGACGAGCGGCATCAAAATGCCGAGCGAAAAGGCAATCAGCACCAGATGCGGAACCACGTCGCGGAGTATGCGCCGAAGCTTCAATGCGCTTCCTCCGCCGCCCTCGTCACGTGGTGTAGACGCCGCCGGTGACGTTCACGCCCTGGCCGGTCATGAACCTGGCGCCGTCGGAGCACAGGAACACCACGACCTCGGCGACATCCTCCGGCTCCTCCAGCCGACCGAGCGGCGTCTGGGCGACGTAGTCCTGAACGACGCGCTCCGGCGTGACGCCGCGCAGTTTGGCCTCCCAGGCGACCTCGCGCGTCTGCATCCCGGTCTTCACGAAACCGGGGCAGACGGCGTTCACGCGGATGCCGGAAGGTGCGAGCTCGCGCGCCAGCGCCTGCGTCCATCCGAGGACGGCGAACTTGCTCGCCGAATAATGCGCGAGCAGCGGCGCACCGATCTTGCCGGCAAGCGATGCCGTGTTGACGATGACGCCGCGCGTCTCCTGTTTCAGGAAGAGCCGCGCCGCGATCTGGTTGGTGAGGAAGATGCCGCGCGTGTTGACGTCGAAATTGTAGTCCCATTCCTCGTCGGTCAGGTCGACCGCACGGTTCATCGTGGAGACGCCGGCATTCGCAGCGACGATGTCGAGACCGCCCCAGGCTGCGACCAATTCGGCGAACATCGCCTCCACCGAAGCGCGGAAACGCACGTCAACCTGTAGCACCAGCGATCCGTCGCCGGCCGCCGCCGCGGTCGCTAGCGCGCTCTTCTCGTCGAGATCGGCGACCGCGACCCGCACGCCGTGCCGCGCCAGCGCCATGACGATGGCGCGGCCGATGCCGGTGCCCGCGCCCGTCACGAGCGCGCGCTTGCCGCTCAGATCGGAAGCCAGAGGGCCGACGGGCACGCCGACACTTGAGGAACTCATGCCACCCCCGATAAACTCACAAAAACGAACATAACAGGACTAATTCGCACTTAGCAACATTGAAATTGGTAGGTTTTGTGCGATGGTGCCGCACACCGAATCAAACAACCGCTGAATGAAGCCACGCCTTCCGGTCTAGGACGGAAACCATGCTGACCCAGCCGCCCGCCTCCGCCGCCGCCCGATCCACTGCGAGCGCAGAGACGCGACGCCTGCCGGCGCAGGTCCGCCAGGCGCGGCTGGTAGAGGCGGTCCGCGAGCGTGGCTTCATTTCCGTGGCGGAGATCGCGGCGAGCCTCTCGGTCTCCGAGATGACCATCCGCCGCGATCTCGACGAGCTTGAGCGCGAAGGCCATCTGGTGCGCACGCATGGCGGCGCGCTGGCGCCGGAGGGCGAGGGCGACCATGCCATCGACCGCGAGGAGCCGGCCTTCGAGGCAAGGCTCCGGCGCAACCAGGTCGCGAAGGAGCGCATCGCCGCCTTCGCCGCCGGCCTGATCGAGGGGAGCCAGGCGGTCGCGCTCGATGTCGGCACGACGACCTACCTCGTGGCGCAGCTCGTCGCCGACCGCCCCGGCGTCAAGATTTTCACCTCAAGTCTGCACGCGGCCGCATTGCTCTCGCGCGGCGCCTGCGACGTCTACATGCCCGGCGGCCAGGTGCGCGGAAACGAGATGTCGCTCTGCGGCCCGACGGCGACCGAGCAGTTCGAGCAGCTCTGGTTCGACATCGCGCTGATCGGCGTCTCCGGCATCACCGCCGGCGGCCTCTTCGACTACTCGTTCGACGACAGCGAGCTGAAGCGGGTCTATCTGCGCCGCTCGGCGCGCAAGGCCGTCCTTTGCGACGCGTCGAAATTCCACCGCATGTCGCTGGTGCAGGTCGCCGACTTCAAGGAGATCGACATGCTGGTGACCGACGCGCCGCCGCCCGACGACATCGCCAAGGCGCTGGCTGCCGCGAAGGTCACGGTGCACGTGGCGGCGGAGGGGAACGGGTCGGCGGCGTAGGCGGCCGATATGGCCCGCTCCCGATCGGTCGAGCAGGCATGGCGGGAGCCGACGAAGGCTGCTAGGCGTGGCCGGATTGGATCGCGAGAGAAGCTGAACCCCGTGAAACGCGTCGCCTTCGCCTCGATCGGCGAGTGCATGATCGAGCTTTCCGCCGGCACGGGCGCCGGCATCGGCAGCGGGTGGCGCATGGGTCATGCCGGCGACACCTTCAACACCGCCTGGTACGTGCGCGCGTTCCTGCCGAAGGAAAGTCGCGTCGCCTATGTGACGGCGCTCGGCGACGACCCGTTCTCCGAGCGCATGCGGGATTTCTTCGCCGAAGCCGGGGTCGAGACGGACCGCATCCGAAGGATTGCCGGGCGACGCCCCGGACTTTACGCGATCACGCTCAAGGAGGCGGAGCGGTCCTTCACCTACTGGCGGGGGGAATCCGCGGCGCGGCATCTTGCCGACGACGCGGCGTGGCTGAAGCGGGCGACCGCGAACGCCGACATGCTCTACTTCTCCGGCGTCACGCTTGCGATCCTCGCGCCCTCGGCACGCGCGCGGCTGCTGCGCACGATCGCGGCGCGGCGGAAGGCGGGCGCTACGATCGCTTTCGACCCGAACTATCGCGCCGTGCTGTGGCCCGACAAGAAGACGGCGCGCGCGGCGATCGAGGCTGCGTTCCGCGTGACCGATATCGCGCTTCCGACCTTATCCGACGCGGAGGATCTGTTCGGCGACAGCTTCTGGAATATCGTGGACGAGCTGACCGCGTCCGAGCCCGGCTCGCGCGAATTCGTCATCAAGAACGGCGACCGGCCGGCCCTCGTCTTCGGCGACGGCAAAAAGGGCGAAGTTCCGCCGGTCAAGCCGAAGCGGCTCATCGATACGACGGGCGCGGGCGATTCCTTCTCCGGCGCCTATCTCGCGGGGCGGCTCCTCGGGCTCGATCCCTTCAAGGCCGCGCGGCTCGGCCACGCGGTGGCGGCCGAGGTCGTCGGCGTCCACGGCGCGCTTGCCAGGATCGACGGCGCCAAGCTCTTGAAGGCGATCCGCTAGGCGCGTCGTCGCCGCCGCTTTCCCGCAAGCCGCGCTCTATCCTAGTCTCTCAGCGCTGAGGAGACGCGGGACGCGCATGGAAGAGCGGGCGAATGAGGGCGATTTCGATCGCCGCGTGTTCGAGCTTCGCATGGCGCGGAGCCGCGCCGACCTTTTCGGGATGCTTGAGCGCGTCTATGGCGGGCGCGCCGATTTCGGCACGTTCTGCGAGAGGCTCTCGGCGTCGCTGCGACGCGCGTGGGAGGTGCGACCTTCGGAGCTGAAATGGCTCGACCTGAAGCGCGACCTCGAGCCGGACTGGTTCCAGCGCCCGGCGATGGCGGGCTACGTCTTCTATCTCGACCGCTTCAACGAAGGGCTCCTCGGCGTCCTTGAAAAGCTCGACTACCTGGAAAGGCTCGGCGTCAGCTACGTGCACTTCATGCCGTGCCTGAAGCCGCGCCCAGGCGACAGTGACGGCGGCTATTCGGTGATGGACTATCGCGCCATCAATCCCGCCTACGGCACAATGCAGGATTTCGAGGCCGTGGCGCGGGCGCTGCGCGAACGCGGCATTAGCCTCTGCGTCGATCTCGTCCTGAACCACACCGCCAAGGAGCACGCCTGGGCCGCGGCGGCGCGAAGCGGCGATCCGCGCTATCGCGACTACTACCTGATGTTCGACGATGAGATTCTTCCGAAGGAATACGAGCAGACTCTCGTCGAGGTCTTTCCAGACAACGCGCCGGGAAGCTTCACGCACTATCCCGAGATCGGCAAATGGGTGTGGACCACCTTCAACGAGCACCAGTGGGACCTGAACTGGGCGAACCCCGAGGTGTTCCTGGAGATGGTCGAGATCATGCTCTTCCTCGCCAACAAGGGCGTGGACGTGCTGCGCTTCGACGCCGTCGCCTTCATGTGGAAGCGGATGGGCACGCGATGCCAGTCGGAACCGGAGGTGCACATGCTCCTCCACGCGCTCCGCGCCGCCACCCGCGTCGCCGCGCCCTCGGTGATCCACCTCGAAGAGGCCATCGTCTCGCCGCAGGAGATGATTCCCTATCTCGGAAAGGGCGAGCATTCCGGCAAGGAAGGCAACCTCGCCTATCACAATTCGCTCATGGTGCAGTTCTGGTCGGCGCTCGCCACGCGCGAGACGCGGCTGATGACGCATGTCCTTGCCAACCACTTTCCGCCCACGCTCACGAACGCGACCTACGCGACCTATATCCGCTGCCACGACGACATCGGCTGGGCGGTGACCGACGAGGACGCGCGCGCCGTCGGTATCGAGGGGCGGCTTCACCGCGCCTTCCTCTCCGACTTCTACGAAGGCACGTTCCCGGGCTCGTTCTCGCGCGGCGCGCTCTTCCAGGCGAACCCCGCGACCGGCGACAAGCGCATCTCCGGCACCTTCGCCTCGCTCGCCGGGCTTGAGCGCGCGGAAGCCGAGGGCGACAAGGAAGCGATAGACCGCGCCGTCGATCGCATCCTCCTCGGGCACGCGCTGATCGCGAGTTTCGGCGGCATCCCGCTGATCTACATGGGTGACGAGATCGCGTTCCTGAACGATTACGGCTACCGCTCCGATCCGGAACACGCGCGTGACAGCCGCTGGATCCACCGGCCGAGGATGGACTGGGCACGCGCCGAAGCCGCGATGCGCGGCGAAGGAGCGGAAGGACGCGTCTATGCCGGCGTCCGCGCCATCCTCGCGCGGCGCGCCGCGACGCCGGAGCTGCACGCGTCGAACCCGACGCTCGTCGCCGACTCCGGACAGGAGGGGCTTTTCGCGTTCGTGCGCGCCGCACCGACCAACGCGCTCGTCTGCCTCTTCAACTTCACGGAGTTCTGGAAGACCGTGCGCCACGACTGGGTGGAGGCGCGCGGCGCCACGCGCATGCGCGACGCCCTTTCCGACGCAGACGTGGCGCTCGACGATGGCCGAATCCTGCTTCCGCCCTATGCGCGCGTGTGGCTGCGCTGAAGCGGACTATGCAGCGTAGCGGCGGAGGAGCGCGTTCAGCTCATCCCGGTCGAGTTCCGCAAGGCGCTCGATCGCCGCTTTAGCCTCGCGTTTCACGTCGCGCTTGTGGCGCTCCTTCACCTCGTCGACGCTCTTCTGCAGATCGCGCAGGTCCTTCAACTTCTCACCCTTGGCGTCGCCCGCCAGCTCGACCACCGCATCGATCAAGGTGCCGAGCTGGTCGCCGAAGCTAGCGACATTCTCCACCACGTCGCGCTCGATCGCCGGCGTGCCGGCATAGCTCACCTCGACGGTCGGCGAGAACCAGTTCGCAAGGTCGACGTCGCCGCTCGGGAAATTGAAGGTGAAGGGAAACCAGGGCTGCATCGCGCCTGCGGTCATCGCGCAATCCTCCTCGAAACGAAAGAGCCCGGCCGTTGGGCCGGGCTCCAGACTACCACGTGGAATGGACTCCGCTTAGTTCATGAACGCCTTGTCGGTCACGTCATGCGTCCAGGCGCCTTCCGGCTGGTGCTCGACGATGTGCTGGTCGAGCACCGCCTTTGCCGTGCGGTCATAGGCCGCCTCGTCGAGGATGCCCTTGCCGCCCTCGGTAAGCTTCGCCACCTCGCCCATCATGTAGATCTGGTGGTCGAGATCCTGGCCGCCATTGTCGACGACGATCTGCGCGGCCTCCTCCGGATGCGCGAGCGCATAGTCCCAGCCCTTCATCGAGGCGCGCACGAAGCGCACCATCTTGTCGAAGAAGGCGGGGTCCTTGAGGTCGTCCTCAGTCACGTAGAGGCCGTCCTCGAGCAGGTCGTTGCCCATCGCCGAGTAGTTGAAGACGACGAGGTCTTCCGGCTTGAAGCCGGCATCGAGAACCTGGCCGTATTCGTTGTAGGTCATCACCGAGATGCAGTCCGCCTGCTTCTGGATGAGCGGCTGCACGTCGAAGCTCTGCTTCAGGACGGTGACACCGTCAGGTCCGCCCTCGGTCGGCATGCCGATCTTGTTCATCCAGGCGTAGAAGGGGTACTCGTTGCCGAAGAACCAGACGCCGAGCGTCTTGCCCTTGAAATCGGCTTCCGTCTTGATCCCGGTCTCCTTCGGGCAGACGAGCTCCATACCGGCCCGCTTGAAGGGCTGCGCGATGTTGACGAGCTTGACGCCCTTCTCGCGCGCCGCAAGCGCTGCCGCCATCCAGTCGACGATCACGTCGGCGCCGCCGCCGGCGATCACCTGCTCGGGCGCGATGTCGGGGCCGCCGGGATTGATGGTGACGTCGAGCCCCTCCTCCTCGTAGAAGCCCTTGTCCTTGGCGACGTAATAGCCGCCGAACTGCCCCTGCGTGACCCATTTCAGCTGCAGCGTCACGTCGTCGGCGGCGAACGCCTGGCCGAAGCCGAGACCGGCGGCAAGCGCGACAGCACTCAAGAGAACTTTCTTCATCGACTACCTCCGTTCGAATTTAGGAAGATTTTTCAGACATCTACGTCCGGAAGGACGGGTGCCAGAAGGTGACCGCCCGCTCGATCAGGGACACCAGCCCATAAAACAGCGAGCCGGCCAGCGCGGCCATGGCGATCTCCGCCCACACCATGTCTATTCCCATCCGGCCGACCTCGGTGGAGATGCGGAACCCCATCCCCACGATCGGCGTGCCGAAGAATTCGGCCACGATGGCCCCGATCAGGGCAAGAGTTGAGTTGATCTTTAGCGCATTGAAGATGAACGGCAGCGCGGCGGGGAGCCGCAGCTTGACGAGCGTTTGCCAGTAGCCGGCGGCATAGGTGCGCATCAGATCGCGCTCCATCGCCTGCGTCGATGCAAGCCCGGCAATCGTATTCACCAGCATCGGGAAGAAGGTCATCACGATCACCACCGCCGCCTTCGACGACCAGTCGAACCCGAACCAGATCACCATGATCGGCGCGATGCCGATGATCGGAAGTGCACTCACCAGGTTGCCCACGGGCAGAAGCCCGCGGCGCAGGAACGGCACGCGGTCGGCGAGGATGGCGACCACGAAGCCGGATAGGCAGCCGACGAAATAGCCGAAGAGGACCGCCTTCAGAAACGTCTGGCGAAAGTCGGCGGCAAGGGTCGGGCCGGAGACGATGAGCTTCTGCCAGATCACGCTCGGCGCCGGGAGCAGCACCAGCGGGACGTTGAAGGCGCGCACGACGAGTTCCCAGAGGATCAGGATCCAGACGCCAAAGACGACGGGAATCGCGATATTGACGAGCCGCCTTATCCATTTGTCGCGCGGTCGAAGCGCGGAAAGCGCCTCCACGAAGGCCCAGGCGGTGAGCCATGCCGCGACGACCGTCGCCCAGAAGCCGATCCCCGCATGGCCCGCGACCTCAGGAAGTGTGCGGATCAAAGCATAGGCCGCCAGGTGCGCCGCGATGCCGGTCAGGACAAGCTGCCAGCGCGGCCGCCAGAGCGCGACGAGCCCGGAGACCGCGAGATAGGCCGTCGCGAAAGAGAGCGGAGATCCCATCACCGCTTCGCCGCGGCTTGAGAAGACGAGCACCAGCGCGACGACCGCGATCAACGCGGCCGGATAAAGCAGCGGCGAGGAGCGCTCGCCGTTCATGGCTCGGCGCTCACGGCAGCGCGCCCATGCGCTTTAAAACGACACGGTTCACGAGCCCGACGATGGTGACCAGCAACCCGGCCATCACCGAAGCGGCGATCAGCGCCGACCACATCTGGATCGTCTGGCTGTAATAGGAACCGAAGAGAAGCCGCGAGCCGATTCCGGCGACGGCGCCGGTCGGAAGCTCGCCGACGATCGCGCCGACGAGGCTTGCGGCGATCGCCACCTTCATCGACGTGAAAAGAAACGGCAGCGAGGCCGGCACGCGCAGTTTGAAGAAGACCTGCGGGCGGCTGGCGCTATAGGTGCGCATCAAGTCGAGCAGGATCGGGTCGGGCGAGCGGAAGCCCTTCACCATGCCGACGGCGACGGGGAAGAAGGAGAGATAGGTCGAGATCAGCGATTTTGCGAGGAACCGGCTGACATCGACGGGCACCTGGAAATAGCCGGTCAGCCACTGGTAGGCGACCACGACGATCATCGGCGCGATCGCCAGGATCGGGATCGTCTGCGACGTGATGATCCACGGCATCAGGCTCTTGTCGAGGCTGCGTCCGTGCACGATCGCGACGGCGATCGCGATGCCGAGAGCCGTGCCCATGGCGAAACCGACGAGCGTGGAGGAGAGCGTCACCCAGCCGTGGTAGATGAGGCTCCCCTTCGACCAGGGCTTGGCGAGGAAGACCGTCTTGTAGAGGTCGACGGCGACCTGATGCGGCGCCGGCATGGTCGGCTTCTTCTGGCTCATCGTGGCGGCGACAAGCTCAGGGAAGCTCCGCGTCACGTCGGCGCGGCGGTCGAGGTCGCGCTGGAAGGGCGCGTTCAGCGCGAATGTGGCGACGTACCAGATTGCGACGATGGCGATGAGGATGACGAGCACGGGACCGGTGTTCCCCGCCATCGCGCGGCGGTGAAGTCTCGGCTTTGAGACCACGGGCGCTTCGAGCGCGGCGCTCATGGCGCGTAACCTCCCCCTTGAGGTGAGGTCGAAGGCTGCGAGCGAAGCGATGCAGGCTTCGGGAGGGGGGACAACGCTGCCGGTCCGCTCTCAATCCTCATAGCTGTGCCCTGCCCTCAAACCCTCGCGCACACGATGCGCAACTTTGAGGAATTCCGGGGTCTCACGGATGTCGAGATTGCGCTTAGGGGGAAGCGTGTTGTCGATCACCTCGTGAATGCGGCCGGGGCGCGGCGACATGACCACGATGCGGGTCGAGAGGAACACGGCTTCCGGAATGGAGTGCGTGACGAAGATCACCGTCTTCCGCGTCTTCGCCCAGAGCTCAAGCAACTGCTCGTTCAAATGATCGCGCACGATCTCGTCGAGCGCGCCGAAGGGTTCGTCCATCAAGAGCAGCGCCGGATCGAAGGAGAGCGCGCGAGCGATCGACGCGCGCTGCTGCATGCCGCCGGAAAGCTGCCAGGGAAATTTCTTGTCAAAGCCGGTGAGGTTGACGAGGTCGAGGTTCTTCGTCACGCGCGCGCGACGCTCCGCCGCCGGTACGCCCATCACTTCAAGCGGCAGCGCGACGTTCTTGGCGATGGTGCGCCAGGGATAGAGCGCCGCCGCCTGGAAGACATAACCGTAGCAACGGGTCTTGCGCGCCTCTTCCGGAGTGAGCCCGTTGACGCTGATCGTGCCGCCCGTCGGCTGTTCCAGATCGGCGATGACGCGCAGCAGCGTGGTCTTGCCGCAGCCCGACGGGCCGATCAGCGAGACGAACTCGCCGCGATGCACATCGAGATCAATGCCGGAGAGCGCGTGAACCGGGCCGTCGGCGGTCTGGAAGGTGAGCGACAGGTCGCGGATCGCGATCACGCTTGACGCGGCGTCCGGCGCACCGCCCGGCCCCGCGCCTTCCGCACTCGCCTCTCGAACCGTTGCTTCCGCCATTAATTCAGCCCCGTTGTGGGGAAACTTAGCGCAAATCCCCGCGCCGAGTCCGCATTCGAAGAGTGCGCGACCTCGTGTCGCCGTAGTATTTAGCGAAAGGAACCGGCACGGCCGCGATCCCCACGAGGCGCGGCAGGACGCTCGAAAGGATGTCGACAATGCCCAAGTCTCAAGCCAAGACCTGCCAGATCGTGCGCCCCTCCGGCACCTACGAGGGAAAGCAGGGGTTCAGCTATTTCGAGGGGATCGCCAAGGAGACCGTCGGCGCGAACGCGATCTGCATGCACCTGCTGACAATCCCGCCCGGCGGCCGGGCCAAGGTCCACAAGCACGAGAGCCACGAGACGGCCATCTACCTGATGAGCGGCGAGGCGCATGTCTGGTTCGGCGAGCGGCTGGAGCAGCACGTCGTGCAGCAGGCCGGCGAGATGTTCTACATCCCCGCCGGCGTGCCGCATCTGCCGATGAACCTCAGCGACAAGCCGGCGTCGGCGGTCATCGCGCGCACCGACCCGCATGAGCAGGAGAGCGTGGTGCTGCTGCCGGAACTCGAAGCGCTAGTGCCGGAGCTTCTGAAGTCGGTCGGCGCAAAGGCGGCTTAGATTTCGTCCTCCTTCGCATGTCGCCGTGCCCGGACTTGATCCGGGCATCCATTCCAGAACGTTTGAGCCCGCCCGCGGGCATGACGGAATGGATTGCCGGGTCAAGCCCGGCAAATGACGACAGGTTTGGAGAGCAAGGCCTGTCTCTAGACCCCCGCCGGAATTCCCGTCCGCTCCACCTTACGCGGGGCGGTCAGCTCCTTCCAGGTGGAGAGCGCCTTGTGGACCGGCGGACTTGCGGGGCGCTCCACGAACTGTCCGTCGCCGGTGCCGGCCTTCACGTCGCCGTCCTCGTAGGCAATGCGGCCGCGTGAAAGAGTCGTCCGCGCCCGCCCGGTGACCGAGACGCCTTCGAAGACGTTGTAGTCGATCGCCGATTTTTGCGTTTTGGCGCTGATCGTCTTCGTCGCCTCAGGGTCCCAGATCACGATGTCGGCGTCGGCGCCGGGCAAGATCGCACCCTTCCTCGGGTACATGTGCAAGATCTTGGCAATGTTCGTCGAGGTGACCGCAACGAACTCGTTCATGGTCAGCCGCCCGGTCCGGACACCGTAAGTCCACAGCACCGAGAGCCGGTCTTCAAGCCCGCCCGTGCCGTTCGGGATCTTGGTGAAGTCGCCTAGCCCCATGCGCTTCTGCTCGGTGGTGAAGGCGCAATGGTCGGTCGCCACCACTTGCAGCGATCCGGAGGCGAGCCCGGCCCAGAGCGAATCCTGGTGCAGCTTGTTACGGAAGGGCGGCGACATCACGCGGCGCGCGGCGTGATCCCAGTCGGGATTGGCGTATTCGCTCTCGTCGAGGACGAGATGCTGTACGAGCGGCTCGCCATAGACGCGCATCCCCTTCTGGCGGGCACGGCGGATCGCCTCGTGCGCCTGCTCGCAGGAGACATGGACGACATAAAGGGGCACGCCAGCCTGGTCGGCGATCATGACGGCGCGGTTCACCGCCTCGCCTTCCACCTCCGGTGGGCGGGAATAGGCGTGCGCCTCCGGGCCGTTGTTGCCTTCGGCGAGAAGCTTCTGCTGCAGGAAGGCGACGACGTCGCCGTTTTCGGCATGGACGAGCGGCATGGCGCCGATCTCGGCGCAGCGCGAGAACGACGCGAACATCTCGTCGTCGTTCACCATGAGCGCGCCCTTATAGGCCATGAAATGCTTGAAGGTATTGATGCCCTGCTCGACCACCTTCGGCATCTCGTCGAACACCTGCTTGTCCCACCAGGTGATCGCCATGTGGAAGGAATAGTCGGTGCGCGCCTTGCCGGCCTTCTGGTACCACTGCTGCAGCGCGTCGATCAGCGACTGGTTCGGCGACGGCAGGCAGAAGTCGACAATCATGGTCGTGCCGCCGGAAAGAGCCGCCGCCGTGCCGGAATCGAAATCGTCGGAGGAGAACGTGCCCATGAAGGGCATTTCCATATGCGTATGCGGGTCGATGCCGCCCGGCATGACGTAGCAGCCGGAGGCGTCGATCACATGGTCGGCGTCATGTTCGAGGTCGGGACCGACGGCGACGATCTTGTCGTGCTGGACGAAGACATCGGCCTTGGTGGTCAGATCGGCGGTGACGACCGTGCCGCCTTTGATGAGCTTGGACATACGACTCTCCCTGATCCTCAACCGCACGACATTAAACCAGTCGTCATGCCCGGACTTGATCCGGGCATCCATTCCGGAAGCGTCGAGCTACGGCCGCGTCACGGAATGGATTGTCGGGTCAAGCCCGACAATGACGACAGTTCTGAAAGGCCGCGCCAAACTCACTCCACGATCTCCGCCGTCTCCACCACCGCATGGAAGAGCACGTCGGCGCCGGCCGTCGCCCATTGCGGGTGGATATCCTCCTCCTCGTTGTGGCTGATGCCGTCAACGCAGGGGCAGAAGACCATCGAAGTCGGCGCTACGCGGGCGATATAGCAGGCATCGTGGCCGGCGCCTGAGACGATGTCGCGGTGCGAGTAGCCGAGGCGTTCCGCGGCGCGGCGCACCGCGGCGACGCAATCGTGGTCGAACTCAACCGGCGCGTAATAGAACACCTCCTCCACCTCGGCGGTGAGCTTGCCTTCAGAGCAGATCGTTTCCACCGCCTTGGAGAACGCTTCCTTCATCTCCGACAGCGTCGTGTCGACCGGATGGCGGAAGTCGATCGTCATCGAAACGGAACCGGGGATCACGTTGCGCGATCCGGGGTAAGGGGTCAGCACGCCGACCGTGCCGACCGCGTTCGGCGCGTTCCTGAGCGCGATCTCGTTCACCGCCTGCACCAGCTTCGACGCACCAAGCAGCGCGTCACGGCGCCGCGGCATCGGCGTAGTGCCGGCATGGCTCTCAAATCCGGTCAGCGTCACGTCGAACCAGCGCTGCCCCTGGCCGTGCGTCACGACGCCGACATCGAGGCCCTCGGCTTCGAGGATCGGTCCCTGCTCTATGTGAAGCTCGAAGAAGGCCTTGAGCGGGCGCTTTCCGACCGGTTCGGGGCCGACATAGTCGATCCGCTTCAGCTCCTCGCCAAGGAGTTTCCCTTCCGAGTCCTTCAGCCCGTAGGCGTAGTCTTGCGTATAGACGCCGGCGAACACGCCGGATGAGATCATCGCCGGCGCGTAACGCGAGCCCTCCTCGTTGGTCCAGTTCACCACCTCGATCGGATGCCTGGTCTTGATGCCGAGGTCGTTCAGCGTCCTGACGATTTCCAGGCCCGAGAGCACGCCGAGCACGCCGTCATATTTGCCGCCTGTCGGCTGCGTGTCGAGGTGGCTGCCGACCATCACCGGCGGGAGCTTGGGGTCGGTGCCCTCGCGGCGGGCGAACATATTGCCCATCGTGTCGATGGCGACCTTGCAGCCGGCCTTCTCGACCCAGGACTTGAAGAGGTCGCGGCCTTGCCTGTCGACGTCGGTCAAGGTCAGGCGGCGGTTGCCGCCCTTCACGCCGGGGCCGATCTTGGCCATTTCCATGAGCGAGTCCCAGAGACGCTCGCCGTTGATTTTGAGGTTCGAGCCCGGTGCTGCCATCACGCCTTTCCTGTCGTCATCGCCGGGCTTGACCCGGCAATCCATTCCGTAACCGTCGATCCTGTCGCGGCCGAAGCGGAATGGATGCCCGGATCAAGCCCGGGCATGACGACATTCCTGCAGGCCGATTCCGAACATCCTCAATGCATCGACGGGAAGGTGAAGACCGCGCCGTGCGCGATGCCCGCCGGCCAGCGCGTCGTCACCGTCTTCAGCCGGGTATAGAAGCGCACCCCTTCCGGGCCGTAGATGGAATGATCGCCGAACAAAGAGCGCTTCCAGCCGCCGAAGGAATGATAGGCGACCGGCACCGGGATCGGCACGTTGATGCCGACCATGCCGACCTCGATCTGATCGGCGAAGGTGCGGGCGGAATCGCCGTCGCGCGTGAAGATCGCCGTACCGTTCCCGTATTCGTGCTTGTTGATGAGATCGACCGCGTCGTCATAGCTTTTGGCGCGCACCACCGAGAGCACCGGCCCGAAGATTTCTTCCTTGTAAATCGTCATGTCGGGCTTCACGCGATCGAAGAGCGAGCCGCCGACGAAATAACCGTTCTCGTAGCCCTGCAGCTTGAGACCGCGCCCGTCGACGACGAGCTCCGCGCCCTCCTGGACGCCCTTCTCGATATAGCCGAGGACCTTGTCCATGTGCTGCTTCGTGACCAGCGGCCCCATCTCGGCGTCGGGATCGGTGGCCGGGCCGATCTTCAGCGCTCGAACGCGTGGGCTCAGTTCCTCGATCAGCTTGTTCGCCGTTTCCTCGCCGACCGGCACGGCGACGGAGATCGCCATGCAGCGCTCGCCGGCGGAGCCGTAGCCGGCGCCCATCAGCGCATCGGCCGCCTTCACCATGTCGGCGTCGGGAAGCACCACCATGTGGTTCTTGGCGCCGCCCAGCGCCTGCACGCGCTTACCGGCCGCCGTGCCGCGCGTATAGACGTAGTGCGCGATCGGCGTGGAGCCGACGAACGACACCGCCTTGACGTCGGGATGGTCGAGGATGGCGTCGACCGCCTCCTTGTCGCCGTGCACGACGTTCAGGACGCCGTCGGGGAAGCCGGCCTCTTTGAAGAGGTCGAAGACCAGCATCGGCGCGGAGGGATCGCGCTCCGACGGCTTCAAGATGAAGGTGTTGCCGCAGGCGATCGCCACCGGATGCATCCACAGCGGCACCATGGCGGGGAAGTTGAACGGCGTGATCCCGGCGCAAACGCCGAGCGGCTGGCGGTCGGAATAGGAATCGATATCCGGCCCGACATTGCGCGAGAACTCGCCCTTCAGGAGATGCGGGATGCCGCAGGCGAACTCCACAACCTCGATGCCGCGCGCCACTTCGCCGAGCGCGTCGGCGTGGGTCTTGCCATGTTCGTTGCTGATCGCGCGCGCGATGTCGTCGGCGTGCTTCTCCAGAAGCTCCTTGAACTTGAACATGTAGCGGGCGCGGCGCAGAGGCGGCGTGCGGCCCCAAGCGGGCGCCGCTTCCTTCGCCGCGGCGACGGCCTTGCCGACTTCCGCGACGCTCGACAGGCCGAGCTCCGCCGACTGCTCGCCGGTCGCCGGATTGAAGACCGGCGAGAAACGAGCCGCGGTCGACGGCTCGACGCTCCCGTTGATGGCGTTCCCGATACGCTGCATGACCTCCCCGCGTCTTTTTCTAGTCCAGCGTCTTCAGCACGTCGGACAGCGTCCCGATCAGATGATCGATGTCGCTCTTCTCGATGATAAGCGGCGGCGACATCGCGATCGTGTCGCCAGTGGTGCGGATCATGATGCCGCGCTCGAAAGCCTCGATGAATGCGCTGAAAGCGCGCTTGGCCGGCGCGCCGGCGATCGGTTCAAGCTCCACCGCCCCGACGAGGCCGATATTGCGCACGTCGATCACGTGCGGCAGGCCCTTCATTCCGTGCAGCGCGTCCTCGAAATATTTGCCGAGCTCCGCACCGCGGGTGAACAGGCCTTCGCGCTGATAGATGTCGAGGGTCGCGAGACCCGCGGCCGATGACACCGGATTGCCCGAATAGGTGTAGCCGTGGAAGAACTCGATCAGATGCTCCGGGCCGTTCATGAAGGTCTCGTAGATCTCCTTCTTCACGAACACCCCGCCCATCGGCACCACGCCATTGGTGATGCCTTTGGCGGTCGTCATGATGTCCGGCGTCACCCCGAAATAATCCGCCGCGAAGGGCGCGCCGAGGCGGCCGAAGCCGGTGATGACCTCATCGAAAATGAGCAGAATGCCGTGCTTGTCGCAGATTTCGCGGAGCCGCTTCAGATAGCCCTTCGGTGGGACCAGCACGCCGGTGGAGCCGGCGACCGGCTCCACGATCACCGCCGCGATGGTGGAGGCGTCGTGTAGCGCGACGAGACGCTCCAGATCGTCGGCAAGCTCCGCGCCGTGCTCCGGCTCGCCGCGCGAGAAGGCGTTCTTCGCCGGGTCGTGCGTGTGGCGGATGTGATCGACGCCGGCGAGAAGCGCGCCGAAATGCTTTCTGTTTGAGACAATGCCGCCGACCGAGATGCCGCCGAAATTGACGCCGTGATAGCCGCGCTCACGTCCGATCAGACGGATGCGGCTGCCGTCGCCCTTCACGCGATGATAGGCGAGCGCGATCTTGAGCGCGGTGTCGACCGATTCCGACCCGGAATTTGTGAAGAACACATGGTCGAGGCCCTGCGGCGCGATCGCCGTAAGCCGCGCCGCGAGCTCGAACACCTTCGGGTGGCCCATCTGGAAGGCCGGCGCGTAGTCGAGCTCGAGGAGCTGCTCCTTCACCGCCTCGGCGATCTCCGGCCGTCCGTGGCCGGCATTGACGCACCAGAGGCCGGATGTGCCGTCGAGGACCTTGCGGCCGTCTTGGCTCCAATAGTTCATGCCTTCCGCGCGCACGAGAAGCCGCGGCGCCTTCTTGAACTGCCGGTTCGCTGAGAACGGCATCCAGAAGGCTTCGAGATTGTTGGTGATGGGGGCGAGTGGTTTTTGCATGGTCGACACTTTCAGCCGAGGGCAATGGGGCTTGGCCGTGGGCGGGCGGCGCTTACGATTTCGAGCGTCCGTCTAGCCGGTTTCGCGAACCAAGCCAAACTTGACTGGTTGGTCAAAATCAACGCTAGCTTCGGCCGCTGGTCAAGGCGAAAGAATGAAGCAGGAATGCGCGAGGAAGCGATTTTCAGTCGGTTTCAGTGTGCGGCGAAAGGCCCTCGTCTCTCGCTTACGGTGAACACCGCGGCGATCGGAACGCTTTTCGCGTTTGCGGTGCGATCCGCGCGGCGCGGAGCGGGCGCATGAACCGTCCCGAGCCGGCGCCGAGGAAGGCGACCCGTATCCAGAAGAAGAACCGCAAGGCGATCCTGCGGGCGGCGCTGGAGATTTTCTCGCAGCGCGGCTTTCGCGGCTCCACCATCGACGCGATCGCCGAGCGCGCCGGGCTCTCCAAGCCGAACCTCCTCTATTACTACCGCTCCAAGGAGGCGATCTACGTTGCCGTCCTGGAGGACACGCTGGAGTTCTGGCTGGAGCCGCTTGCCGCGCTCGATCCCGCCGGCGATCCGATCGAGGAGATCGGCCGCTACATCGCCGCCAAGCTCGAGATGTCGCGCACACGGCCGGCGGCTTCCCGCCTCTTCGCCAATGAGATCCTGCACGGCGCGCCGGCGATCGGGGCGTTTCTGGCCGGGCCGCTGAAGGCGCTGGTGGAGCAGAAATCCGCCGTCATCGCGAAATGGGTCGCGCAGGGAC
>CAWFEM010000019.1:0-26679 GCA_963814905.1 uncultured Alphaproteobacteria bacterium | reverse complement strand
AGGCTCCGAACCTTGAGAAAGTCGGTCGACTGCGGGCCGCCGGCGCGGAATTTCGCACCGACATCGTGACCGGGCCCGGTGGGATCGCAGCTGCTTCTGAAGGACCCACCAGGCAATCTCGTCCTCCTGCAATGGCCGCGGTGCGAGCCAATTCGATCCGCGCGTTGGGCCCAGGAGTACTCCTCCGCCTTGACCAGCGCCGGAACGAGCGCAGGTGTAGTGACGCTGTAGGTTACTATGCCGCATGCGCCCACCAATCCCAGGAGCGCAAGCAGCGGCAAGGTCAGCATGTTCGTCGCGGCAAGCACCACGATGAGCAGCAGGGAAACTGTATGGAGCGCTTCTGCTGAGGCCGCGGCTTCGTCGGCTCGGTAAAGCACGGCTTCGAGCCGGCGGGTCCATCCCGTCGTCATCACGGCAAGCGCGTCGCAGTCATCATTTGTCAGGAGCGCACGCAAGCCGGCGAAAGGTTCGCCGGCTTGCGGCGCGCCACAAAAAAATCGCCGGTCCATGTCACATACGGCGCCACCTATCTCGTCTTGTCATAATCGGTTTCAAGCAGGACGAAAGGACCTTGCCATGACATCCCGCATCTCTGCCTCTGCGGAATACTTCGCTCTCATGCAGCCGCTCATCGACTACGCCACGACGGTTGCCGGCATGGGGCTGGAGAAGAACCTCGTGAACCTCGTGGAAATCCGCGCCTCGCAGATCAACGGCTGCGCCGTCTGCCTGCACATGCACGTCGAGGAGGCGCTGAAGTCGGGGGAGCAGCCGAACCGGCTGCACATGCTCGACGCCTGGCGCGAATCCTCGCTCTATAGCGATCGCGAGAGGGCAGCGCTCGGCTGGACCGAAGCATTGACCAGGCTCGCCGAGACGCGCGCACCGGACGCGGACTATGCTGCCGTCGCCGCCCATTTCAGCGAGAAGGAACAGATCATGTTGACCCTCATGATCGGGGCCATCAACAGCTTCAACAAGCTGAACGTCGGCTTCCGCATGCCCGCTACGCAAGTGGGCGAGAAGAAGGCCGCATGACGCCCGTCGGTGCTCGCACAGAGGCCGCGGCGGCGTTCGATCCGCTGCGGCCACGGCTCGTGCGCATCGCCTACCGCATGCTCGGCTCGGTCGCCGACGCCGAAGACGTGGTGCAGGAGGCCTTCATCGCCTGGCACGAGACAGATCGTGAGCGGGTGCGGGTGCCGGAGGCCTTTCTGCGCCGCATCGTCGTTCGGCTCTGCCTCGATGAGCTAAAGTCCGCGCGGGTTCGCCGCGAGACCTATGTCGGGACCTGGCTGCCGGAGCCACTGGTGGAGGCGGAAGAGGACGAGATCGACGACATCACCCTGCCTTTGATGATGGCGCTTGAGCGGCTCTCTCCGCTCGAACGCGCCGCGTTTCTCATGCATGACGTCTTCGACGTCGCCTTTGCGGAGATCGCTGAGGCGATCGGGCGCGATGAAGCCTCCTGCCGCCAGCTGGCGCGACGCGCGCGCGGGCATCTGAAGGCGGCGCGACCGCGCTACGATCTGCCGAAGGAACACGGATTTGAAATCGCAGAGGCCTTCTTCGTCGCCTCGCGAAGCGGCGACATGACGGCGCTCAAGGCGCTACTCGCCGACGATATCACCCTTTACTCCGATGGTGGCGGCAAGCGGCCTGCCGCGCTCGTTCCGGTCTTCGGCATCGAGCGGGCGATGCTGCTCTTCGCGAAGATCGCCCAGCTCTATGCGGGTACGCGGCCGCCGTGCCCTTCCTATGGCCTCATCGACGGGTTGCCGGGCTTCGTCACGGTCGAGCCCGACGGCATCCCGCAGACGACGGCGCTCGAAGTTCGCGACGGCAAGATCACCGCCATCTATGCGGTGCGCAATCCGGAGAAGCTGCGCCACTTGGAACGGACCGCGCTGCACTAGCTGACACCCGAGCAATCCGGTTTTGCGTTGCTGGCCCTGATAGGGTTTTGGCTCACCTATGTAGGCTGGATCGCTGGCTCGGACGCGCGCTGAACATCGAACTTGGACGGGGGCAACACGCAGCAAGAGGAGTGAAAGTCATGCGTATCTTTGTTGCCGGCGCGACCGGTGCCGTCGGTCGCAGTCTTGTCCCCATTCTCGTGGAAGCGGGCCACTCTGTCGTCGGACTCACGCGGACGCCGGCCAAGGAGAATCTGATTCGGAAGCTTGGTGGCGAGCCGGTCGTCGCGGACGGGCTCGACGCAGAGGCAATTCATGATGCCGTGGCGGCTGCCCGGCCGGACGTCATCGTGCACGCGATGACGGACCTGAGCGGCGCACTGGACATGCGCAAGTTCGACCAGGCTTTCGCGGTCAGCAATCGGCTGAGGACCGAGGGGACCGATCATCTGTTGGCCGCGGCGCGGGCGACCGGCGTGAAGCGTATTGTTGCACAGAGCTTCTGCGGCTGGCCCTACGCACGCGAGGGCGGCCCGATCAAAACCGAATCCGATCCGCTTGACCCCGAACCGCCGGCGCAGTTCCGTCGCACCCTCGACGCGATCCGCTATCTTGAGCAGACGGTCGTCAGCTCGCGCGACCCTGAGGGCATCGTGCTTCGCTACGGAGGGTTTTACGGCGACGATACCGGCGCGTTCGACGGCTCGATAGTGCAGGAGATTCGCCACCGTCGCATGCCGCTGGTCGGCGACGCGAACGGTTGGTGGTCTTTCGTGCACATCGACGACGCTGCCCGGGCAACCGCGCTGGCGGTCGAGCGGGGCGAGCCGGGCATCTACAACATCGTCGACGACGATCCCGCGCCCGTGCGCGAGTGGCTGCCGGCGCTTGCTGGACTGTTGGGTGCCAAGCCGCCGCGTCACGTGCCGGCATGGATCGCCCGTCTGCTGGCCGGCGAACACATCGTCGCGATGATGACGGAAGAGCGCGCGGGATCGAACGCCAAGGCGAAGCGAGAGCTTGGCTGGCAGCCGGCGCATTCTTCCTGGCGGCAGGGTTTTGCCGAAGTCATCGAACATCGCCTCGCGCGCAAGGAAGCGGCTTAGCGTCGCCTGTACCGATGCCACCGTGGAGCGCGTGTGCCCTGGCGCGCCGACAGCATGGGACCTTGAGAGGACATGGCCAAACACGAAACGACTCTGACCCTGATCGGCGGTCCGACAGTTCTGATCGATATAGCCGGTTTCCGCCTTCTGACCGATCCAACGTTCGACGACCCCGGCAGCTACGACGGAGGGGCTCCGCTGGAAAAGACCATCGGCCCAGCGCTTCACCCAGATGAGTTCGGGGCGGTGGATGCAGTGCTCCTCAGTCACGACCAGCATTTCGATAATCTCGACCATGCAGGTCGCGCGTTTCTCGGGAGGGCGGCGACGACACTTACGACGAAGGCTGGAGCCGGGCGCCTCGGTGGAAACGCCAGGGGGCTCGCGCCCTTTGAGACAACCGAGATGCGCGGTTCCAACGGGCAACGCCTTTTCATCACTGCGGCGCCCGCCCGGCACGGTCCGGCCGGGATCGAGCCGATCGTTGGCGATGTCATCGGCTTCCTCATCGGATGCGATGCGCTGGGCGACGCCATCTACGTGACCGGGGACACGGTCTGGTATTCGGGCACAGCCGAGGTGGCGCGGCGCTTTACCCCGAAGCTTGTCATCGCCTTCGCAGGATCGGCGGAGACGCGCGGCGCCGTTCATTTCACTATGGACAGCAACGACGTGATCGAGACGGCCCACGCCTTTCCCGGTGCGACGATCGTTGCCGTGCATAACAGCGGGTGGGCGCATTTCAAAGAGAGTGAGGCCGACCTCATCGACGCTCTGACGACGTTGGGAATTGCCGATCGGTCGATCCGCCTCCAACCGGAAAGCCGACTGCCCTTGCCCTTTGAAGCGAGTCGAGGTTGCGTGCTTCTCGGGAAAGCCTGGACGGTGCCAGGGTCGCGCTTAAGAAGGAGATGAGAGGCCCGTTGAGAGGTCGGTCGCCTTGCTGAGGTTTCGCGGCAGGATGCTCTGGCTACTTGGAGTTCCAGTGCTGTTGGCAGCGCTCCTTGCGCTGACGTTTGCCCTGCCTGTCCCAATGTGGCGGACCGGCCGGATGGCCGTCCGTCCGCTCGACCTTGTGCAGGGCGGGCCATCGGTCGCCATGGCGCCGCGACTTTGGATCGACACCGATGCTGCCTGCGGTCTCGGAGAACGAACGGATCCGGACGACTGCCTGGCACTGGCATTGCTCATCCCGAAGCGTTCCGGCGACATCGCGGGCGTATCCACTGTTTTCGGCAATGCCAGCCTGGAGGAAACCGACCGGGTGGCCCGGGATCTCATCGGCATAATGTCGGGTGAGGAGGGAACACCCGCCATTCCAGTCTTTGCCGGCGCTTCGGCGCCGGGCGAAGATTCTACCTCGGCGAGCAGGGCGCTGCAGGCAGCGCTCGCTGAGGGTCCGATGACCGTCCTCAGTATCGGACCGCTGACGAATGTCGCAGCCGCACTTGCAGGCAGGCCGGATCTGCAGGCCAACGTTTCGCGGCTCGTCGCCGTGATGGGTAAGCGCCGCGGCCATATTTTCCATCCCGCCGAGGGGCACAGTGGCGCAATGTTTCTGGGGCATGGGCCGGTGTTCCGGGATTTCAACCTTGCCGCCGACCCGGCCGCGGCGGCCAAGCTTATCGCGATGCACCTGCCCATCACGCTTGTTCCCTACGACGCGGCCCGCCACGTAATCGTCTCAGATCGTGACCTCGATCGCATCGGGAGGGCCGGGCAGGCGCTCTCGTGGGTGGCCGATCGGGCGCGGGGCTGGCTCGCCTACTGGCAGCGCGATGTTGGGATAGACGGGTTCTACCCTTTCGATCTGATCGCTGCGGGATACGTACTGAAGCCGCGCAACTTCAACTGCGCCTCGACGCATGCTGTCGTGGCGCCGGATCGATCACTCTTCACCTCCTGGCTCTGGAGAAGGAAGGCGCTCCTCGTCGCGACGGATCGGGCGGCCGCGCCAGTCACCTTCTGCCCCTCCGTCGCCGAAGACCTGGGCCACCTACTGATGTCGGCCCTGACAGATCGCACCGCACCGACAATGTAAGACCAGAGAGCGATATGCTCTCAATCCCCATATGGCCAAACGCGTTTAGCGGAAGGCTGGCCTATGGATGGTCGGCACACAGGTAGTCGGCAACGACCTCTCGTATGACCTGCCACGATTTGTCCGCTTCACGCTGATTGCTGTCGTGCCCCGCTGCCGTGATCAACGCCTTCCAGAGAGCCCAGCCGCGAGCACGCGCCCAGGTCTCCTCGTCGAAGGGGAGTGCTGCGCGAAAGGCCTCGCGGCTGGCGCCGGAAAACAGCGTCCATGCTGTCACGAGATCGCAGGCCGGGTCGCCAACTGCCAGCTGCCGAAGTCAATGACGGCACAAAGCTCGCCATTGCGAACAAGCAGGTTGCCGATAGCGACATCTCCATGAACCCAGACCGGCGGCATCCGCCATTCGGAGGCGAGCGCATCTCGCCACACCTTATCTGCGTTGACCACGTCGATGCGGTCGGCAAGCGCCGTCAGCGCAGCCCGAGTCTCCGCGTCGTAGACCGCGAGCGTTCCGCCGCGGTGGAAATTGTGCGCCCCCGCCGCCGGCCCGCCGCTAGCGTCGATACGGTAGAGAGCGTTGAGAAAGTCAGCCAGCGAACGGGCGAACCGATCGAGATCGGCAATATGACCATCCGATGCCGGCTCGCCTTCGAGCCAGCGATAGACGGACCACGGCCAGGGATAGCCCTCGGCCGGAACTCCCCTGGCAAGGGGCACTGGGACCGGCAGAGGTAGGTGCGGTGCGATTACCGGCAGCCAACGGTGCTCTTTCTCCACTTGTGCGACGTAACGTTCCGCGCTTGGCAGCCGCACCGACATATCGTTGCCGAGGCGGAAGGTCCGATTGTCCCAGCCACCGGGCTCTACCGGTCTGATTGGAAGGTGAACCCACTGCGGGAACTGCTGACCGATCAGTCTGCGGACGAGCTCCGAGTCGATTTCCATCTGACCTGCCATGTGGCGACTGCGCTTTCTTCCAGATTCGATATTCACATCGGGTCATGGATGACTTGGTCGCTGGGCAAATGCGCATGGAGCCAGCATCGTTCAAGGCATCCGCCACGCCTGCATCAACGGACAAGGTGCGTCATCGGTCTGATGGCAACTTTCCCACGCTCTCAGGTTCCGCCCGTGCACACGGATACAAAAAAACGCAGCTGCCGGATTTCTTGAGCGTCTCGTCAGCGACCTTGGCGTCGCGAGGGTCGCCGGTTACGTTGCCGATGCCGCCGCAGCCACAACATTGTCGGGAAGACCATATAGCACTTGAGGTAGTCGTCGCACCTTTCTGGCGATCATGGCATATGGGTTGAAAAAAAGATTGTAGTGAGCGGCGAAGGGACACCTCCGGAGCATGCCTTTGCGCAGAGCCTCTACTCCAGACGGCTTAAGCAATATCACGCGTTTATCGTGTTCTTCCGTTCCCAGCCGGGACTTCAGCGTGTCTTGGAAGCATCGGTTCCATTGAACCCGCGTATGAAAGTGCTCGATGCGGGCTGCGGGTCCGGATTGGCGACATTCGCTCTTCTTGGCGCGCTGCGCGCGAAGGGCTTCGACTACGATCGGATTGACGGTTTCGATCTCACGCCCGCGATGTTGTCTCGCTTTCGGGAGAAGATCGCCGCCTCCGGTGTGGACCGGGTTCGCTTGCAGCAGGCAGATGTGTCGGCGCTTGAGGAATTGCCGGCATCGTGCATTTTGCTGGGGTTACTCGGCATCGCAGTGCCGCGATGAGTGACGAAAAGCCCAATGTCGTGCAATAGCTTCGCATATTTCTCGATAGCGGCTGGTGCGACGTCGATGGCGGCCGCGATACTCTCGATGTCTTTATTCGAGTAGCAGCTCATCCCGCTCTCCAAATGCGCCCGCACCGCTTTCATTTCCAGGGGGCAGCGCCGTCACCACGAGCATCCGGCGAAGGTTCTTGTCGTCAGCTTCCTTCAATAATTCCCTGGCGTGCAGAAACGTCATGCGCCACCGCCAATGCCCTTTGAACGAGAGCAAACTGCGCGTTCCGCAATAATTACGACGACTTCAAACTGTATAATATAACAGCCATTATTTAGCATTTGTACTAAGGGTCATGCTCTTCAGAATGTCAGCAATGAAACTGCTCGTCTTGCTTAGTTGCCGCAAGGCATGCGGTCCTCTCAAATCCGTTGTGCGGCTATCCTTGCAGGCCCCCGTTGACAGCCGATTTCGCCTAGATACTATGATAGTATCATTGAGTGATGGGGGCGTGACCGATTTGATTTGCATTCGAGCGGCCTCGCGATTTCGCATGCAGCGCGATCCACGTATCGGGCGGGCGGAGCTCATGCGATGAGCATGACAGGGCTTGTCGGGCAGGTCGTTCGCAGCGTCGGCACCGACATCGTCTCGGGGCGGCTCGCGGCTAATCAACCGCTCCCCAAAGAGGCGGACTGGGCGGAAAAGCTCGGTGTAAGCCGTACCGTCCTTCGCGAAGCGACGAAGGTGCTGATCAGCAAAGGGTTGGTTGAGTCGCGCCCACGCCTGGGAACGAAGGTCCGCGACCCCGGGTACTGGAACATCCTCGATCCCGACGTGCTGAGGTGGCGCCTCGATGCGGCGCCTCGAGAGACCTTCGTGCGCGAACTTTTCGAGCTGCGACGCATCTTCGAGCCGGCGATCGCCGGGCGGGCGGCCGAGAAGGCATCCGAGCTTGACATTCAGGCGCTGTCGGCCGCTTACGCGGAGATGGAGCGCACGGCGGACGATCCGCAAGGCTTCATCGCGCCCGACGCGGAATTCCACAAGACGATCGTGCGTTCGGTGGAAAACCGGATGGTCGATGCGCTCGGCAGTGTTATCGACGCCGCCCTCACTATGAGCCTCCATCTCACGCTCGATGCGCCTGAGGGGCATCGCCCCTCTCTTCCGCTCCACAAGAAGGTTTTGAACGCCATCAGGCGCCGCGATCGTGTCGGCGCCGCCCGCGCGATGGAACTCCTCATCGACAATGCGCAGCAGGATGCGCTGAAGGCGCTCGACGCCGAATCCCCGCAGCCCGCCGACAGAAGGCGGAGCGCATGACCGGCGGCGGTCGCAAGCTGCGGTCACAAGCCTGGTTCGGCGGAACCGGCAAGAACGCGATGATGCATCGCAGCTGGATGAAGAATGAAGGCATGCCGCCGGATGTCTTCGACGGGCGGCCGGTCATCGGCATCTGCAATACGTGGTCGGAGCTAACGCCGTGCAACGCGCATTTTCGCGGGCTTGCCGAGCATGTCCGCCGCGGAGTCCTTGAGGCCGGCGGATTTCCGGTCGAATTCCCGGTGATGTCACTGGGGGAATCGAACCTGCGTCCCACCGCGATGCTCTTCCGCAACCTCGCGTCGATGGACGTGGAGGAATCGATCCGCGGCAACCCGATCGACGGCGTCGTGCTCCTCGTCGGCTGCGACAAGACCACGCCCGCGCTTCTCATGGGTGCCGCAAGTTGCAGCCTTCCCACGATCGCCGTCTCCGGCGGACCGATGCTAAACGGCCGCTACAAGGGCCGCGAAGTAGGTTCCGGCACCGATGTCTGGCGCTTCGGCGAAGAGGTCAAGGCCGGGCGCATGCCACTTGCCGAATTTCTCGATGCCGAAGCCGGAATGGCGCGCTCCGCCGGCCACTGCATGAGCATGGGCACGGCCTCCACGATGGCGTCGATGGTTGAGGCGCTTGGCATTGGCATGCCCGGCAACGCCGCGATTCCGGCCGTCGATTCGCGCCGCAAGGTGCTCGCACAACTCGCCGGAAGGCGCATCGTCGATCTAGTCAAGGACGACGTCACGATCGACAAGATCCTCACCCGCCAGGCGTTCGAGAACGCGATCCGCGTCAACGCGGCGATCGGCGGCTCCACCAATGCGGTGCTTCACCTGATCGCGCTTGCCGGGCGGCTCGAAGTGCCGCTCGACCTGGAAGATTGGGACAGGCTCGGCCACGGGGTTCCCACGATCGTCGACCTGATGCCGTCAGGACGTTTCCTGATGGAGGATTTCTACTATTCCGGCGGCCTGCCGGTAGTGATCAAGGCGCTCGCAATGGCGGGGCTGATCAATCGCGATGCACTCACCGTCTCCGGCAATACGATCTGGCAGGATGTCGCCGAGGCAGAGAACTACAACGACGATGTGATCCTGCCGTTCGAGAGGGCGTTGACCCGGGAAGGCGGCGTCATGGTGCTGCGGGGCAACTTGGTGCCTGACGGGGCCGTGCTGAAGCCATCGGCGGCGACGCCGGCGCTCATGCAGCATACCGGTCGCGCCGTCGTGTTCGAAACCATCGAGGACTATCACCAGCGGATCGAAGACCCCGCCCTCGACATCGAGGAAAGCTGCGTGATGGTGCTGAAGAATTGCGGCCCGCGCGGCTATCCCGGCATGGCCGAGGTCGGCAATATGGGGCTGCCGCCGAAAGTCCTGAAGAAGGGCATCACCGACATGGTGCGCATCTCCGATGCGCGCATGAGCGGAACGGCATACGGCACAGTCGTGCTGCACGCCGCACCGGAGGCAGCGCTCGGCGGTCCGCTGGCGCTGGTCCAGAACGGCGACATGATCACGCTCGACGCGGCTGGCCGGCGGCTGACGCTGCATGTCGACGATTCAGCCCTCGCCGAAAGACGCAAGGCGTGGACCGCGCCGCCACCGCCGATGCTTTCCGGCTACCAGAAGCTTTATGTCGATCACGTGCTGCAGGCGGACCGCGGCTGCGACCTCGATTTCCTGGTCGGCCGGCGCGGCGCGGCGGTGCCGCGGCATTCCCATTAGCAAGGGTGAGCGATGAATTCGGACGACGCCATCTATCCGAGCCTCAAGGACAGGGTCGTCTTCGTCACCGGCGGCGGATCGGGTATCGGCGAGAGCATCGTTGAGCATTTTTGCGCGCAGGGCGCACGGGTGACCTTCGTCGACATACAGGAAGAAACGTCGCGGGCGCTGGTTGAGCGCGTCGGCGAGCGCGGCCATTCCGCGCCGCGCTTCATCCCCTGCGACCTTAAGGCGATCGAGGCGCTTCGCGACGCCATTGCGCAGGTTGAGCGCGAAGACGGGCCGGTCAGGGCGCTCGTCAACAATGCGGGCAATGACGACCGCCACCGCATCGAGAACGTCACGGTCGACTATTGGGACGAGCGGCAGCAGGTAAACCTTCGCCACCAGTTCTTCGCCGCGCAGGCGGTGCGTGCGCAAATGCGCGATGCCGGCGGCGGCGCGATCGTCAATCTCGGATCGATCAGCTGGATGCAGGGCGAGGCGGACTGCATCGCCTACGTCACCGCGAAATCGGCGGTGAACGGTTTGACGCGTGGGCTCGCGCGCGAGCTTGGGCCGGAGAAGATCCGGGTCAATTGCGTGGTGCCCGGCTGGGTGATGACCAAGCGCCAGCTCGATCTTTGGGTGACGCCGGAGGGCGAGAAGCAGATCGACGAGCGGCAGTGCCTCAGCGGCCGGGTCTATCCGCCGGACATCGCGCGCATGGTGCTGTGGCTGGCGGCCGACGACAGCCGCATGTGCACATCTCAGAACTTCATCGTGGATGCGGGATGGGTCTGAGCGACAGATGCTGCGGACGAGGAGGAACTACGAAGTCTCAATTGTAAGCAGGAGGGTGAAATGATGGGAGCTTGGAAGACGAAAACGCTCGTTGCCGCGTCGGTGCTGACGCTGGCTTTCGGTGTGTCGAGCGCGGCGGCCGAGCAGCTGCGCATCCTGTCCTGGCAGGGCTATGCCGACGAGGACTGGGTGAAGGAGTTCGAGCAGGAGACCGGAGCCGACGTGAACGTCGTGTTCATCGGGACGGACGACGAGATCTGGGCGAAGATCAAGGGCAGCGAGGGCAAGGACTTCGACCTGTTCGCGGTGAACACCGCCCAGCTGCAGCGTTACATCGATGTCGGGCTGACGACCGCCTACGACATGGACATGCTGCCCAACCAGAAAGAGACGCTGGACCGTTTCCGCGATCTCACCAAGGTCTCCGGCACGATGCGCGACGGCAAGGTCTACGGCATTCCGTTCGCCTTCGACACGATCGGCATCATCTACGATACCGAGAAAGTGAAGACGCCCCCGACTTCGTGGGACGTGTTCTACGATGACGAATATACCGGCCGCATCCTCGGCTACGACAATGGCGAGCACAATTTCTCGGTCACCGCGCTCGACATGGGAATCGCGGATCCTTTCCATCTCTCCGACGAGCAGATGCAGGCGGCCAAGGCCAAGCTGATCGACATGAAGCACAACCTTCTCAGCCTCTATTCGACACCTGACGAGGCGCTTCAGCTCTACCAGCAGAACGACGTCGCCATCATCTGGGCGAACTACGGCCAGCAGCAGGTGAAGGCGATGAAGGATGCGGGCGCGCCGATCGCCTATATCAACCCGAAGGAAGGCGCGCTTGCCTGGCTCGACACGTGGGCGATGACGAGCGGCGTCAAGAACAAGGAACTCGCCGAGAAGTGGGTCAACTTCGCGCTCAAGAAGGAGATCAGCGGTGCGCTGTCCGAGCGGCAGGGCTTCGGCAACACCGTTGTCCCCTACCCGAGCGCCGGCGCCGACGACAAGATCGTGTGGCTGGACACGGTGGAGGACTCGACGAAACGGGCCGATCTCTGGAATGAGATCAAGGCGACACCGTAAATTGTCCGAGCGGCTGCCGGGCTCCGGTCCGGCAGCCGGTTCGCCTTTGCCAGAAACGCAGAGCCGCCTCCCCTCGTGACCAGCCTCGTCGAGCTACAAAGCGTCTGTCTCTCCTATGGTCCGGTCGAGGTTCTGCACGGCATCGACCTGGCGGTGACGAACGGCGAATTCCTCGTCATTCTCGGGCCGAGCGGATCGGGAAAGACAACAATTCTCAGGCTGATCGGCGGATTCCTGCAGCCAACGAGCGGGCGCATCGTCCTCGACGGCACGGAGATCAGCCGTGTGCCGATCAACCGCCGCCCATTCAACACCGTCTTCCAGGACTACGCGCTGTTTCCCCACATGACGGCTGCGGAGAACGTCGCCTATGGACTGAAGGTCCGCGGCGTCGGTCGCGCGGAGATCCGCGAGCGCGTGCAAAAAACGCTCACCCTCGTCGCGCTCGGCGACTTCGCCGACCGCCATCCGGCGCAGCTTTCCGGCGGGCAGCAACAGCGGATCGCGCTGGCGCGGGCGATCATCTGCGAGCCGCGCCTCGTTCTCCTCGATGAGCCCCTCGGCGCGCTCGACGCAGAGCTCCGCCGGCAGATGCAGCGGTTCCTGAAGGAGCTACAACGCGAGATCCGCACGACCTTCCTCTTCATCACACATGACCAAGAGGAAGCGGTGACGATGGCCGACCGCGTCTGTGTCATGCGCGCCGGTCGGATCGAGCAGGTGGGGACGCCAAGCGACGTCTACTATCGCCCCACGAGCGAGTATGTGGCTCGCTTCTTCGGCGACAACAATGTCATTCCGGGAAGCATCCGCAGCGACCAAGCGCAACAGGTGCAGGTGGAGACGCCGTTCGGATGTTTTTCCTGTAGCGGGCGGCTGGACGTGCGCACCGGCACCTCCGCCATTCTCGTCGTGCGGCCGGAGGCGATCCGGATCGCCCCTTCCGACGCGCTATCCAACCGGGCGAAGGCCCGCGTTCGCGCCATCGAATTCGTGGGGCCGACCACGCAGATCTTCGTCGATCCGTTCGACTCCGCCAGCACGACGGCACCGCTGATGATCAAGCAGGCAAGCAGCGTCGAGGGCCCGGCTCTCTCCGTGGGCGACGAAGTGGAGATCGGCTGGCGGAGCGACGACGCCCACGTGGTCGTGACATGACGCACGCAACCGCATTGCCGATGACGGAGGGCGAGCGCGACAGCCCGATGCGCTTCGTCATCGTTACGATCGCCTACGGCGCGCCGCTCGTCTTCATCCTCGTGCCGCTGTTGCTCTTCCTTCTGCAGAGCTTCTTCTACGTCCAGGACGGCAGGATTATTCACGAGTTCACGCTCGCCAACTACGTCCGTTTCTTCTCAGACGCGATCTTCGTTCCGATCCTCTTCTACACCTGTCTTCTGTCGCTCGGTGCCACGGCGATCACGGTCGTTCTCGGCTATCCCGTGGCGTTGCTTCTCGCCAGCATGACAGGCCGCCTCAAATATGCGCTGACGCTGATCTTCGTGATTCCGCTGCTGATGAGCTACATCATCAAGATCTATGCGATCCGCAGCCTTCTCGGCGGCAACGGCTTCCTGAACCGCATTCTGCTCCACATCGGCGTGATCGATCATCCGATCACGTTCCTGATCTTCAATCTCTACGCGGTGATGCTGACGCTCTCGCTGATCCTGCTGCCGTTCACGATGCTGCCGATCTTCATCACCATCGACAAGATCCCGCGACATCTGATCGACGCCTCCTACGATCTCGGCGCGACCAGCCTGCAAACGCTTCTTCGCGTCGTGCTGCCGCTCTCGCTGAAGGGCACGATGGTAGGGGCGTCGTTCACCTTCATGCTCGCGCTGGGCGACTTCGTGACGCCGCAGATGGTCGGGGGCATGAACGGACTGACCTTTGGCCGCATCATCTACAGCCAGTTCGGGTTCGCCTTCAATTGGCCGTTCGGCTCCGCCCTCTCGGTCATTCTTCTCGCTGTTGTCGCCATCGTGCTCATCGTCACCGGGTGGCTGGTCGGGCGCGGGACTCAACCAACATGAGGCTCTCCGCTCTCACAGTCGGGATTCTTTCCGTGGTCGGACTGTTTGTCGCGGTCCTCCTTTACGGCCCGCTCGCCGTGGCGATCTTCTTCTCGTTCTTCCGGCTGGAGCGGAATCAGGTGCAGTGGGACAGCTTCTCCTTCGACGCCTACCGGGCGCTCTTCCACAACGGGGCGGTGCTCGATGCTCTGACGAACACGGTGATGGTCGGCGCGCTTGCCGTCATATTGGCGCTCGTCTTCGGCACGATCATCGCCTTCCACTATCATAACAGCGGCTCGCGCATGCGCCACGCGCTTCAGCTCGTGGTGTTCCTGCCGTTCCTGATGCCGCCGATCATCACCGGTCTCTCGTTGCTGATCTTCTTTCGCGAGACGGGCATTCCCCGATCGCTTGCGACAGTCGTCGTCGGGCACACGGTCTTCGTGCTCGCGATCGCCTATCAGATCGTGCTGACCCGGCTCCAGGCACTGCGCCCAAGCCTCATCGACGCCTCGCTCGATCTCGGCGCAAGCCGCTGGCAGACCTTCCGCTTCGTACTCGTGCCGAACCTGATGTCGGCATTCCTCTCCGCGGCCATTCTCGCCTTCGCGCTCTCTTTCGACGAGACGCTGATCACGCTTCTGGTCACCGGCACGCGCAATACCCTGCCGATGTGGCTGTGGAGCTCGATGCGCCTTGGCTTCAAGCCGGACATCAACGCGCTCGTCGCGCTGATCCTGCTGTTTTCAACGGCGCTCGCCTTCTTCGCACTACGCCTCTTCAGGCCGGCAGCTTGAGGAGGCTGAGGCGGACCTTCCGAAATTTTTGGAGATCATAATGGACGCGGCATTGATCAAAGAGGCGAAGGCGCGACTTTATTCTGGGGTGATCTCAGATGTGCTCGACGGCTTCGGCAACATGCATCACGCGCTACCCCCGCGTATGCGGCCTCTCGACGACACGCTCGTGCTCTTCGGCCGCGCACGCACGGCGCTTTATATGCCGGTCTACCACGTGGAGCCGGGATCCAATCCGTATGAATTGGAGATCGCGCTCATCGACAGCCTCGAAGAAGGCGATGTCGCGGTGATGGCCTGTGCTCAGGAAGAACGGATCGCGCCCTGGGGCGAGCTGTTGACCACCGCTTCGCAGGCGCGCGGAGCGGCGGGCTGTGTGACCGACGGCCTGGTGCGCGACGTGCGCCTGATCCGCGAGATGCAGTTTCCGGTCTTCTCCTCCGGCATCGGTCCGCTCGACTCCAAGGGTCGCGGCGAAGTCAAGGCGATCGACGTGCCGGTCGAATGCGCGGGCGTTCCCACCGCACCGGGCGACTGGATCTTCGGCGATGTCGATGGGGTCTGCATCATCCCACAGGCTCTCGCCGAGGAGACGATCGAACATGCTCTTAAAAAGGTCCTCGACGAAAACACCGTTCGCACAGAGCTCGCCGCCGGCGAACCGCTCTCCGTGGTGTTCGAACGCCACGGGATTCTCTAATGGCATTTCGGTCTGCATAGAGTGGCCGAGGCCCAGATCGGATGCCGCTTGGCAAACGACCTGCCGAACACCGCATCTCGCAGACCGACGTACCGTCGCTGCCCTCGCCCATATTGGCGATCGCCTGCTCCGGCGGATGCCGCATGTTGACGCGCATGGCCGATCGAAACGTCGGCTTCCCGCCGACGACGTCAAACGTCAAACGAATGGCTGTCATGAGTGACTCCCCTCGGTGCATGTGCATCCGCGATGGGGTGCTTGCGAGCGCGGCGGCAAGGGTGGAGTCCGCACTCTCACCTCATTCTATAGCCCAACCACGTCAGGTCTGTGGCGATCCACACAGGGAAGCGTCACATGCGCGGCGCGGCGGCTCGTCACGGCTCTAAAGCGAGCAGCGCGGACGCGCCACTCGCTCGGGAAGCTACGGCGAAGCGGGCGTAAAACCCTTCTCCGTGGCTGATGCCGTGGTTTACTTAAACCGCATTCTCAAGCGACCGCCTATGCCGTCAGCGAGTTCCTGCTTGATGAGAGTGCCGACGCTGAAAACGAAGGCATGGAACCGCGTCGGGGCCAGGCGGAAGCGGTCGCGGATGAATGCCGGCGGCGGCGGCGGTGCACGAAATTGAGTCGAGGAGCGTCCGATTCCGAATGTATTGGTTTCTTCTGATCCAGAATGAACAGGGCGGCTTGCGTCCGCACCGTCCGTAGTGGTCTTGCCCTCGGTTTTCTGAGATGGTGGCGCGGACGCCCCGCGCCGGCTCATCCAGACGTGCGTCCGCATCATCGTCCCAGTGGTCCGCAATTCGGGACGGACGCTGCGGACGGCGCGGACGATCAGGGCCCGGCATATTCTGGCGCCTCCGGATCCGGGGGATGGTCCGCGGTGCCATTCGCGTTTCCACCGCACGCGGCTTCAGAATGAGCGCCGACTCACGCGTCCGTGAACTTCATCAGCTCCTCTCCTCCGAGTCAGAGGGATCAGGTGCCGGAAACGCCAGCTCAGATTAATCCAATTCCCGGGATTCAGAGCAGATGCGGATGGTGCGCGTCCGCGCCGGTCGCCTTCGCGAACAGGTCAGGTGCACGCACGCCTTCTGCGATGGCGTCGACGAGCCCGCCGAGCTTGCGCTTGACAGAGGCGAGTTCAGCCTCCTTCGACCCGCGCGCTGCATCTTCTTCGCGGCGTTGCCGATTGATTTCGGCATGGAAGGCGGCGATGAACTCCTGGACAAGATCGGGCGCCATCAGGCGCTCCTTCAAAAGGTTGAGGATCGTGGCTTCAAGCGGGCGTCGGCGGACGCTCGACTTGTTTGTGCAGGTGCCGCGGCCGCGTGCCGCCGAGCAGGCGAGGTAGTCGCGCCCGACCGAGGCGAGCCTGCTACCGCATGCCCCGCAGAAGACAAGACCGGTGAGCAGATGTTTGGCACGGCGCCGCTCCCGAATTGCCACAAGTGCGGCCGCTCGGCGAATTTCGATGCTTCGACGCTTCCGCTTGGCCCCCGAGACCATGGTGCCGGCACTCGAGAGGCGCTTTCGTTGCCCACGCTGCGGGTCCCGCGATACATCGGCGCGGCCAGACTACTCAGTCGAGAGTTCGCGCAACCGGACGAGCGCGTAATGAGAAGACCGGGGAGCCGGCGGGGCCGGCTTAGCTAAAGAAGCGCCGGGCCTTGACGCCGCTTGGCAAAACCCGGACTACGCACAGCCGGTTCCCGAGCAGCGCCCGTCCTTTGCCCACTAGCTGCCAGCGCCTGTAGTCTCGCGGTGGCACGTTGGCATCGACGAGGGCGGAAACGAGCTGTTTGCCGCGGGGTAGGAACTCGGGCCGGCGATCGTAGCGCCAGACATCCGTATACTTTTCCATTGTGGCACTCCTCCCGCGTTCTTTTCAGCGCGAGGATTACGGCCGATCAAAGACAGCGGATTGACGCTCAAGGGAGGTGGCCGGCCGCTGCAGGAGTCCCGGACCAGGCAGGGAGGCGCCCGCCGCCACAAAGCCGTGGTCATGACCGCAGGCGCGAGCTGCCTCAACTAGGCGACAACTTCTCAGCTCCGACCTGGCGAAAGTCGCTGGGATTGAATACTTTAGGGCGATGTCAGTGCTGCTGCGCCAAATCGCCCGCTACGTTGGGCAAAGAGCTGCGTCCGATCCCGAAGCAAGGGAAAAGGTGGTCAAGATCGCTCGTGGGGTTGTTCAGGAAGCCAAGCAGATCGCTAAGGAAGATGATCGCGCTTATGCTGCCGGCCGGGCTTTCCGCCGTGCTTTTGATAAGCTGCAGCGCGACCGATAGCTCAGCGGTCGGACGAGGATCTGCCTATAAGGCGTCGGCAAGGTCTCCACGTCGTGCGAAGCCTCCGATGCCTGCCCTTCACCACGAGCCAGCAAGATTCGACGGCCTCGCCTGAAAAGGCGGTCGCGCCTCTGCGCCGCCAGCGCTTTCGAAGTCAGCGACGTCCGGGGACCATTCACCGAGAGGGAGGCGCATCAGAAACCGGCTTTGACCGACGGAAGGCCGAGAGATGACGCCGCTGAATGTGAGAGCTCTTGTTCCCGCGGCAAGTTCAGCCTGTCGATGAAAGTACCCAACAAAGGGCCACAAGCGTGCTTTAGCGGATTGCCGCTGAGTCCGGTCCAAGGGCTTCATGTGGACTTGGGCTTCCGTTGATAACGAGGACCTGTTCTCCAAGAGCACGACCCATCCTGCACGCGCACCTGCGTGCTGTCCCCAGGCTCGTGCATCTCACGAGCTTCGGTCTTTGCCGCAGCGGTCGCCTCCCACTGCGTGGGAAAAAGCCGCGAGTAGGTCGCATCCAGCCGATACGCCCATCCGCGCTGGTGCTTGACCACCTTGTAGAGAAATAGACCCATCATCAGCCCGCCAATCTGAACCCTTCTGAAAGGCTATCAGCGCGCAGTTAATCGATTCCCAAGGGACCACGGCGCTGCGGAGTCTATCTGGCAGGCGTTCATTCTCGGCTGCCTCCCTCTGATGGGGGGTCGGGCGAGACGTCGAACCAGGGTGTCACCGCGCCGCCGCAATCGGACGCGGGTTAGCCAGCCGCGTCTTCACCCTCGCGCGCGCCCCGTTTGGAGACGGACGGGGTTTCACACGGCTGGTGACCGCGCAGCCGACAGCAATGTCCCACCTGGGTTCGCCGGGCTCAGAGGTCGGAAGAGTTGGGCTGGCGTGGTCGTGGTTTAAATGGGGGCAAACATCATTCCCACGCTGTGCATCCTCCACCAATAATCCCGATGCGCATTTGGCGCCTTGCTCCGGCCACAACCTCTTGGCGAGTTGCTAGCCGCCCGATACGGTCGGTAAGGAGGAGGCATTCGGCGTGAACGCCCGTGAGCAGATTGCCGGGCCGGTTGATCGCTGCGGTCGTTATAGCTTGGGTCGGAAAATCATCCACTGTCGCCGCGTGGGACTACCTCTTTCGCGCTGAGATTTCGAATGGCGCTTTGATGCAGTAAATGCACTTCACTGGAGGCATAAGATGACAGTCATTCTCGTCCACGGGAACCCGGAAACGGAGGCCGTGTGGGACGATCTCGTTCCACTGCTTAGCGAACCCGATATTGTCCGACTTTCTCCGCCCGGGTTCGGTTCCGCCATCCCCGCAAGCTTTGATTGCTCCATTGACGCCTATCGCCGTTGGCTTATCGGAGAGATCGAACGGCTGGAACAACCGCTCGATCTCGTCGGGCACGACTGGGGCGGAGGGCATGTTGCGCTGATCGCGATGGACCGACCGGATCTGATCCGGTCGTGGACGATCGATGTCGCCGGCGTCTTCGACCCGACCTATGTCTGGCATGACTTGGCGCAGGCCTGGCAGACGCCCGAGATCGGCGAGCAGGCGGTTGCCCAGATGTTGGGCGCGCCCATCGAGGCCAACGCGCAGCTATATCAAAGTCTTGGAATGAGTTCCGGGGTCGCGCTACGGGTGGCGGAAGGCGCGAATGACGATATGGGCAGGGCAATCCTGGCGCTCTACCGATCGGCAACCCAACCGGTGATGAAGGAACTCGGCACCGGGCTTGAAAGGGCAGCGAAGAAACCCGGCTTGGTGCTGATCGCGACCGAAGATCACTATTGCGGCGGAGAAGCGCTCGCGCGCCGTTCCGCAAAACGTGCGAGGGCGGAGGTTGCCGTGCTTGAAGGCGCGGGGCACTGGTGGATGAGCGAACAACCGGAAAAAGGCGCTCGCGTGATCAACGCCTTCCTGGCGAAGCTTAACTGACCGGGAACGCAGCAGGCTCTGCCGGCGGCGGGAGGCGGTCATCTCTTCCAACGTCAACATCGGACCATGAATCTCGATCGACCTGCCGCTCGGGCACAAGGACAATCCCCTGGTCCTTCGATCACTTCGACACCATGACGCTGACCATGCCCGATGGCCCACTCCCGGACGAGATCGTGATGTGCCTTGCCTATGTCGACCGGTGCCGCCCCATACCCAGATGCGGAAGGGGACCGGTGAAGATTTGGTTTCTCCTCCTGGCGCCAAACAGACCCGCAAGCCCAGCTCGTGCTTGTCCGCTCACTGAGGTAAAGCAGACGCCAACGCTGACGCTTTGACTTCCGAATCTGACCCAATCCGGAAATCGAACGCTCGCCGAAGATGGTCCTGCACTTGGCCGGACACCCAGTGCCATCCTCTGCCTGTCAGTCATGCAGCGGTCCTGGGCGCAATTGTCTTTGATGCGATGACTTCACCACCGCGCATGAGTAACGCGAAGTCATCGGCTACCAGGGGCCTGGCGAAATAGTAGCCTTGCATCTGGGGGCAGCCCCACCCTTTGAGCAATTCTACTTGCCGAGCGGTTTCGACACCTTCGGCAATTGCGACTATGCTCAATTCCCGGGCGAGCGCGATAATTGCCCGCACAATTGCCGCGCTGCTTGGGTCAGTCTCGATCCCCGCAACAAAAACCTGGGCGATCTTGATTCGGTCAACTGGGAACCGACGCAGATAGTCGAGCGAAGAATACCCGGTGCCGAAATCGTCAATCGCAAATTTGACGCCGCTTCGGCGCAATCGCGCAAGTACGTCGCTTTGTTCCTGCGCAGCCTCCATGAGGATAGTTTCAGTTAGTTCCAATTCAAGCAGCTGAGGCGGCAGCTTTGAGTTCGCAAGGACGACTGCGACATCATTTTCTAGATCCATCGCGCGTCTAAACTGCGCCCCCGATACATTCACCGACATCACCAGGGGCGGGAGGCCTGCATCCATCCACGCTTTTGCCTGCCTGCAAGCTTCGCGGCCTACCCAGTGATCAATTGCCACAATAAGATTGGACTTCTCGGCGATCGGTATGAATTCGGACGGCGGCAGCACCCCCCTCGTAGGGTGGCGCCAACGTACCAGCGACTCGACGCCGATGATTCGCCCAGTGGCCGAGTCAATTTGCGGCTGGTACAGTAAAAAGAGCTGTCCGGAAGGAATCGCTTCGCGAAGCTCAGACGTCACAGCAACTCGGGTTCTGACCTCCGCTTCCATTGAATCAGTGAAGAACCGGTAGGTGGCCCGTCCATCCGATTTTGCTTGGTAGAGCGCCACGTCGGCCTGAGATAGCATTGACTCCGGTTCGACGGGGCCACCCTCGTAAACAGAAATTCCGATACTAACGTCACAGCGGATGTCGCTCCCTTCAATAAAAATCGGGCGACCAACTGCTTCGACAATCTTGTCAGCCACGTTCGCAGCGTCAGCCGGCTCGTTGATAGATGTGGTCAGCACCGCGAATTCATCCCCCCCGAAGCGCGCGGCGAGATCGGTCTCACGAATGTTCTGCTGAATCCGCCCAGCGACCTCGCAAAGGAGGGCGTCTCCAGCCGGGTGACCAAGTGTATCGTTGACATCCTTGAAATGGTCGAGATCCAGATAGAGCACCGCGAAGCTTTTCTCGGCTCTGTCTGCCCGCGCGATTGCTTGCAGGACCGCCTTCATGAAGACCTGTCGATTGGCAAGCCCGGTGAGTGCGTCGTGACGTGCCGTGAACTCGAGCTTCTCCTGCGCCTTCTTGCGTTCTGTGACGTCCATCACCACGCCGACGATTGCGCGCTTCCCGTGAAATGTCGTCAGCGAACCCTGAGCGAGAACATCGATCGCGCCGCCTCGCCTCAACTGGATTGACGCCGCAACCTCAGCGCTTGGTGCTCCGCCAGAGAGCAACGCGGCCATCGCTTCCGCCACCGCCGGCTTGTCGGCGTCGGAGATGAAGTCGATGAGCGAGTGACCGATAAACTCTGCCCCCGAATCGTATCCGATCATCTTCGCAAAACGCGGATTGACGTAGGCGATCTTTCCATCCTCGTCAGCGACAAAGATGCCCGATATACCCTGCTCGACGAGGCCGCGGATCGTGCTCTCGTTTTCGCGAATGTGTTCTTCGGCCAGCTTGCGGTCGGTAATGTCGAGGGTGACGCACACCAGGTATTGCGGATTTCCGTCCGCGTCATACATCGGCCGCTTGAACGTATATCCCGTTCTATTCTCCTGCTTGGCCGCGCTCCAGAACGCCTCTTCAAATTCAACGGGTTGCCGCCCCTCAAAAATGGATCGATCCGATGCGAGGAAATGTTTCATCTGATCGGGGGGAAATATCTGGCTCGCGTCGGTGTCGCGCAGATCGGAAAAAGACATCCCCCATTGTTCCTCGCACGCGCGGTTCATGAGAAAGAAACGGCTCCGGTGATCCTTCACGAAGAACGCCACCGGTATCAAATCAATGATTGCCAGCAGCAGTTCGCGGTTCTCTCCAAGCGACCGAACTTCCTGCTCAATTCGTTCGCTGGAAATGCGCACCTCATCGAGCAATGCTCGCCATTCTCCCTTCGGGGAGATTGTCTCGCCGAACTCCGACTGGAGTCTATTAATGGCGGCGCTGATGGTATTCACAGGTCCCACCTCGGACTCGCCCGAACGAATATGAGTCTGGCTCATGGGAGCCACCTCCCGGTTGGCTGGCCGCTCGTTTGTCGGACGAGATCTCTTGCGCGCATGACTTTCATGCCGACGAGGGCAGGAGCATCGTCCCACGCTCGCGCTTAAGCGATTGCCTGCATTTCGACGACAATTCGCCGGATAGATGGATTCTGCGCCTCCGGCGGCGACGGTCGTGAAGATCGCCATGACGAAGCCGACCGCGGCATGACCAAGGTCATTCTTAACTTGCCTGCCATCACAGCGATGTCGACGGGACGCTGATGACTGCCGAAGAGCAGCGGGAGGCCGCGGCGGTCTTGAGGGAAGCGGCCGAGCGCCTCTCCGGCTCAAAGGCGTGATCCCGTGACAGTGCGCGGTGAGGGCGAGCTTCCTTCAAGGACCTCGCAACGTCCCCTTCTGACGCGAAGCAGACATAGCCAAGCGGGTCCGCGGGGTCCGCTTCTGGACCCAAACCGGACATCGACAAACGACGAGCTGTCAGGGGACGGCGAGTTGGGTCCGACTATCGCAGTCGTGATATGGTCGAATGCGAAACAGCGTAGGAGCGCCCAATCTCTGTGAGAGGCTCTCCCGCTTCGCGGCGCGCGAGAGCCTCCACTCGCGATTCGCTAGTGGTCCGACCTGTTGTATGCCTTTTGGCAGCAAGGAGGACGGATGGATCCAGGAGAGATACTGCCGAAGAGATCGTCGCGAAGCTGCGGCAGGTCGATGTTCGCATCGCAAGGTCGAGCGCGGCCGACGCCATCCGTCGATCGGCGTGAGCGAGGTGACGTACTATCGCTGGCGGCAGGAGTTTGGCGGGCTGAAGAGCGATCAGGTGAAGCGTCTGAAGGACCTTGAGACGGAGAACCAGAGGCTTCGTCGGGCGGTGTCGGATCTGACGCTCGACAAGCTGATCCTGCAGGAGGCGGCCCGGGGAAACTACTAAGTCCCGCGCGGCGCTGCGCCTGCATCGAGCATGTTCGACGCGCGTATTGTCGGTCTCCGAGCGCCGCGCCTGTGCGGCACTCCAACGCCAACATGCGGCATCCGAGCGGTTGACCGAGGAGAGAACTCTGAGCCCTGCGAGAACGCGACATCCCGAGAACCAAAGCCTTGACCCGTGCGATTAGAGAACTTCGGCGGGGGAGGATCACTTTTGTGCTCCGCGCGATAAGGGCTGAAAAATAATTCCCGCTCGGCGGTCCGGCGTCCCCGTCGCCAGGGTCAGGCTATCCGATCGTGATCACACCGACCATAAATTTGCCATTTTGGATTGCAGATTATTCTCCTCGAAATAGCGGCTCAACGTCCAAAGGCTCGCGTTGCGCAGCAGGGCTTGCGTGCATCAGGGTAGGCGCCGCCGGTCGCCGCCTTAGTCGGCGAGACCGCCCCTTACCTCGCTTCGCCTGTCAGTTACGGGAGGAGGATCGGGCATGTCGACAACACTTAAGACCCTCGTCACGATATGCGCAGCATTCGCAGCATCGTCCGTCATTGCGTTATCCGGTTTGCCGTGCGCACACGCGCAGCAGACCTCGCAAGCGGCTGAGGCCGCCGCGCCGCTATTCTCCTACACGACGATGTCGCGCGCTGACCTGCCCGCAGACATGCAGGCCCAGCTGCAAGCTTACGAGGCCGATCCCTCCAGCGGCGCAGTCAGCTTCATCAAAATCAACGAAGACATCCTCAAAACGGCAGACCGAGTGTCACTGAACATCGGCGGAAGAACCGTCGTGCTTGACAACGTCGCCACCGAGCAGCGCGCACCGAACGACTACAGCTTCATCGCCCGTAGCTCCGAGACGCCGCCAAGCGGCGTCCCCGATGACGCGATGCTCGTCGTCAAGGGCAACGATGTGGTGGGCACCATCCACGCAGGCGGCAAGCTCTACCGCGTACGCCCCCTCGGGCAGGAGCAGGCGCTCATTGAGGTCGACCAAGCCGCCCTTCCTCCGGACGAGCCGCCGGAGTTCGAGCAGTTGGAGCACGGCTCTTCTGCCATGCCCCTTCGCGACATGCAGCGAGCCGCGGGCACGGCGGATGCCTGCAACGACTACAAGGCAATCGTCGCTTACACGCCGACGGCCAAAGCGCAGGCCGGCAACATCGCCGCGCTAATACAGCTCGCCATCGACGAAACCAACCAGGGCTACACCCACAGCCAGATCAATACGCACATAGCCCTCGCTCACTCCTATCAGACGAGCTACACCGAGAGCGGCAACATGGCCACGGATCGCGATCGCTTTCGGATCAACGGTGACGGCCAGATGGATGAAGTGCATGCGCTGCGCGACGCGCATCACGCGGACGTCGCTGTGCTGATTACTGGAAACGGAGACTACTGCGGCATCGCGGCGGCCATCGGCGCCACGGCGGACACCGCCTTCGCCGTTGTCGGACAGAACTGCGCGACGGGTTACTACTCATTCGCTCACGAGATCGGGCACTTGCAGGGCGCACGGCACAATCCAGAGGCCGACTCGACGAGTTCGCCTTTTGCCTATGGGCACGGCTACTACTATCAGCCGGGTAACTGGCGGACGATCATGTCATATGCTTGTCCGAGCGGTTGCACGAGGCTGAACTACTGGTCCAACCCCAACGTCGCCTACGGCGCAGTCGCCATGGGCACGGCGGCGACGCACAACAACGCTCGTGTCTTGAACGAGACTGCCTGCACCGTCGCCAACTTCCGCATGGACGCGACGACCGCCAGCGGCCCGCTGGCTTTCGGAACGATCCTGGCGAACGGAGCGAAGGCGTCCGGGACCAACAACTGGAGCAGCGCTTACAACGCCACGTACAAGCGCTACGAGATCAGCGTCAATGCCGAGAGCTACTATTACCTGAAGTACAGCACGGCAGTGACCCCGGCAGGCGACATCCGCTTCTGCAAGACCGACAGCGTTGGCGGAAAGCTTCTCATCACGTGCCACGGCAGCAACGGCAACCCGACCACGTCGCGTTTCGCCTTCGTCATCTACAAAAAGTAGGGCCCGCGCGGGGTCATTAAGGATATTTTGCTCGAACAGAGGGAGCGCGAAAATGAGATCATCACTCCTATTTGCGACGGTGTTCCTTTTCGCCAGCGGCCCGGCAGCGATCGGGCAGGAGAACAGCCTTCCGGTCGACGATGCGGCCGCCGGTGCCGCGACCGCCGAAGTGACCGACGCGGAAGCCGATGCCGCTGCCGATGCCGCCAATGCGCTTGCCGATGTCTCAGGGCCCCTCGCTTTCGGTGTGGTCTACTCCAACGGCGCAAAACAATCCGGAACCGGAAACTGGTCTTCGACGTACAACGCCACCTACAAGCGCTACGAGATCGGCATCGACAGTGAGAGCTACTACTACACGAACTACTCGACGGTGATCACGCCCGCAGGCGACACGCGGTTTTGCCGCTCATCCAGCGTCAGCGGCAAGCTCCTTGTCTACTGCTACGATTCGAACGGCGTCGGCCAGACCGCGCGCTTCGGCTTCGTCACGTTCAAGCCGTAGGCGTCCACGGGGGGCGGTGAGGCCGTATCGGGCGACTCGCGCTATACTGACGCCGCCAAACTTCAAGCATGTATCTGGGAAATCCCAGCTGGAGGCATTTTTCATCCACTCCGCAGGTTCGATTGTGAAAAGAGCCTTTTGATCATGCGTCAAGGAGGAATCTCAATGTTCGCACGAATTGTGCTGGCGATGGTCTTAATGCTGAGCGGCGTGGCGACTTCGCAAGCCAGCGAAACTAAGCCGTTGTTTCTCTATTACTCGGATACTCGTGGCGATAATTTCTCCACGGCAACCGCCGACGGCGTGCAGTCGGCACAGGCCGCGGGATACCGCTACGTGCGGAAACAGGCTTGTGTGTTCGCTAACCAGGCGCCCGGGACGGTCCCACTTAAGCTATACTGGAGCGGAGCAAGGGGCGACAACTTCACAACCGCGACACCGGAGGGTGAAAGGGATGCGCTGGCCGCAGGGTACGAGTTTGTTCGGATCGAAGGGTACGTCTATCCAGTGGATACTCCTGATTCGGCACAATTAGTGCTCTATTGGGGCCGAGGGAGGGGAGACAACTTCACAACAACTACGGCGCGTGGTGTTCAGGATGCTCGTGCCGCTGGGTATGTACGAGTAAGGGTGGAGGGCTACGGTTTTTATGCGGAGACGTGCCGATAAGCCATGACTTCGCCAATGAGGAAGCGCCCCGGGACGCCACGAGGCCGCTTCCCTGGCCTGGGTTTGAAAACGCCTTGCCCGGGCGGGGCAGGTCATACATTTCTTGTCAGAAGTTCCTTCAAGGCGGCGTTGTCGAGCATCGACTCCGCCAGCAGCTTATTCAGCTTCCGGTTCTCCTCCTCGAGACCCTTCAGCCGCTTAGCCTCCAACACGTCGAGCCCGCCATACTTGGCCTTCCAGTTGTAAAGTGTGGCCTCCGAAACCCCGTGCTTGCCTGCCAGATCTGCCGTCTTCGCACCCGCCTCGTGCTCACGCAAAACCGCGATTAAAGTCTTG
>CAWFEM010000018.1:0-24793 GCA_963814905.1 uncultured Alphaproteobacteria bacterium | reverse complement strand
CCGCTCGTTCGGGGAGCGCTGCTTAAGCCTGGGGCGCATCTCGACCTTGTCGGAGCATACCTCCCGACGATGCGTGAGGCGGACGATCAGGCGATTGCGAATGCCACGAAGTATGTCGATACACGACATGGTATGGAGGGTTGCGGAGATCTCGTTCAATCCGTGGCGACGGGCGCCATGTCATGGGATGATGTCGTCGCCGACCTCTATGAGCTCTGCGCCCAGACAACCGGCGGACGTCGTTCGCGAGACGAAATTACGCTTTTCAAGAATGTAGGCGGTGGCCATCTTGACCTTTTCACTGCGCAGTACTTGTTGGCCGGGATGTCGGAGAAATGAATAGAACTGAGATCGTCGTTTGCGAACTCTTGAAACTCGCAAAAAAGGGCCTTTTGCTCCCGACGTTGCGGAGATGGTTCGGCCCTAATCAAGCCCCGTACGCCAGATCTTCGCCCGTATGCCCATACAGGCAGGACAGCGCTTCAACGCACTCTTCGGGCGGGGGATTGATGTGAAGTCCCTCAGGTCTTCATCGCACCAGCAAGGCGGGACAGCGACGGCGCGGTCTCACGCTGTTTGCCCTTGCGCTCGCCAGCTTTTGCATCGGCACCGTCCTCGGTCCTCCGCCGAATCTGCTGGCCTATCCCATTGGCGGACGGTAGAGCCCCCGGCTCAATCATCCTGCTGGTTCGGCTTGACCGCCCACATCTCGATCTCGACGCGGAAGTCTTCGAGCAGAATTGCCTGCACCGCTGTACGGACAGGACGCGGCGCCGGCATGCATTTTTCGTAGACGGCGTTGAACCGCGTCCACTCGGCGAGGTCGGCTAGGTAAACGTTGACCTTGAAGACGTCGGCGAACCCACAGTTGGCGCTTGCGAGCTGCCGCGCGCAGTTGGCGAGCGCCGCTTCCGTCTGCACCTCGATCGTTTCGCCAACCACGTTTCCTTCAAGGTCGACGGCAACCTGTCCGGACAGCACGACGAGCCGCTGGGCATCGACTTCAAGCACCGGCGAGTAAGGTCCCGCCGTGACATGCTGGACCGCGCCCTTCGGCACCCGCTTCAGGGGATGCACGTGGCTCGCGTTGTCGTCTTGACGCTTGTTCATCCCTTCACCGCGCCTCGCACAAGATCAGAAAGCACATAGCGCCACACCAGTGTCACCAAGACGATCGTGGGCAGGATGGCGATGGTGATCGCGGTGTTGAGAAGGCTCCACGACACGTCGGGATTGCGCGCCAGCGCTGCCATGACGACGGAAGCCGGCCGGCTCGACGCCTCGCCTGATAGCACCATCGCGAACATGAACTCGGCGTAGGAGAGCATGAAGGCAAAGAGGCCGGTCGCGGCGAGCGCCGGCAGGGCGAGCGGCACGGCGATCTTTGTGAACTCCTGCAGCCGACTGCATCCGTCGATGACCGCCGCCTCGAAGAGCTCGTGCGGCATCTTGCGGAAGAAAATGGAGAGGATCAGCACTGTGAATGGCAGCGCCTTCACCGAATGCACCAGGATGATGCCGAGCTTCGATCCGACGAGACCCGCCGACTGGAGTGACATGTAAATCGGCGTAATCAGCGCGATGGTCGGCACCAACGGGCTGAGCAGCAGGAACATGAAGGTCACGCGCTTGCCGGGAAAGAGATAGCGCGCATAGACGAAGGCGGCGGGCGCGCCGAGGATCAGGTTTATGAGCAGCGCAGCGGAGGCGATCTGCGCGCTGTTCCACAGGCTTCGTGGCACCTGCCGGGCGGCATCGGAGATCATCGTGCGGTTCGCCCCGGATTTCAGGTAGGCCGGCGGCACCTCTCCGGTGAAGATGTAGCGGTAGTTCTCCAGCGTTACTTCATCGAACAGCCCGCGATCGCTGGCGAACATCACGCGATCGGGAATCACGCTTCCCGCCACGGCGAGCACGATCGGCCCGGCCGTGAACAGAAGCACGAGGAAAGCGCCGATTGCGGTCAGCACTCCGCTCGCATATCCGCGCGGATCACCCATCGCTCAGCACATCGCTCGGAAGCGCCTTCAGGATGGCGAAGATCAGGAGCCCTGAGATGGCCACGACGATGAAGGTCAGCGCAGCGCCCGCGCCAAAATCGTACATTGAGAAGCTCTCCTTCCAGATCTGGAAGGCGAGCAGCGTCGTAGCGGTCCCCGGCCCGCCGCCGGTCATCGCGTAGACGAGGTCGTAACTCGTGAAAGCCGTGAGGGCATTGTAGATGAGGAGCACGATTGCGATCGACTTGATGTGCGGCAGCACGATGTAGCGCAGGCGTTGGAGACGCGTCGCGCCGTCGATCGTCGCCGCCTCCGTGAGCTCCGGATTGAGCGTCGAAAGCGCCGCCATGATGAGGACAACGGTGAAGGGAACCTGCGTCCAGACGTGCGCCACGGTGACGGAGAAGAATGCGAGATTGGGTCGCGTCAGCCAGGGGATCTCCGCGTGGATCAGCCCCAGGTCGCGGAGCGTCGAGTTGATGACACCCCAGCTCGGGTTGAACACCCATATCCACAGCACGGCGCTGATGGCTCCAGGAAGCACCCATGGAAGGAGCACGATCGAGCGAAGGACTTCGACGCCGAAGAAATCGCGCTTGAGGAAGATCGCCGTCGCCGTTCCGAGCACGACGACGGAGGGGGCGGCGCAGACGGTAAAGAGAAGCGAATTCTTGAGGGCCCTGAAGAAATACTCCCCGGTGACGACGCCCACGTAGTTGTCGAGACCGACGAACTCAACGACGGGAAAGAGCAGGCTGACCTGGTGCAGGCTGGTCCAGAACGCGTGCGCTATCGGGAAGATCGTGAACGCCGCCACCGGCAGGAGCACGGGCAGAATCCAGGGCGCGGGGAACCGCTCAAGTTTCCACATCGGCGAAAGCTTCGATCCGGAAGGGCGGCGGCCGTCAAGGCCGCCGCGTTTCTGCCGCTCAGTTCTTCTCGAACTTGTCGCGATACTCGTTCCACTTCGCGGCGCCGGCCTTCATGACTTCGTCGACGCTGGCTTCGCCCACCATCGCCTGCGCAAGGAGGGGTCGGAAGTAGGCGGCCCAGGCCGAGGTCCATTCGTTCCACATGCCGTTCCGGGCGCGCGAGACCTGCTCCTTCAGCACCGCCGAATCGATCCACTTGTTCCACGCGGCCTGCACGTCCGGGTCATCGAAAAGCGAGAGCTGGCCGAAGCCCAGTCCCTTCTCGACCGCCCAGCGCTTGGCCACCGTGTAGGGCTTGCCGTCCATGAAGTTCACGAATTTCCACGCCGCTTCGGCGCGCGCCGGGTCGGCCGCGGCCTGCGCGGTGATGGCGTAGAACTTCGTGAAACCGAGCGTAGAGTGCGTCTCGCCCGGCATCGGCGCCAGCGCGAACTGTCCTGCAAGCGGCTGCTCGGCGGCATTGTTCAGCGCGGCGAGATTGTAGTTATAGAGGATGGTGAAGGCATTCTTGCCGGCGTTCATCGACGGCACGATCTTCGATTCGTGCGTCTCCTGCTGGACGAGATCCTTCTTGAAGGCCTCGACCAGCCATTCGAGCTGCTTGTAAGCTGGATTGTCGGGGTTATCGAAGATCGCCCGCTGGTCGGCATCGAAGAGATCGCCGCCGCGACCGTACGACTGGGCGACGAAGGCGTCCCAGAAGTTCGGGAGCTCCTGGTCAAACTCGTAGACGATCGGATGCTCCATGCCGCCCGCCTTGAGCGTCTCGGCGGCGGCCATGACTTCTTCCCACGTGGCCGGGACGGCAATGCCGGCATCCTCGAGGATCTTCTTGTTGTAGAGGAATGAGATCGTGTCGGCGTAGTACGGAAGGCCGTAAAGCTTGCCCTTGTAGGTCATATCGCTTAGCGCGAAGCCTGCCATGTCCGACTTGAGATCGGCGAGCACGTCGGCCGGCGCGACGTCCTCGAGCGGCGCGAAGAAGCCCGCGGCGGCCCAGGCTGGCAGCCAGTCCTGACCGACATAGGCGACGTCGGTCGGCGTGCCCCCGCGGAAGCGGAGCAGCATGGCGTCCTGATAGTCCGGCCACGTGTAGTCCGTGATGTGGACCTTGATGCCGGGGTTAGCCTCCTCGAACTTCTTGACGTTGTCCTGGATCGTATCGAGCGAGTAGTTCCAGACAACGAATTCGAGGGTGATATCCTCTGCGGCGGAAGTTTGCGCGAGCATCGCGCTTCCGACCATCGCGCCACCGATCAAAGCGCCTGTGGCGAGGAGCCTGCGTAGTGCCATACCCTGTCTCCCTGGTCTTGCCGCCTCCCGGCGGCGAACTCTTGTCATCGACCGTGCGCGGAAAACCTTGACGCGCCGCGGAATGGTGGAACTATACGGACGACTTTAGACCATTCGCAACCATGTTCTTGAGGGTCTGATGCGCTGGGAGGAATTGAGCGTACCGCAGATAGCAAAGCTCGACCGCGAGATGCTCGTGGTGGTGTTGCCGCTCGGATCGGTTGAACAGCATGGTCGCCATCTTGCGGTCGGTACGGACACCATCCTCGCCCATGCGCTGTCGCTCGAGGCGGCGAAGAGATTGTCGGGGCGCGTCGTAGTGTTGCCGCCGCCGTGGTTCGGTTTCTCCCCGCACCACATGCGCTTCCCGGGCACAGTCACGCTGCGTGCCGAGACGATGACGGCGCTCGTCGAAGATGTGGCGGCAAGCGTGGTCGCTCACGGCTTTCGTCGGCTGATCCTGCTCAATGGGCATGGCGGAAACAACGGGATCATCGACGTTCTCGCGTCGAAGGTTGGGCATGCGCATTATGGCCGTGCACGCATCGCCGCTCTCACTTATTTCCAGCTCGCGCGCGACGCGATCGCGGAGGTGCGAAAATCTCGGACCGGCGGGATGGGACACGCCGGCGAATTCGAAACGGCGATGATGCAGCACTTGCGGCCGGAACTGGTCGACATCGAAAGAGCCGAGACGACCTACCCCGATCCGGGCTCGTCGTACCTGACGACCGACCTGCTCGGAGCTTCGGCCGTCCGCACGTATCATGACTTCGGCGACCTCTCGCCGTCCGGCACGCTTGGCGATCCATCGCTGGCAACGCCGGAGAACGGCGCGCGCTTCTTCGAGGCGATCGTGACCTCGCTGGCCCTCTTCATCGAGGACTTCGCAAAGTGGAAGATACCGGCCTCGAGATGAGCAGCGTGCTTCGTGTCGGCGTCATCGGGCTCGGCTGGTTCGGCACGCGGCATGCCCGGGTCTACGGGCAACTTCCGAACGCAGAAATCATTGCGGTTTGCGACGCGGATCCGGCGCGATGTGACGCCGTCGCCGGCGGCACATCTGCGAAGGCCTTTGCCGATTTCCAGTCGCTGCTGGCGTTGCCGCATCTCGACGCGGTCAGCATCTGCCTGCCGGACCGCGCGCACGCTGACGCGGCAAGGGCCGCATCGGCCGCAGGGAAGGCGGTGCTTCTTGAAAAGCCGCTCGCCCACGATACCGCGAACGCGCGCGCCATCATCAACGCCGTGGAAAAGAACGGCTCGCGGCTGATGATCGGCCACATCCTGCGTTTCGATCCGCGCTACGTGCAGGTTTTTGAGGCCGCGGAGCCGGCGAAGCTCGGCGACGTCATCCATGTGCGCGCCAAGCGAAACGCGACGCGGGAGACGGCGCGGCGTCTCGGCGAACGCTCGTCGATCCTCTTCTACATGGGCGTCCACGATGTCGACGCGATGCAGTGGATCGCGCGGTCACGGATCGCGCGCGTCTATGCGCAAAAGCGCGAGGCTCTCGGCTTCGGCAATGAGGACGCGCTCTATGCCGTCGTCAACTTCGAGAGCGGAGCCATCGGCAGCCTGGATTACAGCTGGGCCTGGCCGGACGGGCTTATGAACGGGTACCGCGCCGCCTTCGACATCGTAGGGACGCGCGCCGCCGCTTATCTCGAGGTCGCCGACCAGGGCTTCTACACCGTCACCGACGAGGGGACGGCCGGCGGAGATACGCATCTCTGGCCCGAAATTAACGGGCGCATCGTCGGTGACCTCGCGGACGAGATTGCACATTTCGTCGAGGCGACCCTCTCCGGCGCGCCCTACCGGCAGCACTACCGGGAGGCGTTCGATGCCATTCCAGTGCTCGATGCGCTGGCGGAATCCGCGCGGATAGGGCAGCCCGTCGAGGTTCGGCGCGATTGACGCGAATCGGCTCGCAATGGTTGACTCTTTTCAGCGGTCGCGCTCTCTACCGCCGATCCGGATAACGAGTCCATGCCGCCGAAATCTGCCAGCGACTCCCTGACCGCCATCGCCACCCACGATCGGGCGACGCCCTCGCTCGTCTACCGCTCGCTTCTCCGCAGCATCCACGATGGCCACATGGTGCCCGGCGCGAAGCTGCCGAATGAGCGCGATCTTGCCCGCCGCCTGAAGACCAGCCGCACAGCGGTGCGCAGCGCGCTCGCGATGATGGAGCGGCAGGGGTTAATCCATCGAAAGGTCGGGAGCGGGACGTTCCTCGCTGACGACGCCGACAGCATATTCGGCCGCATGGATCAGACCGCCATCGGCGTTCACGAGGACGTGCCGGGCTTCGTCGAGATCGTTGAGGGGCGGCTGCTCTTCGAGCCGGCTATGATGCATCTCGTGGTCAATCGCGCCGCGCAGAGTGAGATCGATGCGATGCGGCAGACCCTCGACGAAATCCGCCACTCCCCGACCTGGCACGACTTCAAGGAGCGCATCTACGCGCTTCACGCGCAGATGTTCGCCGCCACGAAGAACAAGTTCCTGATCCAGATCATGGAGAGCATCCTTGCCGACCGGCGAGCGGTGCTCTTCGACGGCAAGGACACGGACAAGCCCGCGCCTGTCCCGGTGCGCGAGCAGACCCACAAGGAATTGTCGGCCGTCGTCAACGCGATCTCGGAGCGGAACGGCAAGCAGGCCGAGGCGCTCATCGCCGATCACCTGATGCGGACGCTGGCCACGATCAACATCTGGCAGTGAGAGTTGGCGACAGACTTGACCTGACCCGTGGACCTGCCTTCTCGAGGTCGGAAATTCGACTTCCGCAAGATTGCAGGAGGATCGGGTGGGTAACCTGATCGAGCTCCTGCATCGGCGGGTCACGAACGTCGAAAAGACGATCAATCCCTTGGAAGATTCGGTTCCGCCACGATAGCCCGCGTCGAAGACGGGTCGCTTTTTGGGGGTTGAAAACACCCGCGAGATGTCCGCCGACGTGCACAATCGTCCCCGGCTTGAAGCCGACTGCCCTCTTGACATAGGCGTCCACGATCATGCGCTGCCTCGGACGGACAGGGCTGCGGCGGATCGCGCGAAGCGACCGTTCGGGGGCTCGTGTTGCCAGAGCGCTACCGCCTCTGCACTGCACCGCACCAAGTTGCTCCCCGGTCTATTGCACGGCATCTTCGGCCGACGCCGCTTCCTGTTCTTTGAGCCAGTCGCGCAGGTTCTGGATCGGCGAGACGATGCATCCGGGTGCGTCCGGGTTCTGACAGCAGCGCCGAAGGTCTTTGACGTCCTGCTCGTAGATGCGCCGCCATTCGGTATAGGGCAGCTCGTTGCCGAGCGGCATCCAGGCCGAATGCGGGTAGGCCGAAGCCCACTGGCTGTAGACGTCGGGCGGTGATTCCTCGATCGTTCCGAGCCGCGCGCCGAGGCGGCCGTGAGGCGCTTGGCCGATCGCCTGCAGCATCTTCGCCGGCTGTTCGCCGAAGGTCGGAATGTCCATCGCCCGGCAGGTATTGAGCGATCCAATCCGATGGCAGCCGGTGCAGGTATTGCCGCGCGTGGCGATACTTTTGGGCTTCGGCCATTTCGCGAAGGGGCCGCCGACGTCGACGGAGTGGAAGCCCCACGGATCGGCCGGCAGCTGGCCGGTCCGGGCGACCCACGGCGAGCCCGGATCGGCCGGCAGCTGGCCGGTCCGGGCGACCCACGGCGAGCGCATCCACGGATCGCTGTCGTGGCAGTAGATGCAGCCATGGGCGCGCATCGGTGTCTTCGCGGCCTGCCCATGCCGCCGCGCCTACCCTTTCACGACGCCTTCCGCCAAGCCCTTGAAGAAGAGCTTCTGGGCGAAAGTGAACGCGATGATGCCGGGCAGCACGACGATGACGTAGACTGCGGCGATGTTCGGCCACGCCCATTGTCCCTGGCCCCCCTGAGCAGCGGCGAGGACTACCGGCATGGTGCGCTTCGCCTCGTCGTCGATGAGCGTCAGGCAGAGCAGATACTCGCCCCATGCAGTCACGAAGTTGACGATGAAGACGACGACGAGACCGTTGCGCACCATCGGAATACCAATGGTCAGCAGCGTTCTCCAATGGCCGGCGCCGTCGATCTTGGCCGCCTCGATAAGCTCGTGCGGCACGAGTTGGAACATGCTGCGCATGATGAGGACGCTGATCGCGAGCTGCAGCGTGACATAAGGGAGGATGAGGCCGCTCGTATTGTTGATGAGGCCGAGCCAGTGCTGCGTCTCGTAGATGCTGATGATGGAGACGACGCGCACCGGGACGTAGAGCGAGACGAGCAGCACCACGACAACGGCTCCCGACCCCTTCGGCTTCATGTGCACGAGCGCGTAGCCGGCGAACACGGCGCAAGCGGTGGTGAGCAGCACGGTGGCGGAGGTGACATAGACGCTGTTGAAGAGATTGATCGGCAGCGTATGGATTCGCTCGAAGACATAAGAGTAGTGGCCGAAATCGAACTTCTTCGGCCAAAAGTCGCCGCGCATGGAATCCGGCAGCGACTTGATCGACATCATCAGCACCCAGGCGAGCGGGAGCAGGATGATCAGCATGAAGAAATTGATCACCGCGTGGCGGATGATCGTGTTGCGCTTTTCGCCGGGCCAGTCGACATCCCCGCCGTCGGTCACGACCGGGCGTGAGGCGATAACTCCGTTCTGGGCAGCATCCATCGCCATCGTCAGCCCCTGGGTCGGAAGATTCGAATGAGGAAGACCATCACGATCATCATCGCGGCCGCGCCGATCATGCCGATTGCCGCGGCGTATCCCTGCCGCCAGAGCCCGGTCTTGAACGCCTGGTCATACATGTAGATCGTCCAGGTGTAGGTGGGCGAAGCCCGGTTGAAGCCGCCGAAGATCAGGTACTCGTCGATCACGGCCATGGCCGTCCCGAAGCGCAGCACGACAAGGATCATCATGATCGGCGCGAGGCGCGGCCGCACCACGTGCCAGAACACCTGCCACTCGGTCGCGCCGTCTATGCGCGCCGCCTCCGGCAGGTCCCTCGGGATCGCGGCGAGGCCGGCGAGGAAGAAGATCGTGTGGTAGCCCAGGCCCCACCACACTTCCATGATGGCGATCGAGGGGAGCGTCAGCGCCGTGCCGCCAAGCCATTGCGGCGCGTTGTAGAGGGTGAAGAGCCCCGTGGTCTGCACCAGGAAATGGTTTATCGGCCCGACCTGGTAGTTGTACATCCACTTCCACAGCACGAAGATGAGCGTGCTCGGGATGACCGCCGGGATGAGCAGCACGACGCGATAGACCGTTGCGAGTCGCGGCTGCCGCACCTTGTCGATCAGGATCGCGAGAAGCAGCGGCAAGATGATGGTGCCGGGCAGAAACATGATGGTGAAGAGCGCGGCCCGCCATAGGCTCGCCCACATCAACGGGTCGCTCAGCGCCTCCTTATAGTTGGAGAGGCCCACCCAGTTCGTCGGGTCGTTGGTGAGGAATTGGTAGTCGGTGAAGCTCAGCCACAGGACGCGGATAATCGGCCAGACCTGATAGCCGAGGAAGAAGGCCAGCGCCGGCAGCAGAAAGAGCCAGGCGCCCGTATCCTGCTTGAGCAGCGCCAAGCTGTTGCGCAGCCATCCGTCTTCCCGCGGGAGCATCCGGTCGGATGCGAGTGTCTCAGCCATTCTCTCGTGCGCTCGGTGTATTTCGATCGATATCCATGAAAGCTCCTCGCCCGGCGCTCGCGCCACCGCGTGGTGAAGCGCCGCAAATCCTGCGGTCTGAAATCCGGACCTATCGAGCGCTTTCCCCCGAGCGAAGGATCCGGGCGGGACCGCCCCGATCCTCCTTGTTCTACGAGAGGCTTCAGCCCTTCTTCACCTCCGCCTGGACGGCATCCACTACCTTCTGCAGCGCCACCTTCGGATCGGATTCCTCGCCCTTCAGGTAGGTTTCCCAGATGGGCTTGCCGATGACGAACTGCTGCAGGCCGAAGATGTGGTTCTCGATCGCCTTGGCCTTGTCGAGCTGGCCCCGGATGAGCGCGACGAAAGCCGGCATCCAGTCCGGCGGATTCGCCTGCCAGTCAGCGTAGATGGAGCTGTAGGGCGGAAGCTGGCCGGGATGGCTCGTCTCGGTGCCGACGATCGAGTCCTTCCATATCTGCGGGTCGTAGGTGAGCGTCTTGATGTACTCGGCCGCCTTCTCCTTGTTCTGCCCGTATTTGAAGAGCGCGCAGCCGGTCGTCCAGAACACGGTCGAGCCTGCACCGTTGGCGAACTTTGGCAGCGGCCCGAGATGCAGGAGCGAGGGGTCTTCCCAGGTCCTGGGCCATGCGCAGCGGCGCATTGAAGTACTTCACGAACTGACCGACACGCTGCGCACCGAAGGCGACCTCGTCCGGCGTGCCGTTGACGCCGCCGTCGGACGCACCCTCAAGCAGGATGTCCGGGTTGGCGTAGGCCATGATCTCCTTCATCAGCTTCAGCGCCTCGACCGACGCGTCGCTGGTGAAGTCGAAGAGGCCTTCCGGCGTGTAGGTGTCGGGATTCATCGAATGCGCCATCGGCACGAGCGAGCGCCAGCCGTGCGAGTCGAAGGTGGCGCCGAAGGGCGCGGCGCCGGAGTCGACGATGGTCTTCGACGCGGCGAGGTAGTCATCCCAGGTTGCCGGAGACGCGTCGGGCAGCCCGGCCTTGCTGGTGATGCCGGAGTGCCAGGAGTTGCCGATCACATCGAGGAAGAAGGGCCAGCTGTAAAGCTTGCCGTCAACGGTGCATTCCTCGCGGATGGAGGGGATGATGTCGTCGATGACTTCCTTCGGAATGTAGTTGTCCCACGGCTCGATCACGTCGGCGGCGATCATCGCCGACATCTCGACGAACGGCGTCTGGCCGACATAGACGTCCCAGGTGCTGTCCTTGTTCTTCGCCTCGGCGACGAAGCGCTCGATGCCGAAGCCCTCGACCGGCGCGATCTGATAATTGATGCCCGGGAACTTCTCGTTCACCGCCGCGATGCCGGGATGGAGATCCTGGATCCACTGATAGAAGGTCGGCGTCAGCGGACGATCCTGCGCGAAGGCGGAGCCGATGCCGCCCTTGGTCAGCGCTCCGACGCCGGCCATCCCAAGACCGGCCGCCGCGGTGCGCATCAGGAAGTTACGGCGGTCGATCTGACCGCGTAGCAATTGCTGCCGTCCGAGCTCCTGCAGAAGATACTCTTGCTCTTTACGCACGGTCATCGTTCCCCTCCGAGGGTTGATATCGCTCTCACGCGCGAACGCGCTCAAAGGGGATTATCTAAGCAAGTTGATCAAGCCGCAATGGGCGACAAGTTCGTTGGCGCGATTTTCCGATCACGCACGTGCAGGGCGCGGCTGCCGCGACCTCAAGTGCGGATTATGGAGCAATCGACTGTGTATGAGGCAGTAAGAGCCGTAAGGCGCGGCAGTCCATCACTGTATTTCCAAGAGCGCGAACTTTCGCATCTCTCCATCTTCAGTTTCGACCGACGCTCGATTACGAACGTGTGGCCGGTGTGCCGGCTGCTCCGAAGGAGGGTCCCATCACAGTCATCGACAAGTTCCGTCTCGACGGCAAGCGCGCGTTCATTACCGGCGGCAGCCGGGGCTTCGGCCGCGAGATCGCGCTCGCGTTCGCTGAGGCCGGCGCCGACGTGGCGCTGACGGCGCGCGGCGCCGAAGCGCTGGAGAAGACGGCGGGCGAAGTGCGCGAGCGCGGCCGCAAGGCCTGGACCTATGCGGCCGACGTTTCAGAGCCGAAGGCAGCGGAAGCGCTGTGCCGCAAGGTCATGGAGGAAGCCGGACCGATCGACATCCTGGTCAACAATGTCGGCGGTCGCGACGTGTCGGTGCCTGTGGAGGAAACCGATCTGGAAACCTGGCAGAAGGGCATCGACCTCAATCTGACTCAGTCCTTCGTCTGCACCAAGGTGATCGGCGGCGAGATGCTGAAGCGCGGCGAAGGCCGCGTCATCAACATCGCCTCCATCAGCGGCCTTATCGCCAATCGCGGCATCGGCGGCCGGCACTACGAGACAACCAAGGCGGCACTCATCCATTTTACGCGCGCGGTGGGTGCGGATTGGGCGCCGAAGGGGGTCAACGTCAACGCCATCTGCCCCGGCCTCTTCATGACCGAGCCGAACCAGAAATGGTCGAAGAGCCATCCGGAGGTGATCAAGACCTTCGTCGAGGCAATCCCCATGGGCCGGCCGGGCAACCCGGAGGAAATCGGTCCGCTGGCGGTCTTCCTAGCCTCGCCCGCCTCGAGCTACGTGGTGGGCGCGTCCTTCGTCATCGACGGCGGCTACACGCTGTGGTGACGCGCGCCCAGGCCGAAAGCGCCCTTCCCGCCTTCTCAAACGGAACCGACACGAGATGAGCTATCGCGCCATTTACACCTATGCGTGGGACGTTGCCGAGGTCGGCGTTCCGGAATACGTCGCGCAGGTTCGATCGCTCGGCCTGAACACGGCGACCTTCGCCGGCAGCTATCATGCCGGCAAATTCCTGCGGCCGAAGGGCACGTCGGGAAAGGTCGTGTTTCCCGAGGACGGCACGGCCTACTTCCGCACCGACCCGTCGCGCTACGGCGCGATCAAGCCGGTGGAGAACCATCTCCTCAAGGATCGCGACGTGCTCAACGAGCTTTGCAACTCCGGCATTGCGGTCAATGCCTGGATGGTGCTCCTGCACAACACGCATCTCGGCATGAAGCATCCGGAAGCGACCGCCGAGACTGCGTTCGGCGACCGGCTGTTGTTCAGTCTCTGCCCTTCCGCGCCGGAGGCACGCGCCTACGCGACGGGGCTCTGCAAGGACATCACGGAGAGCTATCCGGTCACCGGGGTGTCGCTTGAGACGCCCGGCTTCCTGCCCTTCTCTCACGGCTACCACCACGAATTCGGTCTGATGCGGCAGAACAACTGGCTCAACCAAAACATGGGGCTGTGCTTCTGCGAGCACTGCATGTCAGGCGCCAAGGCAAAGGGCATCGACGCCGACGCGCTCAGGGCGAAGACGGTGCGTGACGTCGAGGCGTATCTCGCCAGCGACATCGACTTCACCGACGATCTCGCCGAGCAATACTGGCTGAACGACATGCAGGACGAGCTCTTGCGCTCCTATCTGCGTTTCCGCGCCGACACGGTGACGTCGCTCGTCGCCGAGATCCGCGACACGGTGCGCAGGGACGCCGCGGTCGCCGTCATCCCGAGCATCGCGCCGCCGGCCTCGAGCGGCTGGTTCGAAGGCGCCGATCTGCCGGCGCTTGCGAAGATCGCCGACTGGATCGAGGCCGGGTTCTATCAGCCCGGCGTGATGCGGATCCGCTCCGAGGCGTTCGACGTCGCGCGACGGATCGGCGGCACAACGAAGCTTCGCTGCATCCTGAGGCCCGCCTGGCCCGACCTCGCCAGCAAGGCGGAGGTTGTCGAAGCGGTGGCCGCGGTCCGCGATGCCGGGATCACCGACTTCGCCTTCTACAATTACGGGCATATCCGGCAGGCCAGCCTGGGTTGGATCGCCGAGGCGCTCGCGCAACTGGGAGACTAGATCGTGCAGTTCGAAGGCAAGGTCGTTGCCGTTACCGGCGCCGCCGGAGGGATCGGAAAAGAGCTCTGCCGCCTGTTCGGCGCGGAAGGCGCTGTCATCGCGGCGATCGACAGGAGCCCCGCGGTCGTGGATTTCGCGGAGGCGCTGAAGGCGACCGGCGCAAAAGCGGAAGCGGCGGTAGCCGACATCGACGACGCGGAATCCGTGCGAGACGCCTTCATCCGGCTTTTTGGGACGCTCGGCACGGTCGACATCCTCGTCAACAATGCCGGCCTCTCGCGCGCCTCCAGCCTCGACCAGACGACGCCGGAGCTCTTCGCGGCGGATGTCGGCACCAACCTCAACGGCGCCTTCTATTGCTGCCACGCCGTCATTCCCGGCATGAAGGCGAAGAAGGCCGGAGCGATCGTGAACATCAGCTCCGTCAACGGGTTGAACGCTTTGGGCGACCCCGCCTACAGCGCCGCCAAGGCAGGCATGGTCAGCCTGACGCGAACGCTCGCGGTCGAATACGGCGGCTACGGAATCCGGGCCAACGCGGTGTGCCCCGGCACGGTCAGGACGCCGATATGGCAGAAGCGCATCGACCGCAATCCTGAGGTCTTCGACATGCTGGCGAAGTGGTATCCACTCGGGCGCGTGGTGGAGCCCCTGGAGGTCGCCCGCGCAGCCGTGTTCCTCGCCTCCGACGCGGCGTCGGCGATCACCGGCGTCGCGCTTCCGGTGGATTGCGGGCTTCTCGCCGGCAATGGCGTGATGACACGGGAGCTGATCGTCGAGGGCTGACGCGGCTTTCCACCCCCTCGCGGCCCGCTCTCCCCGCACGGCATCTGGGAGCCTTGCGCGAGGACAGCACGCTGACGCATCTTTGCATGCACAATCTGGCCGTGCGTCGCGTGGGAGCGGCCGAAAGGACCCGCATGCCAAACAGGAGACCGTCGCCGCGGGCCGCCGCGAACGGGGCCCGCCCGCGCGAGGCGCGGCCTGGGCACTCGCTCGACGTGATCGGCCTGATCATCGATCGCGAGGCCACCTTCTCCAAATCGAACCGCAAGATCGCCAGGGCTATCCTCACCGAGCCGCATGCCTTCGTCGAGAAGCCGGTGGAGGAGCTGATCTCCTGGCTCGGCGTGTCCGCTCCGACGATCCAGCGTTTCGCCCGCGCCCTCGGCTGCGAGGGCCTGCGCGATCTCAAGCTCAAGATCATGGGATCGGTGCGCATCGGCATCCGCTATCTGGAGCCCGCGACGCCGCCCGAGGGCATCGAAGAGGTGCTGGCGCGCGTCGTGAAGCGGGCGCAGACGGCCGTCGTCGAGGCTCAAATGAGCCTCGACCTGCCGTCTGCCGAAGAGGCGATCAATGCCATCACGGACTGCCGCACGCTCTACGCTTTCGGAAGCGGCGGCGTCTCGTCATGGCTGGTGGAGGAGATCCAGAACCGCTTCTTTCGGCTTGGCATCCGGGTCGTGCCGTCGAGCGATCACCAGATGCAGATGATGCTCGCCGCGACCGTGGAGCGTGGCGACCTGGTGCTCTGCTGCTCCGTAAGTGGCACCAACCACGAGCTTCTGCGTTCCATGGCGATCGCTCGCGAATACGGGGTCATGACGATCGCCTTGGCGCCTCCGGAAACGCCGGTCGCGGAAGCTGCCGACCTGCTCCTCGCCATAAACGCCTCGGAGGACGGCGATGTCCTGGGTCCGACCGGCCTGCGTTACGCCTATTTGATCGCAGTCGACGTCCTCGCGTTCGGCGTCGCCATCCAAGGCCGCAGCAAGGCGCGTGAGAAGCTGCGGCGCATCAAGCAGCAGGTCGCGGCGTTCCGCGACTCCGAAGAGACCAAGCCGCTTTCCGACTGACAGCCTGCAGCCTGCACAGCAACTGATCAGAATTTTATTTTTCGATCATTTTCTTGCCTAAACCGCCCTCAAACCCGCCCTTTGACGCAGAAAATGACACCAAAATGAAAATTTCGCTTGCCTCCGGTGCAGCACGAACCATACTGCTTGAGGCGCGATAGAAGCGGGCCCGACATACGCCGAGCATTGATCGCCTATACTGGCACAATGCTTTCGGCCGCGAAGTCGTGTTGCCTGTCCTTGGGGGTGATTAAGCGGGGAGGCTCAGTCGAGCTCCAGCTTAGAAAACGTGAGGGGAATAGTGGCATGACGCGATCTCTGGAAAGATATCTCCTGTCCCGCCGCCGGGTCTTGCAGGGTGGCGCGGCCCTGTCGGCGGGCGCCCTGTTCGGGCGTCGCGCCTTCGCCGCGCCCGACACGCCGTTGCAGTTCATCGGCTGGCAGTATCAGCCGCAGATCGTGGAGGAGAATGTCGGCATCTTCTCCAAGCTCTACGACGAAAACGTCAACTACGAGCTCGTCACCGGCGACTATCACGCCGTGGTGGAGACCAAGCTGACCGGCGGTCAGCACATGGACATGCTCTACTCCGAGGAGGATCACATCGCCCGCTGGCATACCGCCGGCTGGATCCGTGACCTCGAAGGCCTGCCGGGCATGGACGAGATCAAGGCGGGCATGTTCCCGGTCTCGGTCTCCTCGCTCTCGCTGCCGGACGGCAAGATCGCCGGCATGCCCTATTACGCAGGCTACAATGCCTTCATCTACAACGAGGAAGACCTGTCGAAGGCCGGCGTCGGCGTTCCGGAGAGCTGGGACGATCTGGTTGAGGTCTGCCGCAAGCTGAAGAAGGACGGCATCTCCGACGCGCCGTACCATGCCGCCTGGGGCCAGAAGTGGCCGGAGCTCTCTTGGGAGATCTTCGCCTGCTGGTATTCGGAGGGCGCGAAGGTGTTCGACGACGAAGGCAACTTCGTCGACGAGCCGGCACTGCGCAAGATCTTGGAGACGCACCAGACCCTCTACAAGGAAGGTCTTGTCGCCGAAGACATCATGACGCTGCCGGGCGAAGGCGTTCCAAGCTACTGCTCCGGCGCGCACACCTTCATGGTGCTGCACGACTACGACCAGAAGGTCACCAACGACCCCGAGGTTTCGAAGATCGCCGGCAAGGTGAAGAACGCGATGATGCCGGGCGCGACCCATTCCACCATGGGCTGGACCGCGGCCTACCTGATGGGCTCCGAGCCGGTCGACGTCGATCGCGTATGGAACATGCTGCAGTTCTTCGGCGGCAAGTCCAAGGACGGCGAGTACCACGTAATCAAGCGCTGGGCGCTCGATTTCGGCCTGGGCTCCGGCTACAAGGAAGTCATGGCGGACCCGGACATCGTCGCTTCCTTCTCCAAGTGGAAGGACATCGACATCGCCAACAAGCAGCTCGGCAACGCCACGGCGCGCAAGATCGCCAAGGAGATCTGGTTCCCCGAATGGGATCTCTTCATGATGCAGAGCGTACAGGAATACGTCCGCTCCGGCTCCTCGACCGACGATCTCGTCGCCTCGCTCTCGTCCAAGGCGTCCGAGCTGAAAGAGCAGTACCAGTAAGACGATGCTCCCTGGGGAGGCGCCAAGGCGCGCCTCCCGCCTCGCCTCTCTCCGGACGCGAAGCCTGCCCGAACCGCAGAGTTTTAGCCCGTGTCTAACGCCGAAGAGACCGCTGCGCTTCCTGGCCGCGCCGTCCGTCGCCGCAGGCGGGTCGGCCGTCCCCCGGGCTTCGCCTACTCCGCCGTGGCGCCGGCGCTCGCCATCGTCACCGCCGTGGCCGGGCTGCCGCTCGCCTACAGCCTCTACCTCTCGTTCCACTCCATCAATCCGATCACCAAGCGCTGGGTGAATGTCGGCTTCGGCAATTATACCAAGCTCTTCCACAGCAGCGAATTCTGGAGTGCCTTCGAGCGCACCGCCTACTTCGCCGTCTTCGCGGTCGTCGGCACGACCGTGCTCGGGATGATCTACGCGCTGGTGCTCAACGAGAACTTCAAGGGCCGCGGCTTCCTGCGCTCCGTGGTGCTCGTCCCCTGGGCGATGGCGCCGGTCTCGATCGCGGTGCTGTGGTCGTTCGTCTACGCCGGCAACTTCGGGCTGCTCAACGCCTTCCTCCACGACATCGGGCTCGGGGCGCTGGCGACGCCGTGGCTCGGCGGCGGTTTCCGGGCGCTCAACCTCGTCGCCCTCACACATGTGTGGAACCAGGCGCCGCTGACGGCGCTCATGATCCTCGCGGGACTGCAGTCCATTCCCGGCAACCTGCATCGTGCGGCGATCCTCGACGGCGCCGGGCCGATCCGCCGCTTCTTTTCCATCACGCTTCCCTGGCTGAAGCCGACGCTGCTCTTCATCACCATCATCGCCACGATCAACGCGCTGATGGCGTTCGACATCATCCTGATCATGACGCGCGGCGGGCCGGGCGCGGCGACGACGCTTCTCGCATGGCTCGGCTACCTGCAGTCCTTCCAGTTCCTGCGCTTCGGCGAGGGCGCGGCGACGCTCTACGTGCTGACGATCGCGAGCCTGCTGCTCGCCATTCTCTACTTCTTCGTCCTCGGCCCGCGCCGCAGCCGCAAGGCGACCGCCGTCGCCGCGACGGAAAACGAGGCGGAGTGGGTCGCGACCGGTGCCCGCCGCCATCCCATGGCGACGATCCCGCCCTACCGGCCGCGCCGCATGATAAAGACCAACACCTCGCGCAGGCTGGCCCACGCCGGCCTCCTCATGGCGGCAATCGTGATCTTCGTCTGGTCGGCGCTGCCTGTGGTCTCGCTGGTGCTGATCAGCCTCTCGCCGCCGGCCGACCTGATCCGCACGCCGCCGAGCCTCATCCCCTCGCGCATCACCTTCGACAATTTCATCTCGGTGCTCTCCGCCCAGGGCTCCACGACGAGCGTGCAGGCGAAGCGCGTGCCGCTGTCGCTCTTCAACAGCTTCCTGGTCGGCGCGGTCGTCTCAGTCGTCAACGTCGCGCTCGGCACGCTCGCCGGATACGCCTTCGCGCGCTACGGCCGGCAGCGCTTTTTCGCGACGAGCCTTTGGGCGCTGCTTCTCACCCGCATGATCCCGGCGCTCACGCTGGTGCTGCCCTTCTTCGTGATCTTCCGCGTGCTCGGGCTGCTCGACACGCGCTACGCGCTCATCATCGCCTACTCGTCGATCCTCCTGCCGCTGTGCTCCTGGATGATGAAATCGACCTTCGAAAACGTGCCGGTCAGCCTCGACCGCGCTGCGCTGATCGACGGCTGCACGCGTTTCGGCATGCTTTGGAAGGTGCTGCGGCCGGTCGTGCGCCCCGGCATCACCGCCGCGCTGATCTTTTGCTTCCTGGTGTCGTGGAACGAGTTCCTGTTCGCATTGATCCTGACCTCGACCCCGCGGGCGCAGACCATCCCGGTGGTCATCGCCGGCTTCCTGAACCAGGCACAGTTCTACGAATATGGTCCGCTCTTCGCGGCGAGCGTTCTTTCCATCCTGCCGCCGGTGCTGATCGCCTTCTTCTTCCAGCGCTACCTCGTGCAGGGCGCCCTCTCTGGTGCGGTCAAGGGCTGAGGGCAACAATGGTCGCCATCTCCATCGCCGGCCTGCGCAAGAGCTACCAGGACACGGAAGTGCTGAAGAGCCTCAACCTCGCGATCGCGGATGGCGAATTCATCTCCTTTCTCGGGCCGTCGGGTTGCGGGAAGTCGACGCTGCTCTACTGCATCGCCGGGCTGGAGGATATCAACGAGGGCTCCATCCGCTTCGGCAACACCGAGATCTCGGAGATGTCGCCGCGCGAGCGCAATATCGCCCTCGTCTTCCAGGACTACGCGCTCTATCCGCACATGCACGTGCGCGACAACATCGCCTTCCCGCTGCGCCAGCAGAAGGTTCCACAGGCGACCATCCGCCAGCAGGTCGACTGGGCGACGGAACTGCTTGGGCTGGAGAGCCTGCTCGACCGTCTGCCTTCCGACCTTTCCGGCGGCCAGCGCCAGCGCGTCGCGGTCGGTCGCGCCATCGTGCGCAATCCGGCGGTGCTGCTGATGGACGAGCCGCTTTCCAACCTCGACGCCAGCCTGCGCGTGAAGATGCGTACGGAGATCCGGCGGCTGCAGCGCGAGCTGAAGATCACGACGATCTTCGTCACCCACGACCAGGAGGAGGCCATGGTGCTTTCCGACCGGATTGCGGTGATGAAGGACGGGGTAGTGCAGCAGTTCGCTGCGCCGATGACCGTCTACAAGGACCCCTCCAATCTGTTTGTGGCAAGCTTCATTGGCAGCCCTCAGATGAACTTCATCCCGGCCAGCCAGGCGGGTCGCAGCGACGGCGACGACGTGGTGCTCGGCATCCGCCCGCACGATTTGCAGCCGGGGAACGGCCGCGACGACGGGCTGCGGTTGACGGGCGAGCTGTCGATCGTCGAATCCGCGGGGCCAATCCACTTCCTCGACGTGACGATGGGCGACATCCTTCTCAAGGCCACCACGGCAGATGCCTCCGGGCTCTCACCGGGCGACAGTATGACGCTCCATGCGCCCGAAAGCGCGGTCTACCGTTTCGACGCGAAGAGCGGAACGCGAATCTGAGTTTTCACTAAAAGGCTGAAGTCCGGAAAAAATGGCATACGATCTGGTTCTCAAGAGCGGCCGCGTGATCGATCCCTCGCAGGGAATCGACAAGGTGGCCGACGTCGCATTCTCCGACGGCAGGGTGGCGGAGGTCGGCGACAACCTTTCCGGCAACGACACGCGCGACCTGACCGGGCTCATCGTCACGCCGGGCCTGATCGACCTCCACACCCATGTCTACTGGGGCGGCACGTCGCTCGGCGTCGATCCGGACGATTACGCTCGCATGACGGCGGTGACGACCTCGGTCGACACCGGCAGCGCCGGGCCGGGCAACTATGCCGGTTTCCGCAAGCATGTGATCGAGCCGGCCGAAAGCCGCATTCTCGCCTATCTGCATATCTCGTTCGCCGGCATCTTCGCCTTCTCCAAGACGATCATGGTCGGCGAGAGCCACAATCCGAACCTCATGGCGCCGCGTGAGGCGGTTGCGGTTGCGAACGCCAACCGCGACACGGTCATCGGCATCAAGGTGCGCGTCGGGCGCATCACCAGCGGCAAGACCGGGATCGGTCCGCTCGTCGTCGCGCTGCAGGCAGCGGAGGAGACCGGCCTTCCGGTGATGTGCCATATCGACGAGCCGCCGCCGAGCTACGAGGCGGTGGTCGACATGCTGCGGCCGGGCGACGTGCTCACGCACTGCTTCCGCCCCTTCCCGAACGTGCCGTTCGATGCCGAGGGCAAAGTGCGGCCGCGGGTACTCGCCGCGCGCGAGCGTGGCGTCATGTTCGACGTTGGCCACGGCAAGGGCTCGTTCGGCTGGAAAACGGCGCGCGCCATGATGGCGGCCGGCTTCCCGCCCGACACGATCTCGTCGGACGTACACATCCTGTGCATCGATGGGCCGGCCTTCGACCAGGTGACGACCATGTCGAAGTTCCTGCCCCTCGGCATGTCGCTCAACGACATCGTCGCCGCCTCCACGGTCAATCCCGCCAAGGCGATCCGGCGGCCGGACCTCGGCACCTTCAAGCCGGGCAGTAGCGGCGACGCCTCCATCCTGGAAATGCGCCAAGGCTCGTTCGATCTGGAGGATGTCATGGGCGAAGTCGTCACCGTGAAGGAGCGCCTCTTCGCGGCGGGAACCGTCATCGGAGGCCGCTGGTGGCACAAGAACTGAGGAGCGGCGTCGGCCGCCTGGGCGGAATGCAGACGCTGGAGGCGATGACGGAGATCAAGATGATTACGATTTCGGCGAAACCGCGGGAGGCGGCATGATGACTTCTGACGCGGACGATCGGAGAAACTCGCAAGGGCTGCCGCCGGCCGATGGCGCGGCCCTTCTGGCGATCCTGGTGGATGAGCTGATCCCCGGCGGGGACGGCTGGCCGTCCGCCTCCTCGGTCGGCGTACAGGGCCTGGTGGCGCTGCGGCTGACAGAGGAGTTCGGCGAACTGGAACTCGGGCGGATCGCCGACGCGGTAATCGCCGCGGGCGGGCCTTTCACCGGTCAATCGGCGGAGGAGCGCGTCGCCATCGTCGAGCGCTTCGAGAAGGGAGAGCCCGACCTCTTCGAGCGCCTGCGCGCGGCCGTCACCATCGCCTATTACGATAGCCCGTTCGTGGTGGAGGCGATCCGCCGGATCGGCCGCCCCTACTCGCTTCGACCGCACATCACCGGCTACGCGATGCAGCCCTTCGACTTCAACAAGGACATGCCGCGCCATGGCCGCGGCCAATACGTCAAGACCGACGAGGTGAAGCCGGTCGACATCTCCTCGCTTAAGCTGGACGAGGTGCGCACCGAACGCTGGGGGCTTGACCGATGACCACGAAACGAACCTGCGACGTCCTCGTCATCGGCGCCGGCGCGACCGGCTCGCTCGCCGCTCTCGTGCTCGCCCGGGCCGGGCTCGACGTGGTCTGCCTGGAGCAGGGCTCCTGGGTCGAGCCGGGCGACCATCCGCACCTCCACACCGACTGGGCGTGGCAGCGGCGCACGACCTGGAATCCGGACGTCAACAAGCGCCACCATGCCGACGACTATCCCGTGAAGTCGGACTCTTCGCAGATCCTGATGTGGAACGGCGTGGGCGGCTCGACGAACGTCTACGGCGCCATCTGGCCGCGCTACCGGCCGTCGGACTTCCGCAAGGGCACCGAGCATGGCCTGCAGCCGGACTGGCCCATCGCCTACGAGGACCTCGCGCCCTTCTACGAGGCAGCCGACCGGCTGGTCGGCGTCTCGGGCCTCGCCGGCGATCCCGCAATGCCGAAGCGCGAGTCCTGTCCGACGCGGCCGCTGCCGCCGTCCAAGGTGTCGAAGCGGCTCGCCGACGCCTTCGACAGGCTCGGCTGGCACTGGTGGCCGGTCGAGGCCGGGACTGTCTCGGAGGACTATGACGGCCGCCCGGCCTGCAACGGCTGCGGCACCTGCAACGGTTGCCCGCGCGGCTCGATGAGCAAGTATTCCATGTCGATCTGGCCGAAGGCGCTGGAGGCCGGCACGGAGCTCCGCATCAATGCGCGCGTCCTGAAGATCGAGAAGGGAGCGGACGGCCGCGCCACGGGCGCGCTCTACATCGACCGCAATACCGGTCACCGGCACTTCCAGAAGGCGCATGTCGTCATCGTGGCCGCCAACGGCATCGGCACACCGCGGCTCCTGCTCGCCTCCGACAACCTCGCCAACCAGTCGGACCAGGTGGGGCGCAACCTGCTGCACCACACGCTGGTGGCGGGCGAATTCTGGGTCGACGAGCCGGTGGAAGGCCACACCGGCTATGTCGCGTCGCTGATCTCGCGGCAATTCGCGGAGACGGACGTCTCGCGTGGCTTCGTCAACGGCTTCAACTTCAACTGCATCACCAGCGCCTCGTCGGCCGGCGAGGCGGCCGCCGGATGGTTCACCTCCGGCCGGGCGCCATGGGGCCGCGACCATCACAAATGGTTCGAGAGCCATTTCGGCCACTCGATCGGCCTCTTCGCCATCGGCGACGACCTGCCCAACCCGGAGAACCGCGTGACGCTCGACCCCGCGCTCGTCGACTCCGACGGCATCCCCGTCGCATCCACCCATTACGCGCCGGGCGAGAACGACAAGCGCATGATGAACTACATGCTTGACCGCATCGAGGACGTCGCCAAGGCGGCGAACGCCTTCGAATACCGGCCGCACGACTACCGCGACGAGAACGGCGTCTACCGTACGCCCGCCTGGCACATGATCGGCACCTGCCGCATGGGGAAGACGCCCGACATGTCGGTGGTGAACATGTGGAACCAGTCCTGGGATGTGCCCAACATGTTCATCGTCGACGGCAGCGTGCTGACCACCGGAGGCGTGGTGAACCCGACGCCGACGATCTCGGCGCTGGCGCTTCGGGCCGCGGGTTACATCCGCGACAACTTCCAGGAGCTGTCGCGCACGACGCGGCCGGCGGTGGCGGCCTGACCATGCTGCAGAGACCCCCCGCTGAGCCCGGAATGTCCGCCGGCGAAATCGACACCCCCGCCCTCCTCGTCGATCTCGACGCGATGGAGGAGAACCTCGACAAGATGGCGGCGTTCTGCGCCGCCTCCAATGTCCGGCTGCGCGCGCATGCCAAGACGCACAAGTCGCCGGTCATCGCCCAGTGGCAGATGCAGCGCGGCGCAGTGGGCCAGTGCGTGCAGAAAGTGGGCGAGGCGGAAATCCTCGCCTGGTCCGGCGTGCCGGATATCCTTGTGTCGAACGAGGTCGTGACGCCGAAGAAGCTCGCGCGCCTCGCCGCCCTCACCCGCATCGCGAAGGTCGCAGTCTGCGCGGACGACGCCGGCGCCATCGACCTGATCGCCCAGGCGGCCGAGGCCGCGGACACGCGGCTCACGGTGCTCGTCGAGATCGACGTCGGGACGAGCCGCTGCGGCGTTCCGGCTGGGCCGGAGGCGGTGGCGCTCGCCATGCGGATCGCCGAGAGCAGGCACCTCGTCTTCGGCGGACTGCAGGCCTATGACGGCGTCGCCCAGCACCTGCGCCAGCCTGAGGAGCGCAACGCGCATATCGCGGCGGCAGTGGGAAGCGTGCGCCGCACGATCGAGGGGCTCGCCGATATCGGCCTCGACTGTGCGATCGTCGGCGGCGCGGGGACCGGCACCTTCACGCTGGAGGCGGCGAGCGGCGTGTATAACGAGATTCAGGCCGGCTCCTATCTTTTCATGGACGCCGACTACAGTCGCAATCATCCCTCGCCGGACTTCCGGCAGTCGCTCTTCGTGCTCTCCACGGTGATGAGCGCCGCTCAGGACGGCATCGCGATCGTCGACTGCGGCCATAAGGGTGTGGCGATCGATTGCGGACTGCCGCTCGTGCACGGCAAGCCGGGCCTTGTCTACACGGCCGCGTCCGACGAGCACGGACGGCTTCGGATCGATGACCCCGCCGAGCGGCCGAGCGTCGGCGAGCAGCTCTGGCTCGTTCCCGGCCACTGCGACCCGACCGTCGACCGCTACGACTGGTATGTCGGCATGCGCGGCGGGCGCGTGGAGATGGTGTGGCCGGTCGCAGCGCGCGGCTGGATGACC
>CAWFEM010000017.1:0-45659 GCA_963814905.1 uncultured Alphaproteobacteria bacterium | reverse complement strand
CTGGATGCCGCTCGGCAACGAGCTGCCCTATACCGAATGGCGGCGCATCTACGAGCAGGACGTCAAAGACCTTCGGCGCTGCTGTCAGAACCCGGACGCACCCGGATGCATCGTCTCGCCGATCCAGAACCTGCGCGACTGGCTCAAAGAACAGGAAGCGGCGTCGGCCGAAGATGCCGTGCAATAGACCGGGGAGCAACTTGGTGCGGTGCAGTGCAGAGGCGGTAGCGCTCTGGCAACACGAGCCCCCGAACGGTCGCTTCGCGCGATCCGCCGCAGCCCTGTCCGTCCGAGGCAGCGCATGATCGTGGACGCCTATGTCAAGAGGGCAGTCGGCTTCAAGCCGGGGACGATTGTGCACGTCGGCGGACATCGTCGCGGGTGTTTTCAACCCCCAAATAGCGACCCGTCTTCGACGCGGGCTATCGTGGCGGAACCGAATCTTCCAAGGGATTGATCGTCTTTTCGACGTTCGTGACCCGCCGATGCAGGAGCTCGATCAGGTTACCCACCCGATCCTCCTGCAATCTTGCGGAAGTCGAATTTCCGACCTCGAGAAGGCAGGTCCACGGGTCAGGTCAAGTCTGTCGCCAACTCTCACTGCCAGATGTTGATCGTGGCCAGCGTCCGCATCAGGTGATCGGCGATGAGCGCCTCGGCCTGCTTGCCGTTCCGCTCCGAGATCGCGTTGACGACGGCCGACAATTCCTTGTGGGTCTGCTCGCGCACCGGGACAGGCGCGGGCTTGTCCGTGTCCTTGCCGTCGAAGAGCACCGCTCGCCGGTCGGCAAGGATGCTCTCCATGATCTGGATCAGGAACTTGTTCTTCGTGGCGGCGAACATCTGCGCGTGAAGCGCGTAGATGCGCTCCTTGAAGTCGTGCCAGGTCGGGGAGTGGCGGATTTCGTCGAGGGTCTGCCGCATCGCATCGATCTCACTCTGCGCGGCGCGATTGACCACGAGATGCATCATGGCCGGCTCGAAGAGCAGCCGCCCCTCAACGATCTCGACGAAGCCCGGCACGTCCTCGTGAACGCCGATGGCGGTCTGATCCATGCGGCCGAATATGCTGTCGGCGTCGTCAGCGAGGAACGTCCCGCTCCCGACCTTTCGATGGATTAACCCCTGCCGCTCCATCATCGCGAGCGCGCTGCGCACCGCTGTGCGGCTGGTCTTCAGGCGGCGGGCAAGATCGCGCTCATTCGGCAGCTTCGCGCCGGGCACCATGTGGCCATCGTGGATGCTGCGGAGAAGCGAGCGGTAGACGAGCGAGGGCGTCGCCCGATCGTGGGTGGCGATGGCGGTCAGGGAGTCGCTGGCAGATTTCGGCGGCATGGACTTGTTATCCGGATCGGCGGTAGAGAGCGCGACCGCTGAAAAGAGTCAACCATTGCGAGCCGATTCGCGTCAATCGCGCCGAACCTCGACGGGCTGCCCTATCCGCGCGGATTCCGCCAGCGCATCGAGCACTGGAATGGCATCGAACGCCTCCCGGTAGTGCTGCCGGTAGGGCGCGCCGGAGAGGGTCGCCTCGACGAAATGTGCAATCTCGTCCGCGAGGTCACCGACGATGCGCCCGTTAATTTCGGGCCAGAGATGCGTATCTCCGCCGGCCGTCCCCTCGTCGGTGACGGTGTAGAAGCCCTGGTCGGCGACCTCGAGATAAGCGGCGGCGCGCGTCCCTACGATGTCGAAGGCGGCGCGGTACCCGTTCATAAGCCCGTCCGGCCAGGCCCAGCTGTAATCCAGGCTGCCGATGGCTCCGCTCTCGAAGTTGACGACGGCATAGAGCGCGTCCTCATTGCCGAAGCCGAGAGCCTCGCGCTTTTGCGCATAGACGCGCGCGATCCGTGACCGCGCGATCCACTGCATCGCGTCGACATCGTGGACGCCCATGTAGAAGAGGATCGACGAGCGTTCGCCGAGACGCCGCGCCGTCTCCCGCGTCGCGTTTCGCTTGGCGCGCACATGGATGACGTCGCCGAGCTTCGCCGGCTCCGCGGCCTCAAAAACCTGCACGTAGCGCGGATCGAAACGCAGGATGTGGCCGATCATCAGCCGCGAGCCGTTCTTTTCCACGGCGTTGATGATGGCGCGCGCGTTCGCGGTATCGTGGGCGAGCGGCTTTTCAAGAAGCACCGCCTTCCCTGCGGCCGATGCGGCCCTTGCCGCGTCAGCGTGCGCGCGGTCCGGCAGGCAGATGCTGACCGCGTCGAGATGCGGCAACGCCAGCAGCGACTGGAAATCGGCAAAGGCCTTCGCAGATGTGCCGCCGGCGACGGCGTCACATCGCGCCGGATCCGCGTCGCAAACCGCAATGATTTCTGCGTTCGGAAGTTGCCCGTAGACCCGGGCATGCCGCGTGCCGAACCAGCCGAGCCCGATGACGCCGACACGAAGCACGCTGCTCATCTCGAGGCCGGTATCTTCCACTTTGCGAAGTCCTCGATGAAGAGGGCCAGCGAGGTCACGATCGCCTCGAAGAAGCGCGCGCCGTTCTCCGGCGTTGCCAGCGATGGATCGCCAAGCGTGCCGGACGGCGAGAGGTCGCCGAAGTCATGATACGTGCGGACGGCCGAAGCTCCGAGCAGGTCGGTCGTCAGGTACGACGAGCCCGGATCGGGGTAGGTCGTCTCGGCTCTTTCGATGTCGACCAGTTCCGGCCGCAAGTGCTGCATCATCGCCGTTTCGAATTCGCCGGCGTGTCCCATCCCGCCGGTCCGAGATTTTCGCACCTCCGCGATCGCGTCGCGCGCGAGCTGGAAATAAGTGAGAGCGGCGATGCGTGCACGGCCATAATGCGCATGCCCAAGCTTCGACGCGAGAACGTCGATGATCCCGTTGTTCCCGCCATGCCCATTGAGCAGGATCAGCCGACGAAAGCCGTGAGCGACCACGCTTGCCGCCACATCTTCGACGAGCGCCGTCATCGTCTCGGCACGCAGCGTGACTGTGCCCGGGAAGCGCATGTGGTGCGGGGAGAAACCGAACCACGGCGGCGGCAACACTACGACGCGCCCCGACAATCTCTTCGCCGCCTCGAGCGACAGCGCATGGGCGAGGATGGTGTCCGTACCGACCGCAAGATGGCGACCATGCTGTTCAACCGATCCGAGCGGCAACACCACCACGAGCATCTCGCGGTCGAGCTTTGCTATCTGCGGTACGCTCAATTCCTCCCAGCGCATCAGACCCTCAAGAACATGGTTGCGAATGGTCTAAAGTCGTCCGTATAGTTCCACCATTCCGCGGCGCGTCAAGGTTTTCCGCGCACGGTCGATGACAAGAGTTCGCCGCCGGAAGGCGGCAAGACCAGGGAGACAGGGTATGGCACTACGCAGGCTCCTCGCCACAGGCGCTCTGATCGGTGGCGCGATGGTCGGAAGCGCGATGCTCGCGCAAACTTCCGCCGCAGAGGATATCACCCTCGAATTCGTTGTCTGGAACTACTCGCTCGATACGATCCAGGACAACGTCAAGAAGTTCGAGGAGGCTAACCCCGGCATCAAGGTCCACATCACGGACTACACGTGGCCGGACTATCAGGACGCCATGCTGCTCCGCTTCCGCGGGGGCACGCCGACCGACGTCGCCTATGTCGGTCAGGACTGGCTGCCAGCCTGGGCCGCCGCGGGCTTCTTCGCGCCGCTCGAGGACGTCGCGCCGGCCGACGTGCTCGCCGATCTCAAGTCGGACATGGCAGGCTTCGCGCTAAGCGATATGACCTACAAGGGCAAGCTTTACGGCCTTCCGTACTACGCCGACACGATCTCATTCCTCTACAACAAGAAGATCCTCGAGGATGCGGGCATTGCCGTCCCGGCCACGTGGGAAGAAGTCATGGCCGCCGCCGAGACGCTCAAGGCGGGCGGCATGGAGCATCCGATCGTCTACGAGTTTGACCAGGAGCTCCCGAACTTCTGGGACGCCTTCGTCGCCCAGTCGTACGGTCGCGGCGGCGATCTCTTCGATGCCGACCAGCGGGCGATCTTCGATAACCCCGACAATCCAGCTTACAAGCAGCTCGAATGGCTGGTCGAGGCCTTCAAGAAGGATCTCGTCCAGCAGGAGACGCACGAATTCGAAGATCGTGCCGTCGATGAACGCCGGCAAGAATGCCTTCACCATCCTCTATAACTACAATCTCGCCGCGCTGAACAATGCCGCCGAGCAGCCGCTTGCAGGACAGTTCGCGCTGGCGCCGATGCCGGGCGAGACGCACTCTACGCTCGGTTTCACGAAGTTCTACGCCATCACCGCGCAGGCCGCGGCCGACCCGGCGCGCGCCGAAGCGGCGTGGAAATTCGTGAACTTCATGGACGGCAAGCCCTACACGGTGGCCAAGCGCTGGGCGGTCGAGAAGGGACTGGGCTTCGGCCAGCTCTCGCTTTTCGATGACCCGGACGTGCAGGCCGCGTGGAACAAGTGGATCGATTCGGCGGTGCTGAAGGAGCAGGTCTCGCGCGCCCGGAACGGCATGTGGAACGAATGGACCTCGGCCTGGGCCGCCTACTTCCGACCCCTCCTTGCGCAGGCCATGGTGGGCGAAGCCAGCGTCGACGAAGTCATGAAGGCCGGCGCCGCGAAGTGGAACGAGTATCGCGACAAGTTCGAGAAGAACTGAGCGGCAGAAACGCGGCGGCCTTGACGGCCGCCGCCCTTCCGGATCGAAGCTTTCGCCGATGTGGAAACTTGAGCGGTTCCCCGCGCCCTGGATTCTGCCCGTGCTCCTGCCGGTGGCGGCGTTCACCATCTTCCCGATAGCGCACGCGTTCTGGACCAGCCTGCACCAGGTCAGCCTGCTCTTTCCCGTCGTTGAGTTCGTCGGTCTCGACAACTACGTGGGCGTCGTCACCGGGGAGTATTTCTTCAGGGCCCTCAAGAATTCGCTTCTCTTTACCGTCTGCGCCGCCCCCTCCGTCGTCGTGCTCGGAACGGCGACGGCGATCTTCCTCAAGCGCGATTTCTTCGGCGTCGAAGTCCTTCGCTCGATCGTGCTCCTTCCATGGGTGCTTCCTGGAGCCATCAGCGCCGTGCTGTGGATATGGGTGTTCAACCCGAGCTGGGGTGTCATCAACTCGACGCTCCGCGACCTGGGGCTGATCCACGCGGAGATCCCCTGGCTGACGCGACCCAATCTCGCATTCTTCTCCGTCACCGTGGCGCACGTCTGGACGCAGGTTCCCTTCACCGTCGTCCTCATCATGGCGGCGCTTTCGACGCTCAATCCGGAGCTCACGGAGGCGGCGACGATCGACGGCGCGACGCGTCTCCAACGCCTGCGCTACATCGTGCTGCCGCACATCAAGTCGATCGCAATCGTGCTCCTCATCTACAATGCGCTCACGGCTTTCACGAGTTACGACCTCGTCTACGCGATGACCGGCGGCGGGCCGGGGACCGCCACGACGCTGCTCGCCTTCCAGATCTGGAAGGAGAGCTTCTCAATGTACGATTTTGGCGCGGGCGCTGCGCTGACCTTCATCGTCGTGGCCATCTCAGGGCTCCTGATCTTCGCCATCCTGAAGGCGCTTCCGAGCGATGTGCTGAGCGATGGGTGATCCGCGCGGATATGCGAGCGGAGTGCTGACCGCAATCGGCGCTTTCCTCGTGCTTCTGTTCACGGCCGGGCCGATCGTGCTCGCCGTGGCGGGAAGCGTGATTCCCGATCGCGTGATGTTCGCCAGCGATCGCGGGCTGTTCGATGAAGTAACGCTGGAGAACTACCGCTACATCTTCACCGGAGAGGTGCCGCCGGCCTACCTGAAATCCGGGGCGAACCGCACGATGATCTCCGATGCCGCCCGGCAGGTGCCACGAAGCCTGTGGAACAGCGCGCAGATCGCCTCCGCTGCGCTGCTCATAAACCTGATCCTCGGCGCGCCCGCCGCCTTCGTCTATGCGCGCTATCTCTTTCCCGGCAAGCGCGTGACCTTCATGTTCCTGCTGCTCAGCCCGTTGGTGCCGACCATCGCGCTGATTACGCCGATTTACATGTCACTCCAGTCGGCGGGTCTCGTCGGATCGAAGCTCGGCATCATCCTGGTGCATTCGGTGAAGGCGCTGCCATTCACAGTGCTGATCCTCTCCATTTTCTTCCGCAAGATGCCGCACGAGCTCTTCGAGGCGGCGGTCATCGACGGATGCAGTCGGCTGCAGGAGTTCACAAAGATCGCCGTGCCGCTCGCCCTGCCGGCGCTCGCCGCGACCGGCCTCTTTGCCTTCATGCTCTCCTACGCCGAGTTCATGTTCGCGATGGTGCTATCAGGCGAGGCGTCGAGCCGGCCGGCTTCCGTCGTCATGGCAGCGTTGGCGCGCAATCCCGACGTGTCGTGGAGCCTTCTCAACACCGCGATCACCATCGCCATCCTGCCCACGATCGTCTTGGTGACACTGGTGTGGCGCTATGTGCTTTCTGATCTTGTGCGAGGCGCGGTGAAGGGATGAACAAGCGTCAAGACGACAACGCGAGCCACGTGCATCCCCTGAAGCGGGTGCCGAAGGGCGCGGTCCAGCATGTCACGGCGGGACCTTACTCGCCGGTGCTTGAAGTCGATGCACAGCGGCTCGTCGTGCTGTCCGGACAGGTTGCCGTCAACCTTGAAGGAAACGTGGTTGGCGAAACGATCGAGGTGCAGACGGAAGCGGCGCTCGCCAACTGCGCGCGGCAGCTCGCAACCGCCAACTGTGGGTTCGCCGACGTCTTCAAGGTCAACGTTTACCTAGCCGACCTCGCCGAGTGGACGCGGTTCAACGCCGTCTACGAAAAATGCATGCCGGCGCCGCGTCCTGTCCGTACAGCGGTGCAGGCAATTCTGCTCGAAGACTTCCGCGTCGAGATCGAGATGTGGGCGGTCAAGCCGAACCAGCAGGATGATTGAGCCGGGGGCTCTACCGTCCGCCAATGGGATGGGCCGGCGATTTGGCGGAGTACCGAGGACGGTGCCGATGCAAAAGCTGGCGAGCGCAAGGGCAAACAGCGTGAGACCGCGCCGTCGCTGTCCCGCCTTGCTGGTGCGATGAAGACCTGAGGGACTTCACATCAATCCCTCGCCCGAAGAGTGCGTTGAAGCGCTGTCCTGCCTGTATGGGCATACGGGCGAAGATCTGGCGTACGGGGCTTGATTAGGGCCGAACCATCTCCGCAACGTCGGGAGCAAAAGGCCCTTTTTTGCGAGTTTCAAGAGTTCGCAAACGACGATCTCAGTTCTATTCATTTCTCCGACATCCCGGCCAACAAGTACTGCGCAGTGAAAAGGTCAAGATGGCCACCGCCTACATTCTTGAAAAGCGTAATTTCGTCTCGCGAACGACGTCCGCCGGTTGTCTGGGCGCAGAGCTCATAGAGGTCGGCGACGACATCATCCCATGACATGGCGCCGGTCGCCACGGATTGAACGAGATCTCCGCAACCCTCCATACCATGTCGTGTATCGACATACTTCGTGGCATTCGCAATCGCCTGATCGTCCGCCTCACGCATCGTCGGGAGGTATGCTCCGACAAGGTCGAGATGCGCCCCAGGCTTAAGCAGCGCTCCCCGAACGAGCGGCTCCGTCGACATGGTCACGCAAGAGATGATGTCGGCCGCGGCCACGGCTTCGTCGCGGTCTGAGATCGCTTCCGCATCGCGGCCCTCCCTCCGAAGTCCTTGCGCCAGTGCCCGGGCGCGGACCTCGGTGCGGTTCCAGATCAGCACGCGTCTTATCGTTGGCCGGATGCTGCAATGCGCGGCGATGACATGGGGTGCGAGGCCGCCAGCGCCGAGCACGGTCAGCGTCTCGGCATCCTCGCGCGCCAAAAGTTGTGCGCCGAGGGCCGAATCGGCTGCCGTCTTGCGGAATGTCATTGCCGCGCCGTCGGCGGCGAGCAAGGGCGCCCCCGTTGTCGCGCTGAACGCCACGACGACGCCCTGGACGCTCGGTTGCGGCGGCTTGAGCGCGCTATTTCCAGGAAAGACGCTCACCAGCTTGGTGACAATGATGCCCGCCCGTTGCCAGGCCATCAGGGTGACCAGCTTGTTGTCGCCTCCACCCGGCTCGTCACCGACGAGATGTGAAGCGACGGGCCGGTCTCCCCGCTGGTGCGCCGCCCGCAACGCGTCGATCAGCCCCGGATAATCCAGACGGGCATGCACATCGTCGGCCGTGACCAGCCTCACGCGCGGAGCGCGGCCGACTCCCGCCGCCTTTTCAGAGGGCTCGACGAGACGGTTCCGATCGAACCGCGCTCAATGATCTCCGCCGCCAAGACGATGCGCTGGAAAGGCTTCGCGGGCTCCGCGATGCGCGCGAGCAGCAGGTCGGCCGCGGCAACGCCCATCCTGTACACGGGCTGGGCCACGGCGGTAATGCCAGGCGCCACGAACTTCATCCAGTCCAGGTCGTCGAAGCAGATCAGGGAGACATCTTCGGGAAAAGACAATCTGAGAGAGACCAGACCCTCCAACGCTCCAGTCGACATGGCGCCGTCCGCGGTGAACAGTGCAGAAGGCCGCCGCTTGGCGGACATCACCTGTATTGTCACGCGCTTGGCGGCCTCGGTGGAATAGTGCGCGACTCGGGAAATGAGAGCCACATCGACAGGGACGCCCGCTTCACGATGTGCCTCCAGATAGCCGATCAGACGTTGCCAGCTCGGATAGACGCCGCGCGGGTCACTGGAAACCCTGACGCGCTTGTCGACGAGCGCCTCCAGGTCGCCCGCGCGGCTCGTGCCGGCCTCCAGCAAGATGCCGATGCGGCGATGGCCGGCCTGCAGCAGGCGGGCGACGCACCGGCGCGCCGTGTCAACGTTGTCCAGCACGACGCTATCCGATTCCAGACCGCGCCCGATGCGGTCGACCTGCACGAGTGGGCAATGGAGCCCGGCTTGAGTGAGATGCTTCGTATCGGCGGCGCTGGCGGGGGAGGCCGGCGAGACGATCAGGCCGTCCACCTGCTTTTCCAGGAGCAGTTGGACAGCCTCCCGCTCAAGCTCGAGGTTCTCGTCGCTGTTTGTGACGATCACCCCGAAACCCTGGCGCCGGACCGCGTCGCCTACGCCGCGCAGCACACTCGCATAGAACGGGCTCTCGATGTCGCCGGCAACCATGCCGATTGTCTGAGTCTTGCCGGTGATAAGGCCGCGCGCCAGCCGGTTGGGGCGATAGCCGAGGGCCAAGGCCGCCGCTCTGACCTTCTTTTGTATCGCATTGCTGGCATATCCGTATGCACCGAGGACGCGGCCGGCCGTGGCAGGGCTGACGCCGGCCCGGCGCGCCACCTCGATGATCGTAACCTGCTTGGATGGCTTCGTCGCCAATGTGCGCCCTTCCAGCGTGGTCGCCTCGGACCCTAGTAGTCGACCTTCCACATATATCGGCGACCTTCCAACGTATACCCACGCAGGGAGGCGTAGTAAGCGGCGAGGCGCGCCACGAGAGCGTGAAACACCATTGGCAGGAGGTAGGCGCGGTCGGCGTCGTCAACGCCGGGAAGCCACAGCTCGCGGCCGTCGATATAGAACGTCTCACCGGAATAGGTGTCGAGAAAGCGACAAGCGCGCTCCGTCATCGGCCGCGTCTCGTCCTCTCCGAGGAAGATGATGAGTTTGCTCTCCTTATCGATCACCTCGAAGGGTCCCTGAAAGAACTCGTCGGCGTTGATTGTCGCGGCATGCATCCACTGCATTTCCTGCAGGTAGCACATCGTGAAGGTATGGGCAGCGCCGTAGAGCGGCCCGGAGGCGATGACGTTGGTTACGGCCACGTCCTTCATCGACTGTGCGATCGCCGCGGCTCGCTGCTCGAACGTCTCGAGCGCCGCGAGGAGGGCGGTGGGCAGCTTCGTCAGAGCCGCCAGCATTCCGTCCACGTTCGTTGCCTCCCTTCGCAGAAGGGCGAGGGTGACGAGTTGCAGCAAGATCTGAGAGCCGAATCCGGTGCGGGCGACAAACGCGCCCGGTACCGTCTGCGCCAGGTTCCCGTCTTCCTTCAAAGTCACTGCGAATACCGCGGCACCGCGCTCCAGCGCCCAACGGGCCGCACGGACGGTTTCCATCGTCTTGCCGGTACCCGAGAGGAGCACGACCAGCGCATCCTCGCGCATGCTCGGCGGAGCGCGATAGAAGAACTCGTCGGAATTGATGCTGACACACGGCGTCACCGCGTTCCGATCCATGACGTATTGCGCGGGCGTCAGGCCGAGCAGGGAGCCGCCTGCGCCAACCAGGAATATTCTCTTGATGTCGCGATCGACGCCGCCGATTGCCCGGTCGATCTGCTGCCAAAGGCCGAGGGCATGCTCCTGCGAAGACACGACATCGTCAGGAATTGGTGCAACCGGCTTTGGGCCGACGTAAACCCCATCCGTCATTTCAAGCGCTCCGAAAATGATAACGTTCTCACACGTGGAAAGCCGGCCCGATCGGACAGTCTCCCTCTCTAGCTTGAGGAAGCGAGCGTCAGACCCGCGCCGGCGCCAAGGCGAAGCGGCGTCCCGTGGCCAAAAGCGCCGTAGGCTGTGCAAGTCTCTGCCGCAGCCTGCGCGGCGGCGGGTATGAAGTGCTCGGGCGCCTCGCCACTCAGCAGACCGACGAGTACCCGCGCCGTAAAGGTGTCACCGGCTCCCAGAGTATCCACCACCTCGGCCTCGACCGCTTCGCTCCTGTAGATCCGATCGCGATGGCCGAGCATCGCCCCATTGGGGCCACGCGTAACGAGCACCCATTCAGCGCCGGCGTCGAGCGTCTCCCGCAGCGTGCGCTCCGCTTCGTCGTCCGAAAGGCCGCCGCCCGACAGCGACGCCAGAAAGCAGCGCGGCGCCACGGCGGCGAGGTGCGCCGGATCCCGCTTGGCGGAAAAGTCGTAGGAGAGGTGGGCGGATCGGGTGAGCCGCTCCAACTCGTCATCCTGGCCGCTCGACTGCCCGACATGCACGACGTCGAAGCCGCTGACATAGTCGAGGTCCGCCGCGTCGGGACGGAACATCGACACTCCGAAATCCCAGTTGAGGAAGACGCGCTCCCCGTCACGATGGCCGATCACGCAATAGGCCGTGTCGCCGTCCACCACCCGCAACCGGTCAATCTCCACGCCTTCGGCGTGCAGCGACGTCCGTATCGCGTCGCCCGCGGCATCGGTTCCCACCGCGCCGACGTAACCTGTGCGGACGCCGAAGCGATGCGCGAAGACAGCGACGTTCACGCAGTTGCCGCCGGGAAACATCTGGCCGAGGGTGGGATAGCAGTCCACGACGTTGTCACCTACCGCAACAATGCCCGGCATTGCCCGCGCTTTCTTCTTGACGGTAAATCAGCAACTGTGAGAACGTTCGCACAAGCGCTGACGCAAGTCAAAAGGGGTGGGCGTCCGCTTTGCCGGGCACGGCATGTCGCACGGCCTCGGTGATGCCCTGGGTCATCGCTGAGAGCAAAGGGAGACGGTCATGCAGTTCACAGGTTCGATCCGGGCGATTGGCACGGCCGCTATCGTGGCGTTCGCCGGGTGGACGCTCGCGGGCATCGGCGTTGCCGCGGCGCAAGACGTGACGATGGAAGGTTTCGACACAACCTTCGACCAGTCGCTTCACGACGCTCTGCCGGAGGACTACCAGAAGAACGGCGTGAACGTTGCCGTCTTCAATGATTGGCCGCCGGACGAGTTCGTCGAAGAGGGCGTCCTCAAGGGCTGGAGCGTCGACATGGCGAAAGCCATGTCGAAGAAGCTCGGTGTCGATTTCAAGATGACGCCGACCAGCTTCGACGCAATCATCCCGGGACTGGTCTCGAAGCGCTTCGACGCCGGTTTCTCCTCATTCGGCGTGACGGAAGAGCGGCTGAAGGCTCTGGACTTCATCCCGCAGCGGCGGGAGGGAACCGCATACGCTTACCTGTCCACCAACGACATCAAGATTGAGAAGTTGGATGACCTTTGCGGTCACAGCGTCGCTGTCCTCACCGGCGCGTGGGACTACCAGTATCTCACCGACCTCAGCGCCAAGATCTGCACCGGCGATCTCAAGCCGATCGACCTGCAGCAGTTCACGACGCAGAATAACGCCGAACTGGCAGTCTCTTCCGGCCGGGTCGAACTCGTCGCCGCCGGGTCGGCGAAGCTTCTCTACCTCGCCAAGCAAACTGGCACGTTCTCCGTCTCCAAGCTGTCGGTGAATCCCGTCTACAATGGCATCGGCGTGCGCAAGGACGATCCGCTGGGCGCTGTCTTGAAGGACGCGCTCCAGGCGCTGATCGATGAGGGCACTTACGTCGACATCATGGCCAAGTGGGGAATGGATAAGCAGGGCGTTCTCGATCACGCGGTCCTCGTCACCGAAGCCAATCCCGATCCGACCTGACTCCTGGCCGCCTTTGTCGCGCCTCGATCTTCAGGCCGAGGACGACGGCGCCGCTTCGCCTGAGCGCCCGCTGATTGGGCGGGACATAGCGCCGATCCGGTTGCGCCATCCGGCACGCTGGATCGGCGCTTCCGTGCTTGTGCTCCTGGTCGTGCTGTTCTTGCTGGTGCTGGCGGTCAACAAGAACCTGCGCTGGGACCTGGTCGCGTTTTACCTGTTCAATCCGGAGATTCTGGCGGGCCTGTTGCGCACGCTGCTCCTGACCTTCCTGTCGATGGTGATCGGTCTCTCGATCGGCATTGTGCTGGCGGTCATGCGCCTGTCCGCCAACCCAGTCTTCCAGGGTATCAGCTGGGTCTGGATATGGTTCTTTCGCGGCGTTCCGCCGCTCGTCCAGCTGATTTTCTGGTACAATCTGGCGCTGCTCTTTCCGCGCATCGGCCTCGGCGTTCCGTTCGGCCCGATGCTGTTCGCCTGGGATACCAACCATCTCATCACTCCCTTCAGCGCCGCCATCCTGGGCCTGTCGCTGACGGAGAGCGCCTACGCGGCGGAGATGATCCGCGCGGGAATCCAGGCGGTGAGCGCCGGGCAGAGAGAGGCGGCGGCGGCTCTCGGGATGACCGGCGGGCAATCGCTGCGCCGGATCATCTTGCCTCAGGCGCTGCGCATCGTCATTCCGCCGATCGGCAACGACACGATCTCGATGCTGAAGTTCACCTCGCTTGTCAGCGTGCTGGCTCTGCCCGACCTGCTCTATTCGGCGCAGATGATCTACTCACGTACCTACGAGACCATACCGCTGCTTGTGGTGGTGACGCTGTGGTATCTGCTTCTGGCGACGCTGTTGACCATGCTCGAGCACTACGTCGAGCACCGTGTGGAGGCGCGGCGCAACGCCGATGCGCCGCTACAGGGACCGTCCCGATGGAAGGGGGCTCTCGGATGGGGGCGCTCGCGCGAGGTCGCATGACCGAGGCTCTTCCGCTTCTCTACGTCGATCGCGTCAGCAAGAGCTTCGGCGCCAACAGAGTGTTGGACGGGATCAGCATGTCGGTGAAGGCCGGCGACGTGACCTGCGTCGTCGGCCCCTCCGGCTCGGGTAAGTCCACGCTCCTACGCTGCATGAATCGCCTGGAGGTCCCCGATCTCGGAGTCGTCTACCTGGACGGCAAGCCGGTCGGTCTGCGGTGGAGGGACGATGCGCTCTACGAGATGACGCCGATCGAGCTCGCAGCGCAGCGGCAGCAGATGGGCATGGTATTCCAGGCGTTCAATCTGTTTTCCCACCGCACGGCGCTCGGCAACGTCGCGGAGGCGCTGATCGTGGTCAAGAAGATGCCACGGCGGAAGGCGATGGACGAGGCAGCGGCGCTTCTTGAGAAGGTCGGTCTCGCCGAGAAGGCGGACGTCTACCCGCACAAGCTCTCCGGCGGTCAGCAGCAGCGCGTCGCCATAGCGCGCGCTCTGGCGATGCGTCCCAAGCTCATGCTCTTCGACGAACCGACCTCCGCCCTCGACCCCGAGCTGGTGGGCGAGGTTCTCGGAGTGATGCGTCAGTTGGCCGAGGACGGAATGACCATGGTGGTTGTCACCCACGAGATGAGCTTCGCCCGCGAGGTGGCCGATACTGTCATTTTCATGGATGCCGGCGCCATTGTTGAGAGCGGGCCACCGAACGAGGTGCTTGGCGCGCCGCGCCATGCGCGCACGATTTCCTTTCTGAAGCGAGTCGGGCCGCTCCCGGGGGCAGGATAACCGGCCGTCACCCGGATCAGAGCACGTCGGAGAGGAAGCGCTGCAAGCGCGGACTCTGCGGACGATCGAAGATGTCCTCGGGCGTTCCCGCCTCGACGATCCGGCCGTTGTCCAGGAACACGACCTGATCGGCGACCCGGCGCGCAAAGTTCATCTCGTGGGTGACGACGACCATGGTCATGCCGCGCTCCCCGAGATCTTCCATGAGCTGCAGGATGCCCTTCACCAGTTCCGGATCGAGGGCGCTCGTGACCTCGTCGAAGAGCATCACTTCCGGCTCCAGCGCCAGTGCCCGGGCGATGGCCACGCGCTGCTGCTGTCCGCCGGAAAGGCTTTCCGGACGCTGCTGAGCGTGCTCCGCCAGTCCGACTTCGGCAAGGCGCTCCGTTGCGATCTGGGTGGCCGTTTCACGCGGGAGGTGTTTCACCTTGCGCAGCGCCAGTGTGATGTTGCGCAGCGCCGTACGGTCCGGGAACAGGTTGAAATGCTGGAAGACCATGCCAACACGTCGCCGCAGCGCATCGGGCTTCATCGCATAGACGCTCTCACCGTCGAGCAGGATGTCGCCTTCGCGTCCGTCGACGAGCCGGTTGAGACAGCGCAGCAAGGTCGACTTGCCCGAGCCGGAGGGGCCGATGAGGCAAGTGACGGTGCCGGGCGCGACCACGAGGCTCGCGCCGTCGAGCACCGTGACGTCGCCATACGCCATCGTCAGGTTCTTCACTTCGATACTGCCGCCACGGTAGCGACGTAGTTCTTTCGAGACGAAGGCGGCGGAAGTTTCGGCGGCCGGGACTTCCTCGATTGCGGCCGTCGCTGGCCGGACGATGCGCTTTCCGACGCGCAGCCTCTGGTCGATGTGGTTGACCAGATGAGTCAGCGGGACTGTGATGATAAGATAGAAGATTCCGGCCAGCAGCAGAGGCGAGAGATTGCCCGTCAGCACAGCCTGATCCTGCCCGACACGGAACAGCTCACGCTCCGAGGCGAGCAGGCCCAGGAAATAAACGAGGCTGGAATCCTTGACGTTGCCGATGAACTGATTGACCAGCGCGGGCAGCACGCGGCGGATCCCTTGCGGGATGACGACAAGGCGCATTCCCTGACCGTAGGTCATCCCGAGCGTTCGCGTTGCCTCAAGCTGCCCGCGTTCGACGCTCTGGATCCCGGAGCGGAATATCTCGCCGATATAGGCGCCGGCGATGAGGCTGAGCGCCAGGATACCGAGCGGGTAGGGGGAGGGGCCGAACAGCTCGCGCCCCAGCCTGGCGAAACCCTGCCCAACCAGAAGGATCGTCACGATCGCGGGCAGTCCGCGGAAGATGTCGGTGTAAACGCGGGCCCAAAGCCGTAGGAAGAGATTCTCCGAGATGCCCATGACAGCGAGCACCATCCCGATCACGACCCCGAGCACCGTCGAAGCAGAGGCGAGAATCAGCGTGTTCTTCAGGCCTACCGCGATCATGTTCGGCAGGATCGCGACCATCGCCTGCCAGTCGAGAAAGGTGCGGCTGAGGTTTTCGAACCAATCCATCAGGATACCCTCGCCTCAAAGACGTGGCCGCGAGACCGTGTCGACGGGCCCGCGGCCAGTAACGCTCAACGGCTCACCTCGCCGATGAGGCGGCCCGAAGGCTCAGCTCTTCGGCAGGTATTCCGCCGGCATGGGCGTGCCGGGGAACCACTTCTCGTGCAGACGCTTCCAGGTCCCGTCCTGCATGGCTTCGGCGAGCGCCTTGTTCAAGGCCTCGCGGAGCGCGTCGTTGCCTTTCTTTACAACGAAGCCGGCCGGCGCGTCGAACGAAGGAACGTTCATCGTGATCTGGATCGACGGGTAGCGCTCGACGTACTGCTTGGCTGTCTCGTAGTCGGTGAAATGCCCGTCGATGGTTTCGTTGTTGAGAGCCGAGATCGCCGAGTTGTTGTCGGGGAACTTTACGATGTCGGCGGCCGTGAAGTGCTTCTCGGCATAGATCTCTTGTAGCGTGCCCTGGATGACCCCGATCCGCTTTCCCGCGGTGCTCTCATCGGAGGTAAGGGCCGGATCGGCCGAGACGATCGACAGATAGCCAGCAAGGTAGCCGTTGGAGAAATCGATGGTCTCCTTGCGCTTGTCGGTCGTGCCGATCGCGGCCGCCGCCACGTCGAAGCGGCCATTGGCGACCGAGGGCATGAGGGCCGCAAAATCCTGACCGGTGAAGATCACGTGATCCTCATCGAAGCCCATCCGCTTTGCCACGTCGCGGAACAGCTCGGCGTCGAAGCCCGTGAAGTTCCCATTCTCGTCGGTGAAGACATAGGGTTTGGCGTCGCCCATGGTGCCGACCTGGATCATCGACGGATCGATCAGGTTATAAGGATTATCCTGTGCCTGCGCGGCACCCTGGAACAGGCCGAGTGTCATCAGCGCAACCGCCGGCACGGTTCTCGTAAAGAAGCCAATCCAACGCATATCCGTCTCCCTTCTTGATAGATCGCCTTTTCTCACCACTCGCGCCGAACGGCCCACCGTTCCGGCACGCTCTGCTGCAACGTCGGCCCACGCCGGCTCCTTACAGGAAACGGTTGGGATCGACGAAGTCGAGGTTCACCAGCGGCTCCTCGCCGCACGCGATCTGAGCGATGATCTCGCCGATCCCGCTCGCATGTTTGAAGGCATGGCCACTGCAGCCACCGCCGACGATGAGACGATGATCGCCGTGCGGCCGGCCAATCTCGAACTGCCCGTCCGGCGAATGCGTCACCATGCAGGTGGTGGTCACTTCCGGCACCGGCTCCAGACCGGGCAGGGCGCGCTCGATAAGGCTCGAAACGAGCTCCCAGTCCGCGGCACTGATGCCCCTGTCGATCGCGTCGGGATCGGTCTCACGAAAATTCGGGTCGCGATCCGGCCCCACCTTGACCCCAAACCCTTCGCCGTGGCCGTGGCCCCAGATCCAGTTCTGGTGGTCTACCGCGCGGATGAAGGTCGGAAAGCGCGTCAGCGCGAAGGACTCCTCGTTGCCCGGCTTCGCGCGGAACCACATCATCGGGGTCCGCAGCGGTTTGATCGGCATCTCCGGCACCAGCTTGTTCAGCCATGCGCCGGTCGTCACCACCACCTGCTTCACGCGGAACGCGCGAGTGGCCGTCTCCAGCACCACGCCGTCGGCTTCGAGTGCGATGTCGGTGACTTTCGTGTTCTCGTAGATCGTCGCCCCGGCGCCGCGCGCGGCTTGCACCGCGGCCCGGATTCCGGCCTCTGGATGCACCACTCCCGCTTCCGGGTCCCACACTGCAACATGGTCGGCTGCGAGACCCGCATGTTGCGGAAACCGCCTCTCGGTCTCGGAGCGCGACAGCTCGACGATGGGAAGATCGTGGGCATGCGCCGCCGCCAGCGTCCCCTCAATGACGTCGCTGTCGCGGGGGCCGATCATGACCGCACCGGCCTGGCGGATTACCGGCGTCGCCGACCGCTCCTGCAACTCCTGCCACAAGTCGCGCGAGCGCCGCGCAATCGGCACAAGATTCGGGTGCTCGAGACAGGCCACCCGGAAGACACGAGTTTTGCCGTGCGAGGAACCCAGGACGTGGCCAGGCGAGAATTGCTCCAACCCGATGACGTTCATGCCTCGCGCGGCCAGACGCCAAGCTGCGCACGAGCCCATGGCGCCGAGACCGACGACGGCGATGTCCCCAAATTCTCTGCGAGGCATGAAAATCCTACATGAGAACGTTCTCACATATCGTACGCAGATGCTTCCGTCAATGAAGCAAGATCAGGCTCGGCTGGACCCGTACGAGGCGGACCGCCCGCGAGCGGTGGCCCTCACCGCCTGCGGCGCTCCTTGAGCCGATCGCAGGCGATCATTTGCATGGAGGTTCTTTAGGCCGGCTCACAGGAACTGGCTGAGCCTGACTTGGGCGGCCTGGCCGTCGCCAAGCTCCGGCACGACCCGTTCGGCGCCGGCGAAATCCTCATCTGCGGTGTAGGAGGAGACCGTAACGAGGCAGCGCATGCCGGCCGAAAGCGCTGCGCACAAGCCGTTGTTGCTGTCTTCGATCACGAGGCAGCGCGCGGGCGCCGTGCCAAGTGTGCCGCTGGCAAGACGATAGATCGCCGGGTCGGGCTTCTTCCTCGGCACGACGTCGCCGGCAAAGACCTGCATATGGCGCGACCGCTCCGCGCCCAGCATGACGTCGACGATCGCCTGCACCGCCCGCTCGTTCGATGTCGAGCAAACGGCGATCTTGATGCCCGCCGCGATCGCCTCGTCGGTGATGCGCGCGACGCCGGGGCGAAGCGGGAGCTTGCCGCTCTTCACCAGCGTCATGAAGATATCGGTCTTCTTCCGGTGCAGGTTCTGGATCAGGGCAGGGCGTTCCGCCTCGGCGACCGGCCATCCGGTCTCGTCGAAATGGCGGGCCATGCGCTCCTTGCCGCCCGCGGTCTTCAGAAGCTCGCCGTAGCGCTCAACCGACCATGTTACAGGCAGGCCCTCTGCGGCGAATGCCTCGTTGAACGCGACCCGATGGCCGTCGCGCTCCGTATCGACGAGCACGCCGTCACAGTCGAAGATCAGCGCCTCAATGGGCGCCTCTTCACTTATGCCGCCAGGCATTCCGGCGCCCTCCCGGCGGAGCCGAAGGTCTCGATCATTTCCACGACGCCGGCCTTCATGGCTGCGTGCTGCGCGGCGATGAAGGGGATCGGCTCCGCCTGCTTCGGCTCGCGCTCGCGCAGGCCAATGAAGCCTTCGATGAAGTCGCGCTTGTGCATGGTGGAGATGTTGACCTTGGCGCAGCCGGAGGCGATGCAGCGGTGGAACTGCTCTCCGGAAAGCCCGGTCCCGCCGTGCAGTGCAATAGGGATTTCGACCTCTGCGGTGATGCGGTCGAGGAGCGCGTAGGCGATCTTCGGCGTACCCTTGTAGAAGCCGTGCGCCGTGCCGATCGCCGGCGCGAACACAGCAAGCTTCGGAAAGGCGCGGGCGAACGCCAGGCATTCGTCGAAGTTGGCGAGGATCGCTTCGTCCTCGGCAACGAACTTGTCGTCCTCGACGCCGCCGATGGCGCCGAGCTCCGCCTCCAGCCCGACGCCCGCGGCGTTTGCGACGTCATAGGCGCGCTGCGTCGCCTCCAGGTTCTGCGCGAAAGGCAGGGACGAGCCGTCGAACATGACCGAGGTCCAGCCGGTGTCGATGCAGCGACGGATCACATCGAGATCGTTGCAATGGTCGAGGTGAAGCGCGACCGGCACGTCCGCGTCGGAGGCGAGGCTCTCGACCCATTGCGCGATGGGGCGATAGCCCCAGTGCCTGATGGTCTTGACGGAGACCTGCACGATCACCGGCGCCTTGAGCTCTGCGGCGCTTTCGACGATCGATCGCACGCTGTTGTAGTCGATCATGTTGAAAGCGGCGACGCCGTAGCGCTCGGCGCGTGCGCGGCGCAACATGGGTCCCATTGATACGAGCGGCATGGCCTGACCTTTCTATGCTTGAACGGCGATATCGGCTGGCGCTGTAGCGCGACCGGCGCGGTGGTCGCTCACCAGGCCGGCAAGCGCGGCGAAGTCGTCGAAGAGGACGGTGTGCGGAATGGCGGACACGGGCTCGCTGCGGTAGCCGCCCGAGAAGAGGAAGAACGGCACGCCGGCCGCTGCGGCGGTGGCTCCGTCGACCTCGCTGTCGCCGACGAAGATCAGTGAGTCGAGATCGACGCCGAGCCGCTCCGCGCAGGCGACGAGCACGCCGGCGTCCGGCTTCCGGAGCGGAAGCGTGTCGCCGCCGATCAGCACGGTCATCAGAGGCGCCAGACCGAGAGCGGCGATGACCGCGCGCGCTAGCGCCTCCGCCTTGTTGGTGCAGACCGCGAGCGCTTCCCCGGCGTCTGCCAGCGCGACGAGCGACGCCTCGACATGATCGTAGAGCGTCGCTCCGTCGGCGGGGCGCTCGGCATAGATGGCGCTGAATTCGCACACGGCATCATCGAGCGACGATCCCGATAGCGTCCGTCCGGCAGCCGCGAAGCAACGCGCGACGTAGGGCTCGATCCCATGGCCGATGAAGGGCGTGGTCTGCTCCAGCGGCAATGCGGACAGACCCGCTTGCGCCAGTGTGCGGTTGACGACCGCATTCAGGGAGGCCGCGCTCCGCACGAGCGTGCCGTCCAGGTCGAAGACGGTCGCGTTCATGCGTAGCCCGCCCCGATTGGAGATGGCTGCTTTCGCGCCGTGAGGGGCCCGCATCGGCCAGCGGCGCCGCTTGCGTCGCCCGAGGTCGCGCTTGGCAGAAATTTTGCAACGGGGCGAATCACTCTCAAGTCTCTCAGGCTAACGAGGGAGCTGATTTTCTATAAAACGCTGTAATACATACTGAATAGATAGATCAATCTCCGTGGCGAATATTTTTGTAGACACTTTGCGCAGCCATCGCTATGGCGTTGGCGGAAATTTTCTAAGCGGGGCGCTTGATCGTCCGGAGGGGAGGAGAGAGATGGCAGCCACGGCCGAAAAGGCGACGGATGTTCCGAATGCGCCGCCGCGGGAGATCCTGGCAACTCTCTTCACGAACGCGTACAAGATCCGCACGTTCGAGACGAACGGCATCAAGCTCTACCGTCAGGGTCTGATCCGCGGCTACTTCCACCCCTATCTCGGACAAGAGGGCATCGCATCCGGCGTCTGCGCGGCTCTCGACGCGCGCGATTTCATCGCCTCGACCCACCGCGGCCATGGTCATTGCATCGCCCGCGGCGCCGATGTCGGCAAGATGGTCGCGGAGCTGCTGCAGAAGAAGACGGGCTACTGCAAAGGCTTTGGCGGCTCCATGCACATTGCCGACATCACCGTCGGCAATCTCGGTGCCAATGGCATCGTCGGCGCTGGAACGCCGCTCGGCGTCGGCGCGGCGCTCGCCAACCAGGTCAACGGCAGCGACGCGGTCACGGTGACCTTCACCACCGACGGCGCGACCAACAACGGCACCTTCCTGGAGGCGCTGAACCTGGCGGCGATCTGGGACCTCGCCTTCGTGCTGGTCATTGAGAACAACCAGTACGCGGTGTCGACCCGGATCGAGGAATCGACGCGCGAGACCGACCTCTACAAGCGCGCGGCGGCGATTGGCGTGGAGAGCCATCAGGTTGACGGCAACGACCCGCTGGCGGTCTACGAGCTATCGCGTGAGGCGGTGGAGAAATGCCGGCAGGGCAAGGGCCCGATCTGCATCGAAGCGCGCACCTACCGCCATTCCGGCCATCACGTGAACGACCCCGGCAAATACATGCCGGAGGAGCGGCTCGCCTTCTACAAGGCGCGCGATCCGGTCGATCGGGCGCGGCGCTATTTCTCCGAGATCGGCGGCGCAAGCGACGCGGAGATCACGCAGATCGAGCAGGATATCGAAGCCGAGTTCGAGCGGGCCGTGGAACAAGCCAAGCAGGCCGATGAGGTCACGCCGGACGAGTTCCGCGCGTTCGTCGCCGAATACTGAAGACGGTCCGGGAGGAAGGCGTGGCTGTGCGCGAGATCATGTACCGCGATGCGTTGCGGGAGGCCATCGACGAGGAGATGGCGCGCGACCCGCGCGTCTTCATCATCGGCGAAGGCATCGCCGAGCGCGGCGGCTCCTACAAGGTGACGGAAGGTCTGCTGGCCAAATACGGGAAGATGCGCGTGCGCGACACGCCGATCTCCGAGGCCAGCATGATCGGTGCGGGCGTGGGCGCGGCTATCGCCGGCGGCCGGCCGATTGTGGAAATTCTCTATGTCGACTTCTCCATGCTGGGCATGGACCAGATCGTCAATCAGGCGGCGAAGTTCCGGTTGATGACCGGCGGCAAGGGGACCGTGCCCTTCGTGCTCAGAACGCAGGGCGGCACCGGCGGCGGCGTGGCAGCGCAGCATTCACAGAGCCTGGAAGGTCTCTTCTATCACGTGCCGGGATTGCGCGTCGTCATGCCGTCGACGCCGCGCGACGCCAAGGGGCTCCTGAAACATGCGCTTCGCCAGGACGACCCGGTGATGTTCCTGGAGCACAAGCATCTCTACATGATCAAAGGCGAGGTGCCGGAGGAGGAATACGTCATTCCCTTCGGGCAGGCGGAGATCCGTCGCGCAGGTAGCGACGTCACTCTGATCGCCTGGTCGAACATGGTGCCGCGCACGCTGGAGGCGGCCGAGATGCTAGCCGGCGAGGGCATCTCCGCGGAAGTCATCGACCCGCGCACGCTGGTGCCGCTCGATACCGCGACGATCCTCTCCTCTGCCGCGAAGACAGGGCGCGTCGTTATCGTGCAGGAGGCCGTGCGGCGCGGCGGCGTGGCTTCCGACATCGCCTCCATCATCCAGGAGGAGGCGTTCTTCGATCTCGACGCGCCGGTGGTGATCGTGGCCGGGCTCAATACGCCCATCCCGTTCAATCTGGCGCTTGAGCAGGCGAGCGTACCGCAGATGCCCGACATCGTCGCGGCAGCAAAGCGCGTGCTGCACCTGACGCACTGAGAACGCGTCGACGGAGTTAAATCATGAGCGCGCATATTCTCGAGACATTGGCAGCAACGAATCCGGACTGCGAGATCTGGTGGGATTCCTCACCTCTGATCTACGCGGGCTGGGCGGCGTCGATGATCGACGAGGCGCCGCCGCAGAAGCGTGCGGACTGGTCGGAGCAGCTTCGCCGCCTGTTCGACAAGGACATTGTGAGCCGCGACGGCCGCATGGGCTTTCGCGGCGTCACCACGAACCCGCCGCTCAGCCTGCAGGCGCTGCAGGGAGAGCCCGATTTCTGGAGCGATCGCATCCGCGAGATCGAGAGGCAGGATCCCCGTCTCCCGGACGAGGCGCTCTACTGGCACACCTATCTCGACATCGTGCGCCGCGGGGCGGAATGCGTGCTTCCTGTTTTCCATGCGAGCGGCGGCCGCTACGGGTTCCTGTCGGGCCAGGTCGATCCGCGCTTCGTCTCCGACGGCGAGCGCATGCTGCGGCAGGGACTTGAGATCGCGGCGCTCGCGCCGAACATCATGGTCAAGCTGCCGGGCTCGAAGGAGGGCTACGCCGCCATCGAGGAACTGACGGCGCGCGGCATATCGACCAACAACACCACCTCCTTCACCGTGTCGCAATACATCGCGTGCGCGGACGCCGTGGCACGTGGGCTCAGACGCGCCCGTGCCGACGGCGTCGACCTCTCGCACTGGCGTTCGGTCATCACGCACATGTCCTCCCGCCTCGGCAATCTCGGCGACCTCAAGGTGCAGGCCGAGGCGCGCGGCATCATGCTTTCGCCGGAAGACATCCTGTGGGCTGAGACCGCGGTCATGAAGCGCGCCTATCAGCATCTGCACGCCATCGGCCATCCGAGCAAGATGCTGCAATGCTCGATGCGCGTCGTGGAGCATCCGGACGGAACAGCCTCAAGCTGGCACATCGAGAAGCTGGCCGGCGGCGACTTCGTCTACACCTGTCCGCCTGGCTACATCGCGCAGCTCATGCGCGTTCAGGATCGGATGGCGCCCTTCGATCCCAGTGCCATCGACGAGGAGGTGCCGCGTGGGACGCTCGAGACGCTGCTGTCGATCCCCTATTTCCGCCAGGCCTACGAGTTCGACGGCCTGAGGCCGGAGGAGTTCGCCCGCTTCGGCGCGTTCGTCGCCACCGCCGCCGAGTTCGCCGCTGCCACGCGGCGCACCGTCGATTTTGTTGCCCGAGTGCGCGCCGCCCGAGCGCCCTTCGCGGCCTGAGCGTCAGGAGCCTGAGGATGCCGCAGCCCATATTGATGCCGCAGGTCGGGCAGGATCTGACGACCGGGAAGCTGGTCGAATGGAAGGTCGGCCAGGGCGACAAGGTGAAGAAGGGCGACATCGTCGCCGTGGTGGAATCGGAGAAGGCGTCGTTCGAGGTTGAGGCCTTCGAGGAAGGCATCGTGCTTGAACTCCTCTACGCTGAGGGCGACGACGCGACCGTCCTTGAGCCGATCCTGCTCGTCGGCGCGCCGGGGGAGACCGCGGGGGCGAAGCCCGCCAGCGCGAATGGCGCAGCCGCGGGGCAGGCCACCGCGTCGGCTGCAGCTTCCGCGCCCATTGAGCGCGACACGCCTGTCAACGGCAGGCCGGGAAGGCTGCGTGCCTCGCCACTCGCCCGGCGTCTTGCCGGTCAGCTCAAGGTGGACCTTGCGGCGATCGCCGGCTCCGGCCCGCGCGGCATCATCGTCAAGCGCGACGTCGAAGCCGCCGCTGCGTCTGCGCTTCCGGTGGCGCAGAGCATGGATGCAAAGGCGCCCGCACCAACACCCGCACCGGAGCCGGCGCTTGCGCGCGCACCCGAGCCGGCCCGCGAGATCGCGCCATCACCGCTTGGGGATGACGACCGCGAGATCGTCTTCGACCGCATGCGCCTCGCCGTGGCGCAGCGGCTCAGCCTGTCGAAGCGTACGATCCCGCACTTCTACCTGCGCGCCACGGCGGACGTCAGTGATCTGCAGACGCGCCGCCGCGCGGCCGCGGAGATCGCCGGCACGAAGATCTCGCTGAACGACGTGCTCATCAAGGTGGCGGCGCTCAGTCTGCTGGAGTTCCCGCACATGAACGCGCACGTCTCCGACGACCGCATGGTGGTTCGCCGGGCGATCAATGTCGGCGTCGCCGTGGCGCTCGAACATGGGCTGATGGTTCCGGTTGTCGCCGATGCCGACAAGAAATCGGTGGAGGAGATCGCCGCTCAGGTGCGCGACTATGCTGCGGCGGCGCGGCGCGGCGTCATGAAGTCGACGGCCGTCGGCACTTTCTCCATCTCCAATCTCGGGATGTACGGCGTGGACGTGCAGCCGATCATCAATCCGCCGGAGGCAGCGATCCTCGGCGTCGGTCCGGTCGCCCGCGAGCTGCGCGAGCACAAGGGCGGGCTCTTCGGCCGCGACATCCTGAGCCTCAGCGTGTCGGCCGACCACCGCGCCGTCGACGGCGCCTACGCCGCGCGTTTCCTGTCGGCGCTTGTCGAGACGCTGCAGGATTTTAGGTTCGACGCGTAAGGCGCCACGTGCCCCGAGCGTAAAGCTTCAACCCACCTTGATGTGAAGGCGCGCCTCGTCGGTGCGGTAGAGCGCGTCATAGTGCTCGATCGGCTCGGCGCTGTCGGAGTAGGAGCATGACTCGATGGCCAGCAACGGGGTTCGCGGATGGACATCGAGCAGCGCGGCCTGCTCGTCGGATGCAGCCACTGATTCGATCCAGCGGTCGGCGCGGCGGAACACGAAGCCGTAGCGGCGCTGCAAGGTGTCGTAGAGCGAGCGATTGCTGAGCGGCGCCTGCTCAAGGCCGGGGGCCAGTTTGTACGGAATCGACGTGTTCACCAGGATGCGCGGCACGCCTTCGACGCTGAGGACGCGGGATATCTCGATGACGCGGCCATCGGGATCCTTGCCGAGGCCCAGCAGCCTGCGGACATTCTCCGACGGCTGTGCGATCCGATTCACGAGCACGCGGCGCGTCACGAGCTTCTGGCGACCGATCAGCTCGCCGCTGAAGCCGACCGTGGAGCCGACGAAGTCCTGCTCGTCCCGCCAGCCGGCAACGAACGCGCCCTTGCCCTGGATCTTGTACACGACGTGCTCGTAAACGAGCTGGGACATGGCTTCGCGCACGACGGTACGCGAGACGCCGAACAGCGCACACAGCTCGCTCTCCGACGGCAGCCGCGCGTGCTGGCCGAGCCCGTTATCGCGGATCATTGCGATGATCTGCGATTTCACCTGCGACCAAAGGGGCTGTCCGCCATCCCGTGTCGCCTGAGTCAGTTGGTACCTGGCCGCCCATGTCGCGCTACCCGGTGGCCCGAAGGAGCGAAACGCCCAGCGTGGCATGGTACTCCCGTTCCAGAAGCTCTTCGGCGGCGCGGATCTCGCTTGCGCAGCGCGCCGCCGACCAAGCGAGAGCCTCGGCGCATATGTCGGCGAGCTCTCGCAGTGTTTCGCCGGTCGCAAGGCCGTCGAAAGCGATGAGCGTGCGGCGCAGGACGAGATCCGCGAGCCGCGTCACGCGCTCTTGACGCACGATGAATGCGATCTCCGCGTGGCCATAGGTCGGCAGCGAGGCGAGGGGCTTGTCGCCGGTCGCTTCGGCGGCGATCTCGGATGCGCGCGTGCCGTAGCGCTCGGCGAGGGTGAGTGCCCGCTCCCGCGGCAGCTTGCAGTGCCGCGCGAGATCATCCGCGAGCGACGCGACGGGATCGGCCGTGTCCGGCCAGTCGCGCCCGCCCCCGACCGGCAGCCGCGCGGTCGACATGCGGCGCGGCTCTCCGAGCGTGCTGAGGACCGCATCGGCCATCTGCTCCGCGCAGGCGCGGTAGGTGGTCCACTTGCCTCCGACCAGCGTGATCAGAGCGAAGGGCCGCTCGGCGGTTGGCGGGAAATGCTTCAGGTAATGGTCGCGGCTGATCGAGCCGGTCGCTTCCGCGTCGGAGCGCGGTAGTGGCCGGACGCCTGCAAAGGTGAGCACGACGTCCTCCCGGCGCAAGGACATGCCGGGCATGATACGGGCGAGCTCCTTGAGAAGATAGCCGATCTCCTCCGCCGAGCAGATGCGGTCGTCGGGGTCGTCGGTGCGGATGTCGGTCGTGCCGAGTAGCACCAGGTCGGCGCGGAGCCGGTAGGCAAGGCATGCGCGGTAGTCGCTGGTCTCGAAATAGAGCATCCGGTCCGCCAGCTGCGCGGCGAGCGCGGCGCTGCGCAGGACGAGATGGGAGCCTTTGGTGCCGCCGGTCAGCCGCTCGTCAATCCCGAGAGACGCGTCTACGGTGTCCACCCAGGCGCCGCCCGTGTTGACGATGACCCGGGCCGAAATGGCGTGGCTCTCGCCGCTCAGCATGTCCTTCAGAACAATGCAGCCCGACTCGCACCCCTCGACCGAAAGGTAGGGGATCGCGACGGCGTCGGCCTGGTCGCGTTCGGCATCCGCGACGAGCTCCACCACGAAGCGCTCGGGGCTAGTGATGCGCGCGTCGTAATATTCTGCCGCGGCCTCCACCGAGGGGGCCAGGTCGGGCATGTGCAGATGCACTTCCGACCGGGAGACCATGCGATGGCGCGGCATGACGCGGCTGGACCCCGCGAACCGGTCGTACATCGTCAGGCCCGCGCGGATCAGCAGCGCCCCTTTTGGCCCCGGCGGCAGCTGAAGCCCGAGGAAGCGCTGCGCCGCCCGAGGTAACCCGCGGAACGTGCCGCTCAGCGGAATCCAGCACTTGAGCGGCTTCACCAGGTGCGGGGCGTTGCGCATCATCGTGTCGCGCTCCGCCACGGATTCGCGGACCAGGCCGAACTCGCCGGTCTCCAGGTAGCGCAGGCCGCCATGTGCGAGCCGGGATGGCGCGGAGCTCGTGCCGGAGCAAAAATCGCCACGCTCGACCAGGACTGGGACTACACCCTGGGCTGCAAGATCGCGGTACAGGCCGACGCCGTTTATGCCTCCGCCTATGATGAGGACATCGGTCTCGGCGCGCGCCTTGAGGCGCTGAATCACTTGCTCTCTGGTCTGCATTCCTCGCCCTCAGGCGCTTATGCGCAGCCACGCTTCGCGCGCCTCACGATAGTGTTAGCGTGAGCAACTTATAGCTACAAGTTCGCGAGTGTTTCCACCCACCATTTCCACGCTCAAGAAAACTAATTTCCTATTTTTCTCATGATGTTACAAGATATAAAAGAAATCGATTGTCGCTGGTTGACAGCCTTGACCGGGCCGATATAGTCCTGAGCTTATAATAATAAGTTCGGCGCTTGCGAGGGGGTGAGTGTCGGGAGGGATGCCATGAGCAGCTATCTGCTCGGGATCGATGCCGGGAATACGATGACCAAGGCATCGCTCTTTGATCTTGCGGGCAACGAGCGCGGCAGCGAGAGGCGTCGCAGCGTCGTAGACTTTCCAGGTCCGGGACAAAACGAGCGTGACGCGTCGGCGTTCTGGGGTCATGCCTGTGACGCGGTACGGGTCTTGCTCGAGCGCACGAGCACCGAGCCATCGGAGATAAGCGCCGTCTCCGTCTCCGGTTACGGCGCGGGGCTCTATCTCGTCGACGCCGAGGGAGAGCCCGTGAGACCGGGCATCATGTCGACCGACAGCCGCGCGCTCGGCGTGATCGAGCGCTGGGGTCTTGCGAACCTGCTCGGACCGATCGGCGCGCGCGTGCAGCAGCGCATGTGGCCGGGCCAGGCGCCGCCGCTGCTCGGCTGGATCGACGAGAACGAGCCGGGGACAGTCGAGCGCACGCATGCGATCCTGTCGTGCAAGGACTTCCTGCGCCTGCGCCTGTGTGGCGACGTTTCCACCGACCTGACGGATGCCGGCATCGCGGGCGTACTCGACGTGCGCCGCGGCGACTATGCCAAGGACGTGCTGTCCGAGCTGGGCATAGCGCATTGGGGCGGCAAGCTGGTGCCGATCGGTCGTTCGGAGGAAATCGTCGGCACCGTGTCGGCCGCTACCGCGCGTCAGACCGGGCTGCTTGAAGGAACGCCCGTCGCGCGCGGTCTCGCAGACGTCATGGGCTCGGCGCTTGCGACCGGTGTCGCGCGGCCGGATCAGCTCAGCGTCGTGGCAGGCACGTTCAGCATCAACTCCACTCTGCACGACGAGCCGCGCGTCAGCCGACTGCCTTTCCTGCAGGCGGCCTATCCGACCGGCGGCCACTACATGGCGACGGAAGGCTCAGCTACCTCCGCGTCGAGCCTTGAATGGTTCTGCAAGTCGATCCTTCGGGCGGAGGTGGAGCAGGCCGCAGCCGAAGGCCGCACCATCTACAACGTCTGCAACGAGCTGGTCGGGGAAGCGCAGGAGCGCGAGAACGACATCCTCTTCTTCCCCTTCGTGTTCGGCGGGCCGAACGGTGCCCCGGCGGGGCTGGAGGGCCTCTCCGCCGCGCATGACCTCGGCGACATCATGTACGCGATCTACGAATGCATCGCGTTCTCGCATAAATACGATATCGAGCCGCTTCTCACCGGTCCCGACGCGGCGCACCCCACCACGATCCGATTGACCGGCGGCGCCTCGCGCAGCGATGTGTGGGCGCAGATATTTGCCGATGTGCTTGAGCTGCCCATCGAGGTCTGCGAGTGCGGCGAGAGCGGAGCGCTGGGCACGGCCATGTGCGCCGCCGCTGCGCTTGACGAAAGCCGGGCGCTCGAAGACGTCGTCGAATCGATGACGCGCGTCGCGCGTCGCTTCACGCCGCGTGAAGCGCGGGTCGCGAGGCTGCGCCGCAAATACGACCGCTACTGCGAGAGCGTGTCGCGCATGGCGGTTGCGCCGCGCGCGGAGGCGGCATGAGCATCACGCTCGAAGCTGTCTCCAAATACGAAGGCAGCGAGATGCATCTTGCCGACATCGACCTACGCGTCGATGGCGGCCGGCCGAATGTCGTCATAGGGCCGACCGGCGCCGGCAAGACCAGTCTTCTCAGGCTGCTCGCTGGCCTTGAGAAGCTGAGCAGCGGCCGCATCATGGCAGACGGCCGCGACACACGGCATATCGCCGTCAACCGGCGCAACGTCGCGTTCGTCTACGAGCAGTTCGTCAACTATCCACTCTTCACTGTTCACGAGAACATCGCCGCTCCTCTGAGGCGCGCCGGCGTGAATCGAGAGGAGATCGAGGCGCGCGTGCGCCGCACGGCCACCATGCTGCGCATCGAACACCTGCTGGACCGTTTGCCCGGCGATCTCTCCGGGGGGCAGCAGCAACGCGTCGCGATCGCCCGGGCTCTGGTGAAGCGTGCCTCTCTGCTGCTGCTCGACGAGCCGCTGGTCAATCTGGACTACAAGCTGCGCGAGGAGCTTCGCGAGGAGCTGCGCACCATGTTCCGCGAGAGCGGCACGACGGTCGTCTACGCGACGACCGAGCCGGTCGAATCGCTGCAGCTCGGCGGCGAAACGATCGTCATGGACGAGGGGCGGGTGCTGCAGGTGGGACCGGCGGCGGAGGTGTTCGCGCGTCCGCGATCCGTCCGTGTGGCGCAGATCTGCTCCGATCCGCCGATGAACGCGATGGCGGCGGAGATCGGCGACGGCAAGCTGTCGATCGGCACGCTGACCATACCGCTGCCGGCTCATTTCCGTGATGTGCGCCCCGGCTCGTGCACGATCGGCGTGCGGCCTTCGCACCTCGCGCCGACGGCGGAGAACGGCCTGCTCAGCGGCACGGTCAGTCTTGCCGAGGTCAACGGATCGGAGACCTTCATCCACGTGCAGGTCGGCAACGACGACTGGATCATTCACGCGGACGGGATCCATCCAACGGCGCCCGGGCGGCAGGTCCACATCACCTTCGATCCGAACCGGCTGTTTCTGTTCTCTTCGGAAGGCGCGCTGGCAGCCGTGCCCGACGATCGGGCGGGGCTGCACTGATGGCCGACATCCGCCTCGACTCCGTCCGCCACACCTATTTGCCGTATCCAGGACCGACGTCGCCCTGGGCGTTGCGGCGCATCGACCAGGTCTGGAGGGACGGCGGGGCTTATGCGCTTCTCGGGCCGTCCGGCTGCGGGAAGACGACCCTGCTCAATGTCATCTCCGGTCTCGTCATCCCCACCGAGGGGCGCATTCTTTTCGGCGGGCGCGACGTGACCACGCTCAGGACGGAGCAGCGCAACATCGCGCAGGTGTTCCAGTTCCCGGTGCTCTACGACACGATGACGGTGCGCGAGAATCTCGCCTTCCCGCTGCGCACCCGGCGGGTGCCGGCTGCCAAGGCTGCGCGGCGCGTGGAAGCGATCGCGGAGCTGCTGGAGCTGGGGCACCTGCTCGATCGTCGTGCCTCCGGCCTGAGCGCCGCGGACAAACAGAAGATCGCGCTCGGACGGGGCCTGGTGCGCACCGATGTCGCGGCGATCCTGTTCGACGAGCCGCTGACCATGATCGACCCGCAGGCGAAGTTCGAGCTGCGGCGCAAGCTGAAGCAGATCCACTACGAGCTGAAGCTGACGCTGATCTACGTGACCCACGACCAGAACGAGGCGCTGACCTTCGCCGACGAGGTGATTGTGATGAGCCAGGGCGAGATCGTGCAGTCCGGAACGCCGGAGGCTCTCTTCGAGCAGCCGGCGCACACATTCGTCGGCTATTTCATCGGCTCTCCGGGCATGAACTTCATCGACTGCACGCTCGCCGATGGCGGCTTCGCCTTCGACGGCGGCAGGCTTGCGGCTCCGGAGCGGCTGCTTGCAACACTGCCCGACGCGGCCGCGCTGAAGATCGGCATCCGTCCCAACGCCGTGCAGTTCTGCCTGCACAGCGCTCGTGGAGCGCTGGCGGGGAAGGTCGTCGACGTGGAGAACCTCGGGACCTATCGCATCGTCGACGTGATGATGGGAGGTACGCGCATCAAGGCGCGGCTGCGCGACGATGAGGCGGTGCCGAGCGACGACACGGGCGTGATGCTGCCGCCGGCGAACGCGCTGATCTATGCGGACGACCGGCTGGTGGGGGCGCTCGGTGAATAGGATCGAGAACAACCGCGCCTGGTTCCTGGTGCTGCCGGTCCTGCTGCTCGTCGCCTTCTCCGCGATCATTCCGCTGATGACGGTCGTGAACTATTCGCTGCAGGATATCTTCGGGCCGGGTCAGCGCTACTTCGTCGGCACGGAATGGTTCCGCGACGTTATCGGGGACGAGAACATTCGCGGCGCGCTTTGGCGGCAGCTGCTCTTCTCCGCCATCGTCATTGCGATCGAGCTGCCGCTCGGCGTCGGCATCGCGCTTCTGATGCCGAAGCGTGGATGGCAGTCGTCGCTCGCCATCGTCTCGCTCGGGCTGCCGCTGCTCATTCCCTACAACGTCGTCGGCATGATCTGGCAGATATTCGCGCGCTCCGAGATCGGACTGTTCGGCGTCGCGGTGAATGCGCTCGGCATCAACTACAACTACACGCAGGATCCGCTCGCCGCCTGGATCACGATCGTGCTCATGGACGTCTGGCACTGGACCCCGCTCGTGGCGTTGCTCGCCTATGCCGGGCTGAGATCCATTCCGCCCCTCTATTATCAGGCCGCGCGCATCGACGGTGCCTCGCGCTTCGAGGTCTTTCGCTTCATCGAGCTGCCGAAGATGCAAAGCGTCCTCACCATCGCGATCCTGCTGCGCTTCATGGATTCCTTCATGATCTATAGCGAGGCCTTCGTGCTGACCGGCGGCGGTCCGGGGAGCTCGACCACCTTCCTTTCGGTCTATCTGGTCAAGCTTGCGATCGGGCAGTTCGATCTGGGGCCGGCGGCCGCGTTCTCGCTGCTCTACTTCCTCATCATCCTGTTGATCTCCTACGTGTTCTACACGCTCCTGCAACGGGTCGCGCGGGTATGAGCGTTCCCGCCACCACGACATCCGCCGAGATCGGCGTTGCCCGTGTGGGGACGCGGGCGGTGCAGGGTCGGGCGGTCTGGTCCCGCCTGGCGTTCGGCCTCTACGTCGTCTGCACGTTCGTGCCGATCTACTGGCTGCTGCGCATGTCGCTGATGGGCACCAACGACATCCTCGGCGGCTTCTCTCTTCTTCCCGTGCATCCGACACTCGACAACTATCGGACGATCTTCACTCAGCACGAATGGTACGACGCCTACATCAATTCGCTTATCTACGTGCTGATGAACACGGTGATCTCGCTCGCCGTGGCGCTGCCGGCGGCATACGCGTTCTCGCGCTATCGCTTCATCGGCGACAAGCACGTTTTCTTCTGGCTTTTCACCAACCGGATGACGCCGCCGGCAGTGTTCGTGCTGCCGTTCTTCCAGCTCTATTCCACCTTCGGCCTGATCGACACGCACATCGCCGTTGCGCTGGCCCATTGTCTGTTCAACGTGCCGCTCGCGGTGTGGATCCTGGAAGGCTTCATGTCGGGCGTGCCGCGCTCGATCGACGAGACCGCCTATGTGGACGGATATCGGTTCCCGCGCTTCTTCATCACGGTCTTTCTGCCGCTGGTGCGCTCCGGAATCGGCGTCACGGCCTTCTTCTGCTTCATGTTCTCGTGGGTCGAGCTGCTCCTTGCCAGCACGCTGACGACCGTCAAAGCGAAGCCGATCGTGGTCGCCATGACGCGCACGGCATCGGCGGCCGGCCTCGATTGGGGGCTGCTCGCCGCCGCCGGCGTCCTGACGATCGTGCCGGGCGCCGTGGTGATCTGGTTCGTCCGGAACCATATCGCCAAGGGCTTCGCGCTCGGCCGGGTATGAGGTAGCTGCGATGACCCTCGAATGGATGGCATGGACGCTTCCCACCGCGATCTTCTTCGCGTCGATCGCGGCGCTGCTTGTGGCCATGACGGTCTGGCAGATCGTTCAGCCGTCTTATCCGCGGCGCGGTCTTCTGCCTATGGAGACGACGCGCGGCGACCGCGTTTTCATCGCGCTCGTCACGGCTGCGTACATCATGGTCGGATGGCTTGCGGCAACAGAGGCGACGTTATGGGCAGCGTTGGCGATCGCGGCAGCGGTCGGCGTGCTGATCATGAGATACGGGTAGACACCCGTAACCCGGCGAGGCGGCGACCGCCTGCAAAGCACAGTGCCGCCCCGCCGGGCACACCCCAGAAGGGACTTCTGTCGAAGTCCCGCAATGCAGGGAGGGATACGAATGACATTTCATACCGACTTAGGCAAGCTTGGGCGGCGCGCGGCGCTGCTCATGGCCGCTGCGAGCATCGCGCTCGTGGCGGGCGCGGCGAATGCGCAGGATGCGGCGCGGATCGAGGCCGCCAAGAAGTGGATCGACCAGGAGTTCCAGCCCTCCACCTTGAGTAAGGACGAGCAGCTCAAGGAGATGGAATGGTTCATCAAGGCGGCCGAGCCATACCAGGGCATGACGGTCAATGTCGTGTCGGAAATCATCCCGACGCACGACTACGAGTCCAAGGTCCTCACCAAGGCGTTTGAGGAGATCACCGGCATCAAAGTGGTGCACGACACGATCAAGGAGGGCGACCTGGTCGAGAAGCTGCAGACCTCGCTGCAGTCCGGCGACAACGTCTACGACGCCTGGGTGAACGACACAGATCTCATCGGCGAGCACATGCGCTACGGCAAGACGGTCGCCCTGTCCGATTGGATGGCCGGTGAGGGCAAGGACGTCACCGATCCGATGCTCGACATCGACGACTTCATGGGCAAGTCATTCGGAACCGGCGTCGACGGCAAACTCTATCAGTTGCCCGATCAGCAGTTCGCCAATCTCTACTGGTTCCGCTACGACTGGTTCACCGACCCCAAGACCAAGGCCGACTTCAAGGCGAAGTACGGCTACGACCTCGGCGTGCCGGTCAATTGGTCGGCCTACGATGACATCGCCAAGTTCTTCACCGGTCGCGATATGAGCTATATCGGCGGGCCGAAGAAGGTCTATGGCAACATGGACTACGGGAAGAAGGACCCTTCGCTCGGATGGCGCTATACCGACGCATGGTTCTCGCTCGCCGGCTCCGGTGACCGCGGCTTGCCGAACGGCAAGCCCGTGGACGAATGGGGCATTCGCATGGAGGGCTGCCGTCCGGTTGGCTCCTCGACCGAGCGCGGCGGCGACATCAACGGCCCCGCGGCAGTCTACGGGCTTAACAAGGCGATCGACTGGCTGAAGAACGACTCGCCGCCGGAAGCTGCCGGCATGACCTTCTACGAGTACATCCCGGTGCCGCAGCAGGGTAACATCGCCCAGCAGCTCTTCTGGTACACGGCCTTCACCTCCGACTACGCCAAGCCTGGCACGGCCATCACCGACGCGGACGGCATGCCCAAGTGGCGTATGGCGCCCAATCCGCACGGCGCGTACTGGAAGCCCGGAATGAAGCTCGGCTACCAGGACGCCGGCGCTTGGACGCTGCTCAAGTCTGAGCCCACCGACCGGGCCAAGGCTGCCTGGCTCTACGCTCAGTTCGTGGTCTCCAAGACCGTCTCGCTGAAGAAGAGCCATGTCGGGCTGACGTTCATCCGCATCAGCGACGTCAACGATAAGTCCTGGGACGACATCGCGCCGAAGCTCGGCGGGCTGATCGAGTTCTATCGCTCGCCGGCGCGCGTGCAATGGACTCCGACCGGCGTCAATGTCCCGGATTACGCCAAGATGGCTCCGCTGTGGTGGCAGAACATCTCCGACGCCCTCAGCGGTGAGAAGACGCCGCAGGAGGCGCTCGACTCTCTCGCCGAGGCGCAGGACAAGGTGATGCAGCGCATCGGTCGAGCCGGCGTGCAGGGCGAATGCGGGCCGAAGCTCAACGAGAAGCACCCGATGGAATATTGGGTGGAGAAGGCCAAGGCCGACGGAAACCTCGCGCCTCAGCCGAAGCTCGAAAACGAGAAGCCGGCGCCGATCACCGTCGACTACGATACGCTGCTGCAGGCGTGGAAGGACGGCAAGGCAATGCCGAACGACTGAAGCCCGGCAGCATCGGTCTCAAGCACCTCCTCCCAAGAGTGCGGACCCGTCGCGCGGCCTGATGGCCGCGCGGCGACCCCGCCCAAGCTGCAAGTAGCAGGAACCCAATGGTCTATTGGCTAGGCGTCAACACGACATTTGCGATCAACCGCATCGTCGAGCCGGAAGAGCTGATCGGCACGATCGCCGAAGAGATCGGCTTGCGCCGCGTGCAGCTCATTGCCGAGCATCTCGATCCCGACTGGCCCGCCGGTCTGATTGCCGACTACGTGCGTCGGTTCAATCGGGCGTGCGAGGCAAACGGCGTGCGCATCACATCGATGCTTACCGGCACGCAGATACGCGTCAATCAGCTCGCGCATCCTGACCCTCAGGTGCGCAAGCATTGGCAGAGCTGGATGTGCCGCTTTGTTGGCATCGCTGGCGATCTCGGCGCGGAGTGCGCCGGCAGCCAGATCGGAATTCTGACCTATCGCGACGACCGCGATCCGGCGCGGCGCTGCGAGCGCTTCAACACGGCAGTCGAGCTGTGGTTCGAAGTCGCCGAAGTCGGCCGCGCGGCGGGCCTGTCCCACATGTTGTGGGAGCCGATGTCCATCTCGCGCGAGTTCGGCGAGACCATCGCCGAATGCCGCCGCGTCCACGCCCGCGTGAACGACGGGGCGCCGCTGCCTTTCAAGATGAACCTCGACGTCGACCACGGCGACGTCGCTTCGCCCGATCCGGCCGACAGCGATCCCTATGCGTGGCTGCGCGCCTTCGCCTGCGAAGGGCCGGTGATCCACGTCAAGCAGAGCTCCGCCAACAAGGGCGGGCACTGGCCCTTCACGGCTGAGCACAATGTCGGAGGCCGCGTCACGCCGGAGGCGGTGATCGGAGCGCTGCAGGACGCGGAGAGCGACGGGAACGAGCTGGTCTTCGAGTTCTCCTTCCGCGAGCGCAACCCCACAGACGGGAGCGCGGTCGCGGCCATCAAGGAATCCGTTGCGTATTGGCGGCCGCATGTCGCGATCTGAGAAGCATGAGGGGGCGGGTCGGTCCGCGCAGACGTTCTGGTTCGGAACGAGCTGGAAGATGACCGGATCGAAAGCCCTGGTGGCGGAATTCACCCGTGTGCTGTCGGCCGCCGACTGGCGCGATTTCCCGGGCTTCCTGCCGTTCGTGCTGCCGCCTTTCCCTTACATCGCGTCCCTGGCGACGGGGCTTGTGGAAACGCCAGTCGCGATCGGTGCGCAGACGGTCGGGTCACCGGGCGGCGGACCGCAGACCGGCGAAGTGACAGCGCCGATGATCGCCGAGCTGGGCGGACGCATTGCGGAGATCGGCCATGCGGAGCGGCGGCGGTTGTTCGGCGAGACCGACGAGAGCGTGAGCGAGAAGGTCGCGGCCGCGCTTGACGCGGGGCTGACACCGCTCATCTGCATCGGCGAGACGGCCTTCGAGAACGAGGCCGGTGCGGCGGCGGAGGCGATCATCCGTCAAGCCAAGCTTGCGTTGTGCGGCGCGGCGGATGCGCTTGAGCGCTGCGTGCTCGCCTACGAGCCGGTCTGGGCCATCGGCGAGACCGGCGTGGCTCCCGCACCGGGGGCCGTCTCCGCCACGCTGAAGCGTTTGCGCGAGGCTCTGGTGGAGACCTATGGCGCCGGCGCTGAAGCGATCCCCTTCCTTTACGGCGGCAGCGTCAATGTAGACAATGTCGGCGCTTTCGCCGTCAGTCCTCATATCGACGGGCTTTTCGTCGGCCGCGCTGCCTGGACGGTGGAGGGATACATGCGGCTCGCGCGCGCAGCCGCGGAGGCGCGTGCAGCGAAAAGCAGCCGCATGCTGCAGGCGACGAAGGCCGAGGTGTAGACGCTCGGCCCGCCTCAGGCCCGCAGCACGGCGTCGAGGTCGGCGAGCCGCTCGATGACGTGGTTCGGACGGAAGGGGAAGCGGTCGATGTCCTCGCGCTGCGTGACCCCGGTCAGTACCAGAGCCGTGACGAGGCCCAACTCAAGGCCGGCCACGACATCCGTATCCATGCGATCGCCGACCATGATCGCGTCGGATGCGCGGACGCCCAGCCGGTCGAGCGCGCTGCGCATCATGAAGGGATTGGGCTTGCCGACGAAGTAGGGCTGGCGCCCGGTCGCTTTCTCGATCAGCGCCGCGACTGCGCCGCAGGCGGGATGCAGGCCGCGCTCGGTTGGGCCGTTGACGTCCGGGTTGGTCGCCAGGAAGCGCGCGCCCCCGGCGACCAGATGCGCGCCCGTCGCGATCTGTTCGTAGTGATATGAGACCGTGTCGCCGAGGACCACGAAGTCGGGCGCCATCTCCGTCAGCCGGCAACCGGCTTCCTGCAGTGCCGCGGCAAGACCGTGATCGCCGATGACGAAAGCCGAGGCGCCTGGCTTCTGCAGCTTGATGAAATGCGCCGTCGCAAGCGCCGATGTGTAGATGTGCTCGGCCGTCAGCGGGAAGCCCACCGCGTTCAGGCGGCCGGCGTGATCTTCCGGCGTGAAGCGGGAATTGTTGGTGAAGATCTGGAACGGCACGGACCGCTCCACCAGGCCAGCCACGTACTCGACCGAGCCGGGGATCGGCTCGCCGCCGCGGACGAGCACGCCGTCCATGTCGAGGAGATGCGCTGCGATCAAGGCGTTTCGCCTCCACTGTGCCGCAAGGGATTCCGCCGATGAGGGCCGGAGGGCGGCTGCTTCGTCATTTCGACCCTCGCCCGTCGCCGTAGAATTCCGCAAGGGCTGCGGTGGTGGCGGCGAGGCGCTCTTCCGCCTCGCGCGAGGCGCGGAAGAGGACCCCGAGATAGAGCACATCGATGAGGTAGAGCTGGCTGATGCGTCCTTCCAGGAAGTCGCCGTAGAGCGGTATCTGCGGCGCCGTATGGTGCCAGGTCAGAAGCGTCGTCTCCGCGGCTTTGGCGACGGCCGAGCCTGGCGCGCTGGTGATCGCGATCGTCGCCGCTCCCCTTCGCCGCGCAAGCGCGAGCGCATTCGCCACCGTCTGCGTCGTGCCGGTATGGGAGACACCGACGACCGCCGTCCCCGGGCCGACATTGCCGGCGACGATCGTCTGCGTATAGCCGTCGCGATAGCTCGCCGTGTCCTTCCCGGTCTTCAGGAGAAGATGCGCGGCCTCGTCGCAGATCGCGGCGCCGCCGCCGACGCCGACGAAAACAATCTTTTGCGCCCTGTCCAGGACATCGATGGCGTGCTCGAGCGCGGTCGCGTCGAGGCGTCGTTGCGTTCCCAGGAGATTGTCTGCGAACACGTTGGCGAGCTTGCGCGTCGTCTCCATCAGCGGATCGCTTTCGTCGATCTCGATGGGGATGTTGGCGATGGCGGGGCCACGTGGAATCGCCATCGCCACAGCGAGCTTCATGTCGGGGTAGCCGCCGTAGCCGAGCGCGCGGCTCACGCGGCTGATCGTCGATTCACTCACGCCGATCTTCTTCGCAAAATCGGTGATCGAGGCATCGAGACGCTCGGTAGCGTGGTCGCGCAGGTAGTCGGCGACGACCCTTTCCGCCGGTCGTAGCGTGGAGTAGCGCTCCTGGATGCGGCGGACGAAGTCCGTCTCTTCGACCTTGGCCGGTCCGTCTTGCATCCCTTGGTGCCCCTTCTTCGACCGGCGCGCGAGCTGCGCACACTAATCGCTTCCACCGGCCCTGAGAAATATTTTCATGCGACCCGGGCCTACTATCGCCGCGCTTGGCCCGGTGCAACGGCGGACCGGGAACTTGTCGCCGATCGGCGGTCGTCGCCGTCTCAGGCGCTCCAGGAGGCGGCAGCAATCATCGCCCGAAGCATTGCCCACAATCCGCAATCATTGCCCGCCCACTTCTATCTCGCGGCGACCTATGGCCAGCTCGGAGAAGAAGCCCTCTCGCGCGACGCCCTAGCGGAAATTCGCAGGATCAGCCCCGATTTCTCGATCGCGCGGGCTCGGGCCATCGCGGCCTATAGGCGCGAGGAAGACCTGAATCTTCTGCTCGACGGCCTGCGAAAGGCAGGTTTGGGGGAATGACGGCTCCAGCTCGGCAAAAAGAAGCGCGACCTGGCTCTGTTCAACGTCGCAATCGACAGCAAGCTGCGCGGATGCGATGTCGTCAGCCTGAGGGTGGTGGCCGATATCGCTCCGCATGGATACGCACTCGATCGGGCAACCGTCCGGCAGAGGAAGACCGGTCGCCCTGTTCGGTTCGAGCTGACCGAACAGTCGAGGCAATCCGTCGACGACTACCTCGGCACGGCGCGACGAGCAGCCGGTGATTATCTTTTCACCGGCCGCCGAGGAGAGCGGTGCCTGACCACGCGCTCGGCTCGTCTCGGATTGGATCGGACTCGGCTTCGTCTCGGGAGCATTCGTTGCGGCGTACGAAGGCAACGCTCATCTACAGGCGGACTGGCAACCTCCGCGCCGTCCAACTTTTGCTCGGTCACACCAAGATCGAAAGCACCGTCCGATACCTCGGTGTCGAAGTCGACGACGCACTGGCGATCTCCGAGCAAGTCGACGTCTGATATCAAGGGCGTAGCGGCGGCGCCCCATGCCTTTGGATTCGGCAGCGTCGCGCCAGGAGCGGATATTGTCCAGCGTGGACAATCAGAGGGCATGCGAGTCGCGTCGGCTTCAGGCAAGATCCGATGCTCAGCCCGACATGAAGTGACTTAGCTTCACGTCGAGATAATCGTGGATCGCTTGACGTCCACCTTCGCGGCCCATTCCCGAGTGCTTGACGCCACCGAACGGCGCTTCGGCATGCGCGACGAGGAACGTGTTGACGCCGATCATGCCCGCCCGGACTTCGCGCGATAGATGTTGGGCGCGTCCAAGCGAGCGCGTGAAGACGTAGGCGGCCAAACCGTATTCCGTGTCGTTCGCGCGTTCGATTGCCTGGTCGAGATCGCGGAAGGTATTCACTGGGGCCACCGGCCCGAACGGCTCTTCCCGCATGATACGCGCGTCGTCCGGCACGTCCTCGAACACCGTGGGCTCGAAGAAATAGCCCTTGTTGGTCTCCTTCGGGCGCCGCCCGCCGGTGAGGAGCGAGGCGCCGGAGGACTTCGTGTCTTCCGACATCGATTCGATGCGGTCGAGCTGACGGCGCGTCGTCAGCGGTCCCATCCCGGTCGCCGTATCGCGTCCGTCGCCGAGCTTCAGCGACTTCGCATGCTCCACCATCGTTGCCTTGAATTGTGGCGCGACGGATTCGTGCACGTAGAAGCGGTTCGGCGCGATGCAGACCTGCCCGGCGTTGCGGAACTTGAACTGCGCGCAGAGATTTGCCACCGCCTTCACGTCGACGTCGTCGCAGACGATCACCGGGCTGTGGCCGCCGAGCTCCATAGAGCAGCGCTTCACCGTCGCCGCCGCCGCCGCCATTAGCTGCTGGCCCACTGCGGTGGAGCCGGTCAGCGATATCTTGCGCACCGTGTCGGAGGCCATGATCGCATTCGCGATCGTCGCCGCCTTGCCGGTCACGAGCTGGATGGCGTCCTTGGGAACGCCGCCTTCGAGACAGCACTCGACGAGGATCGTCGCAACCGAGGTCGCCTGCTCCGAGGGGCGGCAGATGATTGTGCATCCGGCGGCGAGCGCAGGAGCGATCTTGCGGGCGAGCAGGTTGATCGGAAAGTTCCACGCCGTGAAAGCGGCCACGACGCCGACCGGTTCATGGCTGACCACGAGCTGCCCGCCCTGACGCGAGGGAAGCGCGTCGCCGAAGAGCCGCTCCGCCTCGCCCGCGAACCAGTCGAACTGCTCGAGCCCCGCCTGCGCCTCCCCCAGCGACTGCTGGAATGGGCGGCCGACCTCAAGCGTCAGGGCCATCGCGAGGTCGTCGCGCCGCGCTTCCATCCGCCGCGCCACCGCGCGCAGCACCTTGGCTCGCTCCCATCCGGGTACTCGGCTCCATGTCTTCAACCCGGCCGCGGCCGTCTCGATCGCTTCCTCGACGTCGGCGGCCGTCGCCGCGGGCGTCTCTCCGAGCACCTCCTCCGTTGCCGGGTTCAAGACCTCGGTCCGGCCGCCGTCTGCGGCGCCGCGCCAGTGTCCGCCGATAAACATGGATGGTTGGTGGTACATGCAAATCCTCCTCGCTTCGGACGTCCGCTATTGGGATGCGGTGATGCCGCCGTCGACAAACACGACCTGTCCGGTGACATAGTTGCCGGCAGGGGCCACGAGCGCGACCACCGGGCCTGCGACTTCGATCGGGTGCCCGATCCGGCCGAGCGGATTTCGCGCGAGGATGTAGTCGCGGAATTCGGCGCGATCGAGATGCGGCCGGATGCGATCCGACTGGATGAACGTCGGTGCGACGCCGTTCACGGTGATGTTGTACGGCGCGAGTTCGACCGCGTGCTGCTTGACCAGCATGAGGAGCCCGCCCTTGCTGCTGCAATAGGCCGAGTAGCCGCGTCCGGCGAGCGCCAGCTGCGAGCGCACCGACAACAAGTGGATGTGGCGGCCGGGAATCGCTTGTTCGATCTGATGGCGCGCCACGGCCTGCGCCAAGAACATCGCCGACTTCAGGTTCGTCTCGTAGACGAGGTCGAAGGCTTCCTCGGTGACTTCGAGCAGCGATTGCTCGCGCTGGATACCGACGCAGTTCACGAAGATGTCGATGCGTCCGAAGGCGGAGATTGCGGCGTCCGTCACCTGGCGGATCTCGGCGACGGAGCGCGCGTCGAGCCCCGAGCCCTCCGCTTCGAATCCCGCGGCGCTAATCTCCTCCGCGAGCGTCTGCGCCTTGCGCTCCGACGGTCCGGCAATGAAGACGCGCGCGCCGCGCACGGCGAGCGCCCAGGAGATCGCCGCGCCGAGCGCACCGTAGCCGCCTGGAACGAAAGCGGCCTTGCCGGCGAGGTCGAACTGGGTCTTCAGCGCCTCGATATCGACCTTCGGCGTCAGGCTTTCGTCGGAGGGCGGGGAGATCGCCGGCGATGCGATCGTCATGTCAGAAGCCCTCCAAGATAGCTACGCACGTCGTCGCGACGGATAAGCTCGTCGTAGCTTCCGACATGTGTGAGATGTCCCTTGTTGACGAAGATGAACCGCTCGCAGATCTCGTTGAGAATCTCGAGGTGGAATTTCTCGTTCGGATGCAGGCAGAGGAAGACCAGCCGTCCTTCGCGCCTCAGCCGTGCGAAGAATTCGAGCATGAAGCCGATATAGCCGTCCTGTGTGTTGAATTGCGGCTCGTCAAAGAGGTGCACAAGGGGATAGTCGCTTCCGGCCCGCTCCATCAGCACGTTCGGCACGAACGAATGGAAGTGCCGCACCTGATAGGACTGGTGGTAATGGATGGCGAGCCGATCGCGCTCGTCGATGCGCACCTTGTGAATGTTACGCCCGTTCACGCGCACTTCGCCGGCCGACGGCCTGTTGGAGCCGGTGATGAGCTCGAAGAGCGTCGTCTTGCCCGACCCGTTTGGCCCCATGAGGCCGACGATCGCCGGCGCCTCGATCGCAAAGTCGGCGGTCAGCCGAAAGGTCGCCGTGCGCGAAAGAACACCGCGCCTGTAGGTTTTCTCGAGCCCTCTGACTTCCAACATGGCGCGCCTACATGCCGATCAGCCGGCGGCGCAGCGCCGCGTTGTCGGTGAGATCGCAAGCCGAGCCCTCGTGGACGATGCGGCCGCGCTCCATGACGTAGACGCGATCCGAAACCTCCAGTGCCGCCAGCGCGTTCTGCTCGACGATCAGGACCGAGATGCCCTCGTCCTTCAGTCGCCGGATCGTTCGCATCACGTCCTGCACGATCTTCGGTGCCAGGCCCTGGCTCGGCTCGTCGAACAGCACCAGCCCGGGCGACGCGAGCAGCGCCCGCGAGATTGCCACCATCTGCATCTCGCCGCCTGACAGGTTCTCGCATTCGCGCGTCATCAGGTGCTCAAGCGCCGAGAAGATGCCGAAGGCCTCCGAGAGGCTCCACGAGCGGAAGCGCGTCTTGCGTGCCGCTATCTGGAGATTCCGCGCGACGGTCAGCGTCGGGAAGATGCGGCGATCGTCGGGCACCCATGCCACACCCATGCGAGCGATTCGGTGGGTGGGAAGACCGGTAATGTCCCTGCCGTCGAAATGGATGCGCCCGCGGCGCGGTGGGGTGAGCCCGAGGATGGCGCGAAGCGTCGTCGTCTTCCCTGCCCCGTTCGGCCCGAAGAGCGCGACGACCTCGCCGGCGCCGACCGAAATGGACGGGCCGAACAGAGCTTGGGTCTCACCGTAGAAGGCGTCGATCTTGGCGACGTCCAGCATCAGGCGAGCTCCCCGAGCGCCGAGCGCTCGACCCACTTGTTGGCCCGGAGCGTCGCCGGCGTTCCCTCTGCAATCACCTGCCCCCAGTGCACGACCGATATCCAGTCCGCGAGATCGAACAGGAACTGCATGTCGTGCTCGATCATCACGATCGTGTAGCGCGCACGCAGCTTTCGGATCAGCGCAGCGAGATTGCGCGTCGCCTCGGCGCCGAGCCCCGAGGTCGGCTCGTCGAGGAAGAGGATACGCGGGCGCGCGGCGAGCGCCACCCCGATCTCGAGCGCACGGCGTTCGCCGTAAGAGAGTGATGCCGAAGGCTTCCATTCGCAGCCGGCAAGCCCCACCTGGTCCAGAATCTCGCGTGCCGCATCGAAAAGCGCTTTGTCGTCGAAGACCGCGCTCGCAATCTGCCGCCGGCGCACGCGGAACTCCGGCAGCGCGATCATGATATTCTCGATCACCGCCGACTGGTCGAAGAGGCTCATGATCTGGAAGGAGCGCGATATGCCCTTGCGGGCGAGTGCCTGCGGCGTCCTCCCGGCAATCTCCTCTCCGTCGAAGCGGATCGTGCCGCGGTCCGGCCTGTAGCGGCCGGTCAGCACGTTGAAGCAGGTGGTCTTGCCCGCGCCGTTCGGACCCATGATGCCGCTCACCTGGCCTTCTTCGAAAGCGAGCGAGATGTTTTCGAGCACGACCTGCGCGCCGAAGCGTTTGTGAATGTTCTCCGCCTCGAAGAGCGCCATCACGTCGGCTCCACGGAGGCGGGGCGCGGCGCCGGGCGAAACGGAAGCCTGCGCAGGACCGCGTGTAGCGCGCCGGCCAGCCCTTCGGGGCGGAACATGACCACAACCATGAACATCAGGCCGTACCAGAGCAGCCAAGTCTCGGTGAGCGTGCCGAGCACGTCACGCGCGACGAAGTAGAGCACGACGCCGTAGACCGGGCCCCAGAAGCTCACGAGCCCGCCGCCGACCAGCACCATCATTACGATGAGTTCGGACTGATGCAGGCTCATGACGTCGGGATAGGCGCTTTCCTGCGCCATGGCGAAGAGCCCGCCCGCAAGACCGGCGAAGAGTGTGGAGATGATGAAGGCCGCCCACTTGAACCACCATACCTCATAGCCGACGAAGGCGGTGCGGCTCTCGTTCTGGCGAACCGCCTGCAGGATGCGGCCGAAGGCCGAGCGCGCGATGTGACAGAGAGCACGACGCTGACGACAAGCGCTGTTGCGACGAAGAAGTAGAGCGCGATGTCGTCGATTGAGATCGACGCTGACGGAAGCCGAGATCGAGCGCCGGCCGCGGAATATTCAGGAGCCCGTCCTCGCCGCCGGTCAGCCAATGCAGCTCGATGGCCGAGAATGAGAAGACCTGGCCGTAGGCGATGGTCAGCAGTGCGAAGTAGATGCCGCGGCGACGCGAGACCGCGGCGCCGACCAACGCACTCGAAATGCCGGCGGCGATCATGGCCGAAAGCACTCCGCTCGAGAGGCTGACCGCGACACGACGCTGGAAAAGTCCGAACGCATAGGCGCCGATGCCAAGACACGTGCAGTGCTGAAACGAATGCAGCCCGCTGTAGCCGAAGAGCAGATTAAAGCCGAGCGCGTAGATCATCCAGATCGCGATCTCGATACCCAGATACTGGTAGAGCCCGATGGCGTTGAGCCACAGCGGGGCCGTGAGCAAAATCGCGGCGAGCACGGCGATCTGTGGCGTGACCCATGCGTTGGCGCGCTGCGAGATGTCGGAGAGGGTGATCATCGCCTCATGCCTCGAGCGCGCTCTTGCGTCCGAAGAGGCCGCGCGCGCGGAAGCTGACGACGGCGATCAGAAGCAGGTACATCGACATCATCGACCATGCCGAGGCATAGGCACCGGTGATCCCGACGGCGAGGCCGACCAGGACGGAG
>CAWFEM010000016.1:0-17519 GCA_963814905.1 uncultured Alphaproteobacteria bacterium | reverse complement strand
GGTCCACGGCACGTTCCGGTTCATCACCGGCAAGAGCCCGCACGAGGCCTATTCGATCAGGACGCCGACGATGACGATCGGCGTGCGTGGCTCGATCATCGACATCGACGTGAGAAACGGCAGCTCGGCCGCGTCGGTTCTCGATGGGGGCGCGCAGTTTTGCGCCGGGGGGGTCTGCGAGGTCGTGACCGACCTTTGCCAGATCTACGCTTCCCAGAATGGCGGACCGGTCACAGAGTTGACGGGCGTCGCAATGCGCGTTCGCGTTGCCAACACCTTCGCCTTCATGCACGACAATTCGATGCTGGACGCGCCGTTCAGGGTTAATCGGCATTGCGATCTCGGCGATCTCAGCCCGTTCCGCAACGGACCTGAATTGGGTGGCGAGAAGTTCAGCGATCCCGGACCGCGCACGCCGCCGCCCCCGCCGCACATGACGCCCACCGACGACGGTGGCGGCTGCGAAGAGGAAGGCGGCTGCGGTTGCGAGGAGGAAGGCGGCTGTGGCTGCGACAGCGAGGACTGTGGCTGCGACGGCGACTACTGCGACTATCGCGTCGGCAACGTTCAAAACCAAAGCTCGCGCAGAAGCCTTGGGGGCTTTGACGGCAACCTCGGCGAAAGCTTCGGCGAACGCCTCGGCGGACGCCTTCGCGGGGGCTTTGGCTTCCGCAAGAACTAAGGGAGCAGCGGTCGCGCTTCACGGGCGGTGGAGGCCACTCCGCACCCGGCGCCCGACGGAAACAACGCCGCGTGATCGCGGCTCATCTGAGACGGCGGTGGCGCCTGGCGCCGCCGCCGTTTTCGTTTTCCGAGGCAGGCTCGCCGGCGCCGTCGCCCGGGCTTTTTCGGGCCGCGGACAACGATGTGGTGGATGCGGGTCCTGTCTTAAGGCATTCGTTGGTTCTGAGAACCTACATGGTTCGCCCCGCTGACGGGCGCGGCAGGTGTCGGTTGCAAAGGACACGGCTTGGCGAAAAGCCGGTCCCGGGGCGGGGAAACAAGATGCACGAGGATGAATCCCCCAATCCTTTCGTCGCCTTCGCAACAGCCGCGCGGCGCCGGTTCGGCTCGGCTCCGCCTTTCGAGCAACTGGATGCCTGGGTGGTGTCGCCCGGAGGCGTGGGGACGACTGCGCTCATGAGCCACGTTGCGGCGTTCCTCCGCGTCAACGAGCTGGATGACAACGATGGTCTGAAACACTGGCCGCGCCCGCCTCTTCGACGCATTGAGATGTCGGGCACGAAGGTTCTCTTCGTCACCGGGGACCCGGCCGTGATCTGCCGCAGCATCAAACGTCGGCGGTGGACCGCGACCCAGGCCATGAAGCTCGGGAGCCTTTCGGCTCCGCTATTGTCCGGCTGGCGGCAGTTGCGTGCTCTGCATGATGCCGTTGAGGCGCAGCGGAAGAGCTGGCTGGCGCTGACGAGCGACCGGTTCCGCGCAATCGACTACGAGGCGATCTGGGATTCGGCGGACATGCTGGCGGACTTCTTCGGCGTGGAGGACCCCGCTTTCGTCAAGGATTTTCCTCGGCGAAGGAGCCGATTGTCTCGCCGACCCTATTGAGAGAATGGTGGCTGGGGGACCTGGATTCGAACCAAGATCGACGGAGTCAGAAGTCCGCTGTTCTACCGTTGAACTATCCCCCAAAGGGCCGGCGGCTTCCTAGCACCGGGCGACCGCGGAATTCAAGCAGCCACCCACTCTAAGCGCTTCGGCCGGCCCGCGTTTGCTTCGGACTTGGTGACGGCCTATCCTGGTTTCAACGCCCGGGCCCGGTTCGCCGGTCCACGGGCATGCGAGCAGGATATGGATAAGGGCACGGACTCGACGCATTCGGGGTCTCTGCCCGGCCCGGTTAGGGATGTCGTGGAGCGCGTCGCCAGCGCGGCGGATGCGCATCTCCACGAAACCCGCGATACGGCTGCGCTGCCGACCAACTCGTCCCGCAGCTCCGGGCGAGGGGAGCCGAGCGCGGGCCGCCAGGCCGGAGGCCACAGAGGACGCGGACGTCGGCGCGAGCGCGGACCGTTTTACGCGGCGCTTGATCTCGGAACCAACAACTGTCGGCTCCTCGTCGCAGAGCCGGCCGGCGACGGTTTTCGCGTCGTCGATTCCTTCTCGCGCATCGTCAGGCTCGGCGAAGGCGTGGAGCAGAACGGCCGTCTCGGCCTGGCGGCGATGGAGCGCGCCATCGGCGCGCTGCGCATTTGCGGGCAGAAGCTCGGGCAGCGCGATATCGCCGGTGCGCGGCTGATCGCGACGCAGGCCTGCCGCGTGGCGGAAAACGGCGAGCATTTCCTCGGGCGCGTGCGCGACGAGGTCGGGCTGGAGCTTGAGATCGTCGATCGGCGCACCGAGGCGCGGCTCGCGGCGGAAGGCTGCTTCTCGCTGCTCGACCCGGATGCCGAGGGCGCGGTGCTCTTCGATATCGGCGGCGGCTCCTCGGAGATCGTCTGGCTCGACCGGCGCAAGATGCGCCGGCGCGGCGGCCTCGTCCGCGCCTGGGTGTCGCTGCCGGTCGGCGTGGTGACGCTCGCCGAGCGGCACGGTGGCGTCGAGGTCGGCGCCGACGTCTTCGAAGCGATGGTCGACGACGTCCGCGCCGAGTTCCATCGCTTCCGCGCCCGCGACGCGCTCAAGAACGCCGTCGGCTCGCGTGCTTTCCATTATCTCGGCACCTCCGGCACCGTGACCACGCTCGCCGGCGTGCATCTCGACCTGCCGCGCTACGACCGCCGCTATGTCGACGGTCTGTGGATGGAGGAGAACGAGATTGAGCTGATGATGAACAAGATTCGCGGCATGGATTACGACGCGCGGCGTGAGAATCCCTGCATTGGGAAGGAGCGCGCCGACTTGGTGCTTGCCGGCTGCGCGGTGTTCGAGGCGATCCGGCGCGAGTGGAAATGCAGCCGGCTGCGCGTCGCCGATCGCGGCCTGCGCGAGGGTATCCTGATGCAGCTCATGCGCGCCGACGGGCATTTGCGCACGCGGGGCGGTGCGGGCTCCAGCGGCGCGCGCGCGCCGTGAAGAAGGCAGGCGGCGGCTCCGGCCTTCGCGGGCTGCACACGCGCGTAAAGACGGCGCGCGGCCGAAAGCTCTCGTCGCAGCGCTGGCTCGAACGGCAGTTGAACGATCCCTATGTCGCCCGCTCCAAGAGTGAGGGCTTCCGTTCGCGCGCCGCCTATAAGCTCGCGGAGATCGACGACCGCTTCGGGCTTTTGAAGCCGGGCCGGCGCGTGGTCGACCTTGGAGCGGCGCCGGGCGGCTGGTCGCAGATCGCCGCGGCGCGCGTCGACTCGTCGGACGCCGCACCGCTCGTCGTCGCCATCGACTATCTCGGCATGGACCCGTTGCCGGGCGTCGTGGTGCTGGAGAAGGATTTCCTCGACCCCGACGCGCCCGACCAGATCAAACTGGCGCTCGGCGGCGAGAAGGCGGATGTCGTCCTTTCCGACATGGCCGCGCCAACAACCGGTCATCGCCAGACCGATCATATCAGGATCGTTGCGCTCTGCGAGGCGGCGGCGGATTTCGCGCGTGATGTCCTGAAGCCGGGCGGGGCCTTCCTCGCCAAGGTGTTTCGCGGCGGCACGGAGAACACGCTGCTTGCGGTGCTGAAGCGCGACTTCGCCAAGGTGCAGCACGTGAAGCCGCCGGCAAGCCGCTCCGACAGCCCGGAGCTCTATCTGCTCGCGACAGGGTTCAGGGGCGGCCCGCAGTAGCGGGCATTCTTTTCCGCATGATCTTGCCCGAAAACCGGTCCCCACTTTTCGGGATCATGCGCGGACTAACCCCGCTCGCGCATGACGGTCACCGCGTCCGGCGCCGGCTGGCGGCCGGACATCTCGTCGCCGGCGCTGCGCGAGAGGCGCAGGAACGGCACCAGGGACAGCAGGGTGAACGTGCCGATCAGGATAAAGGCGGGCCGGAACGAGCTTGCCTCGATCGCGCCGCCGGTCGAGCGCGTCGCCAATTCGAGCGCGATCGCGCCGACCGAGATGCCGACGCTCAGCGACAATTGCTGCGCGACGCTCGCAAGCGTTGTTGCCCGGCTCATCCGTTCCGGAGGCACGTCGGCATAGCTCAGCGCGTTGATCGAGGTGAATTGCAGCGAGCGGAAGAAGCCGCCGACGAGAAGCAGCGCGGTGATGAGCGCGATCGGCGTCGCCGGCGTGAAGGCCGCCGGGAGCGCGACGAAGCTTCCCGCGATCACCGTGTTCCAGGTGAGCACGGTGCGGAAGCCGAAATGGCGCAGGATCGGCGGCGCGGCAAACTTCATCGCGATGGCTCCGACCGCGGCCGCGAAGGTGATCGAGCCCGATTTGAACGGCGAGAGACCGAAGCCGATCTGCAGCAGCAGCGGCAGCAGGAACGGCGTCGCGCCGACGCCGAGCCGGAAGAGGAGGGCACCCGTCATGCTCATCGCGAAGGTGTGAATGCGGAAGAGCGAGAGGTCGAGGATGGGATTGGGCGAACGTCGGGAGTGCACGACGTAGGCGGCAAGCAGCGCCGCGCCGCCGAAGAAAAGCAGAAGCGTCAAGGGCAGCGGAAGCAGCCCGAGGCCGAGCGAGGTCGAGCCGCTCATGAAGGCGGCGAGCCCGAGCGCGGAGAGCACGAAGCCGCGCACGTCGAAGTTCACGCGCGCGTCGCCATAGAGGTTGGGGATGAAGAGCGTCGCCAGCACCAGCCCGAGCAGGCCGACTGGAATGTTGATCCAGAAGATCCAGCGCCACTGGAAATAGGTGGTGATGAAGCCGCCGAGCGGCGGCCCGATCACCGGGCCGATCAGGGCCGGGACGGTGAGCCAGGCGAGCGAGCCCACCAGTTCGCGCTTCTCCACCGATCGCAGGATCACCAGGCGGCCGACCGGGACCATCATTGCCCCGCCCATGCCCTGGACCACGCGCGCGAAGACAAGCCAGCCGATCGAGTTGGAGAAGCCGCAAAGGATGGAGCCGATCGTGAATGTGGCGATCGCCAGGCGGAAGATGGTGCGCGCGCCGTGGCGGTCGGCGAGCCAGCCCGACGCCGGCAGAAACACCGCGATGGCGAGAAGGTAGGAGGTGAGCGCCAGCTTCAGATGAATGGGGCTCTCGCCGAAATCCGCGGCAATCGCCGGCAGCGCCGTGGAAAGCACGGTCGAATCGAGGTTTTCCATGAAAAGCGCGCACGCCACGATGAGCGGCAGGAGGATACGGTCTGGCATCGGATTCCAGATTGCCGGCGGAGGCTCTAGCACAACTTCTCGGCAATGGGACGGGCAGGGCATGCGGCGGTTGTCGCAGCTGCCCTGCGCGCGGGGAGATTTCCAAGCCGTGGCGGGCGTGTTAGTGACCCCCGCCAATCCCTGAGCCGATTCCTTATCGCGCGGCCGTCCCGGCCTGCGGTCGGTCCCTTATTTTAGGAGGTTTGGCATGGCCCGCATCGTCGACGTCGTCACCGGCCGCGAAGCGCTCACCTTTGACGACGTGCTCTTGCGCCCCGGACGCTCCGAGGTGATGCCGTCGGAAACCGACATCTCCACCCGGCTGACCCGTACCATCCACTTGAACCTGCCGATCCTTTCCGCGGCGATGGACACGGTGACGGAGTCGCGCCTTGCAATCGCCATGGCGCAGGCCGGCGGCATCGGCGTTATCCACCGCAACCTCGAACCGGAGCAGCAGGCGGAGGAAGTCCGCCAGGTGAAGAAGTTCGAATCCGGCATGGTCGTGAACCCGGTCGTTATCGGGCCGGACGCGACGCTCGCCGATGCGCTGGGGCTGATGGAAGGCTACCGCATTTCCGGCATCCCTGTGGTGGAGGGCGCCGGTGCGGGCGGGCAGGTTGTCGGCAAGCTCCTTGGCATCCTTACGAACCGCGACGTGCGCTTCGCTTCCGACCCGAAGCAGCGCGTCTCGGAGCTGATGACGCATGAGCGGCTGATCAAGGTCGCGGAGAACGTCAGCCAGGACGAGGCGAAGCGGCTCCTGCACCAGTTCCGGATCGAGAAGCTGCTCGTCGTCGACAATGACGAGAACTGCATCGGCCTTGTCACGGTGAAGGACATCGAAAAGGCGCAGCTCAATCCTTTCGCCTCCAAGGACGATCAGGGGCGGCTCCGCGTGGCGGCGGCGACGACGGTCGGAACGAACGGCCTCGACCGTGCCGAGCGTTTGCTCGCGGCCGATTGCGACGTGATCGTAGTGGATACCGCGCACGGCCATTCGGAGAAGGTGCTGGACGCGGTCGCCGCGGTGAAGCGCATGTCGAACCTGACGCAGGTGATCGCCGGCAACGTCGCGACGGGCGAGGCCGCACGCGCGCTGATCGATCGCGGCGCCGACGCGATCAAGGTCGGGATCGGGCCGGGCTCCATCTGCACGACCCGAATCGTCGCCGGCGTCGGTGTGCCGCAGCTCACCGCGCTTCTCGATACGGTCGAAGTTGCCGACAAGGCCGACGTGCCGATCATCGCCGACGGGGGGATCAAGTATTCCGGCGACCTCGCCAAGGCGCTCGCCGCCGGCGCCTCGGTCGCCATGATCGGCGCGCTTCTCGCCGGGACCGAGGAGAGCCCGGGCGAGGTCTATCTCTACCAGGGGCGCAGCTACAAATCCTATCGCGGCATGGGCTCCGTCGGCGCAATGGCGCGCGGCTCCGCCGACCGCTATTTCCAGGCGGAGATCCGCGACACGCTGAAGCTCGTGCCGGAGGGCATCGAAGGCCAGGTGCCTTATAAGGGCGCCGCGTCGCACGTCCTGCATCAGCTCGCCGGCGGCCTGCGCTCGGCGATGGGCTATGTCGGCGCGAAGACGCTTGCCGATTTCCGCGAGAAGGCGGAGTTCGTGCGTATCTCCGCGTCAGGTCTGCGCGAGAGCCATGCGCACGGCGTGACGATCACGCGCGAGAGCCCGAACTATCCAGGCGGGCAATGAGCGGCCCGCTCGCGCTCGTCTATCCGGCGCTTGCGCAGGTTCTTTGGACCCTCGTCCTCATCACCTGGAATGGGCGCGTGCGCGGTCGCGCGCTTCGCCGTCGTCACGTTCGACTCGCCGACATTGCGCTCAGCCCGGACGCCTATCCCGACGATGTGCGCAAGATCTCTAACAATATGCACAACCAGTTCGAGACGCCGCTCCTGTTTTTCGTGCTCCTCGGCATCGCGACCTATGTCGGCGCGACCAATACGCTCATGGTGACGCTCGCCTGGTTCTATTTCGCGACGCGCGTCGTCCACACGGCGATCCACACGACGACGAACTTCGTGCCTTACCGCTTCTATGTGTTCCTCGCGGGTTTCCTCTCGCTGATCGCAATGTGGATCGCGATCGTCGCGCACCTTGCGGTGGGCTGATGAAGCTTGCCGGCCGGCTCGCCGCGGCGATCGAGGTTCTCGCCGATCTTGAAGCGCGGCATCGGCCGGTAGCCGACGCGCTCCGGGATTGGGGGCTGTCGCATCGCTTCGCCGGCTCCGGCGACCGTGCTGCGATCGGCAACATCGTCTACGATGCGCTGAGGAAGCGCGCCTCGCTTGCCTGGCGCATGGGCGACGCGTCGCCGTGGCACCTCGCGCTCGGTGTCGCGATCCTGGAGTGGGGCGAAACACCGGCTGCGCTCAACGCCGCTTTCGCCGACGACCGCCATGCGCCACCGCCCATACCGGAAGGCTTCAGCCCCGCCGCGCTTTCCGCCGCGCCCGATCATGTCCGCGCCGACGTTCCGGAATGGCTCGCACCGCATTTCGCGGCGGCGTTCGGCGCAAGCTGGGTGGAGGAGGGGGTGGCGCTCGCCGGCCGTCCGCCGCTCGACCTTCGCGTGAACACGTTGAAGGCGACGCGCGAGAAGGTTCTGCAGCGGCTCGCGCGCCTCGGCGCCGAACCGACACGCATTTCGCCGGTGGGCCTGCGCATTCCGCCGGTCGAGGGCGGGCGCCGGCACCCGAACGCGCAGGTGGAGGAGAGCTTCCAGCGCGGCCGCTTCGAAGTGCAGGACGAGGGCAGCCAGCTTTGTGCGCTTCTCACCGGCGCCACAGGGGGAGAGCAAGTGCTCGACCTTTGCGCCGGCGCCGGCGGCAAGACGCTGGCGCTTGCCGCGCGGATGGAAAATCGCGGCCAGATCTACGCGACCGACACCGACAAGGCGCGGCTTGCACCGATCTTCGAGCGCCTGAAGCGGGCCGGCGCGCGCAACGTGCAGGTCCGCCCGCCGGAGCCGGGCGGTCTCGACGATCTTGAGGGCCAGATGGACCGCGTGCTCGTCGATGCGCCATGCACCGGGACGGGAGTGTGGCGGCGGCGGCCGGACGCCAAGTGGCGCGTCACGCCCGATGCGCTTGAACGGCGCATCGCGGAGCAGGACGCGGTGCTCGCTTCGGCGGCGCGCTATGTGAAGCCGGGCGGGCTCCTCGTCTATGTCACGTGCTCCGTGCTGCCGCCGGAGAACGGCGCGCGGATCGCCGCTTTCACCGCCGCGAACCCGGCGTTTGAACCGGTCTCCGCCACCGACCTTTGGGGGGCGGCGTTTGCGGAAATCGCGCCGCCGGACGACGTGATTTCCGAGACGTCCGTGCTTCTCACGCCGCGCCGCTCGGAGACCGACGGCTTCTTCGCTGCTGCGCTCAAGCGAGGGTAACGGCTTTTCGCGTTGCAACAATCGGACGAGCGGGCCACATCCCTCGGCGACATCCACCCCTCGCAGGAGATCCCGAATGGCTCACACGCAAACCAAGCCCATCGAGCTCTATTATTGGCCGACACCGAACGGCTGGAAGATCACGATCTTCTTCGAAGAGACGGGCATCCCGTACGAGGTCAAATACGTGAATATCGGCAAAGGCGAGCAGTTCGAGCCGTCGTTCCTGGCGATCGCGCCCAACAATCGCATGCCGGCGATCATCGATCCGGAGGGCCCCGGCGGAAAGCCGATCTCGGTCTTCGAGTTCGATTGCGATCCTGCTCTATCTCGGGCGCAAGTTCGGCCAGTTCTATCCCTCCGACGAGCGCGCACGCGTCTCGGTCGATGAATGGCTGATCTGGCAGGTCGCAAATGTCGGCCCGGTCTTCGGCCACAACAACCACTTCCGCAACTACGCGCCGGAAAAGGTGCCCTACGGCATCAAGCGTTTCGGCGACGAAGCGCACCGTCTCTACGGCGTTCTGGAGAAGCGGCTCAAGGGCCGCGAGTTCGTCGCGGACGAGTATTCGATCGCGGACATGGCGCTGATCGGCTGGATCAAGGCCTATGAACGGCAGGGGGTCGATATCGCGGAGTTCCCCAACGTCAAATCGTGGATCGACAGGATGCTGGCGCGCCCGGCGGTCGCCAAGGCGATCGAGATCAGGCGCGATCCGCCGGTCGATCTCGCCACCGACAAGGAGGCGCAGAAGATTCTCTTCGGGCAGCGCTAGCGCCGGCGCCTAACTGCTTCGCGAGACGGAAGACCGCGAGTCACCATGCGGTCTTTCTCCTCGCGTGGTGAAGAATGGCTGAAATACGAAGGGATTTAAGCAACAAAAGAGAGTCGAAAAAGATCAATATTTACAGCGTGTTGGATCAAATCTCACTGTTCCCGTAAACGCTTCATGAACCCCTTGGTCACGGTTCGTTAAGCCTCGCTGTTAACGCTACGCAGCTTGGGGCGGCCGAAGATCGTTGACGAAGACGGGCCGAACCGTCGATCAAAATGGGGACTGCGTTCGATGAATTTGCAGATGGAGACTGTCAACGTCGGCGAAATGCCGATCAGCTTCTTCGAGTTGGGGCTGGCTTATTCGACCGGGCGCGAGGGCCAGGTCGATCTGGTCGAGGCGCATAAGTGGTTCAACATCGCGGCCGCGAAGGGCGACCGTACGGCGGCGCAGCATCGCGAGGAACTCGCGAGCGAAATGAGCCGCGAGGAAATTGCGGCGGCGCAGAGGGCGGCGAGGGAGTGGATCGCGGGGCGCTGAGAGCCTACCGCATCGCTTCGCTGAGAAGCGTCCGGTAGTCCTCGGCGGTCGGCTGGCGCGGGTTCGTCGGCGTCGAGTGATCGGCAAGCGCGCGCTCGATCAGCCAAGGGAACATCTCTTCCGTCACGCCGAGCGGGCCGAGGCCGGCCGGTATTCCGACCTCGACGTTGAGCCGGTCTAGCGCGTCGGCAAGGTCGACATCGGCGGCGAGACCCATCGCCGCCTTCAGCCGCTCGTTCTTGTCGCCGACATGATCGGCGTTGAAGCGCACGACCGCCGGCATCAGGATGGCGTTCAGCGTGCCGTGATGCAGCTTCAGATCGGGCAACCCGCCAAGCGCGTGGCTCAGCGCATGCACTGCACCGAGGCCTTTTTGAAACGATAGGCCACCTTCCAGCGCGCCGATCATCATCTCGGTGCGGGCATCGAGATCGCTCCCCTTGGAGAACGCGCGGCGGATATTACCCCAGACGCGACTGGCGCCGTCGAGCGCGATGGCTTCCGCCGGCGGATTGAAGCGCGGCGACAGGAACGTCTCGATGCAGTGCGAGAGCGCGTCAAGTCCGGTCGCGGCGGTGAGGCGAGGGGGGAGACCGAGCGTCAGCTCCGGGTCGCAGATGGCGCGCTTCGGAATGAGGTGCGGGCTGATGAAGCCGAGCTTGCGCCCGTCGTCGAGCGTCAGCAGCGCCGCCCGCCCGACCTCCGCGCCGGTACCCGCCGTCGTCGGCATGGCGACGACCGGCGCGACCGTCGACGTGATCCGCGCCACGCCGCCGTAGATCGCCGCGTAGTTTTCCAAAGGCCCGGGATGGGTCGCCAGGAGCGCAACGCCCTTGGCGAGGTCGATCGGCGAGCCACCGCCAACCGCGACGATCCCGTCGCAAGCGCCGGCCCGGTACGCTTCAAGCGCCGCTTTGACCGCAGACTCGGTCGGATTCGCCGGCACGTCGAGGAAGCGCGGCGCGACCATCGCACCGGTCGCGTCGTCGAGCACGCCTTCGGAGGCGACGCCGCGGTCGCTGACGATCAGCGGCTGGCGAATGCCGAGCTCGTTCAGGACGCGGGGCAGCGTTTTCCGCTCGCCGCGGCCGAATTCGATCGTGGTGAGGTAGAGGATGGTACTCATGACTGGCGGCCCTGCGATCCGGCGACGTTCTGGCGGTGGGTTTCCGGTAGGGAACGCCCATGTCGGACGACTGGCGGAGAGGATGGGATTCGAACCCACGAAACGCTTTTGACGTTTACTCCCTTAGCAGGGGAGCGCCTTCGACCACTCGGCCACCTCTCCACCGCCGCAGATGCGGGGTTTGGCGTTGTCAGTCAATCCCTTCCGAGACTCCGTTCCGGCCTAATGCCGGTCGCATGCCGCGCCGGAAGCCGGCTTCAGGCGTCGACGAGGTCGCCCAGCCCCTCGATAAGTGGGCCGAGATGCTTCTCGTAACGGCGCCAGCGCGCCACGGAGCTTGAATAAAGCGGCTGGCGGACCTGGGTCTTGCTGGCGGTGAAGATCGCGCGCTTCGATTCGTGGAAGGCGAGACACGCCGGGTCCCAGGGAAGCCCGATGAAGTCGATCAGCTCACGCGCGTTTTCCTCCAGCGAGCCGACCAGTTCCTCGTATTTCGATTCGTAGATCGGAATCGGCAGAACCGCGCGCCAATGGTTCATCAGACCGACATACTCGCGGTAGTAGGCGCCGAGCGTACCAAGATCGGTCGCATAGGGGTGCGAGTGCCGCACCAATGACGTGGTGAAGCAGGAAACGCATGTGTCACGCGGATCGCGGTTGCAGTGCACGATCCGGGCGTTCGGAAAGAGCAGCGCGATCAGGCCGAGATTCTCGTAATTGTGCGGCATCTTGTCGGTAACCCGCAGCGCGTCGGATGAAACACCGTCGAGAACCTTGAGGTAGCCTTCCGCCAGCTTGAGGACTTCGGCACGCTTCAGCCCACGGACCCGTCTGGCGAAGCCCTCGATGTCGAAGACCTTGAACGACTTCTTGATCCTCGGCATTTCGTCGAGCTCGCCGGCGCCCGCGGCGTCGGGATGACTGGAGATGATCTGCTCCGTCAGCGTCGTTCCCGAGCGCGGCATGCCGACGATGAAGATCGGGCGCGTACTGGGATGGCCCCATCCTTCCCGTTCGGCGAAGAAGCGCGGCGTGAAAATGTCCTTGAGGTTCTGGTAGACGGCGCGATGCTTCTCGGCGTCGAACTCGGGCGGCGCAAGCCGCTCGGCTTCGAGGTAGTGCTGGAACGCTTCGTCGTGGCGGCCGGCGCGATCCGCGATCTCTCCGGCAGCGCGATGCAGTCCCGCGTGCTCGCCCGCCGTCAGATCGGTCCGCTGCAGCTGGCGCTCGATCTCCATCGCTTCGGGCGAGTCTGGAGCGAGCTTGTCGCACGAGGCGAGCCCCGAAAGAATGCGCGGCGACGTCCGGCCGAGTTCCATTTGTCGCCGGTAGGCCTTGCGCGCCTTCTCGAGGTTGCCGAGCGAGATGTTGAGCTGACCGTAGGCGGCGCTCGCGATGAAGTCGTCGGGGTCGCGCGCGAGAACATCCTCCAAGAGCTGTTGCGCGGTCTCCATATCGCCGGTGCGCACCAGGCAGTTGGCAAGTGTTGTCAGGGAAATCGGGTCGGTTGGGTCCATCTGCACCGCCCTTCGCAGGAAGGGCTCCGCGCCGGCGGCGTTTCCTTTGGCAAGAAGCGCTCCGCCGAGGTTGCGCTGTATGGACATGTCCGAAGGCTTGATGCGGACCGCCCGGTCGAAGAGGTAGATCGCGTCGTCGATCTCGCCGGCGGCGAGACCGATGGTGCCGAGGTAGTTCAACGCATCGGGCTGATTGGGGTGGAGGCTGAGAGCCTTCGTATAACAGGCTGCGGCGCCTGCGAAATCCCGACCTTTCTGCAGCATCCTTCCCTGGCGGAGCAGTTGAACCACCTCCGGCGTCGGGGGCGCGGCCGCGAGTTCCTTCTTGCTCAATTTGCGAGCCTTTCCAGGCTTCTGGTTCTTCAGAAGCCGGTCGAGGCGAGGCCCGCTATAGGGAAGACCACTCATCTTAATTCTCGCGGAAAAGAAGGCTCTTTAGTGAATAGCAGAGGCGGTCGCCCACGCAAGGACAGGCCCCGATTCCCCCGCCGGTCGCGTGGCGAGCGCGGGGGACCGGCTCTCAGGCCTCGACGAGGTCGCCAAGCGCCGTGACGAGCGGGCCGAGATGCTTTTCGTAGCGGCGCCAGCGAGCCACGGAGCTCGAATAGAGCGGCTGGCGAACCTGCGCCTTGCTCGCGGTGAAGACGGCGCGCTTCGATTCGTGGAAGGCAAGACACGCCGGGTCCCACGGAAGCCCGATGAAGTCGATGAGACCGTGGGCTTTCTCCTCAAGCGAACCGACCAGCTCCTCGTAGTTCGACTCGTAGATCGGGATCGGCAGAACCTCGCGCCAATGGTCCATCAGATCGACGTACTCGCGGTAGTAGCCGCCGAGCGTCGTCAGGTCATTCGTGTAGCGATGCAGATGCAGGTTCAGCGGGGTCGTGAAGCAGGAAACGCACGTGTCGCGCGGATCGCGCGTGCAATGCACGATACGGGCGTTCGGAAAGAGCAGCGCGATCAGGCCGAGATTCTCGTAATTGTGCGGCATCTTGTCGGTCACGCGCAGCGCGTCGGCCGAAACGCCGTCGAGAATCTTCAGGTAGTCTTCCGCTACCTTGCGGACATCCGCACGCGTCAGCCCACGGATCCACTTGCCGTAGCCCCTGAAGCCCTGCGCGATGAAGGGCCTCCTCAGCTTCGGAAGGGCGGTCAACTCTCCCGCGCCTGCGGAGTCGGGATGACTGGAGATGATCTGCTCCGTCAGCGTCGTTCCGGAGCGCGGCATCCCGACGATGAAGACCGGGCGCGCGCTGGGATGGCCATACCCCTGACGTTCGGCGAAGAACGCGGGGCTGAACAATTCCTTGAGAGCCCGATAGAAGGCTCGGTGCGCGTCGAGATCGAACGAACCAGGCGCCAGTCGCTTCGCTTCGGCGAAATGGTGGAACGCGCCTTCGTAATCCCCGGCGCGATCGGCGATCCCGGCCGCGTTTTGATGGAGCTCGACGTACTCCGACATCGACAGGTCGTTTCGCTGTAACAGACGCCCGATTTCAAGCGCCTCCGGCGAGTCGGGGGGGAGCTTCTCGCACAGACCGAGACCAACAAGCGCTCCAATGGAGCGCCACTGCTCCCATGCCCGACGAAAGACGCTCCTCGCCGTGTCGAGGTCACCGAGCGTCACGCAGAGCTGGCCGTAGGCAAGAGTTGCGGGCTGGAAGTCGGGAGCGCGCGCCAGCACCTCCTCGTAGATCGCCCTGGCCTCCTCGATGTTGCCGCCCTGCACCTTGCATTCTCCGAGAGCGAAGAGAGCGCTCACCTCGTTGGGTTCGATCTTCAACGAGCGGCGGATATGCGAACTCCGCCCGATCGAGCTTGTTCTTTCGCAGAAACGCCGCGCCGAGATAGTAGTGAATGGAGGGGTCGGTCGGCTTGATGCGGAGGGCGCGCTCGAAGAGGTGGATCGCGCTGTCGATTTCGCCAGCCTCCATGCTGACGGTGCCGAGGAAATTCAACGCATCGGGCTGCTCGGGGTGAAGGCGGAGCGCGTTCGAATAGCATGCCGCCGCGCCCGCGAAATCACGGCGCGCCTGCCGCGCGCATCCATCCTGCAAAAGCCGAACGACCTCCGGGCTCGGCGGCGACGCCGCGATCTCCTTCTTGCTGAGTCGCCGGGCGTTGGTGGGCCTCTGGTTCTTCAGGAGCCGGTCGAGGCGAGGTCCGCTGTAAGGCAGGTTCGTCATTGCAGAGGCTCGCAAATGTCGGAGATCACACGCGTTATTAGCAGAGGCGGGGAACGGCGCAAGGATGCGGGCTCAGTGGCTGCGCCAGCGCGAGACGCACGGGATTTTCGTCTGATCGCAGCGTGCGGAATATTTGCGCGCGATCTCGGTCACCTCCGCCATGAGCCCATTTGCGAGCGTGATCGGCTCCAGCCCCATGCGCAGGAAGCGATCGTTCACGACATGCAGGTCGTTCTCGCTCGCCTCGTTGCGCGGATTGGGCAGGTATTCGATCGGCGTACCGGTCATGCCGGAGACGATCTCGGCCAGGTCGCGGACCCGATGCGTCTCCGTCATCTGGTTGAGAATGTTGACTCTTTCGCCGCTCTGCGGCGGGTTCTCAATGGCCAGCTCGATGCAGCGGCACGTGTCGTGGATATGGATGAAGGCGCGGGTCTGACCGCCGGTCCCGTGCACGGTCAAAGGGTAGCCGATGGCCGCCTGCATCAGGAAGCGGTTGAGCACGGTCCCATAGTCGCCGTCATAGTCAAAGCGGTTGATCAGCCGCTCGTCCAGCTGTGTTTCCGGGGTCTGCGTTCCCCACACGATGCCCTGGTGAAGATCGGTGATCTTTACGCCGTCGTTCTTGTTGTAGAAGTGGAAGAAGAGCTGATCCTGCGTCTTGGTCATATGATAGATCGAGCCGGGATTGAACGGATAAAGAATCTCCTGCTCGACCTGATCGCCGGAGTCTGTATTCAGGAAGACCTTGAGGTAGCCCTCCGGTATCTTCATGCCTGCGGTGCCGTAACCGTAGACGCCCATCGTGCCGAGGTGCACCAGGTGCACATCGACGTCGGATTCCACGATTGCGCAAAGGACGTCGTTGGTCGCGTTCAGGTTGTTGTTGACCGTGTAGCGCTTGTGCCAGGACGATTTCATCGAATAGGGGGCGGCGCGCTGCTCGGCGAAATGGACGATCGCGTCGGGCTTTTCCTCACGGATCTTGGTGAGCAGGCGGTGGTAGTTCTCGCCGATCGTGAACCGCTCATAGGCGATTTCGCGGCCGCTTACCTCCCGCCAGGCGCGCAGGCGCTCGGAGATCGGCCGAATCGGAGTGAGCGAATCGACCTCCAGCTCCACGTCGATCTTCCGGCGGGAGAGATTGTCCACAATGGTGACGTCGTGGCCGCGGCGGGAGAGGTAGAGGCTCGTCGGCCAGCCGCAGAAGCCGTCACCGCCAAGCACCAGAATCCGCGCCATTTCGCCTCCATCGCCCGCATTCCGCGGTCTTTTGCCCAATTTTTCCGCACCGCCGGTGGCCGCGCACAGATGCCCGGTCGGCACGGGCGGCGCAACCGCGGTGGCGTCAGAATGCCTCGAATTGTCGGTTCAGGAGATTCCGGGGACAGGACGCCGATGCCGGGTGGATTCGAAATCCCTTACGAAGCCGGCAGTGCTCCACAGCCCCGGCGGAGAAATTTGGGACGCGTCATTTCTCCCTTCCAGCCTGTTAGCAAACCCTTCAGAAATGGCCGAATCCGCCCCGAAATCCGGGATTTTCGTGGCAATTCTGCAACATGAATTCGGAAAGGGTCCATCGGCGGTGCATCGTAGTTGCCTCGGCGATGCGGATGGATAGTGTCAGCACAGGCAGCCGATCGGCGGCCGCTGCCTTTGGGCAGCACGAGGGGCGGGGGGCCCCGAATCGAATGGCATCGGCCAGATCGAGTGCGGATACCCCGGCTCAAGCAACTTGGACTGGAGGTCTAAAATGAAACTCAAGAGCCTACTCTTCGGCTCCGCGGCAGTGATCGCCGCCGGCACCGGGGCCCAGGCCGCCGACCTTCCGACCGTCGAGCCGGTCGAATATGTGCGGATCTGCGATGTCTTCGGGACGGGCTTCTTCTATATCCCCGGCACAGAGACCTGCTTGAAGGTCGGGGGCTATGTGCGTGCTGAGTCGCATTACGTGGCCGGCGACGACGACGATCTCGACTGGTGGTTCAACTCGGGCGGCACGGCCCGCTGGGGTGGCGAGGACGTGAATAACTGGACGACGCGTATGCGCGGCCAGATCAACCTCGACGCGCGCACGCAGACCCCGATCGGTCTCGTCCGGGCGTATGTCGCGCTTGAAATGACCATTGGCCCAGGCGCTTCGGTGCTTGCGGCGGATGGCGCTTCGAGCTGGACGATCCCGTTCCCCACTGGGCTCCCGACGACGTCGGTGACCTACTACTACACCGCTGTGGGTCGTAACCCGAACTACAACTCGGTCGGTGCGGGTCTCGCCGCGGCCTATATCACGATCACCAACGACTGGGGCACCTACACGGCCGGTCGTCGCGGTTCGTTCTACGACTTCTGGGGATCGGACGGCTACGGCACGCGGATCAACATCGACGATCCGACGACGGACGCGAGCCTCTTCGCGTGGACCTTCGCGGGCGGGAACGGCTTCTCCTTCACCCTCGCCGCCGAAGATCCGGCGTCGAACGGCAGGAAGCGGAACCGTGGTTCGTTCTCCGTGATCGGTGTTGCGATCTCTACGACCGGTGGTGCCAGCACGAGCACGACGTTCACGTACGGCATTCCGAATGACTACGAGGGCCAGGAATTCCCTGATGGCGTGGCGAATATCCGCGTCGACCAGGGTTGGGGCTCCGCGCAGATCATGGCTGCCGTTCGCCACATCCATGACGAGGACTCTGCGGACAACAGCGCGATCGGCTTCGCCGTTGGCGCTGGCCTGAGCCTCGGCATTCCTGGT
>CAWFEM010000015.1:0-813936 GCA_963814905.1 uncultured Alphaproteobacteria bacterium | reverse complement strand
GCATCATGTATCAAGAGCACCATGGGCGAAGTAGGGGCCGCGATGAATTGCTCAGCTGCCTCACGCAAACGCCTCAGCTTCGCGCAAACACACCCATCGCCCTTGCGATGTTGAGCGCAGCATTGAGACTTGTAATGCCAGCTGGGGAAGCTCCTGCGACTGGGACAGCTTCTCATTTAGGAAAATTACCTTACACCCGCCCAACGTGTGGAGGGATAGCGGCTAGAGGGTCGAGCCGGTGGTTGCGGAAGACACTGATCGCATTGGCACTACGTGCCCTCGTTTCCCCCTGCGCACCGAATAAGTCGAGTGTCTGCCGCTCTTAAACGGAAGCGGAACCGCGTCGCCTGCAGCATGATCAAAGGTGTCGACTTACTCCGCAATTCCATGGACATACAGAACCACTTCGCTTCGGTCGATAGCCGATATATCGGTGTCTGTTAATGGGATGGACCGGCTGCTTCCCCCGAAGCGGTCTATCTAGACTGCTTCGTACTAACCGGAGAAGCAGCCCATGGACGCCACCACACCAGCACTCGCCTCGATCGGCATCGATATCGGCAAGGACGTCTTCCACTTCGTTGGCTTCGGCGCCGACGGCAAGATCGCCTTCCGCCGCAAGATCAAGCGGCTGGCGCTTGCCGAGACATTCAACAAGTTGCCGCCTTGCGTGGTTGGCATGGAAGCCTGCCTGAGCGCCCACTTCGTCAGCCGAACGCTGCGCCAGCTTGGCCATGAGCCCAGGATCATCCCGGCGATCTATGTGAAGCCGTTCGTGAAGGGCCAGAAGAACGACTACAACGACGCCGAGGCCATCGCCGAAGCGGCGCTGCGCCCGAACCTGCGAACCGTGCGGGAGAAGACCCAGGATCAGCTCGACCTACAGGCTTGCCATCGCGTGCGGTCGCGCCTCGTCTCCCGCAGGACGGCGACGATCAACCAGATCCGGGCCTTCCTCATCGAACAGGGCATTGCTGTCAGGACGGGCTCTCGATCCCTGCGCAACTCGCTGTTCGCGATTCTGAAGAACCGCGAGGAAGAGCTCTCGCCTCGGATGAGCGATCTCATCATTGGCCTCTACGAAGACTGGCTATGGTTGGACGAGCGCATCGAGACGGTCAGCCGGGAGATCGCGGAGATCAGCGAGCAGGAGGCCAACTGCATTCGCCTGATGAGCATCCCGGGCGTCGGTCCGTTGATCTCGACCGCCGTGGTGGCTGCCATCGGAAGCGGCGAAGCCTTCGACCGTGGCCGTGACTTCGGAGCCTGGCTCGGCCTGGTCCCACGGCAATACAGCACCGGCGGACGCTCGATCCTGGGCAGAATCTCCAAGCGCGGCAGTCGATATCTGCGCACCCTGTTCATCCAGGCCGCGAACGTCATCCTGATGCGACCGCAGAACTGGGAGAAGTTCAGCTTCGGAACTTGGCTGCAGAACGCGGCGCCCCGCATGCATCGCAACAAGCTCGCCACAGCCCTGGCCAACAAGCTCGCCCGGATCGCCTGGAGCGTGCTGAGCACCGGGAGAGCCTTCGATGCACACCTTCACGAGGTCTCGGCCATCTGAGAGCCGATGATCCTCAACCGAGTTCGCGATTGAGACACTGCATGGAACGGATCGATAGACGCGTCCTGAGCCTGATGACCCAAAGGGTTGCCTGCCAACCTGTCCGCTAATGAGGCCAAAGGCGCGTGCGTATTCCCATCAAGGCCACGGCCCGCGAGCCGATCACACAGGCCGTGTGTGGACGCCCCGGTGAATGCAAGAAGTTTTTCGGTGGTTCTGGGCAAGTGATCAGGCGCTGTCGTGTGTCCGGCCTCTAATTGCGGCATCGAAAGTGCCGCGGGCCCGTATGGAGATGCGCGGATCGGGTCCAACTCGGATACGCGCGCTCTGATGGCGCCCGGCCTGCTCACTGGTTTGCCCGATCCCGTCTCGATGACCGTTTGCCCCTACTTCACCTCCGACCTTCTCACATAACCGACTCTGGCTGTCCCAAGGGCTCAGGCCATCGCCGGATTCCTATACGTCCCTCCCTGGGCCATAAGCGCCCAGGCAATCCGTGCGACGCTCGGCATTGCCTGGGCTTATGGCCCAGGGAGGGACGTATAGGAATCCGGCGATGGCCTGAGCCCTTGGGACAGCCAGAGTCTGTTATGTGAGAAGGTCGGAGGTGAAGTAGGGGCAAACGGTCATCGAGACGGGATCGGGCAAACCAGTGAGCAGGCCGGGCGCCATCAGAGCGCGCGTATCCGAGTTGGACCCGATCCGCGCATCTCCATACGGGCCCGCGGCACTTTCGATGCCGCAATTAGAGGCCGGACACACGACAGCGCCTGATCACTTGCCCAGAACCACCGAAAAACTTCTTGCATTCACCGGGGCGTCCACACACGGCCTGTGTGATCGGCTCGCGGGCCGTGGCCTTGATGGGAATACGCACGCGCCTTTGGCCTCATTAGCGGACAGGTTGGCAGGCAACCCTTTGGGTCATCAGGCTCAGGACGCGTCTATCGATCCGTTCCATGCAGTGTCTCAATCGCGAACTCGGTTGAGGATCATCGGCTCTCAGATGGCCGAGACCTCGTGAAGGTGTGCATCGAAGGCTCTCCCGGTGCTCAGCACGCTCCAGGCGATCCGGGCGAGCTTGTTGGCCAGGGCTGTGGCGAGCTTGTTGCGATGCATGCGGGGCGCCGCGTTCTGCAGCCAAGTTCCGAAGCTGAACTTCTCCCAGTTCTGCGGTCGCATCAGGATGACGTTCGCGGCCTGGATGAACAGGGTGCGCAGATATCGACTGCCGCGCTTGGAGATTCTGCCCAGGATCGAGCGTCCGCCGGTGCTGTATTGCCGTGGGACCAGGCCGAGCCAGGCTCCGAAGTCACGGCCACGGTCGAAGGCTTCGCCGCTTCCGATGGCAGCCACCACGGCGGTCGAGATCAACGGACCGACGCCCGGGATGCTCATCAGGCGAATGCAGTTGGCCTCCTGCTCGCTGATCTCCGCGATCTCCCGGCTGACCGTCTCGATGCGCTCGTCCAACCATAGCCAGTCTTCGTAGAGGCCAATGATGAGATCGCTCATCCGAGGCGAGAGCTCTTCCTCGCGGTTCTTCAGAATCGCGAACAGCGAGTTGCGCAGGGATCGAGAGCCCGTCCTGACAGCAATGCCCTGTTCGATGAGGAAGGCCCGGATCTGGTTGATCGTCGCCGTCCTGCGGGAGACGAGGCGCGACCGCACGCGATGGCAAGCCTGTAGGTCGAGCTGATCCTGGGTCTTCTCCCGCACGGTTCGCAGGTTCGGGCGCAGCGCCGCTTCGGCGATGGCCTCGGCGTCGTTGTAGTCGTTCTTCTGGCCCTTCACGAACGGCTTCACATAGATCGCCGGGATGATCCTGGGCTCATGGCCAAGCTGGCGCAGCGTTCGGCTGACGAAGTGGGCGCTCAGGCAGGCTTCCATGCCAACCACGCAAGGCGGCAACTTGTTGAATGTCTCGGCAAGCGCCAGCCGCTTGATCTTGCGGCGGAAGGCGATCTTGCCGTCGGCGCCGAAGCCAACGAAGTGGAAGACGTCCTTGCCGATATCGATGCCGATCGAGGCGAGTGCTGGTGTGGTGGCGTCCATGGGCTGCTTCTCCGGTTAGTACGAAGCAGTCTAGATAGACCGCTTCGGGGGAAGCAGCCGGTCCATCCCATTAACAGACACCGATATATCGGCTATCGACCGAAGCGAAGTCGTTCTGTATGTCCATGGAATTGCGGAGTACGTCGACGCCTTTGATCATCCGCACGAGACGCGGTTCCGCTTCCGTTTTAAGAGCGGGCAAGACCCTCGACTTATTTGGTGCACAGAGGGAAACGAGGGCACGTAGTGCCAAAATGCGATCAGTGTCTTCCGCAACCACACGGCTCGACCCTCTAGCCGCTATCCCTCCACACGTTGGGCGGGTGTAAGGTAATTTTCCTAAATGAGAACTATGCCCGTCGCAGAGACTGCCACTGGCATTACAAGTCTCAATGCTGCGCTCAACATCGCAAGGGCGATGGTATGTTTGCGCGAAGCTGAGGCGTTTGCGTGAGGGCGGCTGACGATTCATCGCGGCCCCTTACTTCGCCCATGGTGCTCTTGATACATGATGCTCACCCCTCCCTAGAACCATTCCAAAACATAATCGTTGACAGGCACTTAGCTATCAAGACTATAAAAGTCTGATTTTAATCCCCGGTCGTCTGGGCCTTGAACCCTTGCGCTTGGAGGAACCCGTGCCTGTCCCTTTTCGCCGCGCAAATCCTGGCGCGGCTTTGCCTTTCGCGCATCGCTCTACGATCCCGACGCGCCGCCCGCGTAGCCCGATCTCATTGCGCGACATCGCGCCGCGTAAGTCCCCGCGGCCCCGCGCCATGCTGAGGGAGGCGCCGGTGGCGAGCGCGACGCCGTCGGGCCGATGCGTCGCGCTGTTCGACCGGCTGCCGGAGCGGCTGGTGCTGGAAGGCTTCCGCCGCTGGGTCGCCGGCTACGCCTCCGGCGACCTCACGCACTGGGAAGAGGCGTGGAACCTGCACGCCGCCTCGCTCGGCTCGCGCGACGCAGGCGTCGTCGTCGACCGGCTGGCGCGCTTCGTCAGGACCGTGCGCGACTGGTCGATCTGCCCGATCAACTGCTTTCCGGGCGGCTGCCGGCACATCTGCCGGCACGAATGCTTCGCGCTCGCCATCGTCGCGGCGAGCCAGAACCACGACCTCGACAGCCTTTCCGCCGCCATGCGCCATCTGCTCGATCCCGACGGCCACGAGGAGGCGATGCTGCCGGCGCTCGCTTACGCGGAGGCCATGCGCGAGAGCGAGATGATGCTGATGCCGGTGCCGCGCGCCGTCATCGACGAGATCGCCGGCCGGCCGCTCAACGAGCGGCTCCACTGACGCTAAAATCCACTCGAAACAAGGAACCGTCTCCCATGCGAGCGACACGCCATCTTCCTTCCTTCGCCGCCGCACTGGCGCTCTCCGCCGCCTCGGTGGTCGCGCTTGCCTCCGGGGCGCGCGCCGATACGCCGGAACCGGCCGCCGTGATCGGCACCTACGCCGACATCGGGCAGGCGATGTACGAGGACGCGCTTTTCCGCGCGAAGGAGCTGCAGACCGCCGTCGACGCTTTCATCGCCGATCCGACCGAGGCGACGCAGCAGGCCGCGAAGGATGCCTGGAAGGCCGCGCGCGTTCCCTATCAGCAGACCGAGGGCTTCCGCTTCGGCAACGCCATCGTCGACGACTGGGAGGGCAGGGTGAATTCCTGGCCGCTCGACGAGGGGCTGATCGACTATGTCGACAGCGATTTCTACGGCGACGAGAACGACGAGAACCCGCTCTATACGGCCAACGTCATCGCCAATCCGAAAATCATTGTCGGCGGCGAGACCATCGACGCCACCGCGATCACGCCGTCGTTTCTCGCCGACACGCTGCAGGAGGCGCTTGGCGTGGAATCGAACGTCGCCACCGGCTATCACGCCATCGAGTTCCTGCTCTGGGGCCAGGACCTGCACGGCACCGATGCCGGCGCGGGCGAGCGGCCGGCGACCGACTATTCGCTGACCGACTGCACGCACGGAAACTGCGACCGCCGCGCCGCTTATCTGAAGGCCGCGACCGATCTGCTCGTCAGCGATCTGGAGGAGATGGCCGGCAACTGGCAGGACGGCGGCGCCGCGCGCGAGGAGCTCGCGGCGAAGGGTGACGATGGCGGCCTTTCCACCATCCTGACCGGGCTCGGCTCGCTTTCCTATGGCGAGCTTGCTGGCGAGCGCATCAAGCTGGGCCTGCTCCTGCACGATCCGGAGGAGGAGCACGACTGCTTCTCCGACAACACCTATAACAGCCACTATTACGACGAGGTCGGCATGTCGGCGATCTGGAACGCCCGCTACGAGCGCGTCGACGGCTCGGTGGTGGAAGGCCCCTCCATCCGCGCCTATGCCGCGGACAAGGCTTCGGAGGCAGCGAGCCGGGCCGACGCGGCGTTCGCGGCGACGGCCGCCAAGATGCAGGTCATGAAGGATACTCGGCGACAGCGGCGAGATGGCCTACGACCAGATGATCGGCGCCGGCAACGAGAAGGGCAACAAAATCGTCCAGGACGTGGTCGACGCACTGATCGCGCAGGCGCGCGCCGTGGAAGGCGTGGTGTCGGCGCTCGGGCTCTCGATCGAGCTGGAGGGCTCCGACAGCCTCGATAATCCGGCGACGATCCAGTAGGAACGCCGCGCCGCGTCGCGCTCACGCATCGTTGTGTGAGCGCGACCGTGCGATGCGGTATGACGAGGCGCATGAAGGTCGTTGTCGCAGCTTTCGCCGTTGCCGCGCTCGGCGCGGCGGGCGCCGCTTTCGCGGCGGGCGATCTCGACGTGCCGCTCGGCAAGGCGCTCTTCGAGCGCGACTGGATACCGGCGCCCGCCTCCACCGATTCCACCGACGGGCTCGGGCCGCTCTTCTCCGCCAGGAGCTGCGCCGGCTGCCATGCCGGGCCGACGCTCGCCGCCCGCTTCACCGACGCGCCCGACGGGCGCATCGCGGGGCGCGGCTTCGTCATCCGCTTCGGCGACGCGGAAGGCCGCCCCGATCCGCTCTACGGCCATCTGCTGCAAGGGCAGGCGGTGCACGGCATGCAGGCGGAGGGGCGCGTCGTGCTCCTCGCCTCCGCCGATCCGGCGCACGCCTACACCTACGACATGGCGCTGACGCGCGGGGCCCTCGACCCGGCGACGCATGTCTCCGCGCGGCTTGCCCCGCCGCTCGTCGGGCGCGCCGCGCTTGAGCGCATCGATGCTGGCGCGGTCATGGCGCTCGCCGATCCGGACGACGCGAACAAGGACGGCATTTCAGGCCGCGCGCGCATGATCGCCAGCGCCGACGGCACGGCGCTCGGCCGCTACGGCTGGAAGGCGCAAAGCACCGGCATCGAGGATCAGGTCGCCGATGCGTTCGCCATGGAGATCGGCCTCTCAAGCGCGAGACGTCCGCTCCCCTACGGCGATTGCACGCCGCGTGAGACCGATTGCATGCAGGCGCCCACCGGCGCGAGCGACCGCTATCAGGGCGACGAGCTTTCGCCGGAGATCGTCAGGCTTGTCGCCGCTTACGTGCGCAGCCTGGACGCGCCGCGCGCTGCGCACGACGCGCATGGCGCGGCGCTTTTCGCCTCGACCGGCTGCGCCGCCTGCCACGTGCCGGAAATGCCGGCGAGTGACGGCGGCGTGGTCATGGCGCATACCGACCTTCTCCTGCACGACATGGGCGCGGCACTCGATGACGGCGTCGGCGAACCTGGCGTGCGTTCGGCGGAGTGGCGCACGTCGCCGCTGATCGGGATGAAGCCCGGCGGCGGCCGCCGCTACCTGCACGACGGGCGCGCGGCGACGCCCGACGCCGCGATCCGCGCGCATGGCGGCGAGGCGGCGGCGGCGCTACAGCGTTACGAGGCGCTTGACGACAATGCGCGGCGTGCGCTCCTCGCCTATGTGGAAAGCCTATGAGATTTGCCCTCTGCCTGTTTCTCGTTCTCCTCGCGCTTCCCTCGCGGCTCGACGCGGCGACGGCGCTCTCCGGCGAAGGCGCGCCGATCATTCCGATCGCGACCGACGCCGATTTTGCGCGGATGGTGAAGCAGACTGTCGACGGCTACACCGTCCCCGCCTATCGCGAGCTGCAGTCGCGGGCGCGCGATCTCGTCGCCGAGGTTGAGGGCTATTGCGCGGCCCCTTCGGACGAGACGCGCGAGGAGCTTCGCGGTGCCTTTGCCGATATGCTGCGGGCCTGGGCGGGCGTCGACTTCTTCCATTTCGGTCCAATCGCTCAAGACGGGCGCTATGAGCGCTTCGCCTATTGGCCGGACGTGCACGGCACCGGCGCGCGCCAGTTGCGCCGCGTCCTTGCAAGCGGCGACGCGAAGCTGCTTGAGCCCGGGGCGCTCGCCAGCCAGAGCGCGGCCGTGCAGGGCCTGCCGGCGCTGGAGACGCTTCTCTTCCAGGGCGACAGCGCGCTCCTATCGGAAGCCGCGCCGGATGTCTTCCGCTGTGCGCTCTCCGAGGCGATCGCCAAGAATCTCGAGACGATCGCAACCGGCGCCGTCGCCGGATGGGAGGGCGAGAAAGGCTGGACCGCGCTCATCGAGAATCCCGGCGAGGACAATCCCGTCTACCGCACACACGCGGAGGCGGCGACGGAGATCCTGAAGGCGGTCCTGACGGCACTTGAGCAGATGCGCGACCAGAGCCTGCTGCCGGCCGTCGGCGCGACGCCGGAGGACGCCAAGGCGAGCCTCGCGCCCTATTCCCGCTCCGGCGACACGATGATCTATCTGCGGGCCGGCTCCGCCGCGCTGCAACGTCTCATCGACGCCTTCGGCTTCCTCGACATCATGCCGGACGATCAGAAAGGCTACGCCAGCTCGGTGCGTTTCGAATTCTCCAACCTCGATCGCGCGCTCGACGGCGCGGGAACGGACATCGAAGCCGCTCTCGCCGATCCGGAGGGACGCTCGAAGCTCATCTACGCCACCATCGTTCTCGCCAGCCTGCGCGACCTCGTCCAGAAACACATCGCGGTCGCGGTCGGGCTCTCGCCCGGCTTCAACTCGCTCGACGGGGATTGAGCCGGTGATCGTCGACCGCCGCGTGCTTCTCGCCGGAGCCGGCGCGTGCCTTGCCGAAACGCTCGCGCCCCGCGCCGCCGCCGCGCTTGCGACGGCCGATGCGCTGATCCTCGCGCCGGCGCGGCAGCCCGACGGCAGCTTCGCGGTGATGGTCTTCGACGAGAGGGGCGGCTTCATCCGCGCCATAGCGCTTCCCGCCCGCGGCCACGATCTCGCCGTCCACAATGCGAGCGGCCGCGCCGTCGCCTTCGCCCGGCGGCCGGGCACCTTCGCCGTTGCCTTCGATCTCGAAGACCGCGTGAAGCCGCAGGTCTTCGTTGCCGCACCCGACAGGCACTTCTACGGCCACGGCGCCTATTCTGCCGACGGCAGGCTGCTCTTTGCGACGGAGGATAATATCACGGCAGGCACCGGCGTCATCGGCATCTACGATGCGACCGATTCCTATAGGCATCTCGGCGAGTTTCCGACGCGCGGCATCGGCACGCACGAGGCGATCCTGATGCCGGACGGAAAGACCCTCGCGATCGCCAATGGCGGGATAGAGACGCTTCCGGATTTCGGGCGCGAGATGCTGAACGTCCCGTCGATGGATCCGACGCTCGTCTTTACCGACCTCGATGGCCACCTGATCGCGAAGCACCGGCTGCCCAAGGACATCCAGAAGCTGTCGATCCGACACATGGCGCTCGGCGCCGACGGCATGGTCTGGTTCGGCGCGCAGTGGGAAGGCGATCCGCTCGAGACACCCTCGCTCGTCGGGCGCGGCTCGATGGAGAAGGGACTCGCGCTCGTGTCGATTCCGGCGCGCGAACTGAACGACATGCGGCGCTATACCGGAGCGATGGCGGCAAGCCGCGATGGCACGCTGATCTCAGCGTCGGCGCCGCGCGGCGGATATGTCGTGCATTTCAGCGCCGAGAGCGGGCGCTATGTCGGCCGCACGGAGATCGCCGATTCAAGCGGAATCGCCGGGTTCGGGAAGAAATCGATCCTCGCCTCGAACGGCGAGGGGATGATCGTGGAAACAGCCGCGGACGGCGACAGCGAGACGAAGGTGAGCCGACCCGGCGTTGCCTTCGATAACCATCTGCGAACTTTCGGCGCGTAATCGCCCGGCGTCAGACGTGGACCGCGAGCATCCCGGCGAGCGCCAGGATCGTCAGGATGAAGGCAACCCCGGTCCCGCGCAGGCAGAGTGCGGCGGCGTCTCGCATCTTTTGGCTCATGGCGGGCTCCTTTTCCTCTGATGCGAAGGAGGCTAGCGACCAGACGCTTAACCGGCTTTGAAGCGGGCGTTCACGTGCGGTTCAGGCGCGGATCGGGCCCGGATCGGGATGCGCGCTCGCGCGTTCCTAACGAAGCTTTGATCGAGCCGTCGTTTTCGTGCCCGGGGATGGCTCTAGTGTCGCCGGTGAAACGGAAGGCCGAAACAGCCGAAGGGAGACAGGCATGGAAGAGCGTGCGCGCAGCAAGACGTCCGGAACGACACCTGCGACTCCAAGGATCACGCAGGCGATGATCCAGGCCTATGACGACTACACGCATTTGACGCTCGACCGGCGCGACTTCATGCAGAAACTGACGCGGCTCACGGGCTCGGCGGCGGCCGCGGCGGCGGTAGCGCCCATGCTTGCGGCGTCGAACGCGAAGGCGGCGATCGTGCCGCAGGACGATCCGCGGCTGAAGACGGAGACGATCACCTACCCCGGCGCGGAGGGGCAGACGATGGCGGGCTATCTCGCCATGCCGGCTGACGCGACCGGCCCGCTCCCGGCGGTGATGGTGATCCACGAGAATCGCGGGCTCAATCCGCATATCGAGGACGTGGCGCGGCGCGTGGCGCTGGAGGGCTTTCTGGCGCTGGCGCCGGACTTCCTGACGCCGGCGGGCGGCACGCCTGAGGACGAGGACAAGGCGCGCGAGATGATCGGTGCGCTCGACCGCCCGCAGACCATCCAGAATGCGGTGGCGACCGTGGAATTTCTGAAAACCAACGAAATGTCGAACGCCAAGGTCGGCATCGTCGGCTTCTGCTGGGGCGGCTCGCTGACCAACCAGACTGCGGTGGCGGCCGGCGACGATCTTCTCGCAGCCGTGCCTTATTACGGGCAGGCGCCTTCGGCGAGCGATGCCGGCGAGATCAAGGCGGCGATGCTCCTGCAATATGCCGGGCTCGACGAGCGCACCAATGCCGGCATTCCGTCCTTCGAGGAGGCCTTGAAGGCGGCCGGCGTGGACTACCAAGTCTATATCTACGAAGGCGCGAACCACGCCTTCAACAACGACACGTCGGAAGCGCGCTACAACAAGGAAACCGCCGATCTCGCCTGGTCACGCACGATCGCTTTTCTGAAGGAGACGCTGGGCTAGAGCACGAACGCGTAGATTTTTCGCAATCCTCCGGAGAGAATGGATTTCCCCTCTCTCAGTTGCCGTCGATTCAGACTCGCGCAAAGGAGCATTTGCCGAATTCCGGTGCTAACGGCATTCTGACCGACCCTGATGCGCGACGCGGAGACGGTTCGTGATGCCAGCTGATCGCAATTCGAACATGCTCCTCGAATTCTTCCGGATGGAATCGGCCGGCGGCGTCATGCTTGTGTCGGCGACCGTGCTTGCGATGATACTGGCGAACTCGCCGCTCGGACCGGGCTACGAGGCGTTTCTCGCCCTTCCGATTTCGATCAGCATTGGCGCTCTGGAGATCGGCAAGCCGCTGATCTTGTGGGTCAACGACGGCCTGATGGCGGTTTTCTTTTTTCTTGTCGGTTTGGAGATCAAGCGGGAATTCGTCGAAGGCGAGCTTTCCAGCTTCGCGCAGATCATCCTGCCTGGGATGGGCGCAATCGGTGGCATCGCGCTGCCTGCCGCGATCTATGTGGCCATCAATTTCGGCCAGCCGGACAACCTCAATGGCTGGGCGATTCCGGCCGCGACCGACATCGCATTCGCCCTTGCGGTGCTTGCCTTGCTGGGCAGCAGAGCTCCGGCGGCGCTCAGGGTGCTGCTGCTCGCAATCGCGATTTTTGATGATCTCGGCGCGATCCTGATCATCGCACTCGTCTACACGAGTCAACTGTCTTTGCTGCCGCTTGCGCTCGCCGTCATTCCGATCCTTGGGCTCTTCATTCTCAATCGTCTCGGCGTCGCGCGGGCTTCGCCCTACGTCGTGCTCGGCGTGATCCTTTGGGTCCTCGTGCTCAAATCAGGGGTCCATGCCACCCTGGCCGGCGTCGCGACGGCCCTGGCAATTCCGATGGTGAAGGCTCGGGAGGGCGATCACAGCCTTCTGGAGCGTCTCGAACATGGTCTCCACGGCTGGATTGCATTCGGCATTCTTCCGCTTTTCGCCTTCGCGAATGCCGGCGTCTCGTTCGCGGGCATCGGGCTCGCAAGCTTCGTCGAACCGGTGAAGCTCGGTATCTCGCTCGGTCTTTTCGTCGGAAAGCAGGTTGGGATCTTCGCCCTCTTGTGGCTTACGATCGCATTACGTTTTGCCGCAATGCCGAGCGGTGTCGGTTGGCGCCAGATTTACGGCGTTTCGATCATCGGCGGCATCGGCTTCACAATGAGCTTGTTTGTCGGGTCTCTCGCATTCGAGCACAGCGATTTCGATGCGCCGATCCGACTGGGAGTGCTTACCGGTTCGATCCTGAGCGCGGCGTTCGGATACGTGGTTCTCAGGATTTCGGATGGTGCGGAAAAGGCATGAGCTCCGAGACCGGGGAAACACGCCGCGATAGGAAAAACCAATATCTCAGGCGGACCGCTTCAATGGGAGCGAATCAGGTAGCGCAGGTGCTTAGCACCTGAATAGGCGCTTGCGCGGGCGAATTGCGTCCGCCTACCACTGACCCCTGTCACCTGGCTGCAGGTAATTGACCTGCGGCTGCTGGTTCAGCACGGCGTTCGGGACCTGCGGGAACATGCCCGCAAAGGCATGGGGATCGAACGGCGCGGCGGGCGGAACGTTGTTGAGCGCCTGCGCGACGCCCTGCTGAAACTGGACCGGTTGGCCGGACGGATCGTATGCATGCCCCCTGTTCACCCTGACCTGGCCCGACGCAACCGCGCGATTCAGCGCGGCGGCATCCGCCGGCCGGGTGTCGAGCAGGCGCACGGCGGAGACCTTCGTCCGGGACGGCGCCTTCGGCATGGCCACGGGCGCATCGGGAATAGCCGGACGCCCCGCCGCCGGCCATGTCAGGCTGCTTTTCCGCGGATTGCCGTTTGCGTCGAACTCGTAGAGCCCGTGGTTTTCCTGCCCGACGAACTCATAAGCAAAAACGGTCTTCCCTTGAGAATCCTTTCCGTACAACTCTCTGAGTTGCCCGCTATTCATCCAATCATGGATGTTCTTTGCGCGCTGAAATTCGTCAATCGGCCTGATATTGTTGTTGGGATCGATGAATACTTCCCGGCCGGCATACTGGCCGCCGGTCGCGACGATTCTCTGCCGATTGGGATTCGCAGGGTCGAGCTCGGTGCGGATTTTCTGTCGGCCTTGGTGCCATTGGATCGCCTCGGGCGCGTTGATGGTCTTGTGCACAGGCTCGTAAGGCCGGACCGCAGCGTATTGAAACTCATTCGCCTCGGCCGGTTGCGGGGAGAACCAGCCCGCATAGGCAATCACAATCGCCGCCAGGAGAAACGGCACCGCGCTGCGCGAGGTCGACAGTCTCTGCTTACCGGATCGAAAGTACCGCCTCATGGCATGGTCACCTCGCCATCTCGGGAATCAGTTGAGAAACGTCGATCGTCACGAAGGCGTTGATACCGACCACCCGCTGGTCATAGCTGATGTCGTAGCGGTCGCCGATCGCACCGAAGGTTGAATTTGCTTCCGCCTTCATTTTCAACACATTCACCGCCAATTGGATCGTGAAGGTAATGACCGGGTTCACCGGCTCCCTGGTCCGATAGACCGCGATGCCGCGACCGGCCTCGAAAACGAAGGACGAGTCCGGTACCGGATAGACGCCGGACACGTAGTCGACGGCGCGCAGCCCGTCGGTCCAGTCCTCAGCGATCAGGTTCTTCGGCTCCTGATACGGGCAGGGCGCGGAAGCCCCGCCGGCGCTCAGCGCCTGGCCGGCCTTGCACAGCTGGAACGTCCATGCGTGATCCCCCGATGACCTGCTGTGGAAAATCTTGTAGTCGTCATACGTGCCGGACACCGATGTGTCGTCGCTGCGCGAAACGCCGATGCCGAACTGGCTCATCTCCAGCAACGGGCTGAGCGATAGGTTTGAGGATACCGATTTCGACTTGCTGCGGGTCACGTTTGACGATGTCATCTCGTTGCGCGGGAACCACGCGTCCATGGCGAAACCCTGGGGCGTCACGAACGACAGGTATAGAGATTCGAGAAACGGGCCGTAGGTGAACGACGGGCCGCTCCTCTTGTCGCCACCGCGGGAGATGTTGTACTGAGTCCGCGATCCGTTGACCTGGAGGCTGAAGTCCTTTCCCAGGTCGAGGCTCACGAACATCTCACCATTGTCGACCCAGGCTCGGATCTCGGGCGAGAATTGCAGGTCGAACAGGCTACCGGCCACACCGGTATACTTCGCGATCGTCGCGTTGCCGGGCGATATCTGAAAGGTATCAAGCTCGTAGTGTACGGCGCAGTTGCCGTCATCCATGAGATATTTCTGCGTCCGGCCGGCCTGCTGATCGACGTAATACGAAAACTGGTTGTCGTCGGCCACATGGACGGTACCGAGCGCCGGCCTGGTGATCCAAGGCGGCTTGGTGCCGTCGTTCCCGCACGTGTCTTGCGTTGCCGGCGAGGCCTGGTCCCCGGCCGCTTCGGCCAGCAGCCGGTCGATGGCGTCCCGCCTTTGCCGTACGCCTTCCTGGAGGTCAGCCGGCAAGTCATTGAATTCCAGGGAAACGCGATCGTTTGCGAGACCCTGCGTCACATGGCTCTCGATGATGTCTGCGCCGACCGCGAAGACCCAGACCAGGCCCGGAATGCTTTTCAGGCTTGTCCGCGTGCCGTTCGGCATCGAAACAACCGGCTCTTCCCGTTTGGGGTCGGCATAATTGTAGACGTTGACCGGCAATCCGGTCCGGTTGGTCACTTCGATGGTGTTCGTTTCAAACGGCGGCTTCAGGCGAACCGTGACAACCTGGTTCTGCTCCTTCGAAACCGTGTATTCGAGCAGCGACTCGCCCTTGTGCGTCACCACCCATCGCTGACCCGGTTCGGAAGCCTGAATGAAGGCTTGGTCTTTGCGGATCGTGCCGTGCGGTTGTCGCCGGCCCTGATCGTCGATCCAGAACAGGTCGACCGCGTCGCCGGTCTCATTTGAGAACTCGACGGAAACACGTTCGGGCGCCTGCGGCGCACTGGTTGCAGCGGCGGCCGACGAATCGCCGACCGGAAAAAACTGGAGTGGATCGCCGCCGACGGTGTACTCGGCTATTGTCTGCCCAGCTTGTTTGACGACCCAGTGATGCAACTCGTAGCTCGACCGATCGGCGTAGCGGCCGGGCTCCACAGAACCGTAGGCGTCAAGTCCGCCGTTATAGTTGCGCCAGAAGATGTCGATCTGCGCTGCCGTTCCGTTCTGAATTCGGACCGTCACCTGTTGCTGCGCGTGGCCGCTGGACGCGGCCAGACACAGCAGAAACATCACGACCGACAATAGGCTGAAAAGACCACGCGCTTTATTGGGAGTTCGAACCGACCAGAGTGCAAGATGCATTCGTCTTGTCCTCAGAATTGAACGTCAAAGACAATCCAACCTTTTAAAAACTACCGTGATTTCGTCGAACACAAATCGAATTTCTTGCCTGAAGCGCACGTGCAAGTTTTATGTCCATCGCTCAAAAAGGGCAACGCTAATATTCCCCAATGCTAAGATTTGGCCCGCGCTGGGCCGGCGGTATTCGACCACGACAGCAGCCGTGATTGCGGCCACTCTTCGCTGGACGCGGCCCTCCGACATCAGGGCGCGCGCGACCTCATCCCCATCTCGTCCTCTTGCGGTCTGGCCTCGCCCTTATTTCTGTTTGCTGGAACGTTTCGTAGCGCGGCGGGGCTTAGCGACAGTCTTCGACGCCGTTGCCGATTTTCGCGTGGAGCTATGAGCGGGACTTTTTCGAGGCGGAGATTTCGAAAGTGTGCTCACCGCCGGTGGCTCCGAACTCATTTGCGTTCGGAGTTGTTCGATCAACGAGAGCAGATCATCGAAGCCGCCGACCAGCGCGTCAAAGGGTGTGCTCAGCCGGTCACGCCAAACGATAGTATCCGACTCGGTGTTGGTGAGCGACAGCGACAGAAAGGTACGAGACCCGCGTTGGCGGGCCGTCCCGGTCAGCACATAGTGCCCCAGTCGCCAGGTGCGAGGACAACGCATGATCGGCGCTCCGTCCCGTGGTCACCTTATCGTAGTGCACTCCAGGACAAAAATCGTCTGGAAGAGAAGGCCACGAGGAATCAACCCGGCGGTTGCGCCTGAAAATAAGGGCGACGGTGCCGCATATACCGCCGCCCAAGACTAAGCCCTGGTGATTATGGGGGATCACTCTCAGGCTCGCCTAGCCCTGAATACCACTTCGCCGGCCTTAGGACGCGACGACACGAATCTTAAGGTTATCTCGCGCAGGAGCGCTCCTTTAGCGCATCGGCTCGGCGTGGATGACGATGCGCGCGATCTCCGGCTTCCTGTCTCGCACCAGCCGCTCCAGATCGTCGACGCGGCGGTGGACGCTTTCCACCGTCTCGTCGGGACCGAGCCGGCAATGGGCGACGAGAACGGTGCCGCGCTGGCTGCGCCTGAGCCTGACATTGTGGATGTCGGTCAGGCCGTCGACGGAGCGCGCCGCGTCTTCTAATGCCGCGACATAGCTCTGGCGGAGCGTTTCCGACGTATCCTCCACGTCGGTTACCTCCGGCTCCAGCGGCTCGATGTGGATTTCGATTTCCGCCTGCCGTCCGAACTCGCCGCGGATCGCCGCCTCCAGCCGGTCGGCCATTGCGTGCGCCTCGGCGAGCGGCAGATTGCCTTCGACTTCGAGATCGAGGGCGAGCGCCAGGCGGTCGTTCAGATGCTGCACGGTGATGTGATGCACGGCGAGGCGCTCGCGCTGCGCCACGACGAGGATGCGCTCGCGCACCGTCTCGTTGGAGGGCGAGACCGGTCGCGATTGCACCGTCACGTCGGCGTCGGCGCGGATGGCGCGGATGGCTTCCACGACGCGGTCCTTGACCTCCGACACCTGCTCCAAAGCGAGCGAGCGCGGCACGTCGATGCTGACGTCGACGAAGTGGCTCGAGCCGACGGAGCGGACACGCACGTTCTCCACCCCGAGCACGCCGGGGATGTCCTGGAGACGTGTCTCGATCACCTCCGCGACCCCTTCGGGCGCCCGGTCGACCAGTTCGTTGATCGTGTGCGTGACGAGGCGGAGCGCCAACCCCGCGATCAGTGCCGCGACCGCGATCGCCGCAGCCGCGTCGCCCCAGGGCTGGCCGAGCGCGATCAGCGCGAAGCCGGCGAGAACGGCGAAGGAGGAGAACACGTCGGAGGCGAAATGCAGCGCATCCGCCTGCAGCGCGGCGCTTTGCGTCTTTACGCCGACGCGCTTCAGCGCGCGCGCCCGCCACGCATTGATGATGATCTCCACCAGGAGCACGCCGACGGCAAGAAGGCTCAAGGGTGGGGGCGGTCCGCCGATCCTGATGCGGCCGACCGCCTCCACCATGACGCCGCCGGCAAGCAGCAGGAGCAGCGCCGCCTCGCCGAGCGCGGCGAGATTCTCGAACTTTCCGTGGCCGTAAGGGTGCGAGGCGTCGGCCGGCTTGTCCGCCACCCTGACCGCGATCCAGGTGACGCCCGTCGCCAGGAAATCGACGCAGGAGTGGAGCGCGTCGGTGACGAGCGCGAGGCTTCCGATGGCGAGGCCGACGGCCAGCTTCGCCACCGCAAGAACCAGGCTCGCGGCGAGAGAGATTGCGGCGGTTCTTTCCTTCTCGGTCATCGCGAGCGGCGTTCCCGGACCTGTGATCGACCTTCCTAGAGGCGAAGCCAGGGATGAGCCAGAGCGATAATCCCTTTGCCGGCGCGGCCGGAGACAGGCATTATTACGCAATTGTAAGGACTTGGAGCGACGGATTGCAGGCCGCCTGTGATAGACATTGGCGTGCCGGTGGGGTTCGTGGCGAAAATGGCTCTCTGGAAGCAGGCAATCCTCGTTGTTGTCCTGGTGGTAGGTGTCGCCGCCGGCTGGTACGTCTTCGAATATCCACAGACGCTCGGGTTGGGCGGCAGCGACGAGGGCGTCGCGTCGGCCGGGCGCGGCAGCGCCGGTAACGGCGGGGGACGCATACCCGGCCTGATCGGTGGCGGCGCCGTCAACGTTGTGACCGCGCCGGTCGAGACCGACGAGATGGGCGACGCCTTGTCGGCGCTCGGCACCGCTAAGGCGGCGCGCTCGGTAACGCTCTATCCGGAAGTCTCCGGAACGGTCGCGGAAGTCCTCGCGGTGGCGGGGCGGAACGTGCACGCCGGCGATCTCCTCTTCCGGCTTCAGGATGCGGAGGAAAAGGTCGCGGTCGAGAAGGCCCAGATCACGCTTGAGCAGGCGCAGGCGATGCTTGAGCGCCAGAAAGCCTTAGCGAAATCGAAGACCATTTCCAACGTCGCGCTCTCCGACGCGGAGACCACCGTGCGCATGGCCGGGGTAGAGCTCAAATCCGTCCAGATCGATCTCGACCGCCGCAGCGTAACGGCGCCCTTCGACGGCGTCATCGGCCTGACCGACATCTCCATTGGCGATTTCGTCACCACCACGACGGCGCTGACGACGATCGAGGACCTTTCCACCATGCGCGTCGAGTTCGAGGTGCCGGAGCGCTGGGCCGGGCGCATCGCCGACGGGCAGGCGATCAGCGCGGCCGCGCAGGGGCTGCCGGGCTCCGAACTCACCGGCCGCATCAGCGGCATCGACAACCGCGTCGACCAGACGACGCGGACGCTGCGCCTGCAGGCGGAGCTCGCCAATGAGAGCCGCGCGCTCAAATCCGGCATGGCGATCATTGTCCGGCTCCAGTTCGGGGCCGACCAGGAACTCGTCGTTCCGAGCCTCGCCGTGCAATGGGATCGGCGCGGCTCCTATGTCTGGAAGATCGTGGACGGCGCGGCACGGCGCGCCGATATCGCGATCGTGCGTCGGCACAGCGGCATCGTCATCGTGCGCGGCGACGTCGTGGTCGGCGACGCAGTCGTGGTGGAGGGCGTGCAGCGGTTGCGCGAAGGCGCCAAAGTGACGGTGGTCAACGAGAACTCCCGACATCGTCAGCGCGACGCCGCAGGGGGACGCCGCGAAACCGGAAGACGCGGCGGTGCCTGAGCTGAGCGGCGCCGAGCGGCCGGCGGGAACGCGGAGCTGACATGGCGCATAGGCTGGAGGACGCGCGGACCCAGCTCGCGGAGGCGACAAAGGGCATCTCGGCGCTTTCCGTCCGCCGTCCGATCCTCGCCGTCGTCTTCAACCTGCTGATCGTTATCGCCGGACTTGCCGCCTATAACGGCGTGGAAATTCGCGAGCTGCCGGATATCGACCGGCCGGTCATCACCATCCGCGCCAATTATGACGGCGCGTCGCCGGAAACGATCGACACGCAGGTGACCCGCATCCTGGAAGGCGCCGCCTCACGCGTGCCGGGCGTGAAGGACATCTCCTCCACCAGCCGCTCCGGAACGTCGCGCGTCGTGGTGGAATTCGACGATTCGGTCGATCTCAACGTCGCCGCGAACGACCTGCGCGACGCCGTCGGAAACGTCGACCGCCAGCTCCCCGACGACGTCACCGACGTTTCGATCGTCAAGGCCGACGACAACGCCGACGCCATCATGCGCCTCGCGGTGACCGCGAAAGGCATGCAGATCCAGGACCTGACCAAGCTCGTGGAGGACAATGTCGTCGATCGCCTGACCGCGGTCGAGGGCGTCGCCGACGTCACCGTCTACGGCGACCGGGAGCCGCTGGTGCGCGTGCTCGTCGATCCCAATGCGCTTGCCGCCCGCGGCCTCACCGTCTCCGACCTGGAGGATGCGCTGAAGACAGTGGCGCTCGACGATCCGGCGGGGAGCCTTTCGGGCAACGGCCAGTCGCTGCTGGTGCGCGCCGACGCGAGTGTCGCGAGCGGCGAGGAGATCGAGGCGATCCGCATCAACCGCTCCACCCGCGTCGGCGACGTTGCCGACGTGATCTTCGGCCCGGCGGAGCGGTCGAGCACCATCCGCGTCAACGGCAGTACCGGCCTCGGCATGGGCATTCTCCGGCAGGCGCAGTCGAATACGCTCGACATTTCGCGCGGCGTGCGCGCCGCCGTCGCCGAGCTGAACGCCTCGCTTCCAGAGGGCGTGCAGATACGCGTCACCTCCGACGACGCCACCTTCATCGGCGGCGCTCTTGAAAAGGTGCTGACCACGCTTTTTGAGGCCACGCTGATCGTGGTGGCGGTGATCTTCCTGTTCCTGCGCTCCGTGCGCGCTACGATCATTCCGGCGGTGACCGTCCCGATCGCGCTGATCGGCACGGTGGCAGCGATCTATCTCGCCGGCTTCTCGCTCAACATCCTGACGCTGCTCGCCATCGTGCTTGCCACCGGCCTCGTCGTCGATGATGCCATCGTGGTCCTGGAGAATATCGAGCGGCACCGCGCCATGGGCATGGGGGCGCGCGCCGCTGCCGTGCTTGGGGCGAGACAGGTCTTCTTTGCCGTCGTCTCGACGACGGCGACGCTCGCGGCGGTCTTCATCCCGATCTCATTCCTGCCGGGCACGGCCGGGAGGCTCTTTGCCGAGTTCGGCTTCGTGATGGCCTTCGCCGTCGGACTTTCGATGCTGGTCGCGCTGACGCTCTGCCCGATGCTCGCCTCGCGCATCCTGAAGGAGCATGACGGCAGGGAGCGCGAGACGCACAATCCGCTGCTGCGCGCGCTGAACAGTTTCGGTGCGGCCGCCGAGCGGCTCTATCACCGCATCCTTGCCGCTGCGCTCGCCGCGCCGATGGTCGTCGTCGCCATGGCGCTTCTCTTCGCCGGCGGCGCGGCGATCACCTACAAGTTCCTGCCTGAGGAGCTGACGCCGACGGAGGATCGCGGCGTCGTTCTCGTATCCGTGCGCAGCCCGCAGGGCGCCGACGTCGACTATCTCGACATGCGCATGCGGCAGATCGAGGCGGCGGCGATGCCGCTTCTGAACAGCGGCGAGGCGACCAACCTCTTCCTGATCGCCGGCATGTGGAACCCGAATTCCGGGTTCGTCGTCATCACGCTCGCGCCGTGGGCGGAGCGAGCGCGCTCGCAACAGGAGATTTCGCGCGAGCTGAACGGCGAGCTGCAGAAGATTCCCGGCGTTCAGATTTCCGCGCGCACGCCCAACAGTCTCGGGATCAGAGGTGGCGGCCAGGGCCTGCGCTTCGCCATCACCGGCACCGACTACGATGCGCTGGCCGTACAGGCGGAAGACATGCGCGCGGCGCTTGAGGAGCTGCCGGTCTTCTCCGATGTCCAGCTCGACTACGACACGACGCAGCCGGAGCTCGCCATCACTATCGACCGCGAGGCGGCCGCCGATCTTGGTGTCTCCGTCGATACGCTCGGGGAGACGCTCTCCACCCTGCTCGATGGACGCGAGATGGGCGAATATTACGTTGGCGGCGACGCGATTCCCGTGCGCGCCGCGGCCCCCGACGGCATGATCGACGACCCGAGCGACATCGAGAACGTCTTCGTCCGGGCAGAGGGCGGGCGCATGCTGCCGCTTTCCTCCTTCGTGACGATGACGGAGCGCGCCGTCGCGCCGGAATTGCCGCGCGAAGGTCTCCGCCGCGCCGTACCGATGCGCGCCTCGCTTGCGCCCGGCGTCGATCTGCGTCAGGCGATGAACGCGCTTAACGCCGTCGCGGCGAAGCGGCTGCCGCCGGCGATGGGCATCCGCTATCTGGGCGAGGCGGCGACGCTGAACGAGACCGCTAGCGGCATGTGGAAGACATTCCTCTTCGCGCTCGTCGTCGTGCTCCTCGTGCTCGCCGCACAATTCGAAAGCTTCATCTCGGCGATCATCATCATGTTCACCGTGCCCTTCGGGCTGGCGGCGGCGGTCTTCGCCATGGCGCTCACCGGCGGCTCGCTCAACATCTATAGCCAGATCGGTCTCGTCATGCTGGTCGGCATCATGGCGAAGAACGGCATCCTGATCGTGGAGTTCGCCAACCAGCTGCGCGAGCGCGGCTATCGCGTGGAGGCGGCGATCCGCGAGGCCTGCCGCATCCGCCTCAGGCCCGTTGTGATGACCATGGTCGCGACGGTCGCCGGCGGCGTGCCGCTGGTGCTGATGGGCGGCGCCGGCGCGGAGGCGCGCCAGGCGCTCGGCTGGATCGTGGTGGGTGGTCTCGGCTTTGCCACCATCATCACGCTTTTCGTGACGCCGGTCGCCTTCCTGCTGCTCGCGCGCTTCTCCAAGCCCCGCACGGCGGAAGCGGAGCGCCTCGACGCGGAGCTCGGCGAGGTGATGGACGCCGACCTCTTGACCGGCGACGACCGGCCGAAACCACCCTATCCGGTCGCCGCGGAATAGCGGCTTTCTTGGCCCTCCCGCGCCGAAAAGGCCTGCCGGCGCGGAACATTCGCCGCCGCCGCCGCTTCTCTTTCCCGTGGCTTGCCGGCGTAGCCTGTTCTAGGAAGATGGACGGGCGGCGGGGCGATTCTCGGGGGAGGGACCTTTGAATCGGCGCGAGGGATCGAGTGAGCGGGCGTCGCAGGGCGGCGCCTACGCAACACTTGTCACCAACGAGGAATATGGACGCGGGGCGCTCGCGCTGGCGCGCTCGCTGCGCTGGACAGGTACCGCGATGCCGCTCGTCGTGCTCGCGACCGACGAGGCGGAGCATCTCGACGCGCTTGAGCGCGAGGGCTGCCGTATCGTGCCGGTGCGGCAGCCCAATCTTTCGGATGCCTTCCGCGAGCGCCACAGCCGCGCCGCGCTGCATCGCGCCGCGCCTTTCAACAAGGGCAACAAGCCGGCCTTCCACGATCCGATCGACAATTTCTGCAAGCTCGAGCTCTGGAAACTCACCGAATACGAGAAGATCGTCTTCCTCGACGCCAACTCGCTCGTGGTGAAGCCGATCGACACGCTGTTCGATTTCCCGGAATTTTCCGGCGCACCCAACGTCTACGAGACGCTCGCCGATTTTCACCGCTTGAATTCCGGCGTCTTCGTCGCCGAGCCGAACGAAGCGACCTATGCCAGGCTGGTGGAGAAGCTCGACCGGCCGGGCGTCTTCTGGCGGCGCACCGACCAGACGTTCCTGGAGACCGTCTTCCCCGACTGGCACAAGCTTCCCTACACCTTCAACACCATGCAGTACGTGTATTTCAATCTGCCGGATCTGTGGGTGTGGAAGAGCATCCGGGTCGTGCATTATCAGTATGAGAAGCCGTGGGCGGCGGAGAATCCGAAGCGTCATCTCCTGAAGCCCGTCATCGATCTCTGGTGGCGCATGTTCGAAGGAAAGGCGCCGCCTGAGCATCTGCCGGTCGAACGTTCGAGCCGGGCGCAGGATTTGATTGCGTGATCGTCGCCGTGACCGGCGCGACGGGATATGTCGGCCGGTTCATCCTCAAGCGGCTGATCGAGGCGGGGATGGGCGTGCGCGCCTGGCGTCGCCCGTCCTCCGATCTCACCGGCCTTCCTCATGAAATCGAGTGGGTCGAGGGCGATCTCCTTGCGCCGGAGGCCGCGGAGCGGCTCGTCATCGGCGCCGACGCGCTCGTCCACGCGGCGCTCGATCACGAACCGGCGCGCTATCGCGGCGGGGAGGGGGACGATCTTCCGCGTTTTCTCAGTGCCAATGTCGGGGGAAGCCTGTCTTTGCTCGCGACGGCGCGGGAGGCCGGCGTCAAGCGCGCCGTCGTCCTTTCCAGCCGTGCCGTCTTCGGTGCTTCCGCGGCGAGCCCGATCTCGGACGAACACCCGGTCGCGCCCGATACCCATTACGGCGCCGCCAAGGTCGCGCTGGAAGCCTTCGTTCAAAGCTTCGCGCATGACGGCTGGACGATCGCGGCGCTTCGCCCGACCGGCGTCTACGGCGTGGTCGAGCCGGCCGATCGCAGCAAATGGTACGGGCTCGTGCGCGACGTGGTTGCGGGCAACGCCGTCGCCGCGCGCGCCGGCAGCGAGGTGCATGGCGAGGACGTGGCGGAATCGGTCTTCCGCCTTCTCGTGGATGCGCCGGAGGCGGTCGCGGGGCGCATGTTCAATTGCAGCGACATCGTCGTCTCGACCCGCGACATCGCCGCGCTTGTGCAAAGGCTCACGGGGAAGTCGGGACCGCTGCCGGAGGATGCGCCGCCGCCGCGCGGCGTCATGCGTTCAGACGCGCTGAAGGCGCTCGGCGTGGAATTCGGCGGGCAGAAGAAATTCAAGGATACGGTGGCGGCGCTCGTCGCCGCGGTGCAAGAGCGCTCGTAGAAGGAGGCGCGCGTCCCGTTTGGCTGCGCGTGTCAGTCCGCGGCAAGCACGCCGCCAAGATCGAAATCCGCCGCGCGGTGCCCGGGCCGCAGCTCATGCGCCGGCGGCCGCGCCTCCACAAGGTCCTGCAAGGTGTGCTGGTCGAGCACATCGATGAAGGCGCCGAGCGCGTTGTCGAAAATTCGGTTGATGGGGGCGGCGGGCTGGATCAGGCATTCCTCGTGAAGCTGGCCGAAGCAGTCGGCGCGGATGCGCGTCTCTTCGGTCAGCCGGACCACGTCGCCGATGCGGATTTCCTTGGCCGGGCGCGCCAGCCGGAGACCCCCGCGGCGGCCGCGCATGGTCTTGATGAAGCCGCCATGCACGAGCAGCGGAATGATCTTCAAGACATTGAATTCGGTGATGTTATAGGCCTTGGCGACATCCGCCGCCTTCATCTGCTCGTCCGGGTGCAGCGCACAATGAAGCAGAATGCGGAGCGCGTAGCTGGTCTGTTTCGTCAGTCTCATAGCTTCCGACCTTGCCCCCTTGGAACGTTTACCACGGATTGTGTGCAAGCGACACTGAACCCAGGCGCGTCCTGATCCCGTTCAATCTCGCGGCGGTTCGTCGTCCGCGGAAAGACGGAGGTGCTCCAGTGCGCGGATTCGTCCTTGCGCGACGGGCCAGGTCCGCGTCGTGACCGCTGCGATCAGCGCCTCGGCGATCGCCATCAGCGCGGCGCTTGAATCCCATGCGGAAGGCACCTGGATGCGCGTCGGCAGAACGTGCGTGGCGATGCGCGCGATCGGCGACAGCCACTGATCGGTGACGAGCACGATCGTCGCCTGCCGCTCCGCCGCAGCCTTGGCGTAGTCCACCAAATCCTCTTGGTAACGCCGGATATCGAAGACCACGAGCACGTCCTTGCGGCCGAAATCGAGAAGCCGGTCGCGCCAGTTGTCGGGCTGTCCGGCGACATGGTCGACGCCGGGACGCAGGATCATGAGATGCGCGGCCATGTAGCGCGCGATGGAATCGGTGAAGCGGCCGCCGATCAGATGGATCGTCCGCTTGCGATCGGCGAGGAGCGCAAGCGTCGCGTCGAATTCGCCCGCCGGCAGGAAGCGGAAAGTCTCGGCGATGTTCTCGCCGACGGCGGCGGCGAAAGCGGAAAGCGATCCGTTGGCGCCGGCCTTTTGAATTGGCGCCGCCTTGGCGAGCGGCGATTTGAGCTGCGCCTCCACCTCCTCGCGCAGGCGGCGCTGGAACTCCGCGTAATTGGCGAAGCCGAGGCGACCGGTGAAGCGCAAAACCGTCGGCGAGCTGACGCCTGAGCGGGCGGAGAACTCCGCCACCGTCTCCAGCCCCAGCATCGGGTAGTTCGCCAGCAACGCCCGCGCGACGCGCCGCTCCGACGCCGTCAGGCTGCCGAGCCGGTCGCGGATCGTCTCGGCGACGGACGTGGCATGGCTCATGCTTGGCTTGGAGCGAAAAGGTTTGACCATGACCGCGTTGTTGTACCAGAATGTTCCGGATTTGTAATTCCGTTGGTGTCTGTATCAAATGATCCAGACGCCCGGGGGCATCGCTTGGCAGGGTTGCCGCACAGCGCAGACACCCGGTCCCTTGCGCCCGCCGCCGTGGAGAACGCGGCTGGCGCAAGCCCCTTCGTCATCCTCTGCGACCATGCCTCCAACACCATCCCTGCAGAATTCGGAACGCTCGGCGTCGGCGAAGCGGAGCGGAGCGCGCATGTCGCGTGGGATCCGGGCGCGCTCGGTGTCTCGCGCCATCTGGCGCGTCTGCTCGATGCGGCGCTCGTTTACGCTACCGTGTCGCGGCTCGTCGTCGACTGCAATCGCCCGCTCGATGCGCCTGATCTCATCGTGGTCACCAGCGACGCGACGGCGATACCGGGCAACGCGTCGCTTTCGGACGCGGCGCGTCGTCGCCGCGTCGAGGTCGTTCACATCCCCTACCACGCCGCCATCGAGGGGCTCATCGAGGAGCGTCTCGCCACCGGCCGCGAGACGGCGTTGATCGCCGTCCATAGCTTCACGCCGGTCTATCGGGGCAAGAGCCGGCCGTGGGAGGTGGGCGTCATCTTCGATCGTGACCGAAGTCTCGCGGACCCGCTAATCGAAGGATTCCGCGCGGCGGGGCTGACGGTCGGCGTGAACGAGCCATACTCGCCGGCCGATCGCGTCTACTACACGCTGACGCGGCACGCGGAGGAGCGCGGGCTCGCCGCGGTGATGGTCGAGATCAGGAACGATCTGATCCGCGACGACGCCGGCGAGCGCGAATGGGCGACGCGGCTCTTTCAGGCGCTCGGCGCGCTCGACATTGTGGGGCGTGCGGCGTGACGGCGGGAGAAGGGGTGCGAGCGAGCGGGATGCCGAAGGCAATCAAGGCCTATGTGCGGATCGTCGAAGCGGTGAACTACCGTGTCGGCCGGATGGCGATGTACATCCTCTACTTGATGATGGCGGTGCTGATCTGGTCCACCGTCTCCAAGGTCACGCCCTGGCCCTCGATCTGGACGCTGGAGACCGCGCAGTTCGCGATGGTCGCCTATTACATGCTGGGCGGACCCTATTCGCTGCAGCTCGATTCCAACGTGCGCATGGACCTGCTTTATCACCGCTGGTCGCCTCGGACGCGGGCCTGGGTCGATGCGTTCTCGGTGTTCGCGCTGCTGTTCTATCTTGGCGTGCTCCTCTACGGCGCGGTCGAATCCACAGCCTATTCGCTGGAATATGCCGAGCGCAGCCCGACCGCCTGGCGGCCTTATATCGCGCCGATCAAGATCGTGATGTGCGTCGCCGTGTTCCTGATGCTCTTGCAGGCGATCGCCTTCTTCTTCCGCGACGTGGCGAAGATCCGCGGGGAGGAGATCTGATGTCTTACGACATGATCGCCATCCTGATGTTCTCCACCATGATGGTGATGATGGCGACCGGCCAGCGCGTGTTCGGCGCGATCGGCTTCGTCGCGGTAGCCGCCGCGCTTCCGCTTTGGGGGGTCGGGGGTTCGGACCTCGGCTTCGCGGCGGCGATGAAGCTGATGAAATGGTATCCGCTGCTGACGCTGCCGATGTTCATCTTCATGGGCTACGTGCTCAGCGAAAGCCGGCTCGCCGACGACCTCTACCGGATGTTCCATGTCTGGTTCGGGCCGGTGCCGGGTGGGCTCGCCATCGGTACGATCTTCCTGATGGTGATCATCTCGGCGATGAACGGCCTCTCCGTCGCGGGCATGGCAATCGGCGCCACGATCGCGCTGCCTGAGCTTCTGAAGCGACGATACGACAAGCGCATGGTGACCGGCGTGATCCAGGCCGGGTCGTCGCTCGGCATCCTGATCCCGCCCTCCGTCGTGCTGGTGCTCTACGCGATGATCGCCCGCCAGCCGGTCAGTCTGCTCTGGCTCGCAGGTGTCTTTCCCGGCCTGATGATGGCGGCACTCTTCATCGGCTACATCTGGATTCGATGCAAAATAAGCCCAGAGCTCGGGCCCGTGCTGGACTCCGAGGAGCGCGCCGCAATCCCGCGTTCGGAGAAGCTGAAATTGCTTACCGCCGGGGTGCTTCCGCTGGCGATCTTCCTGGTCATGATGGTGCCGTTCGTCACCGGCTACACCTCGCTGGTCGAGGCCTCGGTGATCGGCGCGCTGGCCTCGGTCGTCGCGGCGATGATCAAGCGGCGCTTCACCCGCAAGGTGTTTGAAACCTGTACGCGCGAGACGCTGGCGGTCTCCTGCATGTTCATGTGGATCATCCTTGCCGCGCTTGCCTTCGGGTCGGTGTTCGACGGGCTCGGCGCGGTGAAGGCGATCGAGGGCTTCTTCGTCGACAAGCTCGGGCTTTCCCCCTGGGCGATTCTGATCCTGATGCAGCTTTCCTACCTGATCATGGGCACATTCCTGGACGATACCGCCATGCTGGTCATCGTCGCGCCGCTCTACGTGCCGCTCGTCGCCACGCTCGATCTCGGCATCGACAAGCATTACGTGCTGATCTGGTACGGCGTGCTCTACACGATCACCTGCCAGATCGCCTATATGACGCCGCCCTTCGGCTACAATTTGTTCCTGATGCGCGCGATGGCGCCGCCGGAGATCAACATCATCGATATCTACCGCTCCATCGTGCCCTTCGTCGGCGTGATGATCCTGGCGCTGATCCTGGTGATCGCCTTCCCCGAGATCGCGCTGTGGCTGCCGCAACATATCAACGCAAGATGAGTAGAGCCCCGGCCAACGGGCGCCGATCCAACCAGCAAGGAGAGACGTTATGACAACAAGACGCAAATTCCTCGCCGCCGGCGCCGCCGCGATTCCCGCGACGCTCGCCGCCCCCGCCGTCCTGGCCCAGGCGCCGATCAAGTGGCGGCTGCAGACCTATGCCGGCCCGGCCCTCGGCGTGGAGGTGATCGACACCTGCATCAAGCAGTTCAACCAGATCGCCGACGGCCAGATGGAGATCGAGCTCTACTATGGCGACCAGCTGGTGCCGACGGCCGAGCTGTTCCGGGCACTGCAGAAGGGCACCATCGACGCGGTGCAGTCGGACGACGATTCGATGGCCTCGCCGACCGAAGTCACCGTCTTCGGCGGCTACTTCCCGCTTGGTCTGCGCTACTCGCTCGACGTGCCCGCCCTCTTCAACCACTGGGGCCTCGACGAGATCTGGAAGGAGGAATACGCCAAGGTCGGCGTCAAGCACATCTCGGCCGGCTCGTGGGACCCGTGCAACTTCGCCACTCACAAGCCGATCACCAAGCTCGACGACCTGAAGGGCCTGCGCGTCTTCACCTTCCCCACCGCCGGCCGCTTCCTGTCGCGCTTCGGTGTCGTGCCGGTGACGCTGCCGTGGGAGGACGCCGAGGTCGCGTTGCAGACTGGCGAACTCGACGGCATTGCCTGGTCGGGAATTACCGAGGACTACACCTCGGGCTGGGCTAACGTGACCGAGTACTTCCTGACAAACAACATCTCGGGCGCCTGGATCGGGCACTTCTTCGCCAACATGGACCGCTGGAACGAGCTGCCGGATAACCTCAAGACGCTGATGGAGGTCTGCTTCAACTCGTCCCACTATCACCGCCAGCACTGGTACTGGAACGGCGAGGCCTCGCTCCGCGTCAACGAGACCAAGCTGAAATCCACTTCCATCCCCGAGGAGGAGTGGGCGACCGTCGAGGACGAGGCGCACAAGTTCTGGGACGAGATCGCGGCGGAGAGCGAGCTGAAGGCGAAGATCGTGAAGATCTTCCGTGACTACAACGACACGATGGTGCGGGCCGGAAAGCCCTACCGCTACTCGTAAGGTCGCGCGAAGCGTCCAGCGACGCGAAACCACATGCCAATGGCCGGCCGCATCCTGCGGCCGGCATCTTCACTTGAAGAGCATCGGAAATGCCCGGAAATCTCACATTCGATCAGCTGAAGAAGGCCGTCGCCTCCGGCTCGATCGACACGGTTCTCGTCTGTTTCGTCGACATGCAGGGGAGGCCGATCGGCAAGCGCTTCCAGGCGGAGTTCTTCCTGTCCTCCGCGCATGAGGAGACGCACGGCTGTGACTACCTGCTCGCCAACGATATCGACATGGAGACGGTGCCCGGCTACGCGGTCGCCAATTGGGAGAAGGGCTACGGCGACTTCGTCATGAAGCCCGACATGGCGACGCTCCGGCGGCTGCCCTGGCTGGAGGGAACGGCGCTCGTTCTGTGCGACGTGCTCGACCATCACCACCACGATCTTGCGCACAGCCCGCGCGCCATTCTGAAGAAACAGCTGGCGCGGCTTTCGGAGCGCAAGATGCGTGCCTTCTTCGCCTCGGAGCTGGAGTTCTATCTCTTCGACGAAACCTATGAGAGCGCGCACCAGAAGCGCTACGCCGACCTGAAGACGGCGGGAACCTATATCCAGGACTATCACATCCTGCAGACCACCAAGGAGGAGGGCGTGATGCGCGCCGTCCGCAAGGGTCTGCAGGGCGCCGGCATCGCGGTGGAGAATTCCAAGGGCGAGTGGGGTCCGGGCCAGGAGGAGGTGAACGTCCGCTACGGCGACGCGCTCTTCATGGCCGACGACCACACGATCCTGAAGAACGGCATCAAGGAGATCGCCTTCGGCCTGGAGAAGGCTGTCACCTTCATGGCGAAGTGGGACCACGCGCTCGCCGGCTCGTCGAGCCACATCCACGCTTCGCTCTGGGACACTGGCGGCAAGAAGCCGCTCTTCTTCGATCCCAAGGCGGAGCACGGCATGTCGTCGCTGATGCGCCAGTTCATGGCCGGCCAGCTCAAATATGCGCGCGAGATCACCTGGTTCCTCGCGCCCTATATCAATTCCTACAAGCGGTTCCAGGTCGGCACGTTTGCTCCCACACGGGCGATCTGGAGCCATGACAACCGCACCGCCGGCTTCCGCCTCTGCGGGGGTGACACGAAGGCGATCCGCGTCGAGTGCCGCATCGGCGGTGCCGATCTCAATCCCTATCTCGCCTTCGCGGCGCTGATCGCGGCGGGGCTAGCCGGGATCGACGAGAAGCTTGAGCTTGAGCCGGCGTTCGCGGGCGACGCCTATCTCGGCAAGAACCTGCGCGAGGTGCCGAAGACGCTCAGGGAGGCGATCGCGCTGATGGAGAAGTCGAAGATGCTGCGCGCGGCCATGGGCGACGACGTCGTGGAGCACTACCTCCACACGGCGCGCTGGGAGCAGTCCGAATACGACCGGCGCGTCACCGACTGGGAGCTTAAGCGCGGATTCGAGCGGTATTGAGGTCTAAGACACACATATTACACACACTATACACACATCATGATATGTGCGACTATTGCCCCTGTTTGGGCCGGTGAGAAGGCGCGCCATGAGCAAATACGAGCCGTTGCGGCACTTCCTTGCAAGCCAGGGGCTGCCGGAGGTGCGTGTCTCCTTCTCCGACCTGGAGCGGATCTTGGCCTTCAAGCTGCCGGCTTCGCAGAACAATCGCGCTTGGTGGAGCAACAACCCGAACAACAACGTGATGACGAAGGAATGGCTCGCGGCCGGATACCAGACCGCGCAGGTCGACCTGCAGGGCAGGAAGCTCGTGTTTCGGCGTGTCGCGACGCCCGAATCGAGCTCCGACCCTCCGGCCGACCATCGGAAACCGCACCCCTTGGTCGGTTGGATGAAAGGCCTGACCACGGTCGCGCCGGGGGTGGACTTGACCGAACCGTCCCATCCTGAGTGGGGTAAGGACTGGTGATGCCGCTGCTCTTGGATACCTGCGCGGCTATATGGATCGTCGATGACGCAAGACTCGCGCAGTCGGGAATCGAAGCGCTCAAATCGGCCAGCGATTTGGGCGAGCCGATCCTTGTCTCGCCCGTCACCGCGCTCGAGGTCGGGCGCCTCATGGAGACTGGGCGCATCGCCTCATCGCTGCAGCCGGTCGCCTGGTTCAAGATGCTGCTCAGCGGCCCGCGGACACAGCTGGCGGAGTTGACGCCTGAGATGATGATCGGTGCATGCTACCTTCCCGGGAAACCGCCCAGTGATCCGATCGATCGGATTCTCCTCGCGACCGCGCGAGATCGGAAGTTGACGCTGCTAACGCGGGACCGAGTGATCCTTTCCTACGCGGATGCGGGCCACGTGCTCGCCGTGCGGTGCTAGTATCCGCAATCATGAACGGGGACTTAAATTGAGCTCGACGGTCAAAATCATCTCCCCCATCGACGGCTCGGTCTATGCCGAGCGGCCGGTTATCGAGGATGCGGCGTTGGAAGGCGTCGCATCGCGCGCTCGCGCCGCGCAGGCGGAGTGGGCTCAGGTCCCGGTCAAGGAGCGCGTCGCGAAGGCGCTCTCCTTCCTCGATGCTCTGCTCGCCATGAACGAGGAAATGGTGCCGGAGCTCGCCTGGCAGATGGGGCGGCCGATCCGCTATGGCGGGGAGAAGGGCGGCGTCGACGAGCGCGTCCGCTACATGGCCTCGATCGCCGAGGAGTCGCTTGACTCAACCGTGCCGACGCCGCGCGAAGGCTTCCGCCGCCAGGTGAAGCGCGCGCCGCTCGGCATCGTGCTCGTCATCGCGCCCTGGAACTATCCCTATCTGACCGCGGTCAATTCGATCTTCCCGGGCCTCATCGCCGGCAACGCCGTCATCCTGAAGCACGCGGCGCAGACGCTCCTCGTCGGCGAGCGCTTCCAGGCGGCTTTCGACAAGGCCGGCCTGCCGAAGGGGCTTTTCCAGAATGTCGTGCTCAGCCACGCGCAGACGGAGCGTCTGATCGGCTCGCGCATGGTCGACCACATCTCCTTCACCGGATCGGTCGCGGGCGGGCAGGCGATCGAGCGCGCCGCCGCCGGCACCTTCGCCTCGCTCGGGCTTGAGCTCGGCGGCAAGGACCCCGCCTATGTCGCGGACGACGTCAAGATCGAGCATGCGGTGGAGAATCTCGTCGACGGCTCATTCTTCAATTCCGGTCAGAGCTGCTGCGGCATTGAGCGCATCTATGTGCATGAGAAGGTCTACGCGCCCTTCGTGGAAGGCTTCGTCGATCTTACAAAAAAATATGTGGTCGGCGATCCGCTCGACCCGGAGACCACGATCGGGCCGATGGCGCGCGGAAGCTTCGCCGACAACATTCGCGGACAGACCGCGGAGGCGCTCAGGAAGGGCGCCAAGGCGCATGTCGATATGAAGCACGACAAGGACCGGGAGGGCTCGCCCTATCTCGCGCCGCAGGTGCTGACCGACGTCAATCACCAGATGGCGGTGATGCGCGAGGAAAGCTTTGGGCCCGTGGTCGGGATCATGAAGGTCAAGGACGACGAGGAGGCAGTCGGCCTGATGAACGACAGCCCCTACGGGTTGACGGCGTCAGTGTGGACCACCGATCTCGATCGCGCGGAGACGATCGGCGACCGCATCGAGACCGGCACCGTCTTCGCCAACCGCTGCGACTATCTCGACCCGGCGCTCACCTGGACGGGCGTCAAGGACACCGGACGCGGCGCGGCGCTCTCGAAGTTCGGCTACGACGCGCTGACCCGGCCCAAGAGCTATCATCTGAGAGACGTCACATGACCAGCCTCGTCGCCAACTGGAGCTACCCGACCGCCATCCGCTTCGGAGCCGGACGCGTCGCGGAGCTCGCTGACGCCTGCAAGATCGCCGGGATCGAACGGCCGCTGCTTGTCACCGATGCCGGCCTTGCCAAGCTCGACATCACCACGCGTGCGCTCGACCTCATGCGCGCGGGCGGACTGACGCCGGGAATCTTCTCGAACGTCCGCCCCAATCCCGTCGAGGCCAACCTCACCAACGGCGTCAACGTCTTCAGGGCCGGCGGGCATGACGGCATCGTCGCCTTCGGCGGCGGTAGCGGCCTCGATACCGGCAAGCTTGTCGCCTTCATGGCCGGGCAGAAGCGGCCGGTCTTCGACTTCGAGGATGTCGGCGACTGGTGGACGCGCGCCGACGCTGCCAAGATCGCGCCGATCGTCGCGGTGCCGACGACCGCTGGCACCGGCTCGGAGGTCGGGCGCGCCGGCGTCGTCACCGACGAGGCAACGCATACGAAGAAGGTGATCTTCCATCCGCTGATGATGCCGAAAGTCGTCATCTGCGATCCGGAGCTCACCGTCGGCATGCCGCCCGTCATTACGGCCGGCACCGGCATGGACGCGCTCGCGCATTGCCTGGAAGCCTACTCGTCCGAGTTTTATCACCCGATGGCGGCGGGGATTGCGGTGGAAGGCATGCGGCTCGTCTTCGAGAACCTGCCGAAGGCTGTGAAGAACGGAACCGACCTCGAAGCGCGCGCAAACATGATGAGCGCCGCGGCGATGGGCGCCACCGCCTTCCAGAAAGGGCTCGGCGCCATCCATTCGCTGTCGCATCCCGTCGGCGCGCTCTACGACACGCATCACGGCATGACGAACGCCGTCTTCATGCCCTACGTGCTCGTCTTCAACCGCTCGGCGATCGAGCCGAAGATCGAGCGGCTCGCCGCCTATCTCGGCATCGCGGGCGGCTTCAAAGGGTTCCTGAAGGCGGTGCTGGCTCTACGCGAAGAGATCGGCGTGCCGAACACGCTGGCCGGGCTCAATGTCGACGCCCTTCGGCGCGAGGAGATCGCCGACATGGCGATCGTGGATCCGACGGCGGGCGGCAATCCGGTGCCGCTCACCAAGGAGGGAGCGCTTCAGATCTTCGACAACGCGATGGCGGGCACTCTCTGAGGCAAGTCTTTGCGCAGGGAGAGCGGGCGTTAGCCCCGCAACCCGAACCAGCTCCGCCTTTGCGGCTTGTTGGGGACGGCGTGGAGCGGGGTCTGGAATCGGACGCCGGCTAAGAGACCGGCTTGCCAGATCACCGTCACCGTCTGGTCTCCCTCGTCGAAGACGAGGTTGAATTTGCGCGGCAGAAAGGTCGGATGCGTGAAGCTGAGCCGTGCGCCGAGCGGGCTCAGATCGCGGATCGTGCAGTTCACCGCGGCGCGGCCGTTGTTCAAGACGGCTTTGCCCTTCTGCAGGGCGGGCGCGCGTTGCACTCTGCGCAAGTCGGACATGGTCGCCTCCTTCGCATCCTTATTAGGAGGTGCCGGTGACTCGTTGGTTAAAGTGCGCCCCTCGACTTTAGGCCGGAAAGCCTGCGTTTCACCCGGTCAGCTCGCGGGTGTCGCGGAACGCCACGCCTGGGTAGCGCTTGATGGTGTTTTCAAGCTCCCAGGGATTGCGGGCGAGGAAGACCAGGCACCCGTCGCGGTCCTCCGCGAGGCTCGCGCGGTTCTCGATCTTGAAAGTCTCAAGCGCCGCCTCATCGCTATCTTTGGCGCCGTCTTTCGGACCGACCCAGCGCGCTGTCTGGTAGGGGACCGGTTCAAGGTCGATCGCGGTGTTGTATTCGCCGGCTATGCGCGATTTCAGCACGTCGAGCTGAAGCACGCCCACCACGCCGACGATCCAGTGTCCTCCGCCCACCGGCCGGAACACTTGCACCAGACCCTCCTCGGCGAGGTCCTGAAGCGCCTGCCGCACCGCCTTCACCTTCGAGGCGTCGCCATGAAGCACGCGGCGCAATACCTCCGGTGCGAAGGAGGGAAGGCCGGTGAAGCGGATCGTGGGGTTCTCCGCCAGCGTATCGCCGACACGCAGCGTTCCGTGGTTCGGAATGCCGACCACGTCGCCCGCTACCGCCTCTTCGGCGATGTGCCGGTCCTGCCCGAAGAAGAGGACGGGGCTGTGCAGTGTCAGCGCCTTGCCGGTGCGGACTTGGGTGAGTTTCATGCCGCGCTTCAACTGACCGGAGCAGAGGCGCATGAAGGCGATCCGATCGCGGTGGTTCGGGTCCATGTTGGCCTGCACCTTGAAGATGAAGCCGGAGACGGAGTCTTCGTTCGGACGCACGGTGCCGGCGGCGCTCGGCTGCGGGCGGGGCGGGGGCGCCGCGTCGGCGATCAGGCCCAGCACCGCGTCGACGGCGGTATCGCGGAGCGCACTGCCGAAGACCACCGGCGTCAGATGTCCGGCGCGGAACTGCTCGACGTCGAATTCCGAATATCCCTCGCGCGCAAGTGCCGCCTGCTCGCTGAACTCCGCCAGCACCGGACCGCTCACGTGTTTCGCAAGCGCCGGGTCGTCGAGCCCGGAGAAGCGATGCATGGCTGCGCCGTCGCCGTTGCCTTCGCGCGAGGCGATCAGCGTATCGGTTCGGAAGTCGTAGGCGCCGTGGAAGTCGGCGCCCATTCCGACCGGCCAGACCAGCGGCGCGGCGTCGAGCGCGAGGCTCGATTCGATCTCGTCGAGAAGCTCGAAGGGATGCCGCCCCTCACGGTCGATCTTGTTGATGAAGGTGATGATCGGGATGTCGCGCAGCCGGCACACCTCGAAGAGCTTCAGCGTCTGCGCCTCTATGCCCTTCGCCGCGTCGATCACCATGATGGCGGAATCGACCGCCGTCAGTGTGCGATAGGTGTCTTCGGAGAAGTCCTCGTGGCCCGGCGTGTCGAGCAGGTTGAAGACCAGCCCGTCGCGCTCGAAGCGCATGACGGTGGAGGAGACGGAGATGCCGCGTTCGCGCTCGATCGCCATCCAGTCGGAGCGGGTGCGGCGGCGCTCGCCGCGGGCGCGCACGGCGCCGGCCATGCGGATTGCGCCGCCCTTCAGGAGCAGCTTCTCCGTCAGCGTCGTCTTGCCGGCGTCAGGGTGCGAGATGATCGCGAAGGTCCGCCGCGAGCGCCAATCCGCGGCCGTCGCTGCGAGGGCCGGCGCCGCGACGCCATCGGCGTCTTCTGTAATCAGCGTGTCGTCGGCCATGCTCCGCTTTCTCTCGCCCTGGCGGCGCCGCCCGCGCCCCGAGGCGCCGGGAGTTCTGTCATGCAATCGGTGTATTGGAGCGCCTCACATAAGGGCATGCGCGGCAATTGGGTAGGGCCCCGTCGCGGAGCCATCGCAACCCGCCCGCTCGCCGTCGTCGCGTCGAATTGACCGTTCCCGCGCAAATCGCTTGAAAACATGAAACTACTTGTCACTTAATGGGCCGGGAGTGGGCCAGAGATTTTGGGCCAGAGATGATCGTCTGTTCCTGCAATATCATCGTCCGCCGCGAGATCGAGGCTGTCATCGAGGAGATCCTCGCTGAGGATCCGTATGCGGTGCTGACGCCCGGCCTCCTCTACCACCGCCTCGGGCGTCGCGGCCGTTGCTGCGGCTGCTTCCCGCATGTCAGCCGCATCCTGGTGGAACACGGCAACTATGTCCGCGCACGGATCGAGGCGGGCGAGGATATCGGCGAGCGCGACGGCGAGCCTGGCGAGCGGCAGTCCGACGCCGCCTGAGCATGATGGGTTAAATCTAGAACCATTCTAAAGGTCTTTTGCCTGCCGCCCGACTGCTCTAGAACGGCAGGTCGAACAACCTGCGAGGACGGCAATGAAGGGCGAGGCAAAGGTCATCGAGCGGCTCAATCAGGCGCTGAAACTGGAGCTCGGCGCGGTCAACCAGTACTGGCTGCACTACCGTCTCGCTGAGGACTGGGGCTTCACCAAGCTCGCCAAGAAGGAGCGGGCGGAATTGATCGAAGAGATGCAGCACGCCGACAAGCTCGTCACCCGCATCATCTTCCTGGAGGGCCATCCGAACCTGCAGACGATCGCGCCGCTCAGGATCGGCCAGAACATCAAGGAAGTGCTGGAGAGCGATCTCGCGGGCGAATACGACGCCCGCAAGCACTACGCCGAATCGCGCACGATCTGCCACGACGCCGGCGATTTCATCTCCATGAAGCTCTTCGAGGAGCTGCTGGCGGATGAGGAAGGCCATATCGACTTCCTGGAGACCCAACTCGACCTCCTGAAGTCGCTCGGCGAGGGAAGCTACATGCTGCTCCAGTCCGATTCCACCGACGAGGTCGAGTAGTCCTCCGCGCCTGTTGCCGGCTTCACACTCTAGGGTTTCGCTCCCGCCGGGCGCGGCTATAGTCGCGTCATCGAAAGCATATCGGGAGCGAAACCATGCGTTTCAGGAGTCTGCTTGCCGCCGCTGCCGTCGCCATCGCCGCGACGGCGCCCGTGAAGGCCGAAACCTTCATCAACATCCTGACCGGCGGCCAGTCGGGCGTCTATTATCCGCTCGGCGTGTCGCTGGAATCGATCTTCGCCGCCTCGGTGCCGGATGCGCGCCCGTCGGTGCAGTCGACCAAGGCGTCGGTGGAGAACCTGAACCTCGTCCAGTCGGGCAAGGGCGAGATTGCCTTCTCACTCGGCGACAGCGTGAAGTTCGCGGTCGAAGGCAATGCCGACGCCGGCTTCGCCAAGCCGCTCGACAAGCTGCGCACGCTCGCCGCGATCTATCCGAACTACGTGCAGATCGTCGCCGCGCAGGAATTTGGGATCAAGACGCTCGCTGACCTGAAGGGCAAGCGCGTCTCGGTCGGCGCGCCGAAATCCGGCACCGAGCTCAACGCCCGCGCCATCCTCTCCGCCGCCGGCATCTCCTATGACGATCTCGGCAAGGTCGAATACCTTCCCTTCGGCGAGTTGGTGGAGCTGATCAAGAACCGTCAGCTCGACGCGACGCTGCAATCGGCCGGCCTCGGCGTCGCCTCCATCCGCGACCTCGCCTCCTCGCTTCCCGTGACGATCGTGGAGATCCCGGGCGACATCGTGGAAAAGCTCGGCTCGCCCTATATCGCCGCGCCCATTCCGGCCGGAACCTATGAGGGGCAGAGCGCCGACGTCGCCACCGCCGCGGTGCCGAACTATCTCGTCACCAGCTCCGACGTTCCCGACGACGTCGTCTACGCGATGACCAAGGCGATCTTCGAGAACCTCGACAAGATGGTCGCCGCGCACGCCGCCGCGAAGGGCATCTCGCTCGACAAGGCGGCGAAGAATCCGCCGGCGCCGCTGCATCCGGGCGCGGAGCGCTACTACAAGGAAGCCGGCGCTCTTTAGGCGGTCGAGGGGCGCTTCGGCGCCCCTTTCTCCGCGCGTCTCCGAAGCCTCGGGATCAGGGCGCGATGTCCGAACAAGTCGCCGACAGCGTGACGATGCCGCCTGAGACCGAGGCCATCGGCTTCGGCATCGGGCCGGCGGCGCGGCTACTCTTCTTCATCGCCGTCGCCTTCTCCGCCTTCCAGCTCTGGACGGCCGCCTATGCACCGCTGCCGAGCCAGGTGATCCGCGCGGTGCATGTCGGCTTCCTGCTGCTCCTGCTCTTCGGGCTGGTCGCCAACCGCGCGCCGGAGAAGCGTGCGCGCGCCGCTCTCTTCTGGCTCCTCGGCGTCGTGAGTTTCTGCGTCGGCCTCTATCACTGGGTCTTCTATTCCGACCTGCTTCTGCGCGCCGGAGATCCGAACGGCTGGGACATCGCCGTCGGCACGCTGGCCGTGGCGCTCGTCTTCATCGCCGGACGGCTGATGATGGGCTGGGCGCTGCCGGTCATCTGCGCCGCCTTCCTCGCCTACGGCCTTTTCGGCCAGCACCTGCCGTCGCCGTTGAACCATCGCGGCTACGACCCTGCGCAGATCGTCGACACGCTCTTCCTCGGCACCGACGGCATCTACGGCACGCCGATCTACGTCTCCTCCACCTATATCTTCCTCTTCATCCTCTTCGGCGCCTTCCTGGAGAGGGCGGGGATGATCGGGCTTTTCACCGATGTCGCGCTCGGCACAGTGGGGCACAGCCGCGGCGGGCCGGCCAAGGTGGCGGTCGTCTCCTCGGCGCTGATGGGAACGATCAACGGCTCCGGCGTCGCCAATGTCGTCACCACCGGCCAGTTCACCATTCCTCTCATGAAGCGCTTCGGCTTCCGGCCGGCTTTCGCCGGCGGGGTGGAGGCGACTTCCTCCATGGGCGGACAGATCATGCCGCCGGTGATGGGCGCGGTCGCCTTCATCATGGCGGAGACGCTGGGCGTCCCCTACCTCGACGTGGTGAAGGCGGCGATCGTGCCGGCGCTTCTCTATTTCGTCACCGTCTTCCTGATGGTGCATCTGGAAGCGGGGCGGCTCGGACTTGGAGGGCATCCCAAAGGCGGAGTGCCCTAACGCGCTCGCGGCGCTCAAGGCGAAGTGGCATCTGATCCTGCCGCTCGCCGCGCTCGTGTGGCTGCTCTTCTCCGGCTATACGCCGCTCTTCGCCGGCACGGTCGGGCTGGGGCTCACCGCACTCATCATCCTCGGTGGGCCGATCGCGGCGGGTCTCGGACCGTTCGCCGTGCGCGCGCTCTTCTGGATCGTGCTCGGCGTGCTTGCCGGGCTCGCTTTCAAGACCTCCATTCCAATCGCCGGCACGCGCATCGGCGGCATCACCATCGTCATCGGGCTCGTCTTTCTTCTCGTCGTCGTGAACCTGGTAATGCGCGGCGGACGCGCGACGCTGTCGCTCTGCCTCGGGAGCCTCGCGGAAGGGGCGCGCAACGCGCTTCCGGTCGGCGTCGCCTGCGCGCTCGTCGGCATCATCATCGGCATCCTGGCGCTGACCGGCGCGGGCACCACCTTTGTGCGCTTCATCGTGTCGATCGGCCAGACCTCGCTGCTCCTGTCGCTCATCCTCACCATGATCTGTTGCCTGGTGCTCGGCATGGGCGTGCCGACTATCCCGAACTACATCATCACCTCCTCGATCGCCGGCCCGGCGCTCCTGTCGCTCGGCGTGCCGCTTATCGTCAGCCACATGTTCGTCTTCTATTTCGGCATCATGGCGGACCTGACGCCGCCGGTGGCGCTCGCCGCCTTCGCCGCCGCCCCGATCGCCAAAGAATCGGGAATGAAGATCGGGCTGAACGCGGTGCGCGTCGCCGCCGCCGGGTTCGTCGTGCCCTACATGGCCGTCTACACGCCGGCGCTGATGCTGCAGGATGGCGGCGCGCTCGCCGGCGTGATCGGCTACTTTCCGGCTGTCGCCTACATCGTCTTCAAGGCGCTGGTTGCGATCCTGCTCTGGGGCGCCGCCGCGATCGGCTTTTTGCGCGGCCGTCTTGCGCTTTGGGAGCGGGTCGTCGCCTTCCTTGCCGCAGCACTCCTGATCGCGGCGCTGCCGGCGACCGACGAGATCGGCTTCGCCGCCGTCGTCGCTTTCCTTGCCTGGCATTTCTGGCGGGGACGGCGCGCGGTGCCCGCCACGGCGGCCTGAGCGGGGGTGTGAGCGCGTTCTGTATTCTCGGCGGCGGGGCGGCGGTGCGCATCGCCGCGAGCGCCTTCACGCTCTCCTGGATACACACGATCGAGCACACCGAATGGCGGGAGCATTGGACGGTCATGCCCGACCGGCTGATCCTCGCGGAAGCCGAAGTGGAGGGCTCGGGCGCCGGCATGGAGCCGCCGCCTGAGGCGCGGCACGAAGGCCGCTTCTACGTCTGGAACCCGAACGAGCCGCGCGAGAAGATCGTGCTCCGCCGCGACCCGCATGCCGGCGACTGGCGGCTTTGCGCGAGCGGACGCTGCGCGCCGCTCGGCGAATGGCTGAAGGTCGACGCCGACCCCGTTACGCTTGCGCCGGCGGGCGATGGGGATTGCCCGCCGAATGGCGATTGAGAGACCGCTACACCTCGCGCCGCAGATCGTCCTCGCTCTCCGGCTCGCCCGGCGCGCCACGCGCTTCCTTCTCCGCCGTCGCGGAGAGCCGCTGATAAGCGCCGAGCCCGACGATCAGGGTGACGCCGGCGAAGAGCAGGATCGTCGGATAGAGCATGTTCGAGATGTCTTCCGCCTTCGACGCCTGGAAGATCGCGACCAGCGCCTCAAGGAAGATCGCGATGGCGATGGTGGAGATGAACTTGGTCATCGAGCGGCGCGCCTCGCCGGCATGGCGCATCTCCGTCGGGTTCAAGACCTCTTCTTCGAAGATGTACTTTGCTACCTCGAACACGGCGACGGCGATGATCGTATAGCCGACGGAATCGAGGAGCTGTGTGCCGACGTTCGATTCCGGCGTGGAGAAGACGGCGATGAGCTGCATGCCGGCGAAGACGATGAGCCCGGCGGCGAGGAGCATCATCGAGAGGCTGATCGCGCCAAACACGAAGCGGGAGAGGATGGCCATTTCACGCATGCGCATGCTGCTCCGGCGACGGGCTGGGGCCCGCCAGACAGATGGGGAAAGATAGCCGGCGGACTTTCGTTCCATCGCGCGTGGGATGCGCGGGAAGCCGCGGGTTCAGCCCTCGATTTCCTCGCTCAGCATCGACAGCCTGAGCCACTCGTCCTCGGCCGCCGCGAGCGCCGCCTCGGCGGTCTTCAGCGCGTCGGCGGCGCGCTCGAAGCCCTGCGGGTCGCTGGCGAAGAAGCCCGGATCGGCGAGGCGCGCGCCAAGCCTCTCAAGGTCCTTCTGCAGCGCCTCGATCTCGGCCGGCAACGTCTCCAGCGCGTGCTTGTCCTTGAAGGAGAGCTTGCGCCTCGGCGCCTCGCCGCGCCGTCCAGCCGGCTTCTCCCGCTCGCGCTCCGTCTTCCCGCGCTGCGGTTTCGCCGGCTTTGAAACCGGCGCTGCGCCGCGCTGCGCCAGCATGTCGGAATAGCCGCCGGCATATTCGAGCCAGCGTCCGTCGCCCTCCGCAACGACGGTGGAAGTGACCGTGCGGTCGAGGAAGTCGCGGTCGTGGCTGACGAGGATCACTGTGCCGGCATAGTCGGCGATCATCTCCTGCAGAAGGTCAAGCGTTTCCAGATCGAGGTCGTTGGTCGGCTCGTCGAGCACCAGCAGGTTCGACGGCAGCGCGAAGGCGCGGGCGAGCATCAGGCGTCCGCGCTCGCCGCCGGAGAGGGCGGAGACCGGCTGTTCCGCCTGTTCCGGCGCGAAAAGGAAGTCCCTCATGTAGCTCATGACGTGACGCGACTCCCCGCCGATCGTCACCAGGTCGCCGCCGGTGCGGGTCAGCGCCTCCTTCAGCGTCGTCGTCGGCTCAAGGCTCGCGCGGCGCTGGTCGAGCGAGGCGATGGCGAGATTGGCGCCGAGCCGAACCGTTCCCGCGTCCGGCTCGCTCTCGCCGGTCAGGAGGTTCAGAAGCGTCGTCTTGCCCGCGCCGTTCGGTCCCACGATGCCGATCCGGTCGCCGCGCGCGATGCGGATGGAGAAGTCGCGCACGAGCACACGGCCGCCGAGCGTCTTCCCGAGTCCCTCCGCCTCGATGACCAGCTTGCCGGAGGTCTTGGCGTCGGCGAGCGTGAACTTGACCTTGCCGGCAACGCGCAATTGCTCGCGGCGTTGGCGCCGCATCTCATTGAGGGCGCGCAGCCGCCCCTGATTGCGCGAGCGCCGCGCCGTCACGCCGTAGCGAAGCCAGTCGAGCTCCGCCGCGATCTTGCGGTCGAGCTTCTGGCGGTCGCGCTCCTCCTGCGCGAAGACCTCGTCGCGCCAGGCCTCGAAGGCGGCAAAACCGCGATCGAGGCGGCGCACCGCGCCGCGGTCGAGCCACAAGACGGCGCGCGAGACGCGCTCCAGCAGCCGCCTGTCGTGGCTGACGAGCACCAGGGCTGAGCGGCTCTTCGCGATCTCCTCTTCCAGCCATTCGATGGCCGGGAGGTCTAGATGGTTGGTCGGCTCGTCGAGGATCAGGATGTCGGGGTTGGGGGCGAGCGCGCGGGCAAGTGCTGCGCGCCGCGCCTCGCCGCCGGAAAGATGCGCCGGGTTCTCCTCGCCGGAAAGCCCGAGTGCGGCAAGCAGCTTGCCGGCGCGGGAATGGTCGTCGCCCGGCGCCAGTCCCGCTTCCACGAAAGCGTGCGTCGTGGCGAAGCCGGACAGGTCGGGCTCCTGCGGCAGGTAGCGGAGCGTCGCGCCTTTGCGCAGGCTCAGCTCGCCGTGATCGGCTTCGATCGCGCCCGCCATGACTTTGAGGAGCGTCGATTTCCCCGAGCCGTTGCGGCCGACGAGGGTCAGCCGCTCGCCTTCGCCGACCGTCAGTTCGACGTTCTCAAGCAGCGCGTGCCGGCCGAAGCCGAGCGCGACGTTCTTCAGCGTCAGGAGGGGCGGGGAGGCGGCCATGATGCGGGGTGTTTGCCACGGACTTCTCCCGTCGTCATGCCCGGACTTGATCCGGGCATCCATTCCGGAGCGTTTCCGCCATCTTTCGGCGTCACGGAATGGATTGCCGGGTCAAGCCCGGCAATGACGAAATAGATAAGTTCCGATCCTCAGAGCAGGCCGGCGCCGCGTGCCCATTTGTATTTCGCGCCGAGCACGGCGACCGGGATCTCGGTCGAATAGGCGTAGGCCGGAATGCCGTGCTCGTAGAGGTATTCAGACGCCTCCTCCACCTCAACGTCGCCGGCGAGCGAAGCGACGATGGGCTTCTCGAAGCCCTTCGCCTTCATCTCGTCCTTCACTTCCACCATCAGCTTAGCGAACACCATCGGCGGCGTGATGATCGTGTGCCAGTATCCGAGGATCAGGGCATGGATGCGCGGCTCCTCAATCCCGAGCCGCACCGTATTCTGGTAGGTCTTCGGCGGCTCGCCGCCGGTGATGTCGACGGGATTTCCGGCCGCGCCGAAGGGCGGGATGAACTTGCGGAACGCCGCGTCGAGGTCGTCGGGCATCGCCATCAGGTTCAGGCCGTTCGCGACGCACGCATCCGACAGGAGCACGCCGGAGCCGCCCGCGCCGGTGATGATGACGACGTTCTCGCCCTTCGGCGTGGGCAGGATCGGCACGCCGCGGGCGAAGTCGAGCATCTCGCGCAGGCTCCCCGCGCGGATGACGCCCGACTGCTTGAACACGTCGTCGTAGATCTTGTCGTTGCCGGCGAGCGCGCCGGTATGCGAGCTCGCCGCCTTGGCGCCCGCCGTGGTGCGGCCCGCCTTCAGGACGATCACCGGCTTCTTCTTCGACACGCGCTTCGCCACCTCGGCGAAGGAGCGGCCGTCCTTCAAATCCTCGCAGTGCTGCGCGATGACGTGCGTATTGTCGTCCTGCTCGAAGAAGGTGAGGAGGTCGTCCTCGTCGATGTCGGACTTGTTGCCGAGGCCGACGATCGCGGAGACGCCCATCTTGGCGGAGCGCGAGAAGCCGATGATCGCCATGCCGATCCCGCCCGATTGCGAGGAGAGCGCCACGGAGCCCTTCACGTCGTAGGCGGTGCAGAACGTCGCGCAGAGATTCTTCGGCGTATAATAGAAGCCGTAGATGTTCGGTCCCATCAGGCGGACGCCGTATTTGCGTCCGATCGCCTGGAGCTCCTTCTGGCCCTCGACGTTACCGGTTTCCGCGAAGCCCGACGGAATGAGAACGGCGCCCGGGATTTTCTTCTCGCCGCATTCCGTCAGCGCGCCGGCGACGAACTTCGCCGGGATCGCGAACACCGCCACGTCGATCTCGCCCGGCACGTCCTTTACCGACTTGAAGGCCTTCAGCCCCATGATCTCCTCGGCCTTCGGGTGGATCGGGTAGATCTTGCCCTTGTAGCCGCCGTTGATCAGGTTCTTCATCACCGAGTTGCCGATCTTGCCGTCCTCGGCGGAGGCGCCGATCACCGCAACCGCGTCGGGCTGCATGATGCGGCTCATCTTCTCGACGATCTCTTCCTGGCTCGGCCGGTAGCGCTCCTCCTTCGGCTCGAAGTCGACGACGATGCGCACATCCGCCGCGATCGCTCCGCTCTCGCTGGCGAAGACCGGGTTCAGGTCCATCTCGGAGATTTCGGGGAAGTCGGCCGTCAGCGCGGAGACCTTGACGATCATGTCGGCGAGCGCATTGCGGTCGACGGCGGCGCCACCGCGCACGCCTTTCAGCATCTCCGCCGCCTGGATGCTATCGAGCATGGAGAGCGCCTCGTCCTTCGTCGTGGGCGCAAGGCGGAAGGTCACGTCCTTCAGCACTTCCACCAGCACCCCGCCGAGGCCGAACGCGACGAGCTTGCCGAAGCTGCCGTCGGTCACCGCGCCGATGATCACCTCCTGCCCGCCGGTCAGCATCTGCTGCACCTGCACGCCGTCGATCTTGGCGTCGGCCTTGTACTTCTTGGCGTTGGCGACGATCGTGTCGTAGCCGGCCTTGGCGTCCTCCGCGCTCTTCACGCCGACGAGCACGCCGCCCGCCTCAGTCTTGTGCAGGATGTCGGGGGAGACGATCTTCAGCACCACCGGAAAGCCCATCTCGCCGGCGAGCTTCGCCGTCTCCGCGGCGGAGGTTGCGACGCCCTCCTTCGGCACGGCGATGCCGTAAGCGTCGCAGACGACCTTGCCTTCCGGCGCGGTGAGCGACGTGCGTCCGTCGGATTTCACACGGTCGAGGACCTTGCGGACAGCATCCTTGTTCATGGTCACGGCAGTTGCTCCCTCCGCTTGCGCGCTTTTTTCGGTCGGCGCCCGGAGGGCTTTTGCCCTCGGGCCTTCATATTGGGTCTAGTGAAATAAGCCTGGGCGCCGCGACCAAACATGCGCCGTCGTGGCCGCGCCCAGGCGATGTCGTCTCGTGCTGTCTTTATTCCGCGGCCTGCCGCTGAAGCTCGCCGATCGCTCCCGATTCCTGGATCTCGGAAATGCGCTGATCGTCGAATTTCAGCACTTCGCGCAGCACTTCCTCCGTGTGCTCGCCAAGCAGCGGCGACCGCCTGACGTCGGCGGGGCTGTCGGAGAGCTTGACCGGATTGCCGACGGAGAGATATTTGCCGCGCGTCGGATGGTCGACCTCGACTACCGTGCCGGTGTTGCGCAGCGATTCCTCGACCGCCAGTTCCTTCATCGACAGAATCGGCCCACACGGAATGTCGCGCTTGTTGCAGATTTCCATGACCTCGAACTTGTCCTTGGTCATGGTCCACGCTTCGATCGTATCGAAGATTTGCCTGAGACGTGGCAGCCGCGCCGCCGGCTTGGCGTAGTCCGGATCGGTCTTCCATTCCGGCTTGCCGATCACCTCGCAGATCGCCTCCCAGACCGGCGCCTGGGTAATGAAATAGATGTAGGCGTTGGGGTCGGTCTCCCAGCCCTTGCACTTCAGGATCCAGCCCGGCTGGCCGCCGCCGGAATCATTGCCGGCGCGCGGCGTCGCATCGCCGAAGGGGATGTTCTCGCCGTATTGGCTGTACTCCGTGAGGGGCCCGTGCGCGAGCCGCTGCTGGTCACGCAGTTTGACGCGGCAGAGATTCAAGACGCCGTCCTGCATGGCCGCCGTCACCCGCTGGCCGCGTCCCGTCTTGGTGCGGTGATAAAGTGCTGTGACGATGCCGAGCGCGAGATGCAGGCCGGTGCCGGAATCGCCGATCTGCGCCCCGGTGACGAGCGGCGGTCCGTCGCGGAAGCCCGTCGTGGAGGCGGCGCCGCCGGTGCATTGGGCGACGTTCTCGTAGACCTTGCAGTCCTCGTAGGGGCCGGGGCCGAAGCCCTTGATCGAGGCGAGGATGATCTTCGGGTTGAGCTCCTGGATGCGCTCCCAGGAGAAGCCCATGCGGGTCAGCGCGCCGGGCGCGAAATTCTCCACCATCACGTCGCAGACCTTGACCAGGCCTTCCAGGATTTCCTTGCCCTTGGGGTTCTTGCCGTCGATCGTGATGGAGCGCTTGTTGTGGTTCAGCATCGTGAAATAGAGGCTGTCCACGTCGGGTATGTCGCGCAGCTGGCCACGCGTGATGTCGCCTACGCCCGGCCGCTCCACCTTGATGACGTCGGCGCCGAACCACGCCAGGAGCTGTGTGCAGGTCGGCCCGGATTGGACGTGTGTGAAGTCCAGGATGCGGACGCCTTCGAGAGCTTTCATGGTGTCATCCCGTCGTTTGATGCTGGCTCGCGGCCAAGTTACTTCTTGCGGATCTTGCTTTGCGGATTGAGGTTGCCGATGCGGCCGCTCTCGCTGCCGGCCGCCGGGTCGATCACCGCGTTGATCAGGGTCGGCTTGCCGGAATCCATGGCGGCGTCGACGGCGCGCTTCAGCTCGTCGGGGGTCGTCGCGTTGACGCCGACGCCGCCGAAGGCCTCCATCATCTTGTCGTAGCGCGAGTCCTTGACGAAGACGGTGGTCGCCGGGTCCGCGCCGCCGGCCGAATTGACGTCGGTCCCGCGGTAGATGCCGTTGTTGTTGAAGACGACGACACAGATCGGGAGGCCATAGCGGCAGATCGTCTCCACCTCCATGCCGGAGAAACCGAAGGCGGAGTCGCCTTCCACCGCGAGCACCGGCTTACCGGTCTCGATCGCGGCGGCGATCGCGAAGCCCATACCGATGCCCATCACGCCCCAGGTGCCGACGTCGAGCCGCTTGCGCGGCTGGTACATGTCGATGACGCCGCGCGCGAGATCGAGCGTGTTGGCGCCTTCGTTGACGAGTATGGCGTCCGGCCGCTCCTTGATGACGGTTCGCAGCGCACCGAGCGCGCCGTGGAAATCCATGGGCGCGGTGTTCTTCATCAGCCGCGGCGCCATCTTGGCGATGTTCTCGTCCTTCTTCGCCGTGACGGCGCCGGTCCAATCGGCCGGCGGGGTCGGCCATTTGCCGCCCATGGCGTCGACGAGCGCCGACACGCAGGAGCCGATATCGCCGACCAGCGGTGCGGCGATCTCCACGTTTGAGTCCATCTCCTTGGGCTCGATATCGACCTGGACGAATTTCTTCGGCTGATCGCCCCAGGCCTTGCCCTTGCCGTGCGACAGGAGCCAGTTGAGACGCGCGCCGATCAGCATGACCACGTCCGATTCCTTCAGCACCAGCGAGCGCGCCGCTCCGGCGCATTGCGGATGCGTGTCGGGAAGGAGACCCTTCGCCATACTCATCGGCAGGAACGGGACGCCGCTCTTTTCCACGAAGGCGCGGATCGCGTCGTCGGCCTGTGCGTAGGCCGCGCCCTTGCCGAGAATGATCAGCGGGCGCTTGGCGCTCTTGAGGACATCGAGCGCGCGCTTGACGGCGTCGGGCGCGGGGATCTGCGCCGGCGCCGCGTCGATCACCTTGACCAGCGACTTCTCTCCGGCCGCCGCGTCCATGACCTGGCCGAAGAGCTTGGCCGGCAGGTCGAGATAGACGCCGCCCGGACGCCCGGAAACGGCGGCGCGGATGGCGCGCGCCACGCCGATGCCGATGTCGGCGGCATGCAGCACGCGGAAGGCCGCCTTGCACAGAGGCTTGGCAATGGCGAGCTGGTCCATCTCCTCGTAGTCGCCCTGCTGGAGGTCGACGACCTCGCGCTCCGAGGAGCCGGAGATCAGGATCATCGGGAAGCAGTTGGTCGTGGCGTTGGCGAGCGCCGTCAGGCCGTTCAGGAAACCGGGCGCAGACACCGTCAGGCAGATGCCGGGTCTCTTCGTCAGGAAGCCGGCGATTGCCGCGGCGTTGCCGGCGTTCTGCTCGTGCCGGAAGGAAATGACGCGGATGCCCGCCGCCTGCGCCATGCGGCCGAAGTCGGTGATCGGGATGCCGGGCACGCCGTAGATCGTCTTGACGCCGTTCAGCTTGAGCGCGTCGATGACGAGATTAAAGCCGTCGGTCAGCTCCGGTGCGTCGGCTTCGTCTGCATTTGCTTCAACACTCTGCGCTATCGCTGACATTCTCTCCCCTCGGATTGACCCGGACCGCTTCGGTTATCTTTATCGAGGCGCTTTCGGCCCCGCGGTCATATCGTTAGCCTAGAAAATCTCCGTGCTTTTCGACATGCGCGTAGAGCCCGTACGTGTGCTCGCGAACCAGCCGCTCCGCCAGGTCCGCGTCGCGCGCGACGAGCGCCTTGATGATGTTCATGTGGTCGATGATCGACCGTTCGGCCCGGTTGTCCTGGCCGATCGTCAAGTTGCGGATCGCGCGCATATGGATGAAGAGATTCTCGGTGATGTCGCCGACGAGCTTATTGCCGCCGAGACCGATGATCGCCTGGTGGAACGCGATGTTCGCCTGCGAGTATTCCGACAGATGGTCGGCCGGGCGCTCGCCCTCGAATTCGGCGAACAACGTCTGCAGGCCCTTCAGGTCCTTGTCCGACGCCACCTTGGTCGCGTTGCGCGCCGACATGCTTTCAAGCGCCGCCCAGACCGCGATCATCTCCAGAATGTCGGCCTTCGTCTTCTTTACGACGAAGATGCCGCGCCGCGGGCTGGAGCGGACGAAGCCCTCCTGCTCCAGAAGCGTGATCGCCTCGCGCACCGGCGTGCGGCTGATTGCGAGATCCTGGGACAGGCGCCGCTCGTCGAAGCGGATCTCTCCGGGATAGGAATAAATATCCATCTCGGTGATCGCCTTCTTCAGCGTCTCGTAGGCGAGGTGCCGAAACGTCTGGCCGGTATCGATCGGCTTGATCCGCAGTTTCGGGGCCGTATCCGACCTGTCCATATGCTCGTCCTTTGCGCGGAAACCGTCGGAAAATGCCGGGTAACGGGCAATTTCGGCTTACAGGTATATTGTACACCAGATGTCCGGACGATCACAAGCGGCGCCTCCCCCGGGGCACGCTACCGTCTTTGAAGCCGGCTAATGGGACATCAGCACGGGCACGGTCATATTCTCCATGATGCGTCGTGTCACACCGCCGAAAAGATCCTCGCGCAGCTTGGTGTGGCCATAGGCGCCCATCACGAACACGTCGGGAGCGTGCTCCGTGCAATAGTCGACAAGCGTCTGGCCGACGCCTTCGCGCGAGGCGTTCAGCGCGACGTTGCGCGCGTCGATGCCGTGCCGCTCAAGATGCCGCACGATGGCGTCGGCTTGCGCCGGGGGTCGCGAGTCGCCGCCGGCGGCGCGCACCGAGACGACGTCGAGCCGCTTCTTCGTCTCCAGGATCTGCATGGCGTCGGAAAGGGCCCGCGCGGCCTCGCGGCTGCCGTCCCACCCGACGACGGCGTATTCCTGGAAGGAGCGCACCTTATAGGCATGCGGCACGATGATGAGGGGACGCCCCGTGCGCAGCACCAGGTCGCCGGCGCGGATGGGCCGGGCCGCGTCTCCCGGTGCGGAGAACTGACCCATCAGAAGGATGTCGTGGTAGCGCGCCTGGCGGGCAAGCACGACGTTCGGCTGGCCCTCCTCCGCGATGAAGGTGACGTCGGAGCCGGGCGACGCCGATGCGGCGCGTTTCTTGAAGTCCGCCTCGATCGACTTGGTGACCTCAGCCTCCGCCTTACGCAGGGTCGCCCTGATGTCGTCTGTGATCCAGCGCCCGACATTGCCCTCGAAGCGGACCGGATTGACCGCGTAGATCGCGGTCAGCGCCGCCTGGTATTTGCGGCACATCTGCAGTGCGAAATCCACCGCCGTATCCGCGTTGTCGCTCGCGTTATAAGCGACAGCGAGGTCCTTGATCGCCATCGTCGTCTCCTACCCTCGTCATTGTTGTCGTGTGATGCAGTCCGGGAGGGGTTATCTCGTCATGGCCTGCGGTCACTCCGCCGACCCGTCGTTCAGGCGGCCTTCTCCATCAGCGCCTTTCGCATCGTTTCCGCAACCTGGTCGGCATTGGCCGCGATATGCGCGCCGGCCGAGCTCAGCGCGGCGATCTTGACGTTCGCCTGTCCCTGGCCCGGATCCATGAAAGCGCCGGCGTGACCCATCCGCCTGCCGGGCGGCGCATGCCGGCCGGCGACCAGCGCCACGACGGGCTTCTTCTGTGTCTCGGCGCGAAGGAATTCCGCCGCCGCTTCTTCCTCGTTGCCGCCGATCTCGCCGATCAGGATAATCCCATCGGTCTCGTCGTCGTCCATGAACAGGCTCAGGCAGTCGACGAAGCCGATCCCGTGGATCGGATCGGCGCCGATGCCGATCGTCGTCGACTGGCCGAGCCCGGCGGCGCTCGTCTGCGCGACGATCTCGCTCGTGAGCGATGCGGAGCGCGAGACGATGCCGATCGTTCCCGGGCGTGAATCCGCCGTTGACATCACGCCGACCTTGCTCTTGCCGGGCGACAGCACGCCTTGCGAATTCGGGCCGACGAGCTTCGTCGCCGATCCCTTCAGCGCCTGACGCACGCGCACCATGTCGAGAACCGGAATGCGTTCCGTCAGGCACACGACGAGCGGCACCTCTGCTTCGATCGCCTCGATCATCGCAGCGGCGGCGTGCGGCGCCGGCACGAAGATCATGCTGGCGTTGGCGTTCGTCTCCCGCATCGCCTCCGCCGTCGTGTCGAAGACGGGGAGCCTGATATGGCGGCTGCCGCCCTTGCCCGGCGTGACGCCGCCGACGACGTTGGTGCCATACTCGATGGCGAGATCGGTATAGAAGGTGCCGGCCCGGCCGGTCATGCCCTGCACGATCAGGCGCGTGTCCTGGTTCACGAGGATCGCCATTAGTGGGCACTCCCTGCAATCTCGACGGCGCGGCGTACAGCGTCGCCGATCGTTCCGGCAAGGTCGTGCGGGATGCGGCGGTCGGCCATCGCCCAGCGGGCATGGTCCGCATTCTGTCCGGCGGCGCGGAAGACGATCGGCACTTTCCGCCCCGACCAGCGCATCGCGATCTGGATCGCGTCGACGACGGTATCGCAGCTCGTCATGCCGCCGCCGTGGATGTTGACGAGGATGACCTTGACGCGCGGGTCGGCGAGCAGAAGGCCGATGCCCTTGGCGATCTGCTGGCTCATCGCGGTCGTTCGGATATCCATGAAATTAGCCGGCGTGCCGCCGGCGTCGCGCAGGATGTCGTGGGTGGCAAGCGCCAGGCCGGCGCCGTTGACGACGATCCCGATATCGCCGTCCATGCGAACGAAATTGAGATCGTGGCGCTGCGCCTCCAACTCCTGTTCGTCGATCTCGTCCTCGTCGCGCAACTCGCGCAGATCCGGCTGGCGGAAGAGGGCGTTGTCGTCGACCGCCATCTTCACGTCGAGGGCCATCAGCTTGCCGCCCTCCTTGACGACGGAAAGCGGGTTGATCTCAAGCAGGCTGAGGTCGAGGTCTACGAAAGTGGTGATGAGCGCGGCGAAGAGCCTTGCCCCCTCTTCGGCGAGCGCTCCGCCGAGCCCGAGTGCTTCGGCAAACCCGCGCAAGGATTTCTCGTCCGGCACGGCGGTGCCGTTAAGCGGCAGCCGAAGCAGGCGCTCCGGCTCGCGCCGCAGAAGCTCTTCGACGTGCTCGCCGCCTTCGCGCGCACCGATGAGCACGATCTCTCCGGCATTGCGGTCGACGAGCACGCCCACATAGATCTCGCGCGCGGAGTTGACGGCCTCTTCGACATAGACCCGCTGGACCTTGCGCCCGGCAGCTGACGTCTGCGCCGTGACGAGCTTCGCTCCGAGCATGCCGGCGGCGATCTTGCGCACTTCGTCGGGCGAATTTGCGAGCTTCACCCCGCCTGCCTCGCCGCGACCGCCGGCGAGGATCTGCGCCTTCACCGCGAAGCGCGGGCAGTGGAGTTCCTCAGCCGCATGGAAGGCCTCTTCCGGCGTCCATGCAACTTGGCCGACAGGGATCGGCAGCCCACGGCGGGCGAGGATCGTCTTTGCCTGGAACTCGTGGAGGTTCATCCTTCAGCGCCTCCCAAGGACCTCCGATCCGCGGTGCTGGAGGCACGGTCACCTTTCGGTAACCATTTGGCCCGTCGAGCCGCAGTCTGGTATACCACATTCCATAAGCCCGGTCCGGCTTTTTGTCGAGAGCGCCTCATCATGTTGGCTGGCGGTCGCGCGGTGCGCGCTCCAAAGTCCCGGTTTTGGTGCGTTTAGGTCTGGCGCTTGGGAGTTTGTGACGGAGGGCGGGAGGTCTCTTGACGGGCGAAAGATTTGAAATCACTATCTGGCATGCCATACACCACAAGGTGATATGAGCGTTAAAACGAAGATAAAGCCGACCGCCAAACAGGTCGCATAGCTGGGAGTTTGAGTTTCGCTCGAGGATGACCTCGCCCGCGTCTCGGACAAAGGAGGAAGCGAAAGATGGCAAGAGGAAAGCGCATACTTGCCTTCGCCGCAGCCGCCACACTTGGTGTGGGCAGCTTGTCGGCGATGGTCTCGCAAGCGGCGGCATGGGAGCCGCAGAAACCGGTCGAGTTCATCATCATGGCCGGGCCTGGCGGCGGCGCCGACCAGATCGCGCGTCTGCTGCAGGGACTGATTGAGCAGAAGAATCTGTCCCCGGTGCCGTTCATCCCGATCAACAAGGAAGGCGGATCGGGCGCTGAGGCGCTGCGCTACCTGCAGGATAAAGCGGGCGACGACTACACGCTGCTCGTAACGCTGAACAGCTTCTACACCACGCCCATCATCCAGAAGAATCTCGGCGTCGACGTCACCAAGTTCACGCCGATCGGCCGCATGGCGCTCGACACGTTCCTGCTGTGGGTCAACACCGACAAGAAGGACATCAATTCGCTCGACGACTACGTCGCCGCGGTGAAGGCGAAGGGCAAGGACTGGAAGGTCGGCGGCACCGGTTCGGGGCAGGAGGATTCCATCCTGACCGCGATGATGGAGTTGGAGTTCGGCTACAAGGTGACCTACATCCCCTATCCGGGCGGCGGCACGGTGGCGAAGGAGCTCGTTGGCGACCATATCGATTCCACCGTCAACAATCCCGCCGAGCAGAGCGAGTTCATGCGCGCCGGCAACACAAAGCCGCTGGTGCAGTTCACCGACGAGCGCATGGCGGCCTATCCGGACGTTCCGACGGCCAAGGAGCTCGGTCACGACGTCGTCTACTACATGCAGCGCTCGATCAACGGACCTCCCGGCATGGATCCCGAGGCGGAGGCTTGGTACATCGACCTCTTCCACAAGCTCTACATGTCCGACGAGTGGCAGAAGTTCTGCACGGACGAAGGACTCGACTGCAAGGAATGGGTGGCAGGCGACGACCTCGAGGCTTTCCATATGACGCAGCTCAAGCGTCATGAGGAGCTGATCGCCAAGGTCGGCGCCGAGGCGATTACCGGCCAATAGGCCTTTGGCGGCGAGGCGCAGGCCTCGCCGCCTTTTTAGTCCCGGCTTGACGCATGTGTCCGGCCGGAAGCGTCGTCCGCATAATCCCGACATCTAGAGGAATCGGCGATGAGTGTTCGTCAGGCAGAGCTTCTGATGGCGATCGCCTTGGCGCTTCTGTCCATCGTCTTCATGGTCAAGAGCACCGAAGGACTGTCGATCTGGTGGGTGCCGGAGAAGGGGCCGGGCTCGGGAGCGTGGCCGTTCTGGCTGTCGCTGCTGATGCTCTTGAGCTGCATCTCGATCATCGTCCGATGGTTCATGCGGGTGACGCCGCAATCGCGCTCCGACGAGCCGTTCATGGACCGGCACGCCGTGCAGCTTCTCGGCACCACGGTCGCGGCGCTGTTCATGCTCATTCTCGGCATGCGCTACATCGGCATCTATTTCTCGCTTGTCCTTTTCCTGATCTTCTATCTGCGCGTGCTCGGGCGTCATTCGTGGGGTCTGACGGTGGCGCTCGCCGGGGCGATTCCGGTCGGCGTCTTCATGCTGTTCGAATGGGCGCTGACGATTCCGCTGCCGAAGGGAATCTCAGAGCGCATGTTCTTCCCCGTCTACAAGCTGATGTATGCGCGCGGGCCCGGCATCTGGCCATATGTCCTGGCGCTCGCCATCGGCTGCCTGACGATTGCGGCCGTGCAGCGCTGGCGCACGAGCCGGCCGGAGCCGCGAGCCGCCCAGACCCTCCTCGGCGATGAGGCGGTGCAGGCGTTCGGCGCGGCGGCACTGGTGATCCTGCTCACGGTCGGCACCGGCTATGTCGGCCTCTACCTCGCGCTCCTCGTCTTCGAGTTCGTCTATCTGAAGGCGCTCGGGCGCCAATCCTGGCTCGTATCCGTGGGAGCCATGCTGGCGGTGCCTCTCGCCGTCTACCTGATCTTCCAGATGGCGCTCGGGATTCCGATGCCGATGGGCATAACGGCCCAACTTTTCGGGTGACAAATGCAGGACGTCCTTCATCACCTGCTTGGCGGAATCGGCGAGGCCTTTCTCCCGGTCAATTTCGCCATGCTCACGATCGGCTGCATCATCGGGCTGTTGATCGGCGCGATGCCCGGTCTCGGCTCGGTCAATGGCGTCGCGATCCTCTTGCCGATCACTTTCCTCGTGCCGCCGGAAGCCGCAATCATTTTCCTCGCCGCCATCTATTACGGCGCCATGTATGGCGGCGCGATCAGCTCCGTCACGCTCGGAATTCCCGGCGCCTCGACAGCCGTTGCGACCGTCTTCGACGGGCGGCCGATGGCAATCGCCGGGCATGCCGACCGCGCGCTCATCACCGCGGCCGTGGCCTCCTTCATCGGCGGCACCATCTCCGTCATCCTGTTCACGCTCTTCGCGCCGCCGCTTGCCTCCGTCGCGCTCAAGTTCGGGCCGCCGGAGGAGTTCGCGCTGATGGTTCTTGCCTTCGCGACCTTCGTGGGTCTCGGCGGGGACGACATCCCGAAGACGATCTTCTCCATCCTGATCGGTCTGGTATTGGCGACGATCGGTCTCGACATCATCTCCGGTAAGCCGCGCCTCATCTTCTTCGACCTCTCCGGCTTCTTCCACGGGATCAACTTCCTGGTCCTCGCCATCGGCATCTACGGTATCGGCGAGATGCTGTGGACGCTGGACCAGACGCGCTCCGACGTACAGGTGCACACGGTGAAGTCGTCGTGGCGCTCGACCTTTCAGAACTTGGCGCGGGTTCGGGAATATATCGGCACGGCGACGATGGGTTCGCTGCTCGGCTTCTTCGTCGGCATGCTCCCGGCCGCCGGCGCGACCCCCGCCTCGCTCATGTCCTACGGCATGGCCAAGACCTTCTCCAACGACCCGGACTCGTTCGGCAAGGGCAATATCAAGGGCATCGCCGCGCCGGAATCGGCCAACAACGCCGCCTCGACCGGCTCCATGCTGCCGATGATCACGCTCGGCATTCCCGGCTCCCCGACGACCGCCATCCTGCTCGGCGGTATGATCATCTGGGGGCTCAGGCCGGGACCGCTGCTCTTCACCGAGCATCCGGCCTTCGTGTGGGACCTGATCGGCAGCCTCTACATCGCCAACCTGCTGACGCTCGTCGCCAACATCGCGATGATCCCGATCTTCGCGCGCATTCTGACCTTGAAGTTCACCATTCTGGCGCCGGTCATCTTCATCCTGTCGATCGTCGGCGGCTATGCGCCGACGCAGACGCTGCACGACGTGTGGCTGATGCTGCTCTTCGGCGTGGTCGGCTATCTCCTGCGCAAGCTCGATTATCCGGTCGCGCCGGCGGTGCTCGCCATCGTGCTCGGACCGCTCGCGGAGCGCTCGTTCCGCCAGTCGGTGCTCGGCTCGCAAGGGAACGGGCTTGTTTTCTTCGAGCGTCCGCTCTCCGCGATCTTCATCCTGATCGCGATCGCGCTGTTCCTCTATCCGATCATCACGAGGATGCGGCGCTCCGCGCGCCGCCGCGCTCAGGCAGCGGCCGCGGAAAGCGCAGAGTAGGAACCGCGCCTTCGGGTCAGACCACCTTTACGGTGAGGTCGCCGATCCCGTCGATATGGCCGGCAAGCGTGTCGCCGCGTTTGACCGCGGCGACGCCGGCGGGCGTGCCGGTCATGATCAGGTCGCCGGGCGCGAGCCTGAAGAGACCCGAGAGATAGGAGATCGCCTCCGGCACCTTCCAGATCATCTGGTTCAGGTCGCCTTCCTGCCTCATCGCACCGTTCACATTCAGTGTGATCGCGCCCGCATCCGGGTGCCCGATCTCGCTCGCCGGGACGATCTCGCCGCAGGGCGCGGAGGATTCGAAGGCTTTGCCGACTTCCCACGGACGGCCCATCTTCTTCGCCTCGCCCTGCAGGTCGCGGCGCGTCATGTCGAGGCCGACCGCGTAGCCGAAGACATGGTCGAGCGCCTTCTCCACCGGGATGTTTTCGCCGCCCGTCTTCAGCGCCACGATCAGCTCGATCTCGTGGTGCACGTCGCTGGTCGCTGAAGGGTAGGGGAAGTCGCCTCCGCCGGGCACCAGATTGTCGGGGTTCTTCTGGAAGAAGAAGGGCGGCTCCTTGTCCGGGTCGTGGCCCATCTCGATCGCGTGGTCGGCGTAGTTCCGCCCCACGCAATAGACGCGGCGGACGGGGAACATCGCATCGGAGCCGCGGACGGGAAGCGCGGTGATTGCGGGCGGCGTGAAGACGTAGCTCATCGACGGACTTTCTCTCAAGGCTGGAAGGGTCAGGAGCGGCTCGCTGCGTAATACTCGACCCGGCGTTCCAGCCAGGCGAGCCCTTCGGCGAGCAGGAATGCGAAGGCGAAGAGGACGAGCAGCGCCGCCCAGAATTCTTGCATCTGAAAATGCGATCCGTAGGTCTGGAAAAGCGCGCCGAAGCCGACGATGGTCACCAGCAACTGGCCGATGATGACGCCTTTCACGGAGCGGATGACCCCGAGCCTCACGCCCGCAAGAATTTCCGGCAGCGCCGCCCAGAAGTAGACGCGTCGAAAGGCCTGCAACGGACTGGCGCCGAAGCTCTGCGCCATCTCAACCAGCGAGGGGGAAATGGAGCGCACGCCGGCGCGCGCGTCGAGCACGATGATCCAGATCGCGAAGAGCACGACCGTCAGCACGATCGTCGTCTGGCCGAGCCCGAAGAGCACCATGATGACCGGCACCAGCGCCGTCAGCGGCGCCGATAGGAACAGGTTCACCCAGGGCAGGAACAGGCGGTCTGCGATCGTCGACCGGCCCATGAGGAGCCCGAGAGGCACGCCGACGACGATCGAGATGACGTTGCCGATGACGAAGGCGTAGCCGGTGACCCAAAGCGCGGAGAGGAAAGTGTGCGTCGGCACGATCTCGACCATGGCGACGAATATGCTTGAGAGCGGCGGCAGCAGGAAGCTGACGTGGAGCCGCCCGACCAGCTCCCATAATGCTGCCCAGATAAGCAGCGAGGCGGCCATTGGAACGCGGTACCCGAGGAGGATCATCGCCGGCCTCAGTCCAAATAGCGCTTTAGGCCGTGCCAGATGGCATCGACGGTATCGAGGTAGACGGGATGACGGCGGATGGCCTCGACGTCGTCTCCGCGGGGAATGTCCGGCGTGATCACTTGCGAGACCCGTCCCGGGTTGGTCGAAAGGAGCACGATGCGGTCGGAAACGTAGACTGCCTCTTCGATCGAATGCGTGACGAAGACGAACGTCTTGTTCTCTATCGTGCGGAGCTTGATCAGATCCTCCTGGAACTTGCGGCGGTTCTGTTCATCGACGGCGCTGAACGGCTCGTCCATCAGCAGCACATCGGCCCTTACCGCCAGCGCCCGCGCCAGGCCGACCCGCTGCCGCATGCCTCCGGAAAGCTCGTGCGGGTATTTGTCCTCGAAGCCGGACAAGCCGACTTCTCCGATGTAGTGCCGCGCGATGGCCTCGCGCTCGGCCTTTTCGGCGCCACGCAATTCCAGCCCGAAGACGACGTTGCCGAGCGCGGTGGCCCAGGGCATCAGCGCGAAATCCTGGAAGACGAAGGCGCGCTCCGGACCCGGCCCCCGCACCGAACGTCCATTGACCAGCACCTCGCCCGACGTTGCCGGGAGGAGGCCTGCGATGATCTTGAGCAAGGTGGTCTTGCCGCAGCCGGACGGGCCGAGCAGCGAAGTGAGCTGCCCGCGGGGAAAATCGATGCTGATGGAATCGAGCGCGTGAACGCCGCCGGCATAGATCTTGGAAACGTTGCGCAGCTCCACGGCGGAATCGGTGGCGGCCACAGGCGACGTCGCCGGATTGGCATGAATCGTCATGAGCGCGCTCGCATCTCGGGCCGGAACACCACCACCTCGATGCGCTCCAGCAATTCGATGAAGAGCACGGAAACGGCGACGATCGAAAGGATGGCGGCGTACATCTTGGGATAGTCAGCGATCGACCGGTTGTAGGTGATCAGGTCCCCAATTCCGACCGGCGTGATGAGAAGCTCGGCGAGGATCGCGCCGACAAAAGCTGCCGCGCAGCCGAGCCTCAGTCCGGCGAAGATCACCGGGCTTGCCGCAGGCAGGACGATGCGGGTGATCACCTGGCGCCGGCTGCCGAGGAACGAGCGCCCCATTTCCAAGAGCGAGATCGGCGTGTGACGAACCGCGACATACGAATTCAGCACGATGACGGGCATCGCCATGATGCACACGACCAGCGTCTTGGCCGTCAGGCCGATGCCGTAGGCAAAGATGATCAGCGGAATCAACGCCGCCAATGGGGCCGCCTGCGCGACGATGAACACCGGAGAGGCGAGCCATTGAACCCATGCGTTGAGCCCCATCGCGACGCCGATCGCGACACCCAGCACAGCCGAAATCAGAAGGCCGACAAGGAGCGGCTGCAACGTGATGGCGAAGGCGTGGAAGAGTGAGAAGTCGGCGATCATGGACCAAAGGGCGACCATCGTCTCGCCGAAGGTCGGGAAGGCGAAGCTGATGGGGATTCGCGCCGCCGCCTCCCAGGCCAGGCAGATTGCGAGCCCGGAGAGAATGCGCAGCGTCAGCGGGTGAGCGAAGAAGGCGGCGAGCGCGCTTGGTTGCTTGTCGAGCAAGGCCGTTCGGGGTGCGAAGACCCCGAACGGGGAGAGGCGCGAGAGGCTCAGTCCGTCGGCGCCGGACTGAGCTTCCGAATCGCGTCGCAGGTTAGCCACCGAGTTCCTTCTTGGCGGCTTCGAGCGGCCCGAGGTCCCAGAAGTTCTGCCACTTCAGCTCGTCGGGCGTGCCGGACAGCGCGCCTGAGATGGAATAGAAGTCGACATCGGCCTGTGCGATCGCTTCGCTGCCGCCTTCGGGATTCCAAAGACCCGATTCCATGCCCTGCTTGACGAAGCTCGTGATCTCGTCGGCGGTCACCTTCGGCTGGTCGGCGAGAAGGCCGCGCTTTTCGCGCTCCTCGGCAATGATCCCCGGATTGTCCTTCATCTCGCGATAGAGCTTCAGAAACTCCTCGGTAATGACGCTGACGGCTTCCGGGTGGCTCTTCATCCAGTCCTGGTGGGCGAAGAGGCCCTCGTTGGTAACCGCCTGCTGCGGACCGGGAAGGAGATGGAACTTGTCCGGCTCCTTCGCCATGACGAGGTTCGTGTTCGCCAGGTCCAGAATGGTTGCCTTGATCTGTCCGCCGAGCAGCGCGACCGCCCGGTTGTCAGACCCTGTCAGGTAGCTGATCTGGCCAAACTCGATGCCGTTCTGCTTGGCCATGAAGTTGCCGTAGGCCTCGGTTCCCGACCCGCGGGCATGGAAGACGAAGGGCTGGCCGTCCAAGTCCTTCCAGGTCTCGTACTCGGTGGAGACGACGGCATAGAAGATCAGCGCCTCGTCCTGGAAGAACATCCTGAGATCCTTCACCTTCTGCATGACGGCGAAGGGCGTCGCGATGCCGATGTCGGCCTGGCCGCCGACTGTGGCCTGAATCGCCAGGTCCTCCTGGGCAAAGGACGTTATCTCGTTGTCGACGCCTCTGTCCTTGGCGCGCGCCAGCGCAATCGCCATCGGAAGCGACTCAACGTCGATGACGTCGCCCCATGCCACGCGCACGACGTCCTGCGCCTTGGCGACGGATCCGCCGACCGCCATTCCGCCGGCGACGAGGCCGACCGCCAGGCCACGGCCAATTCTCTTGTGAATGGACATCCGTTCCTCCCTGTGTGGTTGGCGTTTTTCGGTACGCGCGCTCCCGGGAGCGCACGGTGGCCTAAAGGCCGTTGCCTAACCAATCCCATATTGGTTAGAACATCCACGCGAATTGATCAAGGAAATGGAGGGCTTGGTGTCGGAGGCGAAACGCGTCGAAGCGGACGAGGCCGCCGGCAATCCGCGCAACGGCGACCGCGGGCAGAGCGCGCTGACCCAGCTCCGCGCGTGGCTCACGCAGAAGGCGTTGCCGCCCTCCACGCGTCTGCCGCCGGAGCGCGAGCTATCGGAGCTTCTCGGCGTGTCGCGCGGGGAGCTCAGGAAGGCGCTTGCCATCCTGGAAGAGCACGGCGAGCTCTGGCGGCATGTCGGAAAGGGCACGTTCATCGGCGCGCGGCCGGTCGCGGAGATTTCCTCCGTCGCCGCTGTCGCCGGACAGACGAGTCCCGGAGACGTGATGCGCGCGCGCCTCGCGATCGAGCCGCAGCTCGCGCACGAAGCGGCGCTCCATGCCACCGCCGACGACATCGCGGAGATGCGGCTCGCAGTCGCGAGCGCCTGCCGCGCCGAGACGTGGCGGCAATACGAGAACTGGGACAACCGGCTGCATCGGGCGGTCGCGGTCGCTGCCCATAATGCGTTGCTCCTCGCCGTCTTCGACACGGTCAACGCGGTCAGGCGGACGGTGGTGTGGGGGCGGCTCCGCGACGAGGCTCCGCATCCGCCCACCGATCATCACAGCTTCGCGGAGCATGCGGCAATCGTGGAGGCGATCGAGGAGCGCGACCGCGCCGGGGCCGCGGCCGCGATGCGGCGGCATCTGGAATCGGTCGAGGCGCATCTCCTCGGCAGGCGCGCGCGCGCCCCGGAGGCGATCGCCACCGCCGGAGGGTGAGCGAACCGCGCCGGCTACTCGGCCGGAGCTTCGGCGCCTTCCTCGAAGGTCGCGGCGCTCGTCGCCTCCACATCGCGACGGGCGATGTAGGTATAGAACATCGGCAGCACGAAGAGCGTGAACATCGTGCCGATCGCCATGCCGGACGCGATGACGAGGCCGATCGAAAAGCGCGCCTTGGCGCCGGCGCCCGAGGCGATGATGAGCGGCATCACGCCCATCACCATCGCGGCGGTCGTCATCAGGATGGGGCGAAGCCGGACGCGCGCAGCTTCCACGATCGCCCGGTTCTTCGGCGCGCCCGCCGCGCGCTGCTGGTTGGCGAACTGCACCATCAGGATGCCGTGCTTGGTGATCAGGCCGATCAGCGTGATCAGGCCGACCTCGGTGTAGATGTTAAGTGTCGAGAGCCCGAGATTGAGCGGCACCAGCGCACCGAAGATCGACATCGGCACGGTCAGCATGATGATGATTGGGTCGCGGAAGCTCTCGAATTGTGCGGCCAGAACCAGATAGATGATGACGATCGCGAGCCCGAAGGCGACAAGCGTCGAGTTGCCCTCCGTGATTTCCAGGCGCGACTGGCCGGCGAAATCCTCAAAGAAGCCGGCGGGCATCACTTCGCCGGCGATCTCGCGCAAGGTGGAGAGCGCGTCGCTGGTCGCGACGCCGGGAAGCGGCAGGCCGGAGATTGTGGCCGAGTTCAGCCGGTTGAACTGCTCGATCGCAACCGGTGAGGCCTGGGTCTTGACGGTGATCACCGCGGAGAGCGGAACCATGCCGCCGGAGGCGCTGCGGACGTAATAACTGCCGAGGCTTTCGGGATTGAAGCGGTCTTTCTGCGCCACCTGGGTGATGACGTCGTAGCTGCGGCTCTCGCGGTCGAATTTCGAGATCGCGCCGCCGCCGACGAGCGCGGTCAGCGTCGCGCCGATCTCGCTGATCGACACGCCGAGCGCGGCGGCGCGGTCGCGGTCGATAGTGACGCGCGCCTGCGGCTGCGTGAAGGAGAGCGAGTCCTGCACGATGATGAAGCGGCCGCTCTTCTGCGCGCGGTCCTTGATCTCCTCGGCGACCTCGTAGACCTGGTCGGCGTCACCGGTGGAGCGGATGACGAACTGCACCGGGAGCCCGCCGCCGGTGCCGGGCAGGGTCGGCGGGGCGAAGACGAAGGCCTGCACGCCGGCGACGCCGTTCAGCTTGTTCTGCACCTCCTGCTGCACCGTCGCCTGGCTGCGGGAGCGGTCCGCCCACGGCACCAGCCCGAAGCCGGCGAAAGCGGTGTTGGTGCCGCCGAAGCCCACCACCGAAAAGCGCGTGTCGATCTCGGGAATGTCGTCGGTGGCGTCGACCACCTGCTTCACGAACATCTCAGTGTAGTCGGATGTCGCGTAAGCCGGCGCGTTCACGATGGAGAACATGAACCCGATGTCCTCCTCCGGCGCCAGCTCGCTGGAGGTGTTCAGGAACAGGAATACCATCGTGACGGAGAGCGCCGCCACGATCATCAGCGTCACCGGCCGGTAGTTGAGGGTGGAGGAGACGCGCCTCCCGTACCAGGCGCTCACCTTGTCGAAGCTGCGGTCGACGATCTCCTGGAAGCGGCTCGGATGCTCGCCGTGCGGTCTCAGCACGCGCGCCGCGATCATTGGCGAGAGCGTCACGGCGATGAAGCCGGAGATGACCACCGCGCCGGCGAGGGTGACGGCGAACTCGCGGAAGAGCGCGCCCGTCAGCCCCTGCGTGAACCCGATCGGCGCGTAGACCGCGGCGAGCGTGATGGTCATCGCGATGATAGCGGAGAAGATCTCGCGCATGCCGGCGATCGCCGCGTTGAGCGGGCGCTCGCCACGCTCCAGATGGCGGTGGATGTTCTCCACCACGACGATCGCGTCGTCGACGACGAGACCGATCGACAGCACCATGGCGAGCAGCGTCAGGAGGTTGATCGAGTAGTCGAGGAGATAAAGGAAGAAGCAGACGCCGATCAGCGACAGCGGGATGGTGAAGATCGGCACCAGCACCGAGCGGAAGGAGCCGAGGAAGATGAGGATGATCAGAACGACGATCACCACGGCTTCCGCGATCGTCTTGAACACCTCGGTGATCGACGCGCTGATGTTGCGCGTCGCGTCGTAGACGAGTTCGATCTCCATGCCGGGCGGAAGGTCGCGCTGCACCTGCGGGAGCGCCGCCTTGAGCGCGGCGGAGGTGTCGAGCGCGTTGGCGCCGGGTGCGGCGAGCACGCCGAGGAACGTGCCCGCGCGCCCGTTGAAGGAGACGCGCACGTCTTCGTTTTCCGCGCCGTTTTCCACGGTCGCCACGTCGCCGAGCCGCACGATCTCGTCGCCGTTCGCCCGCACCGCCAGATTGGCGAAGGATTCCGGCGTCTGCAGCGTCGTCGCCGTCTCGATCGCATAGGCGACGTAGGTGTTCTCCGTCTTGCCGGGCGCGGAGAGGAAGTTGGAGGCGCGGATGGCGGTCAGCACGTCGCCCGCGGTGACCCGGTGCGCGGCGAGGCGGACCGGGTCCAGCCAGATGCGCATGGCGAAGTCGCGCCCGCCCAGGATCTGCACCTCGCCCACGCCCTCGATCGTGGCGAAGCGCGGCTGGGTGACCTGGGTCAGGTATTCCGTGACCTGCTCGGGGTTCATGGCGGTGGAGCGCACCGCCAGATACATGAGCGCGAAGCTCTGCCCGGTTCCCTTCTGGACGATCGGGTCCTTGGCGTCGTCCGGCAGCTCCCCGCGCACTTCCTGCACCTTGGAAAGCACGTCGACCAGCGCCTGATCCGGATCGGAGCCGAGCACCATGTTCACGCTCACCGTGGAGGAGCCGAGCGCGCTCTTCGAGGTGACGTAGTCGACGTTGTCGGCGTTCAGCACCGCCTTGGCGATCGGGGTGGTGATGAAGCCCTGCATCAGGTCGGCGCTCGCGCCCGGATAGGTCGTCGTCACCGTGATCACGGATTCGTCGACCTCCGGATATTCACGGACGGTCATGTTGAAGAAGCCCTGCAGCCCGAGCAGCAGGATCAGGACCGCCGTGACGGTCGTGAGGACCGGACGCCGGATGAAGACTTCCGAGAAGTTCACGACTTGCCGTCCCCGCCGTCGAGGGCGACGGCGGCCGGGTTTGCTTCGTTGTTGATCGTGACGTGCGCGTTGTTGGCGAGCTTGTTCTGCCCGGAGGTCACGACCACCTGGCCGACGCTCAGCCCGGAGCTGACCTGCACCAGGTCGCCCTGCCGGCGGCCGATCTGGACGAAGACCTGCTTGGCGATGAGTTTCGCATCGGACTTGGCGGCATCGGTCGCTCCGCCTTCCGGCGTGATCGTGGTGCGGAGCGTGTCGTCGCTCCCTTGCGTCGGGGTCGTGTCGCCGCCGGTTGTGGAGCCTTCGGCCGCCTTGCCTTCCGGCTCCACGACGAAGACGTAGTCGCCATAGAGGCTGGTCACCACCGCGGTCTGCGGCAGTGCGATGACGTTGTCGATCGCCGGAAGCTCGACACGCACGCGAACGAACTGGCCCGGCCGCAATTCGCCCTTCGGATTCTTCACCTCGGCGCGCACGGAGACGAGGCGGGTCTGCGGATCGATCTTCGGGTCGATGCCGACGATCTTCCCGTCATAGGCGAAATCCGTGCCGGTCAGGGAGAAGCTCGCCGGCTGCTCCATCGAAATGTTATCGACCTGCTGCTCGGGCACCGTGAAATCGACCTTCATCGTGTCGAGCTGCTGCAGCGTGGCGATGACGGCGCCGGGTTGCAGATATTCACCGACGTCGATGCGCGGGATTCCGATCACGCCGGCGAACGGCGCTTCGATCGACTTCTGCTCCAGAACCGCGCGCACCTTGGCGAGCGCGGAAGTGGAGGCGGCGAGCGCGCTCTGGGCGTCGTCGAGCGTCGCCTGTGAATTGACGCCGGTCGTGCGCAGCCTCTTGGCGCGCTCGAGCTGTGCGCGGTCGCGGTCGACGGCGGCTTCCGCCGACATCAGGTCGGCGCGCTCTACCGCGTCGTCGAGCTGTACGAGCAGCGCATTCTTCTCGATGTGGTCGTTGGCCTGGAAATCGATCGAGGTCACCACGCCGGCGGCCTCCGTAGCGACATCCACCCCTTGCGCCGCCCGCAGCGTTCCGATCGCGTCGATTTGCGGCTTCCAGGTCGAGGCCTCCACATTGGTCGTGGAGACGGCGATGTTTTGCACCGGCATGTTGGCGAAGAACTCGCCGATCATCTTGGAGCGGAACAGGTTGAACCCGACGAGCCCGCCGCATACGAGCACGACAAGAACCAACGCGATCGCAAAACGCTTGACCATCGACCTACCGCCAGATTTCGAGTAACCGGCCCTCGAGCGCAGCGCCCGCAAATCGCGGCTGCCGGCCGTGCTGGCGGCGGCCCACAATTCGACCGGCCGCGCCGGGCAGTCGCTATATCGCAATGCAGCAGAGATTGCCAGTCACGAAGGCACGGCCGGGTGGAACCAATAGGCCCGACGCGCGTTCCGCTCCTCACCCGCCCTTGTGGACTGGGGCATAAGGCGGGACGGGGTGCCATCCCTGGGTGTGTCGGGAGCTGCATGACGGCGGACGAAGCCTCGCGTGTCCTGGTGGTAGAGGACGAGGTGCTCATCATGATGGCGACGCTCGACATGCTGGACGAGCTCGGCCACACAACGTTTTCGGCGCGAAATGCGGAAAACGCGCTGGAGACGTTCCGGCGTGAGGCGATCGACGTCGTGGTGACCGACGTCAATCTCCCGAGTATGGACGGGAAGAGGCTCGCGGCGGCGCTGCGCAACTTGCGCCCCGGCTTGCCGATCATCTTCGCGACGGGCTACCGGATCGTCCTCGATATTGCCGTCATCGGCAGCGGACCGACGGCGGTGCTGAGCAAGCCCTTTGTCACCAGCGAGCTGGCGCAGGCGCTGAAAAGCGTGCTTTTCGACCACATCGTGTGATCGAAGAGTAGCGCTTTTCTCTGCGCGAGCCGGCCTGCTACCCTGCCGGTCCCCGCAAGACCTGCCCGCCGGTGATTCTCCGATGCCACTCGAATTCACGCCCGTCGTCGACTTGCGCGGCCGGGTTGCCGAAAGCCCGGTCTACGACGAGAGAACCGGGCGGCTCTATTTCGTCGATATCCTGGGCCGCGCGATCTACGGGCTCGATCCGTCGAGCGGCGAGCGCGCCTCGTGGACGTTTGAGAGCGAGGTCGGCTCGATCGGGCTTGCCGCCTCCGGCGGGCTCGTGGTCGCGCTTCGTCACATCATCATTCTCTTCGATCCGCGCAGCGAGGCGCGCGTCGACCTCTGCCGTGTGGAGGAGGATTTGGCGGTGACGCGGCTGAATGACGGCCGCGTCGGCCCGGACGGCGCGTTCTGGGTCGGGAGCATGGACGACCGGCCTCAGAAGGAGCCGATCGCCGTGGTCTACCGGATCGATCCGTCCGGCAAGGTGGAGCGCAAGATCGAGGGCGTCATTATCTCCAACGGCCTTGCCTGGACCGCCGACGGCGAGACCATGTTCCACTCCGATACGCGCGGGCCGTGGATCGATCGCTGGCGCTTCGACCGGGAAAGCGGCGAGATCTCCGGGCGCACGCGCTTCGCCGAGCCCGACGATACGATCGGCCGACCGGACGGCGGGAGCTGCGACGCGGAAGGCTTCTATTGGAGCGCCGGCGTTTCCGCCGGCCATCTCAATCGCTTCGCACCGGACGGCAGCCTGGCGGATTCCTTCGAACTCCCGGTTGGGGCGCCTACCATGCCCTGCTTCGGCGGCCCGGATTATCGCACGCTTTATCTGACCAGCCTGACGGAGGGCCGTCCCCCGGAAAAAGTCGCCGGGCCGGGCAACGGCGGGGTCATAACGGCTCAGTCACCCGTTGCCGGTTTCCCGAGCTGGCGGTTCCTTGATATCTGAGGGAATGGAAAACGCCGGGAAGACGGACCAGGCCTTCCTCGCCCGCGCCATCGCGGCGGGCGCGGGCCGCGAGCCCGCTGACCTCGTGATCCGCGACGTCGATCTTCTCGACGTGATCACGGGGAGCGTGACGCGGAGCGACGTCGCGATCGTGGGCGAGCGCATCGTCGGCACGCATGCGCGCTACGAAGGCGAGCGGGTGATCGACGGGCGTGGCCTCTTCTGCGTGCCGGGCTTCATCGATGCGCACTTCCATGTCGAATCCTCGCTCGTGACGCCGCTTGAGTTCGATCGCTGCGTCCTTCCCCATGGCGTCACCACCGCGATCTGCGATCCGCACGAGATCGCCAACGTCCTCGGCCTCGACGGCATCCGCTACTTCCTCGCCGCGGCCGAGCGCACGGTCATGGACCTGCGCGTGCAGCTTTCCTCCTGCGTTCCGGCGACGGCGTTCGAGACCTCCGGTGCGTCGCTTTCGGCCGCCGATCTCGTGTCGTTGCGCGGTCATCCCAAGGTGATCGGGCTGGCGGAATTCATGAATTTCCCGGGCGTGCTCGCCTTGGACCCGGGCGTGCTCGACAAGCTCGCCGCCTTCCAGGACCGCCATATCGACGGGCACGCCCCGCTTCTTAGCGGCCGCGACCTGAACGGCTATCTTGCCGCCGGCATACGCACCGACCACGAGGCAACCCACGCGGCGGAAGCGCGCGAAAAGCTCTCCAAGGGCATGACCATCCTGATCCGCGAAGGCTCCGTCTCGAAGGACCTGCACGCGCTCGCCGAAGTGCTCGACGCCGACACCTCATCCTTCATGGCGCTTTGCACCGACGACCGGAATCCGCTCGATATCGGCGAGGAGGGCCATCTCGACTTCATGATCCGCACGCTGATCGCGCTCGGCCGGCCGATCCACGCCGTCTATCGCGCGGCGAGCTGGTCGGGGGCGAACGCCTTCGGGCTCCGCGACCGTGGCCTTGTGGCACCGGGCTGGCGCGCCGACCTCGTGCTTGTGGAAGACCTCGCCGAATGCCGCGTCGCGAAGGTCATCGCCGGCGGGCGCGAGGTGAACGACGCGCTATTCGAGACGCGTGCGCCGCTCGATCCGGTCGGGCTCGACAGCGTCAAGCGCGCGCCGGTCGCGGCGGAGGATTTCCTTATCCCATCGCGCCTGAACAAGACGCCGGTGATCGGCGTCACCGCCGGCAGGATCATCACCGACCGCTTGGATTTCGACATGGCGGCGGAGGGCGGCGCCGTCGCGGCGGACCTGAAGCAGGACGCGGTCAAGGTCGCGGTCGTCGCGCGCCATGGCAAGAACGACAATATCGGCCGCGGCTTCGTGCACGGCTTCGGCCTGAAGCGCGGCGCGATCGCCGCCTCCGTGGGGCATGACAGCCACAACATCACGGTGATCGGCGTCGACGATTCCGACATGGCGGCGGCGGTCAACCGCATCATCGCGCTTGAGGGCGGCTTCGTCGTGGCGCAAGGCGGCGAGATCAAAGCCGAGCTTGCGCTGCCGCTTGCCGGGCTGATGAGCCTTGAGCCTTTCGAGGCGGTGCGCGAGAGGCTCGTCGTGCTTCGCGCCGCGGCGCGCGCTCTCGGCTGCACGCTGCCGGAGCCTTTCCTGCAGGTTGCCTTCCTGCCGCTGCCGGTGATCCCGCATCTGAAGATCACCGATTTCGGGCTCTTCGACGTGGATCGGTTCGCGCTCGTTGAGTGAGGCTTATTCCGCCTCCCTTTGAGGCTCTTTCACCCCTCATGGTGAGGTGCGAGCGAAGCGAGCCTCGAACCACGGGGTGAAAAAGCACCTCAGGATGAGGGCGGAATGGGGTCGGCGTCACACCCGCCCGCTCAAATGCCGGGCGTGGCGAAGGTCGGGGAACATCCTGGCCCACAGCGCCGCGACGGCCATCGTTCCGGCGCCGCCGATGACGACCGCCGCGACCGTCCCGAAAATCGTGGCGGAGACGCCCGCGCGGAACTCGCCGAGCTCGTTCGACGCACCGATGAAGACCATGTTCACCGCATTGACGCGGCCGCGCACGTGGTCCGGCGTCCAGAGCTGGATCAGCGTCTCGCGCACATAGACGCTCACCATGTCGGTGCCGCCCATCACGGCGAGCGCGGCGATCGAGAGCCAGACATGGGTCGACAGTCCGAAGACGATGGTGAAGAGCCCGAAGAGGCCGACAAAGACGAACATCCAGAACCCGGCATGATCGCGGATCGGGCGCGCCGTCAGATAGATCGCTACGGCGATGGCGCCGATCGCGGGGCCGGCGCGCAAGAGCCCGAGCCCCCACGGGCCGACTGTGAGAATGTCGCGCGCATAGACGGGAAGCAGCGCCGTCGCGCCGCCGAGGAGCACGGCGAACATGTCGAGCGAGATCGCGCCGAGCACGATCTTCTCGTGCCGGATGTAGTTGAAGCCGGCGACGATCGTCGACCATGTCGCCGGCTCCGATGTCGTCTTCTGTTGTGTGCGCGGGATGAAAAGGACGAGAATTGCCGAGGCGCCGAGGAGCGCGACCGTCACGCCGTAAGCCGCTTCCGGCGCAACGCCGTAGAGGAGGCCGCCGGCGACCGGCCCGATGATGGTCGCCGCCTGCCAGCTCACCGAGTTGAGCGCGATGGCGCTCGACAGGATTTCCGGCGGTACGATGTTGGGAAGCAGCGACTGCTGCGCCGGGCCGAAGAAGGCGCGCGCCACCCCGAAGGCGACAAGGATGGCGAAGATCGGGATCACGTTGGTTGCGCCGGAGAGCGTGAAGAGAAGAAGCGCCACGGCGCAAAGCGCTTCCGCCGCGAGGCAGATCGTCATGATCGTGCGGCGACGGAAGCGGTCGGCGGCGATGCCGGTGACGAGCACCAGAAGGAGCGCCGGCAGGAACTGCGACAGTCCGACGAAGCCGAGGTCGAGCGGGTTGCGCGTCAGGTCGTAGACCTGCCAGCCGACCGCGACGACCTGGATCTGCTGGGCGAAGGAGCCGGCCAGACGCGACGTCCAGTAACGCCGGTAGGCGACGTTTCCGAGCGCCGACCAGTGGCTGGGTTCGGTCGTCGGGGGAGCCGGCTCGGAAGCTTTGGTCATCGAAAGCCGCGGAGGGGAGGGGACGCGCCTGGCCGGACGGCCGGTGCGAAGGAGAGGTCAAGCTTTAAGGGCGTTTCCGCAGGCGCACAATGGAAGGGTGAACTGGGGAAAGTGCGAGGCGGGCCTCGTCACGGGTCAGGGTCAGGCGGCCGTCTTTTCCCCGACCAGCATGTAGTTCACGTCCATGTCCTCGCCGCGCGACCATGTGTCGGCGAGCGGGTTGTAGGCGACGCCGGTCCGCTCCGCGACCGCGAGGCCGGAAGCGGCGAAGGCCGCCTCAAGCTCGGCGGGACGCACGAGCTTGGAATAATCGTGGGTGCCGCGCGGCAGCCAGCGCAGGACGTATTCCGCGCCGACGATGGCGAGCGCGAAGGCCTTCGGCGTGCGGTTAATGGTGGCGACGAAGAAGAGCCCGCCAGGCTTGGTCAGCGCCGCGCAGGCGGCGACGAACGCGCCGACATCAACTACGTGCTCCACCACCTCCATCGCCAGCACGACGTCGAAGCGCTCTCCGGCCGTGGCGAGCGCTTCCGCCGTCGTCGCCCGGTAGTCGATGGCAAGATCGCTCTTGGCCGCGTGCAGCCGCGCCACCTCGATATTCGTCGCCGACGGGTCGATTCCGACCGTCGCCGCGCCAAGCCGCGTCATCGGCTCGGAGAGGATGCCCCCGCCGCAGCCGATATCGAGGAGCGAGAGGCCCGATAGCGGCCTGCCGCTTTTCGGGTCGCGGCCGAAATGCGCCGCGGCCACGTCGCGGATATAGCCGAGCCGCACGGGATTGAACTTGTGCAGCGGGCGGAACTTTCCGTCCGCGTCCCACCATTCCGTCGCCATCCGCTCGAATTTCTCGATCTCGGCGGGGTCGACCGTGTTGTCGGTTGCGGGATTGGGCCGCTTCATTTCGCCATCGCGTCGACGAGCCGCGCGAAATTGTCGATGAAGGTGGTCAGGAGCTTGCGCGTCCCTTCGTCGGTCACGTTGCCGGCGTCATCGAAGAGCCCGTCCGTGTAGTTTAAAAGGAGCTCTGGAGCGCCGAGCAATGCTGCGAGATGACCGTGGACGATCGCGCGCAGATGCTGCTGCGCGATGGCGCTCGAGATGCGGCCTTTCGACGTGCCGGTGATGGCGCCGACCTTGCCCCTGAGGGCGCTCGTCCCGGAGGGCCGGGTCGCCCAGTCGATGGCGTTCTTCATGGCGGCGGGTATGGAGCGGTTGTGCTCCGGCGTGACGAAGAGGATGCCGTCGGCTGCCTCTACCTCTTGCTTGAAACGGGTCACTTCCGGTGGCGGGCTCGCCTCGTTGTCCTGGTTGAAGAGCGGCAGGTCGTCGATCCTGAGGAGCGTGCAGTCGAGCTTCCCCTCGGCAAGCTTCATCAGCGCCTGTGCGTATTTGCGATTGATGGAGTCCTTGCGGATGCTTCCGACAATCACCGCGACTCTGTGCATGATATCCCCACCTGCTCGGGCCGGACCTCGGCGGCCGATCTTTTCATTTGGCCCGCCATGGGCCGATAGGCAAATCCTTTGCCGTGCCGGCGGTTCCTCCAGGCCGCCTGTTGCGGGGGGCCGCGGAAGCCGATAAAGAGCCGGGATCGGCGGGGATTCGCCGATGTTCCCGGCATTGGTAGGGCATCCCGCGCCACCGGCGCGCACCCGGCGGAAAATTTCACGGCATGGCCCGGCTCGTCATGAAATTCGGCGGAACCTCCGTCGCCGACATCGATCGCATCCGCAACGTGGCGCGGCACGTGAAGCGTGAGGTGGAGGCGGGAAGCGAGGTCGCGGTCGTCGTCTCCGCCATGGCCGGCGAGACCAACAGGCTCGTCGCGCTCTGCCGTTCCGCGGCGATCCTTCACGACGCGCGCGAATACGACACGGTCGTTTCCTCCGGCGAGCAGGTGACGGTGGGGCTCCTTGCCATCGCGCTTCAGGAAATGGGCATCAATGCGCGCTCCTGGGTGGGCTGGCAGGTGCCGATCTCGACCGACTCCGCGCATGGCGGGGCGCGCATAACCGATATCCGCGCCGATATCCTCGTGGAGCGTCTTTCGCAGGGCCAGGTCGCGGTCATCGCCGGCTTCCAGGGCCTGGCGCCGGACAACCGTATCGCGACGCTCGGACGCGGCGGCTCCGATACAAGCGCCGTCGCGATCGCCGCGGCTATCGGTGCGGAGCGTTGCGACATCTATACCGACGTCGACGGTGTCTATACCACCGACCCGCGCATCGTTCCGAATGCGCGGCGACTGGAGAAGGTGGCCTTCGAGGAAATGCTCGAAATGGCGTCGCTGGGCTCCAAGGTGCTGCAGGTGCGCTCCGTGGAGCTTGCCATGGTGCACGGTGTCCGCACCTTCGTGCGCTCTTCCTTCGACGACCCGGAAAGACCGCAATCGGGCGCCGGCAATCAGCCGGTCGGCACCCTCATCTGTGACGAGGACGAGATCGTGGAAAAGCAGCTCGTTACCGGCATCGCCTACTCCAAGGACGAGGCCAAGATCACGCTCCGCGGGGTCGAGGACAAACCGGGGGTGGCCGCGGCGATCTTCGGGCCGCTCGCCGAATCCGGCATCAATGTCGACATGATCGTGCAGAACATCTCGGAAGACGGACGCGCCACCGACATCACATTCACCGTGCCGACGGCGGATTTCGAGCGCTCCATGGCCAAGATCGAGGCGCTCAAGAGCGAGGTCGTGATGCAGCACGTTTCCGGCTCCAGCGACGTCGCCAAAGTCTCGGTGATCGGCATCGGCATGCGCAGCCACGCCGGCGTCGCGGCGGAAGCGTTCAAGGCGCTCGCTTCGCGCGGAATCAACATCCAGCTCATCACCACGTCGGAGATCAAGATTTCCGTGCTGATCGATGCCGCCTATACCGAGCTTGCGGTGCGGACGCTCCATTCAATATACGAACTCGATAAGACTTAGGTCCGGTGGCGCGCCGGGGGCCAGGTGGCCCGGCGCCCGCGGCCTGCCCCGGTTGCGGGCGGGCCCGACGGCTTTGACAGCGCGGCGTCGCGGCAGCGACGGGAGATGAGACGCCGCGCGGCTTGGGCATGATCCCGAACGTGGGACCGGTTTTCGGGAGAGGTCGTGCTGGAATAGAAGGTGAGCCCGCGTTTTGACTTCCGTCAAAATGGCGCGGACTCCAGGAGGATGGCTTGGCTCCAACCCGGGGGGCGCTCGCCGGGCCGCGCGTGCTCTTGCGGAAACTCCGCGAGGTCATGGCGGAACCGATCGGCGCCCAGCAGCGGCTCGATAAGATCGTCAGGCTGATCGCGGCCAACATGGTCGCGGAGGTCTGCTCCGTCTATGTACTGCGCGCCGACGATATGCTGGAGCTCTACGCGACCGAGGGCCTGAAGGAGAGCGCCGTGCACCGGGCGGCGCTGCAGGTCGGGCGCGGTCTCGTCGGCACCATCGCGTCGGATGCTCGCCCGCTCAACCTGCCGGACGCGCAGTCGCATCCCGCCTTCGCCTACCTGCCGGAGACGGGCGAGGAGGTCTACCACTCCTTCCTCGGCGTGCCGGTGCTGCGCGCCGGGCGCACGCTCGGCGTGCTCGTCGTGCAGAACCGCTCCTATCGCAACTACGTTGAGGAGGAGATCGAGGCGCTGCAGACGACCGCGATGGTGCTCGCGGAGATGTTCGCCTCCGGCGAGATGGAGGATCTGACGATCCCCGGCGCCGACCTCGACGTGAACCGGCCGCTGCATCTGAAGGGCGTGTCGTTCGCGGAAGGAATTGCGCTCGGTCACGTCGTGTTGCATGAGCCGCGCGTCGTCGTCACCGAGCTGATCGCGGAGGACGTGGAGCACGAGCTTCGCCGTCTCGACGCGGCGATGGCGAGCCTCCGGCTCTCCGTCGACGATCTCCTGGCGCGCGGCGCGGAGGCGGGGACCGGCGAGCACCGCGAGATCCTGGAAGCCTACAAGATGTTCGCGGAGGACCGCGGCTGGACACGGCGGCTGCAGGAGGCGATCCAGAACGGCCTCACCGCCGAGGCCGCCGTGGAGCGCGTGCAGAACGACACGCGCGCGCAGATGGCACGGCAGACCGATCCGTTCCTGCGCGAGCGGCTGCACGATTTCGACGATCTCGCCAACCGGCTCCTGCGCGAGCTGATGGGCCGTCCGCACGGGCCGTTCGCGTCCGATATGCCGGAAGACGCGATCGTGGTGGCGCGCAACATGGGGCCGGCGGAGCTTCTCGATTATGACCGCGAACGGCTGCGCGGCCTGGTGCTTGAGGAGCTCGGCCCGACGAGCCACGTGGCGATCGTCGCGCGCGCATTGAACATCGCCACGGTCGGACAGCTCGAAGACGTGGTGGCGCTCGCGGAAGCCGGCGATCCGATCATCGTCGACGGCGATACCGGCGAGGTGCATCTGCGCCCGCCGGTCGATCTTGAGACCGCCTATGCCGACCGGGCGCGCTTCCGCGCGCGCAAGCAGGAGCAGTACCGCCTCACCCGGCACGAGCCCTCCATCACCCGCGACGGTGTGCCGATCGCGCTGCAGATCAATGCCGGGCTGCTGATGGACATGCCGCGGCTGGAGGAATTGGGCGCGGCCGGCGTCGGCCTCTTCCGCACCGAGCTGCAGTTCATGGTGGCGTCGAGTTTTCCGCGCCAGAACGAGCAGGAGACGTTCTACCGGCAGGTCATCGATGCGGCGGGCGGCAAGCCCATCACCTTCCGCTCGCTCGACGTGGGTGGCGACAAGGTGCTCCCCTATTTCCGCCAGCAGAAGGAAGAGAACCCGGCGATGGGCTGGCGCGCGATCCGGCTCGGGCTCGACCGGCCGGCGCTCCTGAAGACGCAGGCGCGCGCGCTTCTGAAGGCCGCGACCGGGCGCGAGCTCAAGCTGATGTTCCCGATGGTCGCGGAGGTGGTGGAGTTCGAGCGCGCCAAGGCGATCGTCAAGCGCGAGCAGAACCATCTCGCCCGCCACGGCTATCTCGGCCCGGAGCGGGTCGTGCTCGGCACGATGATCGAGGTGCCTTCGCTGCTCTTCCAGCTCGACGAGCTCTTCCGTGTGGTGGATTTCGCCTCCGTCGGCTCCAACGACCTGATGCAGTTCATCATGGCGAGCGACCGCTCCAACACCCGGCTTGCCGGGCGCTTCGATCCGCTCAACCCGGCCTTCCTGCGGGCGCTCCGCTCAATCACACGGGCGGCGGACGCGGCCGGCAAGCCGGTGACGCTTTGCGGCGAGATCGCCGGGCGTCAGATCGATGCGATCGCGCTTGCGGCGGTTGGCTTCCGATCGCTTTCCATGGCGTCGGCGGCGATCGGGCCGGTCAAGGCGACGATCAGGGCGATCGAGCTGAAGCCGATCGCGGAGCGCGTGAACGCCATGATCGACGAGAGCGCCACGGCCTCCGAGATCCGCGGCGAGCTGCAGGCCTGGGCCGAGACCAACCGCGTGCCGATCTAAGCGATCAATGGCCGCCAGCATTCCACAGGAGCGTCTGCGCTCGCTCATCCGCCGCCACGAGACCGTCGCGGCGATGCTTGCTGCCGGGCAGCAGGGGGACGACTATGTGCGGCTCTCGCGCGAGTTCGCCGAGCTCGATCCGGTGGCGGAGAAGGCGCGGGCGCTGGAGGCCGCCGAGCGTGAGCTCGCCGATACCGAGGCGCTGATCGACGATCCGACGACGGATCGCGAGATGCGGAGCCTCGCGGAGGACGAGCGGATTTCGCTGCGTGACAAGGTCGAGGCGCTGCGCGACGGACTGCGCGTGCTTCTGATCCCGCGCGACGCGGCCGACGACCGCAGCGCCATCCTGGAGGTGCGTGCGGGAACGGGCGGCGACGAAGCGGCGCTCTTCGCCGGCAACCTGTTCCGCATGTACGAGCGCTACGCCGCGCTGCACGGCTGGAAGATCGAGGTGCTCTCGGCGAGCGAGGGCGAGGTCGGCGGCTACCGCGAGATCATCGCGGCGGTGCGCGGCGGTGGCGTCTACCGTCGGCTCAAGTTCGAGTCCGGCGTGCATCGGGTGCAGCGCGTGCCGGAGACGGAGGCAAGCGGGCGCATCCATACGTCCGCGGCGACCGTCGCCGTCCTGCCGGAGGCGGAGGAGGTCGATATCGCCATCCGCCCGGACGACCTCAGGATCGACACGACGCGTGCGTCGAGCGCCGGCGGACAGCACGCCAACACGACCGAGACGGCGGTGCGCATCCTGCATATCCCGACCGGCATCATCGTCACCGCCAGCGAGAAGTCGCAGCACCAGAACCGCGTGCGCGCCATGGAGGTGCTGCGCGCGCGCCTCTTCGATCTTGAGCGGCAGCAGCAGGCGGAAAGCCGCGCCGCGGATCGCAAGGGCCAGGTCGGTTCGGGCGACCGTTCGGAGCGCATCCGCACCTACAACTTCCCGCAGGGGCGCGTGACCGACCACCGCATCAACCTCACGCTTTATAAGCTCGACAAGGTGATCGACGGCGAGGCGCTCGACGAGATCGTCGATGCGCTGATCGCCGACGATCAGGCGCGGCGGCTGTCGGAGTTCGAGGACGACGCGGCATGACCTTCGCCGATGCGCTCACTCAAGGTCGCGCCGCGCTTGCCGGCGGCGACATCGCGAATGCCGCCTTCGACGCGCGGCTTCTCCTCGCTTCAGCTGCCGGCCTCGACATGGCGGCGCTGATCGCCGCGAGCGACGATTCCATGCCGGCGCTTGCGCAAGCGACCTACATATCCCATGTAAAACGTCGACTGACGGGCGAGCCCGTCGCGCGGATCGTCGGCGAGGCCGCGTTCTTTGGGCTGAAGCTCAAACTCAACGCGGCGACACTTGTGCCGCGGCCCGACACGGAAATCCTGGTTGAGGCGATGCTTGAAGAAGCGCGCCGCCGGCTTGCGCCGGAGATTACGATCTGCGACCTCGGAACCGGTACGGGCGCGATCGTCATCGCGTTGCTCAGCGAGCTTCCGATGGCGCGCGCCGTCGCCACCGACATATCCGCGGAGGCGCTCATTGCGGCGCGGCAGAACGCCGAAGCGCATGGCGTTGCCGATCGCGTCGCCTTCGTGAGGGCCGACTTTGCGGAAGGGCCGGAGAGGCCGGGAGGGCCGTTCGATGTGGTGGTGTCCAATCCGCCTTATGTCAGGAGTTCGGTGATCGAGACCTTGCCGCGCGAGGTCAGCGTCTACGATCCGCGCCTTGCCCTCGATGGCGGTGATGACGGTCTCGATGCCTATCGCGCGATCCTTTCGCGCCTTGACACGCGGCTCGCCGAGGGCGGTATCGTCGGCTTTGAGACGGGCTACGATCAGGGCGATTCGGTCGTGGCGCTGTGTCGCCGGGCAGGTCTTTCGGAGGTCGGCCTCCGCCGCGATCTCGCCGGCCGCGCACGCGTGGTTACCGCCGTGAAAACGCTGGCTGGGAAGAACGCCGAAGGGGCAAAAAAAGCGCTTGGAAAAGTCGGATGATCGGGCTAGCTTCCAACCGCAAACCAGAGCGAAGCCACAGAGCTGGCAATCCTTTCCCGGCAGACACAAACAAATCGTCGCCGAAAGCTGGTTCGCTCGTGTCGCCACCGCATGAGACGTCTTGACCTCGGGAGAGATGAGGTCGGCGGGGAAGCAAACGCGCCAGGCATTGACTGAGTCCGCTACCGCACGGTGGCGGCCGGAAATGAGAATTGACCGTTAACAAGAGAACGGGTCCATGAGACACAATCAGAATCGTCGTTCACGCGGTCGCAGCCGCAAAGGTCCGAATCCGCTCGCTCGCAGCTATGAGTTGAACGGGCCGGACGTGAAGGTTCGCGGCAATGCGGCGCATGTTGCAGAAAAATACATGACGCTCGCGCGCGACGCGCAGGCCGCCGGCGATGTGGTGGCGGCCGAGAACTATCTTCAGCACGCGGAGCACTACAACCGTATCGTCATGGCGGCGCAGACGCAGTTCCAGCAGTCGCAGCCGCAGTTCCGCGAAGGCGGCGACGAGGGCTACGAAGAAGACCGCCAGATGAACGGACGCGGCATACGCGACCGCTTCGAATCGAACAATTACGGACGTGACGAGGACGAGGATCGCTTCGAGGGTGGCGACGGCGAGGACGATCGTGGCTTCCGCCCGCAGCAGGCACGCCAGAACGAGCGACCGAACGAACAGGGCGAGCGCCAGCGCGGACCGCGCGAGCGATTCGATCGCCGCGATCAACGTGACGGTGGCCGCGACCGGCCGGAGCGCGTGCAGCAGCGGGATGAGCCGCAGCCGGAAGCCGCGCAGCCGGTCGATGCTGCGCCGGGCGTCGACGAGCAGCCGGCGCCGGCATCAGCGCCCGCACCGCGCCGCCGCCGCGGACGTCCGCCACGCAACGACAATAGCGAAGCCGCCGCGCCTGAGGGCGAGGATACGACCTCCGATGGCGCCGCCGCGCTCGCCGCGTTCCCGGACTGAGCGCCAACGAGAACTCTAACCGAAAAGGGCCGGCTCGCACCGGCCCTTTTTGTTAGTGGTCCGCCGCCGTCCGCGTCACCAGAGCATAACGGCCGTGTCGGCGCTCGCCCAGTTGAGGTAGAGGCGGACGCGCAGAACGTAGCGCTTGCCGGCCTCCAGCCACTCGACGATGCGGGCGTTCAGGTCGGTGCCGCTGTCATCGTCTCCGGCGAGAAACTTGTGGTCTCCGTCGCGATCTTCGAAGAGCACTATGACGGTGTCCGACTTGCCGAACGTACCGATCGTGTATTCGCGCGATTCCGCTGGCTCGATCAGGAAGTTCCGCTGCTCGCCGGCGGCGATGCTCAAGGACTGCGACTGGAGCGGCGTGAGCTTCGGGTAGTTGGTGTTCTGGATCGGCGGGTAGAAGAGCTTGACCTGCGCGGTGTCGTGCGTGGAGACGCCTCCGGCCGGATGGATGCCGTGGTCATGATACTCCTGCGGCTGCTGGACCAGCCCGGCGGGGAACTCGTAGTGCATGATCGAATCGGGATCCCAGGCAGTGCCTTCGACCTCCGATGCCGACAGCTTGCGGATGATGTTGCTGAACGTCGTGCTTCGCGGCCAGTTGTTCGGCGGCCCGCCGAAGGTGCTGTAGACGGCTTCCTCGTCCCAGACGATTCCGGAGAACGGGTTCTGGTGCTCGTGCGGGAAGCCGAGCGTGTGGCCGATCTCGTGCACGGCGACGAATTCGTGGCGTGGGTCATGCGTCAGGTCCCAGCCGAAATTCATCGTGCGTTCCTGTTGACCGGGAAAGGTGAGGACGTCGCGGCCGACGTAGGACCAGGCCCCGTCGCCCTGCAGGAAGCCGATGCGGATCTCCGCGTCGGCGATGTTGTCGACCGGCAGGAACTCGATGCCGATGCCCAGATCCGCCCACACCTTGAATCCCTTGAGGACCAGGTCGATCTGGTCCTGCGCCCCCGCCCACGGACCGTTCTTGAAGAAGAAGTAGTGAAGCTTCGTGCCGTTGACCCACTTCTTCTCGATGATCCGTATGAGGCTCTCTCGTCCGGGCGAAACGTTCGCCGCGAGCAGCCGGTCGGGGACCGGCGGCAGCGCGCAGAAACGCAGCACGCCCCCCTCTTCCTCTTCGCGGCTTTGGGCTGAACGGTATCCCGGGCCCAACGAGGATTCGATCCTGTCGAGCCGGGCCGCGAGCTTCTCCACCTGCTTTGCAAGCGTCTTTGTATCGTCGGCCATGGTGTCCTCCCGTTTACGCTGGGTTGTGCATGGAAGGCCGCAAGTACGGCGAAGGTGTGACAATTAAAAGTAGAGAAAATTGCTATCGATTTGGCCGCGTAATGGGCTTCTGCAGGCGCCGCGCGCCCGTGGGATTGCGCGGCGAAAAGCCTTCACCATATGTCCGATAGGCTGCCCTTTTGGGGGCCGAATCTTGTCTATGGCCGTCCGTTTCGACGCTTCGGGTCGAGGGCCGGGCCGGAAGGGGTGAGCGATGAATTTTGAGAAATACACCGAGCGGGCGCAAGGCTTCGTCCAATCGGCGCAGACCTATGCGCTCGGGCAGGGGCATCAGCAGTTCGCGCCCGAGCATCTTCTGAAAGTGCTGCTCGACGATCCGGAAGGCATGGCCGCCGGGCTGATCGAACGTGCCGGCGGGCGCGCGAAAGACGCGCTGCTTGCGACGGAGGCGGCGCTTTCCAAGATGCCGAAGGTCTCCGGCGGCACCGGACAGCTCTACCTCTCGCAGCCGCTGGCGCGCGTCTTCACGACCGCCGAGCAGCTCGCCGAGAAGGGAGGCGATTCCTACGTCACGGTGGAGCGCCTTCTCCTGGCGCTCGCCATGGAGAAAGAGGCGGCGACCGCCAAGATTCTGGCCGATGCGGGCGCCACGCCGACCGGTCTCAACCAGGCGATCAACGCGCTTCGCCAGGGCCGCACCGCCGACTCGCCCTCCGCCGAATCGGGCTACGATGCGCTGAAGAAATATGCGCGCGACCTGACCGAGGCGGCGCGCGAGGGCAAGCTCGATCCCGTCATCGGCCGCGACGAAGAGATCCGCCGCACCATGCAGGTGCTTTCCCGCCGCACCAAGAACAATCCCGTTCTGATCGGCGAGCCGGGCGTCGGCAAGACCGCCATCGCGGAGGGCCTGGCGCTCAGGATCGTCAACGGCGACGTGCCGGAGAGCCTGAAAGACAAGAAGCTGATGGCGCTCGACATGGGCGCCTTGATCGCCGGGGCGAAATATCGCGGCGAGTTCGAGGAGCGGCTGAAGGCCGTGCTCTCCGAAATCACCGCGGCGGCCGGCGGCATCATCCTTTTCATCGACGAGCTGCACACGCTGGTCGGCGCCGGCAAGGCGGAAGGCGCGATGGACGCGTCGAACCTCCTGAAGCCTGCTCTGGCGCGCGGTGAGCTTCACTGCGTCGGTGCGACCACGCTCGACGAATATCGTAAGCACATCGAGAAGGACGCGGCGCTCGCCCGGCGCTTCCAGCCGGTCTTCGTATCCGAGCCGACGGTGGAGGACACGATCTCCATCCTGCGCGGCCTGAAGGAGAAATACGAAGTGCATCACGGCGTCCGCATCACGGATTCCGCAATCGTCGCCGCGGCCACATTGTCCAACCGCTACATCACCGACCGCTTCCTTCCCGACAAGGCGATCGACCTCATGGACGAGGCGGCATCGCGCCTCAGGATGCAGGTCGACAGCAAGCCGGAAGCTTTGGACGAGCTCGACCGCCGCATCATCCAGCTCAAGATCGAGCGCGAGGCGCTGAAGAAGGAGACCGACCAGGCGTCGAAGGACCGGCTGGAGCGGCTCGAAAAAGAGCTTGCCGATCTCGAAGAGCAGTCGGCGGCGCTCACCTCCCGTTGGCAGACGGAGAAGGAGAAGCTCGGCGCCGCCTCGAAGCTCAAGGAGAGCCTCGACCAGGCGCGCTTCGACCTGGAGACCGCGCAGCGGCGCGGCGATCTCGCCAAGGCCGGCGAGCTTGCCTATGGCGTGATCCCGGCGCTCGAGAAGCAGCTCGCCGACGCGGAGGCGCAAGAGCGCACCACCGCCGACCTCGTTGAGGAGGCGGTCACGCCCGATCACATCGCGCAAGTCGTGTCGCGTTGGACCGGCGTTCCGGTCGACAAGATGCTGGAAGGCGAGCGCGACAAGCTGCTGCGGATGGAGGACGAACTCGCCAAGCGCGTCGTCGGCCAGGGCGAGGCCGTGCAGGCCGTCTCCAAGGCGGTCAGGCGCGCGCGTGCCGGCCTGCAGGATCCGAACCGGCCTATCGGCTCGTTCATGTTCTTAGGTCCCACCGGCGTCGGCAAGACGGAGCTCACGAAAGCTCTTGCGTGGTTCCTCTTCGACGACGAGACCGCGATGGTCCGCCTCGACATGTCGGAATACATGGAGAAACACTCCGTGGCGCGACTGATCGGCGCGCCTCCGGGCTATGTCGGCTACGAGGAAGGCGGGGCGCTGACGGAGGCGATCCGCCGCCGGCCTTATCAGGTCATACTTTTCGACGAGATCGAGAAGGCGCATCCGGATGTCTTCAACGTGCTTCTTCAGGTGTTGGACGATGGCCGCCTGACCGACGGGCAGGGGCGCACGGTCGACTTTCGCAACGCGCTGATCGTGATGACCTCGAATCTCGGCGCGGAATATCTGGTCAACCTCAAGGAGACGGAGGACGTCGACGTGGTGCGCGACCAGGTGATGAGCGTCGTGCGCGCCAACTTCCGACCGGAGTTCCTGAACCGCGTCGACGACGTGATCCTCTTCCACCGGCTGAAACGCGAGCAGATGCGGGCGATCGTCGACATCCAGCTCGTGCGTCTGGAGAAGCTCCTGGAGGACCGCAAGATCGTGCTTTCGCTCGACGAGAGCGCGCGCAAGTGGCTTGCCGACAAGGGCTACGATCCGGCCTACGGCGCGCGGCCCCTGAAACGGGTGATCCAGAAGGAGCTGCAGGACCCGCTTGCCGAGAAGATCCTTGCCGGTGACGTGCGCGACGGCGACCAGGTGAAGATCACCGCCGGCTCCGACCGGTTGCTCTTCCGTCCCAAGCACGAGGCGGCGTCGGCTGAAGCTGCGTAAGCGCGGACGCGAACCTCTCCCATCGGGAGAGGGTGTCGCCGGAGGCGACGGGTGAGGGGACCGGCGCTAGAGTACGGCGCATGACGCTCGACGACTACAACCGCTTCTGCGCCTCGCTGCCGCGCACCACGCATGTGGTGCAGTGGGGCGGGGCGCATGTGTGGAAGGTCGGCGGGAAGGTCTTCGCCATCGCCGGCTGGAGCAAGGGTGAGGCGCTCGCCGTCACCTTCAAGGTTTCGCCGGGGGCCTTCGACATTCTGGGCGAGCAGCCGGGTCTCAGGCCCGCGCCCTATCTCGCGTCGCGCGGGATGAAGTGGATCCAACGGCAGACGGACGAGGCGATGGATGATGCAGCGCTTCGCGACTACCTGAGCGAAAGCCATCGTCTCGTGGCGCGGGGGCTGACGAAGACGCTGCGGCGCGAGCTCGGACTGGCGTTGGACTAAGACCCGCACCTCGCGCTCGGGATGCCCACCTCTTTGCACGCAGGGCGTGTGGTAGTAGGATCGCCTTCGCCAGAGATGGGAGGACTCCGCCATGCGATCGCTTCTATCCAATCCACTCTCGCGCAACATGATCTCTTCGCTGGTTGTGCTCGGGGCGGCCGTGCAGGCCGCTGCGCCGGCCATGGCACAGCAGGTCAATCAGCTCGATTGCCAGGGACAGTCGCAATCCGGTCCGGCGATCGTGTCTGGCATGCGCCAGTTCACGGCATCAAATGCGCTCGGAGACGGCTATGTCCGGTTCCAGGGCCAGTATCAGGCCGGGGCGCTCGCCGGGCAGATGGTCTACGAGGGCTACACGCAGACAGCACCCTTCGAAGGATACGTGACGACGCAGGACGGCGCGGTGTCCGCGATCGCGGTGCTCGACAATACCGGCGGGCGAATGGTCGTCTACAGCGGCACCCCATCGCTCGGCGCGCCTGACATCCTGGCGGAGCTCGTGTGCAATTGGCGCTAGGCGGACTCTGAAACGCGTCCTCCCGGCGGTGTGCGCCGCGCCTCGTACCAGCGCCTATCCGCCATTCGGTGCGATGGTCAGCGAGTTGATCGTGTAGAGGGTCTCTCCTCCGGTCTGGTCCCACTGCGAGACGTTGATGACGAAACCGCTCGGTGGACGGACCGCGGTCACCACGCCCGTCTCGTACCATTTCGGCTGGCCCAACTCGTCTACCTCGCCGGCAAGGTTCATGGCCGCGGAGTACGAACGGCCCGTCTTGATCAGTTTCATCGTGATCGGCTGGCCGACGCTCGCGACGAGCGCCGCATAGTCTCCCGTTGCGGCCTGTGTCGAAAAGCCCGTCTTTTCGCCGTTTGTCCATTTGACTATGCCGACCGAGATATGTGCGGCCCCACAACAGGGCGTCGAGTTGCCATAGAAATTCGTCACGACCATGTTACCGGGGTCGTCATAGAGGCCGAATTCGAGCACCTCATGTCCGGTCTGCAGGGCGGCGCGGAAGACCAGTGTGGCCGTCCAGTCGCCGTCGGGAAGCGGATGCTTCCACCGAAACACGTTCGGCGTCTCGGCGACGGCCAATCCGCCGACAGCTTTCCCGATAACGTTGAGGGCACCGTTCTCGACGAAATAGGAATCCGGGTCGGCGTTTGAGATCTCCCATTCGGCGGTGAGCGCGTCGCCGTCGAAGGGCTCGGTGAAGGCGCCGCCCGCGGGCGCGGGCCGGGTCTCGGCGGTATCAAGTTGTGCGAGCCTTATTGCCGTGGGCTCGGCGAGCGCCGGCAGCGCCAGCAATGCCGCTGCGATGAATGTGGAAACCAGGGCCGATTGAGCCATGAACCTTCCTCCCACCCTCCCCTTCGCGTTCACGCGTATCCTATGATAGCGCAATGCGCTTGGATGCGGAGTCCGTCTGACGTGGTTGAAATGCCGGAAGCCAGGATGTCGAGACGACGCAGGTTTCGTCCCGATTCGACCGCCCGCCTTGCGGCGGCCATGCTCCTCGCTTGCGTCGTCGGAACGGGCGCCGCGCGGTCGGCCGACTTGACCGGCATGTGGTCCTATTCGCTTTTTACCACCGGTGACGGCCGCGATCCAATGGGAACCGTTTCCATCGTGCAGTCCGGCGAGACTGTGACCGGTGACTGGGCGGAGGTCGATCCGAAGAAGGAGCAGGCGTTCGGCTTTGAGAAGGGCGAGCGCATGCTTGAAGGCACGATTGACGGCACGAGGCTCAAGGGAAGGCTCCGCCTCCATTATCCGATCGCCAACCGTAGCGCCTGTCCGGACGGGTGGCAGACGTGGGGCGAGATCGACGTCGTGTTGCCCGAGGCATCCGACCGGCTTCAGGGCAAGTTCGTGTCCTCGGAGATCGATCCCACCGATTGCACGACGAAGGAATCGGGCTGGCGCTCCTTCGAATTCGTGCGCGCGGCGCCGTCCGCGTCGGGGGAGAGGGAGGATTCCGTATCGACCGAAAAGCCGTCGACGGAAAGGGCGCCCGAAACGCCGGTTGCCGGAACGCCGGCACGCATCGACATCGCGCTCGACGAGGTTTCGGCGAGCCCGGGACAGGGGCTGATGCTGCAAGTGCTTCTGCGCAACGATGCCGATCGTCGCGTGACAGCCGACAAGCTCTACCGCATCCGCATCTCGGCGGAGAATGCGCAGGTGAGCCCCGACTCCGTCGAGATTCTGGAAGGGGAGAGCGCGGCGTCGGCGCGCGTCGTCGGCGAGCGCCCAGGCGAGGTGCCGATCCGCGCCGCGTCGGTCGAAGGCGATCTTAAGGAAGGGAGCGCCACCGCGATCACTTGCGGGAGCGACCCGATCACCCGTGTCGTGCTCAACGCGGAAAGCGAAGAGGCGACGGTCGGCAATCCGATCGAAGCGGTCGTGTCCCTTCAGAACGATGAGGGCGTCGAAGTGGCGGGCGGTGCCGGCAATAAGCGCGTCCGCGTCGAGGTGAAGGGCGTCGGGCGCTTCGCCAATCCGGGGCACGACGTCATCGAAGAAGGGCGCTGCGCGACGACGCTCCGCATCGCCGCAACTCGCGCCGGCACAAGTCCCGTCACGGTATCGCTCGCCGCGCTGCCACCGGAAGCGCGGACGTTTCGTTTTGTCCTGCCGGCGACAAGGCTCGCGGTGGTGCTTCTCGTTGGCGGCCTCGTAGGCGGCCTCGCTCGCGCGATGCAGAACTGGAAGAACAGCCGTCGCTGGAAGATTGGACGCTGGCTTACTACGCTTGCCGTCAGTCTGATCGCCGGGATCGCCGTCTATCTGATCTACAGCCTCGGCCTGGTGGAGGCGCTGCCGGACCTTCCCCTCGGTTATGGTCCGGCGCTTCTCCTAAGTATCGTCGGCGGCTATCTCGGTCCGATCGCGCTTGAACGCGTGTCAAACCGCATATTGCCGGCCTGACGCTTCCGGCGGAGCGCATCGCCGCTATCCTGCGTCTTTGGTCGTCTCTCTCAGCCGCTGTGCGTAGACGTTGATGATCAGCGCCAGGAGCAGGATCAGGCCGCGGATCAGGATCTTCAGGAACGGGTCGATCTGCACGTGATCGAGGCCGTTATTGAGGACGCCGAGCACAAAGAGGCCGACGATCGTATTGCCGATGCCGCCGCGCCCGCCGAAAAGCGAGGTGCCGCCGACCACCACCGCGGCGATGGCGTCGAGCAGATAGGGGGTGAACTCGTTCTGCTGCGCTGAGCCGAAATAGGCGACGCCGAGCATGCCGGCGATGCCGGAGCAGACCGCGCCGATCACCATCACCGTGCCGATGACGCGCTTGACGTTGACGCCGGAATATTCCGCTGCCTCGCGGTTGCCGCCGACCATGTAAACGTAGCGGCCGAAGCGCGTGTAGGTCAGCACGATATGGGCGACGAGAAGCATCGTCGCGCAGACGATCACGATCCAGGGCACACCGGCGATGCGGCCGGAGCCGAGTGTTGAGATGATCGAGGGCACCGCATAGGCGATCTGCCCGCGCACCAGCAGCGCTGAAATGCCGTCGGCGATCTGCATCATGGCGAGCGTCATGATGAAGGACGGGATGCCGATCATGGTGACGCCGCCGGCGTTGACGAGGCCGAGTGCGAAGCAGGCGGCGAGCGCGAAGATCACGGCAAAGCCGCCGGGCAGCGGAATGTTCGCGATGTTCACGTAGGATTCCTGCAGCGTGAACCAGGCGACCACGATGCCGGTCACGTTGGCGATAGCGGCGACCGACAGGTCGATCTCGGCGCACAGGATGACGAAGGTCAGCCCGACGGCGATGATCCCGGTGATCGACACCTGGTTCAGGATGTTCCAGAGGTTCGCCGTGGTCAGGAACGAGGGGCTCGCTGCGCTGAAGAAGATGACGAGGAAGAGCAGCGTCGCGAACGGCGCGATGTTGCGCAGCTGATTCCTGAACCAGGTTCCGGCGCTCCGCCGCTGCCCCACTGCTATCGGATCCGTCACCGGCGTCATTGCGTTTCCCCTAAGCCGCTTCCAGAAGCCGGTCTTTGCTGACCGTCCCCTCGGCGAATTCCTTGACGATCTCGCCCTTCTTCATGACCAGGATGCGATCGGCCAGCGACAGGATCGTCTCCGGCTCCGTCGACGCGACGACGATCGCCATGCCGGCGTCGCGCAGGCCGCGAACGATCTTCACCACATCCTCCTTGGCGCCGACATCCATGCCGCGTGTGGGTTCCGACAGGATCAGAACCTTCGGTGCGTGCGTCAGCCATTTCGCCAGCGCGACCTTCTGCTGGTTGCCGCCGGAGAGCTGGCCGAGCAGCGCGTCAACCCCGGCGGTGCGGATGCTCAGGCTATCAACGTGCCGCCGTGTGATGTCGCGCTCGCTCTGCGGCTTCAGCCAGAGCCGCGAGATGCGCTCCAGGATCGCGATCGTGGCGTTCTTGTAGATGGGCTCGTGGTGGAAGAGCATGGAGCGCCGGCTCTCCGGCACGAAGGCGAGGCCGGCGCGCCGCGCCGCCGCGGTATTCGGCAGCCGCAGCGAGTCGCCGTCGAGAGCAAGCACGCCCTGCGGCTTGATCTTGCCGAACAGCGCGCGCGTCAGCTCCAGAATGCCGCAACCCATGAAGCCGTAGATGCCGAGAATCTCGCCGGCATGCACCTCGAGCGAGACGTTCCTGAGACTGCGCTCGTAAGTGAGTCCGCTGGCCTTCAGAACCACCTTTGCGTCGGCCTTCGACCGCAACGTGAACTCGCCGGTATAGGTCTCGCCAAGCTCTTCGTGGCCGATGCCGATCATGCGCTCGATCACCCAGAGCTTATCGATGCCCTCGGTCGGGCCGGTCACGATCTTCTGGCCGTTGCGGAAGACCGTGATCTCGTCGGAAATCTTCAGGATATCGTCGAGGAAGTGCGAGATGAAGATGAAGCTGCGGCCGCTCGCCTTGAGGCGTCTCAGGTACGGAGAAGAGCCGTTCCACCTCCGGGGGGGAAAGTGCTGAGGTCGGCTCGTCGAGAATGATGATGCGCGCGCCGGAGAAGAGCACGCGGGCGATCTCGATCAGCTGCTGCAGGCCGATCGAAAGCGATCCCATCCGCTCGCGCGGATCGACATCGATGCCGAGGCCGGCGAGATGCTCGCGCGCCTCGCGCACCATGCGCTTCCAGTCGACGATGCCGCCCTTCGTCGGCTGCGCGCCGAGGAACACGTTCTCCGCCACAGAGAGGTCGGGCACGATGGAGAGCTCCTGATGCACCATGCCGACGCCGGCATCGAGCGCGTCGCGCGCGGAGCGGAAGCGGACCTCGCGGCCCTCGATCTTCATGGTGCCGGAGAAATCGGCATGCACGCCGGCGATGATCTTCATCAGCGTCGACTTGCCGGCGCCGTTCTCGCCGACCAGACCGTGGATCTTGCCGGCATGGAGCGTGAAGTCGACATCGCGCAGCGCCTGCACGCCGCCGAACGACTTTGAGATGCCGGTGAGTTCCAGGAGTGCCGGCCCGCTCTCGGCGGGCCCCGAAGCGGTGTCGGTCGCGTTCATGCCGTTTCGCTCATCGGGGAGGGCACATCAAAGTCTAGGCCGGGCGCCGCGGACCTCCGATGAGGCCGGCGGCGCCCGCTTCTAAGGGTCAGATCAGGAAGTGGTCTTCCATCCATTGCATGCCGGCGGCGTTCGCCTGCGTGACGACCGGCCCGTCGGTGACGATGTTCTTCGGGATGCCGGTGCCGGTCTTCTCGCCACCCACGACCGCCGCAACACCAGCGACGACCGAGTAGCCATGGATGCGGCAGGAGGGATTGCGCACGGTCGCCAGCATCCGGCCGTCCGCGACCGCCGAGATCGCCGGCGGCATGGCGTCGACGCCGCCGATCTTGATCTCGGTGCGGTTCTGCCGCTTCATGACTTCGTAGGCGGCGAGCGCCATGTCGTCATTGTGGAAGAACGCCGCGTCGATCTCGGGATATTTCGTCAACAGCGTTTCCCAGATGCGGGAGACCTTGGAGACGTCCCAGTCGGCTGGCTGGGTGTCGAGCACTTCGATGTCGGGGAAGTTCTTCACCACCGATTCGAAGCCGCGTGCACGGCCCTGTGCGCCGGTGTGGCCGAGCGCGCCCTGCGTCATGACCATTTTGCCCTTGCCGCCGATGGCGCTGACCAGCGCCTGCGTCACCGCCGCGCCCATGAACTCGTTGTCGGGAGCGAGGAAGGCGTGGACGTTGATCGAATCGAGCGGCGCGATCAGCGTGTCCATGTCCATGACCGGGATGCCCTTGTCGATCATCGCCTGCACCGGCTGCGTCAGCGTGCCGATGCCGAAGGCCTGGATCGCGACGAAGTCCCAGTCCTGCGAGGCCATGTTGTCGATGGCGGCGCGCTGCTTCACGGCGTCGAGCTGACCGTCGAACCAGGTCACTTCCACGTTGAAGAGCTTGCCCCAATATTCCGCCGCCTGCTTGCCCTGGGCGCACCAGGTCGCCTGCAGGCCGGCATTGGAGAACGCGGCCTTGAGCGGCTTCTCCGAGGCGCCGACCGCCATCGCAGCCTGGGCCAGAGCCGGGCTGACGCCGAGCCCGCCGACCAGCGCGGCGGCCGCGGCCGACGTCTTGAAGAACTCGCGCCGCGATTGCGGCGTCATTTCGAACGGATTTGACATATGTATTCCTCCCAATGCCTCGCCCTTGTCACAGGCGGTAAGCGTGCGGGCGCACGATTCCCGATTTCGCGCTGGATTGCCAGTGTCAAAGGGTCGCCAAATCGCACGTTTTTCCGTTTGCGGTGGGAACGAGCCCGGTTTTTTTCCGATCCTCACCAAAAATCGCTGAGAGCAGGCCCCGACGGGTGCAGTGGCGGAACGTTTAGCCACGGTGCAGCCCTGGGTTTGCCTTCCCTTCGCAGCGTCGGCTGGCTCAGGCCGCGGCGCCGCCCGCGGCACCCACGCGGTCGTTGTCGCCATAGCCGGCATCGCGGGGTCAATCTGGCGGTCGCCGTCGCGCTTCTCTTGATCAGCCCGCGCGGCAATCCCCGATAACCGGCCTCAATAACCGGCGGTCAGCGCGGTGGGGCGGCGCGGGTCCGACGCGCCGAAAAGCGCGCCGTCCTCGCGCAGCATGATCGATTGCGTCGAGCCCATCGTCCCCTTCACCGCGACCGTATGGCCCATCGCTTCCAGGAGCTTCAGCGTGTCGGGGCTGAAGCCCTCTTCCACGCGCAGCTCCTCCGGCAGCCATTGATGATGCATGCGCGGCGCCGCGGTCGCCTCCGCGACGTTCATCCCATGGTCGATCACGTTCATGATCACCTGCAGGACGGTGGTGATGATGCGGCTGCCGCCGGGGCTGCCGGTGACGAGGAAGGTCTTGCCGCCCTTAAGCACGATGGTGGGGCTCATGGATGAGAGCGGGCGCTTTTCCGGCGCGACCGCGTTGGCGTCGCCGCCGATCAGCCCGTAGGCGTTGGGCACGCCCGGCTTGGCGGAAAAATCGTCCATCTCGTTGTTGAGGAGGATACCGGTTCCGGCGGCGACGAGACCGGAGCCGAAGCTGAAATTCAGCGTGTAGGTGTTGGAGACGGCATTGCCTTGGCTGTCGACGACGGAGAAATGCGTGGTCTGGTCGCTTTCATAGGGAAGCGGCTTGCCGGGCGCGATCGAGGCGGAAGGCGTCGCATGCTGCGGGTCTATCGTGGCGCGAAGTGCTTCGGCGTAGGCCTTGCTCGTCAGGCCTTTCACCGGCACGTCGACGAAGTCAGAATCGCCCAGATATTCGCTGCGGTCGGCATAAGCGCGCTTCATCGCTTCCGCCATCAGATGCATCGTCTTAGCGCTGCCGAAGCCGTATTCGCCGATCGGATAGCCTTCGAGGATGTTCAGAATCTCCACGATATGCGTGCCGCCGGAGGAGGGCGGCGGCATGGAGAGGATGTCGTAGCCGCGATAGGTGCCTTCGACCGGCTGGCGCGCCACGGCCTCGTATTGGGCGAGGTCCTCCGTCGTGATGAGCCCGCCGGCGTCCTTGACCGCGGCGGCGATCCGCGCGGCGATCTCGCCGCGATAAAACGCGTCGGGGCCGTCTTTGGCGATGGCTCTCAGCGAGCCGGCGAGGTCGGTCTGCACGAGCCTGTCGCCGGGCTCGTAATCGCTGCCGTCAGGCTTCAGGAAGATGGCGGCGCTTGGCGGGTATTTGGCGAAGGTCGCGTGGCTCCTGGCGAGCACCTCGGCAAGGCCGGGCGTGACCTCGACGCCTCTCTCGGCAAGCGCGATCGCCGGCGCCGTCACCTCCGCGAGGCTCATTGTGCCGTAGCGCTCAAGCGCCAGCGCCAGCCCGGCGACGGTGCCCGGGACTCCGGTAGAAAGCGCGCTCCAGCGGGAGAGGTCGGGATCGGCGTTTCCGTCCGCGCCGAGGAACATGTCGCGGGTCGCCCCGATCGGCGCCTTCTCGCGATAGTCGATGGCGACGGTCTCGCCCGTTTCGGCCCCCGTTCCGGCCATGTGCACGAGCATGAAGCCGCCGCCGCCGAGATTGCCGGCCTCCGGCAGCGTCACGGCAAGCGCGAAGCCGACAGCGACCGCCGCGTCGACGGCGTTCCCGCCGCGCTTCAGGATGTCGACGCCGATATTCGTCGCACGCGCCTCCTGGCTCGCGACCATGCCGTGGGCGGCATAGACCGGATGCATCCGGTCCATGTCGGAATAGATCGGCGTGGGCTGCGCCAGCGCGTCCGTAAACGGCGCGCCGAGAAGCGAAAGTGCCGCCGCGGCGGCGACGCCGACCCTGAAAAGGCTTGCGATCATCTGCGTCCTCCGTCTGCCGCCGATGCCGCCATCATATCCTTCGCTCGGCGTTGCGAAAGCGCGGCGTCCGTGCATCCTCCGTGCTGCAAGAATCAGGCTGGCAAGAATCAGGAGAGGAAGTTTCCCCGATGGCGGCAGCGAACGAGGTGGAGAAGACGCGGCTCGGCCGAACGACATTGATGGTGCCGAAAATCTGCTTCGGCACGTCGGGGCTCGGCGACATGCCCGACACATACGGTTACGGCGTCGACGAGAAGCGGGCCAAGGCGACGATCAACGCGATCCTCGATGGGCCGGCGAAGTTCCTCGACACGTCGCGGAACTACGGCCTGGGGCGGAGCGAGGAGCGGCTTGGCGCCGTCATCCGCGAGCGCGGCGGGAGGCTTCCGGCGGGGACGCTGATCTCAACCAAGCTTGACCGCGACCTGGAGACCAACCGCCTCGACGCGGCGCAGGCGCGCCGCTCGCTGGAAACGAGTCTCGAGGCGCTCAGGCTCGACCGCGTCAACATCCTGCACCTGCACGATCCCGAATACGCGGCGGACCTCGACGCGGTGCCGGGCGCGATCGCGGAGCTCTTCAAGATGAAGGAGGAGGGGCTGACCGACGCCATCGGGCTTGCCGCCGGCCGCGTCGATATCATGATGCCGTTCCTGCAGGACTGGGTCTTCGACGTCTTGATCACGCACAATCGCTTCACGCTCGCGAACCGCAATGCCGAAGCGATGATAGATTTCGCCGTCTCCAAGGGGATGGCGGTCATGAACGCCGCGCCCTATGCGAGCGGCGTGCTCGCCAAGGGTACGAAGACCTACCGCCGCTATGTCTATCAGGAGGCGTCGTCGGAAGTGCTCGATCCGATCCGCCGCATCGAGGAGGTCTGCGCCAAGCACAAGATCCCGGTCGGCGCGGCGGCGCTGCAGTTCTCCATGCGCGACCCGCGCATCACCAGCACCGTCTGCGGCGTGAGCAAGCCGGAGCGCGTGCGCGAGACGCTGGAATGGGCGGCGTTTCCGATCCCGGAAGAAGCTTGGGCGGAGCTGATGGCGTTGTCCTTCGCGAGCGAGGACCCGGAAGCGTCGCGCGACTATAAGCTCGGCTGAGGCGAGTCCCTCCACTTCGCCGGTCGCCGCCCCAGCCAATCATTCCGGCAGACCCGCCTTACGCATGCCGTCGGGCAGCGGGTCCAGGTCTTCGAGGCGCATAAGCAGCCATTTCAAGCGACAGCTATTGGTAGGTTTGCGGTCGCCGGCAATTTTTCAGATAACATCGGAGAAGGCAGAGGGCGACGATCGGGTCACGATTGCGATCGGTGTCGCACGTAACGAGTGAGGGAGAGGCGAGTCATGTCAACCGAGGACGAACTCCGCAAGGCATCCAAGCAATTCTACGATGCGCTCAATAGCATGGCCAAAGGCGACGCCAGTTCGATGGCAGATATCTGGTCACATAGCGCGGACGTGACCGTCCTACACCCGATCGGCGGGCGGGAAGTCGGCTGGGAGGCGGTCAAGGCATCGTTCCACCAGGTGGCAAAGCTCGCCTCTGACGGCAGCGTCGAACTGAAGGATCAGCTCATCCGGGTCGCGGGGGACTTCGCCTACGAGATCGGTGTCGAAGAGGGGCAGCTGACTCTTGCAGGCTACGACGGGGACTTCGAGCATCGCGTCACCAATATCTATCGGCAGGAGGGTGGGGCGTGGAAGATGGTTCATCACCACTCGGATCCCTCCGCGGTGATGCTCGACATACTCGGCCGGCTGCAATCGCCGTCGTCTTAGGCCGGGAGAGAGGCTCGCGGCGGCGCTCCACAGCCCGCGCGAAGCGTTCGCGCCGAGCTCTCACGCTCCGAGCGCGCTTCCACCGCCCCGCACGATCTTCATTATCACAGCCAAAGAAGGGGGACCGCTCTGCGCGGCTCCCCCTCCTTTCGTATGCGACTTACGGCGTAGCGGTGGCATGGACTCCCGCACGGGGGCGGAACGTCTCGGCGCGCGCCATGTTCGCAAGCATGGCGATCCCGATCGTCAGGCACAGAAGGTCCGCCGTAAGAGCGATCGACGAGCCGACCAGATAATCGTGCACCGACCAGGAGACGCCGCCGGCCAGGATCAACAGGCGCAAGGTCCGCTGATCGTTTTGCATGCGGCCGAGCGCGATCAGCCCCATGGCCACGGCGCAAAACGCAGAAGCCGGGCCGGTCCAGAAGTAGACGCCCGTAGCGATCATGAGCGGGATCAGACCGTAGCCGACCTTGTTCAAGACTACGCTGCGCATCGCGAACAAGGCCGCCAGCGTCTGCACCAAGCCGAGCACATTGACCAAGGACGGGGCGGCGATGCCCAGTAGCGCATAGTGGCTGGCGAAGCCGATGCCCGCCCCGAGCTGAGCCCACAGGATGCCGCTCCGGGTGCTGAACAGCGGACACACGGTGAGACACACCAGTGCAAAAAAACCGGCCGCCGCGGCGGCCGGATGGTCGAGGAAAGCTGTCAGCATGGCTTATCCCCTGTTGCTACGCCGGCGCGTCGGCCAGCGCCCATACTCGAAGCCGGCGACGACGTCGCCGCGCGTCAGGCCGATATCGCTGAGCTCGCGCTCGGTCTTGGCCATCAGTATCGCGTAGTCACGCTGCCAGCGCTGGGCTTCCTGCATGCGTTGCAGGAGCTTGGAGAGCCAAGCGCCAAAGCTGAACGGGGCTCGCACGCTCGCATCGATTCCGTGAGTCGCGAGCAGCGACTCGCGTGTGTGCATTTCCATGAATTCCTCTCCTTAGATTGGGGCCGCCAATGGCGGAATGGCTCTCGTCGCCGAACCGTGTCCTGGTCTTCGTCAGACAGGACCATCCGGTTGGTGGCAGATTGCCCGTGCGGCGCAATGTGATGAGCGTCCGGTGTCGTCAGCGTTGTAATGCTGGTGGTATTTTCGCCCTTCTATCGTTGTTTTTTCTGGACCTAAACATGGTCGCAGGCCGCTTTAATTCAGGCACGTTTCTTCATATCGCATATTGTTTCGAGGAAATATTGTTTTGTTACTAAATACAACTGACACGTAACTTGTAAGAAACGTATCCCATTCATGGGAGCCCCACCCGCACACCGAGGAGCGGGAACATGCGACACCGTGTTGTGTGCTTGCGCTTCGATCGGCATCTGTGGCGGTCGGTCTGAGTCTTGTTTATCCTGCCACTCGCCCCATGGATGCCGTGCATGCCCGGCCGCCGCGATGTGCGGGCGGGCATGCTTCCAAGGCGAGCCCCAGGAGGCAGAAAACTTTGGGTCCTCGGCTCCCGATCTACCGAATGCAAACCTGCATCGGGGTGATCTGGCGGATACCGCCGAAGCCAAGCATGCGGGGCGCCGTAATCAGTTCGATCGCGGGCGCGGCAGCGATCAAAGCGGCCAGTCCCTCCTGCATCTCAAGGCGAGCCAGCATCTCACCTAAGCAGCGGTGCGGACCGTTCCCGAACACGGGATGCAGCCGGGGATGATCGGTGCGGCGAATGTCAAATCGGTCAGGGTCGGCGTAGAGGTCGCGGTCGCGCAACGCAGACATTGTGCTGACGCGCAGAATTCGCCCCGCTGGAAGCAAGATACCCCCGATCTCAACCGGCGCCGTCGTGATGCGGGTGATCGAACCTACTGACGGGTCGTAGCGCAGACCTTCCGACACGGCGCCCGGAATCAACGATGGATCGGCCTTCACCGCCTCCCATTGCTCGGGGTGCTGCAGAAGCAATGCGACAAGCATCGCAAAGGCGGCACGGGTCGTGTCGGTGCCGCCGATGATGATTCCGATCACCTGATTCACGAGGCTTTCGAGCGGGATGACCTGGTCGGCATGCCAGTCCGCAATCAAGGTCGAGAGAAGATCGCCTCGCGGATTCTCCAGGCGACGCCGCATCTGTTCCTCGACATAATCGAAGAGTTCGGCGGCGGCCGTCTCAATCTCATCGTGATCGTCATGCGGATAGACCGGCGTGAAGGCGCGAGCGAGCGAATAGACGCGGCTGGCGAAATAAAGCGCGTGATCGGCGGGCAACCCCAGCAGCGCGGCAGTCATTTCCGCCGGCACGCGGGCGGCCATCCGCTCCACGAAATCGAAAGATTCGCCGCGCGGCAGGTCGGCGACGATGGCGTCGGCGACAGCGCGGATGCGCCCCTGTGCTTCACGAATCTTCGCAAAGGCGAAGGCACGAGCGAACAAGCCGCGCTTTGTCCGGTGGTCAGCCCCGTTTGAGAACAGAAAGAAATCCGTCATGAAGCGGGACACGGCCCCTTCGGGGACCTTGTTGAGCCGCAGGTAGCTCGCCCCGTCGACCTGCATGGTTCGCGGATCGGTCAGCATCGCTATGACATCGTGCGCGCGCAGGGCCATGTAGTACCCTTCGCCGAGTTGAATCACCGGATGCTGCGGCCGCAGCGATCTGAACATCGTGTGCGGATCTTCCATCAGCGATTGGGGGGCGATGAGAGGCGGCGGCGTATCGGTGGGGGGTACAACAATCTTGTTCATCGTCTTGTCCCATTTCATGGCTAAGTGACTGGCGCGGTTGAACCGCCTGTCCGCTTCGCCGACGGGATCGTTCGGCCGGCGCGGACTGACCATGCCCCGACGTAGTGTCCGGCCGTTGTTGTCAGCGTTGTAGCGCAAGTGGTATTTGGCGCCGCCATATCGTTGTTTTCTTAGTATTCCTTTGGAACTGAGGCTGCTTTGTTTCAGATATGTTTCTTTGCGTGACGAATTGTTACAAGTAATCATCCCAGTGTTACGTCGAAGCCAGATTTATTTCTTTTGAAGAAACATATTTGCTGCTGGCTTTCTTCGGCGGGTCACTCGGTCGGCGGCGGATTGCCCTTGCTGCGCGGTGTGGAGGCTGACCGTTGTTGTCAGCGTCACGCCGCGGGTGTTATGGGCGCCGCAGATCATTTCGCCCCGGAGCTGCGCGTGCCTCAGGATTTCCAGCTCTCGCTTCTGGGCGAGTTGCGTGTCGTCCGGCTGGGATCGGAAGTGCCGCTGCCCGCGTCGCGCAAGGCGCGCGCACTTCTTGCCTTCCTCGCCGCGACCGGACGTCCGCATCGCCGGGAGCGCCTCTGCGAATTGCTCTGGGATTTGCCCGACGATCCCAAGGCGGCGTTGCGATGGTCATTGAGCAAACTGCGAAGGGTGGTGAACACGCCAGACCGATCGCGCATCGTCGCCGACCGGGAGCGGGTCCATTTCGACACCGAAGACGTCGATATCGACATCAGGGACATTCACGCACGGCTCAGGGAGCAGGAGGGACACTTGGCCGTCGACGACCTTGAGACGATGGCCCAGCAGCTGGACATGGTGCTCCTGGACGGCCTCGATGGGGTCGGCGACACGGCGTTCGAGTCCTGGCTGGCGTCAGAGCGAGAGGACGCACAAGCAGCACGCATCGCGGTTCTGCGGCAGCTCGCCACGCATCCCGATGTTGCTCCGGCGTCGGCAGGAAAATGGGTGCGGCTCTGGCGCGAAGCAGACCCGACGGATTTTGAGGCGCATGCGCGGGCCTCCTCCGTCCCGGCCAAGTCGAATCCTGACGCCGCTAGTACCCGAGGCAGACGGACCCGCGAGCGGGATTGGCGGTGCGTTGACTACGCGATCCTCGGCCAAGCGGCCGGGTCGGCCGGCGGTCACCAACTTCAGGGGGGGCGCCCTGCGCACACAGCGCATTGGTTTCTGCGAGGTCCGCGACGGAACGAAGATTGCCTATGCCACCGTCGGGTCGGGGCCGCCATTGCTGAAGGCGGCCAACTGGCTCAATCACCTCGAGTTCGACTGGGCGAGCCCCATTTGGGGGAGAAGCTTCGCCGCGATGGCGCGGGATCGCACCTTCATCCGCTACGACGAGCGCGGCTGCGGCCTTTCCGATTGGGAGGTGAAGGATCTGAGCTTCGAGGCTTTCGTGGAAGACCTCGAGGCGGTTGCCGACAGGCTGGAACTCGACCGCTTCCCGCTGCTCGGTATCTCACAGGGGTGCGCGGTGTCGATCGAGTACGCCGTGCGCCATCCGGAGCGTGTCTCCGGCCTGGTCTTGATCAGCGGCTACGCGGCAGGCTGGCGGCACTTGGCCAGTCCGGAAGAACAGGCGCGGCGAGAAGCCGTTCTGACCCTGACCGAAGTTGGCTGGGGCACCGACAATCCGGCATACCGGCATATCTTCTCGCAGACCTTCATGCCGGATGCGAGTGCGGACGACCTCGCCTGGTTCGACGAATTTCAGCGCCAGACGACCTCGCCCCGAAACGCGGCGCGTTTTCAGGACGCGTTCGGTCACATCGATGTCCGTGATCGGCTCGCCGAGGTCAGGGCGCCGACGATCGTGCTTCATTCAAAGCGCGATCAGCGAATCCCGCTCGAGCTGGGGCGCGCCGTTGCCTCGGGAATTCCAAACGCGCATTTCGTTCCGCTTGAAAGCCGCAATCACATCCTGGTCGACCACGAACCCGCCTGGCAGGTCTGCATCGAAACTGTCGGTCAGTTTCTGGCCGAAAAAGAGATCTAGCCGGGCAACGCGCCGCCACTAGCGGCAACGATGGCAAGACCCGTGCAAGCGGCTTACGATCGTCTCGCCGACTTTGCGGCGGTTAACACGAGCGAGGCTCGCCATGGATCTGACACGCAGACGAGTGATTCATCTCTCAGCCGCCGGCGCAGCAATGTTCACCGCTGGCAGCCGCCTCGCATTGGCCGCTTCCGCGCCAGTTGACGACGTGCGCGACAATGCCCTTCGCTATTTCGGCAAACGTGGATTTGCCGAGACTCCTCCGCTCGAGATGATCACCGATTCGGCATTCAATGGCGGCCTCCGCTACGACGAAACCACGCCCAATCCACCGAGCGCGCCGACGGTCACGGTGCAGACCGCCGCACGCACCGGCGACATCGCAGAACGGGAGCGGCCAGGGGTCCTTGCCGCCTTCACCATCTTCGGCATCGCGCAACCCGGCAACGCCGAGCCCGGATCGCTCCTTTCCAGTGTCATGGACTTCCTCACGACCGAGAGGAAGCTCGATCCCGGACGGATTCTGCTCGTCTCGACCGAGGACTTCAGACCGCTTGTCGATCAGATCGATGGCATCGCTGCCTACCGGATATTGGAGCGTGCCGTCTGAGAAGGCGAAGGCTGAGGGCGATGGATCGGGTTTCTTCGCGCCGAAGGGGCATCCCTACGCGCCGCAGGAGGCGACCGTCGGAATTTACTACCGGTTGCCGGACGCCCGGAGTGGCGCGGAGCTCTCCTACCCGCCGGAGGATCACATCGAAGTCGCCGAGGTCGGTATCGCGCCCTTCGGCGGCGACCCGAACCGGCCGCAGGGCGCTGGCATCGGAATGGAGCGGGTGGCGATGGCGGAGGGCGAGGCGATTCCCGACTTCGAGGAGACCAGGCTCAACCTCCTGCGAATCATCGAGGACGAGGCGCGGCGAACCGGCAAGGATCTTCCGCCAGGTTACACGATGTTCGCCTCGCTATGACGCCTCTCGTGGGCCTTTAGTTCGGGCACGCCGCATCTCGCAAACCGATGGCGAGCCTGTCGGTTTTCGAGGGATAGGCGGTCGGCCTGATTGCGCTGGCCGAGGATCGGGTCCGACCCAACGGCCGAAATCCGGAAAAGACGGTCTTACGTTCGGGCCAACATCGCGGGTGGAAAGCCTCGGGTCGGGGTCTCCTTCTATAGCCCGCGCTCGATGGCCCGGAGCAGCCGGTAGCGCAGCTTCCCTGTGTTACCGCCGAGAGAGATCACAAAGCGCACCTGACCGTGCTTTGAGGTGTTCGCGTACCCCGCCAGCGTGCGGACGCCGGGGATCGTGCCTGTCTTGTAGCGCGAGCCGCCACTCGTCCGGCGAAGCAGGTCGGCGTGCGGCGCGAAGTCGTTGAGCAGCTTGGCAAGGCCGCGGGCAGTGAAATGGTTTTTGGGGCTGATACCAGAGCCCTCCTCAAGATGAATGTCGTCGGCAAGGTCGTGCTCGGCGAGGATCTCATGCGCGACCTGGAGCGACTTCGCGAGGCTGACGGGGCCGCCCAGGCGATGCGCGCCGATCTCCAGGAAGACCTGGTTGGCGACATAATTGTTCGAGCCGAGGAGCATCTGGGTCAGGATTTCCGAGAGCGTGCGCGACTGACGGTGCACGTAGACCGGCTCCAGGTCCTCCGGCACCGATCCCATCGATATCTCGCCGTCAACGCTTCCGCCGGCTCGCTCGATGAATGCGGCGATGAGTTCGCCGGCATACCGCACGCTCACCGCGGGGTCTTCATGGGCAAGGCTGATGCGGCCCCGACCGTTGGGTCCGCGCGCCCGGAACTCGCTGATCGCCAAGGGCGTGATCGGGGTCTGCTCCTCGGCGGAGCGCACGGTGTTTCCGTGGCGCTCGGCGTGGATCGTGTTGAAATTCACCGCAAGCGCCGCGTTCAGAGCGTCGTAGGCTTCATCGGTATCCTCGATGCCCGGGATGCGCAGGTCGGCGGGGTAGTAGCTCGCGTCGAGCACGATGCCGGCGAGCGGCTCCTTGCCGGTCGCCGCGACGAGATTGGTTGCGAGGAGCGCCAGTTCCTCGGAGATCAAAAACGGGTCGCCGCCCCCGCGCACGTAAAGCACCCGTTTGTCGTCCAGGTAGAAGCGGGTTTCGAAGCGGTAGTCCTCGCCCAGGACCTGCAATGCCAGCCAGGCGGTGACGACCTTGGTGACGGAAGCCGGAACGAAGGGCTTGTCTGTATTCTGCGCCACCAGCTCGTTGCCGTCTTCGTCCAGCGCAAGCACCAACCCCGACGGCGCAAGGGCCGCGATTTCCTCTTTGGCGCCGGCTAGCGCCGGGGCGGGCAGCAGGAGCAGGGCGCAGACGAGGGCAAAGCGGTTAGACCACATGGCGAGTCCAGTGCGGGCGCGGCGTACGCGACTTTCGGACCTATGCTCGTGACACTCAAGCGCTAGTGCGAAACGTTGGCAAGAAAGTCCTTGAGCCGCTGCGTGCGCGGCGTTTCGAAGATATCGTCCGGTTTACCCTCCTCGACGATCGCACCCGCATCCATGAAGACGGCGCGCGTCGAAACCTGTCGCGCGAAGCGCATCTCGTGCGTAACAATCAGCATGGTCGTGCCCGCTTCCGCTAGCGAGCGGATGGTGAGAAGCACCTCCTGGACAAGCTCGGGATCGAGCGCGGAAGTAACCTCGTCGAGCAAGAGAAGCCGCGGCTCCATCGCCAGCGCCCGCGCAATCGCCACGCGCTGCTGTTGGCCGCCGGAGAGCGCCGAGGGATAATGAGCGGCTCGCTCCGCGAGCCCGACGCGCTCCAGCCAATCTTCCGCGCGCTTCTTTGCCTCGGCAACGGGGAGACCGCGTACCTTGGTCAGGCCGAGCATCACGTTTCGCTGCGCGGTCAGGTGCGGAAAGAGATTGTAACTCTGAAAGACCATGCCGATCCGGGAGCGCTGGCGCGCAAGCTCGCGTCCGGAAAGTCGGCGGCGGGCGCCATTGCCCGCGCGGTAGCCGAGGAGCTCGCCGTCGAGCCGGATCTCACCGCTCTGAAACTCCTCGAGGAGATCGACGCATCTAAGAAGCGTCGTTTTGCCCGAGCCGCTCGCCCCGATGATAGAGACGACGTCGCCGGGAAATACATTAAGTGCGACGCCGGAGAGGATGCGGTGCTCGCCGAAGGATTTTTCCAGTCCCTTGATCGTAAGGATCGCGTTCATCGTCGCCTCAGCGTAGCCGGAACCGGTGCTCGATCCACCAGCCGCCCGCGCCGATGCCGAGATTGATGACGAGATAAAGCGCGCCGACGAGCGCATAGAACTCCATCGTCAGGAACGAGCGGCCGATGATTTCCTGAGTGGTGAGGAGTAGCTCACCGACCCCGATTGCCGAAAGGAGCGACGATGCTTTGACAATCTCCACCGCGGTGTTGACGAGGTTCGGTGTGATCTGCCGCATGGCCTGTGGCAGAAGCACGTAGGCGAGCATCTGAGTGAACCTCAGTCCGATCGCGCGCGCCGCGTCGGTCTGCGCGAAGGGGATGGCGATTAGTGCGCCACGCAGCGTCTCCGCCGTGTGCGCCGCGCAGAAAATCGTGAGCGCGGCTATGCCCGCCTGGACGGGACCGGGGCTCACGCCGAGGCCTGCCGGCATGTAGTAGCTCGCGAGGATCAGAACGAGCACCGGCGTGCCGCGGACAATGTCCACGAGAGCGCGGAAGGGAAGCGAAAGAATTCGGCCACCATAGGTGAGCGCCAAGCCGATCACCATGCCGAGGAGCACGCCCGCAACAACGGCGATTGCCGAAATTCCGACCGTGATGGCGAAAGCCGCGGCGAGGGCGTTCGACGCTGAATTCAGGACGGTGAGAAAGCGGTCCATCTGCGTCGTCAGAAGCGGGGAAAAAGCGTTTCGAGCCGCCGTAGCGCGAATGCGATCAGCGCGCATGTGGCGACATAGATGAAGCTTGCGACGAGCCAGACTTCGATGACGCGGAAGCTCTCATTGTTGATCTTGCGCGCCTGGAAAGTCAGCTCCGGCACCGCGATGACGGCGGCGATCGAAGTGTCCTTGAAGAGCGAGATGAAATTGTTGCCGAGACTCGGCAGCGCGTTGCGGAGCGCGATCGGGAGAACCACCCAAAGAGCGATGCCGGAGCCAGTGAGTCCGATCGATTGCGCCGCCTCGATCGTGCCGCGGGGGATGATCTGGATCGCCGCGCGAAACGATTCGGTCAGATACGCGCCGCCATATATTGCGAGCACGACGGCGAAGGTCGTGGTGTTGCTGAAGCGGATGCCATAGCCGGGAAGGGCGAAGAAGGCGAACAGCGCCAACACCAGGATCGGCACGTTGCGGATCAGCCCGACATAGCCGCCGACAAGAATGCGGGCCGGCCGGCCGCCATAAATTGCGGCGTACGCCGCAACGATGCCGATCAAGGAACCGACGGCGAGGCCGAAAAAGCCCATGCCGAGGCCCAGCGCCAGTCCTGACAGAAGATCTCCAAGACCGCGCTGGACCGGACCGAAATTGAGGACGTAGCCCATGCAGTCAGGCTGCGTCCGTCACGCGATCAGCGCAACTCGCCGGGGAAGCCGACTTGCGGCGCCGGCGGCTCTTCGCCGAACCACTTCTTGAACGAGGCGGCGAAAGTGGGGAAATCGACGCCCGTCATCGCCTCGCGAAAGACGATGTCGACGAAATGCAGCCACTCCAAGTCGCCCTTTTTCACGGCGCACGAATAGGTCTGCGGATTCCAGCCGTAGCCGCCTTCGACGTACTGGTCCGGGTTCTGGGCGACGAACCATTTCGCCGACGACATGTCGGTGGCGGCGGCATCGGCGCGGCCGGAGTTCAGCGCCTGGTACATGAGATCGACACTGTCGTATTGGTCGACTTTGGCGGCGGGAAGCGCCTGATGCACCATGTCCTCCGCGTAGACGTTCTGCAGGACGGAGATAGTCGTGGAGTCGCCGGCGGCTTTGAGATCGTCGTAGCTCTTGTATTTGCCGTTCTTCATCAGGAGCAGGCCAACGCCTTCCCGATAGTAAGGAATGGTGAAATCGACCTGTTGCGCGCGGCCGGCGGTGACGGTCATGAACTGACACGTGATGTCGACCTTGTCGGTCAGCACGTTCGGGATGCGGGAATCGGACGACTGCGTCACGTATTCGACCTTGGACGGATCGTCGAAGATCGCCTTGGCGAGCAGATGGCCCATGTCGACGTCGTAGCCGACGAGATTTCCTGCATCGTCCTTGAAATGCCACGGCGGGTTGGTGCTGCCCGTCCCGACGATGATGTGGCCGCGATCGAGGATCGTCTGCAGCCGATCCTGTGCGGACGCGCCGCCAGCGGTCGCCAGCGTCATCGTCGCCACCCCAAGAGCCAAACCCAGCATCATTCTCATGCTTCCCTCCCAATTGACTCTCCAGTATATCGGACATGATGTCCGACATACCGAATAGGGGACGTTAGAATGGAAGCGGACCTTTCGCAACGAGAGTCTCGCAAGCGTCGGACACGGGTGTCTTCCGGCGAGCCGCTGCGCGACGAAGGCCGCCGTGTCGCAGCGGTCGCGACTTCGGCACGCGCCCGAAGCATCGATCGCGCGGTCGAGATTTTTCAACTGCTCCACACGGTGCGGAAACCTATCTCGATCGGCCAGATCGCCAAGCGCCTCAAAGCTCCGCGCTCGACCGTCTATGAGGTCGTGAACCTGTTCCTCGCTGCGGAGATTCTGGAATATTCCGGCCCCGGCTCGGAGGTGTATTTCGGTCGCGCGGTGCATCTTTATGCGCACGACTATTTCGCCACTCACGCCTTGCCGCGGGAAGGACAGGAGGAGGTCCGCCGCCTCGCCGCGCTGACCGGAGAGACCTGTCAGCTCTGCATGCCGATAGGCAACAAATACGCTGTGGTCGCCATGCAGAACAGCACGCGGCTCTTCAGTATCGGCTCCGACATAGGCGTTCTTGTGCCGATCCCATGGACGGCGTCGGGCCGTCTCTTTGTGGCGCACATGACGCTTGACGAACTCACTGCCTTTGTCCCATCGGAGGATTTTCAAACGCAGGATGGAAAGATCATCGATCCGGCGCGCTTCCTGAGCGAGGCGAAATCAGCGAGCGAGCGCGGCATCTGCGTGATTAGCGGGCTCGTTGAGGAGTACGTGACGTGCCTCGCCGCCCCAGTCGTCGCGGAGCCTGGCGGCCAGTGCGTCGCGACGATTTGCTTCGTCGTCTCAAGCAGCGTGAGCCGCGCGCGCGTTCACGAGTTGACCCGGCTGCTGATCGAATCCTCGCGAAAACTGTCGCGGCTCGATGAGGCAGACGCTGCAATCGGCCGATAGGGCGCAGTCAGGCCAACGCCCTTGGCCGAATGCGCAGGTCGACAAGGTCGCGGCGCCGCCGGCGTGCGCGTAAGTCTACGCTCTAATCGATTGCCTTGATCGCGGCGTTGATGTCGGCCGCCTTCTCCATGTGCGGGATGTGGCCGGCGCCCTTGACGCGCACGACCTTCACCTTCTCCGGCAGCCCCTCGGCGTGCTTCGCGGACAGCACGCGGTCTTCCTCGCCCCAGATCACCTGCACGGGCGCGGAGACGTTGCCGAGCTTTTCGCGCATCGAGGCCTTCTGCATGCCGCCGGAAAAATTCGCCGCGGCGATCGTCTTCAGCGCGTCGAGCGCGCCGTCGAGGCGTTTGAACTTCAACACGTCCTCGACCATGTCGGCGGTGACGAGGCCCGGGTCGGCGACCAGCATCTCGATGACCGGTCGGAGCTTCCTGGCGCGGCTTTCGGCGATGAAGCCGTCGATGAAGTCCTGCGCAATTTCCGCGCCGAGCCCGGCGGGCGCGACCAGCGTCAGCGCGGTGACGCGGCCGGGCGCGCTCGCGGCGATCTCAACGGCGATCGCGCCGCCGAGCGAATGGCCGATGAGATGCGCCGCCTCGATCTCGGCTGCGTCCATGTAGGCGAGCACGGCCTCGGCGAGCGCTTCGATCGTTCCTTCGCCGACGTCCTTCGTCGAGCCGCCGTGGCCGGGAAGGTCGATCGCGTGCACCGGCCGATCCGCGGCGAGGTCGCCGTGGTTGAACATGAAGCCGCCGAGGTCGGCGCCGAAGCCGTGCAGCATCAGGATTGGCGTGCCTTCCTCCGGGCCGGCCTTCAGGCGGCGGATCGTGCGTCCGCCCGCCTCGATCGTCTCCGCCGCCGGCGCGCCGCTTTCGCCCGCCTCCGCCGGCTTGAAGCTCTCCAGGAAATCGCCGACGAATTTTTCCACCTCGGCGTCCGCGACGTTCTGGTCCGCCACGACGCCGAGAAGCGCGCCGACCGGCACGGTCTCGCCGTCGCTCACCACCTTCTTGCGCAGGACGCCGGCGACCGGGCTCTCGAAGACGTTGGCGATCTTCGTCGTCTCGATGTCCATGATCTCCTGGCCGGCGGCGATCTCCGCGCCTTCCTCCACGGCCCAGCGCGCGAGCACGCCTTCCTCCATGGCGAGGCCCCATTTGGGCATGGTGATCGGCTTGATCTCGGACATCGCGCTCTTTCTCGAAACGGGTTCCGCCGCGCTCCCGCCCCAGGGCGAGAAGCCTTCCTCCTCGTTCACCGGCCGTCCTATTCCGCCGCCTGCTTGGCGCCGTAATCCATGATCTCCGCCACGGCCGCCTCGATCTTGGCGACGCTCGGGATATAGAGGTCCTCAAGCGCGGGGGAGAACGGCACCGGCGCGTGCGGCGCGGTGACGAGCTTGATCGGGGCTTTCAGCGCGCCGAAGGATTTTTCCGCCACCAGGCCGGAAATGTCCGCCGCCATGCCGCAGCGCGGATGCGCCTCGTCGACGACGACGAGCCGGCCGGTCTCCTCCACCGTTTCCAGAATCGTCTCCGTGTCGAGCGGGGAGGTGGTGCGCGGATCGACGACGGTGCAGGAGATGCCCTTCTTCTTCAGATTGTCGGCCGCCTCGTTGGCGAAGTTCACCATGCGGCCGAAGGCGACGATCGTCACGTCGTCGCCCTCGCGGGTGACGTTCGCCTCGCCGAAGGGGATGGCGTAGGCCTCGTCGGGCACCTCCATCTCGTCGTCGTACATCGCCTTGTGCTCGAAGAAGATCACCGGATCGTCGTCGCGGATCGCCTGGATCAGGAGGCCCTTCGCTTCATAGGCATTCGACGGCAGCACCACCTTCAGTCCGGGAATGTGGGTGAAGATCGGATAGAGGCACTGCGAGTGCTGCGAGGCGGCGCGGAAGCCGGCGCCGTACATGGTCCTGACCACCAGCGGCGTCACCGCCTTGCCGCCGAACATGTAGCGGAACTTGGCCGCCTGGTTGAAGATCTGGTCGAAGCACACGCCCATGAAGTCGACGAACATCAGCTCCACGATCGGGCGAAGGCCCGTCGCCGCCGCGCCCGCAGCGGCACCCACGAAGGAAATCTCCGCGAGATGCGTGTCGAGCACGCGCTCCGGCCCGAACTCCGGGCGCAAGCCCTTGGTGACGCCGAGCGGCCCGCCCCAGGCGTCCTGGTCGCCGGGCGCGCCGGTTCCCCCGGCGATGTCCTCGCCCATGATGATGACGCGCTCGTCGCGCCGCATTTCTTGTCTGATCGCCTCGTTGATCGCCTGGCGATAGGATTTCTTGGACATCGTTCCTCCCTACCCTTTCCTGTCGTCATGCCATGGCTTGACCATGGCATCCATTCCGTAGCGCTCATGTCTGCCCCGGCGGTCGCGGAATGGATTGCCGGATCAAGTCCGGCAATGACGACGGAGGCGGCGTTTCTTCCTCAGTAATTCAAATACACGTCCGTCAGCAGGTCGGCCTCCGTCGGCATCGCCGCGCCCTTGGCCTTGGCGACCGCCGCGGCGACGGTGGTCACCGCCTCGTTGTCGGCGGCGTCGAAATCCTCCGGCTTCAGAAGCGACGCCTCGACCACACGCTGGCGGAAGATCGACAGCGGATCGGCGTTCGCCCGCGCGTTGCGCGATCTCGTCGTCGGCGCGATAGGTCATCGCGTCGCCCTCGAAGTGCCCGAAGAAGCGCGTGAGCTTCATGTGCAGGAGCGACGGGCCTTCGCCGGCGCGCGCCCGCTCGATCGCCTCGCCCGCCGCCTCGTAGACGGCGAAGAAATCCTGCCCGTCGACCTCGCGCGAGGGAATGCCGAAGCCGTTGCCGCGGCCGACCTGGCTGCCGCCGACCGACCAACTCGAAGACGTCGATTCCGCGTAGCCGTTGTCCTCCGCCACGAAGACCATCGGCAGGTTCCAGATCTTTGCGAGGTTGTAGCTCTCCAAGACCGCGCCCTGGTTCGAGGCGCCGTCGCCGTAGAAGCACACGCCGACGCCGCCGGTTTTCAATGTCTTCGCGGCGAGCGCGGCGCCGCAGACGAGCGGCGCGCCGGCGCCGACGATGCCGTTCGCGCCGAGCATCCCTTTCGACAGATCGGCGATGTGCATGGAGCCGCCCTTGCCGCCGCAAAGCCCGTCCTTGCGGCCGAAGATCTCGTGCATCATGCCGTCGATGTCGCAGCCCTTGGCGATGCAATGGCCGTGGCCGCGATGCGTGGAGGCGATGGCGTCGCGGTCGTCGAGATGCAGGCAGACGCCGACGCCCGACGCCTCCTCGCCGGCGTAAAGGTGCACGAAGCCGGGGATGTTGCCGGCGGAGAACTCGTCGTGCACGCGCTCCTCGAACTCGCGGATCAGGCGCATGCGGCGGTAAGCGTCAAGAAGATCGTCGCGCGAGAGCTGCAGCCCGCTCTGCATGGCAAATTCCTCCCCGTCGCCGGCTATTTCCCCCTCATCCTGAGGTGCGCGGCGCAGCCGCGCCTCGAAGGAGCGGCGATTGTTGTGGTGCCGGAATGATGGCGAGGGGAGGGGCGCTTGGCAAGCAACTCGATACGCGAAATGCCGACCGCGCGACGCAACGGGCGCGCCGCACGGCGTGCGACCCTCTCCCCCCTTGCGGGGGAGAGACGGAGAGGGGGGGAAGGCCGCTGCCGCCGCGACGCCCTCTTCACCTTGCCGGAGAGGGTGGCCTTCGGGCTTGCCCGGAGGTCGGGTAAGGGGGAGATGGGCACGTACCTTTGTCGTCATTGCCGGACTTGATCCGGCAATCCATTCCGTGACGTTGAGGACAACCGCCACCGCGACGGAATGGATGCCCGGGTCACGCCCGGGCATGACGACGGTGATGGAAAGCGTGAACGGTGGTAGGCGGGGAGAGGGGTGCGCCGTAGGAGCAAGCCGCGCGACGCCGCGCTAATTCGCGCTGGCGAAGTGCTCCTCGTCCTTGTTCAGAAGATCGTCGATGCGCTGGCGCTCCTGCTCGAAGGCGACGAGCTCCGCGCCCTGCAGCTCGCGACCGCGCGGCACGCGGATCTTGAGCGGGTCGACGAAGCGGCCGTTGACCAGCACCTCGAAGTGGAGGTGGGGGCCGGTGGAAAGCCCGGTGGAGCCGATGAAGCCGATCACCTGGTTCTGCTTCACCTTGTCCCCCGCCTTCAGTCCCTTCGCGTAACCGCTCATGTGGTTGTAGGTGGTCTCGTAGCCGTGCAGGTGCTTCAGCGTGATGGAGCGGCCGTAGCCGGCGCGCGTGCCGATCTTTTCGATCACCCCGTCGCCGGCCGCCATGATCGGCGTGCCGGTCGGCGCCGCCCAGTCGACGCCGGTGTGCATGCGGTAGCGCTTCAGGATCGGGTGGCGGCGCATGCCGAAGCCCGACGAGAAGCGCCCCGTCGCGACCGGCTTCCTGACCAGGAATTTCTGCGCGCTCTTGCCGTCCTCCGTGTAGTAGTCGACGGAGCCGTCGCTGGCGTCGCGGAAGCGGTAGAACTTGTGCGTGACGCTGCCGAGCGTCAGCGCCGCGTAGAGAATCTCCGGCGCCTCCACGCCGTCGGCGGCGTAGATCACGTCGAGGTCGTCGTTGGGCGACAGCCGGCTTTGATAGTCCACGTCGTAGGAGAAGATGTGGACCAGGTTCTTGATGACGTCGCTCGGCATGTCGAGCGAGAGGCCGGTTCCCCACAGCCCGTCATGCAGCGTCGGCAGCGCGCCGACCGGGTTCGCCACCTCCTGCTCCGCTACCTCCAGAACGCCGTCGCTCGCTGGCGGGCGCGCGGCCACGTAAAGCCCGGTGTCGGAAAGCGCGACGGTGGCGATGTGGCGGTCGTTCGGCTCGTAAAGGCTGACGCGCACGGGGCGGATGGCGCCGGTCTCCGGGTCGGGCGCCAGGCCGAGGCGCACCTTCTGCCCGGCGCGGAAATCGAAGGAGAAGTTGGCGACGAGCGCCGACTGGATCGCGGCCGCGGCGTCGGCGTCGGCGCCTTCGTCCATCAGCATCTTCCTGAGCGAGGCGCCTTCCGCCACCGCCACCACCTTGTCCTCGATGCCGAAGTCGCTCACGTCCTCGCGCTTCTCCAGGAGCGACACGTTCTCCGGCGACAGCGCCACCGCGATGGCGTTCAGCGCATTCGGGTCGCCGCTCGCAAGGTCGAAACGCGCCGGGTCGACATAGGGGAGCGAAGCGACCTCCACGGCGCCGTCCGCGAGGAACGGAGCGGCTTGGCGCACGCGGCTTTCCACCTCAGCGACTTCCAGCTGCGCGGACTCGTCGAAGACGGCGCCGGTCAGAGGAAAGTCCTCCGTCTTGATCGCTACCTCGCCGTCGACCTCCGCGGCGTAGATGGAATTGCTCGCCGAGGTGACCTCCATCGGCGGGTCCTCCTCGCCGCCGGTGAAAATGTCGGCGGCCTGGAAAGGAGGAATTTGCGATGCGATGTCTTCCGCCACCGGGGCGGCGAGCGACGTGTGGACATGCGCGAAGGGGCGCACGCGCACGATGTTGCGGTCGTTGTCGCGCGTCACCGTGGAGATCTGGATGACGCGGCGCGAGACCTTCTTCTCCGCCACAGGGCGGAAGCGGTCGCCCTTTGCCGCCACCTCGCCGCCGCCATAGGCGTTGCCGCGGGCGAGCGCCGGACGCACCACAGAATAGCCCTCGATGCCGATCGCGGCCTGCAGCGCGCCGCCGACAAGGCCGGCGGAGAAAATGCCGGTCAGCACCGAGCCGACGAGCCATCTGAGGCTCACGCGGCGTCGGTCGGGCGGGCCGTTGGAGAGATTGCGCGTATAGAGGGGATCCTCGTCTCCGAGGTCGACAATCGGCCGTTGCAGGCGCTGTCCCTGGAGAACCGACAAACCCCCGTCCCCTCCCGCGCGAATAAGAATCGCGTTCGAACATCCGTAGAAGCCGCAGGAATTTGGCCTCTTCGTGACGTTCCTGGCAGGCGGGCCGCGCGGCTGTCAACGACGGCGAGGCGGGCGCGCCGCAGCGCAGCATCCCCTTCGCCGACCTTGCGTCGATGCCGGGACTTGTCCTTCCTGCCGCGCTGCAACATATAAGGAGGAGCCGCCGTGCCCTTCCGGCGGCGTTCGAAGGCTCTCAATGGGCCTTGGAAAGTGAGCTGCGGCGGCCTTTTGCGAGGCGCCGCGCAGAGGCTTGCAAGAAAAAGCGAACAGGCCTCGTTAGGGCTGTTGACAGGGCATAAGGCGGTGAATATATCACCCCCTCTGCCGGCTGCGGGGCTGACTACGTTCGCCTCCGCGGTTTGGCGTTCCCGACAAGCAATTGGGTCGACCGGCCTGGCCGGGAAACCTATTGCGGCCGTGAGAGTGAAATCGATCGGCTGGGCGGCTTTTCTGTCTCAGGCAGTACGCCGGTTCTTTGACAATTTGGTTTGAAGAAAGAGAAGCGTAGACGGCGAGGTCTTTGCGGGCGCCATCTTTGAGTCTTCGGGCTCAGGTTGGCGCCGTGAAAGAGACTTCGGCGGTTTGCGTATTCTCTGAGAACTCACAATGTCGTTCGTCCGGACTTCTTCTCTTCGGAGCGGGGATCGGATGGATGACGGTGTGACCTCGTCAATGCGCGATCCAAAGCCGGTTCGAAATCTCATTCAACCTGAGAGTTTGATCCTGGCTCAGAACGAACGCTGGCGGCAGGCTTAACACATGCAAGTCGAACGCCCTCTTCGGAGGGAGTGGCAGACGGGTGAGTAACGCGTGGGAACGTACCCTTCGGTTCGGAATAACCCGGGGAAACTCGGGCTAATACCGGATACGTCCGCAAGGAGAAAGATTTATCGCCGAAGGATCGGCCCGCGTCCGATTAGCTAGTTGGTGGGGTAATGGCCCACCAAGGCGACGATCGGTAGCTGGTCTGAGAGGATGATCAGCCACACTGGGACTGAGACACGGCCCAGACTCCTACGGGAGGCAGCAGTGGGGAATATTGGACAATGGGCGAAAGCCTGATCCAGCCATGCCGCGTGAGTGAAGAAGGCCCTAGGGTTGTAAAGCTCTTTCAGCGGGGAAGATAATGACGGTACCCGCAGAAGAAGCCCCGGCTAACTTCGTGCCAGCAGCCGCGGTAATACGAAGGGGGCTAGCGTTGTTCGGATTTACTGGGCGTAAAGCGCGCGTAGGCGGATTGTTAAGTCAGAGGTGAAATGCCGAGGCTCAACCTCGGAACTGCCTTTGATACTGGCAATCTGGAGTTCGGGAGAGGTGAGTGGAATTCCGAGTGTAGAGGTGAAATTCGTAGATATTCGGAGGAACACCAGAAGCGAAGGCGGCTCACTGGCCCGATACTGACGCTGAGGCGCGAAAGCGTGGGGAGCAAACAGGATTAGATACCCTGGTAGTCCACGCCGTAAACGTTGAATGCCAGCCGTTGGAGAGCATGCTCTTCGGTGGCGCAGCTAACGCATTAAGCATTCCGCCTGGGGAGTACGATCGCAAGATTAAAACTCAAAGGAATTGACGGGGGCCCGCACAAGCGGTGGAGCATGTGGTTTAATTCGAAGCAACGCGAAGAACCTTACCAGCCCTTGACATGGCAGGACGGTTTCCAGAGATGGACTCCTTCCCTTCGGGGACCTGCACACAGGTGCTGCATGGCTGTCGTCAGCTCGTGTCGTGAGATGTTGGGTTAAGTCCCGCAACGAGCGCAACCCTCGCCCTTAGTTGCCATCATTAAGTTGGGCACTCTAGGGGGACTGCCGGTGATAAGCCGAGAGGAAGGTGGGGATGACGTCAAGTCCTCATGGCCCTTACGGGCTGGGCTACACACGTGCTACAATGGCGGTGACAGAGGGATGCTACTCCGCAAGGGGAAGCCAATCCCAAAAAGCCGTCTCAGTTCGGATTGTCCTCTGCAACTCGAGGGCATGAAGTTGGAATCGCTAGTAATCGTGGATCAGCATGCCACGGTGAATACGTTCCCGGGCCTTGTACACACCGCCCGTCACACCATGGGAGTTGGTTCTACCCGAAGACGGTGCGCCAACCGTAAGGAGGCAGCCGGCCACGGTAGGGTCAGCGACTGGGGTGAAGTCGTAACAAGGTAGCCGTAGGGGAACCTGCGGCTGGATCACCTCCTTTCTAAGGATGATCCCTCAGGCCGACCTCTTCTTCGAGAAGATAAGGTCTATCGGATCTCTTGGAACAAAGACCGGGTCAGTCAAACCCGGTCGCTCAAACTAAAGGCGAGATCTCGCCGTCTTCGTCTCTCTTTCTTCGACAAGCAATCAGACGACAGAAGACTGTCGGCCGGCGGAACGCATGTCCCGCCACGGTCCGCGCAGTCCTCCGTCATCTGGTCAGGGCCTGTAGCTCAGGTGGTTAGAGCGCACCCCTGATAAGGGTGAGGTCGATCGTTCGAGTCGATCCAGGCCCACCAATTCAGGGCAACTGCACCGCCCGACGGGGCCATAGCTCAGTTGGGAGAGCGCCTGCTTTGCAAGCAGGAGGTCGTCGGTTCGATCCCGTCTGGCTCCACCAGGCTTCGCTCGCGAATTGATGCGAAGCCTGCCCTGCGGAGCCCGAGGGGCGAAGCAGGGCTGCCGTCTTGCGCGAGCTACGCCGGGCACGCCATCTGAGAATGCTTGTCGAATATCAAGAAGGTTTGCGGCGTTTCCCAACGGGGAATGCCGCCTGTTTGCTGACATCGTGAAGAGAAGAGTTGTCCGGACGTCCGGTTCCTCGAAAGTGGAAACGGATGAGCGAAAGCTGGCGTTGCCTGACCGCGCCGCCGACGGGCAGTTCTCGTGTGACACTGGTCTTTCTAGACCTGTTCCGCCTTTTTTCGAAGGCTGGACGGGTCGGGGCCCATCGTCTGCTCGGCGATGGGTCTTATGCTGCTTGTTCCTCTCTTTGGTCGCGGCCCTTGCGGGCGACGGCCAGGAACGAGCGGGCATTGATAATGAGAGCGATCAAGTGCCTTAAGAGCGTTCGGTGGATGCCTTGGTACGCGCAGGCGATGAAGGACGTGGTACGCTGCGAAAAGCCGTGGGGAGCTGCGAACAAGCTTTGATCCGCGGATATCCGAATGGGGGAACCCACTTCCAGATGTCAGAAATCAGATGTCGGAGACTAAGGCTTGTCCTTGGGATCTGACGTCTGAGCTCTGCCATCTGATACGAAGTATCTGATCCCTGAATACATAGGGGGTTAGAAGCGAACCCGGGGAATTGAAACATCTCAGTACCCGGAGGAAAGGACATCAACAGAGACTCCGAAAGTAGTGGCGAGCGAAATCGGACTAGGCCAGTGGCGGCTTTATGGAGAACCGGAACGATTTGGAACGATCGGCCATAGCGGGTGACAGCCCCGTACGGACAATGCCAGAAGCCGTCCTTGAGTAGGGCGGGACACGTGAAATCCTGCCTGAACGTGGGGGGACCACCCTCCAAGCCTAAGTACTCGCGCGTGACCGATAGTGAACAAGTACCGTGAGGGAAAGGTGAAAAGCACCCCGACGAGGGGAGTGAAAGAGACCCTGAAACCGAACGCTTACAAACAGTCGGAGCCCAAGGTTCGTCCTGGGTGACGGCGTACCTTTTGTATAATGGGTCAGCGACTTAGTCTGTCGAGCAAGCTTAAGCCGGTAGGTGTAGGCGTAGCGAAAGCGAGTCTGAATAGGGCGACAAGTTCGACGGACTAGACCCGAAACCGGGTGATCTAGCCATGGCCAGGCTGAAGGTTGGGTAACACCAACTGGAGGGCCGAACCCACGTCTGTTGAAAAAGACGGGGATGAGCTGTGGCTAGGGGTGAAAGGCCAATCAAACTCGGAAATAGCTGGTTCTCCGCGAAATCTATTTAGGTAGAGCGTTGGACGAATGCTCCCGGGGGTAGAGCACTGGATGGGCTAGGGGGACTCACCGTCTTACCAAACCTAACCAAACTCCGAATACCGGGAAGCACTATCCAGCAGACACACGGCGGGTGCTAACGTTCGTCGTGGAGAGGGAAACAACCCTGACCTACAGCTAAGGTCCCCAAGTCATGGCTAAGTGGGAAAGGATGTGAGGATCCCAAAACAACCAGGATGTTGGCTTAGAAGCAGCCATCATTTAAAGAAAGCGTAACAGCTCACTGGTCTAAATAAGGGTCTTTGCGCCGACAATGTAACGGGGCTCAAGCCATGCACCGAAGCTTAGGGTTCGTGTAGCAATACATGAGCGGTAGCGGAGCGTTCCGTAAGCCTGCGAAGCGGCAGCCGTGAGGCACCGTGGAGGTATCGGAAGTGCGAATGCTGACATGAGTAACGACAAACAGTGTGAGAGACACTGTCGCCGAAAGTCCAAGGGTTCCTGCGCAATGCTAATCAGCGCAGGGTTAGCCGGCCCCTAAGTCGAGGCAGAAATGCGTAGACGATGGGAACCACGTCAACAATCGTGGGCCTGCAGATGGTGACGGATGCTGTAAGTTGTTCGGGCTTATCGGATTGCTCGGGCTGCGAAGGCGTCCCAGGAAATAGCCTCTGCGTACAGACCGTACCCGAAACCGACACAGGTGGACTGGTAGAGTATACCAAGGCGCTTGAGAGAACGATGCTGAAGGAACTCGGCAAATTGCTCCCGTAAGTTCGCGAGAAGGGAGCCCTCTACTTGGGCAACCGAGTGGAGGGGGCACAGACCAGGGGGTGGCGACTGTTTAGCAAAAACACAGGGCTCTGCGAAGCCGCAAGGCGACGTATAGGGTCTGACGCCTGCCCGGTGCCGGAAGGTTAAGAGGAGAGGTGCAAGCTTTGAATCGAAGCCCCGGTAAACGGCGGCCGTAACTATAACGGTCCTAAGGTAGCGAAATTCCTTGTCGGGTAAGTTCCGACCTGCACGAATGGCGTAACGACTTCCCCGCTGTCTCCAGCATCGACTCAGTGAAATTGAATTCCCCGTGAAGATGCGGGGTACCTGCGGTTAGACGGAAAGACCCCGTGCACCTTTACTACAACTTCACACTGGCAGCCGTGACGTCATGTGTAGGATAGGTGGTAGGCTTTGAAGCTTGGGCGCTAGCTCAGGTGGAGCCATCCTTGAAATACCACCCTTGAGGTTATGACTGTCTAACCGCGGCCCGTTATCCGGGTCCGGGACAGTGTGTGGTGGGTAGTTTGACTGGGGCGGTCGCCTCCCAAAGAGTAACGGAGGCGCGCGATGGTAGGCTCAGAGCGGTCGGAAATCGCTCGTCGAGTGCAATGGCATAAGCCTGCCTGACTGCGAGACTGACAAGTCGAGCAGAGACGAAAGTCGGTCATAGTGATCCGGTGGTCCCGTGTGGAAGGGCCATCGCTCAACGGATAAAAGGTACGCCGGGGATAACAGGCTGATGATCTCCAAGAGTCCATATCGACGAGATCGTTTGGCACCTCGATGTCGACTCATCACATCCTGGGGCTGGAGCAGGTCCCAAGGGTTCGGCTGTTCGCCGATTAAAGTGGTACGTGAGTTGGGTTCAGAACGTCGCGAGACAGTTCGGTCCCTATCTGCCGTGGGTGTAGGAGAATTGAGAGGATCTATCCCTAGTACGAGAGGACCGGGATGGACGCACCTCTGGTGGACCTGTTGTGGCGCCAGCCGCATAGCAGGGTAGCTATGTGCGGACGGGATAACCGCTGAAAGCATCTAAGCGGGAAGCCTCCCTCAAGACGAGTTCTCCCTGAAGAGCCGTGGAAGACGACCACGTCGATAGGCCGGGTGTGGAAGCGCAGCAATGCGTGAAGCTTACCGGTACTAATCGCTCGTTCGGCTTGATCGCTCTCATTAGTCAATGCCCGCGCCGTCCTTTGAGACGGCCGCATCGGAAAGCCAGTGGATCGGCGAAGGGGCGAGCGGAAAGGCTCGCTTGTTCGCATGATCTGTGTTTTGCCGGCCTGGTGGCTCTTGCGTGGGGCCCAAACCCGATCCCATTCCGAACTCGGCCGTTAAACCCCTCAGCGCCCATGGTACTAAGCCTTAAGGCTTGGGAGAGTCGGTCGCTGCCAGGCCTGCCAAGCACAGATCGCTGATCGATGATCGTCGACACGTCACACGAGAGCTCTTCTTCTCACGAACCGCGCCGGCGCGCCGCTTGGCGCCAGCGCCTAATCCCATGTCAGCAAGCTGAGCCCAATCGCGGGGTGGAGCAGTCCGGTAGCTCGTCAGGCTCATAACCTGAAGGTCGCAGGTTCAAATCCTGCCCCCGCAACCAAATTAACGCCGTCAACTCAATGAGTTGGCGGCTTTTTGATTCCTGAGTCTGACGTTCGTCAAACAGCCGCCGGAACCATATCGGAATCACATCCGAGCCAATCATGGCGTTCTATGGCCAAGGTGCGGCTAGACCTCTAACCGCCAGCGGTCAGTACTGCCGCGAGGCATTTTTGCAGATAGTTGACGAAATACCGGGGAACCTCCAGCGACGGGAAATGCCCCCCGGTTTCGGGCGCTCCCCATCGGACAACGGCGTGGCAGACGTAAACGTCGGGGACCATCTCCCCGTGCGCGCCGAGCATGAAGGTTTTATCGTCGGCCCCATAACCCGGTGTGCGCTTGCGATTTAGATCCGAAGCACGCCCTGCAGTGTAATGACGCCTGCCCCACTCAACACGGGATCTGGTTCAAGCGAAAACTTCAGCATGCTTCGCCGCCCCATCGCCACGCCCTGCTCGACGATGAGAACCTCGCCGCGCAGGAGTCCTGCTTGCGCAAGGTAGGCCGCCAAAGGGCCAGCGGCTGTACCCGTCGCCGAATCCTCCCAAAGACCGACTGTCGGACTGAAGGCGCGCGCATAAGCCGCCTCGATGGGTGGTTCATCGATCGCGTAAACATAGCACCCCTCCGCGCCGGCCTGGTTGAGTAGTGCCGCCAAGCGCTCGTGCTGAGGCTGTGCGCTGTCGACAACCTCGCGATTGCGCAATCGGACCAGAAGATGAACTGCCCCAGTGCTCGCGGGGCGCGCCGGGGGAGAATTGACAAGATCCGCCGCTGTGAGGCCAAGGGCGCTTGCGATTGCGCTCATATCGGCGGGCGGCGGCAGAAGGCGCACGGCTGCCTGCTTGAGCCGGCCATGGAATCTTCCATCAATACGCTCGAGTTCGATCGGTGAAATGAGGGAACCCATTTCCTGCCGGAAGGTGCGCGCCCCATTCCACGCGCCCAGTCTGTCTTGTTCAGCCAGCCAGAGCCACGCCCCCAGCGCGTTGTGCCCGGATCCGAAGACCTCCGAACCATTGGCGGTGAAGGAGCGTAGCCGCCGGTCGGCGCGATCGCTGGGAAGAATGAATGTCGTCTCGGCTTGATTGAACTCACCAGCAATACGCCGCATCTGCTCTTCGATGAGGACTTCTGCTCCCTCAATAACGGCGAGCGGATTTCCCGCCAGCGGCGTCTCTGCAAAAACGTCTATCAGCCCCACCACCAAGTCCGGCATATCCCGCTCCTATGCGTTCGCGACACAGGCGATCGCCTCACCTGATAATCTAAAGAGCCCCTTTTCGCCTTATCGTTCAAAGTTCAGCGTGCATATCGCGGAACAGTTTCGGGCTGACACCAAAGCGGCGCTTGAATGCTTCCGCGAAGCGCGTCGCGGGCGCTAGGCCTTTGCGGGTCGCGGTCACAGTTCGGGTATTCACAGAAGTCGCCGGTTGCCTCGATGATGGCAATTTCGACGTCGACGCCAAGTTCGCAGATTTCCTCCGCACGCCTGAAGATTTTCAACCTCGATTCCGATGCTGTGCAACGTTGGAGCGCTAATGAACCGCTCCAAATGCCGCCGGCGATTCGGCAGCCTGTTCGTCAAAGCTCGATACAGACCTTGCCGAAATGCTTTCCGGATTCGTAATGCTCGAACGCGCGGCGGATCTCCTGCAAAGGGAATGTGCGCGCAGCGCGGCCGCGCGCGTCGGCATGGCCCACCTCGACGCGGCGCGGCAGGCGCAGGGGCTGCCGCCACTGCCCTTCGGCACGGCGCTGCATCTGGGCGAGATGCTGTGGGGTAATATCGGCGCGGCCGACCGGCTCGACTTCACCGCCATCGGCCCCGCCGTTAATCTGGTCAGCCGGCTGGAGGGCCTGTGCCGGCCGCTCGGCCGGTCGGTGCTGATCTCGGGCGAGGTCGCCGCCGAGACCACGGCGCCGCTGGTTGCGTTGGGCGAACACGTACTGCGCGGCATCACGGCTCCCTGCGCCGTCTTCACCCTGCCGGACGCGTAAGCGAGGCACCCGCGTCATGCGGTGCCCGCGACGAGCATTAGATTTCAGCCCTCTATCCCGGCGAATCGTCACGAAGACCCCGCCGTTCTCTCCCCTCGCCGGCGCCATCTCGCGAGCGAGATGCCCACCCGCCGAGCCGGAACAGCTTCTTGTGGCTCAGCGCAACGCCCTCCCGCTTCAGCAGGATGAGCGACGATAACCGAAGCGCCGTCGCTCGCTCGCCAGCACTTTCAGGCGAGCGCGCAGCTTGGCATCGTCGGACCGGTACGAGGCATAGCGGTAGGTCTTCGGATCGAGTCCGATCAGCCCGCGGGCCCCCGCTGCGAGTTGCTCTTGCCTGATCCGGGGCGAACGTTGACGGCCGGAAGGGTCGGGGCTAACGATCGCGGCGCTCCACGACTTCAGTTCCTTCACGAGGTGACGATGCTTCTCCCTGAGGGCGTTACGATCGACGGCAAGTCCGGGGAGGTCACACCTTCGACCGGCCGCTATCGAAAGACTTTGAGCGACCTCCGCGGGTTCTTCCACGACACGGAGAAGCTCGATGCCCTGATCGCCGAAGCGGGGGATCAGACCGTCTACGAGGTGATCGACTACCGTCACCAGGAAAGCGATCTCGCCTTCGGCACCACGATCATGTCGCCGGGCAAGGTGGGCGACGAGTACTTCCTGACGCGCGGGCATTTTCACATCCGCCGCGAGTGCGGGGAGGCATACTATACGCAGTCAGGCAGCGGCCTCCTGCTTCTGGAATCGCGTGACGGCGAGACGCGTACCGTGGAGATGATGCCTGGCGTCTGCGCGTTCATTCCGCCGGATTGGGCGCACCGCTCGATCAATACCGGGCCGGAGAAGCTGGTTTTCACGTGGTTTTGCGCCACCGATGCAGGCCACGAATACGGGGAAATCAAGGAGCGTGGGATGCGCCGTCTCGTCCTCGACCAGCGCGGAAAAACGGCCCTCGAAGACAATCCGAATTACGCGATCTGAAAAACCGCGCGCGGAAAGTCAGGCGCGGCTCTTCAGCATCAAAATAACTATGCTACAACGGCCGATAAGGGGTCCGGCCGCAGGGGTCGCATTCCAGCCCCGCGGCTTTCGATCATTGGGCGACGAAGATCGCCAATATGGAGGAGACAGTATGAAGAGACTTGTGTTGCTGGCGGGCATTTCCGCTCTTTGCGCGACGGCAGGCTCATATGCCGTTGCGCAGGACAAGCCGTTCGAAGGCGTGACCGTCAACGTCATGACCCAGACCGGCGCCATCCAGGAGCCGCTGCAACGGCGCGCGCCCGACTTCGAGGCGCTGACCGGAGCCAAGATCAACGTGATCGCGGTGCCGTTCTCCGACCTCTACCAGAAGGTTCTGACGGATTGGGCGAGCGGTACCAACTCGGTCGACGCCGCGGTCTTCGCGCCGCAGTGGATGGTCGACTATATCGCTGGCGGCTACCTTGAGGATCTGACGCCGCGCATCGAGGCAGACACGGCGATCGAGCAAGACGACGTCGGTGCGTTTTTCCGCGACTTCTCCGAGAAGTACAACGGCAAGACCTACATGGTCACGCTCGATGGCGACTTCCACATGATGTACTACCGCAAGGACGTGCTGGAGGAAGCCGGGCTGCAGCCGCCAAAGACCTGGGACGAGTATCTCGAGGTCGCCAAGGCGGTGAACGGCAAGGACATGAACGGCGACGGCACGCCGGACTTCGGCTCCTGCATCGCCAAGAAGCGCAACGCCCAGAGCTACTGGTTCGTGACCGACGTCGTTGGATCGATGACCCAGTCGAAGGGCACCAGCCAGGGCGCTTTCTTCAACACCGCCGACATGACACCGCTGGTCGACAACGAGGCCTTCCGCAAGGCGCTCGACTTCCTTTCCGAATCGACGAAGTACGGGCCGCCGGACGAGCTGAACCTCGATGTCTCCGACACGCGCCCGCTCTTCGCGTCGGGCCGCTGCGCCCTCAACCTCGACTGGGGCGACGTCGGCACGATCTCTATCGACAAGGCGACCTCCAAGGTTATCGGCAAGTGGGGCGCGTCGGTCATGCCGGGCTCGAAGGAAGTGCTCGACTGGGATACCGGCAAGCTCGTCCCCTGCACGGATGAGACCTGTCCCTATGCTGTCGACGGCGTGAACCACGCTCCGTTCGCGGCGTTCGGCGGCTGGGGTGGCGGCATAAACGCGGCGGCCGACCCGAAGGTGAAGGACGCGGCTTTCGCCTACTTCTCCTACATGACGCAGCCGGCCCAATCGAACCAGGACGTGACGGTGGGCATCACCGGCTTCAACCCCTACCGCACGTCGCAGCTCGGCTATAGCGATCTTTGGAAGAACGCCGGAATGAGCGAGGAGGAAGCGAAGAACTACCTCGGCGCCATCAACGACTCGATGAACAGCCCGAACATGATCCTCGACCTGCGCATTCCGCAGAACCAGAAGTACCAGCAGGTGGTTCTGGACGAGGCGATCTCACGCTACCTCGCCGGCGAGATCGACAAAGAAGCGACCGTCAAGGCGGTCTCCGACGGCTGGAACGAGCTGAACGATGAGATCGGGACAGATGAGCAGCTCGGAATCTATAAGGCCACGATAGGCGCGAACTGATCGCTCGACATGCACCGGCCCGGGGCCCCACGGCTCCGGGCCATTCTCCTTAGACAAGGCGGGACCTCAGACCAGACGGCAGGTCAACATGACAGCTCTCGCCGAAACCGCGCCCGCTTCCGTCCAGCGCACGCGACCGGGTGAATGGATCGACCGCTATTCGGGGCGGATCATGGTCCTCCCCGCGGTTGTCATCCTCCTTTGCTTCGCCATCTTCCCACTCATCATCTCCGCGTATCTGGCGCTTTCGCGTTTCGCCCTCGCCCAGGGCGGCTTCACGCTCAAGTTCATCGGCCTCAGGAACTTCAAGAAGCTGCTGACCGGCTCGCAGCAGTACCATTTCCTCGGCAGCTTCGGCGCGCTCGGCGTTCTTCAATGGGCGCTGATCGTTGTCGTGTCGCTCGCCGTTCTCACCTTCTTCGGGCGCTATCTGGTGAGCGGCCGCATCAGCATTCTCGGCACGATCGGCCGGCTGATCTCAGGCTCAGTGATGGTTGGCCTCGCGATTGTCACAGCGGTGACCTTCGCCGCCGGCGGCGTCCCAGGGACGCTCGTCACGACGCTCTTCTATGTCGTGATCGGCGTCCTGGTTCAGTTCCTGCTCGGGCTCGGGCTTGCGCTCCTTTGCGCGCAGTCGATCCGGGGCCGGAATATCTTCCGCGTGCTTTTCTTCGTCCCGCTGATGGTGACCCCGGTCGGCATCGCATACACCTTCCGCATGCTCGCGGACATGCAGAAGGGTCCCTTCGCCCCGCTCGTCCAGTTCTTCGGCCTCGGCGAATGGTCGTGGGCCACCGAGGCCTGGTCGGCGCGTCTGATGGTGATCGTCGGCGACACCTGGCAATGGACGCCGTTCATGTTCATCGTCCTCCTCGCCGCGATCGAGAACCAGCCGCGCGATCAGGTCGAGGCTGCGCGTCTCGACGGAGCCGGCGCTCTCCAGATCTTCCGCGACATCACCTGGCCGGCGATCGCCCCCGTCGCCGCGACGGTGGTCCTTATTCGGCTCATCGAGGCCTTCAAGATCATCGATCTTCCGAACGTCTTGACCGGGGGCGGGCCCGGCCTCGCCACCGAATCGATGACGCTTCACGCCTTCATTTCATGGCGGACGCAGGACCTCGGCAGCTCGGCCGCCGTCGGCTACATGCTGCTCTTCGTCTCCACCGTCGTCTGCATCTCTTTCTTCAATTTCGTGGTTCGGCCTGCGCGCCGGTTCGAAGCATGAGCAACGGGCGCTCTTTCTATCGCCGCCTCGTCGAACCGGCGGCAATCGATCAGCAGGCCCCGCTTGCGAAGGCCGCCACGTATGCGCTCCTGTTTCTTTGGACGCTGGTTGTCGTCGTCCCGCTCTATTGGGTTTTGATCACCTCCTTCAAAGACGCGGGCGATGTCGCCAACGGGCCGTTCTATATTCCTTTCGTCGATTTCTCGCCGTCCCTGGACGCCTGGAACTTCATGCTCCTGGAGAACAATACGCTCGGCCCCTACCTGAACTCCGTCGTCGTCGCGCTCGGCAGCACGAGCATTGCGATCCTGATCGGCTCGCTTGCTGCCTATGCGCTGGTGCGCACCCGCCTGCAGGTGAAGCTCGTCACCGTCATCACCTTCCTGCTCCTGCTCATCGCGGTTATCGTCGCGGTCGCGGAGTTCGGCATCCACTGGCAGCTTGCGCTCTTGGTCGCCATTGCGCTTTTCGTGATCGCGGTCCTGACCGTGACGCGCCGCGCCAAGGCGGCGCTCGGCAATACCGACATCGAGTTCTGGATCATCTCCAACCGGATCATGCCGCCGATCGTGGCCGTGCTCCCGATCTACGTCATGTTCCAGCAGCTCAGGCTGCTCGACACGCAGGTCGCGCTGATCGCCACGTACGCCGCGGTCAACCTGCCGATCGTGGTCTGGCTGACGCGCGATTTCTTCGCCGCCGTCCCGCGCGACCTCGACGAGAGTGCGGAGATCGACGGGGCGTCGAAGTTCCGTGTCTTCTTCACCATCGCCCTTCCGCTCGTCCGCTCCGGCCTCGTCGCGACCTTCTTGCTCGTGCTGATCCTTGCGTGGAACGAGTATCTGCTCGCCCTTTTCCTTTCCAACGCGAAAGCCCAGACGATGCCTGTTCTCGTTTCCGCGCAGAACACGACGCGCGGGCCGCAATGGTGGAACATGTCGGTGCTTATCGTGGTGATGATCGCGCCTGTGGTCGTCATCGCGATGGCGCTCCAGAAGCACATTGCGCGCGGCCTGCTCGCCGGCGCGGTGAAAGGCTAGAGGTGCGCGTTCTACTTTCCGAGGTCCGCAAGTCGTTCGGCCTGATCGAGGTCGTGAAAGGGATCGATCTTGAGATCGAGGACGGCGAGTTCCTCGTTCTGTTAGGGCCGTCCGGGTGCGGAAAGACGACGGCGCTGCGAATGATCGCGGGGCTGGAGTCAGTCACCTCTGGGCGTATCAGCATCGGTGATCGCGATGTCACCCACGTGCTCCCGAAATATCGGGACATCGCCATGGTCTTTCAGTCCTACGCGCTCTACCCGCACATGACGGTTGCCGAAAACATCGGCTATCCGCTGAAGCTACGACGCGTGGCGGCGGCGGAGCGGTCGTCCTCGGTTCGCGAGGCGGCGACGAAAGTGCACCTCGACGACTACCTCGACAAATATCCGCGCCAGCTTTCGGGCGGACAGCGGCAGCGCGTCGCGCTGGCGCGTGCGATGGTCAGGCGACCGCGTGTGTTCCTGATGGACGAGCCGCTCTCCAACCTCGACGCCATGCTGCGCGGTAACATGCGCTCCGAGCTGAAGCATCTGCAGGCCGATCTCGGCGTGACGACGATCTACGTGACGCACGATCAGATCGAGGCGATGACGCTTGCGCATCGTGTCGCGGTGATGAACCAGGGCGTCGTTCAGCAGATCGCCACGCCCCGGGAGATCTACGACGATCCCGCCAATCTCTTCGTGGCCAGTTTCATAGGCTCGCCGCCGATGAACTTCCTGCAAGGCCGCCTGGAAGGCCGAGAGTTCGTGTGCCCGCAGGGCCGCTTCACGGTCGGGACGAACGAAAGCGACAGGGCCGTGACGGTCGGGCTCAGGCCGGAGGATTGCCATGTCACAAGCCCGGTGGACGGGAAGCTCGTCGGCACCGTCTATGCGACCGAGCTGATCGGCGATCATACGCTCGTGGTCTGCCAGCTCGGCGAGGCGTTTGTGACCGTGAAGGCGGAGAAGAGCGCGCAGCACCCGATGGGAGAGTCCGTTGGGCTTGCCTTCGACACCTCCGCGGTCTTCCTCTTCGACACGGATAGCGGCGAGCGGATCAGATCCGCCTGACGCCAGTGCCTTCAAGCAACTCCCCGGAGCGGAGACGTGCGCTTTGACGTGACGACGTTCGGGGAGCTGGTCATCGATCTCCTTCCGATCGAGACCCCGCTCGGCCGTGCCTACCTTCCCGTGCCCGGCGGGGCGCCGGCGAATGTCGCGGCCGGCGTCGCGCAGCTCGGTCGCACGGCCGCGATGATCTCCAGGGTCGGTATGGAATCCTTCGGAGAGGCAGCGGTCCGAGCGCTTGCAAGAACCGGCGTCGATACCGGCCACATCACCCGGAGCGCCGAGAACAACACCGCCCTCGCCGTCGTCACGCTGACGGAGGAAAACGAGTCCGGCTTCTTCTTCTATCGGGAGAACTGCGCCGATTCCAACCTGACGGTCGCCGATGTCCCGGACGATATCATCGCCTCATCGACGATCCTCCATGTCGGCACGCTCCCGCTGGCAACGCCGATTTCGGCGGAGACGCAGCGGCACGTCGTCGCTCGCGCACGAGAGCTGGGCACGATCGTCACCACGGACGTGAATTTCCGACAGGCATTTTGGCGCGACGACGGCCGCATGCGCGAGGCAGGATTAGAGGTTGTGCGAGCGGCGAAGATCGCCAAGCTCAGCCGCCATGAACTGGCGATCCTCAGCGGGATCGAGAGCATGGAAGCCGCCGTGCGCTCCTTGTGGCACGACGATCTGATCCTGGTCGCTGTCACAAAAGGGGCGGAGGGGGCAGAGCTCTTCACGCGTTCCGACGCGGTTTCCGTGCCCGCCTTCGACGTCACGGTTGTCGATACGGTGGGATGCGGCGACGCCGTCATGGCGAACCTCCTCTGCAGCGCGCTCGAATGCGACTTTCTTTTCGATCGCGACGACGCTGAATCGAACGGCGTTGCGCGCCTGCGCGGCGGGAGCCGTCATGGCGACCCGTCGCGGCGCCCTGGAGAACATGCCTGAGCCCGCCGCCATCGCCCGTCTCCTTGGGTCGCGCGGCTCGTGATCTGCATACCGGGACGCCGCTAGACGTTCTTCAGAGCGAACGCATGCCCGAGAGCGGCTGCGCCGACGGCACCGCCTTCTTCGATGAACGTTGCTTTGCGCAGCGTTGGGACGGGAAACCCGGAGGGTAGAATTGCGGCGAGTTCGTCCGCCACCGTTTTTTCGATGTGCTCAAAAAGGAGCGCCATCTCGCCACTCAGCACGATGTTCTCCACGTCGTATGCGAGCGAGATGAACGATATCGCGGCACCGAGCGTGACGGCCCATGCTTCTACTGTCTCAGCTGCGATGGCGTTCTTCGTTTCCAGCAGCTCCAGGACGCCGGCCGCATCGTCACACAGGATTCCCCTCTCCCTCAGGCCGGAAAGCAAAGCCCCCTTGCCGATAAGATCCTGCAACACGCTGGTTTGGTGAGGGCCCGACGGACTTAAGGTCGGCGACAGCATGAACCTGGCATGCCCGATTTCTCCAGCGAGACCGTTGCTGCCCAGGGCAAGCTCTCCGCCGACGATGCATGCGCCACCCACGCCGGCCTCGAGCAGCATGAGAAACATCGACGAATTGCGGAGGTCCTCGCGAAGGTACCACTCGGCAAACGCTGATGCGTTCGCGTCGTTCTCGATCTTCACCTCCACGCCGAAGCGCTGCGTGAGAATCGTGCCCAAGGGCATCTGACGCCACCCGAGGATCTTGGCATCGATCAGGTAGCCTCCATCCCTCACATATCCGGGCACCGCAACGCGAACTCCACCGACATTGCCAGCATGAGCGCCGAGCCGCGCCATCGCAGCTCGATAGAGAGCCGTCAGCTCATCGAGGACGACGGCCTGCGGCTTTTCGGAGAACTGACCCCGCTTCTCAAGTTGATGCGGGATGCTTCCGGCGAGATCCATCGTGACGGCGTTCATCCGGTCCACGCCGACCTCTATGCCCAGAAAGTAACTGCCCTCCGGACGAACACCGACAAACGTTCCGGGACGCCCGACCTTCCCGGCGCCGACCGAGCGCCCGGTCTCAACCAGCCCGGAACTCTCCAGCTGAGCTGTAATGCTCGTGACGCTGGCCTTGGTGAGTCCGAGGCGCCGGGCGAGATCGGCGCGTGTCATCGGGCCCTCGCTCCAAAGGGCCGTCAGCGCCGCCGCGCCGTTGATTTGCCTTACTGTGGCAGGTGTAGCCAAGACCTTCTCCCGCTTAGCCTTTTTGCATTCTCGCGGAGGGGGAGCGAGACATTCGTGACACCACGCAGTTGACTCGATAATAAGTTTATATACTATCCTTATTAAAGACGCCTTCAAGGCGCAATCCATGGGGAGGATGGCTTGAGTCTCGTTCGGCTCGAGAACGTGTCCAAGCATTTCGGCGCAATCATCGCGCTCGACAACGTCACGCTCGAAATCAATTCGGGCGAGGCCGTCGGGCTGATGGGCGACAACGGGGCGGGCAAGTCGACGCTGGTGAAGGTGTTGGCGGGCAACTATGCCCCCACCGGCGGCAGCTACCTGATCGACGGCGCCCCGGCCAATATTCACAACCCCAGGGACGCCCGCGATCGCGGCATCGAGGTCGTCTATCAGGACCTCGCTCTCTGCAACAACATCTCGGCCGCCGCGAACGTCTTTCTCGGCCGCGAGCTGCGCAAATCCTGGGGACCGTTCAAGGTCCTCGACAAGGCGGCGATGAACGCGCGAGCCGGCGAGCTGTTCACCGAGCTCCAGTCTGAGACAAGACCGCGCGAGCTAGTCGAGCGAATGTCCGGTGGGCAGCGTCAGGCCGTGGCGATCGCACGCACGAGGCTTTCAGAGCCGAAGCTCGTCATCATGGACGAGCCCACAGCGGCGATCAGCGTCAGGCAGGTCGCCGAAGTCCTCCAACTGATCTCCCGTCTGAAGGCCAGCGGCCAGGCCGTTGTGCTTATCAGCCACCGCATGCCGGACGTCTTCGCCGTCTGTGACCGCGTCGTCGTGCTGCGTCGCGGGCGGCTCGTCGCGAACAAGCCCATCAAGAGCTCTTCGCCTGAGGAAGTGACCGGACTCATCACCGGCGCCCTTGAGGCTGCCTAACTCGGATCGGTGAACCCATCGTGCTGACACCCGACACAGCGAGCAAGCCGTCCCATGCGGACGTTCGCAATATCCTCGACGAGACCCAGAACACGGCGATCGGCCGCCTGCTCAAGTCGCAGGAATTCTATGTCACGATCGCCATTCTGATTGCCGGCTTCTTCGTCTCGCTCATCGCGCCGCAGTTCGCCACGGCCACGAACCTCGGAAACGTCCTTCAGAACTTCTGCTTCACGGCCATCCTTGCCGTCGGAATGACGCCGATCCTGATCTCCGGCGGCATTGACCTCTCGATCGGATCGATCCTGGGCTGCGCCGGCGTTGTGTTGGGCTTGTCGACGGGCGCGGGCTGGCCCCTCATCGCCGCCATTCCGCTGACCATCGTGAGCGCAACCGCGCTCGGACTGATCAACGGCGGTTTCATTGCCTATCTCAAGCTGCCACCGTTCCTCGTCACGCTTGGAACGATGACGATCTTTCGAAGCTTCGTTCTTGTCGGGAGCAGCAACAAGGTCATCTATTCGTTCGGTCCCGACGAAGCGTTCCTGCTGTGGCTCGGCTCGGGGCGTTCGTTCGGCATCCCGAACGTCTTCTTCGCCCTCGTCGTGTGCGGCGTGATCCTGCATTTTTTGCTGACCAGCACGCGCTGGGGCCGGTGGGTGATGGCAGTCGGCGGCAACGAGCGCGCCACGCGTCTCAACGGGCTCCCCGTCAAGAGAGTGAAGGCATCGGTCTACGCCTTCGGCGGCGCTATGGCCGGGGTTTGTGCCATCTTCCTGGTCGGCTGGCTCGGCGCGGTAACCAACTCGCTCGGTAACGGCGACGAGCTGCGCGTGATCGCCGGTGCGGTCATCGGCGGCGCGAGCCTCGCAGGCGGATACGGCACCGCGTTCGGCGCGTCGATCGGCGCGCTCCTCATCGAGGTCATCCGCAATGCTCTCATTCTCGCAGGCGTGAACTCCTTCTGGCAGGGAGCTTTCGTCGGCGGGTTCATCATCGTTGCCGTGACTGTTCAGCGGCTCCGAAACCCCACGGACGAGGACTGACGACGTTCGCCGTGGGGGCGACTGAAGCTTGTAATTTTTAGTAACCAAGGGAGGTACTTATGGAACTCAGAGCGAAAACCATCGTGGCCGCGCTCATGACGGGGGCATTCCTGCTTGTTCCCCATATGGCGGCGGCACAGGACAAGAAGATCGGCATGGTCTTCAAGGTGCTGAACAACGCCTTCACGCCGCCGCTTCAGGAAGGATGCGCGCAGGCGGCGAAAGACCTGAACGTCACCTGCACTTTCCTCGCCCCGAACGAGTACGACGAAGCTGCCGAAGCACAGATGCTGCAAGACACGATCACCAGCGGCGTCGATGCGATCGCGGTCTCGGCGGGTAACCCGAAGGCTATCGCGCGTCTGCTGCAAAAGGCCAAGGACGCCAACATTCCGGTCGTGACGTTCGACTCGGATGTCCTGGCTGAAGATGCCGGCGCTCGCCTGAGCTTCATCGGCACGGACAACTACCTGTTCGGCGCCGAGCTTGCGAAGCAGGTGCTTCTCACGAAAAGCGGCGGCACGGCGTGCATCCAGTCGGGCGCTCCCGCTTCGCTCAACCTGAACGACCGCATCCAGGGCATCCGCGACACTTTGGCCGGTGCCGACCGCGACCATCCCGTTGAGCGTCTCACCGGCCAGAACGGTTGGACCGAGCCGAATGGATGCCCGGTCTACAACAACGACGACATCAACCTTGCCGCCAAGCAGATCAGCGACGTCTTTACCGCCATCCCCGACCTCGATGCCTTTATCGCTGTCGGCGGCTGGGCACAGTACGCGCCTCAGGCCTACCGCACCGGCGTCGCTATCCAGGCCGACCGCGTCAAGTCGAAGGACCTTGTCATCTCGTTTGGCGACAACTTCGAGCCGCAGATGCCGCTCCTCAAGGAAGGGCTGAGCCACTACAACATCGGGCAGCGTCCTTACGAGATGGCTTACACTGCGGTGAAGTCGCTCGTCGACGTTCTCAACGGTGAGACCATTTCGGACCGTATCGTGACCGGCCTTGAGGTCTGCACGCCCGAGCAAGCCGATACGTGCGGCAAGTCCAACTAAGCACCTCCCGGCGTCGGCGACCGCGGATTCAACCGCGGCCGCCGGCGGTCGCGCTCCCATCGTCCCCCGCCCGGTGCTGTTTTGCGAATGCGCCGCTTCGAAGCGGCATGCGATGGAAATTCTCGAGGCGCCAGGAGGCGTCCGACTCGGTCGAGGCCAGTGAATCCACTTGGAGATCTCACCATGGGTGAGGTGATGAAAGTCCTGGCGATCGACATCGGAGGCACAAATCTTCGCGCCACCGCAATAGATGAGGCAGGTGCGATCTTTTATGCGGCCTCCTGCTCGGCGGAGCCGCTGCGCCGCGGCGACGCCATCGCTGTTCTTAGCGGTGTGATAGAGCATGCCCGCGAAGCCGTCGGTTCCAGTCTTGCCGGCGCGGTGATCGGCGTCCCGAGTATCCTCGACACCAGCCGCCGGGGTATCGTCAAAACTCCCAATCTTCCGGCATTCGAAGGCTTGGGGATCGCCGATGCGCTCGAAGATGCCTGCGGGATTCCGGTTCTGCTCGATCACGATGCAACCCTGCAAACGCGGGGAGAGGTGGAGCGCGGGAGTGCCGTGGGCCACGATCTCGTGCTGGGAGTCTACTTCGGCACGGGCGTGGGCGGAGCGTTCATCGATCATGGCCAGCTGATGGGCGGCATCTATCGCATGCAGCTTGGGCACGTGCCGTTGCGTGGTGAGGGCAGGATCGGAACCGGTGGGGCCATCGACTGCGTGGAAGCGTACGCCTCGGGTGCGGTGCTGGAGGCGCTGGCCTCCAAGAACGACGTACCCGTTGCAACGCTCTTTTCCCAACGATCATCGGGCGAGCTCGCGGAAGCGCTGCGGACATTCGTCCACGACCAGGCGTTGACCATCGCCTTGGCGATGACGCTCACGGACCCGGAGATCGTTGTGATCGGTGGCGGGGTCACGGAAATGGCCGGATATCCGTTCGACGACCTCGTTCGCCAAACGAACGACTGCCTTTCCCCCGTCCTCGGAAAGAACGTGCGTCCCATCGTACGGGCGACGCTTGGCCCCGCGGCGGCAAGCTGGGGCGCGTTGCGCCTGATCGGCGATGTGCTCGAGCAACGCCGGGGCCATTCTCCGCATCCGCTAAGATCCCATGCCCAATAGGCAGCCGTCTCTCCGGCTTCTCGCAATACCTTCAGCTGTGGTGGTGCCATGACCAAAGACCAGGGAAGGCGGCTCAAAGTCGGCGTGTTGGGTTGCGGCCCGATCGCGCAGGCAGCTCATTTCGAGAGCGCCACCAAAGGGCGAAACACCGATCTCTACGCCATCTGCGACGTTGCAGCGGACCTGCTTGAACGCATGGCGTGGACGCACGCGCCGCAGAAGACCTTCGGCAACTACGACGATATGCTCTCAGACCCCGAACTCGACGCCGTAATTATCGCGACCTCCGACGCCTTCCATGTGGCGGCGGCGATCGCCGCTCTAAAGGCAGGCAAACATGTCCTTTGCGAAAAGCCGCTCGGCGTTTCGATCGAAGAAGTCGAGGAACTGAAGACAGCGGTCGAAGCGTCGGGAAAACGTCTGCAGGTCGGGCACATGAAGCGCTTCGACCCGGGGCTTCAATCGGCCAAAGCGTTCATTGACGACGGTATCGGTCAGTTGCTGGCCTTGAAGGCCTGGTACTGCAACTCGACGCACCGCTATGCGATGACCGACGCGGTGCAGCCTTTGATCGTGAAGAGCGCTTTTGCCAAGAAACCGGAGACGAATCCGAAGGCCGATCTTCGCCGCTACTTCATGCTCGCCCACGGCAGCCATCTGCTCGACACCGCGCGCTACCTTTGCGGCGAGATCGTTGAGGTCGACGCAAGGCTAAGTGAGAAGTTCGGCGCCTATTGCTGGTTCGTGGATGTGGCCTTTGCCAACGGCACGCTCGGCCACCTCGATCTGACCGTCGCAGTGCGAATGGATTGGCACGAAGGTTTCCAGCTCTACGGCGAACACGGAAGCATCTTAGCCAAGACCTTCAATCCCTGGTTCTTCAAAAGCAGCGAGGTGGATATTTTCGACGAGCGGATCGGTGGAACACGCCGCGTCCTCGGCGCGGACAGTCATTTCTACCGTCGTCAACTCGAAGCGTTCGCCGACACTATTCTCGATGCGGCGCCCATGGCTGGGGCGGATGTCGTCGACGGTATTGCCTCCGTCCGAGGCATGGTGGCGATCGCGAGGTCGGTGGAAACCGGTCGGCCGGTCAGGCTTTCCGATGTCACGGGCGCTGTCTGATGCAGCTCGGCATCTTTGCGAAAACGTTCGAGGGTGCTGATGCGGAAGAAGTTCTGCATCAATCCGCGGCTGCTGGCTATGACGCCGTTCAATACAACATGGTCTGTTCCGGCATCGGCTCCCTGCCGACAGAAATTCCGGACAAGACCGCGGCCGCGGTGGCCTCCGCGTCGGCGGCTACCGGCGTCGCTATCGCCGCGGTCTCCGCGACGTACAACATGATCCACCCGGACATAGCCGTGCGCGAAGAGGGAAGAGCCGCGTTCTCCGCGATCGCTTCGAAGGCGCGGATCATGGGCACCGATCTCGTCACGCTTTGCACCGGCAGCCGTGATGCCGCGGATCAATGGCGCCATCACCCCGACAACGACACGCCGGCAGCCTGGGACGAAATGATCCGCGAGTTCCAGATCCTGCTTCCTCTCGCGGAGAGGTACGACGTTACGTTGGGGGTCGAGCCTGAGCTCGCGAACGTTGTCAGCTCTGCCCGCAAGGCGCGGACTCTGATCGACACCCTTCGCAGCAGTCGCATCAAGGTCGTCTTCGATGCGGCCAATCTCTTCGAGACCGAAGTTTTGAGACCAAGTCGCGAGGTCATCGCTGAAGCAATTCATCTGCTGCGCGATTCCATCGTCCTCGCACACGCCAAGGACCGCAATTCCGACGGCAGCGTTGCCGTCGCCGGGGCCGGAGTCATTGACTTCGGCAGCTATATCGCAGGCCTGCGGAACGCGGGATTTGCAGGCGCCGTGATCACGCACGGCCTGACGGCCCGTGATGCCCCGGGGGTCGCCCGTTTCCTGCGAAAGAAAATCGAGGCCAGCCCGTAGATGTTTCGGGTGAAGGATGTGGCGCTGAACGTCGTCGATGCCGGCGGCGCGGGCGCGCCGTTCGTCTTTCAACACGGGCTCGGCGGCGACGCCGGCCAGACCGCGGAGGTCTTTCCCGACGACACCGGCTTCCGGCGGATCACGCTCGAATGTCGCGGGCACGGGCGGTCTGAGGCGGGGGCCGTCAGCGCCTTCTCATTGGCGCAGTTTTCGGACGACCTCGGCTCGTTCATCGAGCAGACATTGCCCGCCCCGGTAAGCCTTGGCGGGATCTCGATGGGTGCGGCTATTTCCCTCATGCTTGCGGTACGACGACCCGAGCTCGTCAAGGCGCTTGTGATTGCACGGCCTGCCTGGCTGCTCGATGCCGCGCCTCAGAATATGCAGCCAAACGCATACGTGGGCGAGCTTCTAGGCAGCAACAGCCCCGTCAAAGCCCTCGAAGCGTTCAATCGTAGTGCGATCGCGAAAGAGTTCGAGCAGACGGCTCCCGACAACCTTGCTTCCTTGCGCGGCTTCTTCACGCGCGCGAACCCGAATATTCTTAGCGCGCTCCTCACCCGCATCTCGGCGGACGGGCCTGGCGTAACTGCCGCCGACTTGCAACGGCTGAAGGTGCCGGTCTTGGTAATCGGGACCGACCGCGACTATGTCCATCCCTTTGCTTATGCCGAAGCGCTTGCCGGGATGATTCCGCAGGCAGTGCTGGTCAAAATCACGTCCAAATCGGAGTCACGCGAGTCTTACGTGCGGGAGTTCAAGGCAGCGCTTCTCAGCTTCTTCAAGCGCACGGCTCCATAGGCTGTGCCGCCTGGGCGCTGATTTGATGCCGGCGAGCGTCGCGCCTGTGCGGGGAAATTGTCCTTTGATGAAAATGCTGGATGGCGTCTCGGACGACACCGCAAGGGCCCTGTCGCGCGCCCGCCTCTCAGAGCGCCTCGGTTGTGTCGGGATCGAAGAGGCTGATATGGTTCGCATCGATCGCGAACGCAACCGCCTCGCCCGGGCGGAAGCCCGTCACCTTCGGCGCGACGCATTTGACGTGCACGCCGCTGAGATTGGCGGTGACGATCGAGCGGTCGCCCTGGAACTCGTCGACAAGGACTTCGCCGCGCAGCGTATTTGCGCCCGCGGGCACGATCGAAAGACGCTCGGGCCTGACGCCGAGCACGACCTTTCCGCTTTTCGGCCAGGCTCGCGAGCGCGCCGCCTCCGGCAGGTTGAGCTCGACGCCGCCGACTTTCAGCCTGCCTTCGCCCTCAACGGTCGCGTCGAGCATGTTCATGGCAGGATCGCCAACGAAGCCGGCGACGAACTGGTTCGCCGGTCGCTCCAACAAATCCTCGAAAGTGCCGATCTGCTGGATGACGGCGTGGTTCATCACGATGATGCGGTCGGCGAGCGAGACCGCTTCCTCCTGGTCGTGCGTGACGTAGACGGTCGGCGTGCCGCCGCTCGTGTCGTGTATGTGCCGGATGCGCGCCCGCAGAAGCACGCGCAGCCGGTGGTCGAGATGCGACAGCGGCTCGTCGAGAAGAAGCACTCGGGGCTTGCGGATCAGAGCGCGCGCCAAGCTGACGCGCTGGCTCTGGCCGCCGGATAGATGCGCCGGCTTGCGGTCGAGGAGCTCCGTCAGCTCGAACTGCTCGGCAATACTGCGGACGCGTCGGTCGATCTCCGTCTCGTTGGCCTTCCCGTTGCGGAGCGGAAAAGCGAGGTTCTCGTACACGGTGAGCGGCGTGTAGAGCGCGTAGGATTCGAAGGCGAGCGCCACGTTGCGCTCGCGCGGCTTGCGCTCGTTGACCCTCTGGTCGTCGATCAGGATGTCGCCGTCGGAGATCGCCTCAAGCCCGGCGATCATGCGCATCGTGGAACTCTTGCCACAGCCGGACGGGCCGAGAAGAGCGAGGAACTCGCCGTTGTCGGCCTTGAAATTCGCATTGTCCACCGCAACGACGGCGCCGTAGCGTTTGGTGACATTGCGCAATTGAAGCGTGCTCACGTTGGCGCCCTCACTTGCTGATATCGAACGTCTTCGTGAAATAGTGGGCATGCTCCATATCGAAGGAGAGGCCGAGCCGCTGGCCGATGGAAAGCCCCTCGGTCGGCAGGATTTTTGCCGCGACGATGCCCTCGCCGAGCTCGAAATTCGCGATCATGTGGTGCGCCGTGTGCTCCAGCCCGTAAAGCGGCAGCGCGACATCGCCTTCGTCCGCGTTCGCGGTGACACCAATATCGGCGGGACGGATGCCGAGACGGATCGACCGCTCGCCACCCTTCAGGAGCTCTCTCAGGCGCGCTTCCGCCTGCGCCGCCGGGTTGACATGGATGCCGTCGCCACGGAAGACGAGCCGTCCGTCTTCCTCGTGGATCGCGCCGTCGACGAGGTTCATCACCGGATCGCCGACAAGGTGCGCGACATAGTCGGTTGCCGGCGCGTCATAGATCTCGCGCGGCGTGCCAATCTGTTCCACCCGGCCTTCGCGCAGCACCATCACCCGGTCGGAAAGGCCGAGCGCCTCCCGGTAGTCGTGGGTGACATAGAGGATGGTAGTGCCGAGACGGTTCGCCATCTCCTTTAGATTTGCGCGAGCGACGGTGCGAAGCTTCGCGTCGAGATGCGCGATAGGCTCGTCGAGTAGATAGGCAGCGGGCTCGCGCACCAGCGCGCGCGCCAGACTGACGCGCTGCTTCTGTCCGCCGGAGAGCTGCACCGGATTGCGGTCGAGGAGCTGCCCGATGCCAAGCTCGTCGGCGGCCTTCTGCACGCGCGCGGCGATCTCGCTCTCGCTGCGTCTGCGGGCACGCGGCGAACGCAGGGGGAAGGCGATGTTCTCACCCACCGTCATGTGCGGATAGAGCGCGTAGTTCTCAAACGCCATGGCGACGTTGCGCTCTTGGATGGGCACGCCTTCAAGCGGCCGCCCGTCCATCAGGATGGAGCCCTCGTAGTCGGTCTTGATGCCGGCGATCAGCTCAAGCGTCGTCGTCTTGCCTGCCCCGGAGGGGCCGAAAAGCGTGAAGAACTCGCTGTCGCGGCATTCGAAGGAGACGTCGTTGAGCGCGACGGTGTCGCCGTAGCGCTTGGTGACGTGCGCGAAGACGATCGCACTCATGACCGGCGCGCCTCCTTCGGCTCGAAATAGCGGTAGCCGCGGAAGAAGAAGAACAGCGCCAGGATCGCCGCAAGCGCCGAGCCGTAAGGCATCGGCACGAAGTCCTCGATGAACCCGAGCCAGACGAAGTGCAGTCCGAAGAAGATGGCGAGGCTCCAGAAGAGCCGCTCGACGGCGTCCATGCGACTATCCCTTGACCGCGCCGAAGGTGAGACCGCGGATGATGTGCCGCTGCATCAGCCACGCGGCGACGAGCGTAGGCAGGATGGCGATCCCCATCAGCGCCGCCATCGGCCCCCACTGGATCTCCACGGAGCCCCAGAAGGTGGAAAGGCCGACTGAAACCGTGCGTGCGACGCGGCGTGTGAACAGGAACGCGTAGAGGAACTCGTTCCATGACCAGATCAGGCAGAACGTCGTCGTGATCGCGATCCCCGGCTTGATCAGCGGGAAGACAATCTTCCGCAGAATGGTGACGCGGTCGTAGCCGTCGAGCATCGCCGCGTGCTCAAGGCTCGCCGGTATCTCCTTGAAGAACCCGTAGAGCAGGAACGTGGCGAACGACATGTTGAAATAGACGTAGAGCAGCGTCAGCCCGAGATGCGTGTCGAGAAGATGCAGGTCCCGATAGAGGAGGAAGAACGGAATTGCCGCCACGACGCCGGGGAACATGCGGGTGGAGATCGTGATGAAAAGAAGGTGGCCGTTGCCCGTGTTGAAGCGGGCGAAGCTGTAGGCCGCGGGGATCGAGATCAGCATGACGATCGCGGTGCTCGCCACCGAGACGATGACGGAATTGATGAGTTCTCCGGCCGAAGGCCGCACCTCGATGAGATAGCGGTAATTGTAGAGCGTCGGCTCGAAGACAAGACCGGTCCCGAAAATGTCCTCAGGGCCCTTGAACGAGGTGATGTAGACCCAGAAGACCGGGAACAAGAATGCGAAGAGCATGAAGGCGATCGCCAGCCAGAAAAGAACGCGGCGCATCGATCAGCCCTCCATCGCCTTCATGAGGCGCTTGTACATGAGCAGGCAGATGATGAGCGTGACGTAGAGTGCGAAGAGCGCGTCCGCGGCGCCCTGTCCGACGTCGAAAGTGACGAACGAAACGCGATAGATCATCCAGTCGAAGAGCTCGGTGTCGAGACCGCCGCGGGTCGTTCCGTAGAGCGGATCGAAGAGACGCAGGAGCCACATCGTGCGCAGCAGCACGATGATGATGATCAGCGGCTTCAGCATCGGCAGCGTCAGCTTGAAGAACACCCGAATGTGCGATGCGCCGTCGACCTGCGCCGCCTCGAACTGGTCGCGCGGCAATCCGCGCATGCCGGCGAGGAGCACGAAGATCGAGAACGGCGCCCACTGCCACACCGAGATGAAGATGATCGTGTAGATGGCGAGCTTCGGGCTCGAGAGGAACGGGACGGAACTCAGCCCGATGGAGTTCAGCGCCAGGTTCACCACGCCGAACTGGATGTGAAGCATGTAGTTCCACATCAGCGACATCGCGAGCGGCGACAGAAGCAGCGGAATGAAGCACAGGCCCTTGATCAGGTTCTGGCCGCGGAAATCACGATTGAGAAGGATCGCGAAGGCGAAGCCGATGATCAGCTCCAGCGCGATCGACACGACGAGGACGAAGACCGTGCGCTCGAGGGCCGACCAGAAGACGGGGTCGTGGAGCAGACGGCGGTAGTTGTCGAGACCGACGAATCCCGGGGCGCCGCGCATGATGTAGTCGGTGAACGAGATATAGAGGGAGAACACCGTCGGGTAGACCATGAACGCCATCAGGAAGAGGATGAGCGGCGCCGCCAGCAGCCACTTCGTCGTTCCGTCGCCGTTCAGGATCGAACGCAGCCGTTTCGGGCGCGCGGCAACTTCGGTTGCGCTGATGGTGACGTCCGCCATCGGTGACTTCCTGCAGGAACGCGCTTCAAGTCAAAAAGGGGCGACGGGGAGGGGAGGGATCCCCGCCGCCCGCGCAGGTATTGCCGGCGCTACTCCGCGACCCCGGCGTCGTCGAACCGACCCTGAAGCCGGTTGAAGGCGGCCTGCCAGGCCTCGACGGACTCGGCGGGCGACTTCACTTTGGTCGCGTTCTCATGACCGATGATGGTCATCTCTTCGTAGAGCTTACCGAACGCCTTCGAGTTGAAGTGCAGGTAGGAATCGACGTCGGGAAGCTGCGCGTCCCAGGTCTCGATGGTCGGCTTGATCCATCCGAAGGCCTTGTAGGAGGCATCGGAGTCGTCCGCTTCCGCGACCGCGGCCTCGATGGAGTCGCGCCGTGCGGAACACCAGCCCTGCTCCGCCATCTCCTTCTGCGTCGCGTAGGAGCCGATATATTTCAGCAGCCAATACGACGCCTCGGGATTGCGCGAGTCGCGGCTCGGGGCGAAATGGAAGGCTCCCGTATAGGGCCGCACGCCGATGACCGGCGCCGCGTCCGCCACCGCACCCGGTACCTTCTTCTTCACGTCCGACGCCCAGTTCCATAGCGAGTTGTACATGAAGGGCATGATCGCCGTGTTGCCCTCGACGAACTGCGCGGTGGCGAAGTCCCAGAAGGCGTTTTCTGTGCCGGGAGGCGCGTAGGGCATCAGCTCCTGGTACTGCGTGAAGGCAGTCTGAAGCTTCTGCATGTCGGCGTCTTCGAGCTTGAAGCCGGTGACCTTGCCGTCGCCGTCCGTCACCTTGCGGCCCCAGCGCCCCTGGTCGCCCCACAGCATCGCCGTCAGCTCGTCCTGCACGTGCGGGAAGCGGCCGGCCATCAGCGAGACGCCGTAGAAATCGTGATCCAGCGGCTCGCCCCTCAGCATCTCACCCTTCTTGCGGGTAAAGAACTCCGCCTGGTCGCGCAGTTGCTTGAAGTCCTTGGCAGGCGCGAGATCGTAGCCGTATTTCGCCTTGAAGGCGGCCGTCTCGGTCGGGTCCTCGAAGAGATCCTTCCGATAGATCGAGATCTGCGTGTAGGTGTAGTAGGGCACGCCGACGAGGGTTCCGTCGCGCGTGGAGGCCATGCGCAGGATGCCCTTGTCCTGTCCGGCCATGTATTTGCGGAAGCCCTCCACGCCGTCCGGATCGTACTGCGCGGCAAGGTCCTCCATCGGATGAAGGAAATCCTGCCATTCGTTGGTCCAGGAGGTTTCCGTCACCACCAGGTCGTAGGCGCCGGTGCCGCCCTGCAGTTCCACGACCTCCTTGGAATAGAGGGTCGCGAAGACCATCGATTCGGAGGTGACCGGCACGCCGGTCTTCTCGGCGAAACGCTGCAGATAGGGGATGATCAGGTCGGCTGCGCCGCCGGCCTCAAGCGCCACGTTGATCGGCGACTTGTTCTTGATCTCCGGAATTGAATCCAGCGTGAAATCGTCGGCATGCGCCGCCGCGGCGAAGCTTGCCGCTCCGGCCGCGATCGCGATACCGGCCCACCACTTTCTCAAGCCTTTCATCCGAGGTCTCCTTCCTCAATGAGGCGCGTCGATGAAACTGCGCGCCTTTCTTTGCTCGTTCAGACGTTCCTGGTTTCGCCCCCGGCTTCAGTCGCGGGTATCGAGATCGATCAGCTCGATCTTGTAGCCGTCGGGGTCTTCAACGAAGGCGATGTGCGTCGTGCCGTGCTTCATCGGGCCCGGCTTGCGCGGAATGTTGGCGCCGGCCTTTTCAAGCTCCGCGCAGATGCCGTGGATATCGCGCACGCCGAGCGCGATGTGGCCGTAGCCACTGCCGAGATCGTAGGGCTTAGCCTGGTCCCAGTTGTGGGTGAGCTCGATGACGGCGTGCGTCTCTTCCGGGCCGTATCCGACGAAGGCGAGCGTGAACTTCCCTTCGGGAAAGTCCATTTTTCTCAAAAGCTGCATTCCGAGCAGGCGCGTGTAGAAATCGAGCGACTTGTCGAGGTCCTTCACGCGCACCATCGTGTGCATGAGCTGGAATTTTTCGTCCGACGCGCCCTGCGGCTCTGCGCTCATGCGCTCGTCTCCCGTTTCTTCTCCAAAGTTTCGACAGACGTGTCCTCGGCATAGCGAGCCGCGAGATACATCCGGCACATCTCGGCGTTGGCCTGCGCCGCGCCGCGCACGCTGCGTATCTCGCGCAGATGCGCTGCGTAGCGCGCCGGCAGGATCGGATTTCCGTCCAGATCGGTGAAGGCCGGCGCATCGGCATCGGCGCGGCCGCCGTCGTGCCGACGCGCCGCGACATAGCGGCGGGCCGCGGCGGCGATCTCCGTGTCGGCGGATTCGCACAGCGCCGACAGGTCTTCCACCCTCAGCGAGAGAGCCGCCTCGACGCCGCTCTTGCGCACGAGCGGCCGCAGCAACGCCTCCTGGCGGCCGAGATAGGCCTTCTCACGGAAGGTGCGGCGGATTGCGGCGAGGTTGCCGTTCGCCTCGTCGGCGAAGACCGCGGAGAAGGGAAGGTTCTCCGCGACGCCGCGATTGATCGCGTTCGCGGCGAAGTGGTCGACGAGCGCGATCTCGGCTTTCGTCACCCAGTCGAGGCCCTCAACGGCGACGCGCATGTCCTCCGCCATGAGGAACGCGAAATTGGCCGAGCACCAGAACGTCGGAAGTCGAAAATCGATTGCGACCAGGGAGCCGTCGACGTCGATCCGGTGCACGAAGCCCATCTCCGCGACCGACTGGTCGAGCTCCGGATCCATGACGCCGTCGAGACAGGCGAGGACCGCCTGGCGCTTCGCCTCTGCGCCCATGGGGGCGCAGACTTCGCCGCCGTCAGGCCGCAGCATGGCCCTGCTCCTTGGCGGCGGTCTTGTCCGCCTCGCAGAGGAAGGCCTGATCGACCTCCAGATCGTAGAGCTTCGCGGCATTCAGGCCAAGAATCTTGCGCTTCACATCCAGTGTGAGCTGCGTGCCCGCCTCTTGCGCCAGCTCGTCGTTGAACTGGAAGTCCATGAACTTCTCGACGATCCATTTCGGGCTGGTGATGCCGTAATCGGTGCCGAAGAGAAGCCGGTCCGGCCCGAGGAACCAGAGCAGGTCGGCAAGCATCTGAGCGAAATATTTCGGCCGCGCGTGAATGAAGGAGGGGATCAGGGCGAGCCCGCCATAGACGTTTGGCTCCTGGCCCGCGATCCAGCAGAAGTCGTCGATGCGCGGCATGCCGCAATGGTCGACGATGAAGTTCAGCGTGGGGAAATCGGTCGCCACATAATCCACGTCGCGCACGTCGAACGCGTCGAGATTGAGCGGATGGATCGTCGGCCCTTTGTGGATGTGGACGTTCTTTATGCCGAGCTCGATGCACTTCTCCATGTAGGGCGCAACGAACGGGTCGCGCAGCGTGTAGCCCTTGGAGACGCCGTTCCATTCGGCGGTGTAGATCTTGACGCCGGTGAAGCCCCAACGCTCGTGATCGCGCTCAAGCCGGTCGAGGCCGCGCGCACCCTCGCGCGGATCGCAGCGGCCGTTCAGGATGACCTTGTCGGGATAGGCGTCCTTGAAGGCGGAGCATTGCTCCGTCGTGTTGAAGCCGTTGACGTAGAAGTCATGCAGGTTGGTGGGAAGCATGACGGCGTAATCGACATAGCCGTCCTCAAAGAGGTCCTTCGCCGCGCCTTCCACGCCGTAATAGAGGAACCTGTCGTAGTCCCAGCGCTGGTCGGCCGGCGTCATGCCGACATGCGATCCCCAAAAACTCTCGATGAAGGTGAGGCCGTAGCGGTTGCGACGGTTCTCCGGCCGCGCGTCCCAAAAATGCACATGCCCGTCGATGACGAGGAGCTTGTCGCCCTCCGCTGTCACGAACATTGCGTCCTCCCCCTCAACCCGGCCGGCTTTCCGCACAGCACTTCTTGCCAGTCAATGTAACATGATCCTATTGTAGGACAACCCTGAAATCGTATCGCATAACGAAATGCGGTCGTCGGGCGAAGCGAAGCCGGGCCCACCGGCGCGAATGGGAGGGACGCGAAGCCAATGGACGCGGAGGCGCCAAAGACGCTTGACGATCTCGATGCGCTACTTGGCCCCGGCGGGGTTCTGCGCGAGGGGGATGCCTTCGCCCGCTATCAAAGGGACTGGTCTGGCGACCATCTGGGTCGGGCGCGCCTCGTGGTGCGTCCACGTTCGACCGCCGAGGTGGCGGAGATCGTGCGTCGCTGCGCCGCAGCCGCGGTTCCGGTCGTCCCGCAGGGCGGTCACACGGGTTTGGTGAACGGCGCGACGCCCTCGGAAGCGGGCGAGGAGGTGATCGTCAGTCTGGAGCGGATGAACCGTGTGCGCCGCATCGATCCGGTGGACTTCTCGATGGTGGTGGAGGCGGGCTGCATCCTGGAAAACGTGCACGCCGCGGCGGAAGACGCCGACCTCTTCTTTCCGCTTTCACTTGGCGCCCAGGGGAGCTGCCAGATCGGCGGCAATATCGGGACGAATGCGGGCGGGCTGAACGTCCTGCGCTACGGAATGATGCGCGACCTCGTTCTCGGGCTTGAGGTCGTGCTGCCCGACGGACGCGTCTTCGAAGACATGCGCGGGCTGCGGAAGAACAATACAGGCTACGACCTGAAACAGGTGTTCATCGGCTCGGAGGGCACGCTCGGCATCGTGACGGCCGCAGTGCTCAAGCTGTCGCCGCGGCCGACGCAGACGGAGACGGCCTTGCTCGGCTGCCGCTCGGTGGAAGACGCCGTCAAACTGTTCGGCAGCGCGCGCCGCGACCTCGGCGACCTGCTCACCGCCTACGAGCTCATGATGCGGGACGGCATGATCGCGGCGATGGACGCGTTTGCCGATCTGCGGGAGCCGTTCCAACCGGCGACGCCGGTCTATGTCATTCTGGAAGCGGCGACGAGCGCGCTGGTCGACCTTCGCGCCGTGCTCGATCGCTTCCTGGAAGCACGCATCGAGGAGGGTGCGCTTGAAACCGGCGCCGTCGCGGCAAGCAGCGCGCAGGCGGCCGGCTTCTGGCGCTTTCGGGAAGGGGTGATCGAATGGCAGGTGCAGCGCGGTCGGCATCTGCGCACAGACGTATCGGTGCCGATCTCCGCGATCCCCGCTTTCATCGCCGAGGCCGAGGCCGCGATTCGCGCCTTAAACGGGGCGGCAAGATCGTTCGTCTACGGCCATATCGGCGACGGTAACGTTCATTTGAACGTCGTCCCGCCGCAGGAAATGCCGCCCGGCGAAGTTGTAACGTTTCTCGACGGTTGTGAGGAGGCGATCTATGACATCGTTGACCGGCTTGGTGGCTCCATCAGCGCCGAGCACGGTATCGGAAGGAAGAAGCGAGGGGCCTTCTTGCGCCGCATCGATCCCACCCGCCTTGATCTCATGCGCGGGCTCAAATCCGCCCTTGATCCCGCCGGTCACATGAGCCCCGGGCGATTGTTCGACCGGACCCCGACGGGGATGGAGACGCCATGGACGGCTTGAAGCTCGGGACGCTCGGACGCACGCCGCATCTGCCTTCGCGGATCGCGTCGGAAATCCTGCAGGAGATCGTCGAAGGCCGCCTGAAGCCCGGCGACAAGCTGCCCACCGAAGCGGCGATGGCGGAACGCATGGGGGTGAGCCGCAACGTCGTGCGCGAGGCGATTTCGCGACTGCGTTCCGACGGTATCGTGCAGTCGCGCCAGGGGGTCGGCGCCTTCGTCGTGCGCGCCTCGGGCACTCCGACCCTGCGCTTCGACGCGGAGACGCTGACCGACCGCTTCGCGTTCCAAAACCTCTTCGAGCTGCGCGCGCTTCTGGAGGTGCGTTCCGCCGGGCTCGCTGCGGCGCGGCGTACCTCGCAGCAGCTTGAGACGATCGCCAAGTCGCTCGAAGACATGCGCAAAGCCGAACGGTGGGAGGGGGCCGGCATCGACGCCGACGTGGAGTTCCATCGCAACGTCGCCCAGGCGACGGGCAATCCCTATATCGTGATGGTGATCAGCTTCCTTTCCGAGCAGGTGAGGCTCGGCATTTTCGAGACACGCGCCCGCTACCCATCGGTGCAGGAAATCGTCGACATCACGATCGACGAGCACGTGGCAATCTACGAAGCGATCGCGTCCGGCTCGCCGGCGAAGTCGCGCGACGCAATGTCGAAGCATATCCGCAACGCCGCGCGCCGCATCGGCGCGGACCTTGTCGACGAGGGCCAATACTGACAGAGCAGTTACCCGAACGCATACGACGGGAGCTGACGAAGTGACGGGGACGGTTCCGGGGCGCGACGCGCCCTATCGCGCCGGCGAGACGGCGCTCCTTCTGATCGACATGCAGCGCATATGGTTGGAGCCGGGGCTCGATCCCGCGCATCCCGAACGCGGGCCCGATCACTATTTCTATCAGGAGACGTCCAAGCGCACGATCCCGAACCAGGTTCGCCTGCTCGCCGCCGCCCGCGCCAACGGAGTGGAGGTCATTCACACGATCATCCAGAGCCTCACCGAAGACGGCCGCGACCGCTCGCTCGATCACAAGATGACGCCGATCCTGATCACACCCCGCCAGCCGGAGGGCCTGCCGGTTCCCGCGCTGGCGCCGCAGGGCGACGAGATCCTGCTGCCGAAGTCATCCTCGGGCGTCTTCAATTCGACCAACATCGACTACCTGCTCAAGAATATCGGCATCCGCTTTCTGGTCGTCGCCGGGATCGTGACCGACCAGTGCGTCGACATGGCGGTGCGCGACGCGGCCGACCGCGGCTATCTCGTCACCTGCGTCGGCGACGCCTGCGCGGCGCCCACGCCGGAACGCCACGAGGGCGCCCTTGCCGCCTTCGGCGGCTATTGCTGGCTGGCGGATACCCACTCGGTCGTCACCCGGTTTGAAGCCTTGGGTAAACGCGCGTGACATCAGCGAGTGACTGGCCGGAGCCGCTTGAGCTGCTGAACGAGGCCGGAGCGTCCGACATCGTCCTCTTGTGCGAGCACGCGTCGAACCACATCCCCTCGGAGTACCGGCGGCTCGGCCTCGCAGGCTCGGACCTCACCCGCCACATCGCATGGGACATCGGTGCAGGCGAGGTCGCCCGAAAGCTGTCGGCGCTGATCGACGCGCCGGCTTTTCTCGGGACGTATTCCCGGCTCCTCATTGACCTGAACCGCCCGATCGGTGTGGAGACGAGCATCCCTGTCCGCTCCGAGAACACCGACATTCCGGGCAACGCGGGCATCGATGCCGCCGAAGCCGAGCGTCGCGCGTCTCGCGTCTTCCATCCGTTTCATGAACGCGTCAGCGCGCATCTCGACCTGCGTCGCGAACTGAAGCGGCCAACCCATATCGTCGCCATCCACAGCTTCACGCCGATCTTCCACGGCGTGCCGCGCCCGTGGCATGCGGGTCTCCTCTACGGCAACGCGCGCCTATTCGGCGAGGCGATCATCGCCGGCCTCTGCGACGACGCCGCGCTCAATGTCGGCGCGAACGTGCCCTACGACGTCGCCCGCGACACCGACTATACCGTGCCGATTCATGGCGATGATCGCGATCTCCCTGCCGTGCTTGTCGAAATCCGCCAGGACCTTCTGGAGACCGCGGAAGGGATCGACGCGTGGGCCGGGCGGCTGGCGGCGTGCCTGTCGTCTCTCACTTCACGAAGAAAGCGTCGTCGACCGGGATCTGCATCGCCGTCACCAGATGGTTCGTCTGCGCGGCAAGCCCGATGATCGCCAGGAGCTCGGCGTGCTCGGCGTCTGTCATGCCCTTGGCCCGCGCGGCGGCGGTGTGGGAGTGGATGCAATAGGCGCAGCTATTGGCGGTCGAGACGGCGATATAGATCATCTCCTGGACCACCGGCGGGAGGGCGGTCTCGCCGGTCATCACCGCCTTCAAGCTCTCCCAGGTCCGCTTCAGCGTGACCGGGTCATTCGCCAGCCCGCGCCAGAAGTTGTTGATGAAGTCAGTCTTGCGCGTGGCGCGGATGTCGTCGAACACGGCTTTCACGGCGGGGACTGCCGCCGCCTCGGCGTCGCTCAAGAGCTTCACGGTCGCCATCTCGTACTCCCTTAAATGTCCGATCAGTTTTCGTCCGCGCCCTAGTGCACTGCGGCATACATGATCTTCTCCTCGGTCGCCTCGACGGGCGAGAGCTCCTCCACGATCCGCCCCTGTCGGCAGACCAGGATGCGGTCGGAAAGGTTCATGATCTCCGGCAAATAGGAGGAGATCATCACCACCGCGAGGCCCCGGTCGGCGAGATCGTTGATGATCTCATGGATTTCCGCGATCGCGGCCACGTCCACGCCGCGCGTCGGCTCGTCGAAGATGACGAGGCGCGGCCTCTGGATCAGCCCCTTGCCGATCACGACCTTCTGCTGGTTACCCCCGGAGAGCTCCACGACGCGTGCGTCGGCGTTGATCGCCTTGATGTTCAGCCGGCCCGTCCATTGTTCGGCAAGGTCGCGGATGGCGCGGGCACGCACGACGAGACCTTGTTCGCGCCCCGCCGCGAGAAGCCCGCCGAAGAGGTTCTCGCCGATCGACATCGTCTCGAAAATGCCCTCCGACTTCCGGTCCTCGGTGACGTAGGCGACGCCGTCTCTCACCGCTTCCGTCGGTGTGTAGTAGCGCACCGGCTTGTCATCGAGCGTGATGGTGCCGCCGCGCAGGAAGTCGCGCTTGTAGATGCCGGCGACGATCTTGAGCGTCTCGGTGCGGCCCGAGCCGATCAGCCCGAAGACGCCGGTGACCTGCCCCTCGAAGACCGAAAAGGAGGTGTTCCGCACCATCGTGCCCATCGAGATGTCCTGCACGGACAGGACCTTGCGTCCGGGCTTGCGCAGATGTTCTGCGTCGCGCTTGCGATAGAGCGCGCCGGAGAGCGTGCGGCCGACCATCGCCGCGATGATCTTCTCCCGGTCGAACTCGGACGTGTCGCCGGTCGCCGCCAGTTCGCCGTCGCGCAGGATGGTGATGCGGTCGGAGATCAGCAGCGCTTCTTCCAAAGCGTGGCTGATGAAGACAACCGACACGCCGCGTGCCTTCAGGCGGCGGAGAAGCGCGAAGAAGTGACGTTTTTCCTCCGGGGTCAGCGACGCGGTGGGTTCGTCGAAGATGATCACCTTGGCGTCGTGGTGGACGGCACGGGCGATCTCAACCATCTGGCGCTTCGCGGCGCCGAGCGATTCCACCATGGCGGTCGGGTCGACCGGGAAGTTCAGCGATTGCAGGAACTGCTGGGCGGAGATGTAGGTGCCGCTCAGCCGGTTCAGAAAATTTTCCGAGCCGAGATAAAGGTTCTGCGCGACCGACATGGAGGGGACGAGGCTCGTCTCCTGGAACACCATGGCGATGCCGGCTTGCAGGGCCTCGTGGGGCGAGGCGAAGCGCGTTTCGTGGCCCTGATAGATCATCCGGCCGGAGGTCGCTTCGACGGCGCCCGCCATGATCTTGGTGAGGGTCGACTTGCCCGCGCCGTTCTCACCGACAAGCGCGTGGATCTCGCCTTCGGAGAGATCGAAATCCAGGTCCTTCACGGCGGGCACGCTGCGATAGATCTTGGTGATCTTCTCCATGCGCACGATCGTGTTCATCGCGGGAGCTCCGGCACCACGATGCAATGGCCGCCCTTCGAGGCGACCAGAAGCCGCCCATCCGCCTCGATCGCGCATGTCGTGCCGTGCCGGCGGCCGTCGGCGCGGCTGTGCATGCTGGTGAGCGGTGTGTAATCGGGGCCGAGCCGCACGACGAGACCGTATGATCGGCTCGGCGCCCAGGCCTTGTGGACGCCCATGGTGCGGATTCCACCGCATTGCAGCGGCTCCAGGAAGCTCTCACCCGATGAGAGTGCCGGCGCGATCCAGAACTCGCGCGGCACTTCCGCCATCATGTCGCGGCGATACTGCGTCTCCTGCAGCACCAGCTCGATCAGCCGGTTACACGGCGCGAAGATCGCAAGCCACGCTCCCCCATCGGCGGCGGGCGAGAGGCGGGCCGGATAGCCGGGAATGTGGCTGAGCACGAGTTCGACCCCGCCGCTGTCGACCCGCACTAGGCGGCGGCGCCAGCTTTCGCTGACGATCACGCCTCCGGCATCCGGCAAGAGCCCGTAGGGCCATTGCAGGCCCGAGGCCATCTGCGCGAACGCGCCGCCCGGCGCACGCCGCCAGACTGAACCCGCGGCGTTCTTCTCCATGAAGTCCGCAACCCAGTCCGAGGCGCGATGCCGGTCGGAGCCGTTGGCGAGCCACAGCGTGCCGTCTTGGGCGTAGGCGAGCGCGGTAATGCAGCCGACACCGTCGGGCAGCGCCACCGGTCTGCCGCCCTCGATGAGCGACCCGTCGTCGAGCGCCACCGCGAGCGTTCCGTCGGCTCCGGCGGCGAGCGCGGTGACCTCGGCCGCGAAGGCTTCAACCAACCTCGGCGCCTCGCGTTCGGCAAGGGCGTAGACGTCGGTTCCGCTCGAGGCCAACAACTGCTCGCCCGCCCGGCAGAGATTGTCGGCGTACGGCAGCTCGGCGAAGACCGAAGCGTCGTCGAGCGCCGTGTCGGCGCGGAAGGCGCCGTCGAGCGGCGGAACGGTGATCGCCCGCCCGCGAAGGAAGTCGAGGATCGGATTGAGGATCATGGCCGCGGCCCCCAATAGGAATCGTTCGCCGTCCAGGTCGGATCGGCGCCCTCGATCCGGTAGCGGCCGACGCGGTTGTTCAGGATGCCGCCGATATAGAGGAAGCCCTTGTGCTCGCGCATTGATGTCACCATCGGATGCGCCAGGCCGGACAGGTCCCCGAGCGTCGCGACGATCTCGCCGCGGTCATCGAACTTCACCACGCCGCCGGTGTTGATGTTCGGAAACAGCCATTCGTCCTGCGGCAGCCGCCGCGCCATGCGCTTACGCATCCCCGGATGGCGAAGTGAGAGATCGAAGGACGGTGTGCGCATGCCAAGCCACGCCATCCAGTAGGCGCCGTCGGAGGCGCGGTTTACGTTGTCGGGATAACCCGGCATGTCGCGGATCACGCATTCGGCGGTGCCCGCTTTCGGTCCTTCCAGCCAATAGCGGTGAATGCGGCAGGCCCAGCTCTCGCAGAAGAACAGCGACTTGTTGTCGTGCGCCATGCAGACGCCATTGGTGTAGCGGTAGCCGTCAAGAAGCGTGCGGGTGCTGTCGTCCTTCGGGTCATAGACGAGGAGCCGCCCGGTCGGCCGGTTCTCGATCGAATCGAGCGCCCAATCGTGGGCGTCGTAGCGCTTGGTTGAGTCGGTGAAGTACACTTTGCCGTCGGGCGCGATGTCGAGATCGTTGGGGTCGCGCAGCCGGGCGTCGTCCATGATGGAGGCGAGCGACCGCCGCGTCTCGGCGGAAAGCTTCTTCACCTCTCGATCGGGCGAGATCGAATAGAGCCCCATCGCACCCACGCACGAGAGCAGATTGCCGTCGCGATCGAAGGCGAGCCCGAGCGGGAACCCGCCGATATGGGCGAAGACCTCGGAGCGTTCATAGTCGGGTGCGAAGAAGCGCACGATCTCTCCGTGCCGCGTGCCGCAATAGAGGTGATCCTCGCGGTCGAGGATGACGTCCTCCGGGCCTTCAAGCTCGCCAAGGCCGATCGGATCGGCTTCCGAAAGGCGGTTGTTGAGCTCATAGGGCGTGCCGGAGCCCGGCGCCGCCGACTGCGTCTCGCCCATGCGCAGATAGACCGGCGCGACATAGACCTCGTTCAGCACCTTGTGGCGGTTCTTGAGCCAGCGGATGTCGATGGTGACGGCGACGGCGAGCAGGATGCCGAGCACCATCTGGTTCGTCCCGGTGCCGTAGCCAAGCCGGATCAGGCCGTTGGTCATCACCAGCACGATGACGGCGCCCATCACTCCTTTGACGACCGACCCGCGTCCGCCACCGAGGCTGTTGCCTCCGACGACGGCGGCGGTGAGCGCGAGGATCTCCAGCCCCTGGCCCGTACCGGGGCCGGCGCCGCTCAGCCGCGTGGCGATCAGGAAGCCGGCCGCGGCGGAACAAAGGCCTGAAAAGACATAGGTGAGGAATACCGTCTGGCGTACACGGATGCCGGAATTGTGGGCGGAGCGGCGCGAGCCACCGACGGCCAGCACATGCCAGCCGGGGCGCGAGCGTGTGAGCGCGACGTGCGTCACGATCGCGAGCACGATCGCCGCCAGCACGGGAATGGAGACGCCGAGGAACGTGCCGTCGCCGATGAAATCCCAGGCATCCGACGACGCCATCGAGAGCTGGACCTTCGAGCCGAAGGAAACGACGAGAATGTCGTATCCGGCGCGGCCGATGATGAAAGTCACCAGCGTCGTGATGAAGGCCCTGAGCCTCAGAACGCCGATCAGGTAGCCGTTGATCGCGCCGAAGGCGAGGCCGGTAGCGAGCGAAGCGGCAAGCGCCAGCCAGACCGGCTGCTCAAAGATGAAGAAGGTCGAGACCGCGGCAAAGGCCGACAAAGCGAAGATCGATCCGACCGAGAGGTCGATCCCCCCACCCAGCATCACAACCGTCATGCCGGTGACGACGAGGCTGAACTCGCCGAGCTGGCGGGTCGATTCCTGCAGGGAATAGAGCTTGAAGAAGCCCGGGATGACGCTGCCGAAGGTGGCGACGGTAATGACAAGCGCGATGAAGGGGATCGCGTTGTCGGTCCAGCGCTTGGTCAGTATCTCCCCGATGACGTGATCTGGAATGAGATTGTAGCGCGAGGCCTGCAGTCGCTCGCGGAGGGTCATCAGGCATCCATCCGGTCAGGGGAGAGAGACGGCCGGAAAAACCCGGCCGTCCCGGTTCGAGAACAGAGGCTTACTTGTCTTCGGCCATGGCCTGTAGCGCCTTCAGGTCCCAGCAGCTGTCGGGGCGCATGTTGTCCTTCGTCGTCGCGTGGAGCAGCGTGTAGATGACGGCCGACGAGGTGCCCGCCGGCTGTCCGCTCTGCAGCAGGTATTTGATCATCGTGACCATGTTGTAGCTTTCCTGCGCGAGCTCCGTCATGACCACGGCGCTATAAGTGCCGTTCTCGATCATCTCGCAGTCGGCGGTCTTCTCGCCGCCGCCGGTCGTGACCAGGAAGACCTGATCTTCCTTGCCGGCATCGCGGATCGCCGCAGCGGCGCCGGTCGCGTCACCATCCCAGAAGTCGATGATGGCGCAGACGTCCGGATGCTGCTGGAGCATGGTGGTCGTCACGTTGCGCGAGGTCGTCGCGTCCCAGTTGGAGTCGGGCTTGGCCACGACCTCGAAGTCGGGGTGCTTCGAAAGCACGTCCATGATCCCGTCGTACTGGAAGAGGCTCGTCGCGTTGGTCTCGTCGCCTTGCACCAGGCCGATCTTCTTCGAGGAGCCTTCGCCGCAGCCTTTCACCGCGGCTTCGGCCTCAAGCCGGCCGAGCTGGGTCCAGTCGCCGCCGAGATAGGCGTCGGCCTTGAAGTTGGCGGGGTTGTCGATCAGGAGCACGTAGATGCCCGCGTCCTGCGCCTTCTTCATGATCTTGGAGTAGGAGTTCAGGTCGGGCGACATCACGACCAGGACGTCGGGCTTCGGGTCGGAGGCAATCGCTTCCGTCAGCGCCTGCGCGCCGGCTTCGACGCTCCAGTTCGGGTCGCGCGTCTCGAAGACGCCGCCGAAGGCGGTGACTTCGCGTTGCAGGATGGCGGCCCAGCCTTGCGCCAGGTCGAAGCCCATCGCCATCGGCACCATCACGACGCGCTTGCCTTCGAGCGCCTTGGCGTACGCCTCCGGCGTCGGGTCCATCATCTCGGCGGAGGCGGGAAGCGTGGTGAAGGCCGTGGCCGACGCCACGAAGGCGGCCGCCAGAAAAGTACTCGTCAGCTTCATAGTCCTGTCCTCTCCTTTGGACCGCTACAATCGGTCGGATTGTGTGGAGCTCAGATGTCTCCTTGCTGGGCGGTCTGTTCGTCGCGCGGGTTGAGAAGGCCGTCGACGATGATCGCGAACAGCAGGATAGTTGACTTGATAAGGTTCTGGTAGAGCACCGAGATGTCGATGATCGTCATGACGTTCAGCAGGATGCCGATCAGCGCCGCCCCGACGAGAACGTTGCGAACGCCGCCCTTGCCTCCCGACAGGCCGATGCCGCCGATTACGGCCACCAGGACGATGTCGTAGAGCAACGTGGAGTTGACCACGCGGGTATTGATCGAGTGCAGGCTTGCCGCCGTCAGCAGCCCCGCGGCAAAGGCAGTCAGCGCCGACAGAACGTAGCGCAGCACCAGCATCGGCCGGACGGGGATTCCCATATTGCGTGCCGCCACCGGATTGTCGCCGGCGTAGTAGACGTAACGGCCCCATTTGGTGAAGCGCAGGAATACGAACATCGCAGCCGCCAGCGCCGCGAAGAGGAAGACCTCTATCGGCACACCCACGAAGCGCACGCCTCCCAATATCTCAACCCAGTGACCCTCAGGCACCGGTACCGCATCGGAAGGGATCAGCTGTGAGCGGACATAGCCGAAGACGAACGAGCCGGAAGCAAGCGTGACGAAGATCGCGGGAACTTCGGCATAGGCGACGAGGAATCCGTTCAGAAGACCAATGGCGAGCACACCGCCGAGCACCAGCGCCAGCGCCGCCTGGTCGGGCATGCCGCTGCCGAGGAGCTGCAGGTACCAGGCGACCGACATCGCCATGATCGCCACCATCGACAGATCGATGCCGCGTCCGATGATCACCACCGACATGCCGAGCGCGAGGATGCCGAGAACGGCGATCGAGCGGACGATGGCGATCAGGTTCGCGGCGGTCAGGAATCCCGAAAGACCGAACGCCGCGGCAGCGAAGACGAGCACGCTGATGACAAATACGATGCGCTCCTGGTTGAGAGTTCTGAAGAAGCTCAACGCACTCCCGCCCATCGACACCTCTCTTCCCGGCGCCTGCCGGGCCGGATGCAAAGATCGAGCCAATCCTCTTGCCTGGTTCGAATGCCAAGGAAGCGCAAAGGCCCCTTCGATCGATCTCCGAGAACTGGAATTCTTCCAATAGCATCAGCCGTTTGCTGTCGCTAGCCGTGGGGTTATGCATCGGTCGCCCGTCGTCTTGATCGGGTGGGAACGGCCAAGCGCGGGAGGCGAGGGCGCAGCCTTGGCCAGGCCGGGCCTCGTTGACTCATTTCCACATGTCGGGCAGTCTCGACATATGGAAATAGACCAGGAACAGGCGCTGCTGGCGCTCGCCGCTTTGGCGCAGCCGACGCGGCTCGACGCCTTCCGCCTCCTCGTGCGGCACGCGCCGGAGGGGCTTGCGGCCGGCGAGGTCGCGCGGCGTCTCGCCGTCCCGCACAACACGATGTCGACGCATCTCGCGGTGCTCGCGCGCGCCGGTCTGGTGGAGGCGGAGCGTCACAGCCGTGTCATCAATTACACGGCAAAGCTTGAGCGTTTCGGCGCGCTCGCCGCCTATCTCGTCAAGGATTGCTGCGGCGGTCGCGCGGAAGTGTGTGCGCCGCTTCTCGACACGCTCAAGGCGTGCCGAACGTCGAGGGAGGACGTCCATGGCTGAACACGTCTACAATGTCCTGTTTCTGTGCACCGGCAATTCCGCCCGCTCGATCATCGCGGAATCGATCCTGAACCGTTACGGCGTCGGGCGGTTCAAAGCCTATTCGGCGGGCTCGCATCCGAAGGGCGCCGTGCATCCTTACGCGATCGACCTTCTGCGCAACCTGAACTACGTGACCGACGGTCTGCGCTCCAAGAGCTGGGACGAGTTCGCCGTGCCCGGTGCGCCGAAGATGGATTTCGTCTTCACCGTCTGCGACGACGCGGCGGCCGAGGCCTGCCCGATCTGGCCCGGCCAGCCGATGACGGCGCATTGGGGCGTTCCCGATCCGGCCGCGGTGGAAGGATCGGAGGCGATCAAGCGCGCCGCCTTCGCCGATACCTGCCGCATGCTGACCAACCGCATCTCCGTCTTCACCAGCCTGCCGCTTAAGAGCCTCGACCGGCTCGCGCTGCAGAAGCATCTCGACGACATCGGCTCGCGCCGTGAGGCCTCTGTGAAGGAGCAAGCGTGAGGAATCGCGTCGGCCGGCGTGGCGCCATTGATATGACGGTGCGGGCGTGACGGCGGCCGTCGAAACGTTCAGCCTCGCGCGCCGGCTCGCCGCGGAGGCGGTCGGCACCGCCTTCCTGGTCGGTACCGTCGTCGGCTCGGGCGTGATGGCGCAGCGGCTGACCGACGACACCGCTCTGGCGCTGCTCGGCAACACGCTGCCGACCGGGGCCATCCTCGTCGTTCTTATCACCGTGCTCGGCCCGGTCTCCGGCGCGCATTTCAATCCCGCGGTGACCTTCGCGATGCGGCTCAAGGGGAGCATCGATTCGGCGGAAGGCGCGGCCTATGTCGCCGCCCAGATCGTAGGCGGCATCGCCGGCACGCTTGCCGCTCATCTCATGTTCGAGCTGCCCCTGCTGCAGGCGTCGACGCATATCCGCACGGGGCCAGGGCAATGGTTCGCCGAGGTGGTCGCCGCCTTCGGCCTGGTCGGCGTCATCCTCGGCGGGCTCAGGTTCCGCGCCGAGGCGATCGCCTGGCTGGTCGGACTCTATATCACCGCCGCTTACTGGTTCACCGCTTCGACCTCCTTCGCCAACCCGGCCGTGGCGATCGCGCGCGCCTTCTCCGACACGTTCTCCGGAATCAGGCCGCTCGACGTTCCGGCCTTCATCGTCGCGGAGCTTCTCGGCAGCCTGCTTGCGGTCGTCGCATTCGGCTGGCTTCTCCAGCCGGGCGAGACGCCGGCGGCAGAGGACGTGGGCTCGCGCGAAGTGCAGTCGCAGTAGAAAAAACCGCCGTGAGCCGGCGTCAATGCTTGCCGCTATGTGAGTAGGTGCGGAAGCGCCAGCGTGATCGCCGGAAAAGCGACGAGCAGTGTCACGCGCACGATCTCGGAGAGGAAAAACGGCACTACGCCCTTGAACGTCTCGCGCATCGGCACGTCGGGCGCCTGCGAGTTGATGATGAAGACGTTGAGGCCGACAGGCGGCGTGATCAGGCCGAGCTCGACGACGACCAGCGCGATGATGCCGAACCAGATCTTCAGGTCGTTGTCCGACATACCGAAATCGAGGCCCGACACCATCGGCCAGAAGAACGGGATCGCCAGAATGATCATCGACAGGCTGTCCATCAGCATGCCGAGGATGATGAACATGACGATGATGACGACGAGGATGCCGAGCGGCGGCAGGCCGCTGTTCTGCAGGAGAGCGGCGGCCGCCTGCGGCACGCCGGCACGCGCCATGAAGATGGAGAGAAGTGCCGCGCCGAGCAGGATCAGGTAGATCATGCCGCTGGTGCGGGCGGTCTCGAAAAGCGCGTCGATTGTGTCGTGGAGCGAGAGCCGCCTGCGGCCGTATCCGTAGAGCGCGACGAGGAAGACGCCGACCGCGCCGGCCGGCGTCGGATTGTAGAGCCCGCCATAAATGCCGCCGATCACGATCGCGAAGATGATCGCGATCGGGATCACCGCGATGCTGGCGGAGATGAACTCCTGACGCGAGACGGCACGCCCCTTCGGCCCGCTCTCCGGGAACAGCCGGACATAGATGGAGATCGTGGCGAGGAACATGAAGACGGCGAGGATGCCGGGAAGGAGCGCTGCCTCGAAGAGCGTGACGATATTCGTCTCAACGATGATGGCGTAGACGATCAGCACCACTGAAGGCGGGATCAGGATGCCGAGCGTGCCTCCGGCGGCAATCGTGCCGGTCGCAAGCGACGGCGAGTAATTGTAGCGGCGGAGCTCGGGGAGGGCGACAATGCCCATGGTGGACGCGGTGGCGGTCGAGGAGCCGCATACCGCGCCGAAACCGCCGCAAGCCGCGACCGCCGCCATCGCGACGCCGCCACGGAAGCGGCCGAGCCAGGCATCGGCGCCGCGGAACATGTCCTGGCTCAAGCCGCAACGTGCCGCGAGGCTTCCCATCAGGATGAACATCGGCAGCACCGACAGGTCGTAATTGGAGAACTGCGAGTAGGCGAGGTCCTTCAACTGATAGAGGACGATGGTCGGGCCCGATTGAAAAGACGTGCCGACGACGCCGACCAGGATCATCGTGTAGGCGATCGGAACACGGATCGCGATCAGCGCGAGAAGGGCGAGCAGCCCGACAAGCCCGACCAGGAAACTGGTTTCCATCGCCTTGCTTCTATCCGCTCGGCTTATTCGACGCGGGCGAGGGGGGCCGGCGCATGCCCTCTACCCCTTCGATCAGGGTCAGCACGGCCGCTATCAAGAGCAGCGCGAGCGAAACCAGCGCCGGCGGGAAAGCCGTCCACAGCGGGATGTGCAGCGCCGCGGTTGTCTCGCGATACTGGAGGTAGCTGTCGAGGCCGAGATACATCTGCTTGAAAAGCACCACCGCGAAAATGATGGCGAACAGCGAGGAGAAGGCGAGCATCGCCGCTTTCGCGCGCTCGCTGGCGCGCTCCGTGAAGATGTCGACCGTCACGTTGGCGCCGGTCAGCTGGCAATAGGGGAGGAAGCAGAAGATGGCGATGGCGACGAAATGCTTCATCATCTCGTAGTCGCCTTGAAACGGCTTGTCGAACAATAGGTTGGAGAACGTGCTTGCGGCGGTCATCAGCATTAGTCCGACCAGGATGAAGCCGCCGATGAGCGCCCAATAGCGGATTATCGTTCTGAGAAGTCGGAGCCAGGGGGGGCGCAAAGGAGCGGGGCGGGACCTGGAGATCCCGCCCTCGTCGTCATGATAGGCAAAGCTCATGCACTATGTTTTGCGATGGCAGCCTTGGCAGCGTCAACAAGCCCGGCCGCATCGATAGCCCCCGACCGTTCCTTGACCCAGCGATCGACGACCGGCGCGAGCGCCGTTTCGAACGCGTCGGTCTCCTCCTGCGTCAGCTCCACGTACTCGTTGCCCTGGGCGATGATGATCTTGAGCGCCTCGTCGTCGTCGAGCCGCCAGATATCGCCCACCTGCTTCCACCAGTCGGCGCCGGTGGCGTTGTTGAACACGTCCTTCAGGTCGTCGGGGAGCTTCTCCCAGGTTCCGTTGTTCATCGAGACCTGGAACGTCGTGGTGCCGAGCCGCCACTTGTCCTTGCCCTCGATGTCATACTTGGTGACGTCGTAGAGCTTGAGCGGCGGAGCGATCTCCCACGGGACGAGCGCGCCGTCGACGACGTGCGTCGCCAATGCCTGCGGCATGTCGGGAACCGGCATGTTGACCGGCGTCGCGCCGAGCTGCTCGATGACGGCGGTGCCGGTCGGACCGGGCACGCGGATCTTCAGTCCCTCGAAATCGGAGGGCTTGCGCACCAGCTTATCGGCCATGTGGATTGCCTGACCGGCATGCACATGCAGCCAAAGAACGTGAACGTCCTTGTATTCCTCCGCGAGGTGGTCGTCGAACATGTCGCGCATGGCGAGGTTGGTCGCCGCGACGTTGTTCTTGAAGATCGTCGGCAGCTCGAACACCTCCGAGCGCTGAAAGAGGCCCGGCGTGTAGCCGTTCACCGTCCACACGATATCGACGACGCCGTCCACGGCCTGACGGAAGAGCTGGGGCGGCGCACCGCCGAGCGACATGGCCGGGTAGATGTCGATCTTCACACGACCGTCGGAGTCCTTCAGGATGCGGTCGGCGAAGGGCTGCAGCATCATCACCTGTGCCGGCGATTTCGGCCCGAGCAGATGGTGGAGCTTCAGCGTGAATTCCGGACTTTGCGCCCAGGCGCTTCTCAGAACGGCCGGGGCAGCGACGGTCGCGGCCGCCGAGCTTAGGAATCTTCTGCGTGAGAGCATTGGCGTTTACCTCCGACGGTGTTTTGCGTTTTGGCGTCTTGCGTGAGCATACGCAAAAGCCGAGCGCTGCGTCGCGCTTCTTGGCGCGATCATGCGGAAAGAGGGCCCGGTCTGTCCAGATAGTTTTGTTACAAACTAGACAGTATTGTCCCTCCAACGCCGCGCCGGGAGCGTGCAGGAGAGCGCCGCCCTGATTTGGAGCGGCCACGGGAGGATCGGATGCAGCTCGCGCCGGAGAGGCCGTATCTGCCGCCGCACCTGGATGCGGAGGAACTGCGTGTCGTGCAGCTTCAGCGGCTCAAGGCGACGCTGAAGCACGTATTCGACACTGTCCCGCACTATCGGCGCGTCTTCAAGGACGCCGGACTGTTGCCTGAGGACGTGCGGTCGGTGGAGGATATCTCGGCGCTTCCGTTCACGACCAAACACGATCTGCGGGAGGGCTATCCGTTCGGGATGTTCACCGCGCCGCGCGAGGCGATGGCGCGCATCCATGTGTCAAGCGGAACGACGGGCAGACCGACCCTGGTCGGCTATACGGCCGGCGACCTCGACACCTGGTCCGGCCTGATGGCGCGCTGCCTGGCGGCGGCGGGCGGCCGGCGCGGCGATCTCGTCCACAATGCCTTCGGCTACGGGCTCTTCACCGGCGGTCTCGGCTGGCACGCCGGAGCGGAAAGGCTCGGCGCGACGGTGCTGCCGGTGAGCGGCGGCGCGACCGAGCGGCAGGTGCAGCTTATCCGCGAACTCAGACCCTCGGTGCTGATGGCGACGCCGTCCTATCTTCTTGTCATCGCCGACGAACTGGCGCGGCAGGGGAGCAGCGCGGGCGAGGCGGGATTGCGATTAGCGATCTTCGGGGCGGAGCCTGCGTCGGAGACGCTTCGCGCCGAGATCGAGGCGTCGCTCGGGGCCGAGGCGTTCGATTCCTACGGCCTGTCGGAAGTGATGGGGCCGGGCGTTGGGCAGGAACGCGTCGGCGACAAGGGGGCGCTCACGATCTGGGAGGATCATTTCCTGCCTGAGATCGTCGATCCTGAGACCGGTGTCCCGCTCGCCGAGGGCGAGGAGGGTGAACTCGTGCTCACTACGCTGACGAAAGAAGGGATGCCGGTGATCCGCTATCGCACGCGCGACCGCACCCGGCTTCTTCCTCCGGCCGACCTTGCGATGCGTCGCATCGCGCGGATCGCCGGACGCACCGACGACATGCTGATCGTGCGCGGCGTCAATCTCTTCCCCTCGCAGATCGAGACGCTGATTTGCGAGGACCCGCGGCTTGCCCCGCACTATCTGATCGAGGTCAGCCGCCCGAACCGTCTCGATGCGCTCACCGTGCATGTAGAGCCGCGGCCGGAGACGGGGCCAGAGGCGGGAATGGATGCGGCCCCGTGGCGCGTTGCGGCTCTGGAGACCGAGCGCAGAATCAAGGACCGACTCGGTGTCACGGCACGCGTCGTCGTCGAGCCGCCCGGCACGATCGAGCGCTCGGCTGGGAAGGCGAAGCGCGTTCGCGATCTGAGGCCGAAGAACTGAGGGAAGAGGCAAGCGCGATGCAGGACGAAGCGGCGTTGCGGCTGACGGCGGAAGAGCGCGCGCGCCTGGTCGGAGCCGGTCTTTCGGAGTCGGCGGTGGCGGAATGGCGGTCGGCGTTCCCGCCCGATGCGGCGGTCTGGAACGAGCAGCCGCGCTTCGCAAAATTCTGGGCGCAGTCGAAGGCGCTTCTTTCCGCGCTGCCGGCGAAGCCGCGCCGCAACGCGGCCGAGGCGACGGCGGCCGAGACGATTCTCGCGCAGGCGCGCGACAGCCGCGAGCGATTCCTGAAGGCGCATGCTTCCTCGATCTACGACATCGTCACGCGCCGCCGCACGCGATTCCTGCGCCTGGAAGAGCTGGTCTATGCCGCGGCTGAAGCCTATCCGGGCCTCGTCCCGACGCGCGATGAGGTCGCGGCGGAGGCCGGCCTGAAGCAAGGCGACAAGGAGGGGGTCGAGATCGATCAGGGGATCTTCCTCGCGCATGTCCTCGCCGACAAGACCTCAGGCGAGCATCTCTGCCACGCGATGCTGCTGCCGCGGCCGGAGAGCGCCGATGCGCTGAGGACGCTGGCGAAGACCGGCGCGCTCCACCTCGGCCCGGTCAGCCTGAAGCGCGAAGGTCCGGCGATCCATCTCACCTCGCACCATCCGCGTTTCCTGAACGCGGAGGACGAAGACACGCTCGATCTGACCGAGATCGCGGTCGATGCGGCGATCCTCGATCCCGATAGCTCCATCGCCGTGATGCGCGGCGGAGTGGTCGAGAACCCGAAATATGCCGGACGCCGCGTCTTTGGCGCCGGCATCAACCTGACACGGCTTTATCGCGGCGAGATTCCGTTCCTCTGGTTCCTGGAGCGCGACCTCGGCTACGTGCACAAGCTTCTTCGCGGCGTCGCCTTGCCCGACTGGCTCCCCGACGACGTGAACGGCCGCGGCATCGAGAAGCCGTGGATCGCCGTGCTCGACACCTTCGCGATCGGCGGCCATTGCCAGCTTCTCCTCGTCGTCGACTACGTGCTTGCCGCCTCCGACGCCTACATGACGCTGCCGGCGCGTAAGGAGGGGATCATCCCGGGCGGCGCCAATCTCCGTCTGCCGCGCTTCGTCGGCGACCGGATCGCACGGCAGGCGATCCAGTACCAGAGGCGGCTGCCCTGCGACAGCCCCGAAGGGCGAATGATCTGCGATGAGATTGCCGCGCCGCAGGAGATGGACGCCGCGATCGGGCGTGTCGTCGAGGGGCTGACGAATTCCGGCCAGGTCGGCGCCGTCGGCAACCGGCGCGCCTTCCGTGTCGGCCAGGAGCCGCTCGATCTCTTCCGCCGCTACTTCTCCGTCTATGCGCGCGAGCAGGCCTATTGCCACTTCAGCCCGGCGCTCGTTGAAAACCTTGAGCGCTTCTGGAACGCGCAGCGGCGGAAAGTCTAACGGCCGCACGTTCCCACCGTCGTCATGCCAGGACTTGATCCGGGCATCCACTCCGTGATGGCGCCGACAATCCCGACCGCGACGGAATGGATTGCCGGGTCAAGCCCGGCAATGACGACGATATTGAGAGCTGCGTAGTCTCCTATTCGAACGGCAGGCCGACATAATTCTCCGCAAGCGCGGTCTGTGCGGCGCGCGAGCCGCTGAGATAGTCGAGCTCGGCGAGCTGTATCTTGCGCCCGAACGCACCGGTCTCGGGAAAGAGATGCAGCAGCGAGGTCATCCACCAGGAGAAGCGCTCCGCCTTCCAGACCCGCCCCAGGCAAGCCCCGGAATAGGCATCGAGCGCGGCGGACGAGCGCTCGTGATAAAGCTCGATCAATGCATGTGCGAGAAAGCGCACGTCGGATGCGGCGAGGTTCAGCCCCTTGGCGCCGGTCGGCGGGACGATGTGAGCGGCGTCGCCGGCGAGAAAGAGTTTTCCGAAGCGGATCGGCTCCGCGACGAAGCTTCGAAGCGGCGCGATGCTCTTCTCGATCGCGGGGCCGGTCTCCAGAACCTCTGCTGCCGGCGGATCGATGCGGCGACGCAACTCGTCCCAGAATTGCTCGTCCGGCCAGTCCTCGACACGATCGTCGAGCGAGCACTGTACGTAATAGCGTGAGAGATGGTGCGTCCGCATCGAGCAGAGCGCGAAGCCACGCTCGTGGTTGGCGTAGATCAGCTCCTCGGAGACCGGCACCGTCTCCGACAGCACGCCGAGCCAGCCGAAGGGATAGATGCGCTCGAAGGTCTGGAAGGCGTGCTGCGGCACGGATTTGCGGGCAACGCCGTGATAACCGTCGCAGCCGGCGACATATTCGCAGGTGAGCGATCTCTCCTCGCCGTCCTCGCGATAACGCACGACGGGACTTGCACCGTCGAAGTCCTCGATGGCGACGACCTCTGCGTCGTAGCGCGGCGCGTGACCGTCGGCTGCAAGCGCGTCCATCAGGTCGCGCGTCATCTCCGTCTGGCCGTAGATCATCACCGACTTGCCGCCCGTCAGATCGGCGAGGTCGATGCGGTGGCGGCTTCCCCGGAAGGCGATCCCGATTCCTTCGTGGACGATCCCTTCGCGATGCATCCGCGCGCCCACGCCGGCCTCGTCGAGGAGCGCAACGGTTCCCATTTCCAGCACGCCGGCGCGTATGCGGCCGAGCACGTATTCCGCGCTTCGCCGCTCCAGAACGACGTTCTCGATTCCCGCTCTGAGCAGGAGTCGAGAAAGCAGCAGCCCGGAAGGGCCGGCGCCGACAATTGCGACCTGCGTTCGCATCCTCATTCCGCGTCCCGCCCGTTTGACCGGGCATCGTTCAAAGGTGCGGCAGCCAGACGTCGAGCACAGCGGCGCGCTTCTCGTTCCGGACCGCGTGCATCGCCGCTTCGAGCGCGTCCTCCACGTCTTCCGCCCGCTCCACCTTGCGCGCGAAGGCGCCACCCGCTGCCGCGGCGATCCCCGAATAGTCTGGCGGCGGATCGAAGGCGACGCCGATATCGTTGGCGCGGCTCGCGTAGCCGTCGGGATGGACCGCGAGCGTCGAGGACTTCGGCGCCTTCCAGCCGCGATTGTTGTAGACGACCTGCAGGAACGGCGTTTCGTAGTGGCGCGCCATCCAGTGCACGGTGGACGGCACGGAGAACATGTAGGAGCCGTCGCCGGTCAGCGACATCACCGTCTTCTCCGGCGCAGCGAGCTTGGCGCCGATCGCGGCACCGCCGGCCCAGCCGAGCGAGCTGCCGCCCGACGCGAAGATCGAGCCGGGCCTGCGCATGCCGAGATGGTCGAAGATCGTGTGGTAGCTGGTGATGCCCTCGTTCATCGCGATCGTGTCGTCGTCGACGTGCTTGCGGATGCAGGCGGTGAGATATTCCGGGCTCGCCATGTCGCCGTTAGGCCTTTCAAGCGCCGCCAGATCGGAGGCGCGCTTGCGGCTCAGATCGGAGAAGTGTCGACGCCGCGCCTCGATGGCTTGCGCGTCGAGCTTCGCTTCTGCGAGCGCGGCGTTCAGTTGGCCGAGCGCCGTCGCAGCGTCGGCGCGGTACGATCGCACCGCCGGGATGTACCAGAGCGGCATGTTCTCCTTCAACGGATCGACGTCGATATGGAAGATGGCGGCGCCTTCGCGCGGCCGGTTGACCGTCGGAATCCACGGCACGTCGCTGTCGATGACGAGGATGACGTCGGCCGCCTCAAGCAGCGGGTTCTGCCGCTGCTGGTTCCATTGGCTTCCTTGGTGAAGAGGACTGCCGTGCGGGAAGTTCATCGCGCTCGGCACCGATTCCAGCACGCCGATTCCGAGCCGCTCGCAGAAACGCGCGAGCACGTCCACAGCTGCCGGATTGCGCCCGAGGTAGGAGGTCACGACGAGCGGCCGCTTCGCCTTGGCGAGCGCGGCGACGATCGCCGGAGCTGCGTCGGGGGGAAGGGCCGCCGGCGCGACCGGGCGCCAGTGCGCCATGTCGATCGCGACCGGCGCGACGGCTTCCTCCAGCACTTCCCGAGCGGCCATCAGATAGACCGGCCCCTTCGGGTCGCTCTCCGCGATCTGCAGCGCGCGATGCACGATCTGCTTGATGTTCCGTCCGCTCCGGATCTCGTTGTCGTATTTCATGTAGTTGCGCACGATGCCGCGCTGATCCGGCACGTCCTGGAGCCAATGGATGAACTCGTTGCGGCTGCCGGGAAGCTCGCCCTCCTGCGTGAAAGGCGATGCGCCGGCGAAGACAAGCATCGGCGCGCGGCCCTTGGCGGCGTTATGAACCGCGCCGCCGAGCGCCTGCGTGCCGCATTCGACATGCACGAGCACCGCCTGCGGCGTGCCCGAAACCTGCGCGAAGCCGTGCGCGATGCTCATCGCCACCATCTCGTTCGGGCAGGTGACGACGGTGGGAATCGCGCGGCCGGAAACCTTCGCCTCGGCGATTGCTTCCACGATCGCCGGATGGTCGCTACCGAGATTGGCGAAGATATGGGTGACGCCCGCTTCGTTCAGCGCTTCCAGAAATGCCGTGCCGGCCGTGTACATTGAAACTCCGCTTTGCGCCGATGCTAGTCGAGCAGCGCGCCGATGCGGCGCAGCAGGCTGAGCAGCTCCGCCTTCTTTGGGCCGGCGATCTCGTCGAGCTTGCGGTCGTGAATCGCGGCGTGCGCGGCGAGAGCCTTGAGCTTCTCCTTGCCAGCCGGCGTCAGCGCCAGCCCGTAGCTGCGCTTGTCGCCGACGACCGGAAAGCGGCGAATGAGGTGGCGATGCGTCAGATCGCGCAGGATGGGGGTCAGGGTCGACTTGTCGCGTCCGCTCGCCCGGCTGAGCAGAATCGGCGTGATCCCCGGATTGACGTCGATCAGCGCCAGGACCGCGAACCAGCCCGGCCTCAGTTCCGGGTCGCCCGTCTGCCGCTTGAACGCCTTGAAGGAGGCATTCTGCGCCTGGCGCAGGTGGAAGCCGATATAGTCGTCGAGCACCCCGAGCTGGATTTCCGCGGGGGCCGGGATCGCCTCGTTGTCGGGCGCGAGCACGGTTTCGTCCGGGTCGGTTCGTCGGTCCATTTGGCCCCTGGCGCGATTGGCGAACGGTGGGTGCTTCTCGGCGCACATCTTGCACGCATGGAAGCGTCTGGACCGTTGCGGCGGCAAGATGCAATGAAATCGCGGGTGCCGCAACTTAGTTTTGGTTCAAACTAACCAGGGTCTTACAAAGCCGATGTATCAGCCGCCGCATCACCGCGAGGATCGCCTCGACGTGCAGCATGCGCTGATTCGCGCCCATCCGCTGGGCGCGCTCGTGACTTATGGCGCAGGCGGGCTTTCCGCCAACCTCGTTCCGTTTCTGCTCGACGCGGAGCCCGCCCCGAACGGCAGGCTCCGAGGCCACATTGCGCGCGCCAATCCGCAATGGCGCGATTTCGACCCCGAGGTGGAGGCGCTGGTCATTTTCCAGGGCGTCGAGCACTACATCTCGCCCGCCTGGTATGCCGCGAAGCGCGAGCACGGAAAGGTCGTCCCGACCTGGAACTACGTGACCGTGCAGGTGCGTGGCCGCATGCGCGCGATCGAGGATCGCGACTGGCTTGCCGCCCAGATCGCCGCGCTGACGGCGACGCATGAAGGCGGGCGGCCGGAACCGTGGGCGGTGAGCGATGCGCCTCCGGCCTTTGTCGAAGCGCAGATCAAGGGCATCGTCGGCCTGGAGATTCCGATCGCCAGCATCGAAGGGAAATGGAAGGTGAGCCAGAACCGTCCGGTGGCCGATCGGGCCGGCGTCGTGGAAGGCCTTTGCACCGTTAAGGAAGCGGACGCGGACACGATGGCGAAGCTCGTCGCGGATTTCGCGCCGCCGCAGAAAGGCTAAGCCGCACGATGCTACGCGAGAGACTGATCTTCGTCTGCACCTGCGAGATCGCGGGGCGCGTGCGCGGCAAGGGGTTCCCGGCGAGTGAGCTCCCGTCGCGCATGAAGAAGGGCGTCGGCTGGGTTCCGACCAATACGATGCTATCGGCGCTGGGGCCGATCGCCGATACGCCATTCGGTACCACGGGAGATCTGATCCTCGTTCCCGATCCGGCGACGGAGGCCAATGTCGATTTCGACGACGGCAGCGCGCCGGAGCATTTCTTCGTCGGCGATATCCGCAACACCGACGGCACGCCCTGGGAGTGCTGCCCGCGCGAATTCCTGCGCCGCGCCCTGAAGGCGCTTTCCGACGTCGCCGGTCTCAAGCTCTTCGCTTCGTTTGAGCATGAGCTGGTCTATACCGGTGTCGCCGATGCGCCGGGCGCGCCTTACAGCATCGATGCCTGGCGACGGCAGGGGAGCTTCGGCGAGACGCTTGTCGCCGCGATGCGTCGGGCGGGCGTCGAGCCGGATACCTTTCTTCCCGAATTCGGCGGTCGCCAATACGAGGTGACGGCCGCTCCGACGCTTGGGATCAAGGCGGCGGACGATGCCGTGAAGGTGCGCGAGATGGCGCGCGCGGCGGCCTTTCGGCTCGGCAATCGCGCGATCTTCTCGCCGATTGTCGATCCGAACGGTGCCGGCAGCGGCGTGCATGTGCATTTCAGCTTCCAGGAGGGCGCCGGCCAGCCCGCGATGCACGATCCGTCCGGCCTATTCGGGCTGACACCGATTGCGCAGAGCTTCCTGGCCGGCGTTCTTCACCATCTGCCTGCGATCGCCGCGGTCACCGCGCCGTCGCCCGTCTCCTATGTTCGTCTTCGTCCGAACCGCTGGGCGCCGACTTGGGCCTATCTCGCCGAGCGCGACCGCGAGGCGGCCCTTCGCGTCTGCCCGGTGCTCGATCTCCCCGGCATGGACGCGGCGCGCCAGTTCAACGTGGAGTTCCGTCCGGCCGACGCGGCCGCGAGCCCCTATCTCGCGCTCGGCGCACTGGTCCATGCCGGTGTCGACGGCATTCAGAAAAAACTCCCGCTTACCGCGTCGCACGATGTCGCCGCGATGAGCGAGAGCAAGCGAAAAGCGGCCGGCATCCATCCGCTTCCGTCCTCGCTCGGCGAGGCGCTCGACAATCTGGAAGCGACGCCGGAGGCCAAGGACTGGTTCGGCGCGACTTATCTCGACGCCTATCTCCGCCACAAGCGTGCGGAGATCGCGATGGTCGCCGATCTTTCCGACGCAGAGCTATGCGCGCGCTACGCGGAGACCTATTAGCGGTTCGTTCAGGCTCCGTGTCCAACAGCCCGCGCCGAATGTTACTTGCCGGCGAGCATTGTCTGCATCGGCTCCCAGTACATCTTCGACCAGCCGCCTTCGAGCATCGCCTCCGCCTCGGCGGGGTGTCCGGCCTGATCGAAGACAAGCTTTGTCGCTTTTCCGGCGGGCGTAAGCTCGAAGCGGACGATCGAATAGACGCCGTCCGGCCAGGCCTTGGACCGCCACGCCTGGACGACGCGCTTTCCCGGCTTCAGCTCGACGTTGCGCGCCTCGATGTCGCCGCCGAAGAGGCTGACCGCGCCGCCAACGTCCTTCGCGATGTCGGCCTTGCGGCCGCCGGTCATACGGGCGAATTCGTCCGAATTGGTCAGCACGCCATACACCGCAGCCGGGCTCGCCTCGATCGTCACTTCCTGATGGATGCTCACGCGCATTCTCCTGTTTGACCGCTCCTGTTTGACATGGCCGGCACCGGCCTCTATCCGTCAACCATTCGGTTGACGCTTGCATAGGCAGGTTTCGCGGAGCCGTCAACCATATGGTTGAGGATAGACCAGTGCTGCTTGCCGAAGAGAGACGCCTCGACGCGGTTTTCCACGCGCTTTCAAACCGGACGCGGCGCGCGCTCTTGCAGAGCCTGACCGCCGGTCCGGCGCGCGTGACGGAACTCGCCGAGCCGCACAAGATGTCGCTCAACGCGATCTCCAAGCATCTGTTCGTGTTGGAGCGCGCCGGGCTGATCCGGCGAACGCGCGAAGGAAATGTGCAATCCTGCGTGCTCGACGCGGAGCCGCTTGCGCCGGCCGAGGAGTGGATCGCGGGCTACCGCAGATTCTGGAATCAGAGGCTCGATCGCCTCGTTGAATTCGTCGAGAAGAAGCCGAGGCGCTGAAGCATGCAGCGGACAGCACTCACCGTGAGCCGCGTCATCCGAGCACCGCGCGAAGATGTCTTTTCAGCGTGGACGGAGCCGGCGCAACTGAAGCAGTGGTGGGGACCCGGTCCCGTGTCCTGTCCGGAGGCGCATGTCGATCTTCGCGAAGGCGGCGAGTACCGCCTGGCCAACAAGGAAACCGACGGTTCCATTGTCTGGATATCCGGACGCTTCGAGCGCGTGCGCGCTCCCGAAGAGCTGGTCTACACCTGGACGGTGAGCACGTTGCCGCACGAGCCGACGCTGGTGCGGGTGGTGTTCCTGCCGCATGCCGATGGCACCGAGCTGGTGCTGACGCACGAGCGCTTCGCGGCGCAGGCCGTGCGCGACATGCATCTTCAAGGCTGGGGCGGCTGCATCGACAAGCTCGAAGTGATGTTCGCGGGCTGAGGCAAAATCGGCCGGCGCCTATTCGAATCTCAACAGCAAATCCTTCGCGTCGATCTGGTCGCCGGCCTTGACCAGCACCTCGGCGATCTTTCCGTCGCGGTCGGCGTGAAGCGCGGTCTCCATCTTCATCGCCTCGATGGAGAGAAGCACGTCGCCTGCCGCGATCTCCTGGCCGGCGGCGACGGAGACGCCGGAGATCACGCCCGGCATCGGCGCCGCCAAATGCGCCGGGTTGCCAGGTTCCGCCTTCGGCCGTCGCGCGCCGGCCGCCGCGCCATGCGCGCGGTCGGGCACCTTGACGATGCGCGGCTGGCCGTTCAGCTCGAAGAAGACACGTACCTGGCCTTCCTCGTCGGTCTCCCCGATCGCCTGGCAGCGCACGACCAGCGTCTTGCCTTTCTCCAATTCGACCGCGATCTCTTCGCCTGCCGGCAGGCCGTAGAAATAGGTCGGAGTCGGCAGCACCTCGGTCGGCCCGTAGCTTTCCTGCGCCGCCGCGAAGTCGGAGAAGACCTTCGGATACATGAGATAGGCGGCGAGCGCGCGGTCGCCGGCCGCCTCGCCGAGTTTTTCGTCCAGGGCAGCGCGCTCCGCGTCGAGGTCGGCCGGCGCGAGCAGCGAGCCCGGCCTAACCGTAATCGGCTCCGCGCCCTTCAGCACCTTTTTCTGGATCGCTTCCGGCCATCCGCCCGGCGGTTGGCCGAGCTCGCCCTTCATCATCTGCACGACGGAATCGGGGAAGGCGATCTCGCGCGCCGGGTCGAGCACGTCGGCGGCGGAGAGGTCCTGCGTCACCATCATCAGCGCCATGTCGCCGACGATCTTGGAGGAGGGCGTCACCTTGACGATGTCGCCGAACATCAGGTTGGCGTCGTGGTAGGCGCGCGCCACCTCGTGCCAGCGCGTCTCAAGCCCGAGCGAGCGCGCCTGTTCCTTCAAGTTGGTGAACTGACCGCCCGGCATCTCGTGCAGGTAGACTTCCGAGGCACCGGAGCGCAGGTCGCTCTCGAAGGCCGCATACTGGAAGCGCACGGCTTCCCAATAGAGCGATATCTTGCGGATCGCTTCCAGATCGAGCCCGGTGGCGCGATCCGTCTGATCGAGCGCCGCCACCAAAGAGCCGAGGCACGGCTGCGAGGTAAGGCCGGAGAGCGAATCCATCGCCGCGTCGATGGCATCGACGCCCGCCTCGACCGCCGCAAGCACCGTCGCCGCGGCAAGGCCCGACGTGTCGTGGGTGTGGAAGTGCAGCGGCGTTGAGACTTCCTGGCGGAGCGCCGCGAAGAGGAGGCGTGCCGCTGCCGGCTTCATCACGCCGGCCATGTCCTTGACCGCGATGATATGGGCGCCCGCCTTTTCCAGCTCGCGGGCGAGCCCGATATAATAGGCGAGGTCGTATTTCGCCCGTGTCGGATCGAGGATGTCGGCAGTGTAGCAGATCGCGGCTTCGCAGAGCTTGCCGGATTCCAGCACCGCGTCCATCGCGACGCGCATGTTCTCCACCCAGTTCAGGCAGTCGAAGACGCGGAAGAGATCAATCCCCGCCTCCGCCGCCTGGGCCACGAAGAAGCGCACGACATTGTCGGGATAGTTCATGTAGCCGACACCGTTTGCGCCGCGCAGCAGCATCTGAAGCAGGATGTTCGGCGCACGCTCGCGGATGCCGGCGAGCCGCTCCCAAGGGTCCTCCGTCAGGAACCGCATGGCGACGTCGAACGTCGCGCCGCCCCAGCATTCGAGCGAGAAGAGCTCCGGCAGCAGCGCGGTATAGGCCGGTGCGATCGTGACGATATCGTGCGTGCGCATGCGCGTCGCGAGCAGAGACTGGTGCGCGTCGCGCATCGTCGTATCGGTGACGAGCACGCGGTGCTCCTCGCGCATCCATTTGGCGAAGGCTTCCGCTCCGTCGCGGTCGAAGCGGTTCTTCGTGCCCTCCGCGATCGCGCCGTCGACAAGCGGCGCGACGGGTTTCGGCGCATGCGGGTCGGGCCGGGCGCGGCCGCGCGCTTCCGGATGACCGTTCACCGTCACGTCGGCGATGTAGTTCAGAAGCTTCGTCGCGCGATCGCGCCGCCGGACGAGCGTTATCAGCTCCGGAGTCTCGTCGATGAAGCGCGTCGTGTAGCTCGCGTCGCGGAAGCTCGGATGCCCGATGACGTTTTCCAGGAAGGCGAGGTTTGTGGCGACGCCGCGGATGCGGAATTCGCGGAGCGCCCGGTCCATGCGCGCGATCGCCTCGTCGGGCGACGGCGCCCAGGCGGTGACCTTCTCCAGCAGCGGATCGTAGAAGCGGGTGATGACGGCGCCGGAATAGGCGGTGCCGCCATCGAGGCGGATGCCGAATCCCGTCGCGCCGCGATAGGCGGTTATGCGGCCGTAATCGGGGATGAAATTCTGCTCCGGATCCTCCGTGGTGATGCGGCACTGGAGCGCGTGGCCGTTCAGCCAGATCGCCTCCTGCGCGGGCACGCCGGAATCGGGCTCGCCGATGCGCTTGCCCTCGATCATCCGGATCTGCGCCTTGACGATGTCGATCCCCGTCACTTCCTCGGTGACGGTGTGCTCGACCTGGATGCGCGGATTGACCTCGATGAAATAGAATTTTCCCGTCTCCGCGTCCTGCAGGAACTCGACCGTGCCGGCGCAGACATAGTCGGCGCTGTCGGCGATCCTGAGCGCGTAGTTGCAAAGCTCGTCGCGTTGTTCCTGCGTCAGGTAAGGCGCTGGCGCCCGCTCCACCACTTTCTGGTGGCGGCGCTGGATGGAGCAGTCGCGCTCGAAGAGATGAACGCGGTTGCCGAACGTGTCGCCGAGTATCTGCACCTCGATATGGCGGGCGCGCTCGACGAGCTTCTCCAGGTAGACCTCGTCCTTGCCGAAGGCGGCCTTCGCCTCGCGCTTCGCCTCCGTCACGTCGCGCACCAGCGCGGCCGCATCGCGGATGACGCGCATGCCGCGCCCGCCCCCGCCCCAGGAGGCCTTCAGCATCACCGGGTAGCCGATCTCCTCCGCCAGCTGCTTCCAGCTGTCCGGATCGTCGGGGAGAGGATCGGTCGCCGGCATGACCGGCACGCCGGCGTGGACGGCGAGGTTGCGGGCGGCGACCTTGTTGCCGAGCCGCCGCATCGTATCGGGGGAGGGGCCGATGAAGACGATCCCTGCCGCCGCGCAGGCCTCGGCGAATTCCGGGCTCTCGGAGAGAAGCCCGTAGCCGGGATGGATCGCGTCCGCGCCGGAGCGTTCCGCGACGCGCAGGATCTCGGGGATCGAAAGGTAGGCCTCGATTGGTCCGAGCGGCTTTTCCAGATGCGGCCCGCGGCCGATCAGATAGGCCTCGTCGGCTTTGTATCTGTGGAGGGCGAGCTTGTCCTCTTCGGAGAAGATTCCGACGGTTTTCAGCCCAAGCTCGTTTGCGGCGCGAAAGACCCGGATGGCGATCTCCGAGCGGTTCGCGACGAGAATTTTGCTGATTCCAGGCAAATAGGTCCCCAGGCCCGTTCCAAGACAGCTTAGCGCGGCCATGTTGCAATGCAACAAGAAGCATGTGTCGGCGCAGGCTCGGATGGCGCGCGTTCTGGCTAGGGCCGGAAGGCTGCTACAGTGGCGCCTGACTCCTGGCCTGCTCTCGGGAGATGATGATGGGTCGAACGGCGCTCGTTCTGATGCTCCTGTTTTCCGCCGCGTCGGCTGCGCGAGGGCAGGCGAGCGACCGGCTCGTTCCGGTCGACCTGGAGCTGGTGATCGCAGTCGACGTATCCGCATCGATGGACCGCGAAGAATTCCTGCTTCAGCGCGGCGGCTACGGCGCGGCGATCCGCCATCCCGATTTCGTCCGGGCGGTGCTCGCCGGGGATTACGGGCGGATCGCCGCCACCTATGTCGAGTGGTCGGGCCGGAACTGGCAGAAAATCATCGTACCGTGGCAACTGATTGACGGCCGCGACAGCGCCGAGGCTTTTGCCGCAGCGCTGACCGTGCGCCCCCTCGTCCTTGCCCGCGGCACGTCGATCTCAACGGCAGTCAGTTTCTCCGCCGCGCTCTTCGAGGCGAACGGCTTTTCCGGGATTCGCAGGACGATCGATATCTCCGGCGACGGGCCGAACAATTACGGCGCTCCCGTCACCGAGGCGCGTGACGATGCGGTCGGGCAGGGGATTGTCATCAATGGCCTGCCGATCGTGATCCGGCCCTCGCCAACCGCTCCGGACCTGGTGCGCTATTACAGGGATTGCGTCATCGGTGGCCCGGGGTCCTTCGTCTTGCCGGTGCGCGAGAGGGCGGCGTTCGCGCTGGCGATTCGCCGCAAGCTGATCCTCGAAGTGGCCGCACGTCAGCGCGCAGGGATCGTCCCGGCCAGCGTCGGAAGAGCCTGCCGATTGCCTGATCGGCGAGAAGATGCGGGAGACCTACTCCGATCCCTATCTGCCGGGCCTCGACCGCTGAGCGAGGCTCTATGCTCCGCGGCGCATGCCGAATCCGAGCTGAAGCCGCTTTCGCGTCAGCTTCGCTGCGGGAGCCGGAAGCGCCATGCTCTCCGCCGTGGCAGAAGCCGCCTTCCCGGTCACCCGCGTGAGCGCGGCAAGAAGCGTCGCGGCGTCATTGTCGAAGTCGCCATGGTGGCGGGCATCGGAGTCGGGATCGCCCGGAGCAACGATCCAGCGGCGGCTCGCCTTCCAGAACGATTTCCGGATGTCGGTCTCCACATCCCTCGCGAGGCCAAGCAGCGCTGTTCCGTCGGGGCGGATCAGCGGAATGCGAGCTTCTTCCTCGAAAGCGCCACTGACGAGATAGAGAAGCGATTTGTGATAGATGTCGGCGCAATCGTCGTCCCGTTCGGTGGCGTCGTCGAGCGTGGCGAGATCGAAGGCTTCGATGTCGCCGTCCTCGATCATTGGCCGATAGATGTCGTTGAAGAGCTGCATCGTGCAGGCGGGCGCCCACAGCGACAGGCTCTTGATCTTCACACCTTTCGACACGAGGAACTGGGCGAGCGGCGCGAGCAGGATCGAGCCGGCGCTGTGCCCGACGAGGTGCACCTCGTCGATGTCGCCCGCGGCCTTGAGAGCGGCAAGGTGGTTGGCCGTCATGCGCGCCGCGCCGTTACCGCGCGACGCGGTCAGCGCGGCGTTCTCCTTCATCTCGTCCCAGAGGGCCTTTCCGCCGAGGAGGCGCGCCAGCGGCTCCAGCGTGTCATCGAGCCGATCGAGCATGAAGTCCTTGGCGGTATCGAAGAGCCCTTCGTCCCTGCGCCGCGAGAGCGCGTCCTGAAGGATGTTGCGGATCGTGGTCCAGGCGTCGGAACGCCAGATGAAGGCGATCGGATAGACCTCCGCGTCGAGCGCTATGGGAACGTAGTTCGCCACGTATTGCAGCGCGGAGTTCTCCGGAACGAGCCCGCCATGCGCATAGAGGAGAACGCGCTTCTTCTTCCAGGTTGAGACCGTTTGTGAGAGTTGCTCGCGCACGATCTTGCGCAGACCGTCGGGGGTTAGGCCGTAGGGCCCCTTGTCGCGCAGCGCGCCGTCGTTTCCGGCGGTCACGACGTGCGGGCGGAGTGTCGAATAGACGTAGCTCTCATAGCTTCGCGGTGCTCCGGCGCGCATGCGCGCGGCGGCTTCCGGTGCGCTGAGATCGGCGGGCGCTCCGAGCCGAGCGACCCACACGTCGGTGCCGTTCTGCAGCCAGTCGGCATAGCGTACGCGGGCGAGGCCGCCGCTCCCCCAGCGCGGTCCCCAGGAATTCTGGATCCAGAAGCCCTCGCGATCGAAGGCGACGATGGAGAAGGCATGGCCGCCGACGATCGTCGGCGAATATTTGATCTCCGTGTCACCCTCTTGGACGTCCATCCAACCCTGATGGACTTTGGCGGTGGCATAGAGGATGCCGACTTCGGAGATCGCGGCATGCATGCCGACGATGTCCTTGTGGTTGACGCGGAAGTAGGCGCCGAGCGGCCGGTTCAAGGAGTTGGCGGCAATGTCGGCGTCGATATCCGTGAGCTTGCTGTTGTTCTTCCAATGCTTGAGCAGGCAGACGCCGTGCTTGTGCCAGGCCTTCATCGCGCCGCGGGCGCTCGATCCCTCGTAGTCCTCGCCCGGCCATTCGTCGTAGCGCTTTGCCATGACGTAGAGCATTTTCGGGCTGACCTGATCTTGCTCGCGCACATAGGTGCTGGTCCTGAGGAGATAGTTGACCACCGTTGCCAGCCCGAAGCCGGTGCAGGCGCCCTCGCGCCCCTGGTCAAGCACCGGAATTCTCAGATCGCGATAGCGCTGGATGTCGACTTCCGGAGCGACCTCGACAAGCGTCGGTACGTACATCTTGTCGCGGAAATCGACCGTATCGGGCAGCGCGTCGAGAACGCGCTGCGGCTTTTTCGCCTTGGCCATGGCAACCTCCCCGAGAAGCCGGTCGCAATCATGGCGCGCGGGGAGGCACTACTGTCAATAGAGATGGGACCTCGGCGCGGCAGACCGGGAGTGCGCGAAGAGTGAGGTTCTTAAGCTCGGCGCTCGAAATATTCCTGATGCTCGCGTGAGAGCCGGCAGGCGGCCTCCAGGTCGCCGGCCTCGACCGCCGCGAGGATCGGTGCGTGGCTCTCCGCCACGGCGAACGCATCGATGTTGGGCTGCAGCAGCGTCTTGCGCGAATGGATCTCCACGTGCAGCGATTCCCACATCTTGAGCAGCAGCTCGTTCTCCGCCGCGCGCAACACGGTACGGTGGAACCAGACGCTGTGATGGATGACGCCATCGAGGTCGTCGGCGCGCGCCGCCTCCCGCATGCCTTCAAGGTGACCGGCGAGCGCGCGCGGGTCCTTGTGCAGGCGCGGCAGCGCCAGCCGCATCGCCGCCTCCTCCAGCGCGCCGCGCACTTCGTAGATCTCGTGCTGCGCTTGGGCGCGATAGTCGTTCACGAAGGAACCGCGACGCGGGCGGATGGTGACGAGGCCGGCGGTTTCGAGCTCGCGCAAGGCGTCTCGTACGGGCGCTTGGCTCGCGCCGAACTCGCGTGCGACCTGCAACTCCACGAGCCGCGTGCCGGGAGCGTATTCGCCTTCGATGATACGCCGCAGGAGCACGTTGCGAATGCGTGCGCCGATCGGCTCATGTGCTAGCCGCTCTTCGTCTTGCGGCGCTGCGATGGAAAGTTCCAAACGACCTCCGACGGACTTTCAGCCGTTGGCATTCTCTGGCGAGATTCGTGCCACCTTACCTTTTCGGCACGAAGTCCGTGAAATCCGCCTGTGGAATGCTGAACAGGATTGACACTCGATAATCGATAATCAAACATCCGCGCAAAGAAGAAAAGCCGTTGAGGAGGAAAAATGTCGCTGGGCGTCCTGCGTCCGGACTCCGTCAAAGCCGCGGTGGCGGCGCTTGCCGCCGATTCCAACGCGCGCTTCCTGGGTGGCGGAACGCTTCTCGTCCGCGCCCAAAATTCCGGCGATTTCAGTATCGGCAGCCTGGTGCTCTCCGACGGCCTGGGGCTCGACACGATCGCCGTCAAAGGTGGCCGCGTCACGCTTGGCGCGGCGGTGACGATGGCCGACATCCTTGCGCGCGCCGATCTCGGCTTCCTGCACGAGGTTGCGCAGGAGATCGGCGGTCCGGCCGTGCGCGCCATGGCGACGGTGGGTGGCAACCTCTTCGCCCGCGCGCCCTACGGCGACCTCGCGGTGGCGCTGCTTGCGCTCGACGCGGAAGTCGCAACCGAGGACAGCAAGAAGAGCGAAAGCCTCGCGCTCGATGCCTTCCTGAGGGACCGCCGCAAGAAGGGGCGGATCGTGACCGGCGTCTCCTTCGCGCTGCCGCCGGAGGGAAGCTTCCGTTTCGTCAAGGTGATGCGGCGGCATCCGCACGGCGTGTCGGTGCTTTCGATCGCGGCGTGTCTCCCGCTTGCCGGCGGAAAGGTCAAAGGCGCGCGCGTCGCCTATGGCGCGATGGCGCCGACGCCGATCCGCGCACACGCGGTGGAGAAGGCGCTGGACGGAAATGCGCTTGACGATCAGTCGATCGCCGCTGCTGTGAAAGTTGCGGGCGAGGGCACTGAGCCCGCCACCGATCCCTTTGCGAGCGCCTGGTACCGGTCGAACGTTCTGCCGGTGCATCTCGCCCGACTCTTGAAACGGTGAGCAAGAGCCATGGCGCGCGTCCCCCTCCAATTCACGGTGAACGGTCAGGAGCAGGCGGAGTTCATCGAGCCCGGCGCGCTCCTCGTCGACGTCCTGCGCGACAAGCTCGGGCTGACCGCGACGAAGAACGGTTGCGGGCAGGGCACCTGCGGCGCCTGCACGGTGATGATCGACGGCGCGCCGCAGCTTTCCTGCCTGATCCCGGCCGAGCGCGTCGAGGGTCGCGCGGTTGAGACGCTGGAAGGTCTCGCCAAAGGCTCGGAGCTGCATCCGCTGCAGCGCGCCTTCGCCGACGGCTTCGCGGTGCAATGCGGCTTCTGCACCTCCGGCATGCTCCTCGCGGCAAAGTGGCTGCTCGACCGCAATCCGAGCCCCACGCGCGCCGATGTCATCGATGCGATCTCCGGCAATATCTGCCGCTGCACCGGCTACGAATTGATCGTGGACGCGATCCTCTCCGCCGCCGCCGAGATGCGCGGCGAGAAAGCGGCGTAGCCCGGATGCAGCGAAGCGAAATCCGGGAAGCATTGCGCAGGCCCCGCATTGCGCTTCGCTGCATGCGGGCTACGCAACGAATGCGAGGGCGCAAGCAATGGAACACGTGAAGGAATTCTTCGCCAAGGAGCGCGCCGAGGGGCACCAGGCGGTCGGGGTGAGCGGCAAGCGCACCGATATTGACGGCCATGTCACCGGCCGCACGCAATATTACGCCGACCGCACCTTCCCGGGCATGCTCCATCTCGCGATGGTGAGGAGCCCGCACCATCACGCGAAGATCCTTTCCGTCGACACGAGCGAGGCGGAGAAGATGCCGGGCGTCGTCCGCGTGCTGACGCACAAGGACGTGCCGAAGAACGTCTACACCATCCTCTGCCTGATCCAGGTGGAGCCCGACGACGAGCCGGTGCTCGCCGTCGACAAGGTCCGCTACAGGGGCGAGCAGATCGTCGCGGTGATCGCGGAGAGCACGACGGCCGCGCGCGAGGCGGCGACCAAGGTGAAGGTCGAATACGAAGAGCTGCCGGCGGTCTTCGATGTGGAGGAAGCGCTTCAGGAAGGCGCGCCGCTCGTCAACGAATATCACGGCCAGAACTATTTCAAATACGAAGGCCACCACTGCCGCCGCGTGCGTCACGGCGATGTCGAGAAGGGCTTCGCCGAGGCCGATCACGTCGTGGAGGAGCGCTATCAGTCCTCGCCCATCGAGCACGCGCCGACGGAGACGACCGGCTGCATCGTCGTTCCGGATTCGAACGGCCGCTACGTCTGCTATTCCAATACGCAGGCGCTCTTCTTCACGCTCGACAATGCCGGGCTGATCCTGAACCAACCGTTCCAGAAGCTGCGCCTGATCGGCGGCACGGTCGGCGGCGGCTTCGGCGGCAAGGTCGACGTGATCGTGGAGCCGATCGCCTTCCTCGCCTCGATGCTGACCAACCGGCCCGTGAAATACGCCTTCAGCCGCGAGGAGGAGATGCAGGTCTCAAGCCCGCGCGCGGCGGAGCGCATCATCGTCAAGGACGGCGTGATGAAGGACGGGCGGATCGTGGCGCGGCAGATCACGCTTTACGTGGATGCCGGCGCCTATTCGCGCCACAGCCCCTACGGCACCACCAAGGCGGCGGCGCACATGCCGGGGCCCTATACCATACCGAACGTGCATGTGGACGCGCATTGCGTCTACACCAACCGCACGCCGTCCTCGGCCATGCGCGGCTTCGGCGTCACCATCGGCGACTTTGCGCTGGAAGTGCAGATGGACAAGCTCGCCAGGCTCATCGGGATGGACCCGATCGAAATCCGCATGAAGAACGCCTATCGCGACGGCGACATGAAGGCGCACGGCGAGACGACGCACGGGGCTGCGCTGGTCGAGACCATGCAGGCGGCCGCCAAGCTCGCCGACTGGCCGCTTTCCGAAGAAGCGGCACACGCTTCCTCCACGGAGGCGGCGCGATGAGCAAGAGTGACGGCACGAAAGCGCGCGGGCGCGGGGTCGCCGCGGTCAACTATCCGACCGGCATGAATCTCGGCGGCGATCCGAGCCAGGCGCTGATCCACGCCACGACGACCGGCAACTTCGTCGTCACCCTCTCCTCCGTCGATCTCGGGCAGGGGCTGAAGACGGTGATGGCGCAGATATGCGCGGAGACGATCGGCGTGCCCGTCGACACCGTCATCGTCGACACCGCCGACACCGATACCGGTCCGCATTGCATGGGCACGTTCGCGAGCCGCGGCACGCACCGCGTCGGCAATGCCATCATCATGGCCGCTAAGGAGGCGCGCGAGGTGCTGATGGAGGTCGCGGGCGAGGAGCTTGAGGCCGACCCCTCCGACCTTGAGACCGACGGCAAGGGCAACATCCAGGTGAAGGGCGCGCCGGCGCGTTCCATGCCGGTCTTCCAGGCAGCGCTTGCGGCGCACTTCAAACATGGAAAGAGCGTTTCGGGGCGCGGCATGTTCATGCTGCAGCGCTCCTATCCGGTGCCGGAAACGGGGCACATGCGCCCCTCCACGTGCTATGCGCACGCCTGCACGATCGCGGAGGTGGAGGTCGACACGGAGACCGGCGAGGTGGCGGTGCTGTCGCTCAAGAGCGCCTATGAGGTCGGGCGCGCGCTCAATCCCAAGATGGTCGAGCAGCAGATCGTCGGCGGCGCCTGGATGGGCATGAGCCATGCGCTCTACGAGACGACAGAGCCTTACTATCCCGACCGCGCGCACGGGCCGGTCGACTTCAACGAATATCTGATGCCGGGGCCGGGCGACGTGCCGTCGTTTGAGGCGGTGGTTCTGGAGCGGCCGTCGGAGGACGGGCCGTTCGGCGCCAAGGGCGTCGGCGAAATGACGGCGAACTCGCCGATCCCGGCGATCGCCAACGCCATCTACGACGCCGTCGGCGTGCGCGTCGATTCGTTGCCGATCACGCCGGAAAAAGTGCTCCGTGCCATGCAGGCGAAGGGGACGGCGTAACCCGCATGAGGCGCAGCGCAATGCGGGACTCACGTCCGCCTGACCGGCAACCCACGCGCCCTACGCATGAAAGGACACATGATGCTAAAAGTTCTGTCGCTGATGAAGCGCAAGGAAGGCCTGAGCTTCGAGGAATTCAAGAACTGGGCGAAGAACGAGCATCCGAAGCTGGCGGAAAAGATCCCCGGCATGAAGGGCTACCGTATGAACGTGCCGGTCGCGGAAAATCCCGACCTGCCCTATGACGCGATCAGCGAGATGTGGTGGGAGTCCGACGAGGCGCGGCTGAAGGGCTTCGGCACCGACGAGGGTAAGGCCGCCGGGGCCGATGCGGCGGCGCATTGCTCCAGCCGCGTGCACTTCATGGCCGAAGAGCAGGTGTTCTTCTGAGGGGGCGGCGCGAACGAGAGTCAGATGACCACTCTTTTTGTCGTCATTGCCAGGCTTGACCCGGCAATCCATTCCGTAACCGTCGAGTCTCTCGCCACAGTGACGGAATGGACGCCCGGATCGAGTCCGGGCGCGACGACATGGAGGGGATGGCTCCAATGATCGACCGCCCATGACCCCCGTCATCGACGCGCATCACCACATCTGGCGGCAGGACGACCTGCCGTGGCTCAAGGGACCGATGGTGCCGCGCATCTTCGGACCCTATGAGCCGATCCGCCGCGACTATCTGATCGATGAATATCTCGCTGACATCGCCGAAACGGGCGTTGAAAAATCCGTCTACGTGCAGGCGAACTGGCCGCCGCAAAAGGCCGAGGATGAGGTCGCCTGGGTGCAGAAGACGGCGGACGAGTCCGGCTGGCCGCATGCCATCGTCGGCTACGCCGACCTGATGGCGGACGACGTACGCCCGGCGCTCGACCGGCTCGCCAAATATCCGCTGCTGCGCGGCATCCGCATGCAGCTTCATTGGCACGCGAACGAGCAATATCGCTTCGCTGCCCGCCCGGACCTTTCCGAGGACCCCGTCTTCCGGCGGAATTTTTCCGCGCTCTGCGACTATGGCTTCTCCTTCGACCTGCAGGTTTTCGCCGACCAGATGGTGAGTGCGGCGCGGCTTGCGTCGGATTTCCCCGAGACCACCTTCATCCTGCAGCACGCGGGGATGCTCGAGGATCTGTCGGAGGCGGGCAGGAAGGTGTGGCGGCAGGGCATGCAGATCCTGGCGACGCAACCGAACGTCGTCTCCAAGACGTCTGGGCTTGGCACCTTCATCCACCGGAACGATGCGGCGCATATCGCGGGAACTGTGCGCGAGACCGTGGCACTCTTCGGCGCCGATCGTTGTCTCTACGGCTCGAACTTTCCGATCGAGAAGCTGTGGACGGATTATCCCGCGCTTCTCGACGCGCATCGCGCCGCGCTCGCCAATCTTTCGAAAACCGAGCAACGCGCGGTCCTCCACGACACGGCGGCAAGGGTCTATAGACTGGTCTGACGCCGCGAATCGCCTGCGCGGCGCATCAAGAGGTGCCGCGCCATGACCCTCATCGTTCTCCTCGCCGTGCACATCCTCGCCGCTGTCTTCTGGGTTGGCGGGATGGCGTTCGCGCATTCGGTGCTGCGCCCGGCGGCTTTCGCGCTCGATCCACCCGTCCGCCTGCCGCTCTGGCGGCGGGTCTTCGAGCGCTTCTTCCCCTGGGTCGGAATCGCCGTTATCGCGCTCCTCGTCAGCGGGATCGCCATGGTCGTCATGGATTTCGGCGGCTTCGCGGGCGCCGCGCTCTATATCAACGTGATGATGACGATCGGCATCGTGATGATGCTGCTTTTTGGACATCTCTATTTCGCGCTCTGGCCGCGCTTTCGCAAAGCGGTCGACGGCGGGGCGTTTCCGGACGCGGCGAAGACGCTCGATGCGATCCGCCGCACCGTGACGATCAACCTCGTGCTCGGGATCATCACGATCGTCGTCGGTGGCACGGGGCGCTACTGGTAGCGCGATGCGCAAGCTGACGCGACGCGGGGCGATCGCCGGCGTGATTGCCGTGCCGGCCGCCTATCTTGTTTGGCGCGCCGCCGCGCTTTCCGCCGATCCGACGGGCCCGAAGGTCTGCATCCCGCCGGTCGGTGCGGAACCTGAGAACGCCGATCCATCCGAGCTCACTGGCTTCGTTCGTGGCGGTTATTTCGACGACGTGAGCTGCCTGAACGCGACGCCGGTGCACGGCCACGTCGCCGTCAGGAGCGAGCGCGACGTCGTCGACGCGCTTTCCTATGCACGCGATCACGGCCTCAAGGTCGCCGCGGCGGGCGCCCGCCATTCCATGGGCGGACAGGCTTTCGCCAAGGATGCGCTTATTCTCGACATGCGCGGCTTCAGCGCGATCGCCTTCGACGCGGCGTCGAAGACGGTAACGGTGCAGCCGGGCGCCACCTGGCACGCCATCCAGAACACGCTGCATCCACTTCACGCGGTGAAGGCCATGCAGTCGACCGACATCTTCACCGTCGGCGGGTCGATCTCTGTCAATGCGCACGGCATGGACCATCAGGTCGGCGCGCTGATGAACACGATCCGCCGGTTGCGGGTGGTGATGGCGAACGGCGAGGTGCGCGAAATCGGGCCGGATTCGGAGCTCTTCCGCCTGCTCGTCGGCGGCTATGGGCTCTTCGGCATCATCGTGGAGGCGACGCTCGACGTTGCCGACAACGTTATCTACGCCGCTCGGCGGCAGGTGATCGCGACCAAGGATTTCCTACGTATCTTCGAGGATAAGATCGCCCCCGATCCCGCGATCGGGCTCTTCTATGCGCATCTTTCGACCGTTCCGGGCGACGCGCTCCTGCGCGAGGCGATCCTCTACACCTACACCAAGGTCGGCGAGCCGCGCGCCGACCTGCCGCCGCTCGGCGAGATCGGCCAGGTGAAGCTTCGCCGCTTCATCATCAATCTCTCCAAGCGCGGCGACCTCTTCCGGCGCGCCAAATGGTACGCGGAAAAGCGGGTCGAGCCGATGGTGGAGGCCTGCTCGATTGAGTCGGATACCGGTGTCGGCGGGGAGGATCTGTGCCTCGTCTCGCGCAACGAGCCGATGCACGATTCCGTGCCCTATCTGATGAACGCGCTACGCGACGAGACCGACATCCTGCACGAATATTTCGTGCCGCGCGAGGCGCTCCCCGCCTACCTCGACGGGCTACGCGACGTGCTGAACCGCCACCACGCCAATCTGCTGAACGCCTCGGTGCGCGTCGTGCACCCGGAGGAGAACTTCCTCTCCTATGCGCCGGTCGAGGCCTTCTCGGTGGTGCTCTATATCAACCAGACGGCGGACGAAGAGGGCAACCGGCGCATGGCCGCGCTGACGAGCGATCTGATCGACCTCACGCTTGCGCATGGCGGCCGCTTCTTCCTGCCCTATCAGCTCCACTACACGGCTGACCAGCTACGCCGCTCCTATCCGGAGATCGGCGCGTTCTTCGCGGCTAAGCGGCGCACCGATCCGTCCGGCCTCTTCAGCAATACCTGGTATGAGAAATATTCCGCCGCCTTCGCATGATTGCGAAAAGCGGAGCGGCGGATCAGGTTGAGCGCGCTTGCGCCTGCGCAAAGCGGGCATTGCCGAAGCCGCAGCCGGCGCCCTTGCGCGCCGCGAAGGCGACGAGCGGGCCTTCCCGATAGAGACGCTGCACGAAGCCCGCCTCATCGGAGATCGCCACCACGGCGCCGTTGCGTACCTCCAGGATCGCACCGCCCGCATTGATCACCGCGTCGATCGCGGCGCGGCTCCCGCCAAGCGCGACGACGGCGATCGGCGTGCCCGGCGGCTGCCAGAACGTCGACCCGACATAGATCGTCGCCCACGCCGCAAGGATGAGCGGCGCGCCAACGACATAGGGCCAAAAGCGACGGGACACGCGAGCGGCGCTCCTCTTTATGGGTCCGATGCTCAGTAGTCGTAGAGGTGCTCAACCTCCACGCCGGCGGACTGGTAGGCGCGCAATATCTGCGAGAGGCGTGGGACTTCCAAGTCGAAACCGACGCGTCGGTAACCGGGGCGTGCATCGAGCGGCATGGCGAAGAGCTCCGCCGAGCCCTCGACCTCCGGCGCGGCGCCATCGGGAACGATCGCCGTCATCAGGATGCGGCGGTTTCCGGCGATCTCCTCGACATCCACGCCCTTTGCGGCAAGGCGCTGAAGGAGGTCGGTGAAGGCGCTGTAGCGCGGCGCGAGCAGGATCGCTCCGCCGTCCGGAAGCTCGGCGACGAGGCTTACGCTCGGCTCGGCCGCCAGGATCGGACCCGGATCGGCATCGACCACGAACATGATGTCACGATCTTCCGGCGCGCTCGTTGCGGCAAGACCGAGCGCAATCAGCTTTGCGTAGCCGACCTTGAAAAGATATTCGAGCGAGAGCGCGAACTTCCGCTCGATGCTGCGTGCCGGGCTTTCGCCGACAAGCGGCATGTCGTTCCAGAGTCCGGAGAGCTTTTCGCCGAAGGGATAGAGATACCACGGGATGGTGTGCAGGAACGCACCGTAATCCTGCACGACGCTCCTGGCGTAGATATCCTCCGCGACGGGCTCCGGTCCGCGAATCCATTCGAAGAGCCGCCCGATCGTCTTCTCGTAGATGCCCTTCACCGCGAATTCGGCGCTGTAGCTGATGCCGATCACGTAGATCATCATCTTGACCTGGAAGTGATCGCCCGGAAGCGCCGCGGCGATCCCGTTGACGGCGCAGAAGCTCCGCCAGAAGCCGGCGATCTGGCTGAAATAGGGAAAGGCGCTCTCACTTTTCTTGTCGAGAAAGAGCCCGAAATCCTCGAACGAATAGACGATGTACCACTCCGGAAACGTGAAGTAGGTGTTTGCCGCGTCGCGGCGACGATAGGCCGGCTCGTCGGTGGCGGGCGGCGCCGCGGTTTGCGCCGTCTGCACGTCGGGCCGGCAGAAGCCTTCGATCGAGCCGACCGCGATCGCCGCGGAGACCGCGATCACCAACACGATGCTCAGAAGAACCTTCAGCGTCCGTCGGACGAAGGTGCGGATCATCCCGCTGCGGGGTCCGTCCACCGCGACAGATAGAACCCGGTGAAGATCGCAAAGCCGCCGATCGCGAGATGCGGCAGGTTGGCGAAGATGCGCGTCATCAGCGACAGGTCGAGCACGCCGTAAAGGAAGATGCCGAAATCGAGATAGCCGCTTCCCGTGAAGAGGCCGAGCACACCGTCGAGGAAATAGAGGATGCCGAAGAGCCTGAAATAGAAGATTGTCGCCGGCCGCGACCAGATCGCGGCGATAAGCGCCCAGAGGCCGGAAGCGGCGTGCAGGCTGTCGTCGTAGAGGTCGAGGAAGAAGAGCCCAAAGAGCCGTCCCTCCGCGTCATGGAAGGGCGGCACGTAGCCGATCAGGACCACGCCGGCGAAAAGCAGGAAATAGAGAACCCCGAGAAGCCGGATCAGGTCCATGGCGGGGCTAGGTTAGCGCGATTCGCGATGTCCCGGAATCGTCGTCGCACGCCTATGTATAACTATCTGTGCTTAAGCCTTCTTCCAGCCGTTCCGGATCGTCTTGAATCCTTCGCGGTAGACCGCTTCCGGCCCTTCGGAGAAATCGCGCCAGACGCGCGTCGCCGCGGCAAGCTCCGGCAGGCCGCGCCCGAACGCCTCGATCGTCATCCAGCCGTCGTAGCGGATCTTCTTCAGCGCCTTGAAGGTCGCCGCCCACGGCACGTGTCCGCGCCCCGGCACGCCGCGGTCGTTCTCCGAGATGTGCACATAGGAGATGTGCCGCTTGTTCTTGGCGATCGCGGCGATCGGATCGGTTTCCTCAATATTGGCGTGGAAGGTGTCGTACATGCCGGTCACCGCCGGATGGTCGACCTGATCGAGATAAGCGGAGAGGTCGTGCATGGTGTTGGCGAAGTAGCACTCAAAGCGGTTGATCGCTTCAAGCACGATTTTGACGCCGTACTTCTCGGCGTAGTCGCCGGCCTTGCGATGCACGCTGCGGGCGCGGGCGCGTTCCTGGTCGGTCGGCCCCCTTCCGGAGAAAAGCCCGAGCGTCTGGTGCAGAGGACCAGCGAGCTGTTTGGCGCCGAGGGCCTCGGTGCAATCGACGCAATACTTCAGATAGTCGACCGCCGCCTGGCGCTGCGCCGCGTCCTTGCCGACCGGGTTCTTGTCCTCCGTCGGGATGACGGTGATCGCGGTGCGATCCAGCCCGATTGAGTCGAGCAGGCGGCCGATCCTGGCGAAATCGTCGGGCGTTCCCTCGAAGACGGGAATCTCCACCCCGTCATAGCCCGTCGCCTTCAGCGCTTCGAATATCTTCCGATGCTTCTCCGTGACGTGCGTCGTCCAGAGCAGCATGCAAAAACCGATCTTCACGGAAATCTCCCCCCTCAGGTCTGCCGCGTCTTCCCGCGCGGGCTGAAGGCGAGGTTATGAGACGGCCGTCTCATTCGCAAGTGCGATGCGGTTTTGGCGGGCCACACGGGCACACCCATCGAACCATGCGGTTTTAACCTTGGGTGGAGAAACCTCGATCGTGTCGCAGTCTCGAAACCCAGATCTGCGATGATCGGGCACGACAATGGAGACGATGGCCATGCGTTGGGGAGTTCTTGCCGCTCTCGTCGCCGGCGTGCCGCTCATGGCGGCCGCCGCGCAGACGGAGAGTGCCTCGCCTGAGGTCCAGCTTTTCGGGAAGCTTCTGACGCGGGGCCAGACGGCGGCAACCTTTCTTGACGCCGTCGAGCACGACTTCGCCGATCTTCGCGCGGGCAGGAACGAGGCGCTGAGCGAAGCCGATATCGCCGTCCACGAGCAGATGCTCCACGCCGCCGCGCGCGCCGCACTCACGTCGCGGATCATGGTGATGGACCTCGACGGGGACGGCATTGTCACCCAGAATGAGCTGCGGCGCGTGCTCCTCTATCAGTATCGGGCAGGAGTCGCGGCGCGCGAGAACGAGTTTGAACCCTTTCTTGCGCGCGCCATCGCGCAATGGCTGAAATACGATACGAACCGGGACGGCCGGATCGACCTTCAAGAGGCGCGAACGCTGCCGGAGCCGGGCTCCTTGGAGGATCGGCTCGTCCGGAACCGCGGTGTTGAGAAACGCCTCGAACGCCTGAAGCTTGCGCTCAAGCTCGACAGCGACGGCGATGGGCGCGTCACGCCGGCGGAGTACAAGACTGCGGCGGAAGCCGTCTTTCACACCGCAGATAGCGACGGCGACGCGCATATCTCGCCGGAGGAGTTGAAGAGCTACCGCGCGACCGAGACAGAACCTGCGGATGAAACCCGCCGCCTCATCGACGAAGCCGCGCGCGACCGGCGCGAGAAGCGTGTCAAGGCGAAGCTCGAGCGCGAAGCGGCGAAGGAGGCGGAGAAGGCGGCGAAGAAGGCTGCCGAGGAGGCGAACTGCGCGATGCCGAACGCTTCCGCGGAGGCAGAGGTGATCGTGCTCGGCACCTACCAGGGAGAAGGGCTCTCCTCTGTCGCGATCGGGACACAGGACAAGACGGTGCAGACCGCCAACATCGTCGTCGAACCCGGCGAAGCGCCGCTCTATGTCGTCGTCGTGTCCCACGATCCGATGATCTGGCGGCTCTCAGGCGCGGTTCAGCGCGTGGAACGGTTGGTGCTCGGCGCTCTTGGCTCGGCGCCGGGGCCGGAGGACGCGAGAGTTCCGCTTGTCGGTGAGACCGGGCTGCCGGCCGATCGCGTCACGTTTCTCGGCGACCCGAAGTGTATCAGGTATTTCACCGAGACACCGTCGATCGGTTCGGCAAAGGCCGCGGGGGCGGTACGGGAGCGGAGCGGGAAGTCGCCGGCGACGATCGCCGGCCGCTATTCGGTCTGGGCGTTCTCCGTTCCCTCCGGCGAGATACGCGCGGTGTCGCGCAAGCACGAGGGTGCGCTCATCATCGTGGAGGGTGCGCGCACCGTCCGCATCGACGCCGACTCCGACACGCTGACGCTGAAGACCGGGCATCTCGAGCCGGGCAGCGAATTGAGCCGTTTCCACCCGGGAGGCGTGATCGAGATCGACCCGAACACCGTCGTCGCGTCGCTGGCGCCTGAGCCCTACGTCGTGTTGCCGGAGGAAGCGGGGCTTCGGCAGCTCCTGCAGGAGGGCGCGCTGACGGTGAACGGCCGGGGCGAGTACCTGATCCACGAGAAGATACGCTTTCCCGCCGGGCTCGCCGGCGCGCACCGCGCGACCTTTCTGCTGCTGACCGGCGTTCCGGTGCCGGACGGCGATCCCGGGCATTCGGTCGTCGTCTCGGAGGAGACGGGCGAGACGCTTATCGATCCATTCAAGCACTGAGGAGGCCCGGGCCGAGGCCTGAGGACTCAGCGCTCCGGCCGGTCGGCTTCCACCGCGATACTCTTGATCAGGGCGAAGACCGGCAGGCCGGGCGTAAGCCCGAGCTCTACCGCCGATTTCCGGGTGATGCGCGAGCGCAGATATTGCCCAGCGGCGACGAGCAGCACTTCGGCATAGGCGCCGTCGTCGGTCGCGACGTCTTCCACCGTCATCTGGATCACGTTGCGGATGGAGAGGCCTTCCGGCGGCGCCAGTGCCAGCGCCACGTCCTGTGAGCGGATGCGCAGCCGGAGCTTCGCGCCAGTCGAGCGCTCCACCGCCGGAACCACCAGTTCCGCGCCGGCGACGGCAAGTCGCGTCAGCGCAAAGGCGCGGTCCTCGCCGACGACGGTCGCGTTCAGGATCGCGCCCGCCTCGTGGCGGCCGGTCGCGGGCCCGAGATCGGTCCGGCCGAAGACCTCCTCGATCGGGCCGGATGCGACGACCCTCCCTTCCGCGAGCACGACGATGGAATCGGCGAGCCGCGCCACCTCGTCGACCGCGTGGCTGACATACAGGATCGGTACGCCACTCTCGTGTGCGAGCGTCTCCAGAAAAGGCAATATTTCGGCACGGCGCGCGCCGTCGAGGTTGGACAGCGGCTCGTCCATCAGGAGGATGTCGGGCGCCGCCATCAGCGCGCGGCCGATGGCGACGCGCTGCGCCTCGCCGCCGGAAAGCGTATGCGGCCGCCGCTCCAGGAAATCCTCCAGCCCGAGCAGCGACAGCACTTGGTCGAGCTTCGCGTCGGAGCGCCGCCAACCCGCCCAGCGCCCGTAGAGGAGGTTCGACTTGACGGAGAGATGCGGGAAGAGCCGCGCCTCCTGGAAGACCATGCCGACCTTGCGCCGCCAGGTCGGCAGGTTCTGCCGCGAGGCGGAATCGAAGAGCACGCGATCGTTCAGGACGATCCGGCCGGCGCGCGGCGCGGCGAGGCCGGCGACCATGGTGACGATCGTCGTCTTGCCCGCGCCGGAGCGGCCGAAAAGAGCCGTGACGCCGCGCGCCGCCTCAAAGGCGACATCGAGCGAGAAATCGCCGCGTCGGTCCTTCAGTTCGACGATAAGGCTCAAGGCGCGGTCTGCCTCCGGCGCATGCGCCGCGCCAGCAACTCGGAAAGAATGAGGGCGGAGAGCGAGATCGCGATGGAGACGGCACTGAGCCGGATCGCCGCCGCCTCTGCGCCTGGAACCTGCAGCGCCGTATAGATGGCGGAGGGAATGGTCTGCGTCTCGCCGGGAATGTTGGAGACAAAGGTGATGGTCGCGCCGAATTCGCCGAGCGCCTTGGCGAAGGCGAGCACCGCGCCGGCAAGGAGGCCGGGGAGAACGAGCGGCAGCGTCACGGTCGCGAAGACGATCGTCCGCCGCGCGCCGAGGCTTGCCGCGGCGTCCTCAAGCCGCGTGTCGATCGCCTCGATAGAAAGACGCACGGCGCGCACAAGCAGCGGAAATCCCATCACCGCGGAGGCGAGTGCGGCGCCGGTCCAGCGGAAAGCGAAGACGAGGCCGAAGGCCTGCTCCAGGAAAGCGCCGATCGGCCCGCGCCGGCCGAAACCGATCAGAAGCAGGTAGCCGGTGACGACCGGCGGCAGCACAAGCGGCAGGTGAACGACGCCGTCGAGGAGTGTCTTGCCGGGGAAACGTCCGCGCGCCAGGAGCAGTGCCATGGCGACACCGAAGGGCAGGCTCGCGAGCGTCGCGACGACGGCGACGCGCAGGCTGAGCTTGATCGCGACGAACTCGGCCGGCGAAAAGTCCAGCACGTCGATGCGCTCCCGTCGCGCCGGGCCTCACGAGCCCGGCCGAATGACGCGGAAGCCCTCCGCCTCGAAGCGCGGCCTGGCGGCGGGCGAGGCGAGATAGTCGAGAAAGGCGTGCGCCGCGGGCCTGGCGGATTTCGTCAATGCGACGGCGTAGAGGATCGGCGGGTGCGAATCCTCCGGGAAGACGTCGATCACCTTCACGCCGGGATCGGCCTTGGCGTCGGTCGCGTAGACGATCGCCGAGCGCCGCTTCGCCGCGCGAAACGAGCGCCAGCGCGGCACGCACGTCCTCCGCTTCCGCCACGTTGGCGGAGACGCTCTCCCACACGCCAAGCGATTGAAGCGCTGCGCGGCCGTATTTGCCGGCCGGCACGGAGGTCGTGAGCGCCATGGCGAGCTTGCCGTCACCAAGCGTCGCGGCGAGCGGAAAATCCGGCGCAATCGTCACCGCCACGTCGCTGTCCTTCGGCGCCACGAGCACGATGTCGTTGCCGAGAAGGGTCATGCGCGTGTCGGCCGCGATGAGGTCGCGTTCCTGAAGGTAGTCCACCCACTCGAGGTTGGCGGAGAAGAAGATGTCGGCGGGCGCGCCCTGTTCGATCTGCTTGGCGAGTGCGGAGCTGCCGGCATAGCTGACGGCGACCTTGCCGCTGGTCGTGTTCGCGTAATCCTCCACGATCGCGTCGAGTGCATTCCTGAGGCTCGCCGCGGCGAAGACGAGGGTCGTGTCCTCGCCCTGCGCGCGGGCGGGGAGGTCCGCGGCGAAGAGCGCGGCGAGGGAAAGGAAGAGGATTGCGATTCGCTTGGGGCTGGGCATCACGGACTCCGGCACGGCGTCCGTTATTCCCAATCAGAAATAACGCCCGTGTCAAGCGTCCTTCGTCGACACCTTCGCGGGGTCCCTCGCCAGCGCCTTGGAAAGCCAGCGGAAATCCTCTTCCACCACCGCCCAAGACCCTTCCTCCATGGCGCGGAAGCGCTCCACGACCGACCGGCCGAGCGGGGTCAGGCTTGCGCCGCCGCCGCCGCGCCCGCCGGTCTCCGCCACGACGAGGGGCGTCTTGAACATGGCGTTCAGCTCAGCGACGAGGCCCCAGGCGCGGCGGTAGCTCATCTTGAAACGGCTGCCGGCTGCGCGGATGGAGCCGGTTTCCGCGATCGCTTCCAGGAGGTCGATTTTGCCGGGTCCGAGTGCAGCACCTTGGCGCAGAACGACCCTCAGCCGCAATCCGCCTCCGTTCGCTCCGCTGTTGGCCATGCGCATGAGCCCTCCTTCCGGGGGAAGGCTAGCAGGCAGCGCCGCGGGACGCAGCTTTCTAAAGGAGAGCGCGGCGGCCGCGGTCCGGCTTCGGCCCGTCGACGGTGGCGAATCCGCCGGCGCGGCGGAGCCGCAGGAACTCGCCCTTTCCGCCGGGACCGTCGTCGGGTTCCTCCTCGAGGAATTTCAGGTGCGTCTGCGCGTGGGTCGCCTCCAGCGCGTCGAGGAAAAGCGCGCACCAGCGGCGGGCATTCCCTTCATGGATGGAGGCGTAAAGCGCCTGCCAGCGTTTCTTGCGCTCACGCAGCGGCATCCTGAGCGCAAGCTGCATCGCCTCCGCCATCTCGGCGCGATCGAAGGGATTGACGATAAGCGCCTGGCTGAGCTCACGCGCGGCGCCGGCGAAGCGCGAGAGGATCAGCACGCCAGGATCTTCCGGATCCTGCGCGGCGACATATTCCTTGGCGACAAGGTTCATGCCGTCCCTGAGCGGGGTCACGAGCGCAACGGGGCTGGCGCGATAGAGCCCCGCCAGGCCCTTGCGCGAGAAGCCGCGCGTCATGACCCTGACCGGCGTCCAGTCGAGCAGGCCGTAGGCGCCGTTGATGTGCCCGGCAAGCTCCTCCAGCTCGCTGCGCAGGCGGGCATAGGCCTTCACGTTCTCGCGCGACAGCGGCGCGATCTGCAGGAGGCTGACCTTGGCGCGGTTCTCCGGATAGTCCTTGAGCAGGCGCTCAAAAGCCTGCAGCCGCTCCGGAATGCCTTTCGTGTAGTCGAGACGATCGACTCCGATGATCTGCTTTTGACCGTGCAGCTCCGACTTGATCTGCGTGTAGCGGCGCTTGGCGTCCGCGGTGCTGGCGAAACCGGCGAAGCGCTCCGCGTCGATCCCGATCGGGAACACCTCCGCCCGCACCCGGCGGCCGTTTGCCTCAAGCCATCCGCCGTCGAGCTCCTTGCCGTCGAACTCGCGCGTCAGGAAGCGCGCGAAGTTCTCGCGGTCGATCGAGGTCTGGAAGCCGATGACGTCGTAGGCGAGCATCGAATGGACGAGGCGATACGCATCGGGCAGCGCGGTGAGCACTTCCGGCGGCGGGAAGGGGACATGCAGGAAGAAGCCGATCGCCCCGGCGAAGCCTGAGGCACGGATCTGATTGCCAAGCGGGATGAAGTGATAATCGTGAATCCAGACGAGATCGTCCGGTTTCAGAAGAGCGGTGAGGCGGCTCCCCATCCGCTCGTTGACGCGCCAGAAGGCGTCGGCGAAGCGACGGTCGTAGCCGGCAAGATCCACGCGATAGTGAAGGATCGGCCACAGCGCCTGATTGGCGAAGCCATTGTAGAAATCCGCGACGTCGGCGGTGGTCATGTCGACGGTGGCGAGCTTGACGTCGCCCTCCGTCTTTACCTGAAGCTGACCGAACGTGCCTTCGTTGCTGGTCTTGCCCGACCATCCAAACCAGACACCGCCACGCTGGCGTAGCGCGTCCGCCAAACCCACCGCGAGACCGCCCGCTCTTCCTTCGTCGTTCAAAGGACCGACGCGATTGGAAATGACGACCAGACGGTTCATGCCGCTCCCTGCAAACCTGTAGTTGATATGAGGATTATGCCCCTCTCACATAACGATTTGGTGATTGCGTTGTTCCAGATCAACCCGCAAAAGCGGTAAGCCATCTATGTACGGCGTCGATATCGGAAAGGCGAAACTGCGCTCGGGTTTCGCCCGGCCCGACCTTGACGCCAAACCCGCCCGCCTGCTGCGCGGCGCCGATCGCATCTTCGTCCGTCGTATCGTCTCCAACATACACGGGAATGCGGCCGGCGAAGGGCGCGTGCGCGGAGAGATGCGCAAGCGCGCGCGCTTTCGTCACACCGCGCTCGACGATCTCGAATATCCCGTGCCCGGGAACGACGTGAAGGGCGCCGAGCCCGGAGACGACATCGCGCGCAAGCGCCTCCGCGCGTTCCCGCTCGGCGGGATGCTTACGGAAATGTAGCACGAGCGCGCCGCCTTTGTCCTCCAGGAGGAGCGGGTCGGCGGGCCGCATGGAGGCGGCGAGGCGACGCCGCGCTTCGTCGATCTCGCCGGACGGCGCGACCTTCGTGTTTTCGCCCGACGCGGGGCGGATCTCCTGCCCGTGTACGCCGGAGGCGGGAAGCGCAAGCGGCGCGAGATGGCGGTCGATATCGCCGATGCGGCGGCCGGTCACGATGGCGAGCGCGCCGTCGAGCTTGTCGCTCACTTTTTCGAGGAGCTCGATCGTGCCGGGACGGACCTCGATCGCATCCGGCTCGGGTGCGAAATCGACAAGCGTGCCGTCGAAGTCGAGATAGAGCGCGTGTCGGGCGGGATCGAGCGCCGGCGGGCGCGGCTTCTCGCTCATGCCGCCTTCACCGCCTTCAGCATCGCCTTAGTCAGCGACTGCCGGACGTCGGAATAGCCCGCCCAAGGGTCGCCGACCGTTTTGATCCGCTTCGGCATCGATTGCACGGTGAAGAGGTTGGCGGCGGCGAGGGAGGGTAGCTCCTCCCAGGCGACCGGCGCCGCCACAGGCGCTTTATCGCGCGTCCGTGTCGAATAGGGCGCGATTGCGGTCGAGCCGCGCTCGTTGCGAAGGTAGTCGACGAAGATGCGGCCCTGTCGCTTGGCTTTGGCCATGTTTGCCACATAGCGGTCGCCGGCCTCCGACGCGAGCCTCGCGGCAAAACCTTTGGCGAAGGCCTTCACCTCCGGCCACCCGGTGCGGCGCTGAAGCGGGACGACGACGTGGATGCCCTTGCCGCCGGTCAGGAGCGCGAAGGAGCGGAGGCCCAGTGCATCGAGACGGTCGCGCAGGTCGAAGGCAGCGTCGCGCACGCTGTCAAATCCGAGCGCCACGTCGGGATCGAGATCGAAGACGAGCCGGTCGGGCTTCTCCACCGCGTCGATCCGACAGCCCCAGATGTGGAATTCCAGAACGCCCATCTGCACGCCGGCGATGATGCCGGCGAGGTCGGCGGCGTAGAAATACGTTGTCTTCGCGCCGGACGCTTCCGTGATGGGCACGCGCCCGATGGCGTCGGGGAAGCCTCCGGTGTCGTGCTTCTGGAAGAAGCACTGGCGGCTGCTGCCGGAGGGGCAGCGCACAAGGCTCAGCGGGCGCCGCACGATATGCGGCAGCATCAGGTCGGAAACGACCTCGTAGTAGTCGGCGAGCTCGCCCTTGCTCAGTCCCTGATCGGGAAAGAGCACACGACCGGGGTGCGTGACGCGAACGCCCGCTTTGACGATCGGCCCGTCGTCGGCCACGGCGTCCTCCATTCGGCTTCGCGCATCAAACGGCGACCGCGCGCCTTCCGTTGCCTGGGCCCTGCCGATTTGGCTCAAGCAGCCGGCTGGCGGCGATCCATTCTGACGATGTGGGCGGCCGGAATAACGAACTTGCAGCTCACGCCCTCCGGCAGCCACTCGATTATCGCCTCGCCGCCGAGCTGATCGGAAACGCTGCGCTCCACGATTTGTGTCCCGAAGCCGCGGCGGGTTGGCGGCGTGACCGGCGGTCCGCCGTGTTCGCGCCAGGTCAGGTGCAGATCGCCATCCGCGTCGCGACTCCAGTCGACGGCGACCTTGCCGTCCTGGCTCGAAAGAGCGCCGTGGCGCGCGGCGTTGGTGGAAAGCTCGTGCAGCAGAATGGCGACGACCTGCGCCGCTTCCGGCGAAATCCAAACCGCTTCGCCCTGCATCGCGACGCGCTTCTGCGGCTCGGGGAACATCTCGAAATCGGCGGCGACGAGGCCGCCGAGATCCGCGCCATCCCAGCGATTCTCGGCGACACGGCTGTGCACGCGCGCGAGCGCCCGGATGCGCCCCTCCACGGCGCTTGCATACTCGGCGACCGTATCGGCGCGGGTCAGGCGCAGCATCGCCTGCGCAATGGCGAGGATGTTCTTGGCGCGGTGGTCGAGCTCGCGCATCAGAAGCTGCATGCGCGCGTCGGCGCGACGCCGTTCGCCGATGTCGCGCGCAATCTTGGAGGCGCCGACGATCCGTCCGGCCGCATCGTAGATGGGCGACACCGTGAGCGAGATATCGATGAGCGTGCCGTCTTTATGGCGGCGCTGGGTCTCGAAATGGTCGACGCGCTCGCCACGAATGATTCTTTCGAGAATATCCTTCATCTCGTGCTTGCGCTCGGGCGGCGCGATGGTCGAGATCGGTTGGCCGATCATGTCCTCGGCCGTGTAGCCGAGCATCTGTTCGGCGGCTGTGTTCCAGCTCGTGACGTTTCCTTTCAGGTCCTTGCTGATGATGGCGTCGTCGGAGGAATCGACAATCGCCGCCAGCAGCCCTCGCTCGTCGTGCAGCTGTCGCTTTCTGCGGGTCATGGCGCCGGTATCTATTGATTTGCCGGTCCGCCCTCAAGCGCCGCTTTCATCATCGCGGTAACTTGCGGGGCAGCAATGCACAAATGAGCTAGCTTATCATAAGCTTGCTTATTATATATCGCCCCATGCAAGACCTGAAATGGGTGAAGACGAACAGCCTCGGCTTCCTGATCGCCGACACGGCGCGGCTTCTGCGCAAGCGCTTCGACCAGCGGGCGCGTGAAGTCGGGATGACGCGCGCGCAGTGGCAGGTGCTCGCTTATCTGGCGGTCAACGAGGGCATTAACCAAGCGGGCTTGGCTGATATCCTGGAGATCGAGCCGATCACGCTCAGCCGCCATCTCGATCGCATGGAGGAGGCGGGCCTGGTGGTGCGCAGCGCCGACCCGAACGACAAGCGCGCCCGCATCCTCGCTCTCTCCGAGGCGGGCAACGCGAACCTGGACAGCATCCGCAGCGTCGGCCGGTGCGTGATCGAAGAGATTACGGCCGGGCTCGCGCCGGGTGAGATCGAGGCGATGAAGCACGGCCTTCGATCGATACGTGACGCGCTCTCGGAGCGAAGCGGCGAGGCCGATAACGCATTCGATCGGCAAGAAATTGGCGACCAGCAAAAGGCCGGCAATCTGCAAAAACGGAACGCGAAATGAGCGAGTTGAGTGAATCCAAACCGCACGCGACGCCGTCGCGCTGGCGGCGCTACCTGAACCGCAGGACGGCAATGTTCGTGGTACCGGTCCTGCTGATCGTGGTCGGCGGGTATTTCTGGCTGCTGGCGGGGCGCTACGTCTCCACCGACAACGCCTATCTGCAGCAGGACATGGTGACCATCGTCTCCGAGGTTGCCGGTCATATCACCGACGTGGCCGTCGCCGAGAACGAACAGGTTGCCGCCGGCGCTCTGCTCTTCCGCATCGACCCGGAGGCCTACCAGATCGCCTATGAACAGGCGGAGGCCGGCGTCGCCGCGGCGCGGCTGCAGGTGGAGCAGATGCGCTCCGCCTATCGCCAGGCCGAGGCGGAGCTGCGACAAGCACGCGATGACCTCGACTACAAACAGAAGGTCTTCGACCGCTATCAGAAGCTGACGCAGTCCGGGACCTCGTCGCATGCGCAGTTCGATGAAGCGGAGAACGACCTTCAAGCCGCCAAGCAGACGCTGACGAAAGATGAGCAGGCCCTGGAGGGTACGAGGGCGGCGCTCACCGGCGATCCGAATATCGAGACCGACGATCATCCGCTCGTCCGCCAGGCCATCGCGCAGCGCGATAAAGCCGCGCTCGACCTGAAGCACGCGGAGGTTCGCGCTCCGGCGGCCGGCGTCGTCAGCCAGACGGACCGGCTGAAGGAGGGGCAATATATTGGCGTGGGCACGTCGGTGCTGGCGATCGTGGAAAGCGGAAAGACCTGGATTGAGGCCAACTTCAAGGAGACCGACCTCACCTATATGCAGCCGGGGCAGGAGGCGACGATCTCGCTCGACGCCTATCCGGGCCAGAAGCTGACCGGAAAGGTCGCCTCGATCGGTGCCGGCACCGGCGCGGAGTTCTCGCTGCTTCCGGCGCAGAACGCGACCGGCAACTGGGTGAAGGTCGTGCAGCGCGTGCCGGTGAGGATCGCGCTCGATCCGCCGCAGGAGCCGCTTTCCTTCAGGGCCGGACTGAGCGCCTCTGTGGAGGTCGACACCAAGCACCGTAACGCGACACTCGCCTTCCTCTTCGGCGCCGGCAACGCGGTGCACCCGATCCCGGAGGCGATGGCGCGTCCATGACTGCCGAGGCGGCCGCCGGGGCGGTGCCGAACCGCGGGCTGATTACCGTCGCGATCATGCTCGCGACGATCATGCAGGTGCTCGATACGACGATCGCCAACGTCGCGCTTCCCAACATGCAGGGGAGCCTGAACGCGGCGCAGGACACGATCACCTGGGTTCTCACCTCCTATATCGTCGCCGCGGCGATCGCGACGCCGCTGACCGGCTGGGTCAGCGACCGCATCGGCCGCAAGCGGCTCTTTCTGATCTGCATCACCGGCTTCACCCTCGCTTCCATGCTGTGCGGAATCGCCACCAGCCTCGAGGAGATGGTGCTCTTCCGCATTGCCCAGGGCGCCTTCGGCGCCGGACTCGTGCCGCTGTCGCAAGCGGTGCTGCTCGACATCAATCCGCGCGAGAAGCACGGCCAGGCGATGGCGATCTGGGGCGCCGGCATCATGGTGGGGCCGATCGTCGGCCCGACGCTCGGCGGCTGGCTGACGGATTCCTTCAATTGGCGCTGGGCGTTCTATGTGAACGTGCCGGTCGGCTTCGTTGCGCTCATCGGCGTGCTCGTATTTCTGCCCGAGACGAAGCTCCGCGAGCGGCGCTTCGATCTGATCGGCTTCGCGCTTCTGTCGCTGGCGATCGGGGCACTGCAGATGATGCTCGATCGCGGCGAGCAGCTCGACTGGTTCTCCTCCACCGAGATCCTTGTCGAGACGGGGCTGATGGCCGCGGCGCTCTGGATGTTCGTCGTCCACGTGATGACGGCTCCGGCGCCGTTCATCGAGCTGCCGATGCTGAAGGACCGCAACTTCGCGATCGGCCTGACCTTCATCTTCGTCATCGGCATCATCCTGCTCGCCACCTTGGCGCTGTTGCCGCCGATGATGCAGAACATCCTCGGCTATCCGGTCATCACCAGCGGGCTGGTCCTGGCGCCGCGAGGTGTGGGGACGATGGTTTCGATGATCGTGGTCGGGCGGTTGGTGCGCAGGGTCGACGCGCGCCTGCTCATTTTCGTCGGGCTGTTGCTCACCGCCTATTCGCTTTGGGACATGACGGCGTTCAGCCCCGAGATGGGCGCCGGACCCATCGTCGTCACCGGCGTCGTGCAGGGCCTGGGGCTCGGCCTCATCTTCGTGCCGCTATCGACGCTCGCATTCGCGACGTTGAATCCCGAGTACCGCACCGAGGCGACCAGCCTCTTCTCACTGGTACGCAATCTCGGATCGAGCATCGGCGTCTCCATCATGGCGACGCTGCTTGCGCAGAACACGCAGATCAATCACGCCGAGCTCGCCGCCAACGTGACGCCGTTCAATCCGGCGCTCGACGATTTCGTTCTTCCGGGCGGATTGTCAGCGGCGAACGGTAGCGTCGAGGCGCTCGCTTATCTGAACAAGCTGGCGACAACGCAGGCGCAGATGATCAGCTTTCTCGACGACTTCAAGCTGATGGCGGTCGTCACGCTCGCTTGCATCCCGATGCTGTTGATGCTGCGCCGGAAGGCCGCGGTGGTGGTGGAAGCCCCGGCCGCGGCGATGGAGTGAGGTGTCGCGAGAAATAGGAAAGGCGCCGTTTGGACGAGCCAACCGACGCCTCCCTATCAGCCCTGCTCATGTGACTTCACGCCTCTCAGCGCTCCGCCGCACCGCCTGGGTCTGAACCTGAGCGCCTCAGCGCTGAAGTCCCAGGTCCCGCCCGACCGCGGATCGGGCAAGCCATCGAACGGTTTGGCCGCCGTTCATGGAGCATCGGCTCACCGGGAACCACACACGCATTTCTGCGGCGCCGCCTGCCCGATGACCCGCGAGACAACCCGAAATCCCAAGGGACCCCGGCGCGGGCGAGAGACCCGGACGTATCGTCCGACCTGCCTTGCGTCGAACCGTCCGCCCTCTCACGGACGCGACGATCACCGAAAAAGATGGAGCCGTCGAGAGCCGGAATATCGTCCTGTGTGAAATCCGGGGATTACGGGACTAAGCCCGGGCAGGAACCGGATTCCAGCGGATGGAAGGCGCCCTAGAAATCCTCGCGGCGTTGCCGCTCTTCACAGATATAGCCCACCGTGCAGAACGGGTTGTCGAGCGTCGGCGCAGTTGCCGGCCTTACGACCTGGCCCGGGATGCAGAAGCCGTTGTGGACGACGAAGCGCGCATAGGTGTGGACACCGGTGGAGAGCACGATCGCGCCGGCGCGCGCGACCGTCGCCGCCGCCTGGCCGCAGCTCATCGTCATGGTGTTCGGCCGAGCCTCGGCGATCGACGTGCTCGCGGTCAGCAACGCAAGCGCAAGGAAAGGCAGTCTTCGCATGATCGGCTCCGTCGGATCGAAGAAAAGCGCAGCATGCCTTAGCACAGCCGCGCGGGCTTTGGTTTCATCGTTGCGGCGAAACGGTTGCGTGGGTCGCGGCGAAATGTTTCGTCCGCGCCCTTCGGACCCTCAGGCTTTCGGGAAATAGCTTGCCGGATCGAGGCTTTCCGGCCGCGACGGCAGGTTAAGCGCGGCGATCTCCGGCGGCGTCTCGGCGATCACCTTCCCGCGTCGGATCACGAAGAGGCGACGGGCTCTGAGCCGGATCGCCTCGATCGTATCGTGTGCCTGCAGCACCACCATGTCGGCATTCTTCCCGACCGCCAGCCCATAGCCGTCGAGATGCATGACGTTCGCCGGATTGGTGGTCACAGCCTCGAACGCATAGCGCATCGCTTCGCGGCTCGTCATCTGCGCCACGTGCAGCCCCATATGCGCCACGTCGAGCATGTCGGCGCCGCCCAGCGAATACCAGGGGTCCATGCAGCAATCCTGACCGAAGGCGACATTGATGCCGTGTTGGCGCATCTCCGGCACGCGCGTCATGCCGCGCCGCTTCGGGTAGGTGTCGTGGCGGCCTTGCAGTGTAATGTTGATGAGCGGGTTCGGGATGGCGTGCACGCCGGCCTCGGCGATCAGCGGCAGGAGCTTGGAGACGTAGTAGTTGTCCATGGAATGCATGGAGGTCAGGTGCGAGCCGGCGACGCGGCCTTCGAGCCCCAGTCGCGTCGTCTCATAGGCGAGCGCCTCGATGTGGCGCGACATCGGATCGTCGGTCTCGTCGCAATGCATGTCGACCAGGAGCCCGCGCTTCTCGGCGATCTCGCAGAGCGCCTTCACGCTTTTCGCCCCGTCCGCCATGGTGCGCTCGAAATGCGGGATGCCGCCCACCACGTCGACGCCCTTGTCGAGCGCGCGCTCGAGGTTCTCCGCGGCCGTCTTTGAACGGAAATAGCCATCCTGCGGGAAGGCAACGAGCTGCAGGTCGAGATAGGGCGCGACCTTCCGCTTCACCTCAAGCAGCGCATCGACGGCGGTCAGCCGGTCGTCGCAGATGTCGACATGGCTGCGGACCGCGAGCAGTCCTTTCGAGACAGCGAGGTCGCAATAGCGAAGCGCTCGCTCCGCCACGGCTTCCGGTGTCAACAGCGGCTTAAGCTCTCCCCAAAGAGCAATGCCCTCGAGAAGCGTGCCCGACTGGTTCATGCGCGGCAGGCCGAGCGAGAGGGTCGCGTCCATGTGGAAGTGGCAATCGATGAAGGGTGGCGAGACGAGCCGTCCCGTCGCGTCGATTTTCCGCGCGCCGTCTGCAGCTATGTTCGGCTCGATCGCCGCGATCTTGCCGCCGGCGCAGGCGATGTCGACGTTTTCCCGCCCGTCGGGGAGGCTGGCGTTCTTGAGGAGAAGGTCGAAAGTCATTGATAGCCCTGCGTCAGCGCGTTGCGTCCTTCGAGGCCCGTCCCTTCGACAAGCCCAGGACCGGGCACCTCAGGATGAGGGAAGTTGGCTGTTGGCGTCTACAAGGTTCCTCATGCTGAGGTGCTCCGCGAAGCGGAACCTCGAAGCACGCAGAACCGCGTATCCAGCTCTTCGCTCCATCAGCGCTCCTCCTTGCGGAAGGGCACGAGCAGCGCGGCGGGCGCGCGTGCGTTGCGGGAGACGAGCGCCATTGCGACGATGGTCATGACGAAAGGCAGCATCAGGAACACCTGGTAGGGCAGGTTCAGGACGTTGTGCGCCTGGAGCCTGAGCTGCAAGGCCTCGAGCGCTGCAAAGAGCAATGCGCCGGCGGCGCAGCGCCACGGGCTCCACATGCCGAAGACGACGAGCGCGATCGCCACCCAGCCGCGCCCGGAGACGACGCCGAAGGTGAAGGCGTTGAATTGCGAGATGGTGAGATAAGCGCCGCCTGCCGCCATCAGCGCGCTGCCGATGACGAGGGCCTGCGCGCGCATGCCCCAGACGCTGACGCCGGCGGCATCGGCGGCGCGCGGGTTCTCCCCGACGGTGCGCAAATCGAGGCCCCACGGCGTCCGATAAAGCAGCCACGCCGTCGCCGGGACGGCGAGGAGCGCGAGATAGGTGAGCGGCGTCTGATTGAAGAGAACCGGTCCGATGAACGGAATGTCGGAAAGAAGCGGGATCGGCAGCGGCTGGAACGGCACGATGTTGGGGGGCGAGGTCGGCTGCCCGAAGATGAGGCGATAGAGGTAGAAGGCAAGGCCGGTCGCCAGCAGCGTCGTACCGATGCCGGAGACGTGCTGGCTGACGCCGAGCACCACGGCGAGGAAGGTCATCAGGAGACCGGCGAGCATGCCGGTCAGGAGTGCGGCAAGGACGCCGAGCCACAGGCTGCCGGTAAAGTAGGCGGCGGTGAAGCCCATCATCGCGCCGAGCAGCATGATCCCCTCGATGCCGAGATTGAGAACGCCTGAGCGCTCCGCATAGAGCTCGCCCAGTGTCGCGAAGAGAAGCGGCGTGGAGATACGAACGAGCGCGGCGAAGAAGCCGGCGTCGAGGAGCGTGGAGAGGAGGTCCATCAGGCGGCCTCCATCGCCTGCGTGCGTACGATGCGTAACCGGTAGACCGCGAACAGCCTTCCCGCGACCATGGTGACGAGCGCGATGCCCTGGATGACGTCGGCGAGATAGATCGGCACGCCGGTTGCGCGCGCCATGGTGCCGGCGCCGTTGAAGATGATGGCGAAGAAGAGTGCGGCGGGAATCGCGCCGAGCGGGTTCAATTCCGCAAGCGTCGCGACGACGATGCCGGCGTAGCCGTAGCCGGAGGTGAGGTCGGAGGTCACCTGGAAGCGCACGCCGCCCACCTCGCCGGCGCCGGCAAGTCCCGCGAGCGCGCCGGAGATGAGCGCGGCGATGACGACGACCCGCCCGACCTTCACGCCGGCATAGTTCGACGCCGCGGGGTTTTCCCCCACGGCGCGGATTTTGAACCCGAGCGTGGTCCTCGCCATCATCCACCAGACGAGCAGCGCGGCGAAGAGCGCGAGGAGCACGCCGAGATGCACGTTGATGAAGGGGAGCACGGGAAACTCCGCCTCCAGGCGGATCGAGGGCGCGTTCGGATAGCCGCTGCCGTCGCGCCACGGACCTTCGAGGAGCGCGGTCACGCCGTAGAGCATGATGAAGTTCAAAAGCAGCGTTGTGACGACGTCGTCGACCTTGAGCCGCACTTTCAGAAGCGCCGGCAGCAGCGCCCAGAGCGCCCCGAAGATGGCCGCGCCGACGACCATCAGCGGCACCAGGCTGAACGCGGGAAGCCATGCGCGCTCGCCGATGAAGCAGGCGGCGATGGCGCCGGCCATGAGCTGGCCTTCCGCGCCGATGTTCCAGAATTTCGCGCGGAAGGCGACAAGGACGGCGAGACCGGTGAAGAGCAGCGGCGAGGCTTTCACCAGCGTGTCCTGGATGTCGTATTTCGACTCAAAGGCGGCGAAGAGGAGAAGGCGGTAGGCTTCGATGACGTTGGCGCCGGAGAGCGCCACGAGGCCGCTGCACAGGATCAGCGTCACGATCACCGCGGCGATCGGGATCGCGATCTGGAGGTAGAGCGGCGTCTCCTGCCGTCGTTCCAGGCGCACGCGGATCACGCCGCCTTCTCCTCGATGCCCGCCATCAGAAGCCCGACGCGTTCCACGCTCGCCTCGGCGACCGGCATGTCGGCCATGATCCGCCCGCCGTACATGACGGCGATACGGTCGGAGAGCGCGAAGATCTCCTCCAGGTCCTCGCTGATCAGGAGCACGGCGCCGCCGGCGGCGCGCATCGCCAGGAACTGGCCGTGGATGAATTCCGTCGCGCCGACGTCGATGCCGCGCGTCGGCTGCGCCGCGAGCAGGATCTTCGGGTCGCGCGCGATCTCGCGGGCGAGAAGCGCCTTCTGCAGATTGCCGCCGGAAAGCGTGCCGGTGCGTGCGTCGGGGCCCGACGTGCGGATGTCGAAGCGGGCGATCTCGTCGGTGGCGAAGCGGCGGATCGCGCCGCGGTCGAGGATGCCGTGACGGCTGAAGGGCGGTTCGTCGAGCCAGGGCAGCGCCATCGATTCCGACAGCGGCAGCGCGGCGATCATGCCCGTCGTCAGCCGGTCCTCCGGGATCGCGGCCGACCTTCAGCGCCTGCATCGCTTTGGGAGAGGCGTGCGCGACGATCTCGCCACCGACCGCGATCGTGCCGCTCACGGGCTGAAGCACGCCGGCGATGAGGTCGGCGAGCTCGCGCTGGCCGTTGCCGGACACGCCGGCGATGCCGACGATCTCGCCGGCGCGGAGCGTCAGCGAAACGTCGTCCAGTCCACCCTTGCCGTAGCCGTGCGCGCTGACACGGTCGAGCGTCAGCAGTGGTTCTCCCGGCTCCACCGGTGGCTTCTGCGGAGGCACCAGGTCGCGGCCGCACATCAGCCGCGCCAGCTCCGGCTTCGAGAGCGTGCCGTCATTGTCGCGCTCCGCGACGACGCGCCCGTGGCGCATCACGGTGATGCGGTTGGTGATCTCGAGCACCTCACCGAGCTTGTGGGAGATGAAGATCACGCCCATGCCGCGATCCGCCATGGAGCGCAGCGCGCGAAAGAGCCCGTCGGCTTCGTGCGGCGTCAGCGTCGCGGTCGGCTCGTCGAGGACGAGGATGCGCGCGCCGCGCACCAGCGACTTGGCGATCTCCACGCGCTGCTGCTCGCCGACGGTGAGGTCGCCGACGAGCCGGTCAGGAGTCGAGCTCCAGGTGATAGTCGCCGCCGATCGTCTTCAGCCGCTCGATCGCGAGCGAACGCGTCAGCCGTCCGTCGGGCCCGGCCTTGCCGACGAGCAGGTTCTCCAGGACGGTGTGGCGCGGCACGAGCTCGAAGTGCTGGTGCACCATGCCGATACCGAAGTTCAGCGCGTCGGCGGAATTGCGGATCGCGACGTGACGGCCTTCCACCTCGATCGTCCCGGCGTCGGCAGCATAGGTGCCGAAGAGCACGTTCATCAGCGTCGTCTTGCCGGCGCCGTTCTCGCCGAGGAGGCCGAGGATATCGCCGGCGTTCACCGTCAGGTCGACGCCGTCGGCGGCCTGCACGGCGCCGAAGCGCTTGCAGATGCCGCGCATCGAAACGAGGGGAGGAGCGGGGGTGGAAGAGGAGGTCATCCTTGTTCATCCCACGTCGTCGTCATTGCCGGGCTTGACCCGGCAATCCATTCCGGTGCGGTCGTGAGGTGCCCCCGGCGTGACGGAATGGATGCCCGGATCAAGTCCGGGCATGACGACATGCGTGTGTGCGGGAGCGCACGGCGGCGCTGCCGTTGCTATTCGGAGACCGGCGTCGACTCGTTGACCGGCACGCGGAAGTCTCCGCTCATGATCGCCGCTTCCTTGTCCGTCACCATCTTCATCACGTCGGGCGGCAGCTTCGTCTCCCATTCATGGAAGGGCGCGAGCATGGCGCCGCCCTTGGCCATGAAGGAGAAAGTGCCGAAGTCCTGCGCCGTGTAGACGCCGGCTTTGACCTGCTTGATCGCCGCCTGGATGGTCGGCCACATGTCCCAGACCGGCCCGGTGACGACCGTATCGGGCGCAAGCGAGGACTGGTCCGACATGTTGGAGAAGGCGACCGCGCCTTTTTCCGCCGCCGCCTCGACCACGCCGAAGCGCTCCGCGTAGATCGCATCGACGCCGGCGTCGATCTGCGCCAGCGCCGCCTCCTTGGCCTTGGGCGGATCGAAGAACGAGCCGATGAAGGTCACCTTGCACTTCACCTCCGGGTTCGCCTCCTTGGCGCCGGAGCAGAAGGCGTTGGTGAGCCGCGCGACCTCGGGAATGTCCATCGCCGCCACTGTGCCAATGGTGTTCGTCTTGGTCAGCCTGCCGGCGATCATGCCGGAGAGGTAGGCCGGCTCGTGGATCCAGTTGTCGAAGACGGAGAAATTCGGGTCCGCCGGTCCCTGGCCGGAGCCCATGACGAAGGCCACGTCGGGAAATTCCTTGGCGACGCGGCGGGCGATATCCTCCGCGGCGAAGGCGTCGCCGGTAATGAACTTGTAGCCGTCGCGGGCGAACTCGCGCAGCACCCGCGCGTAGTCGGCGGAGGGCACGCTTTCCGCCCATTTATATTCGACGTCGAGTTCGTCCTGCGCCTTCAGCATGGCCTCGTGGATCTGGTTGACCCAGGGCTCTTCGATCGGCGTTGAGAAGATCGCGGCGACCTTCATCTTGTCCTGCGCCGTCGCTACACCGGACCCGACGCCGAGCGCGAGAATGCCCGCCGCGGCGAGCCTCAAAAGTCCGCGCCGCCCGATCGAGCCCCTGATGCGCCCGGTGCCGTCACGACTTGAAATCGCCATCTGCCCCTCCTGAAATTTTGTGATGCGAGGGCGAAACTCGCTCCTCGTCCCCTGCCTCGACAGAAGCTTAGGGGCACCCGCACAGTTTTGTCTATATGGTCAAAAAATGAGCGGGCTGCGCCCGGAATCCGTGCGTTGCGCGGTTTTTTGCGATGCCGCGCCCGACCGCGTTCGTCTCCCGCCGGAACTGCCGCGATGCTGTGTCGTTGGCTGGCCAAGGATATCCGCAGCCGAAATGCAGACTTCTTCCGGATCGAGCCCGATCGCCGTTTACGGAGCGATCGCTGCGAACCTCGTCATCGCGGTGGCGAAATTCGTTGCCGCCAGTGCAACGGGCAGCTCCTCCATGCTGTCGGAGGCTTTCCACTCCGTCGTCGACACCGGCAATGAAGTGCTCCTGCTCTTGGGTATCCACCGCAGCCGGCGCCCGCCCGATGCAATGCATCCGTTCGGGCACGGCAAGGAGCTCTATTTCTGGAGCCTCATCGTGGCGATGCTTCTCTTCGGCATCGGCGGCGGTCTCTCCATCTACGAAGGCTGGACCCACATCCTTGATCCGGAGGAGCTGCGCTCGCCCGCCTGGAACTACGCAGTGCTCGGCGTCGCCTTCGTGGCGGAAGGCGCGTCCTGGTGGATCGCGATGCGGGAGATGCTGAAGACGCGCAAAGCGGAAGAGACGGCGTTCACCACCTTCCAAAACAGCAAAGACCCTTCGATCTTCGTCGTCGTCGGCGAAGATACGGCAGCACTTCTTGGCATCGTCATCGCAGCCTCCGGCGTCTTTCTCTCACACACTTTCGAAGCGCCGTGGATCGACGGCGTTGCCGCAACGCTGATCGGCATCGTACTGATCGGCGTGGCGCTTCTTCTGATCGTGGAGAGCCGCGGACTGATCCTCGGCGAGCGCGCCGATCCGGACGTCACGCGCAAGGCCTTGGCGGTCGCGGAGGGGGATGCTGCCGTCCAGTCCGCCGAGCCCCCGCTCACAATGCAGCTCGGCCCGAACGAGGTGCTGTTGAACATGGAAGTGCGCTTCCATGACGACCTGACCGGCGACGAGATTGTCGCGGCGATCGACCGCGTGGAGAGCGAAATCCGCCGGCAATGCCCGGGCGTCCACCGGGTGTTTCTCAGTGCAACCGCGATGGCGCGCAGCCGGCGGCCACGTCCGGGCTAGCCCGAGGCAAGCCGCTCGTCGCCGGTCGCATTGCGGCGTGAGAGGAAATCGCCGATCCGCTCGATCGCGCGCCGGATGTTCTCCTCCGAATTGGCGTAGGAAACGCGAATGAAGCCTTCGCCGTGGACGCCGAAATCCGGTCCCCCGATCAAAGCCACCCCTGTGTCATCCAAGAGCGCGCTCGCGAGCTTCTTCGCCGCCCAGCCGGTCTTGGAAACGTTGGGGAAGGCATAGAAGGCGCCCTTCGGGGTGATGCAGGAGACGCCGGGCAGCGTGTTCAGAAGCTCCGTCACTATCCTGCGGCGGCGGTCGAAGGCGGCGACCATCTTCGTCACCTCGTCCTGCGGCCCGTCGATCGCGGCGATCCCGGCGAACTGCGTCGGCGCGTTGACGCAGGACCAGCAATTCACCGCGAGTTTCCGGACCTTGTCGAAGAGCGATTCCGGCCAGATCGACCAGCCGAGCCGCCAGCCGGTCATCGCCCAGGTCTTGGAAAAGCCGTTCAGGAGAATGAGGCGGTCGCGAATCTCGGGGAAGGTGAGGAGCGAGACATGCTCCTCGCCGTCGTAGGTCATGCAGTCGTAGATCTCGTCGGAAAGGACGGCCACGTCGGGCCACGTGGCAAGCCCCTTCACCAGCGCTTCGATCTCGGCGCGCGGCGTGACTCCGCCGGTCGGGTTGGCGGGGGAGTTCAGGATGAGGAGCCGCGTCTTCGACGTGATCAGCGACAGCGTCTCTTCCGCCGAGAATGCGAAGCCGTTCTCCTCGCGGATCGGCACCGGCACCGGCCGCGCGCCGGTGAACTCGATCATCGAGCGGTAGATCGGAAATCCGGGATCTGGATAGAGGATGTCGGCGCCGGGCTCCCCGAACATCAGGATCGCGGCGAACATCGTCACCTTGCCACCCGGCGCGATCAGCACGAGCTCGGGCGAAACTTCCGCGCCGGCCGTCGCAAGCGTGCGCCGCGCGACCGCTTCGCGCAGTTCCGGGATGCCGACGGCGGCGGTATAGCCGTGGTGCCCGTCGCGAAGCGCCTTCACGGCGGCCTCCACGATATGCTCCGGCGTGCGGAAATCCGGCTGCCCGATGCCGAGATTGATGATATCGCGGCCTTCCGACGCGAGCTTGTTGGCGCGGGCGAGGACGGCAAAGGCGTTCTCCTCGCCGATGCGGTCGAAGGCGGCGATGGTCTTGAGCGTCATTGGCGGCGTTTCCGGTCCCGGTTTTGCGGCGGTTCTACATGTCCCGCGCCCCGATTGCATAGCGGCGGATGGCTGCGGAGAAAAAATCATACTTTTTGCCGCAACGCGCCGATTACCGTTGATTTCCGCGGGGTAGCGCGCGAGTTTGCCGCCCCTCAACCGGAGGAATCCATGTCATTCGACGCCAAGCCCAACGGCGACAAGGTCAAGCTCAGGTCGCAGATCTGGTTCGACAATCCCGACGACCCCGACATGACCGCGCTCTATATCGAGCGCTACATGAACTGGGGTCTGACGCGCGAGGAGCTGCAGTCGGGCAAGCCCTTGATCGGCATCGCGCAGTCGGGCTCCGACCTCGCTCCGTGCAACCGCCATCACATCATCCTGGCGCAGCGCGTGCGCGAGGGCATCCGCGAGGCGGGCGGCATCGCGTTCGAGTTCCCCGTTCACCCGATCCAGGAGACCGGTAAGCGCCCGACCGCCGCGCTCGACCGCAACCTCGCCTATCTCGGCCTGGTGGAGACGCTCTTCGGCTATCCGATCGACGGCGTGGTGCTCACCACCGGCTGCGACAAGACCACGCCCTCGCAGCTCATGGCGGCGGCGACGGTGAACCTGCCGGCGATCGCGCTTTCCGTCGGGCCGATGCTGAACGGCTGGTACAAGGGCCGGCGCACCGGCTCAGGCACCATCAAATGGCAGGCGAAGAAGCTCCTGTCCGCCGGCGAGATCACCATGCCGGAATATTTCGAGCTCGTCGCCTCTTCTGCGCCGTCGCCCGGTTTCTGCAACACGATGGGCACGGCGACCACCATGAACTCGCTCGCCGAGGCGCTCGGCATGATGCTGCCGGGCTGCGCCGCGATCCCCGCGCCGCACAAGGAGCGCGGCCAGATCGCCTATCTCACCGGGCGGCGCATCGTGGAGATGGTCAACGAGGATCTGAAACCCTCGCAGATCATGACGCGCGAGGCGTTCGAGAACGCCATCGTCATCAATTCCGCGATCGGCGGCTCCACCAATGCACCGATCCATCTGAACGCCATCGCCGCGCATCTCGGGGTGGAACTCACCAACGACGACTGGGAGCGGATTGGGCATCACATTCCGCTGCTTCTCGATCTGCAGCCGGCGGGACGCTTCCTCGGCGAGGATTATCATCGCGCCGGCGGCGTTCCGGCCGTGGTGGCGGAGCTTCTGGAGGCGGGGCTCTTGCCGCACCCGAAGGCGCTTACCGTCAACGGCAAGAGCATGGGCGATAACTGCCAGGGCAAGCGGAGCTGGGACCGCGAAGTGATCCGGACCTACGACACTCCGATCGTGGCGGAGGCGGGCTTCCTCAATCTGAAGGGCAATCTCTTCGACAGCGCCATCATGAAGACCAGCGTGATCTCGAAGGAATTTCGCGATCGTTATCTTTCCAACCCCAAGGACCCCGAAGCGTTCGAGGGCAAGGCCGTCGTCTTCGACGGGCGCGAGGACTATCACGCGCGCATCAACGATCCCGCGCTCGGCATCGACGAGAACACCATCCTCGTAATCCGCGGCACCGGGCCGATCGGCTATCCGGGGGGTGCGGAAGTGGTGAACATGCAGCCGCCCGACGCGCTCCTGAAGCGCGGCATCAACGAGCTTCCCACGATCGGCGACGGACGACAGTCGGGCACGTCGGGTTCGCCCTCCATCCTGAACGCTTCGCCGGAGGCGGCCGCGGGCGGTGGACTTGCGCTGGTCAAGACCGGCGACCGCATCCGTATCGACCTGAACAAGCGCACCGCCAATATCCTCATCTCCGAGGAGGAGCTGCAGAAGCGGCGTGCGGACGTGGCGTCGAAGCTCGGCAATGGCGGGCTCGGTTATGTGCCGCACAGCCAGACGCCGTGGCAGGAGATCCAGCGCAGCATCGTGGATCAGTTCGACCACGGCATGGTCCTGAAGCCGGCGGTCAAATACCGCGATGTCGCGCATCACGAATATCCGCGCGACAACCACTGAGGGCCGGAGACGGGCGGGCTTGCGCCGCCTGGGCCCGTCTCTATAAGCTAGCTTATCTAGCTTACTGGAGCGCGAGAGATGCGCCATGTCGGGGCCTTTGAGGCCAAGAACACCTTGGGGACGCTTCTCGATCTGGTCGAGAAGGGCGAGGAGATCGTCATCACGCGACGCGGCAAGCCCGTCGCGCGGCTCGTGCCTAACGCAGCGAAAGACAAGGAGGCTGCCGACAAAGCGGTGCGGGACATTAGGGAGATGAGGAAGGGCGTGACCCTCGGCGGGCTCAAGATCAAGGATTTGATCAACGAAGGTCGACCTTGAGTCTCGTGCTCGATGGCTCGGTGTCCGTCTCGTGGTATTTTGACGATGAAGCGAGCGAGGCGGCAGACGAGGTTCTTGATCGCGTTCGCGCCGAGGGCGCTTTCGTTCCGGCGAGCTGGCGCTTCGAGGTCGCCAATGCCCTTCAGGTGGCGGTCAGGCGAAAGCGGATCGACCAGACATTTCGAGATCGTGCGCTGGCAAGCCTCGAAACATTGTCTATCGCCGTCGACCCGGAGAGCCTTGGGCAAGCTTGGCACGAAAGCGTACAATTGGCAGATCGACACGGGCTCACGGTCTACGATGCGGCCTATCTTGAGCTGGCGCAGCGCCGGCGAACGACGCTCGCGACGCTCGATCGTGCGTTGATCAAGGCAGCCGGCGCGGAGGGCGTCCCAGTGATCGGAACTTGAGAGGCTCCAATGAACAACGCCGCCACCCGCTTCCGCGCGCTGCATGAGCGCGCCGGTCTCCTCCTCATGCCCAATCCGTGGGACGCCGGCACCGCGCGGCTTCTTGCCGATCTCGGCTTCGAGGCGATCGCCACATCCTCCGCCGCGCTCGCCTGGACGCTGGCGAAGCCGGACGCCTCGGGCGGAGTGACGCGCGACACGGCGATCGCACATGCGCGCCTTCTGGCCGAGGCGAGTGGCCTTCCGGTCAACGGCGATTTCGAGAGTGGTTATGGAAACAGCCCCGAAGAGGTCGGCGAGACCATCCGCCGCGCCATCGATGCCGGCGTCGCCGGCTGCTCGGTGGAGGATCAGGATCAGGGCACGGGCGGTCTCTACCCGCTCGACGAGGCGTTGAGGCGCTTCTCCGCCGCCAAGGAGGCGGTCATCAGGTCCGGTGCGGATTTCGTGCTGACCGGGCGCTGCGAAGTGTTTTTCAGCAAGGATCCCGAGCCGCTCGGCGAGGCGGTGCGCCGTCTCAAGGTCTATGAAGCGGCGGGCGCCGACGTCGTCTACGCGCCCGGGCTGACGACGGAAGAGGAGGTCCGCACCGTCGTTCAGGCCGTAAAGGTGCCGGTCAACGTGCTCGGCGGCCTTGGCGGCGTCTCCGACGACGTCGCAGCGCTTGAAAAACTCGGCGTGAAGCGCGTCTCGATCGGCTCCGGCCTCGCCAAGGTGGCGCTCGGCGCGTTCCTGAAAGCGGCGCAGGCGCTCACGCATCGCCATTTCGACTATGCGGGCGCCGCCGGATCGAGCACGCTCAACGGTGCCTTTGCGCGCCCCCGTGATGACGATGACTGAGCGCGACCTGTCGCGCTGGACGCCGCGGCAGCGCCCGACCGCCGAAACGCTCGAAGGACGCTGGTGCAGGCTGGAGCGGCTCGATCCCGCGCGCCATGGCGAGAGCCTCTTCGAAGCCTCGCTTGCACCCGGCGTTGAGACGCGCTTCCGCTATTTGTTCGAGCCGCCGCCCGCGACGCGCGCCGATTTCGACGCATGGCTTCAAAAGGCCGCCGGCACCGACGATCCGCGTTTCTACGCCGTCATCGACCCGGCGACCGGCCGGGCCGAAGGACGCCAGGCGCTGATGCGCATCACGCCCGAACACGGCGTCATCGAGATCGGCAGCATTCTCTGGGGGCCGAAGATCGCGCGCACCCGCATGGCGACGGAAGCGCTTTTCCTGTTTGCCGAACATTCCTTCGACGCACTCGGCTATCGCCGCTTCGAATGGAAGTGCGACGCATCGAACGAGCCGTCGCGCCGCGCGGCACTCCGCTTCGGCTTCGCGTTCGAGGGCATCTTCCGCAGCCACATGGTGGTGAAGGGCAGGAACCGCGACACCGCCTGGTTCGCCATAACCGAGGCGGAGTGGCCGCGCATCCGGGCCGGCATGCGGCGTTGGCTCGCGCCGGAGAATTTTGACGCGGACGGAAAGCAGCGCGCACGGCTTGATGTCGGCGCGGGCGCTTGAGCGCTACTTCGTCGATTGCGGGCCGGAAAGCTGCGGCGGTTTTGATTTATCGGGTTCGTCGCTCTCCTCGGCTTCCTTCTCCTGAAGTGCCCGAAGCTCCTCGCGCATCTTCACCTTCTTGATCTCCAGGGCGAGCCAGACCTCCTCCTGGGAGAAGATATCGAGCTTGCGCACCAGAAAGAGATTCAGGCCGGCCAGCGCGATGACGGCGGCTCCCCCCGGGACGGAGTTGGCAAAGACGATGATGAGGCCGCAGAGCGCGAGCAGCACGTTCCCGATATAGGCGGGCCATTTGTAGTAGACGGGCATCGGGGAAGAATGCCCCAGACGCGGCGAAAAGTCGTCATGTCCGGCGCCTTTGCGGCCTGTGCCCGTAAACCCTTGGAAAAGAGGGCGAAAGCGAAGTAAGCATCCTGCGCAGGCTGAAAGAATGAACGTCCCGCACGAGCATCAACATCACGCCGGGCATGACCACCATGCAGGAGGCGGCCACACGCATCATGATCACGGGCCTGCCGGTGCGGGGGGCGCGGGGAACCGCCAGCGACTCTTCATCGCCGCGCTCCTGACCTGCGTCTTCATGCTGGTGGAGGCGTTCGCCGGCTTCTTCACCGGCTCGCTCGCGCTGCTTGCCGATGCCGGCCACATGCTGACCGACTCCGTTGCGTTGGTGCTCGCCTATGTCGCCTACCGCATGGGCGATCGGCCGGGCACCAGCCGCATGACCTACGGCTTCGACCGCCTGAAAGTTCTGATCGCCTACACGAACGGGCTTACCGTGCTCGGCATAGCGTTCTTGATCGTCGTGGAGGCAATCGGGCGCATGGCCGAGCCTGCCCCGATCCTCGGCGGCGCGATGCTCGCTGTTGCCGGCATCGGCCTCGGCGTCAATGTCCTGGTGTTCATTGTGCTGCATGGCGGCGACCGAGAGTCGCTCAATCTGCGCGGCGCGATTCTGCACGTGCTCGGCGATCTTCTCGGGTCGGTCGCCACGATCGCCGCCGCGCTCATCATCCTTATGACCGGCTGGCTGCCGGCCGATCCGCTTCTCTCCGTGCTCGTGGCGTTGCTGCTGATCGGCAGCGCATGGCGGCTCATGCGCGAATCCGGGCTGATCCTGCTTGAAGGCGCCCCGCAGGACGTCGACCGCAACAGCGTCGCGCACGACGTGGAGAAGAATGCGGAGGGCGTTGTCGACATCCACCACATGCATGTCTGGACGCTCGACGGAAAGCAGCGCCTGGCGACGCTGCATGCGCGGCTCTCGCGCGACGCCGATGCCGCGCGCAGCATCGCCGCCATCAAGGAGCGGCTGCGCCAGAAGCACGGCATCCGCCATGCGACGGTGGAGGTGGAGACAGGGCCGGGTTGCCCGGACGACGACAGCGAAGAGACGGAAGAAAGGAACAAGAATGGGACGGCTTGAGGGGAAACGCGCCTTTCTCACCGCCGCCGGCCAGGGCATCGGCCGCGCCACGGCGGAGGCGTTCGCGCGTGAGGGGGCGGAGGTGATCGCCACCGATCTCGACACAGAAAAGCTCGACGGGCTGGAGAAGGCCGGCGTGGCGCGGCTGGAATCGCTCGACGTGTGCGATACGAACGCGGTCAACGTGCTCGCCGAATCCGTTGGCAAGATCGACGTGCTCTTCAATTGCGCGGGCTTCGTGCATCATGGCACGGTGCTCGACTGCTCGGAGAAGGACTGGGACTTCTCCTTCGACCTGAACGTCAAGTCGATGCACCGCACCATCACCGCCTTCCTGCCGGGCATGCTGGAGCGCGCGGCGGCGCGTGGAAAATCGAGCTCGATCGTGAACATCGCGTCGGGCGCCTCGTCGATCCGCGGCATTCCGAACCGTTACGTCTACGGCGCCACGAAGGCCGCGGTGATCGGCCTGACGAAGGCGGTGGCCGCCGATTTCATCGCCAAGGGCATCCGCTGCAATGCGATCTGCCCCGGGACCGTCCTTTCGCCGTCTCTGGAACAACGCATCGAGGCGCTCGGCAAGGAGGTCGGCGGCCGCGACAAGGCGATGGAGATGTTCGTCGCGCGCCAGCCGATGGGCCGTCTCGGGACGGCGGAGGAGATGGCGGCGGTCGCCGTCTATCTCGCTTCCGACGAGAGCGACTTCACGACCGGCATCACCATCTCGCCGGACGGCGGGTTCGCGCTTTGACGAACGAGCGCGACGCTCGCCGCGGGGCCTTCATCGCCGCGGCCGTGATCCTCGTTACCGTGACGGCGGGCTGGTTCGCGATGCCGCGGATCATGCTCATGGTCTCCGGAGGCGGCCCGATCGCCGGCGTTGCGGTCGCGCTTGCCTTCATCCTCGCCTTTTTCGCCGTTCTGTGGCTGAGGTCACGGTATCAACGGCGTCACGACAGAGAGTAGATACGATGCACATCCTCATCACCGGCGCGGCCGGAATGATCGGCCGCAAGATCACCGAGCGCCTTCTGAAGGACGGCCGTCTCGGCGAGCACGAAATCACCAAGCTGACGCTGCACGATATCGTGGAGCCGACGGCGCAGCCGACCGAAAGGATCGGTATCCGGCCGATCGTCGGCGATATCGCCGATCACGCGCTGATCGAGCGGCTGCTTTCCGAAAAGCCCGACGTGATCATCCATCTCGCGGCGATCGTGTCCGGCGAGGCGGAAGCGGATTTCGACAAGGGCTATTCCGTCAATTTCGACGGCACGCGGAACCTGCTCGACGCGATCCGCCTGCAGAACACCAAGCCGCGCGTCGTCTACGCCTCGTCGATCGCCGTCTATGGCGCGCCGTTCCCCGATCCCATTCCCGACGACTTCCACCTGACGCCGCTGACCAGCTACGGCGCGCAGAAGGCGGTCGGGGAATTCCTGCTCAATGACTATACGCGGCGCGGTTTCTTCGACGGGATCGGGCTCCGCCTTCCGACCATCTGCGTCAGGCCGGGCAAACCGAATAAAGCCGCCTCGGGCTTCTTCTCAGGCATCATCCGCGAGCCCCTGAAGGGCGAGGAGGCGGTGCTCCCGGTCTCCGATAGCGTGATGCATTGGCACGCAAGCCCGCGCGCAGCGGTCGGCTTCTTCCTGCATGCCGCGACGATGGATACCGGTCCGGTCGGCCCGCGCCGCTGCATCACGCTGCCGGGCGTCGCGGCAACGGTTGGCGAGCAGATCGAGGCTCTGCGCAAGGTCGCCGGCGAGAAGGCCGCTAAGCTGATCAAGCGCCAGCCGGATCCCGTCATCGAGAAGATCGTCGCGGGCTGGCCGACGCGGTTTGAGGCGAAGCGCTCGCGCGCTCTCGGCTTCGTTGCCGATGAAAGCTTCGAAGCGATCGTCCGCGCCCATATCGAAGACGAGCATGGCGGCCACGCGCCCGTGATGGATTGAGTGATGGATTGAGGGCTGCGCCGCATGCATCGCGCCAGGACAAGGCCCGATCGGCGCGGTAATTGAGGCGGGGGTGGTGCGAAAGGGCGCGAAACGCGAAGAATCGGCGGGCAAGAGCAAGCGCGCCGACCGCGGGAAAGAAAAGGCCGGCGCGAAGCGAAGCCGTCTGCGGCGGATCTTGCGGCGGGTTCTCGTCGTCGCGCTCGTGCTCGTCTTTCTGCCCTACGTGATCGTGCCTCTCTATGCGGTGGTGAACCCGCCGATCACTTTGGTGATGCTGCAGCGGTCGCTCACCGAGGGTGTCGGCATCCACAAAGAGTGGGTGGATATCGACGCGGTTTCGCCGCGTCTGGTGCGCGCGGTCCTGGCGGCGGAGGATGCGCGCTTCTGTTCCCATCACGGCGTCGACTGGGTAGAAATGCGCAACGCGCTTCAGGACGACGACGGCCCGATGCGCGGCGCAAGCACCATCACGATGCAGACGGCGCGCACGCTCTTCTTCCCCGGCGGACGTAGCTGGATTCGTAAGGTCTTCGAGGTGCCGCTCGCCGTCTACACCGACCTTGTGCTCTCCAAGCGGCGCATCCTCGAGCTCTATTTGAACGTCGCCGAGTGGGGCCCGAACGGCGTCTACGGCGTGGCGGCGGCGTCGAAGCGCGCTTTCGGCGTAACGCCGGCCGATCTTTCCGCCGGGCAGTCTGCGCTTCTCGCCGCTGCGCTGCCGTCGCCGGCGACGCGCAACCCGGCCAAGCCCACGCGCGGCTATTCGCGGGTCGCAAGGCGGATCGCCGGGCGCGCAGCAGCCCTCGGCGCCGGCGCGGAGTGCGTTCTGGGCTAGAGCGGCTGGTCAAATCCGTTGAAAGGCTCTATAGGCCGGGCCCGAACAACCCGCCGCCCCGCGTGGCAGGCGATCCGGCGATGCCGGCCGTTCTTCTCCGTTGGAGCCCGAAATGCCAGTTCCCAAGCGAAAAACCTCGCGCATGAAGCGCGGATTCCGCCGTTCTCACGATTCCCTGAAACAGCCCACTTATGTGGAGGACAAGGATTCCGGTGAGCTCAGGCGCCCGCACCACATCGACCTGAAAAGCGGCAAGTATCGCGGCCGCGAGGTCCTGGAGCCGAAAGAATAGCGCGACGGCGCGTCGCCGCGCGGCGGCTATTTGCGTCCGGCGATCGATTCCAGCGTTTTCTGCATCTCCGAAAGCTGACGGCGGAGGGAGTCGATTTCCTTCTCCTTCGCCTCAGGCTGCGCCGCGCCGCCGCCGGAAACGGGGCCTGAATTGGCCGCGCCCGGTTCGCCGCCGGAATTCGCCCCTGCGAACGGTATCCACACCCGCATCGCCTCGGCGAACATCTCCATGTTCCGCCGGCTCTGCTCCTCCATCATGCCGAGCGGCGTGCCGGTCAGCGCGCGCGCCATCTGCTCACGCAGCTTGTCCTGGTTGCGCGTGAAGGCCGATAGCGAGGATTCCAGATAGGTCGGCAGCAGCGTCTGCATCTGGTCGCCGTAGAAGCGGATCAGCTGGCGCAGGAACGTGATCGGGAGCAGCGGCTGCCCGCCGCGACCCTCCTGCTCGAAGATGATCTGCCCGAGCACGGCGCGGGTGATGTCCTCGCCGGTCTTGGCGTCGGTCACCACGAAGTCCTCGCCGTTCTTCACCATGCGCGCCAGGTCCTCCAGCGTCACATAGGTCGACGTCCCCGTATGATAGAGCCGGCGATTGGCGTATTTCTTGATGATGGTCGGCTTTTCGCCCGCCATTCGGCACCTCTTGTCCGCTCTCCCCGCGGACCCGATATCAGGATAAGAAGGAAGCGGCGCCCGGGTCCAGTTATTTCGCAATTGCGGTAAGCGGCCCCGCAGCGGCCCGCGGCGCGGGATTCCCGCCCAGCCGTTGACAGATATCCGCTCGCCCTTCTTAACCTTGCTGGAGCACATGCCGCCTGTGCGCCGGCGCCGGAACCGTCAGAGGAGAACACCCCCGTGTCAGATATCGTGATCGCCAGTGCCGCGCGCACCGCCGTCGGCTCGTTCAACGGCGCTTTCGCCAACGTCTCCGCGCATGAGCTTGGCGCAACTGCGATCAAGGGCGCGCTTGAGCGCGCCGGCGTTGCCCCGGAGGAGGTGACGGAGGTCATCATGGGGCAGATCCTCTCGGCGGGCGAGGGGCAGAACCCCGCGCGGCAGGCGGCGATGGCGGCCGGCATCCCGCAGGAGGCGACCGCCTGGGGCCTGAACCAGCTCTGCGGTTCGGGACTCCGGGCCGTGGCGCTCGGCATGCAGCAGATCCAGTCGGGCGACGCCGACATCATCGTCGCCGGCGGGCAGGAATCCATGTCGATGGCCCCGCACGCCGCCTACCTTCGCCAGGGCGTGAAGATGGGCGACTTCAAGATGGTCGACACGATGCTGAAGGACGCGCTGATCGACGCGTTCAACGGCTATCACATGGGCAACACGGCGGAGAACGTCGCCAAGCAGTGGCAGATCACCCGCCAGCAGCAGGACGAATTCGCCGTCGCGTCGCAGAACAAGGCTGAGGCGGCGCAGAAGGCCGGCCGCTTCAAGGACGAGATCGTTCCTGTCACGGTGAAGACGCGCAAGGGCGACGTCATCGTCGACCAGGACGAATATATCCGCGCCGGCGTGACACTCGACAGCGTCGCCAAGCTGCGTCCCGCCTTCGACAAGGAAGGCACCGTCACCGCCGCCAACGCATCCGGCATCAATGACGGCGCCGCGGCGGTGGTCGTCATGTCAGCGGCGAACGCGAAGAAGCGCGGCATCGAGCCGCTGGCGCGCATCGTCTCGTGGGCGACGGCGGGCGTCGATCCATCGATCATGGGAAGCGGGCCGATCCCGGCCTCGCGCAAGGCGCTGGAGAAAGCCGGCTGGACGAAGGACGACCTCGATCTGGTGGAGGCGAACGAGGCCTTTGCGGCGCAGGCCTGCGCCGTCAACAAGGATCTCGGCTGGAATACGGAGATCGTCAACGTCAACGGCGGCGCCATCGCCATCGGCCACCCGGTTGGGGCGTCCGGCGCGCGCGTCTTGAATACGCTGCTCTTCGAGATGAAGCGGCGCGACGCCAAGAAGGGTCTCGCGACGCTGTGCATCGGCGGCGGCATGGGAATTGCCATGTGCGTCGCGCGCGACTGACGCGGGAGCAGTCGGGCGCCGCCTCGGCGCCCCAACGAAAACGGCCGCGTAAGCCGGTCGAACATGGGAGGAGAGTATGACCAGAGTGGCGCTGGTGACCGGCGGCACGCGTGGAATCGGCGCGGCCATCGCAAGAGCGCTCGCCGAGGCGGGCCACACGGTGGCGGCGACCTATGCCGGCAACAAGGAAGCGGCCGCCGCTTTCAACAAGGAGACCGGTATCCACGTCTTTCAGTGGGACGTCGGCGACGAGGCCGCCTGCGCGGAGGGCGTCAAGAAGGTCGCGGGCGATGTCGGGCCGGTCGATATCCTCGTCAACAATGCCGGCATCACGCGCGACGGCTGGTTCCACAAGATGGACCACGCCGCCTGGTCGGCGGTGCTTCGCACCAATCTCGATTCCGCCTTCAACATGACGCGGCCGGTGATCGAAGGCATGCGCGAGCGCAATTTCGGCCGCGTGGTGAACATTTCGTCGATCAACGGCCAGAAGGGGCAGCTCGGTCAGGTCAATTATTCGACCGCCAAGGCCGGGCTCGTCGGCTTTACGAAGGCGCTGGCGCTGGAGAACGCGCGCAAGGGGATCACCGTCAATTGCATCTGCCCGGGCTATATCGACACCGACATGGTGGCCGCCGTCCCGGAAAAGGTGCTGGAAGGGATCATCGCGCAGATCCCGGTCGGACGGCTCGGAAAAGCGGAGGAAATCGGGGCGCTTGCGGCCTACCTCGCCTCCGATCTGGCGGCCTTCATGACTGGAGCGGTGCTCTCCATCAATGGCGGGCAGTATATGGCGAACGGTTGATCTGCCGCATATCGCCGGATCGCTGCGGCTTTCAGTTCTCGCTCGGTCGGGATACTTAGCCGACCGCGGGCGTTGATTCGGTGACATGTCCGATATTGAGCTTCGACACGGAGGGCCGGGGGACGGCGCGTCCGGGCAGGCGGGTCTGATCCGCCGGCTCAGGCCCGGCTGGACCGTGCTTCACGACGCCACCGGCGGGCTTTTCCGCCACGACGGGATGATGGTGGCGAGCGCCATCTCCTATTCGCTGATCTTCGCCATCTTTCCTTTCGCGATCTTTCTCGTGGCGCTTGGCGCGGTCTTCGGCGGCGCCGACCTTTCCGCCTATATCAGCGGCGAGGCGCTCATAATCCTGCCAGAGAACATCATCAAGTCGCTGGAACCGGAGCTGAACCGCATCTTCGCGGTAGCGAACCGCGCAAGCCCGCTCACCTTCGGCCTTCTCGTCACGCTGGTGTCGATTACCGGCGCGGTGGAGGCGATCCGCGACGGGCTGAACCGCGCCTATGGCTGCGCGGAACACCGCCACATGGTGCGCCGCTACGCCAGCAGTTTCATCTTCGTCATCGCGGCGCTGGTGTTCCTGCTCGTCATCGCGGCGTTCGGCGTCGCACTGCCGATCTGGCTGGAGATCCTCAACCGCTACGTCCCGGGCGATTTTCAGATCGGCTGGATCGAGGCGACGCGCGAGGGGGTCCTCGTCGTCGTCACGCTGGCGATGCTCTTCGCCTTGCACCTGTTCCTGCCGGCGCGGCGGCGGCGCGTCAGAAGCGTTATCGGCGGCGTGCTCTTCACGCTCATCGGCTGGTGGCTGTCGGGTAAGCTCTTCGGTTTTTATATCGGCAAGATTGCCAATTACGGCGCGACCTATGCCGGCCTCGCCGGCATCGTGATCCTGATGTTCTTCCTCTACATCCAGGCGGTCATCTTCCTCTACGGCGCGGAGCTCAACCGCTCGATCGCCGATTTCCGCGGCGAAGCGCTCTGCCGCAAGGACGCCTGAGGCGCGCTCCTTGATGTATCGGAATCCAGCTAGCCCGGCTCCCAGCCAGCCGGCGCCAGCTCAAAGCCCTCGAACATGAAGCCCGGTGCCACGGTGCAGCCGACCAGCGTCCACGCGCCGCGGCTTTCCGCCGACTGCCAGTGGCGGGCGGGGATGATCGCCTGCGGCGTCTCGCCCGCGGCAAGGTCGGGGCCGAGCGCGAGCGTTTCCGTATGCCCGTCGGGCGGAGCGATCTTGAGCGTCAGCGGCGCTCCCGCGTAGAAGTGCCAGGCCTCCGCAGCGTCCACGCGATGCCAGTGCGCGCGCTCGTCGGCTTTGAGCAGGTAGTAGATCGCGGTGGAGAAGGCGCGGCCGCCCGGCCCCTCGACGTCGCGGAAGGTCTCGCGGAAGTGCCCGCCTTCCGGATGCGGGGCGAGCTTCAGGAGGCGGATGACGTCATCCGCGGAAAGGGCGCTCGCGCTCAGAACTTGTCCTTGCGCGTGCGGATCTCGGCGAAGACTTCGGCGGGCCTGGCGTTCGCCATGCCGAGCTTGCGCATCAGAGTCGAATCGTCGGCGCGCAGAAAAGGATTTGTCGCCTTCTCCTGCCCGATCGTCGTCGGCAGCGTCATCTTGTCGGCGGCGCGCAGCTTCTCCACCTCGGCGAAGCGCGCCTTGAGCGCGGCATTGTCGGGATCGACGGTCAGCGCGAACTTGCCGTTCGCGAGCGTATATTCGTGGCCGCAATAGACGATCGTGTCGTCGGGAAGCTCACGCACCGAGGTGAGCGACTCCCACATCATTTTGTGATCGCCCTCGATGACGCGGCCGCAGCCGAGCGAGAACAGGAGATCGGCGGTGAAAGCGAGCTTCTCCGAAGGCATGTAGTAGGTGATGTGATCGAGCGTGTGGCCCGGCGTTTCCATCACCCGCACTTCCGCGCCGGCCCAGTCGAACGTGTCGCCGTCTTTGACGGTGCGGTCGTACATGCCCGTCTCCGCCGCGCTCGCCTCCGGCCCGATCACCTCGCAATCATAGGCCGCCTGCAGGGCGGGGATGCCCTCGATGTGGTCGAAATGCTTATGAGTGACAAGGATATGCGTGAGCTTCCAACCGCGCTCCTTCAGCACGGTTTCGATCGCGTCGGCGTCAGGCGCGTCGATCGCCGCGGTCTGTCCGCTTTTCGCATCGTGCAGGAGCACGGCGAAATTGTCGGAGCGGGTGATGAACTGAGCCACATCGAAGGGCATGCAAAACTCCCGATTCACACGTTGCGTCCATATTATCCGCTTCGCACGGATCGTGAACCCCGTCCCCTTCAGTCACTCGACCCGGTGGGCGGCGGCGTGAAACAATAGGGCCATGCATCTCGACGTCGTCGATCTCCGGGATTTCTACGCCTCGCCGATGGGGGCGATGGTGGCGCGCCATCTCGCGCCGGTGATCCGTTCGCTGGTCGCCGTCGATTCCGGCTCGCGCGTGCTCGGCTTCGGTTTCGCCACGCCCTATCTCGATATCGCCGGCGCGGAACGGATCATTGCTTTCATGCCGGCGGCGCAGGGCGTCATCGACTGGCCCGCGGGCAGGGGCTCGGCGACGGCGCTGGTGGAGGAGAACGCGCTGCCGCTTCCCGATTCCTCCATCGATCTTGTCATCCTCGTGCACGCGCTCGAAATGTCGGAGCGTCCGCAGGTGCTGATGACGGAGCTTCGGCGCGTGCTGACGAGCGGGGGGCGGCTCATCGTGGTGGTGCCGAACCGGCAGGGGCCGTGGGCATCGACCGACCTTTCGCCCTTTGGATTCGGGCATCCCTATTCGCGTGGCCAGCTCAGGAGCCTCTTCGCGCAAGCCGGCTTCGAGGCGGAGACCTGGACGACCGGGCTGCACATGGCGCCGGCTTCGTGGCGTCCGCTGCTCGGCGCCGCGCGCTGGCTTGAACGGATCGGACGTATCGTATGGCCGGCCTTCGCCGGGGTGATCGTCGTCGCGGCGGTGAAGCGGACGGTGCAGGGCATCACCGTCAGGCCGAAGCTGCGGCTTGCCCCCGCGCTTCGCCCCGCTCTCGGCCCGCCGGCCGGCGCGGTGGGGCGCGGTAGCTGCCGGGAAAGCGGCGGCGCGGTCTAGCTCGCCGGATATCCGAAAGCGGTGAGGAACGACGCGAACCGCTCCGCCAGATACTGTGTCTGGTTTGGCGTTAGGATTTCTCGGTAGCTGTACGGCTTTCCCAGGCGCTCGGAGACGTGCCGACCGTGAAAGTGGGTCACTGTATCGAAGTTTCCGAACTCGCCCATCATATCCGTGCGTGCCTTTACCTCATCCACTCCGTATTCTTTTGTCAGCCGGGCACGGACGTCGTCCGGAATAGGCACGCCGACAAACGCTTCGATGCTATCGAAGATGAGCGCAGTGTTGCGGTGAAAATCCTCGTAGCGAAGCATGAGCGTATTTCCGTGAAAGCGGAGGCTGAGCATGTCCAGCAGCCCGTGACGTTCGATCTCGGCGGCGTTTCTCGCAACCGATTCTTCGGTCACGGGGAGGCCGTACCGGGTGATGCTCGAGACTACGCAGTCGAACGGGTGCCGGTAGGTCGCGACGATTGGCTCCACGCCAGCGCTTGCGGGAAGCCCGTGCGTCTTCCTGACCTTGCAGGACGTTTGTGTTTCTCGAAGAAGATTGAAAACCAGAGTGCTGCCTGATCGCGGCGGGCCGAACTGGGTGAGGGACTGGGTCTTTGCGGCTTCGGCCTTGCAATCATCCGCGTGAAGAGCCGTTTCCGGCAGCAAAAATTTCTGCGTTGCCGTGGAAGCCACGAGCGTCTCCAAAGCACTTGGTGCCTGCAGACGATACAAGAAACTGCTCTGCGATTCTCCCTTTTAGGTTGTTGTCAGGCCTCTTTTTGCTTATCGGCGGAGGAGAAAGATCGCCTGATCGGCGAGGAAGTTCCAAAGCGGCAGGCGGATCGAGCGGTTGAGCACGCGATTGTTGCCGTAGAGCGCGACTGCCTTCTCGATCTTCGCGTCGACCTCTTCCACCAGCTTCACGAAGTCGCGCACCGTGCAGAAGTGGATGTTGGGCGTGTCGTACCAGCTATAGGGAAGGTCCTCGGTTATCGGCATGCGTCCGCTCAGCACGAATTGCGTCCTGACCCGCCAATTGCCGAAATTCGGGAAGGAGACGACGGCCTTCCGCCCGATTCTCAGGAGCTCTTCCAGCACCTGACGCGGATTGCGCGTCGCTTGCAGCGTCTGGCTCAGGATGACGAAATCGAACGCATGGTCGGGATAGGTCGAAAGGTCATGGTCGGCGTCGCCCTGCACCACGGAGAGGCCCCGCGCCACGGCGTCGTTGACGCCCTTTTGCGACAGCTCGATGCCGCGCCCGTCCGCGTCCTTCTCCGTCTCCAGCCGCATCAGGAGCGCGCCGTCGCCGCAACCGACGTCGAGCACGCGCGCCCCCGGCGTAACGAAGCCGGCGATGATCTGGAGGTCGGTGCGCTCAGGATGCGCGGACATGGTGCGAAGCTGCATCTCCGTCATTTGACGCCCCGCCGGCGCGCCACCGCTGAGAGGAAGCCGGAAACGGTGCGGTGGAATTCCGGCTCGTCGAGCAGGAAGGCGTCGTGGCCGCCGTCGGTCTCGATCTCGACGAAGGAGACGTTGGCGGCGGCGGCGTTCAGCGCGTGCACGATCGTGCGGTTCTCCGAGGTAGGGAACAGCCAGTCGGAGGTGAAGGAGACGACGCAGAAGCGTGTCTTCGTCCCGCGGAAGGCGTTGCCGAGCGAGCCGTCATAGTCCTGTGCCAGGTCGAAGTAATCCATCGCCCGCGTCATGTAGAGATAAGAATTGGCGTCGAAGCGGCCGACGAACGTCCGGCCCTGGTGGCGCAGATAAGATTCCACCTGAAAATCCGCGTCGAAGCCGAAGGCGAGCGTGGCGCGGTCCTGCAGTTGGCGGCCGAACTTCCGGTGCAGCGCCTCGTCCGACATGTAGGTGATGTGCGCGGCCATGCGCGCCACGGCGAGGCCCTTGCGCGGACTCCTGTCGGCCTCGGCGTATTTGCCGCCACACCAGTCGGGATCGGCCATCACTGCCTGCCGTCCGACTTCATGGAAGGCAATGTTCTGCGAGGAGTGGCGCGCCGCGCAGGCGATCGGCATGGCGGAGAAGACGCGGTCGGAGAAGCTCGCCGTCCACTGCAGCACCTGCATGCCGCCCATCGATCCGCCGAGCACGCACAGGAGCTTCTCGATGCCGAGCCGGTCGATCAGCATCGCCTGGGCGCGCACCATGTCGCGGACGGTGATGATGGGTAGGTCGAGTCCATAGACCTGACCCGTCGCCGGATCGACGGAGGCGGGGCCGGTCGTGCCCATGCAGCCGCCGAGCACGTTGGCGCAGATGACGAAATAGCGGTCGGTGTCGATCGGCCGCCCCGGGCCGACCATCAGCGACCACCAGCCGGCCTTGCCGGTGACGGGGTGGGTGTTGGCGACGTGCTGATCGCCGGAGAGGGCATGGCAGACGAGGACGGCGTTCGACTTGTCGGCGTTGAGTTCGCCATAGGTCTGGTAGGCGACCTGGAAGGGCGCCAACGCCACGCCGGCGTCAAGCGGCAGCGGTTCGTCGGATCCGAAATGGGCGATCGGGCTCGCCGGCTGCCGCGCCTGTGCGCGGGCCGCGGCCTCCATATCGGCTAGATGTGCGTCGATATATTCTTTGTGAGACGCCTGCTCAGCCACGGCGGAACTCCAACAAAAAACCCGGCCGTGCTTCGTGAAAGCACAAGACCGGGGGTTTCCACCTCCGGCCTTTTAGCAAACTTATTTAACGTGGCTGCAAGCCGGCCGGCTCAAATTCACCACGGGATAAAGCCTCGTTATCCCGCTCCGCTCCCGCCGTCAACGGCGCGAAGATCGGCGTGCGGGCATGGAGGCACGCGAGCGGGCCGCCGATGGCGACGACCGACCGCCGCATCGGCCAAGGTTTTCTTTGCGTTCGGCCGGGTCGGCGGCTAATGACGCGGGCGTCGGAAACCCCCGGAACCGTGAGGGAGAGTATGGACAGGGCGGTGCCCGATCCGCTGCAGGCGATCCGCGCCCGGATCGACGCGATCGACGAGGCCATGCACGGCCTTTTGATCGACCGCGCGAGCGTGATTGCCGAGCTGATCGAGATCAAGGGCACGAGCAAGCCCGGCGCGGCCTTCCGGCCCGACCGGGAGGCCGACATGATGCGCCGCATCGCGATGCGCCATGCCGGCGCGCTGCCGCTCGCGACGGTGGAACATATCTGGCGCGAGATCATCACCACCTTTACCGCGATGCAGGCGCCGTTCTCCGTCGTCGCCGGCCCGGCCAAGGACGCGCTCGCCATGCGCGATGTCGTGCGCTTTACGTTCGGCTTCGCCGTTCCCGTGGAGCAGGCGAAGACGAGCGCGGCGGCGATCGAGACCGTCGCCCGCTCACGCAAGGCCGTTGCCGTGGTGGCGGCCGCGTCGAAGGAACGATGGTGGAGCGGTCTCGTCGGCGCCAAGGCGCCCAAGATATTTGCCAGACTGCCTTTCATTCAAAGCCCCGACCGCCCCGCCGATCTTCCCGCCTATGTCGTGGGCCCTCCGCTCAAGCAGAGCTTCGTTCCCGATTTTCGCCTTCTCGCCGTCACGGCAACGCCCCGGGTCAGGAAGGCTGCGGCCACGCTCGGTGGCGCCGTAGCCGGTCGCGCAGGCGGCGAGGCGCTTGTTGAGCTGCCGGCCGCCGTCGAAATCGGCGAGCTCGCCGCAGCCGCCGGGTTCCCGGTCAAGTCGGCGCGCGAGGTCGGTGGTTTCTTCCAGCCGATCCGCTTCATGGCGGAGCGCCTCGCATGAGCGCCGCCAAGTCCGACGCCGCGATTGCGGCCGGCGGACCGCGTCCGCGCGCCGGCATCCATGCAATATCGGCCTACGTTCCGGGCGACGACAGGTCGAGCGCGGCCCGCGTCTTCAAGCTTTCCTCCAACGAGACGCCGCTCGGCCCGAGCCCGCTGGCGGTTGAGGCCTATCGCGCCAACGCCGACAAGCTGCATGTCTATCCGGAGGGATCGTCGCGCATCCTGCGCGAGGCGCTCGCCGCCACGTTCGGGTTGAACCCGGAGCGGATCGTTTGCGGCAACGGCTCCGACGAGCTGCTGACGCTGCTGGCGCAGAACTACCTCTCGCCGGGCGACGAGGCGATCATCTGCGAGCACGGCTTCCTGGTCTACAAGATCGCGATCCTCGCATCCGGCGGGACGCCGGTGGTGGCGCCCGAGACGGACGAGACCGCGCAGGTCGACGAGATCCTCGCGCGCGTCACACCGAAGACGCGGCTCGTCTACCTCGCCAATCCCAACAATCCAACCGGCACCTACCTCCCTTACGACGAGGTGAAGCGCCTGCATGCCGGGCTGCCGGAGAATGTCCTTCTCGTGATCGACGCCGCCTATTCCGAATATGTCCGCCGCAACGATTATGCGAGCGGCGTGGAGCTTGCGGCCGATACCGCGAACGTCGTGATGACGCGGACCTTCTCCAAGATTTTCGGGCTCGCCAATCTCCGGATCGGCTGGGCCTACGGTCCCGCCTCGGTTATCGACGCGCTGAACCGCACGCGCGGACCCTTCAACGTCAACGGGCCGGCGCTGGCGGCGGGTTCAGCGGCGCTTTCCGACCGCGTGCATCTTGAATTGTCCGTCGCGCATAATACCGTCTGGCTCGACTGGCTGACGAGCGAAGTGCGTGCGCTTGGGCTCCGCGTCACGCCGTCGATCGGCAATTTCCTGCTCATCCACTTCCCCGACGAGGCGGGCCACGACGCCGCGGAGGCGGATCGGTTCCTGCGCGAGCGCGGGCTCGTGCTTCGCCGCGTCACCGGCTACGGCTTCCCGAACGCGCTCCGCATGAGCGTCGGGACGGAGGAGGCGAACCGCGCCTTCATCGCTGCGCTCTCCGACTTTCTCTCCTCATGAGCGCACCGCATTTCAAGAAGGTCGCCCTGATCGGGGTCGGACTGATCGGCTCGTCGCTTGCCCGCGTCATCCGCGCCAAGCACCTCGCCGACACGATCGCGATCGCAACGCGCAGCGAGGCGACGCTGCGGCGCGCGGAGGAGCTTGGGCTCGGCGACAGCTACACCAATTCCGCGGCGGAAGCCGTGCGCGACGCCGACCTCGTCATCGTCTGCGTGCCGGTCGGCGCGTCGGGTGCGGTGGCGAAGGAGATCGCCCAGTCGCTAGCCCCCGGCGCCATCGTCACGGATGTCGGCTCCACCAAGGCGTCCGTCATCGCGCAGATGCTGCCGTACATGCCGGCGCAGGTGCATTTCATTCCGGGTCATCCGATCGCGGGGACGGAGCATTCCGGCCCGGACGCCGGCTTCGCCAGCCTGTTCGCGGGCCGCTGGTGCATTCTGACGCCGCCGCCCGGAACGAATGCCGAGGCGGTCGAGACGCTCACGGGCTTCTGGCAGGCTTGCGGCTCGCATGTGGAGACGATGGATGCGAGCCACCACGACCGGGTGCTGGCGATCGTTTCGCATCTTCCGCATCTGATCGCCTACAACATCGTCGGCACCGCCGAGCACCTGGAGGCGGTGAGCGAGATGGAGGTGATCAAATACTCCGCCTCCGGCTTCCGCGACTTCACGCGGCTTGCCGCCTCCGATCCGACCATGTGGCGCGACGTCTGCCTGCACAATCGCGAGGCGATCCTGGAGATGCTGGGGCGTTTCACGGAGGATCTTTCGGCGCTGCAGCGCGCCATCCGCTTCGCCGACGGCGAGGCGCTGTTCGATCTCTTCACCCGCACCCGCGCCATCCGACGCGACATCGTCGAGGCGGGACAGGACACGGCGGCGCCGGATTTCGGCCGGCCCCACGGCCCGGAGAGCAGTTAGAGACTAAAGCTGCAGGCGCGGCAGGTCGAATTCGATCATCGGCCCGATCCGCGCGCGGTTGGACTCGATCGTCACGCGCACCTCGGTCCCCGGTTTCCCCTCCAGCGTGGTCGGCTGTCCGAAAGCGAAGAGGCCGGCTGCGACCGCGTTGCCGATCTTCTGGAATTGCTGCGGGAACGCGGCGATGAAATCGGGCAGCGCCTCCGCGCCGGCGACGCTCACGACCAAGGTGCCGTCAAGAATGCCGCCCGGCGAAAGCGCGATGTCGCCCTCGATCACGAAATGCGCGCCGCCGCTTTCAAGTGTCACCTGAATGGCGCGCGCCTCGATCGGCGGCTTGATCGCAGCCGGCCCTTCGGCAAGTGCGCGCGGCGGAACGGAGAGCTCTGCGACGGCGCTGCCTGTCAGCGGCGGAAAGTGCGTAGCGCCGGAAGCAAAGCCGAGATCGGTGAAGGTCAGCGACACCGCACTGCCGCCGTCCTCGGAAGGCGAGAGGTGCGCCTCGGCACTCTGGGCGGTGACCGTCTGCTCCGGCATGCCGGGCAAAGTAAACGCGCCGATCAGGTTCGTCGCGTCGAAGGAGACGTTTTGCGGTCCCGCGACACTCATTCCGACGTCGACCGCCGCGTCGGTCCAGCGAAACTCCATCGGCCCTTGGAGCAGCGGCGATTCGACCCGGACCGGGGAATCGAGCGCGATCTCCGCCGTCATCGGCCGGAACACCGAGGCGCCGCCCGTCGCACCGGCGAGGTTGGCGCGCGTGCCGCTTGCGCGGTCGGCGACGGCGGCCTCGCTGCAGGAGACGCGCAGCGCGAACGGGAATCCGACGACGGCGCGGTTTGGGCAATCCACGTCAATTCCGCGCGTCGCGATCTCCTGGAGCGTCGCGTCGGCGTTACGGTCGACCCAGCCGGCAGCCCAGAACCAGCCGCCCACCCAGCCGGCGGCGAGAATGACGACGATGACGAGACCGGCAATGAGACGGCGCATCCTTCTCCTCTTCGCTGTTGCGGTCCCGGACCCGCCTTGCTAGGCGGGCCCGCGCCTTGTCCCCCGGCGCAATCAAGGACGCATCCATGACCGATTTATGGGTGTTCGGCTACGGATCGCTCATGTGGCGGCCGGGTTTTCCCTATCTGGAGAAGAAGGTCGCGCGACTAATCGGCGCGCATCGCGCGCTTTGCGTCTATTCCTGGGTGCATCGCGGCACGAACGAGCGCCCGGGCCTCGTGCTCGGGCTCGACCGCGGCGGGGCCTGCCGCGGCATCGCATTCCGCGTGGCGGCGGAGGCGCGCGAGGGCGTCGTCGCCTATCTCCGGGAGCGCGAGCAGGTGACGGAGGTCTATCTGGAGCGGGTTCGCCCCATCCGCTTCGCTGACGGCGCGCATGCCGCTGCGCTCGCCTATCTGGTCGACCGCGCGCATGCCCAATATGCCGGGAAGCTCGACGCGGAGACCGAGTTCAAGCTGGTCGCGGACGCGGAGGGCCGCTCAGGGCGAAACCGCGACTACGTCGTCAGCACCGCGGAGCATCTCGCCGAGCTCGGCATCCCCGATGCGCATCTCTCCCGCCTTGCGGAGCGCCTGGGGGCCGGCGCGGCGACACCGGCCTAAGCGGCGAGCCGCAGCTCCACCACTTCCCGGCGCTTCTCAATGGGGAGGACGTCGGCGGGGCGCATATCGGCGATCACCGCGCGCCGCTCCGCAAGCGTCGAGGCGAGAAAGTGCACGTAGATCTCCGCGCGGCGTTCAGGCGCACTCGCCGGCATCCGCGCCAGCGCGGTCACATCGCCGACCCAGGCGATCCTCCCGCCGGATACGGCGATGGCGACGCCCGATTCGAAATCGCGCAGCGCGTCGGCTCCGGTGCAGGTGAAAAGGTAGCGTCTGCCGGAGCTGCCGGACCAGTAGACGTAGCGGGCGGGCACGCCCGCGGCGAGCGCGACACGTGAGAGCTGCGGGATTTGATACGACATCGGCCTCTCCAGAACATAAAGAGAACGCGGTGTGTAACGCCCTACGCCTTTTCGGTCAAGTGTTCTTGTTTTCGTCCCGCACCATACGACGAATAGAGTGAAGGAAAGATGTATAACGCTATATCTGGTGTGCGGCAGGGCTGGGTCTTCCCCTCAGGATTTCCGCGCGCAGCGTCGCATCGCCCGCCAGCGCCTCGCCGATGAGCCTGTCGGACGCTGATTCGATCGTCACTTTCAGCCGTGCGGCGAAATCTTTGGGTTCAAGCCCCGGGGGGATGGGCTCAAGACATTCCAGCAGGATCGTGCCGTGCCTGTGGCGGAACGCGTGGCGCGGCCAGTAGAGCCCGGAATTCAGCGCGACAGGCAGGCAGGGGACGGCGAGCGCACCGTAGAGCCGGCTCACGCCGTGGCGATATTCGGGCGCGGCGAGAGGCGGGCGGCGTGTCCCCTCCGGAAAGATGATGATCTGCCGGCCTTCGCCGATCGCGCGTCGCGCGTGCTCCATCATCGCCGTGATCGCCGCCGCGCCGCCGCCGCGATCGACGGGGATCATGCCCGCCTTCTTCAGGTACCACCCGAAGAGCGGCACGTAGAGGAGCTGTCGCTTCAGGATGAAGCTCGGGCGCGGGAAGAGCTCGATCAGCCGCAGCGTCTCCCACGCCGATTGGTGTTTTGCCGCCACGAGGAATCCGCCGGTGGGGATGTTCTCCCGCCCGCGTATCTCGTCGTCGATGCCGCAGATGGCGCGGTGGAGAACGAGCGACGAGCGCACCCAGAAGCGTCCGATCGGCCAAAAATAGCGCTCAGGCAGAAGAAGCACGGGCGCGAAGATCACCGCCTGCACGAGGAAGTTCACATAGATCACGACGTTGAAGAGGAGCGAGCGGACGAGCATGCCTCTCCGATCTCCGGTTCCGGCCGGCGGCTTCAGTCAAGCTCCCGCAGCGTACGGCGCACGGTCATGCGCGCGGTGGCGGCGATAATGACGGCCAATGCGAGCACCGTGATGACGGCTCCGACGTAGCCGTTCACGCCGATCGAGATACCGCCGAAGAGGCTCCTGAGCTGCGCCTCCTCCGGCGTCGGCCCTTCCAGCCGCCCGAGAAAGCTCACGGCCAGGAAAAGCCCCGCTGCGACGGCGCCGCCGAAGCTTGCGCCCTTCAGTCCCAGGAGCAGGAAATGCCGCTGGAACTCGCGCGCGATGTAACTGTCCTCCGCGCCGACGAAATGCAGCACCTCGATGACGATGCGGTTGCCCGCCATGGCGCCGCGCGTGGCGAAGACGACGCAAAGCGCGGTCGCGGCGAAGACGAGGCCGAGCACGACCATGCCGATCAACGTCATCACCCGCGCCATGGCGGAGAGCCGCTGCAGCCAGCGGCCGTGATCGTCTACGGCGACGGTCGGGATCTCCTCCTTCAGGCGGCGTGAGAGCGCGGCGAGATCGGCGTTGTTGGCGACGCGCACGGCGACGAGGCGCGGAATCGGAAGATCGGTGATGTCGAGATCGGAGCCGAGCCAGGGCTTCAGAAGGGCGGTCGATGCGTCTTCGTCGAGCACCGTCGCGGCCAGGACCCCCGGCACCTGCATGGCGATCTCCGCGGCGCGCGCGGCGGTCTCGTCGAGGTCGACGCCGTCGGCCGGCTTGATCTGAATTGTCACTTCGTCGGCGATCTGCCGCTGCCAGCCCTGTGCGCGGTCGGCGACCACCGCGACCGCGGCGACGGAAAGGCAGGAGAGGAAGCTCATGATGGCGACGAGGGTGAGCAGCGCGCGGCGCGCCACCGTGCGCGGCGGAACGATCGGATTCTGCGTGCGCGGCGGCGCCGTCTTTCCGGGCGACATCTGGCCCACGAGCTCGGTCGCCGGAACCTTGGCGGCCGGCGTCTTGCGACGGCCCTTGCGCGCGCGCTGGCTTCGCGCCGGCTCGCGCGGCGCTTCGTCGGGTGGGCGTGTCACGGCGTCAGTCATAGATCTCGACATGTCCGCCGTTCAGCACCAGGCGGCGGGCGTCGTACTGGTCCATCAGCCCAAGATCGTGGGTGGCGATGACGACCGATGTGCCGAGACGGTTCAACTCGATGAAGAGGCGGAGCAGACGGCGTGCGAGCGGCGGATCGACGTTGCCGGTCGGCTCGTCGGCGAGCAGGATCTCCGGCCGCGTGATCAAGGCGCGTGCGATCGCCGCCCGCTGCTTCTCGCCGCCGGAGAGCACCTGCGGGAAAACCCACATCTTCTCCCCGAGCCCGACCCATTCGAGCAGCTCGATGACGTCGTGGCGGTAGGCCGAATCATCGGCGCCGGCGACGCGCAGCGGCAGCGCGACGTTCTCGAAGGTGGTCAGATGGTCGAGCAGGCGGAAATCCTGGAAGACGATGCCGATGCGGCGGCGTAGCACCGGAATGGCGCTGCGCGGAAGCGTCGCCGCGTCCTTGTTGAAGATGCGCACGCTGCCGCGGGTCGGCCGGAGCGACAGGAAGAGCAGCCGCAGGAGCGAGGTCTTGCCCGCGCCGGACGGTCCGGTCACGAACTGGAAGGAGCCCGGCGCGATCAGAAAGCTGACATCGCGCAGCACCTCCGGTCCGAGCCCGTATCTCAGGCCGACATTCTCAAAGCGAATCACCGGCGCAGCCTCGCTCCTCGCCCGTCCCTGGGCCCGTCCCTGGGCCCGTTCCTAGGCCTGCTTCCGGCCCCCGCTCTTGGCCATGCGTCTGCCATTAAGACGACGTTAACGTTAGCAATCGATGAATTGGACCGAAAATCGTCAAGAGCGACCATTGACCGCCTCCGACCGCGCCATTTCCGACCATGTCGTCGTCCAGTGCCCGGCCTGTGGCGCGTGCGAATCGGTGGAGACGGGGGCGGACGGCGAGCGGCCCGACATGGTTTGCCGCGAATGTGGCGAGACGTGGCCGGCGACCGGGTCAGCCAGCGCGCCGGCGGACGAGCTCGCGGACGCCCCGATTTCGGCAGTGGAGCGGCCGCGCAAGCGCGCCTTGAAGCGCGTGCGCCTGCGCAAACCCGCGCCTCCGGTCCTGGTCGCGGAGCGTCGGCCTCTCGTCACCTACTCAGACCGCGCCGACACCACCTGGAAAGCCAAGATAGAGGGCGATTACTGGCCCGAGCCGCCGCGTCCGCGGCGTTTGCCCATGGTCGCGGCGGCGGTCGCCGCGCTATTTTTCCTCGCCGCCTTTTTCGGGGCGCGGGAGGCGGCCGTCGCGGCCCTTCCCGACCTTGCCGGCCTCTATGCGGCGATCGGCATGCCGGTCAATCTCGACAAGCTCGCGATCGAGAATGTCTCCGCGGAGCGTGTGCGCACCTTCGAGGGGTCGCGCGTCAGCGTGCGCGCCACGATCCGCAATGTCGGGCGGGCGGCAAGCGCAATTCCCGATTTGGTCGCGGTGGTCGGAGATCGCGGGGCGCGGCTCGGCGTCTACCGCTTCGATCCGCCGGCCGGGAAGGTCGGCGCCGGGCACTTCGCCTCGCTTTCGCTCGATCTCGGTGGGGTCAAGGAGGAAGCCACCTCGGTGACGCTTCGCTTCCTGCGGCCCGGCGAGACGCTTGCTTCGACCGGAACCGCGCAGTTGACGGTGGAATGACGGGATCGGCGCATGCCGGCGTCAAGCCGCTCTACTCCGCCGAGGAGATCGCCGCCCGGGTCACCGAGCTCGCGGTCGAAATCGCTGTGGGCAAACCGAAGGGGCTTCTCGTCGTCATCGTGTTGAAAGGCGGCTTCGTGTTTGGGGCCGACCTCGTGCGTGCTCTCGCGGAGGAAGGCGTGCGGCTGGAGATCGAGTTCATTTCGCTCTCGAGCTACGGCTCGGGGCAGCAAAGCTCCGGGGAAGTGCGCGTCGTGCGCGACATCGAAGTCGCGGTTTCCGGCCGTGACGTGCTCATCGTCGACGATGTTCTCGATTCGGGGCTGACGCTGAAATTCGCCCGCGATCTCATGCTTTCGCGCGGCGCGCGCCGGGTGGCGATCGCCGCGATGGTGGACAAGCCGGAGGGAAGGCGCGCCGATATCGAGGCCGATTACGTTGGGTTTACTTGTCCGAATTACTTTGTCGTGGGTTACGGCATGGACGCCGCCCATGCCTGGCGTGAATTGCCTTATGTCGGGGTCGTCGATTCGACGCCGAAGGGAGCCGGGTGAAAGAGAGGGTCATGCGTATCCTGCTGACGGAAGACGACGATTCGGTGCGTGCCTTCGTGAGCCGCGCGCTCGAGCTCGACGGACACCAGGTCGAGACCGCGTGCAACGGCGTGGAAGCGATGGAGCAACTCACCGAGGAGAGCGGCCGATTCGATCTGCTCGTCACCGACGTGAAGATGCCGATCATGGACGGCATCGCGCTTGCGCATGAGGCCTCGGGCAATTGGCCGGGCCTGCCGATTCTGCTCATGACCGGCTTTGCCGATCAGCGCGAGCGCGCCCAGGATCTTGCCGACGTCATCCGCGACGTGCTCACCAAGCCCTTCACGCTGCAGCAGATCCGCGCGGCGGTGAGCGAAGCCGCGGCGACGGAGGAGAAGCGCGAAGACGCGGAGAAGGCGGCCTAGCAAGCTTCTCCGGGGGCGGGAGGAGGACGCCGCGCAACGGCCCCCAGGTAGGGCCCGCAACTATTGCGGGCTGAGCAGACGCTCCAGATAGTCGAGCTCGTAGCGCGGACGGAAGCGCTCGCCGAGCCGTTCGCGGATCGCCTCCAGGATACGCCGGGCGCGCTCCACATCGATCTCGTCGGGAACTTTCACCGTCTGTCCGAGATCGGGTCCCTCGGTGCGCTGCGGCCTGCCGAGTGGGTCGCGGTCGCCGCTGGCGCGGCCGCCCATCTGCTGGCCCTGCGTGCCTGGCTGCTGCGCGTACATCTGCTGCATCATGCCCTGCAGGCCCTCGCGCAACGCGTCGAGCGCGTCGCCCTGGAACGCGTAAGCGTCGCCGGGCGCCCCGTCGCCGAGCGAGCGTGAAGCGTCACCCATCGCCCGGCCCGCGCGGCCGAGCGAGCGGCCGAGCTCGTCGCCCTGTCCGCCGTTCTGGCCCATCTGGCCCTGCTCACCCTGACCCTCGCCTTGCTGGCCCTGCTGGCCCTGTTCGCCCTGCATGTCCTGCATGAGCTGCTTGAGCCGCTCGGCGAGCTGCGACTGGCCTTCCTTCAATTGCTTCATCAGCTGGTCGAACTCTTCCGGCGAGAGCGGTCCCTGATCGCCTTGCTGGCCGCCCTGGCGGTCGCCGGGACGCCGCCCCTGGTTCATCTGGAACGTATCGTCCATCAGCTTCTGCTGCTCGCGCATCATCTGCGCCAGCTCATCCATCTGCCGCATGGCTTCCTGGTCCATCGGCGACATCTGACCCTGCTGGGCCGACTGAAGATTGTCGAGCATCTGCTGGAGCTGGCTTAGGAGCTCGCGCGCTGCGTCACGATCGCCGAGCTTCGCCAGGTCTTCGATCCGGTTGAGCAGGTTCTGCAGGTCCTGGTCGGAGAGCGCCTGCATGTCCTGGTTCGACGGCATCTGCGGCACGTTCTGCATGCCCTTCTCGGCCATCTGCGCCATGTAGCTCTGCAGGAATTCCTGCATGGCCTGGCGCAGCTCGTCCATGAGGCGCGAGATCTCCTCCTCCGAGGCGCCGTCCTCAAGTGCCTGTTCCAGCGCCTGGCGGGCGGCGTTCAGCCGCTCTTCGGCGTCCGACAGCTCGCCGTCCTCAATGGCGCGCGCCATCGTCCACAGATAATCGAGCTCGACGCGCAGATCGTCGTCGGTGCGGGCATTGATGAGGCGGTGGTAGGCGGAGCGCAGGCCGAGATAGGTACCGGAATCCTTGATCTTCTCCGGCGCGACGGTGAGCGCGTCGAGCGCGGCGGTGACAAGCGGCCGCTTGTTGGCGTCGAGCGCCAGGATCTGGCGCTGCTCGATCAAGCGCCCGCGCCAAGGGCTTGTAGAAGGGGCGGGCAGGGAGCGTTATCGTCGCCGTCTCGGTCGGCCGCGCTTCCTGTCCGGCGGCGTCCTTCACGATGGCGTCCGGCACGACCGAAAGCCCGGCATAGGGATGCGCCTCAAGCCGCCCGTCGGCACGCGCGACACCGTCGCGCGCCTGGCTGCGGTCGATGCGGAGCTGGAGCTTGGGCGGATCGACGAGCGGATGCGCGTCCGCCGCCTGCGGCTCGGCGGGGCGGAACGTCACCGAGCCGTCGGTCACGCCGTAATCGTCGGTGACGGCGAAGTTGAGCTGGAATGAGCCGGTACGGTTCACCGTCAGCGGCCCGCGCGCGATCGTCGGCGGACGGTCCTCCACGATGCGGATCGGGTAGGAAGTGACGCCGTCGGAATCGGCGATCGCGACGGTCGTATCCTGGTCGAGCACGGCCTCATAGCCGCGGATAACGTCGCTCGATTCGCCCGGCCGGCTCTCTACCGTCGGCGTCAGCGCGGTCGTGGCGGCGCCTGCCGATCCGATGCCGTTGGTGATCGTCACATCGGTCGCATCGCGCGAGACGACGCGCACGGAGAGCTTGCTTCCCTCCGGCACGCTGACCGGCCCGGCCGGCGTGTCCGTGCCGCGCGAGAGGAAGACGGGCGCCTGATGCGTGTAGGTCGGCGGATCGATCCAGGCGTCGATCCGCGCCGCGACCGGGACGGCCGCCGGTGCGAACGGCACGAAAGCCTCGCCGACCCGCGTCGCCCATTCGCCCCAGGCCACGACGAAGGCGAGGGCGAGCAGAACGGGGACGGCGAAGCGCAGCGCGTTCGGATCGCGTCTCGCCATATCGGGATGCGGCGAGCCGGCGCGCAGCCGCGTCAGCGAGGCATAGAGGCGCGCCTGCTCCGCGGCCCACAGCGCGTGGGCTGCGGCGTCGTCGGCGACCGGCGATATCGTGTCTGAGAGCCCGCGCGCCGGCCGGTGCGGCAGGTCGGAGATGCGCTCCACCCGCCGCATCGCCTCCGCCCGTCCGGGCAGCGTGGCGCGGGCGAGAATGAGCAGGCTCGCGACAAGAGCGAGAGCGAGAAAGGCCAGCGTGCCGAGACGGAGCCAGTCCCCGCCGACACGCCAGTAGCCGAGCCAGGAGAGGACGACGAAGGCGCCGACGACGGTGAGAAGCGGCACCAGCCGCGGCCACAGATGCTCCACCACGAGCGAAAGCCGCGCACGGCGGATCGCGCGTTCCAGGCGGAGGAGCTTCGGGTCGGCCATCGGCCGGGCTCTCAGCGGCATCGACTCATCTTATACGCATTCGAGGTGGTTAGCACGCACCAGGACGGTGGCCAGACAAAGGCGCGTGAAGCAAAGACGTGTGAAGCAAAAGCTGCGCCACCTCGGCTGCAACCCGACCCGGCAGCTCGCACTAAGCCGCGGAAGAGGGTATTTTCGCCAGGCGCAGGACCGGACGGGCGCGGGTAATTTTCGCGAAGGATTCGATCGGCGCGGGCTTCCCGAGCAAATAGCCCTGGGCCTGATTGCAGAGTTCGCCCGCAAGGAACCTCAGTTCCGCCGAGGTCTCGACGCCTTCCGCCACGACCGGCATTCCAAGTCCGCGACCAAGGCCGAGAACAGCCCGGACGATGGCAGCGGACTGCCCGTTTTGATCGACGCATGTGATAAACGAGCGGTCGATCTTGAGCTTGTCGAAGGGAAAAGCGCGCAGGTTGGCGAGCGATGAGTAACCCGTTCCGAAATCGTCCATGGCGATGTGCACGCCGAGCGCCTTAAGCTGGCGTAGGGTCGCCAAGGCACGCGCGAGATCGCGGATCAGCGCCGTCTCCGTGATCTCAAGTTCGAGACGCTCCGGCGGGAGCCCGGACTGGGTGAGGATGTCGCGGACGAGCTGCGCGAAGGTGGGGCTGTGAAGCTGGGCCGCAGAAACATTGACGGCGACGTCGAGAGCGCGATCCCAACTCGCCGCCTCAGCACATGCAGACCGCAGTGCCCATTCTCCAATTTGAAGGATCAAGCCGGTTTCTTCGGCGATCGGAACGAACTCGTCCGGCGAGATCGCACCACGCTCCGGGTGATGCCACCGCAATAACGCCTCGAACCCGACGACTTCTTCTGTCTCGATGTCCGTCAGCGGTTGATAGACAAGCGAGAATTCGCCACGCCCCAAAGCGTGGCGCAGATCGTGTTCGATGAGCCTGCGCTGGCGGACCTGAATCTCCATCGAAGCTTCGAAGAAGCGGTATGTATCGCGACCGTCGGCCTTGGCGCGGTAGAGCGCGGTATCGGCATGATTCAAAAGCGTCGCGCGGTCCGACGCGTCGCCCGGGAAGCTGGCGATGCCGATGCTCGCCGAAAGAAGGAGCGCTCTTTCCGCGTTCTCGTTCTCTTGCCGAAGCGCGTTGAGTATATCCTCCGCCAATTGCCCGGCCTGAGCGAGGTCGTGCAGGTCGGGGGCAATGATGGCGAACTCGTCGCCGCCCAACCGGCCCATGACCTGGTTCTCCTTCAGCCGGGCCGTGGTGCAATTTGCCACCGTCTGCAGAACCTTGTCGCCGGCCGAGTGCCCGAACAGGTCGTTGACTTCCTTGAACCGGTCCAAATCCAGGCAAAGCACCGCGAGGCTGCGTCCGGAAAGTTCGTGATCCACAATTGCCTGGTCGAGCTTTTCGTTGAAGGACGCGCGGTTGGTAAGGTGCGTCAGCGGATCGTGGTGGGCAAGGAAGGCGATGCGCCTTTCAGCGCGCCTGCGATCGCGCAGATCGCGGACGGCGACGGCGATGCCGACCTTGCCAGCATAGTCGATCGGCCGGTGGATCAATTCGACGGGGATCTCCGTGCCGTCGGCGCGCCGCAGCACGGTCTCTATCGGCTCGCTCGGGCCGCGTCCTTCAGCGATTGCGACGCCGACCTCGGGCAGAAGGCTTCCCAAATTCTCAATGCCGAGGATGTCCTCTGACCCGCCGCGGAGCTTGGTGAAGCTCTCATTGACCGTGACGACGCGGCTTCCATCCCAAACCAGCAATCCTTCGACCGCCGCATTGGCGAGGCCGCGCATACGGTCCGCTTCGACTTCCCCGCGCCGTCGCTCACGCAGATCGAGTCCGAGCGCGAGGAAGGCTAAAGCCAGGATGGCAATCGTCGCAGCGGCGACGGCAATCGCGAGCCACTCGCTTGGAATTGCCGACTTCGGGACGACGGTCGAGGAATCGGGGATAATCGATGCGGCGCCCATCGCAGTGAAATGCATACTGCCTATGGCGAGTGTCAGGATGAGCGCGCCGACAAGTGTGAAGCTCATCGCGCGCTTCCGCAGGCCGACGACCAGTGCGGCCGCTCCGAACACCGCACCGAAGGCGATCGAGGACATGACAAGTGTCGCGTCCCACTGGATCCGGCCGGCGACATCAAAGGCCGCCATGCCGGTGTAATGCATCGCCGCAATCGCCCCGCCGACGATTGCACCGCCAAGCGCATGGGCGTCGGGCACACGATGACTTGTGGCAGTGATGAGCCCAAGCCCGGTCAGGGCGATGGCGATCAGAAGCGAGAGGGCTGTAAGTCCGATATCGTAACCGCTCGGGACACCGGGCGCGAAGGCCAGCATCGCGATAAAATGAGTCGCCCAAATGCCGAAGCCGGTCGCCGTCGTGGCAACGCCAAGCCAGAGATAGCGCATGGAACCGCTGGTGGCTTGGACATGCTTGAGGAGGCTGATGGCGGTGAAGGAGGCGAAGCCGCAGATGACAATGGCAAGCGCGACCAGCCTGAGGTCGTGCTGATACGCCAAGCAATTGTAGACGATGAGCATTTCAGTCGTCCGGGGCCACCGAACGGTGGTAGGCCGCGAACGTCCAGAAATTGCTAAAAAAGACGGTTATCGGTTTCCTTGCGTACCGAGATGAGCTTGGGCAAACCAGTCGAATTGCAGCCTCTAAGGGTCGGCCTCCGTCCCCGTGTCGGGGAACTTGGCGAGAGGGTCCTGGCCCGGTTTCAGGCTCTCCAGATAGGCCTCGGTGAAGTCGATCCTGATCTCCATCCAAAGCGGCAGATGGTCGGACATTTGCCAGGTACGCCATTTCTTGAAGGCCGGGACGTTCACCTTGGCCGGCTTCCCGCTCTTGGTCTTGGTCGGCATGAAAGGCCGGTAGGCCGGAAAGTCTTCCTCGCTGCGGAAGACATAGTCCTGCCAGTTGAAGACGCCGGAATTGGCGATCTCGACCTGCTGCGCCTCCGTCCGAAGCGCGATCTGGTCATAGAAATTGCCCGAGGCAAGTGCGGTAGGCTTGCGTATCTCGGGCGGAACCTCAAAGCCGCCACCAAGAAGCGCGCCCATCAATTCGTCGTCGGGATTGAGGATGTTGAAGTCGCCGAGCAGAATGTAGGTCTCGCCATCCTTCTTTTGACGCTTTGCGAAGAATCTCGCGATGTCGCCGATTTCGCGCTTACGCTCTGCCGTGTCCTTCGCGTCACCGTAGTAGATGTGAACGGTGCAGAGGTTGAACTTGAACCACCCTGCCTGGAACGCGACGAGATAGGGTGAGCGGTTGAACTGCGCGACCGGCTCGCCGTTCTTCTCCGGCAGTACGATCTCGCCGGCGAGATTGCGGAACAGGATCTTGCGCCGGTCGTAGACGAAAGCCAGCCGCTCCATGTTTCCGCTCTGGTCGGTGACGATGTAGCTCCAATGCGGGCCGAGGAGGTGCATGAGCTTTTCGAACTCCCGCATGTCCTCGTTGACTTCCTGCACGGCGACGAGATCGAAGGCGGAGATGATCTCGGCGATGTAGAGAAGCGATTCGTCGAGACGCGGCGAAGGATTGAGCCGGTGACCGCCGAAGTCGCGGATGTTCCAGGTGGCGAGATGGAACGAGGTCTGCTTGTTGGCACGCGAGACGTGCTCGCCGAGCCCGGCGCGCAATGCCAGGAGCCGGTCGATCGCACGTTTTTTCGCAACGTTGTCCTTCCAATATCGAACGTCTGAATATTGAACCACCGTCGCCTCCCCGGCATCGGCCGCCAGCGGCCGAAGAGCCGCCGGCCACGCGATCTGGCCACGCGCAGCGATGCACGTATAAGTGTCATCTGCAACACGTAAGAGGCGGTGGCGGGCGCGTCCCCGGGCGACCGCGTCAGGCGAGCCAGTCGGGGAGGCGGTCGAGGCCGATCAGCTCTTCGTAGGTTCCGCGCGGCCGCACCACGGCGAAATCGTCGCCGTTGACCAGCACCTCCGGGACCAGGAGCCGCGAGTTGTAGGTGCCCGCCTGCACGGCGCCATAGGCGCCGGCGGAATAGACGGCGAGGAGGTCGCGTGCCTCCGGCTTTGGCAGTTCGCGGCCGCGAGCGAAGAAGTCGCCGGTCTCGCAGACCGGGCCGACCACGTCGCAGATGATCGTCTGCGCGCCCTTTTCCTCCACCGGCCCGATACGATGATAGGCGTCGTAAAGCGTCGGCCGGATCAGGTCGTTCATCGCCGCGTCGACGATGACGAAGGTGCGGTCGCCGCCCTCCTTCACATAGATGACCTCGGTGACGAGGATGCCGGCATTGCCGGCGATCATCCGTCCGGGCTCGAAGACGATCCGGCAGCCGATCTTGTTCATGTGCTTGCGCACCGTCTCCGCGTAGGCGACCGGAAGCGGCGGGGCCTCCAGGTCGTCGCGGTAGGGGATACCCAATCCGCCGCCGAGATCGACGTGCTCGATCGTGTGCCCCTCGGCGCGGAGATCGACGACCAGCTCCGAGATCAGCCTGAAGGCGTTGTCGAAGGGCTCAAGCTCGGTGAGCTGGCTGCCGATATGCGTGTCGACGCCCGAAAGGCGCAGGCCGGGGAGTGCCGCAGCCGCGGCGCAGACGGCGCGGGCGCGCGTGAAGGGGACGCCGAACTTGTTCTCCTTCCGACCGGTGGAGATCTTCTCGTGCGTCTTCGCGTCGACGTCGGGGTTGATGCGGATCGAGACGCGCGCCTCCACGCCGCGTGCGGAAGCGAGCTCTGAGAGAAGCTGCAGCTCCTCCTCCAATTCCACGTTGAAGGAGTGGATGCCGGTCTCAAGCCCGAAGACCAGCTCGCGCGCCATCTTTCCGACGCCGGAGAAGACGACCTTCTCGGGCGGAACGCCGGCGGCGAGCGCACGGCGCAGCTCGCCCTCCGAGACGACGTCGGCGCCGGCGCCGAGCCGCGCAAGCGTGGCGATGACAGCCTGGTTGGAGTTGGCCTTCAGCGAATAGCAGATCAGGTGATCGAGGCCGGCGAAGGCTTCGTCGAAGACCCGGAAATGGCGGGTCAGCGTCGCCGTCGAATAGCAATAAAACGGCGTGCCCACCCGCTCGGCGAGCGCCGGTACCGGCACGCCCTCGGCGTGGAGCACGCCATCGCGATGCGCGAAATGATGCAAAGCGCGCGTTCCTAGAGCAGGAAGTCGAGGAAGAAGCGCTTCTTCTTCGGCGCTTCCGCCGGCGGGGGCAGCTGCTCCACGGCGTTCGAGCCCGGGTCGAGCGGCGATATCCCCGAAGCGGGCGCGGCTGCCGCCTCGTCGGCGGCCGCCGGGGCCACGGCGTTGGGCGGTTCGAGATCGCCGTGTCTCCCGCACCCGCCAAGGGCGGAGGCGGCGAGAAAGATGATGATGAGCGTGCGGATCGGCATGGTTTCCCCGTCGCGTGCGACTATAGCGAACGCGGCCCGACGGCGCACGCCGTTTCTGGTTTGCGCAGGCCGGGGCGTCTCCGCGGCGAGGCGCTTTACCCAGGCGCGCGCTGCCTTTTGGACGCTCTTCGGCGCCGTGCCGCCCTCGCTCGTGCGGCTTGCGACCGAGGCCTCGACGGAAAGCATGTCGAGCGCCTTCGCGGTGATCGCGGTGTGGATCGCCTTCAGGCTGTCGAGCGGCAGTTTCGAAAGCGCAACCTTGCGCTTCTCCGCTTCGGCGACGACGCGGCCGGTGACATGATGCGCCTCGCGGAAGGGCAGGCCCGCCTCGCGCACCAGCCAGTCGGCGAGGTCGGTCGCGGTGGAATATCCCGCTTCCGCCGCGCGGCGCATGGCGTCGCGGTGGGGCTGCATGTCACGCACCATGCCGGCCATCGCCGCGAGCGACAGCGAGAGGGATGAGAGCGCGTCGAAGACCTGCTCCTTGTCCTCCTGCATGTCCTTCGAATAGGCGAGCGGCAGCCCCTTCATCACGACGAGGAGCGCGGTCAGCGCGCCGACGATGCGGCCGGACTTGGCGCGTACCAGCTCGGCCGCATCGGGATTGCGCTTCTGCGGCATGATGGAGGAGCCGGTGGAAAAGCGATCGGAAAGGCTGATGAAGCCGAACTGCGCGGAGCACCAGATCACGATCTCCTCCGCGAAGCGGGAGAGATGCACGGCCGTGATCGAGGCGGCGGCAAGCCCTTCCAGCGCGAAGTCGCGGTCGGAGACGGCGTCGAGCGAATTCGCCGCCGGGCGATCGAAGCCGAGCATCTTCGCGGTCGCCTTGCGGTCGATCGGGAACGCGGTGCCGGCAAGCGCCGCCGCGCCGAGCGGCGACTCGTTCAGCCTCGTGCGGCAGTCGGCGAAACGTCCGCGATCGCGCGCGAACATCTCGACATAGGCGAGGAGGTGATGGCCGAAGGTGACAGGCTGCGCGCTCTGAAGATGCGTGAAGCCGGGCATCACCACATTGGCATTCGCCTCCGCCTTCTCCGCCAGCGCCGTCTGCAGCGCGTGGAGAAGGGCGTCGATGCGATCGATCGCGTCGCGCACCCAGAGGCGGAAGTCGGTCGCCACCTGGTCGTTGCGCGAGCGCGCCGTGTGAAGGCGGCCGGCGGCGGCGCCGATCGTCTCCGTCAGCCGCGCCTCCACGTTCATGTGGATGTCTTCCAGCGCGCGCGAAAATGTGAAGCGGCCGGCGGCAATCTCTGACGCGATCTTGTCCAGGCCCGCGACGATTTGTTTCGCATCCCGGGCCGAAATGATGCCTTGATCGGCTAGCATTTGCGCGTGGGCGCGCGACCCGGCTATGTCGTGCGGAGCCAGCGCCTTGTCGAAATCGATCGAGGCGTTGATCTCTTCCATGATGGCGTCCGGGGCCTCGCTGAAGCGGCCGCCCCACATCTTGTTCTTCATAGTCCCTCGTCAGGAGGCGCTCTAAATGGCCGAAAGGCAAAGACGCTCGATCGGAAGCGCGCGGCTCGCCGTGGCGGCGATCGCCCTCGCGGCCGCCCTCTCCGCGGGGATATACGTGACGCTGAAGGGCCAAGGCAACGGCACGGTCTCCGCTGCCTGCGCGGCGGCCAAGCCGCTCGCCGTGTCGCTCGACCCGCTGGTCGGGGGCGAGGTCGCCGCCTTCCAGATCGCGAATGCGCCCGACGAGCTCTCCGCGCTCGCCTTCCTGGGGCCCGACGGCGAGGCGAAGACTCTGGCGGATTTCAAGGGCAAGGTCACGCTCGTCAATCTGTGGGCGACCTGGTGCGGCCCCTGCCGCAAGGAGATGCCGGCGCTCGACCGGCTGCAGGCGGCGCTCGGCGGGCCGGACTTCGCGGTCGTCCCGGTTTCGATCGATACCGGAGAATCCACGCGACCGGCCGCCTATCTGCAATCGGTCGGCGCCAAGAACCTGCCGCTCTATACCGATCGCACGACGGAGATATTCGAGAAGCTGAAAGAGCGCGGGCTTGCGATCGGGCTGCCGGTGACGGTGCTCCTCGACCGGAACGGCTGCCGGCTCGGCCATATCAACGGGCCGGCGGAATGGGACAGCGAGGACGGCAAGCGGCTGATCGAGGCGGCGATCAAGCCGCAATCCGCGCCGCAAAGCTGACCTTTGGTTCAGGCGACGCGGACAAGTCTCGGGTAGGGCTTCTGCTTGTCTTCTGGCTTCACCAGACCGCATTGCACGCAGTTGCGTCCGCGCATCTTGGCCCGGTAGAGCGCGGCGTCGGCCTTCTCCAGGAGCACGGCTAGGGGAACGTCAGCGGTGTCGGCGGCCGTGACCCCGGCGCTGACGGTGGCTCCGACTTTCCGGTCATCGACCGTGACGCCCGCCGCCTCAAAAGCCCGGCACACGCGCTCGGCCGTGGCGCAGCCCTCCTTCAAATTGGCTCCGGGCAGGACGGCGAAGAACTCCTCGCCGCCGACGCGGCTCACGATGTCGCCCGGCCGCAAGGTCTCGCGCACGGTCCTGGCGAAGAGGCGCAGCACGTCATCGCCAAAGGCATGACCGAAGCTGTCGTTCACGCGCTTGAAGTGGTCGAGATCGAAGACCACCACTGCCAGCGGTTCGGCACGCCGGCGGCAACGTTCGGCGACGCGCTCCGACAATTCCACGAAGGCGCGCCGGTTTGTGAGTCCGGTAAGCGCGTCGGTCTGGGCATCGCGCAAATTCCGCTGCTCGCCCGACTCGCGCATGGAAGCAATGACGAAGATCGTCGTCCCGACGAAATAGATCAGGGCTTCGAAATGGATCAGCCCGAAAAGGCTGAGCACATCCGGCATGGGAGCACCGGCCGACTGTATGGCGGCGATCGGTCCGGTCAGCAGCAGGCAGGCATGAAGCACGAGAAAGCCGCCGAGCGGCCAGCGCGCGACGAGCGGCTCGCGCGGACGCATGGTGACAGTCCATGCCGCGCTGAAGAGGAACATGGCATTCATCAAGGTGGAGGCGCCGCCCCGGATCTCCGCGATCGGCAGATTTGAAGGAAGCGCGTTGACCGCAAGCACGAGCACCGGTGCCAGGAGCACTACGGCGAAGCGAGGCTTCAGACCGTTGAACTGCCGCGCGGCGCTCCAAAGCAGCGTGGGGCCGAGAACGAGGGCCGCGAAGCCCAGTGCCAGGAGCGGCTCGCTCGACCGCACGCCGCCGAAGGCCAGGCACGCGATGCCGAACGCCGCGACGAAATCCGATGCCGCCCACCACAGAACCGGGGACATCTCGCGATAGTGGTACCAGGCAAGAACGAGCATCACGCTGCTCAGGAGCGCGACGAACGATCCCGCCAGCATGAGGGTGGGTACGTCGAGTGACATAAAATCAACCGGCAGGTTGATTCCAATCTATGTGTTTCGGCTTTCGAGTGCGTTAGCGGGATGAGGAAGAATGCGAGCTTTTAGGCGGCACACGGCCTCAGCGCGTCGGGACCGGCTCCTCGCCGCGATAGTCGTAGAAGCCGCGGCCGGTCTTGCGGCCGAGCCAGCCCGCTTCGACATACTTAACCAAGAGCGGACAGGGCCGGTATTTGGAATCGGCGAGCCCATCGTGCAGCACCTGCATGATCGACAGGCAGGTGTCGAGACCGATGAAGTCGGCAAGCTGCAGCGGCCCCATCGGATGGTGCGCGCCGAGCCTCATCGCCATGTCGATCGCTTCAACCGTGCCGACGCCCTCGTAGAGCGTGTAGATCGACTCGTTGATCATCGGCAGCAGGATGCGGTTGACGATGAAGGCGGGGAAATCCTCCGCCACCGAATATTTCTTGCCGAGCTTCTCGGCGAACGCCTTTGCCGCCTCGAACGTCTCGTCGTCGGTGGCGATGCCGCGCACCAGCTCCACCAGCTCCATGACCGGCACCGGGTTCATGAAGTGCATGCCGATGAAGCGCTCCGGCCGGTCGGTGGAAGCGGCGAGGCGGGTGATGGAGAAGGACGAAGTGTTGGTGGCGAGGTAGGCGTCGGCGCGAAGCGACGGGCAGAGGTCGGCGAAGATCTTGCGCTTCACGGCTTCGTTCTCCGAAACCGATTCGATCGCCAGATCGACGTCGCCAAAGGCGTCGAGCGTCAGGGCCGGCTCGATCAGGGAGATCGCCTTCTTCCGCTCCGCCTCGCTGATGCGGCCGGAGCCGACCTGACGCGCCAGATTGCCGTCGATCGTGGCCAGGCCGGCGCGGACGCGCTCCTCGTCGACGTCGTGGAGCAGCACGGAATAGCCGGCAAGCGCACACACATGGGCGATGCCGTTGCCCATCTGCCCCGCCCCCACCACACCGATTTTCTTCATCGTCGCTGCCATCGATCCACCAATTGCCACTCTCGGCGAGTATCCCGCAAGCGCGCCCAAAGCGGAAGGCGGTGAAGGACTATTTCGCCGCAGGCGTCAGCCGGCCGCGGATGCGCGCTTCTCCAGCTCCTGTTCGAGCTCCGGCAGCGCCTGGAAGAGGTCGGCGACGAGCCCGTAATCGGCCACCTGGAAGATCGGCGCTTCCGGGTCCTTGTTGATCGCCACGATCACCTTGGAGTCCTTCATGCCGGCGAGGTGCTGGATCGCGCCGGAAATGCCGCAGGCGATGTAAAGGTCGGGAGCGACGATCTTGCCGGTCTGGCCGACCTGCCAGTCGTTCGGGGCGTAGCCGGCATCAACCGCCGCACGGCTCGCACCGACTGCTGCGCCAAGCTTGTCGGCGACAGGCAGGATCACTTCCAGGAACTTCTCCTTGGAGCCGAGCGCCCGCCCGCCGGAGATGATGATCTTGGCGGCGGCAAGCTCCGGCCGCTCGCTCGTGGCGACGCTTTCCCCGACAAAGGTGGAAAGGCCCGGATCGGCGGGCGCGGAGACGCTCTCCACCGGCGCCGGGGTCGCAGCGCTTGCCACGGCCGGAAAGGAGGCGGTGCGTACGGTGATAACCTTCTTCGCGTCCTTCGACTTCACCGTCTGGATGGCGTTCCCGGCATAGGTCGGCCGGCGGAACGTGTCGGCCGCGACCACCTCGATCACGTCGGAGACCTGCATCACGTCAAGCAGCGCGGCGACGCGCGGCATAACGTTCTTGCCGCTCGTCGTCGCCGGCGCGAGCAGCGCGTCATAAGGACCGGCCAGCGCCACGATCGTGTCCGCCAGCGGCTCGGCGAGGCCGTGCGCCAACGCGTCGCTCTCCGCGAGAAGCACCTTGGAGACGCCGGCGAGCTTCGCCGCTTCGGCGGCAACGTCGGCGGCGCCGTTGCCGGCGACGAGCACGTGCACCTCGCCGCCGAGCTTGGCGGCGGCCGACACGGTCTTCGCCGTCGCTTCGTTCAGCTGCCTGTTGTCGTGCTCGGCGAGGACAAGCGACGTCATTGGAACATTCCCGCTTCGGTCTTGAGTTTGTCGAGAAGCTCGGCGACGGAGGCGACTTTCACGCCCGCCTCCCGCTTCGGGGGTTCTTTCGTTTCCAGGACCTCGAGACGCGGTGTCGTGTCGACGCCGAAATCGGCGGCGCTCTTCGTCTCGATCGGTTTCTTCTTCGCCTTCATGATGTTGGGGAGCGAGGCGTAGCGCGGCTGGTTGAGCCGGAGATCGGTGGTGACGATTGCCGGCATCTTCAGCGTCACGGTCTGCAGCCCGCCATCGATCTCGCGCGTCACCTTGATCATGCCATCGTCCAGCTCGAGCTTCGAGGCGAAGGTCCCCTGCGCCCAGCCGAGGAGTGCGGCGAGCATCTGGCCGGTCTGGTTGGAATCGTCGTCGATCGCCTGTTTGCCGAGGATGACGAGGCCGGGGCTCTCCACTTCCACGACCGCTTTCAGAAGCTTCGCCACCGCGAGCGGCTCCACGATGCCGTCGACCTGGATCAGGATCCCGCGGTCGGCGCCCATGGCGAGGCCGGTGCGGATGGTATCCTGCGCCTGCGCCGGGCCGATGGAGACGAGCACGATCTCCTCAGCCTTGCCCGCCTCCTTCAGACGCAGCGCCTCTTCCACCGCGATCTCGTCGAACGGGTTCATCGCCATCTTGGTGTTCGCGAGATCGACGCCCGAGCCGTCGGGTTTCACCCGTGGCTTGACGTTCGCGTCGATCACCCGCTTCACGGGCACCAGCACCTTCATGCCAACCCCTTCATGCCGTTCCCCTTCGCCCTTGCGCCGGAGGGACTAGACTTTGCGACCGGGCGAGGCAAGCCGGCGCGCGGCGCTTCGATGCCGCAATCGGACTTGGGGGCCGGTCCGGAAGCAGGGGGAGGCGTGCGATGCGGGGCTCGTTTGCTCTGACCTGGCGGACTACGCAATTCCGAGCGATCAGCCCCGCATCAACTCTGTTACCGCATCAACGACCTTCGATCCCCGATAGGGCTTTGCAAAGAAGCGCGCACCTGACGGCAGGTCAGTCTCCGTTACGGGGACATGACCAGACGTGACGATGAGCCTGATGGGGGGCCAGCGGTCGCGAATGAAGGAGGCGAGTTTCAGACCGTCCATCGATCCAGGCATGTCGACGTCGGTAAACACGAGGCGGATGTCGTCGCGAAGTTCCAGAATACGGATGGCATCGTCCGCGTTTGCCGCTTCGATCACCTGAAAGCCGGCCTCATCAAGACAACCGACGATGTCCATTCGGATGAGGAACTCGTCCTCGACCACGAGCACGGCTAGAGCGTCTGGGAGATCATCCCGCTTCATTCCGGCGCCTGGGACTCCAAATGCGATCGGCCAACCTCTGGCTGAAGTTGCGGGAGGTCGGAGCCGGCTCACACACCTAACGCCGTGCGGGTCGAATTGATCCTGATACCCCCAGAGGTTCCATCGCGGACACATTTCTCAACGGGAGAAGACCGGCCTGCGCTGCGGGACACGTCGCTAAAGTTTGCCAAAGCTTTGAAATTACGCGAAAATACCCGCGATGAACAACCGGGCCGCTCCCAACGACGTCAGACAACCGCGCTCGCTGGCCGACGCCATCGTGGACACGGTTAGGGAGCCGCTGGTCGTGCTCGATCGAGATCTTCGTGTGCTCACGGCAAGCCGCTCGTTCTACCAGACGTTCGGGGCGGAGCCGGGCGAGACGCAAGGCCGCCTGTTTTACGAATTGGCCGAGGGCCAATGGGATATCCCCGCGCTTCGAAGGCTTTTGGAAGAGGTCATTCCTCAGCGTCGGACGATCGAAGCCTACGAAATCGAGCACGAGTTTGCGTCGATGGGTCGCCGTGCGTTGTTGCTCAACGCGCGTCAGGTCTTCGACGAGGCCAACCCGGATTCCGCATTACTCCTGGCGATCGAGGACGTCACCCAGAGGCGCGCTGCCGAACGCGAGAAGGACGAACTGCTGCGCGAGAAGGAGTTGCTGCTGGAGGAGATGCGGCACCGCGTCGCCAACAGCCTGCAGATCATCGCCAGCATCCTCCTCATGAAAGCGCGGACGGTTCAGTCGGAGGAAACCCGCCGGCACCTTCAAGACGCCCATCAGCGCGTGATGTCGGTGGCCACTGTGCAGGAGCAATTGCGCGGAACCGGGCACGGAGATCGAATCGAGGTCGGCCCGTATCTGGCGAAGCTCTGTGAAAGCCTCACAGCGTCGATGATAGGTTCCGACCGAGGGATTGCCGTTGCGGTGGAGGCGGGGCCAGGCACAGCGGTTTCGGCCCAAGCGGTCAGCATCGGGCTCATCGTTACGGAGCTTCTGATCAACGCGGTCAAGCATGCCTTCCCGGGAGAGCGGACGGGCAGGATCAGCGTCAGGTATCAGGCCTCCGGATCGGATTGGCGTCTCTCGGTATCCGATGACGGTGTCGGGGGGCGCAGCGAGGACGGTCAGCTTGCGTCCACCGGACTGGGGACGAGCATCGTCACAGCGTTGGCGCATCAGCTCGACGCGCGAGTAGAGATCGAAAGCGGACCGGACGGCACGATTGTTTCAGTCGTCCACGGCACGGAATAAAACAGACTCGTATCGATGGCGTAGGGCGCTCGATGGGTCTGCCGCGTCGCGCGTGAACACCCCGTCATCGGGAAACCGATCGCCGGCGGCGATGAGCGGTCCGGTCGTGCGGCTAGAACTTGACCGCGAACAGCGCAAAACCAATGACGCCAAGGAAGCAGATCACAACGTAACCGGACGGGTCCTTCAAGTCGTGCGCCAGGAAGTGGCGAAGATGAAAGGCGCGCCCGGTGAATGTTGGAAATTTGAAGCGCATGGTCTCACTCCAATTGCGGACGCAGCTAGTGTAAAGTGAGCCGGCCCGTATCGGACCGGCTCCTCGCCGTACGACGCCTTGTCGGCGGCTTTCGTGCCGCTAAAGCATGCAGTCGTGTCGCATGCCGTCGTAGCCGAGATAGGAGTCCGACCGGCGGTCGTAGGACCGGTAGCGGTCCTCACAGTCAGCGACATGCGTCCCGCCGCCGTTCGCGACCGAGCCGGCGATCATGCCGGCAGCGAAGCCGAAAAGCCCCGCGACGGCATCGTCGGCCTGGAAGCCGCGATGGCGATAATGGTCGCGGTACCATCCCTGGTAGTGCGCCTCGTCCCAACTATTGCGATTGCGACGCCAATCCTGGCAGCTGTTGTCGCGGTGGTTGCTGCAATAGTCCTGGACGTAGCGGTCCTGCTTTTCGAAGCGCGAATGCCGCTGTTCGGCGGCGGCGCCGGTCCCGATTGCGCTTGTCGCGAGAAGGAGGGAGGCGAGGGTGATGCTCAATGCGTTACGCATGGTGGCTCCTGATATTGTTTTGTTGTGATAGCCGCAGCGCGAATCAGAGCGTCGCCCCCCGGCTCGCCATGAATTGCGCTACGAGACCAACCCCGAGCGCAGGCTTAAGTTCCATCAGCGTTTGTGTAAGCTATTTAAATATTTACGAAAATTCGAGCGGGCGGAGCAAATGCCAGCTCCCGCCCAACTACGCCGAGGACCGAGACGAGATGTCGAACCGTTGCGTTTGGCGTTCGACCCCGGGCGTTGAGCAGACGCGCTTCCGCAAGTGGGCTACCAACGTCTCCCCCAGCTCCCTCTCCATCCGCCTCTGCGACGAACGAGCCCGATGATCAACAACAGGATCACCGCCCCGATTGTGGCGTTGACGATTGCCGCGACAATGCCCGCGCCAAGATGGATGCCAAGTTGAGGAAGCAGCCAACTGCCGATGAAGGCGCCGAGGATTCCGACAATGAGATCGCCGACGATCCCAAGCCCGGTGCCACGTACGATTTGGCCGGCCAGCCATCCGGCGACAAGCCCGACAACCAGGATGATCAGCAAGCTTTCAGCCGACATGTGCACCTCCGTAGTCTCCAGATATGTTGACTAGTGACGCCCCGAGACGCTTGGAAGACCCAAACCCACCGACGAAAACGACGCGCCGCATTCGGCCGGGTGCGCTGTCAAGGAGAGCATGGCACTCAAACCACGCCCACAAAGACGACGAAGGTCGCCCCCAACAGCACGAAGGCCAGACCGGCTGAAAAATTGAACCAGAAGGTGAAAGTGGGCATGGCGGCACCGGAGTTTTCACAGTGAGAACTCTTGGCCGCCTAACTAGTTCCACCGCCACCCAATGCCGTACGCGGGATCTGCGTCCCTAACGGTTCTTTCCCGGCACCCAGAGCACGTCGCCCTCGCCCTTCGCGTTCACGCTGCGGCTCGCCACGAAGAGGAAGTCGGAAAGTCGGTTCATGTAGACGAGCGCCGGCCGGGCGACCAGTTCCGGCTCGCGCCGGCCGAGCGCGACCATCAGCCGCTCGGCGCGCCGTGCGATCGTGCGGGCGAGGTGGAGCGCGGCCGCGGCGCGGGTTCCGCCGGGAAGCACGAAGGAGCGGAGAGAGGCGAGCCCGGCATTGAGCGCGTCGATATCGTGCTCCAGGCGCTCCACCTGCGCCGGCACGATGCGCAGCGGCTCTGTCTTCTTCGGCTTGCCGTCGTCGGGCGTGGCGAGTTCCGCCCCGAGGTCGAAGAGGTCGTTCTGGACGCCGGCAAGCATCTGGTCGAGCTCGGCGAACTCCGCCGAAAGCTCTGTGCGTGCAAGCCCGATCGCGGCGTTCGCCTCGTCGACGGTGCCGTAGGCTTCGATCCTGAGATCGTCCTTCTGCCGCCGTTCGCCGGTGCCGAGCGCGGTCGTGCCGTCGTCGCCGGTCTTTGTGTAGATCTTGTTGAGGATGACCATTCGCTGAGTTTAGCGGCCGCCTAGGCGCGCGTCACCCACGGGCGAAGCGGGTCCAACGGGAGAGCTTAAGACAGGTCAGAACCGGCGGCCCACATAGACCCCGGCATGGCTCAGACCGCTGTTTCCCCCGTAGCAATAGTCGTTATGCGAGGAATGATCGAATTCCGCCATCACCCGCCAATGCCTCCCGACGTTGACGCCGGCCGCGTAGGCCTCGCGGAAGAGGACCGGGCAGCCGAGGCTGAGGCCCCCATTGGGGTTGGCGCTCGAGTCGAAAGGGCCGTCGTGCCAGGTGCCGCCGAAGCTGAACTCGGCGAAGGTGTTGAACGGAAGCGGGAAATGCCAGGTCAGGCCCGCATAGACCTGATCGACGCCGTCTTTGGCGGTTGCAAGGTTGCCGCCGACGTGGATGCGCGGCCTGAGCACCGTATTGACAACGTAATTGTTGGATTCCGGGATGAAGCTGCGGAAGTAGAGCTGACCGCTCACGATCACGCCTGAATCCTGGTCGTCTTTCGTGTCGCCAAGCGCGCCGACCCGTACTTCGTCGAAAATGCCGAAAAGCCCGCCGTTATCGCGGGAATCGCTGAATCCGGTGAAGTCCTGCGCGACCGCCGGGCCGGCCGCCACCAAGGTCGCGAAAAGCCCGACCTGGAAAAAAGCGCGCAGCGCTGCGAGCCAAAAAAAATTGGAATACCTACGCATCTCGCCCCCGTCTTGGGGCGGCGCCGCCGCCCGGGGCAATCCTTAACCAAACGGCCGCGCGGAGCGACGAAATTAAGGTCGCATCTCCGGCTCTTGCCGGAGTCTGTGGCTTGGAGGCAACGCTTTGCCGCCTTACCGCCCCATCAGCCAGAGCGCGGCCATCGCCACGACGATCGCGACGAATTGCGCGATCACGCGGGCGCGCATGAGGTTTTGCGAGCGGCTTCCGGAGCCCCCACGCATCATGTTCCACAAGCCGGCAAGCAGGATGACGAGGACGACAGCGAGCGCGACCGGCACGAGAAATTTGGCGAAGGCTTGCATGGCACGCAGTTCCACTATCGGGCAGGTACGGTCTCAGGCGGCCGCAGGTTCTCATTCCTTGAACGTCGCCCAGCGCAGGAAAGCGTGAAGCTGGCGTTTTGAGGCGAGCCGTCTCAGCAGGCTCATCGCATAGGTGGGCCGCGTCACAAAGTACTGCGGCCGCGGCTTCCTGTCCTCGCAGGCACGGATGAGCACCTTCAGCACTGCCTCCGGCCCGAGCTCTCCGAAGCTGTTGCCGCCGGTCTCCATTGCCGCGAGGCGCTTGCGGTAATAGCCGGCGTGGACGGAATTCTCGAGGTCGATGTTCTTGCGCGCATAGGCGAGCGCGTTCTGCGTGAAGCGCGTGCGGATCGGCCCCGGCTCGATTGTCGAGACGTGGATGCCCGAACCGGCAAGCTCGATGCGAAGCGTGTCGGAATAAGCTTCGAGCGCGAACTTGGCTGTGGTGTAGGGGCCGCGGAAGCCCATGGCGATCAGGCCGAGCACCGAGGAGCACATGACGATGCGTCCGCTTCCCTGCCGCCGCATGGCGGGGACGATGCGTCGCGTCAGATCGTGCCAGCCGAAGAAGTTCGCCTCGAACTGCGCGCGCAGCACGTCGGTCGTCACGTCCTCCAGCGCGCCGGGCTGCGCGTAGGCGCCATTATTGAAAAGCGCGTCGAGCGTGCCGCCGGTCTCCGCGAAGAGCCGTTCGGCGGCGGCCGCGATGGAATCGGGCTCCGCGTAGTCGAGATAGAGCGGGCTCAGGCCGGCTTTACCGAGCATGTCGATATCGGCGGGCTTGCGCGCCGTGGCGAAGACGCGCCAGCCGCGCGCCTGCATGCCGAGCGCGGCGCATTTCCCGATGCCGCTCGAGCAGCCGGTGATGAGAATTGTCTTTTGCATCTCTTCCTAACGCGCCGGCCACGCACGCACCCCACGCGCCAGCCTCCGCCGCAGCTTCCGCCGAGCGGACCTCTATGGCAGAACGGCGGCGGCCGAAAGCCGTCCCGGACACGTCGGAGTCGGAGGAAGAGAGATTTGTCCGAGACGCTGTCGATCGTCATCTCCATCTTCGGCTTGATCGGCCTCGGCTACGCCGCCGCGCGAACCGGACTCCTTTCCGTTGCCGTGGGCGAGAAGCTCACCGATTTCGTCTTCACGCTTGCGATCCCGCTCCTGCTCTTCACGACGCTCGCCACGGCCGATTTCCATGGCGTGTCGCCGTGGCGCATCTGGGCGGCCTATTTCGCGTCCTTCGCGATCGTGTGGACGGTCGGGCATCTTATGATCACGCGCATTTTCGGACGTGATGCGCGGGCAGGGATCGTCGCCGGCGGCTCGGCGGCCTATTCCAACGGCGTGCTGATCGGCCTGCCGCTGATGCAGACCGCGCTTGGCGAAAGCGGCACGGTGTTCCTGATCATCGTCGTCGCCATCCACCTGCCGGTGATGATGCTGATCAGCGTGTTCCTCAACGAATGGGTGCTCGCGGCGGAGGGCAACGACACCGATCCGGCCTCGCGCCGCGAAGGTTTCAAGCGGCTTGCCTTCACGCTTATCAAGCATCCGATCCTGATCGGTATCGCTGCCGGGATGCTATGGCGGCTGACCGGCCTCGCCATTCCCTCCGCCGCGGCAAAGGTGATCGACCCCCTGGCGCGGTCGGCAGGCCCGCTGGCGCTCTTCGCCTCGGGCATGGCGCTCGTCAATTACGGCATCGCGCGCCAGGTGAAGGCGGCGGTCGCGATCTCGGCGCTGAAGCTCTTCCTGCTTCCCTCGCTCGTCTTTGCGGCAGCGTGGGGGATCGGTCTTCCGCCGATCGGCGTGGCGGCGCTGACATTGACCGGCGCGTGCCCGACCGGGGTCAACGCTTTCTTGATCGCGAGCCGCCTCGGCACGGGTCAGGCGCTCGCGTCGAACACGCTCCTGATCTCGACCGCCGCCGGCGTGGTGACGGTCACGCTGTGGCTGAGCGTGGTGCAGGCGTTGCTCGGCTAGAGGCGGCAGCGGGCCCGCCGGCCCGGGCAGCTTCCTTTGCAAGCTTCGCGTCGAACGCCGTCCGCGCCTTCGCAACGGCCGGGCGGTTCGATTGCGCCCATTCGGCCAAGGCGCCAAGCGGCCCCTTCAACGTGCGGCCGAGTTCGGTCAGCTCGTATTCGACGCGTGGCGGGATCGTCGGAAAGACGGTCCGCGTCACCAGCCCGTCGCGCTCAAGCCCGCGCAATGTCAGCGTCAGCATGCGCTGCGAGATGCCGTCGGTCGCGCGGCGGAGCTCGTTGAAGCGCATCGGCCCGCCGCAGAGGAGGCCGACCACAAGCACCGTCCACTTGTCGCCGACACGCGACAGGAGGTCGTTCAGCGCGCAACAGGCCTCGGGAACATGCGTGTGACCAGGGCTCAAAAAAGTGCCTCCTTGCGGGCTACTTCGCCGGTAATCAAATTAGCGTCGGTTACAAAATGTAACTACCAGCCGCTGATCGAAAAGATGGGTCAGGCGGCCGGCCGACGCAACGGGAACTTCGTATCCTCCCAAGATTCCAGGACCTTAGCCATGACCAATGTTCTTCTCGTAACCACCAGCCCACGCGGTGACGCGTCCTATTCGACCAAGGTCGCCAAGGCGTTGGTCGAAAGGCTTACGGGCGAGCACCCGGACGCCGCAGTCACCGTCCGCGATCTCGGTGCGGAGCCGCTTCCCCATATCGGCGAAGACTTCGTCGGAGGGATGTTCACACCCGCCGACGATCGCAACGCCTCGCAGCGCGCCGAAATCGAGCGCTCCGACCGTCTGGTCGACGAGCTTCTCGCCGCCGATATCGTCGTCATCGCCTCCGCGATGATCAACTTCGCACCGACCTCCACGCTGAAGAGCTGGATCGATCACATCGCGCGGTCGGGCCGCACGTTCCGCTACGGCGCTGACGGCGTGCCGGAAGGCCTGGCCACCGGCAAGAAGGTCTATCTCGTCGAATCGCGCGGCGGCGTCTATTCCGAGGAGCCAATGCGGACCATCGACTTCCAGGAGCCTTATCTCAGGCACATGCTCGGTTTCCTCGGCATGACGGACGTCGAGGTGATCGCGGTCGAAGGCACGATCTTCGGCGCTGAAGCCGCGCAAAAGGCCGTCGACGCGGCGCTCGGCAAGGTGAGCCTCATCCTGGCTGAGGCCGCCTGACGGCATCCAGCAGGGAGCGCCCGTCGACGGAAAGCCCGGCGATCAGCGTCGCCGGGCTCTCGCCCGCTTCACGGCGGGCGCGGATCGTTTCCGAGCCGCGCGACTTCGACAGCTTCGCGCCGGTCTCGTCGAGGATCAGGGCGTGATGGAAGTAACGCGGCTCCGGCAGCTGGAGAAGCGTCTGCAGCAGACGGTGTACAGACGTCGACGCTTCAAGGTCCTTGCCGCGCACGACATCGGTGACGCCCTGGAAGGCGTCATCGACGACGACCGCTAGGTGATAGCTGGCGGGCACCTCCTTGCGCGCCAGCACGACGTCGCCCCACGCCGGCGGGTCGGCGTGGCCGTGTTCGAAGGCGGCATTTCGCCGAAGGGATCGACCTCGTTCCACGTCAGGCTTTGAAGACCGGAGAGCGCGCGCGCCAGATCGAGGCGGAGCGCATAAGGTTGTCCGCTTTCCACTTCCGCTTTCCGCCGCGCCTTGGACCAGTCGCGCTCCGGTCCGGGATAAAGCGGCGCGCCGTCCGGATCGCGCGGCCAATCCGTTCCCGCTTCCGCGACGGCGGATGCGATCTCGCCGCGGCTCATGAAGGCCGGATAGAGGAGCCCCAGCCGATCGAGCTCGTTGAGGGCCGCCGCGTAGGCCTCGAACCGGTCGCGCTGGCGCAGCACCGGCTCCTCCCAGGTCAGGCCGAGCCAGGCGAGGTCCTGAAAGATCGCCGCCTCGAATTCCGCCCGCGCGCGGGTTCGGTCGATATCCTCGATGCGCAGGAGGAAGCGCCCGCCGGTCTTCGCCGCCGCACGGGCGTTCAGGAGCGCGGAGAACGCATGGCCGCGGTGCAGGTAGCCGTTCGGGCTCGGCGCGAAACGGAAGACGCGCGACGTTTCGAAGCCTTGCGGCGGGGGCATGTTGCGCTTCGCCTTTCCCGATGCGCCTATAGAGGCGGGGAGGGGATCGAATGATCATTCGCAGCGATCCGGTCAATGCGTTCCTGGACTACGGCGAGGTGGAGGTGGCGTCCGCCGCCGAGGGTCCGCTCGAGGGCCTGACCTTCGCGGTCAAGGACATTTTCGACGTCGCCGGCTATCCGACCGGTGGCGGCAGCCCGGTCAAGGCCACCGAGAGCCCGATCCACCAGACGAGCGCGCCGATCGTGCAGAAGATGCTCGACGCCGGCGCGCGCTTCGTCGGCAAGACGCAGACCGACGAACTCACCTTCTCCATGAACGGGCAGAACAAGCATTTCCCCGAGCCGATCAATCCGCGCGCCGAGGGCCGCATCACCGGCGGTTCTTCGTCGGGCTCGGCGGCGGCGGTCGCGGCGCATCTTTGCGATTTCGCCATCGGCTCCGACACCGGCGGGTCGGTCAGGACGCCGGCGAGCTATTGCGGGCTCTGGGGCATCCGGCCGACGCACGGACGCGTCGACAATTCGCGCGGCATGCCGCTTGCGCCCTCCTTCGACACGGTCGGCTACTTCGCCGACGACGGGGAACTCTTCGCCCGCATCGCACCGGTCTTTCTCGGCGGCGACGCGCGCGCGTTCGAGCTTTCGCGGCTGATGCGGGCGGAGGATGCTTTCGTGCAGCTCGTGTCGGAGCGCGAGGCCGACGCGCTCGAACCGGGGGAAGGGCAGGCGGTCGACGTTCTCGGCGACGCGATCACGGCAACCGTTGCGCCGGGGGGGCTCGACGAATGGTACTGGACTTTCCGGCGTCTTCAAGCGGCTGAAGCCTGGGAGGTGCATGGCAATTGGATCGAAGCGCGCAATCCCGACATGACGCCCGGCATCCGCGAGCGTTTCGAATTCGGCAAGACGCTTGGCGCCGCTGAACGGCGCGAGGCGGAAGCGAACCGCAAGGCGCAGCGGGAGCGGGTTGAGGAGCTTGTCGGCGACGACGGTGTCCTGATGCTGCCGACAGTGCCGGCGATCGCGCCGAAGCGCGACCTCGCGGGGGAGGCGCTGCAAGCCTATCGCGAGCGGGCGCTCTCGATCCTGTGCATCGCGGGGCTCTCCGGCCTGCCGCAGATTTCGATGCCGCTTGCGAAAGTTGACGGCTGTCCGCTCGGGTTGTCGCTGATCGGCCCACGCGGCTCCGACCGGGCGCTCGTGGAACTGGCGCTCAAGGTGGCGAAGGCCTGATCGCGTATCGCCAAGGTTGTCGTTGCATCTTCCCTTCCGCCCGCTTCATTTGTAAGTTGTAGCGCGGGGAGGATGTCATGCGGTACCATCGCGTTTTCGCTTCGGTCGCAATCGTCGCGGCCGTCATGTGGCTGGCCGGTTGCACGGCAGTCCAGATCGGCGAGCCTTACGACGCCGAGATCGAGTCGGGACTGAACGCCTACTACAAGTCCACGGTACAGTTCGTGAAAGAGGCGCAGCTCAACGCCGGCAAAGCGGAGGGGCGTTACGGCTCTCCGCAATCCAACGCCTTCTACGCATCGTCGCAGGCGGCGTTGGCGGACCTCAGGCTGCGTGCCGGCATCATCGGGGGCAATCGCAGCTGCCCGAGCATAAAGCTGGCCGGCGCCGCCGTCGACGCCGCGGGGGTCCAGATCGGAAAAACGGCTGCCGCGATCGGCGTGGACGAAGAGCCGATCGACATGAGCGGAAACTGCACGACCGTCGTCATCCGCAACGTGGAGATCGCGCAGTCGGCCCTGGAAGAGGACCACAAGGAGGCGAAGTGGATCACCCCGGCCATCGCCAGTCTCGACCTTGCGGACATCGAGGCCGCCGTCCGCGTCGCTTTGCAGACCGTGCGCGCTCACAGGTAGGAGGGGACGATGCCATCACTAAACGTCCAGGCGCTCGGCCAGTCGATGATCACCCAGGCGGCGACCATCGGGAAGGATCAATGGGACATCATAAGAGAGGCCGCGACGATCGAGCTGCAGGGGCTGGCGCAAAGGCTCGTCGCGATCACCAACGCCTTCCTCGGAGGGCAGATCACCAAGTCGATGGCCAAGCGTCACCTGAGAACGGCGCGCAGCCAAGTCATTGCCACGATCGCCATGCTGACCAGCATGGTGGAGGCGGCGGCGGAGAAGATCATCAACGCCGTGCTCACCGTCGTCCGCGACGCAGTGAACACGGCGATCGGCTTCACGCTGATCGTTTGATCCCGGGGCGCCGGCCGGGCTAGAAGGCGGCGTCGCGGGCCGGCCTTGGCCTATCGCCCAGAATTAGCCGGAAAATCGGCGCAAGCGGCCGCGTCGCATACGACGCGAGGTGGCGTTTGCATTTCCTACGCCTTTTGATCGGCGCGCTCTTCGTCCTTCTGACGCCCGCTTTCGCGGCAGCGCATCCGCATGTCTGGGTCGACGCCGCCTCCGAGATGGTCTTCGACGACAAGGGGCGGCTCGCGGCGATCCGCCACCACTGGCTCTTCGACGAAGAGTTTTCCGCCTATGCGCTGCAGGGGCTCGACACCAATCGCGACGGAAAGTACTCGCCGGAGGAGCTTGTCCCGCTCGCAAAGGAGAACGTCGAGTCGCTCAAGGACTACGACTTCTTCACGTTCCTGGCGGTCGGCGACTATCAGGCGACCTTCGCGCCGCCGACGAAATACCATTTGGAGCTCGCGGGCGGACGGCTGCTGCTGCATTTCACGCTGCCGCTCGCCACGCCGATCCTGCCGCGCGGCACGACAACGCTCGGAGTCTACGACCCGGAATATTATGTTGCCTTCACGCTTCCGAACGCTGAAGCGGTGCGCCTTGTCGATGCGCCGGAGGCGTGCAAGCTCAGCGTCCATCCCGGGCACGCGCCTGACGCCGCCGCCGCGGCGGCGCTGGCAACGGTCGGCGCCGATCAGCGAGCGCTTCCGGCGGGCATGCAGTCGCTTACCGCCGGCATCGAGAACACAGCGGATCTGAACTGCGGCGGAGCCGTTCCGGCGGTCGCCAATGCCGGCTCGGCAATATCGCAAATGGCCGGGTCAGAAGCGCAGGGCGATCTTACCGCCTTGCCGGGCTCCGCAAGCAGCGTGTCGGAATCGGGCGCGGCAGCTGGCGGCGGCGCGGCCGCGCCCGAAGAACAACAGACAGCCGCCGCGGCGCCGCCTCCGCGGCCGAGCCTCTTCCGCTTGTGGATGGCGCGGATCGTGGAGCTTCAGACGGCATTCAACCGCGATCTGACCGCAGGGCTCAAAGGGCTGAAGGCGGGCGGCGGCTTCTGGTGGCTCGGCGGGGTCTCCTTCCTCTACGGCATCGTGCATGCCGCCGGACCTGGTCACGGCAAGGTGGTGATCTCGTCCTATCTCGTCGCCAACGAGGCGCGCGTCAGGCGCGGGGTCTTCATCGCCTTCCTCGCCGCCATGGCGCAGGCGGTGGTCGCCGTCTCCATCATCGGGATGATGGCGGTCATCCTCAACATGACCTCCATGGCGATCACCGCGACCGCGAAGGCATTCGAGGCGGGGAGCTTCGCGCTCGTTGCGCTCCTTGGCGTCTATCTCGCCGTGCGCAAGGGCCGTGCGGCCTGGGCGGTGCTGCGCGGCGGCGATCCCCACGCGCATCATCATCACCACGGTCAGGGACACGGGCACGATCACGCGCATGGGCATGGCCATGCCGCGCACGGATCGCACGACCATGCTTCACACGGGGCGGACGCGGCCTGCGGCCATACCCATGTCCCGACCGCGGCCGCGCTGCAGAAGCCCGGACTCGCCGGCGCGGCGGCCGCCGTCATTTCCGTCGGCATCCGGCCGTGCTCGGGCGCGCTCATCGTTCTCGTCTTCGCGCTTTCGCAGGGGATTTTCTGGGCCGGCGTCGCCTCGACCTTTGTAATGGCGGTTGGGACTGCGATCACGGTGGCGGCGCTGGCAGCACTCGCCGTCGGCGCCAAGGGCTTCGCGCGCCGGTTCGCGGTGAGCGACGATCGGCGCGGCGGTCAGGTGATGCTTGGGTTCGAGCTTGCCGCCGCGATCCTGATCACGCTCATGGGCAGCGTGCTCTTTCTCGGCGCGGTCATGGCTTGAGCATGAGCTCGATCGGCTGGCCGTGCGGCGTGCGTTCCGCCGCCGCGCGCCAGGCTTCTTTCAGGTCGAGGAGGTCTGTGCCCGCCGCGACCTGCTTGTCAGCGAGCACCGTTTCAAGCGCGGAAAGCCAGGCCCGCCAATAGGCCTCCGGGTCGGCCGGATCGGCGGCGGTCTCGACGGCGACTTTCGGCCCGAGCGACCTCGACCATTCGTCCCAGGTGAAGACGCCGCGCTCGTTCAGCGCAACGGCGAGCGCGAAGGCGCGGGCCGCCCACGGCGCGGGAAAGACCGGGCCGTCGGCGTCGCGCGGGATCGAGGCGACGTCCTGAAGCGCTCCGGCGAGCGCGGCGCGATGCGCGGCCGGCGCGCCCTCAGACGGGCTCAAGATAGGGCTCCCAGAGGTCGATCCTGACCTCATCGCCGGCGCGCGCCTCCTCGCCCCAGAGCTCGCGCGCTTCGAAGGCGACGGAATAGAGCCATTGCGGGTCCTCGCCGCGGCCGGCGGCGCTCGCGTCCGGGAAGACATGCACGCCATGGACGGCCGCGATCCGGCCCCTTCGGCCCGCGCACGTAACGCGGAAGCCGGGTATGGCCGACCGGGTTCATGACTTTGGCGCGCACCGCATCACCGATCTTGAAGCGCGCCGGCGCGGCCGGCTCGCGCTCCGTCGGCGCACCCTTGGCGAGCGCCGCCGGTACGGTCGCGGCTATCGCTTTGCGGGGCACGTCGGCTGGCGGACTCAGGCTGTGGCCGGTGGCGATCTCCTCTGCGGTCGCCAGGTCGTGCTCAACGAGGAGGCGTTCCAGGCCCTTCAACCAGATCTCGTAATAGGTCGATGCGAGATAGTCGGCCGGCGGGATGCGCTCGCGCGCCTGGCGGCTCATGTCGAGCGTCCAGGCGCCGGTGGCGCCCATGGCGAGCGTCAGCGCGAAGGCGCGGCGCTCCCACTCGGCATGGAACCACGGCTCGTCAGGCTCCGCGACAATCGGGCCGAAGCCGTGCGCGCCGCCGAGATCGTGCGGCCCGTTCATGGCGCGATCGACCGGGGCGCCTTCGGCAAGCCGGTGCCGATCATGGAATCGCGGGTGACGAGCGCGGCGAGTGCGTCTTCGCTCAAGCCCTCGGTCCCGGCGGGCCGCATGGGGACGACCAGGTAGCGGACCTCAGCGGTGGAATCCCAGACGCGGATCTTCGTCGCCTCCGGCAGGCGCACGCCGAAATCGGCGAGCACGCCGCGCGGATCGATCACCGCGCGCGAGCGATAGGGCGGCGACTTGTACCAGACCGGCGGCAGGCCGAGCACGGTCCACGGGTAGCAGGAGCAGAGCGTGCAAACGACCATGTTGTGCGTGTCGGGCGTGTTCGCCACCGCCACCATGTGCTCGCCCTGGCGGCCGGAAAAATCGAGCGAGGCGATCGCCGCCGTTGCGTCCTTGAAGAGCCAATCGCCGAAAGCCGGGTCGGCCCAGGCCTTCGCCACCACCTTGGCGCCGTTGCGCGGACCGACCTTCGTCTCATAGGTCTCGATGAAGACGTCGAGCGCGGCGGGATCGACGTAGCCCTTCTCGACGAGCAGCGTCTCCAGTGCGCGCACCCGCAGCTCGACCTCGTCGAGATGCGAGGCCTCGTGGGCGTGATCGTGGTCGTGATCGTGCGCCGACATGGTCACTCGGCCGCGAGCGGCAGGCTGCGCGCCGCACGCTGACGTGCCGCGTCGGCGAAGGCACGGAAGATTGCGCCCGACGCCGGGTCCGTCGCGGCCCAGTATTCGGGGTGCCACTGGACGCCGATGGCGAAGGCGGAAGCACCCTTCACGCGCACCGCCTCGATCGTACCGTCGGGCGCGCGTCCTTCCACGGCAAGACGCGGGCTCAATTCGCCGATCGCCTGGCGATGCACGGAGTTCACCTCGATGCAGCGGGCGCCGAGCAGCGTGGCGAGCTTGCTGTCCGCCTCAAGATCGATCGTGTGCGCGAGCTTGAAGCGCTCGTCGCTCGGCAGCCCGACCGGCGCGCGGTGGTCGAGGCTACCGGGCCGTTCCTGCGCCTCCGCGACGAGCGTGCCGCCGAGCGCGACGTTCAGCTCCTGGAACCCCCGGCAGATGGCGAGGAGCGGCACGCCGAGCCGAAGCGCGAGCGGGATCAGCTTCATCGTCGTGGCATCGCGGTCGGCATCGTAGGGCTCATGGCGCTCCGACGGTGCCTCGCCATAAAGCGACGGGTGCACATTGGAGCGCGCCCCTGTCAGAAGAACGCCATCGACGCGCGACAGGATCGCGGCGAGGTCGAGTTCGTCTCCGAGGCTCGGCAGAAGCAGTGGCGAGGCGCCGACCGTGGCGACGGCTTTCAGATAAGTGGCGACCGCGCCATGCCAGACATAGCCGTCGACAAGCCGGATGTCGGTTGGGAGGAGGATCAGAGGCGTCATGGGTCCTTCTTCATGCTGCCGAAAATTTGAGCATTCACGATGCTACCGCGAAGCTGCGGGTATTGTCTCTTTCACCAAGCAATCCGCCGCACTGGACAATCGCCGCGACTGCATGCAACCGTCCTTCGCAAGCAAAACACTCGGGAGGAAATGGTAATGGATCGTCGCACTTTCATTCGCAAGGCCGGTCTTGCGACCGGTGCTCTGGCAGGGGCTTCGACGCTCGCCGCCCCGGCCATCGCACAGTCGATGCCAAAAATCACGTGGCGGCTGGCCTCGTCGTTCCCGAAGGCGCTCGACACCATCTTCGGAGCCGCCGAGACGATGTCGAACTTCGTCAAGGAATTGACGGACGGCAACTTCACGATCCAGACATTCGCCGGCGGCGAGATCGTCCCGCCCCTGCAGGTCGTCGACGCGACGGCGGCGGGGACCGTCGAGATGGCGCACACGGCCTCCTACTATTTCTGGGGCAAAGACCCGACTTTTGCCTTCGGCACCGGTATACCGTTCGGCCTCAATGCGCGCCAGATGAACGCTTGGTTCTATTATGGCGGCGGCAACGATCTCCTGAACGAGTTCTATGCGACGCAGGGCATCTACGCGCTTCCCTGCGGCAACACCGGCGCTCAGATGGGCGGCTGGTTCCGCAAGGAGATCAACACGGTTGCCGATCTGAGCGGCCTCAAGATGCGCATCGGCGGTTTCGCCGGCAAGATCGCTTCCGCGCTGGGCGTCGTCCCGCAGTCCATCCCCGGCGGCGACATCTATCCCGCCCTTGAGAAGGGCACGATCGATGCCACGGAATGGGTCGGGCCTTATGACGACGAGAAGCTCGGGTTCTACAAGGTGGCGAAGTATTACTATTATCCGGGCTGGTGGGAGCCGGGCTCGGCGCTGCATGTCTTCGTCAATCAGGCGAAGTGGGATGAACTGCCGGCATCGTACAAGGCCGTCGTGACTTCGGCCTGCCAGGCGGCGAACTGCGACATGCTCGCCAACTACGACTACAAGAACCCGACCGCGCTGAGGAGCCTGGTCGCCAATGGCGCGCAGCTCAGGCCGTTCAGCCCGGAAATCCTGAACGCCTGCTACAAGGCCGCGCTCGATACCTACGCGGAGCTCAATGCCAGCGACGCAACGTTCAAGAAGGTCTACGACAACCAGCTGGAATTCAAGAAGAACGCTTATCTGTGGGAGCAGTTCACCGAATACACCTTCGACACCTTCATGATGGTGCAGCAGCGCAACGGCACGCTCTGACCGTCCGCGACGGGTGAAATCGGCCCCGGCGTGGCTTCCGCGCCGGGGTTTTCTTTTCGCGCTATTCGACCTTTGGCGGTTGCGACAGGTCGACCGCCGGCGGCGGTGGGTTCACGCCCCCCGTCCCGCCCCCCGATCCGGTGCCGCCGAAGGTCGGCGGCGGCAGGCCAAGCGCCGGCAATTGCATTCCGTTATCGCCGTTCACGGGACTGCCGGTGCCCTGCGGCGCGCCGAATGGCGGAAGCTCCATCCCGCCATTCCCGAGCGGCGGCATTTCGATCTGGATATTGTTTGGCTCGATGCCTGTGCCTGCGCCTTTGTAGTGGGTGACGAGCTTCGGAAACGCGATGACGAGCCCGATCATCAGCGCCTGAATGACGATGAAGGGCAGCGCACCGCGATAGATCTCGACGGTGCGGATCGGCTGGAACGTGCGGCCGGAGACGTTGTCGAACCATTCGCGCGTCGGCGCGATCGAGCGCAGGTAGAAGAGCGCGAATCCGAAAGGCGGCGTCAGGAACGACGTCTGCAGGTTGATTCCGAGGATGATCCCGAACCAGATCAGATCGATGCCGAGTTTCTCGGCGACCGGCGCGAGCAGCGGAATCAGGATGAAGGCGATCTCGAAGAAATCGAGGAAACAGCCGAGGATGAAGACAATGATCGTGACGACGATGATGAACCCGTATTCGCCGCCGGGCAGCGCGAGAAGCAGCTCCTCGATCCAGACATTGCCGTTGACGCCGTAGAAGGTCAGACCGAAGACGCGCGCTCCGATCAGGATGAACATCACGAAAGCGGAGAGCTTGGTGGTGGAATCGAGCGCCTGCTTGAGCATCGTGAAGCTCAGGCGGCGCTTTACGAAGGCGAGCGCCAGGGCGCCGGTCGCGCCCATGGCGCCTCCCTCCGTCGGCGTGGCGATGCCGAGGAAGATCGTTCCGAGGACGAGGAAGATCAGCGCCAGCGGCGGGATCAGCACAATCACCACCTGCTCGGCAAGCCGCGACAGGAGGCCGAGCTTGAAGAAGCGGTTGGCCAGGCTGAAGCCGTAGGCGAGCAACGTCGCCAGCGTCGCCGACGAGACCAGCCGCGTCTCGTAGCGCATCTCCGTGAAGAGGAAGTGGTAGGCAGCGAGATGGATCGCGATGGCGGCGACAAGGATCGCGATCAGTGAAATGACGCCGCCGCCAAGCGTACGCGCGGCCGCGGGAAGGGCGGGCGCGGCCGCGGGGCGGAACACGGTGACCGCGAGGACGTAGAGGCAGTAGAGACCGATCAGGATCAGCCCGGGATAGATGGCGCCGAGATACATGTCGCCGACGGAGCGGCCGAGCTGGTCGGCCATCACGATGAGAACGAGCGAAGGCGGAATGATCTGCGCCAACGTGCCGGCGGCGGCGATGGTGCCGGTGGACAGCCGGTTGTCATAGCCGTAGCGGGTCATGATCGGGAGCGAGATCAGCCCCATGGCGATCACCGAAGCGGCGACGACGCCGGTGGTGGCGGCGAGCAGCGCCCCGACCACCACCGCCGCGAAGGCGAGGCCGCCGCGCACCGGCCCGAAAAGCTGCCCGATCGTCTCGAGCAGATCCTCCGCCATGCGCGAGCGTTCCAGGACGATCCCCATGAAGGTGAAGAAGGGGATGGCGAGCAGCGTGTCGTTGCTCATCACGCCGAAGACGCGTTCCGGATTGGCCTGCAGCAGCGGCCAGAAGAGCGTGATCTCGTCCGGCGCGACATGCGCCACCTCGACTCCGATAACGAAGAAGAGCAGGCCGCCGGCGGCAAGCGTGAACGCCACCGGATAGCCGAGCAAGAGCATCGCCATCACGCTGATGAACATGATCGGCGCGAGGTTCTGGGCGAGGAGGTCGGTCACCGCCCGCCCTCGTCGTCATGGCCGGGCATGCGGCTCATTGCGTCGGCCTCTTCCATGTCCTCGATGATCGGCGGCAGGTGGTGCTCCGGCGTCTCCTCTTCGATCGCCCCGGCAAGCACCAAGACGCGCTTGATGATCTCCGAAAGCGCTTGCGCGCAAAGGGTCACGAACCCGGCGAGAACGAGCGCCTTGGCAGGCCACAATATGAGGCCGCCGGCATTCGCGGAGTGCTCCCCGGATTGGAGCGAGCGCAGGAAGAACGGCCACGACAGGTAGGCCATGAGCCCGACGAAGGGGGATAGGAAGAAGACGTGACCGAAGAGGTCGATCCAATCGCGCGTGCGCTTCTTGAGCGCCTGGGTCAGGATATCGATGCGGACATGCTCGTTGCGTTGCAGGGTGTAGGCCGCCGCGAGCATGAAGACGGCGCCGAACAGGTACCATTGAAGCTCGAGCCAGGCGTTGGAGGACATGTCGAACGCCTTGCGGATCGCGGCGTTTCCGGCGCTGACCAGGACCGCGACAAGGATCAGCCACGAGACCGCACGGCCGAGAAATGCAGTCGTACGGTCGATCGCGCGGCTGACCGCGTGCAATGCTTTCATCCGGGCGTTTCCAACCCCCGCGCGAAGCGCGATGCTGTTCTTCTTGACAGGCGCTGGCCAATCTTGGAGTCGACTTCGCGCCCGCGCTCAGCGTGCGATGCGAAGCCGGCGAAGGCAAGCATGAACGCAATCATGGCGGTCGCGCATCGGACTTTTTCCATCGCTGCCCGGATTCGGCGCTGGTAGAATGTCGGGGTTCAGAAACACGGGACGGAGCGCGGGCGTGCGGCTTTTTGGGTTTGTTGCGTTTGTCTTTTCCTGCTCGCTGGCTGCGTCGACAAGAGCCACTATCTCGACCTTGCCGGCGGCGGCTTCCTCTTCAACTACCGCAACGCCACGGCGACCTACGCCGTCGTGCTCCTGCCGCGGCGCGACCCGCCGCCCGGCGCGACGATCGAGGCGACCTTCGAAGACCCGGCGGGCGGTCCGCCCATCGTGCTCAGCCGCCCGGCGCGCGGCGGCGGCCGCATCCAATTCGAGACGCCGCCGGTCCACGGCGTGAAGAAGGGCGTTCCCTACCGTGTCACCGTGGTTCTTCGCGGAGCCGACGGAACGGAGATCCTGAAAATTGAGAAGGACTACAAGTCGGACGTCGACCAGTCGGTCCTGCCGGATCGGCCGCTCGCCATCGGGCCGGGTTATCAGACCAACATCGATAAGAGCACGACGCCGTTTCCGCCGGCGATCTTCCGGCATCCGCCCGATTCCGGCAAGCCTAACGACGATCACTAACGACCGGACAGGCGGCCGAAATCAGCAAATTCTTGCGATTACGCTGCAAATTCGGTGGCAATCCGGCGGTGCTGTCGCCAGATTCAGCTGAGGCGCGTTGCATGATGCGACGCTCGGAGGCTTGATGGCCCGGTTTTGATGGCTCGCCGCGGCGTAACGCTTGACGACAAATACGATCTGGAAAAGGAACGTGTCTTCCTTTCCGGCACGCAGGCGATCGTTCGCCTGGCGCTGATGCAGAAGGCGCGCGACCGCGCCGCCGGCCTCAATACCGCGGGCTTCGTTTCGGGCTATCGCGGCTCGCCGCTCGGCGGGCTCGATCTCCAGCTCTGGCGGGCGGGAGCCCTTCTCAAGGCGAACGACATCGTCTTCCAGCCGGGATTGAACGAAGACCTCGCGGCGACGTCCGTGTGGGGCTCGCAGCAGGCGGAGCTTCACGGCGAGGGGCGCTATGACGGCGTCTTCGGCATCTGGTACGGCAAGGGACCGGGTGTCGACCGGTCGGGCGATGCGCTGCGCCACGCCAATTTCGACGGCACGTCGCCCAATGGCGGCGTGCTGGCGCTGATGGGCGACGATCACACCTGCGAAAGCTCCACCACGGCGCACCAGTCGGAATTCGCCTTCGTCGATGCGATGATTCCGATCCTGAACCCCGCCGGGCTGCAGGACATCGTCGATTACGGGCTGATCGGCTACGCGCTGTCGCGTTTCGCCGGCACCTGGGTCGGCATCAAGTGCGTGAAGGACACGGTGGAGTCGACGGGCGCGATCGACAGCGCGTTCGATCGCGTGAAGGTCGTCATCCCGGATTTCGACATGCCGCCGGGCGGGCTCAACATCGCGTCCGGCCGCCATGCGCTGGAGAAGGAGGAGTTGCTCCACCGCTTCCGGCGGCCGGCGGCCCTCGCCTTCCTGCGCGAGAACGGGCTCGACCGCATCATGATGGGCGGCGGGCCGAAGCCACGGCTCGGCATCGTCTCGCTCGGCAAGAGCTGGCTCGACACGCTCGGCGCGCTCGATCTTCTCGGGATCGACGAGAAGCGGGCGGCCGATCTCGGTCTGAGGCTCTACAAGGTGGCGGCGCCGTGGCCGCTCGAGCCGCATGGCATGAACCGCTTCGCCGCCGGCCTCGAGACGATCCTGGTCGTGGAGGAGAAGCGCTCGCTGGTGGAGACCCAGCTCAAGGAGCAGCTCTACGGCCGCGCCGACGCGCCCATGGTCATCGGCAAGAAGGACCAGGAGAACCGCGTGCTCCTGCCGGCCTGGGGTGCGCTCGACGCCAACCAGATCGCCATCATCATCGGGCGGCGCATTCTCGCTTACGCGGAGGATTCGGAGGTCGCGGCGCGGCTGAAGCAGCTGGAGCATGCGCAGGCCATCCTTGCCACGACCGAGGACATCGGCGTGCGCGTGCCGCATTTCTGCTCCGGCTGCCCGCACAACACATCGACCCGCGTGCCGGAGGGAAGCCGCGCCTATGCCGGCATCGGCTGCCACTACATGGCGCTGTGGATGGACCGCCGCACCGAGGGCTTCACGCAAATGGGCGCGGAGGGTGCGAACTGGATCGGCGAAGCGCCGTTCTCCGAGCGCGGCCACGTCTTCCAGAATATCGGCGACGGGACCTGGGGCCATTCCGGTTCGCTCGCCTTGCGCGCTGCTGCGGCGTCGGGCGTCAACATCACCTACAAGATCCTCTACAACGACGCCGTCGCGATGACCGGCGGCCAGCCGGTGGAAGGCGGCCTCACCGTCGATATCGTGGCGCGGCAGGCCGCCGCCGACGGCGCCAAGCGCATCGCGCTCGTCACCGACGATCCGCACAAATATCCGGAGAGCGCGGAATGGCCCGCCGGCCTCACGATCCATCATCGCGCCGAGCTCGACGAGGTGCAGGAATTGTTGCGCGAGGTGAAAGGCGTCAGCGTCCTCATCTACGACCAGACCTGTGCGGCGGAGAAGCGGCGGCGGCGCAAGCGCGGCCTTGAGCCCGACCCGGACAAGCGCGTCGTCATCAATACGCTCGTCTGCGAGGGCTGCGGCGATTGCGGCGTGAAGTCGAACTGCGTGTCGATCCAGCCGCTCGATACCGAGTTCGGCCGCAAGCGCAGGATCGATCAGGCGAGCTGCAACAAGGATTATTCCTGCCTGCAGGGCTTCTGCCCCTCCCTGGTGACCGTGCATGGCGGCAAGTTGAAGGCCGGAACGGCGATGGCCACCGATTCCCTGCCGCCGGTGCCTGAGCCGGCGATCGCTCCGCCCGCCAGGACCGAAGGTATCCTGATCACCGGCGTCGGCGGCACCGGCATCGTCACGGTCGGCGCGGTGATCGGCATGGCCGCGCATCTCGATGGGCTCGGCGTCGGCGTGATCGACATGGCGGGGCTGGCGCAGAAGGGCGGTGCGGTCTCTATCCACATGCGCATCGGTCCGACGCCGGGTTCCATCCACGCCATCCGCATCGGCGCGGAGGAGGCGGATGTCGTGCTCGGCTGCGACATCGTCGTCGCCGGATCGCGAAAGGCGCTCGCCGCGATCCGTCCGGGCGAGAGCAAGGTGTTCGTCAATCTGCACGAGACCTATCCGGGCGATTTCACGCGCGACACCGATTTCACGCTGCCGACACGGAGATTGAAGCGCGCCATCGAGGAGCGCGTCGGGGCGGAGCGCGCGCACTTCGTCGAGGCGGAGCGGCTCGCCGCAGCGCTCGTCGGCGATGCGATCGCCACCAACATGCTGATGGTCGGCTTCGCCTGGCAGCAGGGCGGCCTCCCGATCAGCCGGGAGTCCATCCTGGAGGCAATCCGCCTGAACGGCGTCGCGGTCGACATGAATGTCGCCGCCTTCGAATGGGGCCGGCGCGCCGCCTTCGATCTCGGGGGGACGGAGGCAGCGGCCGGAATTCTCATCGATCCCATGTGGCCATCGCTGGAAGAGACCGTGGCGCGCCGCGCCGCCTTCCTGGCCGACTACAGAAGCGCCCGCTACGCCGCGCGCTACAAGGCGCGAGTCGAGAAGATCGCCGCCGCGGAGCTGCGCGTGACGCCGGGGGAGACGGCGCTTGCGACGGAGGTCGCGCATTCGCTCTTCAAGCTGATGGCGATCAAGGACGAATACGAGGTGGCGCGGCTCTTCACCGACGGCTCGTTCGAGCGCCAGCTCAAGCAGGAGTTCGAAAGCTGGGAGCGGCTTGAATTCCATCTCGCGCCGCCGCTCTTCGCCAAGCGCGACCGGCACGGGCATCTGGTGAAGAAGGACTACGGGCAGCGGATGATGCGCGCCTTCCGCTTGCTCGCGCGTCTCAAGTTCCTGCGCGGCACGATCGCCGATCCGTTCTCCTGGACGCGCGAGCGGCGCTGGGAGCGCAAGCTTCTGCGCGACTATCTCGCTACGCTGGACACGATCGAGGCGAAGCTCTCGGCTGCGAATTCCGGGATCGCGGTCGTCCTTGCCGGCTACCCACGCAAGATTCGCGGCTACGGCCATGTGAAGGAGGCGCAGGCGCGCCCGGCGCTCGCGGAGCGCGAACGGCTCCTGCAGGCGTTCCAGATGCCGGGGCGGCAGCCAACAACGCTTGCCGAGGCGGCGGAATAGCGGCCCTTTCGAGATTTCTTCGTTTCCGTTATAACGCGCGTTATAACCTATTCGGAGGCCGTCATGCACCAGGTCAAGGTCACGCAAATCGGCAATTCACTCGGCGTCGTGCTTCCCAAGGAGGTCGTCGAGCGGCTTGGCATTGTTCGCGGTCAGCAGCTCAGCCTGTCGGAGACCGACAACGGGCTCGAACTTTCGCCCTTCGATCCGGAGTTCGAAGAGCAGATGCGCATGGCCGAGGATATCATGGATCGCTATCGCGACACGCTGCGCGAACTGGCGAAATGAACTGGCGCTGGCTCACGGGCCGTGTCGTCGCATCGATCCACCTCAGGCAAATCCAAAGGCACGGCGGTGGGCACGGAACGCGTGACGAGGGCATGCTCGAATCGGCGCTTGCGCGCCCGCAGAATCTCGCGGGATATGGCGAGCCGACGGTATTCAAGCTTGCGGCGAGTTATGCTTACGACATCGCCCGCAACCATCCCTTCATCGACGGCAACAAACGTACGGCGTTCGTCGCATCGGCGCTTTTCCTGCGCATGAACGGACAACGCCTCAGTGCAGAGCCGGCCGAGGCGGCGGTGGTGTTTCTGCGGCTGGCGTCGGGCGAATTCTCCGAAGCCGAGCTCGCCGAGTGGTTTCGACGGAACGCCAGCCCGCCGGACGATGCCTTCCTGGTGCCGGAACAGGATCAGTGACCGCAGGGATGCGACGATGGGGATGCGACCATGTTGAAGCCGCTCGAAACCGACCGAAGCTTCGTAGAGCGCCGCGACGAGATGCGTTCAATCCGGCTTCCCGCCGATCATCCTCCTGTCGCGGCGGGGCGGATCGGCGTGCTTCTCGTCAATCTCGGCACGCCGGAAGGCACCGACTATTGGCCGATGCGGCGCTATCTTTCCGAGTTTCTCTCCGACCGCCGGGTCATCGAGTGGTCGCCGCTCTTCTGGCAGCCGATCCTGCAGGGGATCGTGCTCTCCGTGCGTCCCAAGAAGAGCGGCGCGCTCTACGCCTCGATCTGGAACAAGGAGCGAAACGAATCGCCGCTTCGCACCTTCACCCGCGCGCAAGCGGAGAAGCTTGCAGGCGAGCTGGCGAGCGAAGGGAACGTCGTCGTCGACTGGGCGATGCGCTACGGCCGCCCGACCATCGCCGAAAGGCTGCAAGCCCTGGCGGACTCCGGCGCGGAGCGCGTGCTCGTCTTCCCGCTCTATCCGCAATATAGCGCCACCACGACGGCGACCGTGAACGACAAGGCCTTCGACGCCTTGAAGGCGATGCGGCGGCAGCCGGCGCTCAGGACCGTGCCGCCTTATCATGACGAGCCGGCCTATATCGATGCGCTGGCCGGATCGATCGAAAGCCACTTCGCCACGCTCGACTTCGAGCCGGAGATCCTGATCGCCTCCTTTCATGGCCTTCCGCAATCCTATTTCAAGAAGGGCGACCCCTATCACTGCCACTGCCAGAAGACGTCGCGCCTTCTCGCCGAGCGGCTCGGCTGGCGCGAGGGGCGGCTTCTCACCACATTCCAGTCGCGCTTCGGGCCGGAGGAATGGCTGCAGCCCTATACCGACAAGACGGTGGAGCGGCTCGCGTCGGAGGGCGTGAAGCGACTGGCGATCGTCAATCCCGGCTTCGTGTCCGACTGCCTGGAGACGCTGGAGGAAATCGCGGTACAGAATTGCGAGATCTTCCTGCATCACGGCGGCGAGCGCTTCGCGCACGTGCCCTGCCTGAACGATTCCCCGGCCGGCATGCGCGTCATCACGCAGATGGTGCTGCGCGAGCTCTCCGGCTGGCTCTGACTCCGCCACGGCCCGCGCCTTAGCCCGCATGGAGCGGAGCGCAACGCCGGGCAGTCCTGCGACGCGGCGTTCGGTCGAAAATGATGCTGAAACGCCGCGATCACATCAGAGGTCAGTTGATCGAACTGTCCGGTGACCGCATCAAAGAGCCTCTTCCAAGGAAAGTTCTGGCCGGGGTCAACCTTCCGTGTGGGAGCTACGTCGGAATGTCCCCGGAAGATTAACGCGCAATCTCACGCTGCGTTAACCGGCGCTTAACCACCGCGGCCTCAAATCGTAACGAAGCAGTTAACGAGGCCGAGGCTGTCCGTGAACGCGAACGTCGCCGTCCAACCCCGCAAATCGCTCCGCTTCCGCGGCCGATCCTTCATGGCGCTTCTTTTCTCGCCGGAGCCGCCGCTCGAAGAATGGTTCGTCGAGCTCGACGAATGGTCGAAGAAGTCGCCGGGCTATTTCGTCGGCCGCCCGATCATCCTCGACGTGTCGGCTCTGCCGCTCGACAAGGACGGTCTCGCCAAGCTGATCGCCGACCTGCATGAGCGCGATATCCGCATCATGGGGGTGGAGGGCACGAAGGCCTCCTGGCTCGGCCTCGGCATGCCACCCCTTGTCTCCAACAGCCGCGCGGCGAGCATCAGCGACCTCGCCGACCTCTCCGCGCCGCGACCGGTCATTGCCGAAACGCAGGAAACAGCGAAGCATCCGGACGACACGGCGACGGCAGAGACGGCGGCGGATCAGGCGGATAAGCTCGCCGAGAAGCCGGTCATAGAGGCGCCGGCGGCCCCGCCGCGGCCCGCCTCACTCGTCCACGAGCAGCCGGTCCGTTCCGGCCAGTCGGTGATTTTCCTGGAGGGCGACGTCACCATCCTGGGCTCGGTCGCGTCCGGCTCGGAAGTCGTCGCCGGCGGCTCCATCCATGTCTACGGCGCACTGCGCGGGCGCGCGATCGCCGGCTCCACCGGCGATCCCGGCGCACGCATCTTCTGCAACAAGCTCGAAGCGGAGCTCATCGCAATCGACGGCCTCTACCGCACGGCCGACGAAATGGACCCGCAGTTTCGCGGCCGGCCCGTACAGGCGTGGCTGGACGGCGAGACGATGTCCATGGCGCCGCTTTAGCTGAAAATTTCAAGGAGGGTTGTCGACGATGGCCAAGGTTCTGGTCGTAACATCTGGCAAAGGCGGCGTCGGCAAGACGACGTCCACGGCGGCGCTCGGCGCGGCGCTGGCGCAGTCGGGAAAGAACGTCGTTGTCGTCGACTTCGACGTGGGTCTCAGGAACCTCGATTTGGTGATGGGTGCGGAGCGGCGCGTCGTCTACGACCTGATCAACGTGGTCCAGGGCGACGCCAAGCTGAACCAGGCGTTGATCCGCGACAAGCGCATCGACACGCTGTCGCTGCTGCCGGCGTCACAGACACGCGACAAGGACGCGCTCACCGAAGAGGGCGTGACGCGGGTCATGGCCGAGCTGCGCGAGAAGTTCGACTGGGTGATCTGCGACAGCCCCGCGGGCATCGAGCGCGGCGCAACGCTCGCCATGCGCAACGCCGACGTGGCGGTCGTGGTGACCAACCCGGAAGTATCGTCGGTGCGCGATTCGGACCGCATCATCGGTCTCCTCGATTCCAAGACCTTGAAGGCGGAGACCGGCGGCCGCATCGAGAAGCACCTGCTTCTGACCCGTTACGATCCCGGCCGCGCCGAGCGCGGCGAGATGCTGAAGACGGAGGACGTGCTGGAAATCCTCTCCATCCCGCTTCTCGGTATCATCCCGGAGAGCGAGGAAGTGCTGCGCGCCTCCAACGTCGGTGCGCCGATCACCATCGCCAATCCGCTCTCCGCGGCGGCGCGTGCCTATACCGATGCCGCAAGGCGGCTCTCCGGCGAGACCGTTGCCGTGACCGTGCCGAGTGACAGACGGAGCCTGCTCGGCAGGTTGTTCATGCGGAGGGCCGCATGAACCTCTTCAGCCTGTTCCGAAAGAGCGGATCGGCGCCGATCGCCCGCGATCGGCTGCAGATCCTGCTCGCCCACGAACGCACCATTGCCGGCGGTTCTGACCTGGTCGGGGTCCTCAGGGAAGAGATTCTGGCGGTGATCAAGAAGCACGTGCAGCTCGATCACGACAAGGTGCAGGTGAGAATGGACCGCGGCGAGTTGGTTTCGACGCTCGAAGTGGAGATCGAGATCCCGACGCCGATCAAGAAGACGAAGCCAGCGCAGCCGAAAGTCGCCGCCGCGGTTGCGGCGTCCGCTTCGTAGGCAGCAGTCCCTCATCCCCTTGCGGGGAGAGAGGGGGAAGGCCGCGCCTTCAAGTCCCCGTCTCTGACCCTCGCAAGCAAAGGGAGGGGATCGGCCTCAGTCCGCCATATACCTGGCGAAGGCGTCCTTGAAATCGGGATGCCAGCGCGACAGCGCCGGGCGGTTCAGGACGACGTCGTCCATCGCCCAGCGCATGCGCTTCTCGTCCATCGCGCGGGTCACGTCGTTGTCCGGGCAGAGGATGTAGAAGTCGCCTTCCGCCATCTTCGGAAGCATGAAGTCGACGACCTGCTCCGCCGTCCAGGCAGCGGCGGGCTTCTCGGTGCGGTCGCCAGCGGTGATGCCGGTGAAGGTGAAGCCGGGGATAAGAAGATGCGCCGTTACGGCGCAGCCCTCGACGCCACGAAGCTCGTGGGCGAGCGCCTCAGTCACCACCTTCACGCCGGCCTTGGAAACGTTGTAGGCGGTCTCGCCCGGGGGACAGGTGATCCCCTGCTTGGAGCCGGTGCTGACAATCGCCGCAGGTCTATTCGCCGCGATCATGTCGGGAGCGAAGACCTGCACACCGTTGACGACGCCCCAGAGATTGGTGTCGAGGATCGCCTTCCAGCGTTCCGGATCGCCGAAGAGCGTGGCGCCGCCTCCGCCGCGACCCGCATTGTTCATGAGGAACGCCACCTCGCCGAACGTCTGCATCGCCCGCCCTTTGAGGCGCTCCACGTCCGCGCGCTTGGAAACGTCGGTCGGAACCGCGATCACCTCGCCCTGCCGTCCCGCGCGCCGCCCAACGGTCTCGACCGCCTTTTCCAGCGCCTCGACGTTGGCGTCGGCCATGCAAATTTTCATGCCGAGCTCGGCCAGGCGCCCGGCGGCGGCGAGGCCGATGCCCGAAGCCGCGCCGGTGATCACGGCAGCGCGCCCTTCTTCGATGGCGGGATGTTGCGGCATGTCTCAGTTCCTTTCGACTTCGTTGTTCCTCTACGGAATCAAGAATCCGTGCGCTGACGCGCCGAAGCGGCGGGTGGGCTCGAGCCGCCGCGGAAAACGGGGATTCCGGCGTTAGTGACTTGTTCAGCGTGCGCGCAATCTCCTTAAACTTGTCAACGATATCGTGGCCTTCTCTCCTTATCTACAAAGCGTATTTCCTCTCGGAGAGAAGTGAAGCGGGCAATGCCGGAGTCAAGCTGGCGCGTATGGCGCGCATTTCGCAGAGACGAGCGTGGCAATATTGCCATTCTGTTCGGAGCAATGGTCATACCGCTGGTTCTGATCATGGGCGGCGTGGTCGATATCGCACGCTTCTCCCGCTACAAGGGGGAGCTCTCCAACGCAGTTGACTCCGCGGCGCTCGCGCTGGCGCGACGCGGCGAGGACTACACGGAGGCCGAAGCGACGGCCTTCGTCGAGAACTATGTCAACGGCTACGTTCTGGAAGACAGCCAGTTCACCATCATTAATGTCGACGTGACCAAGACCAACGACGGCTTCCGGGTCGCCGCCGACGGCTCCATGCACACCATCTTCCTCCCGATCGGGAAGTTCACCGGCGCGGGCGCGAGCGGCGACATGTCCTCGATGGGTATGAATATCGTGGCGGAGGTTGCGCACTCCTCAAATCGCGTCGAGCTGGCGCTCGTGCTCGACAACACCGGCTCGATGAATTGCGCCGCCGTCGTATCAAGCTCGTGCACCGGCAACTGGAGCAATCCTGGCTCCGGAAGCCGTATCATGGGGCTCAAGAACGCCGCCAACACGCTCCTGAACACTCTGATGACGCCCGAAGCGATTGCCGAAGGCTACATCAAGGTCGGCGTCGTGCCGTTTGAGGGCGCGGTGAATATCAAGAACGCCGCCCTGGACACTTCCTGGCTCGACTGGAACGACATCCCCAGCGCGAAATATAACGGCAAGAACTTCAACAACTACAACGTCGATACGAGCAACGACCCGTGCACGACGACAACGACACCGGGACATTTTGAGTGGCACTATTACCACTGGGTCTGGGTCGAGGGCGGCGAGACAACGACATGCACTGAGACGAAGGAACCGGTCAGCCACAAATGGCTGTACGACCAGCTTCATGCCGACGATTCCAGCGTGGAATGGGCCGGCTGCGTGGAAATGCGCGCCGAGCCGTACGACCAGAACGACACCGCGCCGTCGTCAGCCAATGCCGACACGCTTTTCGTGCCGTTCTTCTGGCCCGATGAGCCCGACAGCGACAACGACAACGGCGACTACTATTCCAACGATTATCTCGACGACGACACCAGCTCCAACGGCAGCGCGGCGCAGAAGAACACGGACAAATACGTCTCCTCGACCGTGAGCTGGCACTCCGGCAAAAAGGATACGACCTTTCCCTATACGAGTGGTCCGAACTACGGCTGCCCGCGTCCGATCCTGCCGCTGACGACTAATAAGACCGCCGTGCAAAGCGCGATCAACAGCATGATCGCCTACCCCGCCATGGGGACCTACATCCCGACCGGTCTCGTTTGGGGATGGCGCGTCCTTTCGCCGGGACCACCGTTCACCGAGGGCGTCGCCCCGGGCCAAGAGCATTATGAGACGACGGTGAAGGCGCTTGTGCTCCTGAGTGACGGCGAGAACTCCGTCACTGGCACGAGCAATCACAATAAATCGATCTTCAGCGGCTACAACTATATCAACCTGCAGGTCGGCGGCAATTATCGGCTCGGCTCGAACAACGCCTCGACCGCGCAGACGAACCTGAACACCAAGACCGCCACGCTCTGCCAGAACGTGAAGAACGCCGGAATCCGCCTTTACACGATCACCTTCGGCGACATCCCGTCGAGCGCGGAGACGCTGATGAGAAACTGCGCGACCGTCGATAAGGGCGAGGCGCTCTATTATCACGCGCCGAGCAACAGCGAGTTGCAGGACGTGTTCCACTCGATCGGCGAAGACCTGAGCGAAATCCGCCTTACGATGTAGACGGAAGCATCGACGGCGAAGCAGGAAGAAGGGTCGGCAGCGCGCCGACCCTTTTCGATTTCCGGGTGCTTTGAACAGCGTGCGGCGTCTTTAGGCCGCCTTCACCTTCGGAGCTGGCTCGGCATGTCGGATCTCGGTGCCGAGCACGCGCAGGCATTCGCGCATGAAGGCGGCGAGGCCCGGCCAGCCTTTAGCTGAGACAAGCTTTCCATCGGCATGCGCGCCTTCCGGCGGCACGTCGACATATTTCCCGCCGACGGCGGTCACTTCCGGCTCGCAATATTCGAGCGCGGCGACCTCCTTGCCGCGGATCGTCTCCGGCACGGCCACCAGCACCTGCACGCCGTGGCAGATGGTGAAGATCGGCTTGTCGGCCTCGTGGAAGTGCCGGACGATCGCCTGCACGCGCTTGTCGATGCGGATATATTCCGGACCGCGTCCGCCGGCCACGTAGACGGCGTCGTAGCGCTCCGGCTTCACGTCGGCGAAGCTCTTCTTGAGCGGGAAATTGTGCCCAAGCTTCTCCGTGTAGGTCTTGTCGCCCTCGAAATCGTGCAGCGAGGTCCGGAGGATTTCGCCCGCCTTCTTGTCCGGGCAGACCACGTCAACCTCGTGGCCGACCGCGCGCATCGCCTGCTCAAAGACGAAAATCTCATATTCCTCGCTGAAATCGCCCGTCAGCATCAGGATTTTCTTGCCACCCATGGTCCTTGGTTTCCTCTCCTATCGGCCGCGTCCCGCCGCCCGTCTTGGCTGAAGTTAACAGGCCCGTGGCGGGGCTTCCAGCCGCCGTATTGTCGTCGAAACCGTCCAATCCGGCCGGCGCGGCGTGCTCGGGGAGCGTCCGGCAACCATGAAGAGCGCCGACGGCGCCCCGGAACGGGCGTGTTCCCGCGCGCGCAGAAGCCGGCTCAGCGTTAATCATGTTTCCACGGCGAGGTTTCGAAACATTAACAATCGGTGAATTAGTTGAATTGGATGCGGCACATCCGGGCGTTGTCCGAGGGAGGGCGGGCATACGCGTGGGGAGTGGCGTATGGGTATGTTCAGCACGTTGAAAAGGGCTGGGCGCAGTACCGTTAAAATCGTCCTCGCGGGGAGCTTGTTGACCGGGTTCGGTGGTCTTGCATCGACGTCGGCCTTTGCTCTTTCCGTGCAGGATCTTCAGACCCGAATTTGGTACTGCCCCGAACTGAACGGATCCGTTCAGGATGTCTTTCAGCCTTCCGATTGCTATCCGCACGGCGCGGAGGTTTTCACCGGAGCCGTAGTGAAGGTGAAGTCGGAGCAACCCGACGACCCGGACGAGCCGATGTGCCGTCCGGACTGGGGCAAGGACGACAGGCACGGCAAATCCGATAAGCATCGCGGCAAAGAGTACGCGCGGTACGACAAGAAGCACGACAAATCGGAGAAGCACGGCAAGCAGGAACATCAGAGCAAGCGGCCTGAGCAGAGCAATAAGCCTGAGCAGGACAAGCGGCCGGAAGGCAAGAAGCCGGAAGGCAAGCAGCCGGAAGGCAAGAAGCCAGAGGGCAAGCAGCCTGAGGGCAAGAAGCCAGAGGGCAAGCAGCCGGAAGGCAAGAAGCCAGAGGGCAAGCAGCCGGAAGGCAAGAAGCCAGAGGGCAAGCAGCCGGAAGGCAAGAAGCCAGAGGGCAAGCAGCCGAGGGCAAGAAGCCGGAAGGCAAGAAGCCAGAGGGCAAGCAGCCGGAGGGCAAGAAGCCTGAGGGCAAGCAGCCGGAAGGCAAGAAGCCAGAGGGCAAGAAGCCGGAGGGCAAGCGGCCGGAAGGCAAGAAGCCTGAGGGTAAGAAGCCCGAGCACCACGGCAAGCCCGAGCACCACGGCAAGTCCGAGCACCACGGCAAGTCGGAGCACCACGGCAAGTCGGAGCACCACGGTAAGCCGAGCATGCACAAGCCGGGCGTGAACGGCCCGCTGTGGAACGCGATCAAGATAGCGAACGCCAAGAAGAACGGCGTGGAGCTACAGAAGCCTGAGCATCACGGCAAGCCGCACGGCAAGAAGCCTGAGCATCACGGCAAGTCAGAAAAGCACGGCAAGTCGGAGAAACACGGCAAGTCCGAGCACCATGGCAAGTCGGAGAAGCACGGCAAGTCGGGCAAGCACGGCAAGTCCGAGCACCACGGTAAGCCGAGCATGCACAAGCCGGGCGTGAACGGCCCGCTGTGGAAGGCGATCAAGATAGCCAACGCCAAGAAGGACGGCGTTGAGCTGAAGAAGCCTGAGCATCACGGCAAGCCGCACGGCAAGAAGCCTGAGCATCACGGCAAGTCGGAGAAGCACGGCAAGTCAGAAAAGCACGGCAAGTCGGAGAAACACGGCAAGTCCGAGCACCATGGCAAGTCGGAAAAGCACGGCAAGAAGCCGGAAGGCAAGAAGCCTGAAGGCAACAAGCCGCACGGCAAGCAGCCGGAAGGCAAGAAGCCTGAGGGCAAGAAGCCGGAAGGCAAGAAGCCGGAAGGCAAGAAGCCTGAGCATCACGGCAAGACGGAGAAGCACGGCAAGTCGGAAAAGCACGGCAAGTCGGAGAAACACGGCAAGTCCGAGCACCATGGCAAGTCGGGCAAGCACGGCAAGTCCGAGCACCACGGCAAGCCTGGCATGCACAAGCCGGGCGTGAACGGCCCGTTGTGGAAGGCGATCAAGATAGCCAACGCCAAGAAGGACGGCGTTGAGCTGAAGAAGCCTGAGCATCACGGCAAGCCGCACGGCAAGAAGCCTGAGCATCACGGCAAGAAGCCTGAGGGCAACAAGCCGCACGGCAAGAAGCCGGAAGGCAAGAAGCCTGAGGGTAAGAAGCCGGAAGGCAAGAAGCCTGAGGGCAACAAGCCGCACGGCAAGCAGCCGGAAGGCAAGAAGCCTGAGGGCAAGAAGCCGGAGGGCAAGCAGCCGGAAGGCAAGAAGCCGGAAGGCAAGAAGCCTGAAGGCAACAAGCCGCACGGCAAGCAGCCGGAAGGCAAGAAGCCGGAGAGCAAGCAGCAGCCGAAGCAGTCCGACAAGATGGACCAGCGGAAGCCGCGGGCGCGCCCGTCCGACAAGTCGGAGAAGCACGGCAAGCCGCAGAAGAACGGCAAGCCGGAGAAGCATGGCAAGCCTGAGAAGCACGGCAAGCCTGAGAAGCACGGCAAGCCTGAGAAGCACGGCAAGTCCGAGCACCACGGCAAGCCGGGCAAGCACGGCAAGCCGAGCATGCACAAGCCGGGCGTGAACGGCCCGCTGTGGAAGGCGATCAAGAAGGGGAACGCGAAGAAGGACGGCGTGGAGCCGCACCAGAAGCCGCAGCACTCCCACAAGAAGCCGCAGCGGAAGTCGGAGCACTCCCACAAAAGGCCTGAGCACTCCCACAAGAAGCCGCTCAAGAAGGAGCACTCCGGCGGCATGAAGTCCCGGAAGCACTCCCGTGAGTCTGGCGGCTGGGACCACTCCGGCGGCGGCATGGGCGGCGGTGCCGGTCTGGGCGGCGGCGGTCTGGGCGGCGGGCGTCTGGGCGGCGGCGGCCTAGGTTCCGGCGGGCTTCGCGGCGCCATCGGCGGCAGCAAGCTCTAGGCATGTCGCTCCAGCCTTGACGGTCCGGCCTGGAGGAATTCAGGCAAGACGGCTCAAGGCCTCGAACAAGGCAGGCGGCTTCGGCCGCCTGCCTCTTTTTTTGCCGGAATTTGGCGGTCAGCCCTGCCGGGCCGGGTTTTGACCGGGGCGAGGCCGGCCAATCCGCCCGCTTTCTCGCCCCCGGGAAAAATTGCGCTTCGGCGCGACTCTCTCCATATCTCGCCGGGGCCGAAAGATTGGGCATGGGGAGATTTGCATGACCGGCTTCGACATCGTCGTCATCGTCCTCGTCGTCTTCGCCGTGATCGTCATCGTTTCGGCAGTGAAGACGGTGCCGCAGGGCCACAACTATACGGTCGAGCGCTTCGGCCGCTACACGAAGACGCTGAGGCCAGGGCTCAACATGATCGTGCCCTTCGTCGACCGCATCGGCGCCAAGATGAACATGATGGAGACGGTGCTCGACGTGGCGAGCCAGGAAGTGATCACGCGTGACAACGCAACGGTCACCGCCAACGGCATCACCTTCTACCAGGTCATGGACGCGGCGCGCGCGGCCTACGAGGTGAACCAGCTCGAGAACGCCATCCTGAACCTCACCATGACAAATATCCGCTCCGTCATGGGCTCCATGGATCTCGACGAGCTCCTGTCGAACCGCGACGAGATCAACGAGCGGCTCCTGCGCGTCGTCGATGCGGCCGCATCGCCCTGGGGCGTGAAGATCACCCGTATCGAGATCAAGGATATCGATCCGCCGCGCAACCTGGTCGATTCCATGGCCCGGCAGATGATGGCGGAACGCGAGAAGCGCGCCGCTATCCTTGAGGCGGAAGGCCGACGGCAGGCGGAGATCCTGAAGGCGGAAGGCCAGAAGCAGGCGCAGGTCCTGCAGGCGGAAGGCCGCAAGGAGGCGGCGTTCCGCGACGCCGACGCGCGCGAGCGGCTGGCGGAAGCAGAAGCCAAGGCGACGACGATGGTCAGCGAAGCGATCGCCGCCGGCGACGTGCAGGCGATCAACTATTTTGTCGCGCAGAAATACGTGGAGGCGCTTGCCGCCTTCGCGCATTCGCCCAATCAGAAGACCTTCCTGATGCCCGTCGAGACGTCCGGCATCATCGGCGCGCTTGCCGGCATCGGCGAGATCGCCAAGCAGACCTTCAGCGGCGAGACGCCGGCAAGTGGCGCGCGCCGCCCGACATCCGTGCCACCGACAGGCTCGACGCAGCCGACGACGACCGTGACGGTGCGCCCGCCCGAGGACTTCACATGATCCGCGATGCCATCGTCGCGCTCGGCGGCTGGTCGTGGTGGATCCTCGGTCTGATCCTGCTCGGCGCCGAGGTGCTTCTGCCGGGCTTCTTCTTCCTGTGGTTCGGCATTGCGGCAATCCTGATCGGGGTGAGCGCGCTGCTGATCGACTGGCCCTGGCAGTCGCAGGTCGTCGGCTTCGTGGTGCTTTCCGCGATCGCCGCGCTGGTCGGCCGTCGCTTCGCGGGAACGGCTGATGGCGACACCGCCGACCCGCTCCTCAACTTGCGGGCAAACCGGCTCGAGGGCCGCACCTTCGTGCTCTCCGAGCCGATCGTGGAGGGAAGCGGGCGCGTCAAGATCGACGACACGGTGTGGCAGGTGCGCGGGCCCGACGCGCCGGCCGGTGCGCGCATCAAGGTCATCGGCGCGGACGGTTCGGTGCTGGACGTGACGAGCGCGTGAGAGCGGCGACTCATTCCTGTCGTCATTGCCGGGCTTGACCCGGCAATCCATTCCGTATCGGCCCGACCTGTCACAACGGTCGCGGAATGGATGCCCGGATCAGGTCCGGGCATGACGACGGTGATGTGGTCAACGGGCGTGGCTAGGCGACGCCGGTGCGCAGGAGGTCGTGCAAATGCACGATGCCGACCGGCTTCTTTCGCTCCACCACGACGAGCGCGGTGATCGCCGCGGCGTTCAGGACATCGAGCGCGGAGGCGACGAGCGCGTCCGGATCCACCGTCTTCGGGTTGCGCGTCATCACGCTCTCCACCGGCTGATCGAGAATGTCGCCGGAGAGGTGACGGCGCAGGTCGCCGTCGGTGACGATGCCGACCAATTCGCCCGTGCCGTCGGTGACGCCGAGGCAGCCGAAGCCCTTCTCGCTGATCAGGAGCAGCGCCTCGCGCATCTTCGTGCCGAGCGGCGCAAGCGGCATCCGGTCTCCGGAATGCATCACATCGCGCACGCGCGCCAGATTGGCGCCGAGCGAGCCGCCGGGATGGAATTTCAGGAAATCGTCGGCGGTGAAGCCGCGCGCCTCAAGCAGCGCGATCGCCAGCGCGTCGCCGAGCGCCATCTGGATCAGCGTGGAGGTGGTCGGCGCGAGCCCATGCGGACAGGCCTCCTCCACCTTGGGCAGGATCAGCGCGACGTCGGCGGCCTTGGCGAGGCTGGAGCGCGCGCCGGCCGTCACCGCGACGAGCGGCACGCGGAAGCGCTTGGCGTAGAGGAGGATGCTCCTGAGCTCCGCCGTCTCGCCCGACCAGGAGAGCGCCAGCACCACGTCGTCGCGCGTGATCATGCCGAGATCGCCGTGGCTCGCCTCCGCGGCGTGCACGAAAAGGGCGGGGGTGCCGGTGGAGGCGAAGGTGGCGGCGATCTTGGTGCCGACATGGCCGCTTTTGCCCATGCCGGTGACGACCACACGGCCGGACGCCGCGCCGATCAGCCCGAGCGCCTCCTCGAAGGGGGCGCGCATGTCGCCGGTCAGCGCCGCCTCCAGCGCCTTCAGGCCGGCGGAGGCGACGTGGAGCGTGCGAAGCGCCGGACCGAGCTCTTTGGCGGAAACGGGCGAGGCGAGGGACGATTTCGGCATGGAGACTCCTCGATGCGAGGAGACGTAGCACGGCGAAGGGGGCGGACGGGAGTCTCTGCTTCGGGAGGTCACCTTCTGGAGTTCACCGGGGCTCCGAATAAGGCGTGCCGTCCTTGTGCACGAAGCGGCCGTCGGCGTTGGCGCTCATCATGTCGATGTCGGAGCAGGTGGTGAGGTCTTCGGGCACGCGCGTGCCGACTTCGAGATAGACCGCCGTCGCGCTCGACCTGTTGATCATATGGTGGCCGTTTCCGGTGCCCTTCGGAAACGCCGCGCAGTCGCCGGAACGCTGAGCACCGTCTCGCCGCCGTCCTCGATCAGCGTCAGCTCGCCTTCGAGCACATAGACGAATTCGTCCTCGTGCGAATGCCAGTGACGCTGGCTCGACCAGTTGCCCGGCGGCAGGTGCATGAGATTGACCCCGAAATCGGTGAGCCCGCCGGCGTCGCCCAGCCGCCGCCGCGTGCGTTCGGCGCATGGAGCGTCGAAGGGCGGCGGATAGCCCGAGCCTTTGCGTTCCGGCACGGCGGCGATGTCGATCTTGGGCATTGGCTTTCCTCCCGGCAATCAGCGGTCCAACTCGTGCACCGGCCGGCCGGCCGTGCGCAATCCCGGGAGAGAACATCGCGACCCCGCCCGTAAGCCTGAGGCCCTGGGTTAGGCCCCCACAGGCACGCCGGAAACGGCTTGTTAACCACGCCGCTTTACCTCTCGTTAAGCGTGCCGCGGCGTGGGCCGGGCGCGCGCCGGGACGGACATGCTGGCAAGACGCGCCCTTACCATCGCCTTGATCGTCGCCGCGCCGTTCGCGGCGGCCGGCGGCGCGGCGGCGCAGGGGGCGGACGACGCTACGGGCGAGCCGCAGACGCTGGACGAGCTGATCGACTTCGTGATCCGCCCCTCGCAGGACGCGGGCGACGGGCAAAGCGACGAAGACATCTGGAACTGGGACAAGGAGGAGCCGTCGCTGATCGACAATCCGGTCGGTCCGCCGCTTGCCGGCCCCACCGACGACGATCCGCTCGGCCCGCCGCTCGCCGGGCCTGTGCCGGAGCCGCGCCCGGTACGCGAGCGGCGCATTCCCCGCGCCTCCGAGGACGATCCCTTCGCCCAACGGGGCATCAGGCTTGGAAGCTTTATTATCCGTCCTTCGATCGAGGTCGGCGTCACCGCCACCGACAATGCCGGCGGCAGCGTCGATAAGACCCCGGCCGTCGGCTACGTCGTCGCGCCGGAGGTAACGGTCCGCTCCGAAAGCGAGCGTTATGAATTCGAGGCGGGCGTCGGCGGCGAATCCACCACCTACGACCACTCCGAATTCGATGGGTTGACCGCCGAGGCACGGGCGAAGCTTCGCTACGACCTGACCTCGCGTAGCTCGATCTTCACCGAGGCCGCCTATTCCCACTTCCTGGAAGGCTTCTCCGACCCCGATACGCCTGGCGGCGCCGCGGAGCGTCCGGCGGTCGATTCGCTCGAGGCTTCGCTCGGTTATGAGCAGCGCTTCGGGCGCTTCAGCGCGCGCGTCACCGGTTTCGCGGAGCGTTCCGTCTACGAGGAAGTGCCTCTGGTTGGCGGCGGGACGGCATCGCGCAAGCAGCTAAACAACACGGATTTCGGGGTTCGGGTGCGCACCGGCTACGCGACGAGTGCGAGCCTCCGGCCCTTCGTGGAGGCCGCCGTCGGCGCGCGCATCTTCGACCAGAGCGCCGACGATAACGGCTTTCAGCGCTCCGGCGTCTGGGGGTCGCTGCGCGGCGGTCTCGTCATCGACCGTGGCGACAAGCTCTCCGGTGAAGCATCGATCGGTTATCGTCACGACGACGTCGAAGATCCGTCGCTTGAAGACGTGAACGTCTTCCTTGTCGATGCCTCCATCCTGTGGTCGCCGCGGCGGCTGACGGAAGTGAGGCTCGATCTCTCCACCAGCATCGATCCGACGCTTGAGCCGAATACCTCCGCGGCCGTCCTCTATTCCGGCACGCTCACTTTCGCGCGCAACCTGACGCCGCGTATCCGTGCGGAGACAGGTATCGGCCTCTCCTACGAGTCGCGCGTCGGCGACAACTGGCGCGACGTCACCTTCACCGGCTTCGCCGGCGCCTCCTACGCCTTCAGCCGCACCGCCTCGATCGAGGCGCGCTACGTCTACGAGCACACCGACCGCAATGTGACGGACGGCACATACGATTCACATGAAGTCGGCGTGCGGCTCAGGCTGCAGCGTTGAGTTGCCGCAACATCCATCGTCATGCCGGACTTGATCCGGCAATCCACTCCGTGGCGCCGAAGCAAATCTCCTCCGTTACGGAATGGATGCCAGGGTCAAGCCCTGGCATGACGACGAGGGTGTGAGCCTACGTCCCCTCGTCGCCGAGAAGCGCCGTAAGCTCGGCGCGGAACTCGGGCCCGATGTCGGAGCGTGCCAGCGCGTAGGCGACATTGGCCATCAGGAAACCGGCCTTGGTGCCGGTGTCGTGCGTGCGCCCGCGATAGCGGAAGCCGGTGAAGCGCTGCGTCTCGGAAAGCCGCTTCATGGCGTCGGTGACCTGGATCTCGCCACCTGCGCCGGGCTCCTGGTCGGAGAGGATGTCGAAAATCTCCGGCTGCAGGATGTAGCGCCCGGAAATGAAGAGGTTCGACGGCGCATCCGCCGGCTTCGGCTTCTCCACCATCTCGGTGATGCGGAACCCGGTCTCGTCCTCCTCGCCGACGCCGACGATCCCGTAGCGGCTGACGAGCTCCGGCGGGGTCTCCTCGACGGCGATGACGTTGCCGCCGTGCTTCTCGTAGGCGCCGAGCATCTGTTTGAGGCAGCCGGGCGTCATCAGCATGTCGGGCAAGAGCACCGCGAAGGGCTCGCGCCCGATCAGCTCACGCGCGCACCAGATCGCGTGGCCGAGCCCCAGCGGCGCCTGCTGGCGCGTATAGGAGATGGTCCCGGCTTCGGGAAGATCGCGGCGCAGCATCTCCAGGGCTTCAGTCTTGCCGCGCTCTTTGAGCGTTGCCTCCAGCTCGTAGGCGATATCGAAATGGTCGGCGATCACCTCCTTGTTGCGCCCGGTGACGAAGACCAGGTGCTCGATGCCCGCTTCGCGCGCCTCCTCCACCACGTATTGCAGCGCGGGACGGTCGACGACGGTCAACATCTCCTTCGGCAAGGCCTTGGTGGCGGGGAGAAAACGGGTGCCGAGACCGGCCACCGGGAAAACTGCCTTACGGAGAGGATTTACCACGCGCGCGCCTTTCGATTGCTCATCATTTCCAATCCCTTACCTTAATTCGAGCGGTCCGTTTAGAGGCCGGAGGTGCGGGGTCACAGTGTCATGAGCGTACTCGTCACAGGCGGCGGCGGCTATATCGGCAGCCACATGGTCAGCGAACTCGTCGATCGCGGCGAGCGCGTCGTCGTGCTCGACGACCTTTCCACAGGCTTCGAGTGGGCAGTCGCGCCGGACGCTGAACTCGTCATCGGCGACGTCGGCGACCGCGTGCTTCTCGACCGGCTCATGCAAACCCGCAATGTCGAAACGGTGATGCACTTCGCCGGTTCCGTCGTCGTGCCGGACTCCGTCGCCGATCCGCTCGGCTACTACCTGAACAACACGGTGAAGTCGCGCGAGCTGATCGCCGCTGCGGTCAGCAACGGCGTGACGAGCTTCGTCTTCTCCTCCACCTCCGCCGTCTACGGCGCGCCGAAGACGATTCCGGTGGCGGAGGATACGATCCTCGACCCGATGTCGCCCTACGGCGCGTCGAAGGCGATGACGGAGCGTATGCTCGCTGACGCATCCGCAGCCTACGGCCTGCATTATCTGGCGCTGCGCTACTTCAACGTCGCCGGCGCCGATCCCGCCGGGCGGACCGGCCAGTCGACGCGCGGCGCGACGCACATCCTGAAGGTGGCGATCGAAGCGGCGACCGGGCAGCGCGACCACGTCGCCGTGTTCGGCACCGACTACGACACGCCCGACGGCACCGGCATCCGCGATTATATCCACGTTACCGATCTCGTGCGCGCGCATGGCGCGGCGCTCGACTATCTGCGCGCCGGCGGCGAGAGCCTGGTTCTGAACTGCGGCTACGGGCGCGGCTATTCGGTGCTGGAGCTCCTCGACGCGGTGCAGCGCGTCTCCGGCGTGACGCTCGACATCCGCGCCCGCGCCCGCCGGCCGGGCGACGTGCCGGCGATGGTCGCCGCCGCGGACAAGATCAGAAAGACGCTCGACTGGACGCCGCAATATGCCGATCTCGACACGATCGTGCAGCATGCGCTCGCCTGGGAATCGCAGCTCATCGAGAAGCGCAAGGCAGCTTAGGAAGCGTCCCCGGGGCCGGGGCCGCATCGCATCGCGCTTTTGGATCAGCGGCGAAGGTTGCCAGCCCCCGGTCGATGACCGGGGGTTTTGCTTTTGCTCCTGCCACTCGCGAGGCAGCGCCGGTGGCGACCGGCCAGGGTTGCCAATACTCACCTGTGACAGCAATATCAGATCATCAGGGCGATGCCGGTTGAAGTCTCAAAGGGCCTACCTTCCGGCGGACATCGGTTATAGGTAGGGGGCGCATGAACGAGCATTCCGCAACTCTGCAGCGCGAGGCATCATCCGACCAGACGTCGGTGCCGAGGATGACGCGTTCGCTTCTCGGCAAATATGCGCGGCAATTCGATAGTTCTCCTGTTTCGTTCAAGGTCGTTCTCCCCGACGGTTCCGTTCAGCTTTTCGGAAAGGATGCGCCGCGCTTCGAGGTCACGCTGAAGAACGCCAAGGCGCTGCGCGCGGTGAGCAGCATGGACGAGGGACGTATCGCCGATGCATACGTCGCCGGCGATGTCGATATCGAGGGAGACATGCTGGCCCCTTATGCCTTGCGGGTGGCGATGAAGGATTTTCATCCCCTCACCACGATCTGGCGCTTCCTGGAGCCGCTGCTTTTTGGCCAGGTTCGCACCAACAAGCAGGCGATCACCGGCCACTACGAAATCGACTCAGACTTCTTCCTGGGCTTCCTCGATCCGAAAACGCCCTGCTACACGCAGGGCATGTACGAGACGGCGGACGAGCCGCTCGACGTGGCGACGCTGAGGAAGTTCGATTACTGCTTTGAGAAATGCGGTCTGAAGCCCGGCGATCATATTCTTGAGATCGGACCCGGCTGGGGCGCGTGGTTCGAATATGCCTCGCGCCGCGGCGTGAAATGCACGGGCATCACCATTTCCCAGGTCTCGATCGACTATCTGGGGGAGCGGGCGAAAGCTCTCGGTTTCGACTGGGAACTGATCAATGTCGACCTTCTGGCATACGAGACCGACCGGAAATATGACGCCATCGTCATCATGGGCGTGATCGAGCACCTACCCGACTACAAAAAGGTCCTCGACAAGTTCGTGGGGCTGGTCAAACCGGGCGGCAAGGTCTTTCTCGATGGGAGCGCCGACAAGGAGAAATACGCCCAATCCTCCTACATCGTGAAATACATCTACCCCGGCAACCACAGCTACCTGGTTCTGCATGACTTCCTCGAGCAGCTTTCCAACACGCCGCTTGAAGTCCTGGAACTGCTCAACGACCGCGTCAGCTATTTCCTGACGGCCAAGCAATGGGCCGTCAACTTCGACAACAACCGCGAGGCGATCATCGCCCGCTTCGGCGAGTTCAATTATCGTCGTTTCCGACTTTACCTCTGGGGCGCCGCCTACGAGTTTCTCTCAGGCGGCATGTCCTGTTACCGCATGATCCTTCAGTCGCCGGAGCCGTTTGAGATTTGATCCGGGGCCTGCGGCGGCGACCGGTCTCCAACGGCTTTGCGTAGCGCGTTGCCTCAGCCCGCTCTGGCGGGCTTTTTCTTTCCGCTCGCCGCAACGGACGCTGATCGAATGTGAACACCCGCTGATCAAATTCCGTCGCCCGGGCGTTGCCCCGAGATGCGGGAACACCCAAACCCAGCGGATTTCTTGGCGCCGGCGAACGGTTAACGAACCGTTTCCGTTTCCCGCCGCATCATACCCTCGCCAAATTCGCCGGCCTTAATTATGGCCGCGCTGCGCCTGGAAAGGGGTACCGATGCGGCCGATCGTTCGACTCTTCGCCACGTTTCTCGTCGGATTTGCGCTCGTTTTCGTCGCGGCGACCGCGCCTGCGCGTGCCGATGCCGGTTTCGATCGCTGGGTCAGGGATTTCTGGCCGACGGCGAAGGCCGCCGGAATCTCCCAGGCGATCTACGAGGCGGCCTTTCGCGGCGTGACGCCCGACCCGGAGGTGCTGGAAAAGGCGCGCTACCAGCCTGAGTTCTCCACGCCGATGTGGCAATACGTGGTGACGCGGGTCTCCGAGAAGCGCGTCGCTATGGGCCGTGAGATGCTGCAGCGCTACCGGCCGCTCCTCGACAAGATCGAGGCGCGCTACGGCGTCGACCGGCACATCGTCGTCGCGATCTGGGGAATGGAATCCACCTACGGCGAAATCCTCTCCGATCCGACTGTGGTGAAGAACGTGGTGCGTTCGCTCGCGACGCTCGCTTATGCCGACCGCAAGCGCGCGAAGTTCGGACGCCAGCAGCTCGTCGCGGCGCTGAAGATCCTGCAGCACGGCGACATCTCCGTCGCCGGGCTCACCGGCTCCTGGGCCGGCGCCATGGGTCACACGCAGTTCATCCCCACGACCTACGAGGCTTATGCCGTCGATTTCGACGGCGACGGCCGGCGCGACATGTGGAATTCGCCGGCCGACGCGCTGGCCTCGACCGCGAGCTACCTGAAGAAGATGGGGTGGGTTTCGGGCGCGACCTGGGGCTACGAGGTCAGGCTTCCCGCGGGCTTCAACTATCGTCTCGCCAAGGACGGCAAGTCGCGCGCGATCAGCCAATGGATGGGGCTTGGTGTCGTCCGCGTCGCGGGGCGGCAGTTTTCGCGGCCGGGCGACAAGGCGGTGCTCGTCACTCCCGCCGACGCCAACGGGCCCGCCTTCCTGATGCTCCGGAACCACTACGTCATCAAGCGCTACAACAACTCCACCGCCTATTCGCTTGCCGTCGGCCATCTCGCTGATCGCATCATGGGCGGCGACAACTTCGTGCAGCCCTGGCCGAACGGCGAGCGCCCGCTGACGCAGGCGGAGGCGGAGGAAATACAGCGACATCTCGCCGAGGCCGGCTATTATGACGGCGAGATCGACGGCAAGCTCGGGCCGGCGTCGCGCGAAGCGATCCGGGCCTACCAGAGCGGCCGCGGCATGGTTGCCGACGGCTTCGGGGGCCTGCGGCTCCTGGAGACGCTTCGAAGCGGCTGAAAGGACAGCGACGGAACGCAATGACCCGCGCCGGAATAGTACTCAGCGTTCTTCTCGGCGTTGCGGCGGTGTTCGCGGTGGTGCCCGACCGCCCGAGCTTCGCGCAGGACGGTCCTGTCGTCTTGGCGCAGAACAACAACAAGCCCGGCTTCTTCCAGCGGCTCTTCGGCGGCAAGCGCAATTTCACGCCGCCGCCGCGGCAAGAGCTCTTTCCGGGCTTTGAGCGCCTCGTCCCGCCAAAGGAGCCGCGCCGCGAGCGGCGTGTGCGCGCCTCGCCGCAGCCGACGCCGCGCGAGATCGCGGCGGTGGAAAAGGCCGAGAACGCGAAGCGCGTCATGGTCGTCGGCGACTTCATGGCCGGGGCGTTGGCGAAGGGCCTGGCTGAGGCGTATCGCGAAAATCCGAACGTCGTCGTGATCGATGCGACGAGCGGCTCCTCCGGTCTTGTGCGCGACGACTATTACGATTGGCCGGCGAAGCTTCCCGGCCTTGTCGACGAGCAGAAGCCCGACGCCATTCTGGCGGTGATCGGCGGCAACGACCGGCAGGCGATCAGCGCGGATAGCGGTGCGCAGACGCTCGGCACCGACGGTTGGCGTGCTGCCTACGCGGCGCGCGTTGCCGCCTTCGCCGATGTCCTGAAGGGCACGCAGAAGCCGGTGCTGTGGGTCGGGCTGGTGCCGGTGGAATCGAGCGCCATGTCGCGCGACTACAGTGGCTTCAACGGCATCGTGCGCGAGCAGCTGGAGGCGAAGGGCCTGCGCTTCGTCGACGTATGGAACGGCTTCGCCGACGACGAGGGCAAATATGTCGCCGTCGGTCCGGACGTGCGCGGGCAGTCGGTGCAGCTGCGCGCCAGCGACGGGCTGAACTTCACCAAAGCGGGTCAGCGCAAGCTCGCCTATTTCGTCGAGCAGGAGCTGAACGATATCCTCGGCGGGCAGGCGCCGCTGCTCGCGTCGACCGATGCCTCGGCCGCGGCCGTCCCGGCCGGGCCGGAAGCGCCGAAGATCGGGCCGATGCTGACCCTCGACGCGCTCAGTCTCGCCGGTGGGGACGCTCTTTCCGCGCCGACTCGCGCGGACGATCGCGGCGGCGTCGCGGCAAAGATCGCCGCGCAGCTTTCTCAAGAGGAGAGGGCGCTTCCGCCGGAGGCACGAGTTGATTCCTATGTCTGGCCGCCGCGGCCGGCGACCGCGAAGTCGTCGACTTCCGCCGCCGAGCCCGCTTCCTCGCCTGCGTCCCCGGAAGAGGCAGCGGCCGCCGCAGCCGCCGCCGTCCAATAGCCGGCCGCGGAGCGGCGGGAAGCGTTTAGCCGCCAGCCTCGCGGCGCATGATGGCCGCGCCTTCCACCATTGCCCGCATCTTTCCGAAGGCGACTTCGCGTGGCAGGTATTTCATGCCGCAATCCGGCGCCACGACGATCTTCTCCGCCGGTACGTGCGGGAGTGCGCGGCGGATGCGTGCCGCCACGGTCTCCGGCGTTTCCACTTTCATATCTGAGAGGTCGATGACGCCGAGCACGATCGTCTTGCCCGGGAGCTTGGCGAGGACCGAAGTGTCGAGCTTCGATTGGGCAGTCTCGATGGAGATCTGATCGAGCGCCGTGTCGGCGAGCTCGGGCAGAAACGAATACCCCTCCGGACGCTCGTGGATGATCGCCGCATAGCCGAAGCAGATATGCAGCGCCTTCGTTCCGTTGACGCCGTCGAGCGCGCGGGCGAGCGCCTTCAGCCCGTATTGGCGCGCCTTCTCCGGGCGCGCCTGCATATAGGGCTCGTCGATCTGCACGATGTCGGCGCCGGCGGCGAAGAGATCCTTGATCTCCGCGTTCACCGCCGCCGCGTAGTCGAGCGCCAGCGCCTCCTCGCTGTCGTAGAAGTCGTTCTGCGCCTGTTGCGACATGGTGAAAGGGCCGGGCACCGTCATCTTCACCATGCGGTCGGTGTTGGCTTTCAGAAATTCCAGGTCGCGCACCTCCACCGCGTGCTTGCGGCGGATCTTTCCGGTCACCCGCGGCACGGGATTGGGATGGCCGGAGCGATCGAGCGCCGTCCCCGGATTGTCGATGTCGACGCCTTCAAGCGCCGTGGCGAAGCGGTTGGAATAGCTCTCCCGCCGCATCTCGCCGTCGGTGACGATGTCGAGGCCGGCGCGCTCCTGGTCGCGGATCGCAAGGATCGTGGCGTCGTCCTGCGCTTCGTCGAGGAATTCCGGCGCCACCCGCCACAGCTCCCTGGCGCGCACCCGCGGCGGAAAGCGACCGGCGAGCTTCTTGCGATCGATCAGCCAGTCCGGCTGCGCGTAGGAGCCGACCAGCATGGTCGGAAAGAGCTTTGCCATGGCGTTTCCTCGGGTCGGCGTCTCTGGCGCCGCCTTCGGGCCATCTTAGCGCGCCGCGTGGCGACAACCTAGCAAAGGGGAAGAGGTGCGGGTGCCCTTCGCTCAGCGAGGCAGCGTCGTCTCGCCCATCAGGTATTTGTCGACCGCGTGCGCGGCCTGGCGGCCTTCGCGGATCGCCCAGACGACGAGCGACTGGCCGCGGCGCATGTCGCCGGCGGAGAAAACCTTCGGGTTGGAGGTCTGGTATTCGTCCGTCGTCGCCTTGACGTTGCCGCGCGCGTCGAGCTCCAGGCCAAGCTCCTGGATCATCCCATCGTGCACGGGCGAGACGAAGCCCATGGCGAGAAGCACGAGGTCGGCCTTGAGCTCGAATTCCGTGCCCGGGATCGGCTTGAAGCTCTGATCGGCGCGCGTGCAGTGAAGCCGCTTCACGCGGCCGTCACGGCCGGAGAACTTCGCGGTCAGCACCGCGAACTCGCGCTCAGCGCCTTCTTCGTGGCTTGAGGACGTCCTGAGCTTCAACGGCCAGTTCGGCCAGGTGAGGAGCTTGTCCTCCTTCACCGGCGGCTGCGGCATGATCTCAAGCTGGGTGACGGTGACGGCGCCCTGGCGGAAGGCCGTGCCGATGCAGTCGGACCCGGTGTCGCCGCCGCCGATGACGACGACATATTTGCCGTCGGCGAGGATCGGCTCGACGCCATTCTGAGGCTCTCCCGAGACGCGGCGATTCTGCTGCGGGAGGTAGTCCATGGCGAAGTGGACGCCGCGGAGGTCGCGTCCTTCGACGGGAAGGTCGCGCGGCTTCTCCGAGCCGCCGGTCAGGACGATGGCGTCGTATTCGTCGAGCAGCGACTGCGCCGGAATGTCGGCGCCGACATGGGCGTTGTAGTGAAAGGTGACGCCCTCCGTCTCCATCTGCTTCACGCGGCGGTCGATGATCGGCTTCTCCATCTTGAAGTCGGGAATGCCGTAACGCAGCAATCCGCCCGCCTTGGCGTTCTTCTCGAAAAGATGCGTGTCGTGCCCGGCGCGCGCGAGCTGTTGTGCGCAGGCCATGCCGGCCGGCCCCGAGCCGATGACGGCGACGCGCTTTCCGGTCTTGATGGCGGGCAGCTCCGGCGTGACCCACCCCTCCCGGAATCCGCGGTCGGCGATTGCCGCCTCGATCGTCTTGATCGTCACCGGCTGCTCGATCAGGTTCAGCGTGCAAGCCGCTTCGCAGGGCGCCGGGCAGACGCGGCCGGTGATCTCCGGGAAATTGTTGGTCGATTGCAGGTTCTGCAGCGCGGCACGCCAGTCGCCGTTGTAGACGAGGTCGTTCCAGTCGGGGATCTGGTTGTTGACCGGGCAACCGGTGTGACAGAACGGGATGCCGCAATCCATGCAACGCGCGGCCTGCTTCTTCGTCCCCTCATCGCCGAGCGGGATCATGAACTCGCGGAAATGGCGCACGCGATCGCCGGCCGGCTCGTAGCGCCGGTCGCTGCGGTCGATCTCCAGGAAACCCGTCACCTTACCCATTCAAGCGATCCGCACTCCAGGCCTCGCGGCAAACACGTTTCAAGATTTTCATGGACGTCCCTGCGCGCCGCCATGCGGGCGGCGCACCGCCTCACTCCGCCGCCATCTGGGCGCCGACCCGCGCCTGCGCCATCTCGCGCAGCGCGCGGCGGTACTCGACCGGCATCACCTTGACGAATTTCGGCCGGTACTCGGTCCAATTCCCCAGAATGTGCCTCGCCCGCGCGGAGCCTGTGTAGTGGCCGTGGTTCTGGATCAGCGTGTGCAGCCGCTCCTCGTCGTGGCTCGACATGTCGGAGGAGACGTCGACGCGCCCATGGCACTCCATGTCACCGCCGTGATGGTGAAGGAGCTCCAGGAGATCGTCCTCCTCCGGCACCGGCTCAAGCTCCACCATGGCGAGATTGCAGCGCGCGGCGAAACTGCCGTCCTCGTCCAGCACGTAGGCGATGCCGCCCGACATGCCGGCGGCGAAGTTGCGTCCGGTCTTGCCGATGATGACGGCGATGCCGCCGGTCATGTATTCGCAGCCATGGTCGCCGACGCCTTCCACCACGGCGATGGCGCCGGAGTTACGAACCGCGAAGCGCTCGCCGGCGATGCCGGAGAAATAGCACTCGCCCTCGATCGCGCCGTAGAGCACGGTGTTGCCGACGACGATGCTCTCGTCCGCCTTGTAGGCGGCATTCGCCGGGGGGCGCACCACGATGCGGCCGCCCGAGAGGCCTTTACCCACATAGTCGTTGGCGTCGCCGACAAGGTCCAGCGTCACCCCGCGCGCCAGGAATGCGCCGAACGACTGCCCGGCCGTCCCTGTGAGCTTCACGGTGATGGTGTCGTCTGCCAGACCGTCATGACCGTAACGGCGCGCCACCTCGCCGGAAAGCATGGCGCCGGTCGAGCGGTCGACGTTGCGGATCGGCGCTTCGATGATCAGCGGCGTTTCGTTCTCCAGAGCCGGCGCGGCCTCGGCGATGAGCTTGCGGTCGAGGATGTCGACGATCGGATGCTCCTGTCCGCGCGTGCGGCGCATCTCCTCGCGCGGCGCTTCGGGCTTGTAGAAGACGCGGCTGAAGTCGAGGCCGTGCGCCTTCCAATGGTTGACGAGCGGCTGCGTGTCGAGGAAATCGGTCTCGCCGATCAGCTCTTCGAGCTTGCGGATGCCCATCGAGGCCATGATCTCGCGCGCCTCCTCCGCCATCAGGAAGAGGAAGTTGATGGCCTGCTCGGGCGCGCCGACGAAGCGCTTCCTGAGCACCGGGTCCTGCGTGGCGATGCCGACGGGGCAGGTGTTCAGATGGCACTTGCGCATCATGATGCAGCCGATGGCGATCAGCGGCGCCGTGGCGAAGCCGAACTCGTCGGCGCCGAGAAGCGCGCCGATGATGACATCGCGGCCGGTCTTCAGGCCGCCGTCGACCTGCAAGGAGATGCGCGAGCGCAATCCCTGCTCGACCAGGATCTGCTGCGTCTCCGCCAGGCCGATCTCCCACGGCGTTCCCGCATGCTTGAGCGAGGTGAGGGGGCTTGCGCCGGTGCCGCCGTCGTAGCCGGCGATGGTGATATGGTCGGAGCGCGCCTTGGCGACGCCGGCCGCGACCGTGCCGACGCCGACTTCCGCCACGAGCTTCACCGACACCATGCCGGATGGGTTCACGTTCTTCAGGTCGAAGATGAGCTGCGCGATGTCCTCGATCGAATAGATGTCGTGATGCGGCGGCGGCGAGATCAGACCGACGCCGGGCGTCGAATGCCGCACCTTGGCGATCGTCGCGTCGACCTTGTGGCCAGGAAGCTGACCGCCTTCGCCGGGCTTGGCGCCCTGCGCGATCTTGATCTGCATCATGTCGGAGTTGACGAGGTATTCCGCCGTCACGCCGAAGCGGCCGGAGGCGACCTGCTTGATCGCCGAGCGCTTGGAATTGCCGTTCGCAAGCGGGCGGAAGCGCTCCGGTTCCTCGCCGCCTTCGCCGGTGTTCGACTTGCCGCCGATGCGGTTCATCGCAATCGCCAAAGTCTCGTGCGCCTCGCGCGAGATGGAACCGAAGCTCATCGCGCCGGTCGCGAAACGCTTGACGATCTCCGCCGCCGGCTCGACCTCTTCGATCGGCACCGGCTGACGCCCGATCTCCTCCGCGCCCTTGATGCGGAAGAGGCCGCGGATCGCAAAGTTGCGCTGCACCTGGCCGTTCATCAGGTCGGCGTAGCGCCGGTAGGTCTCCACGCCGTTGGCGCGCGCCGCGTGCTGCAGCAGGCCCACAGCTTCGGGCGGCCACATGTGGTCCTCGCCGCGGATGCGGTAGGCGTATTCGCCGCCGACATCGAGCGACAGGCGCAGCACCGGATCGTCGCTGAACGCGGATGCGTGGCGGCAGGATCGTCTCCTCGGCGATCTCGGGAAGCCCAATGCCTTCGATCGTCGAGGAAGTGCCGAAGAAGAAGCGCCGCACGAAATCGGAATTGAGCCCGATCGAATTGAATATCTGCGCGCCGCAATAGGACTGGTAGGTAGAGATGCCCATCTTGGACATCACCTTCAAGACGCCCTTCCCGATCGACTTGATGTAGCGATAGATGACTTCGCCCGCATCGACGACGTCGGGGAAGGCGCCTTCCTCGTGCATCTTCAGCAGCGTCTCGAAGGCGAGATACGGGTTGATCGCCTCCGCGCCGTAGCCGGCGAGAACGCAGAAATGATGCACCTCGCGCGCTTCGCCGGTCTCCACGACGAGACCGACGGAGGTCCTCAAGCCCTTGCGGATCAGGTGGTTGTGGACCGCGGCCGTGGCGAGGAGCGCCGGAATCGCGATGCGGCCCGGGCCGACCAGCCGGTCGGAGAGGACGATGATGTTGTGGCCTTCCAGCACGGTGCGCTCGGCGCGCTCGCACAGCCTGTCGACCGCCATCTCCATGCCTTCGCCGCCGCGCTCGCTTGCAAAGGTGATGTCGAGCGTCTGCGTCTGGAAATGGTTGTCGGCGATGTCGCCGATCAGGCGGATCTTCTCCAGGTCCTCATTGGTGAGGATCGGCTGGCGCACTTCCAGGCGCTTCCTCTCCGAGGCGCCCTTCAGGTCGAAGAGGTTCGGCCGCGGTCCGATGAAGGAGACGAGGCTCATCACCGCCTCTTCGCGGATCGGGTCGATCGCCGGGTTGGTGACCTGCGCGAAGTTCTGCTTGAAATAGTTGTAGAGCAGCTTCGGCTTGCGCGAGAGCACGGCGACGGGCGTGTCGGTGCCCATCGAGCCGATCGCCTCCTGCCCGGTGGTCGCCATCGGCGCCATCAGGATCTTGAGATCCTCCTGCGTGTAGCCGAAAGCCTGCTGCCGATCGAGAAGCGCGGCGTTGGTGGCCGCCGCGCGCGCGCCCACCGTCGGCAGGTCCTCAAGCACGATCTGCGTCTTGCCGAGCCACTTCTTGTAGGGGTTGGCGGTGGCGAGCCGGCGCTTCAGCTCGTCGTCGTCGATGATGCGCCCCTCTTCCAGGTCGATGAGCAGCATCTTGCCGGGCTGCAGCCGCCACTTGGTGACGATCTTCTCCTCCGGCACCGGCAACACGCCGACTTCCGACGCCATAATCACGAGGCCGTCGTCGGTGACGACGTAGCGCGCCGGGCGAAGGCCGTTGCGATCGAGGGTTGCGCCGATCTGGCGGCCGTCGGTGAAGGCGATCGCCGCCGGGCCGTCCCACGGCTCCATCAGCGCGGCGTGATATTCGTAGAAGGCGCGCCGCTCGTCATCCATGAGCGGGTTGCCCGCCCATGCTTCCGGGATGAGCATCATCGCCGCGTGCGAGAGCTCGTAACCGCCCATGGTGAGGAACTCGAGCGCGTTGTCGAAACAGGCGGTGTCGGACTGGCCCTCATAGGAGATCGGCCAGAGCTTCTCGATCTCGTCGCCGAAGAGCGGCGAGGAGACGGAGGCCTGCCGCGCCGCCATCCAGTTCACGTTTCCGCGCAGCGTGTTGATCTCGCCGTTATGCGCCACCATCCGGTAGGGATGGGCGAGCTTCCACGACGGGAAGGTGTTGGTGGAGAAGCGCTGATGCACCAGCGCCATCTGCGAGACGAAGCGCGGATCGTGCAGGTCGGAATAATAGGCGCCGAGCTGATAGGCGAGGAACATGCCCTTGTAGACGATCGTCCGCGAGGACATGGAGACGATGTAGAAGCCGCGGTCTGCACCGGCGGTCTCCTCGTGGACCACGCCTGAGATCGCCTTGCGCAGGATGAAGAGGCGGCGCTCGAAGTCGTCACCCGTGTCGGTCTCTGTGCCCCGCCCGATGAAGACTTGCCGGTGAATCGGCTCGCTCGCCCGGATCTCCGGGCTGTGGGAAAGGCTGGAATTGTCGGTCGGCACGGTGCGCCAGCCGAGCAGCGTCTGCCCTTCGGCGGCAACGACGCGCTCCACGATCTCCTCGTAATGGGAGCGCTCGCTCTCGTCGCGCGGCATGAAGAAATAGCCGACGCCGTAGTCGCCCGGCTGCGGTAGCGTGAAATCCAACGCGGCGCACTCTGCCGCGAAGAAGTCGTGCGGAAGCTGCACGAGCATGCCGGCGCCGTCACCGACCAGCGGATCGGCGCCGACGGCGCCGCGATGCGTCAGGTTCTCGACGATCTGCAGACCTTTCGCGACGATATCGTGCGAGCGGCGTCCAGTCAGATCGGCGACGAAGCCGACGCCGCAGGAATCGTGATGCAGGCGCGGGTCGTTCAATCCGGCATATGCCGGCGGCGCCGCCTGGAGGCGGGGCGCACGCTTGGCCGCGGCGCGCGCTTCGGCCGCCCGCCTTTGCTGCATCGCTCTCGCCGTCAACCGCTCGCTCATGGCTCCCTCACCTTCGGGCGGTCCCGCCCAGCTCATGGCCTGCCCAGCTCTTGGGGTGTCGCCCCCACCGGCTGCGCGGGCGCCGCGCAGCACGACCATAGCAATTCGACATCAAAGTTGGTCCGGTCGATGGCTATCCTGCCATCTTGCAACCGGCATGCCATCCCTCTCCGCCTTGCCTGGCTTTCCGCGCCTGCCCGCCGGCGGAGGCGGGAGGGTCGCCGCCGCAACGCCCAATAATGGGACAGTATCACTGTCCCATTCGACCATGACAAATTTCCGCCGCGGCGGCAAGCCCCGAGCTACGACGAAAGAGGCGCCGCGGAGCGCGACGGAGCGCGGCGCCAAGGACGCGCGGCGCGCGCAATCAGCCGCCGATGGCCTTCAGGTTCCCGGCCGATTTCTTGCCGCTGCGCTCGTCAGTCTGTTCCTCAAACGAGACCTTCTGACCTTCGCGCAGGCCGTCCATGCCGGCGCGCTCCACGGCGCTGATGTGAACGAAGACGTCCTTGCCGCCTTCATCCGGGGCGATGAACCCGTAGCCCTTGCGGATGTTGAACCACTTTACCGTTCCGATCGGCATCTTGTCCCCCAGGCAAAGCTGAGACGGCCCGGGCAACCCGGGGACGAAATCTGAGGAAACGGCTTCCGCACCGGACGATCCGGCGAAAGCGTCGCGACAGAGGTCGACCTCTTCAATCTAAAGCCGTGGCCGGGGAGTGTCCATCATGGCGTTGGAGCGCCTGGAATGCCCGCAATGCGTGAATTCACCAGCCTTTGATTTCCTTTCGACGTGCGCCGGGCTCATATCGGATGCAAGCCGGACTGTTGTGGCAACACCGGCCCAAGGCCCACCCGCCTGGCTCCCGTCGCCCCCCAAATTGCCGGCGGGTGGGTCCGCCTCCTTCACGCATGCTCTCCCCCTTCACGCGTGCTCAAGGAACGCTCCGCGCACCTCACGCGCGGTTGAGCGGCGCGCCGGCGAACGTCGCGCACAGTTGCTTTCCGTTGTCCGCGATGCTGCGGCACGATCTCATGCGTGAAGACGGGAGAGCCCTACCGACCCGTCCCGATGGAGGTTTGAATGAAAGCACGCGAATTCACCGCAATTGCGCTCGCCGGCGCGTTGACGACCGCTCTTGGAAGCATCGCCTTCACGGCGCCGGCTTCTGCGCAGGACACCGAGATGTGCTATGGCATCGCCAAGGCGGGCGAGAACGACTGCAAGGCCGGCGCTCACGACTGCAAGGGCATGTCCACCGTCAACTACGACCCGAAGTCGTTCAAGCTGGTGGCCAAAGGCACCTGCAAGGACATGGACGTCGAAGGTCACATGGGCAGCCTGGAGCCGATGGATACCTGATCGCATCGCTCGATCATCATGCGGCCGGCCCGTTGGGTCGGCCGCCTCCAAGCCCGGGGAGCAAGCAACTGTGAAGAATTCGACGAACGCGGCGATGGTGGTGGCATTGACGGCCGCGCTTGGCGCCGTCAGCGCGCCGGCCGCCGCCCAGGACCAGGTGAAGTGCTACGGCGTGGCCCTTGCCGCGCACAACGATTGCGCTGCGGGGCCGGGCACGTCCTGCGCCGGGACATCCACCGTCGACTATCAGGGGAACGCCTGGAAGCTCGTGCCCGCCGGCACCTGCGAGACGATGGAACTGCCCGGCGGACGTACGGGCGCGTCGTTCCCGAACGGCGAATACCAGGGACTGGCGCGCGATCTGCCGTCCGGCGCCTCGCTCGATTCGCTGAAGCCGGTCGAAGGCGTGGAGCCCTACGCCTGAGCGACATTCGCCGCGGGCACGCGATTGCGATAATCTCACGCCATCCATCGCCGGATGAATACGGGGGCGGAGACGGAGGAAAACACAATGGCTGAGACGCCGATCCCCCAGCGCGCGGGCGTGGGACTGAAGCCACAGCACTACCGCGACATCCTCGAAGGCAAACCCGATCTCGGCTTCTTCGAGGTGCACGCTGAGAACTATATGGGCGCGGGCGGCCCGCCGCACCGCTACCTGACCACGATCCGCGAGCGCTATCCGCTTTCGTTGCATGGCGTCGGGTTGTCGATCGGCGCCGACCGGCCGCTCGACCGCGAGCACCTCTTGCGGCTCAGGAGCCTCAACGAGCGCTACGAGCCCGGTCTCTTTTCGGAGCATCTCGCCTGGTCGACGCACGACACCACCTATCTGAACGATCTCCTGCCGGTTCCCTATACGGCGGAGACGCTGGCGCGCGTCTCCGAGCATATCGAGGAGGTGCAGGAGACGGTCGGCCGGCAGATGCTGCTTGAGAATCCGTCGACCTATCTCGCCTTCGCCGAAAGCACCTATTCGGAGATCGACTTTATCGCCGAGATCGCGAAACGCACCGGATGCGGGCTTCTTCTCGACGTGAACAACGTCCATGTCTCCTCCACCAACCAGGAATGGGACCCGGTCGCCTATATCGAGGCCTATCCGCTCGCGCATGTGCGGGAGATCCATCTCGGCGGGCATGCGCCGGAGGAGGACGAAGCAGGACGTCCGCTCCTGATCGACACGCACGACCGCGAGGTCGACAGGATCGTCTGGGGTCTCTTCGAGCATACGATCTCTTTGACCGGCGCGCTTCCGACGCTGGTGGAATGGGACGCCGACGTGCCCGAATGGCCGGTCCTGAAGGCGGAGGCGGATCGCGCCGAGGCTGTCCTTGCCGAAGCCGCCCGCGCAGAGGAGAGAGGCGTCGCGCGTGTCGCAACTGGCTGAGCGTCAAAGCGAGTTTGCGGCGGCGGTGCTTGACGGCGGCGCTCCGGTGCCGCCGGGCCTCGTCGGGCCAGACGGCTTGCCGAGCGCGCGCCGCTTCGCCGTCTACCGCAACAACGTCATCGTCGGCCTGTCGGAATCGCTGAAGACCACCTTTCCCGCGGTCGCCCGGATCGTGGGCGAGGAGTTCTTCCTGGCGATGGCGCGGGCCTATGTCGTCGCCGAGCCGCCGCGCTCGCCGATGCTGCTTGAATACGGCAACGGCTTCGCGGCCTTCGTCGAGCGCTTTCCGCCGGCCACATCGCTTCCCTATCTCGCCGACGTGGCGCGCATTGAGAGCGCGTGGAAAGAATCCTTCCACGCGCCGGAGGCCGCGCCGCTTCCCGCCGCCACGCTGGCGGCGATTCCACCGGAGCGGATCGCCGACCTCAGGCTTCGCCTGCATCCCTCCGTCCGCCTCGTCACCTCGCACTATCCGGCGCTGACGATCTGGCGGATGAACATCGACGGCGGCGTTCCCGCGCCGGTCGACCTCAAGTCCGGCGGCGAGGATTGCCTGCTCGTCCGTCCGGCGGCCACGGTCGAAGTGCGTTTCGTGCCGCCCGGCGGCGCGACCTTCGTGCGCCGTCTCGGCGAAGGCGTGACGCTTGGCGAGGCCGCGAACGCCGCGCTGGAAGAAAGCGCGGCCTTCGACCTGTCGGCCAATCTCGCGGGGCTCATCTCCGCCGGGGCGTTCGTCGGCGCCGATATCGACGATACGGACACGGCGGCATGAGCATGTTCGGCTCCGATGTCCGGGTCACGTCACACGCGCAAAGCCACGGCTCCGGTGCGGTCATTGGGTGGCTCGCCTATCTTGCGGCAATCGTCGGGCCGCTTTTCCTTCGGGCCGCGCTCGCGATCCCCTTCTTCCGCTCCGGCCTCACCAAGTGGGACGGGCTGTCGCTCTCGACGAGCGCAACCTATCTCTTCGCCAACGAGTTCAAGCTGCACATTTTCGGCGCGGCCTACGATTTTCCCTTTCCGGGCGTCGCGGCGCTTCTCTCCGCCTGCGGCGAGATCGTGTTCCCGATCCTGCTCGTGCTCGGGCTTGCGACGCGCTTCGCCGCGCTCGGCATCCTCGCGATGACCGCGGTGATCCAGCTCGTCGTGCCGGACGGCTGGCTCACCTATCACCTGCCCTGGGCGGCGATGGCGCTGGCGCTGATCGCGCTCGGGCCCGGCGCCGTCTCGCTCGACCGGCTGATCGCCCGCTTCACCGGCGCTTAGGGCCAGCGCGCTTGCCCTGACGCCGCCGCACGGGCAATAGAAGCGCCCATGCAATTCGCAAGCGACAACTGGGCCGGCGCGGCGCCGGAAATCATGGCGGCGCTCGCCGCGGAGGCGGAGCGTACGGGTTCTGCCTACGGCGACAGCGCGATCGACAAGGCGGTCGCGGAGCGCTTTAGCGAAATCTTCGAGCGTGAGGTCGCGGTCTTCTTCGTGGCGACGGGCTCCGCCGCGAATGGCCTTGCCATGGTCGCCGTCAACAGACCCGGCGGCGTCATACTCTGCCATCAGAACTGCCACATGGCGGACGGCGAATGCGGCGGCGTGGAATACCTGACCGGCGGTGCGCGTCTTCACGGGCTTGAGGGCGTGGACGGCCGGATCCACGTGGAGGCGCTTCGCCGCGCGGTCGCGGAGCTCGTGCCGGGCTCTGAGCATCCGGGCCAGGCCATGGCCATATCCGTCACCCAGCAGACCGAAGCGGGAACGCTCTATTCGCTCGACGCGATCCGCGAGATCGCGGCGGTCGCGAAGGCAAGCGGCTTGCCGCTTCACATGGACGGGGCACGCTTCGCCAACGCGCTTGCGCGCTTGCAAGCCACGCCGGCGGAGATGACCTGGAAGGCAGGCGTCGACATTCTTTCGTTCGGCGCCACGAAGAACGGCTGCGTCGCGGCGGAGGCGGTCGTGTTCTTCCATCCCGCGCGTGCCGCCGACATGCGCTTCCTGCGCAAGCGCGCCGGCCAGCTTTTCTCCAAGTCGCGCTTCGTCGCGGCGCAGTTCGACGCCTATCTCCGCGACGGGCTCTGGCTGAGGCTCGCCGGCCACGCCAACGACATGGCCGATCGGCTTCGCGCCGGCATTGCTCGTTCGTCGCGTGCGCACGAGGCCTGGCCGACCGGCGGCAACGAGATCTTCGCGGCGGTCGCCACGCCCCACGTGGAACGGCTCGCCGCCGTGGGCGCCAACTTTCACGAATGGGCGCACAGCTCCGTGCCGCTTGGCGAGGGGGAGACGCTGATCCGTCTCGTCACGTCGTTCGCGACGCGCGCCGAAGAGGTGGACCTCTTCCTGGAGACGCTCGGCTAAACGAAAAGCGCCCCGGGCGAGCCGGGGCGCGAATGGACTGGAGGGTCCCGAAAAAAAACTTGCCGGTCAGGCGGCCTTGGCGTCGATCTGCTTCGCCTTGGCGTCGCCGATGGCGATCTTGCGGGGCTTCATGGCCTCCGGAATCTCGCGCACGAGATCGATATGGAGCAGGCCGTTGTCCAGGCTCGCGCCGGTCACTTCGACGTGGTCGGCAAGCTGGAAGCGGCGCTCGAAGGCGCGCGACGCGATACCGCGATAGAGCACCTCGCGGCCGTTCTCGCCCTTCTCGTCCTTCTTCTCGCCCTTCACCGTCAGGACGTTCTCCTTGGCCTGGATGTCGAGGTCGCCCTCGCCGAAGCCGGCAACCGCCATCGTTACCCGGTAGGCATTTTCGCCGGTCCGCTCGATGTTATAGGGCGGATAAGGCTGCGCCTCGCCGTTGGTGGCGGAATCGAGCAGGCCGAAGAGGCGGTCGAATCCCACGGTGGAGCGATAAAGGGGGCTAAGGTCGTAAGTGCGCATTTTCTGTCCTCCTTGAAGCGACAATTGCATGGGCGGCTCACGGTCCCCCGATAGCGGCGGAACCTGCCGTCCTGCGGGCCCTTGCGGCATCCGCGCATCAAAGATGGGGAGGCTTGTTTTGGCGTTCAAGACCCTTTTGCGCGCCGCAAATCCGGCGCTTTCGCGCGCTCTCCTGGCGACACGGAAAAACCGGCGGGAGCTGACGATTCGATGACGAGGCGCGCGATTCTTGGGCCCGCGATCCAGGGCTTTGCGATCGGTGGCTTTGCGATCCTGGCGGCCGCCGCGGGAGCCGCCCCGGCCGCCGCCCAGTCCTGGGGCGTGGGGGTCGAATTCGGCGGTCCGGAATACGGCCCGCCGCCAGGCTACTACGCCCCGCCCCCCGGCTATTATGCGCCGGCCCCCGGATATTACGCGCCGCCGCCGGGTTATGGCGCGCCGCCGCAGCCGACGCTTCAGCTCCTCTCCCCCGATGCTGTCTTCGACGCGCTTGAGGACGCGGGCTATCGCGAGTTTGGCGTCATGGCCCCGCACGGCAATTATTACTCGCTCGACGCCGTCAATCCGCGCGGCGATCTGGTGGCGCTGGAAGTCTCGGCCTTTACCGGCCTCGTCGAGCGCGAGCGTGTCCTGGCGCTGAACCAGCGACCGCCACGCGTGGAACGGCGTATGCGCGCGCCGGTCGCAGTTGAGCCGCCGAAGCGCCGTCCGGCGGCCCCGCCGCCCAATTCCCATGATGGCAACCCCGACGTCGTCTACTGATCGCGGTCCGTGCTTCCGAAGGGGAGCGGCAAACCGGGCTTTTCGCCTGAACGCGATATGAACGACGGCTTCCGCTTCGGTTCAGCCGGCCGGCGATAGGTTCCTCGCATCGACATCGGGACGATCTCGATGCAGCCCATTTTGAGGAGCCACTCATGTTCACGACCAAGACGATCGCCGCCGGTCTCATCGCCATCACCACACTTTCCGCCGTCCCGGCGAACGCCGCCTCTGTCGCCGTCGAGATCGGCTACAACGGATCTGGCTGGAGCCACCACAATAACGGCCCGGCGTGGGACCATCAGAATCGCCGCTACAATCGCTGGCACAATGCCCGCCTCTCGACCGATCAGGTCCGCTGGATTCTGCGCCGCGACGGCTACCGCGCCATCCGCTTCTTCGACGGCCGCGGCCCGGTCTACCAACTGCGCGCCAGCAAGCATGGCCGCCAGTTCTACCTGGTCGTGAGTGCCCGCAGCGGTGAGATCCTCTCCCGCCACCGTATCTGACCTTGAGACATGCCGGGCCACGGCCCGGCAACCAGATCGGGCGCTGTTAACGCCCCCTCCGGCGCCCGACGGCCGGCGGTCATGAAGACCGCCGGCCATCTTCGTTTCGGGCGGTCACAATGAAGGCCTCCAACTTCCTCACGCGCCTTGCCAGCTTCTCTCAGGCATTCTATTTCCGGGAGGTCTCCGGGCAGCGGCCGGGAGGCGATCTTTCGCTCAGGTGCCGCGGCTTGGCCGTTCTCGTAGAAATCCCGACGAATCCCGTACCGAAGGGCGCCGTGTGCGACACGGTGGCGACCGACGATGGCGTCGATCTGCGCTATGCGCGCTGGGCGCCGAACCGTTCGCCGGTGCGCGGGACGATCGTGATCCTGCACGGCCGCACCGAGTTCATCGAAAAGTATTTCGAGACGATCAGCGATCTGCGCCGTCGCGGCTTCGCCGTCGTGACCTATGATTCGCGCGGGCAGGGGGGCTCGACCCGGCTTCTCGGCAATCGGCGCAAGGGGCACGTGCGCGACTTCGCCGACCACGTGAACGATTTCGAGACGATCATGCAGGAGGTGGTGCTGCCGGATTGCCCGCCGCCCTACTACGCGCTGGCGCATTCGACGGGTGCTGCGATCGCGCTGCTTTCGGCGGAGCGGCTCCGGACGCAGATCGATCGCATGGTGTTGACGGCGCCGCTCCTGGCGCTGGCGCACGGCTCGCCGCGCTGGCTTGCGCGGATCACCGGATTCCTCATGCATTTCGGTCTGGGCGAGGCCTTCGCTCCGGGCGCCGGCGGCTCGCCGATCCAAACGGCGCCCTTTAAGGACAATCCGCTCACAAGCGATGCGGTGCGCTATCAGCGAGCGCTCGCAGTGGTCGACGCCGACCCGGCGATCAGCGTGGGCGGCGCCACGATCGGCTGGGTCAATGCCGCGATGCGCGCCTGCGTGCGGCTGGCGGAGCCGGACTTCGCTGAGACCGTGCCGATGCCGGTGCTGATCGTGCTCGCCGGGGCGGACAGCGTGGTGAGCAACCTCGCGGCGGAAGAGTTCTCGCGCCGTGTGAAGACCGCGGCGCATCTGCGCATTCCCGGCGCGAAGCACGAGATCCTCATGGAGAAGGACCAGTTCCGCGACCAGTTCTGGGTGGCCTTCGATGCGTTCGTGGCCGGGCGGACCTGAGAGCATGATCCCGAAAGGTGGGAACCGATTTTCGGTCAAGATCACGCTCCAACAAAGAGATGGACCCCGCCTCAGAGCCGATAGGGCTCAAGGAACGCGCGGAAATCTGCTCAATCGTTGGACACGGTCTCCGGTCCGTTAACGCAGCCGCGAATTTCCGCTTGTCGATTTGTGCAAAGCAACATAGATTGTGCACTGCGATACCCTTGGTATCGCTGCCCGCATTGGGCGTTTCCTCCCTAGACTTGGGCCGCGCCTAGCGCGGCCCCTCTTCTTTATCGGCCGAGCTTTCTCGCGTCGTTCCCTGAAGCGCGCTACTCGGCCGCCTCGCGCAGGCTTTCTGTCGCTGGGGCGACGATCGCCAGAAGCGATTCGGCAAGCCGCACGAGATCGGCGGAGAGGCGTTCGAAGCCGCGATGCGGCTCCAGCCGGTATTCATCCATATAGAGCGCACGGTTCACTTCGATCTGCAGCGCGTGCAAGCCGCGCGACGGGCGGCCGTAATGCTCGGTGATGAAGCCGCCGGCATAGGGCTTGTTGCGGCAGACGGAATAGCCGAGGCGCTGCAGCGTGGCGGCTGCGCAATCGGTCAATTCCGGCATGCAGCTTGAGCCGAAGCGGTCGCCGAGCACGAAATCCGGGCGCACGCGCACCGGGCCGCCGCGGATATTGGACGGCATGGAATGGCAGTCGATGAGGATGGCGACACCGAAAGCGACGTGGGTTTGCGCCAAAAGCCGGCGCAGCGTGTCGTGATAAGGCCGATAGATGCGCTCGATCCGGAAGAGGCCTTCCTCGACCGAAAGCGGGCCTTTGTAGATGTTGGTGGCGTCGCTGACGACGCGGGGAATGGTGCCGAGGCCGCCCGCGACCCTGAGCGAGCGCACATTGGCGTAAGCTGGGAGGCGGCCGGAGAACATCTTCGGATCGAGCTCGTAGGGCTCGCGGTTCACGTCGAGGTAAGCACGTGGGTAGATGGCGCTCATCAACGGCGCCCCGAGCGACACGACGGGGGCGAAGAGCTGGTCGACCAGAAGGTCCTCGGAGCGGCGGATCTCGCTCTTGTCGAGAGAGGTCGAAGCGAGGAAGTCCCGAGGATAAAAACGCCCGCTATGCGGGGAATTGAACACGAACGGGACGCTCTGCTCGTCCGGGAGCGTGATTTCGCAGGCAGCGGGCGACAATTCCCGCCCGGTTTCGCTCTCCGACCCGATCCGCATTTGAAGTGGCACCCCTCGAAAGTGACGTTTCAATCTGCCGCGCCGGGCCGCCGCTGTCCACAAGGACGCGCATTTCTATCGCGTTGCGGCAGCGGCGCTTACCCGATATTTACTGGGGCCCCGCAAGGTGCTGACGAATGAAGGCGGTTGACGATCCTCCCCGAGGCCAATTGATGGCACGCATCCTGCTCGCCGAAGACGACGAGGACATGCGGCGTTTCCTGTCGCGCGCGTTGGAGAACGCGGGCTACCAGGTGGTGTCGTTCAATAACGGCCGCGACGCCTATGACCGGCTGCGCGAGGAGCCTTTCCACCTGCTTTTGACCGACATCGTCATGCCGGAGATGGACGGCATCGAGCTGGCGCGCAAGGCGAGCGAGCTCGATCCGGGCCTGAAGATCATGTTCATCACCGGCTTTGCCGCGGTGGCGCTGAACCCCGACATGCAGGCGCCGCGCGACGCCAAGATCCTGTCGAAGCCGTTCCACCTGCGCGACCTGGTCGGCGAGATCGGGCGGCTGATCGCCGCCTGAGCGGGCTCCGTCACGGTTCCGCTTGCCGGTCTTGCACCGGTTTTCGCCAGCCTCTATACCCGCCGGGCCGTTTCGACGGCGACCCCATGGATCAGGGCGCGTAGCTCAGCGGGAGAGCACTACGTTGACATCGTAGGGGTCACAGGTTCGATCCCTGTCGCGCCCACCATTCTTCTCGAAGCGATCGTCGGACGAGCCGCAAATCATCCGGCGTGTGTCTGAGGAGCTTCGACCGTCGATCCACCAACTCCCTCGCTGGCTCGAAGGCAGGTCCCGCCGCCTCTTGGCGGAGGTGGCAACTTGAGAACCGGGGAGGGCTTTGCGGCGCGCTCGGTTACCGTATCGGCGGAGCGTACTGAATTCCCCCGAGGTGCCAAAGCTGGTTCATGCCGCGCGGTATGCCAAGCTTTGAACCGACGCCGAGATTACGGTCGTAGACCTCACCGTAGTTGCCAACCAAGCGAAGCGCGTTCACCGCCCAGTTGGCCGAGAGGCCCAGTTTTTCCCCAAAGTCGCCCTCGACACCGACGAGCCGCCGCACGTCGGGCTTCTCGGAGGCAAGTGCGGCGTCGATCGTCGACGTCCCGACGCCCATTTCCTCCGCGTCGAGCAGGGCGAACAGAACCCACTTCACCAGCGTCGCCCATCGCGGGTCGTCCTGGCGAACGGCCGGGCTGAGCGGTTCCTTGGAGATGGCGTCGGCGAGGATCAGGTGCTCGTCCGCATCGGCAAGCTCCAGCCGTTCTGCGTAGAGCTGCGACATGTCGCTGGTGATCACGTTGCAGCGCCCCTCCTCGTACGCGGAGAGCGATTCCGCCGGCGACGAAGTCACCACCGCCTCGTAGTCCATGTTGTTGGCGCGAAAATAGTCCGCAAGGTTGGCTTCGCTCGTCGTGCCGGCCTGCACGCACACCCTGCTGCCGCCGAGCTCCAACGAAGAGAGGATATTGGCCGCGCGCGGCAGCATGAAGCCCTGGCCGTCGTAATAGGTCACGCCGACAAAGGTGAGACCGAACTCCGTCTCGCGGCCGATCGTCCACGTCGAATTGCGCGACAAGAGATCGATCTTGCCGTCGCGCAGCGCTTCGAAGCGCTCGGTCGCCGAGAGCGGCACGTAGCTGACCTTGTCGGCATCGTTGAATATCGCCGCCGCCACGGCACGGCAGAAATCGACGTCGAAGCCCGCCCAGGCACCGGACTCGTCCGATGCGGAGAAGCCGAGCAAACCCTGACTGACACCGCAGTTAAGCTCGCCGCGTGCTCTCACGTCATCGAGCGTCGCCGCGGCGCCTGGCTGGGCAGTCGTTGCTGCCGCGAATATCGCGGCAAGCCACATCCCGCGTGCCTTCATTGTCCTGCCCCTATGGCTAAGGCTGCGCCGCCTGACGCACCACGACCTTGGTGCCCACCGGAACGCGGTCAAAAAGATCGATCACGTCGCGATTCACCAGGCGGAAACAGCCCGAGGAAACGGCATAGCCGATCGTTCGCGGCTGGTTGGTGCCGTGAATGCGGTAGACGGTAGCGCCGAGATAGAGCGCCCGCGCGCCGAGCGGGTTGCCCGGGCCGCCGGCCATAAAGCGGGGGAGATAGGGCTGCCGCGCGATCATCTCAGGCGGCGGCCGCCAGTCCGGCCATTCCTGCTTGCGCGAGATCTTCAGCAAGCCCTGCCACTGAAAACCTTCGCGGCCGACGCCGATGCCGTATCGGATCGCGGTTCCGTTTCCCTGCACCAGATAGAGGAACCGCTCGTCGGTATGAATGATGATCGTGCCGGGCGGCTCGCTGGTGCGAAAATAGACCGGTTGCGGCCGGTACTCCGCCGGAAGCAGTTCTTCCTCCGGGGTCGGGACATACCCGGGCTGTTCCTGAACCGTCAGTTCCTGCTGCGAACGAGCCTCGCATTGTGCATCCGCCAGCGCGATCAGGAATCCTGCCGCAAAGACAGCAATACAAAGGATCGGCCGGCGCATGGTCATCATCCGCGGTGGAATTTTCTGCGTCATGCCGACCCGCACCGCACGAAGAGCATCGTGCCGTATCGCTCGCGCACGCCACTATCGAGCCATTCGGTGATCATGACGTTGTTCTCGTAGGACATGATCATGCGGTCCTCGCGCATTCCGGGTTCGCCCTGCGGCCCAATGAACGTGCGGCCTTCGGAGTCGATCTTGATAAAGAGCTCAGACGGCTCCGAGTGGTCAGCGAGATACATCATCACGCCGCCGTTCGGACCCGCGGATATCTTGTAGGGATTGCCGCAGGCGGACTTCGCCTCCGATTCCGTACGCGCGCGGTCTTCCTCTTTGCGGTAGGACGCGAGGCCCCAGCTCCCCGGAAGGTCGCTCGTTGTTATGGTGACCTCTGGGGCAGCGGGCACGCCGCTCTGCGGGGCGGTGCCGCGTCCCGCGCTGCACGCCGCCAGGGCTCCAGCGAGAATGACGGGCAATAGCCGGTACTGCAGACACGGTTTCCCTCAGCGCAGCTCGAAGTCGCTTTTTTACAGCGCCAAAAGCGGGGAGTCACTACGCTCCCCATTTTCGCGGGTCAGCGCGAGAGGTAGATGTTGTCCAGTCCGGCGGCGATCTTGTCGAGCGTGGACAGGATCTGGCCGGACGAGTTCAGGAGATAGAACTGGCTCGCATCGCTGGCGCATTTTTTCAGGAGCGTCGAGGTCGGATCGCCGCTGGTGTTGACCTGGATGGTATAGAGCGAGACCCCGGCGGCCTTGATGTTGGTGCAGGTCAGCTCCTGCCGCGCGTCGATCTCCCAGGCATCGCTGTACCAGCGGTCCTCGGTGTTGAGGCCGTCGGAGAGAATGATGATCGCCTTGCCGTATTCGGCTTCCGGGTTCGGAGGCGTGGGCACGGTGAACGGGCCCCCGCCGGCAAGCGACATCCAGCCCGCCTGTAATCCAAGTGCCTGGTTCGTGTAACCCGCGGCGACCATATTGTCGACGAGCGTCGTCATCGTCGACCAGTCGTAATTGAGTCCTATCGCCGCCTGCGGACAGTCCGAAGAATCCTCGGCGACATAAAGCGTCGCGGAGTTGCCGGTCGTCGGGGGAACGACGTTGGTGTCATAGTCCCCCGAGCTCGGACCGCTGTCGTATCCACGGTCCGTTACGCAGCCGTCCCAGGTGCTATGCGCCGGCACGGAGCAGCTGCCGCCGCTGTGCCCGCCAAATCCGCTGTGCCCGCCAAATCCGCTGTGGCCGCCGTGGCGGTCGCAGGCTGAATCCCAGTCCGACCAGTCGATCCAGTCAGCGGTGATGTCGCTGTTGCCGAGGTTCACGTCCTTTGCAAAGGGAATGATCGACACATAGACGTCGCCGTCTTCCGTCGCCGCTGATTTCAGCTTGGTCAGGAAGCTATTGGTCGCGTTCTTCAAGGCCGTCAGCTTGCCGTCGTCCAGCATGGAGCGTGTGTTGTCGAGCACGAGCGCGATCTGAAGGCCTTTCGTTCCCCACGTCGCCGTCGACGTGCCGTCGAACTTCAGAGAATCGATGCCTATGACACCAAGCACGTCGGTGGACACCGAAGCGCTGGCGCTGAGCGTCAGCTGCTGTTCGCCGGGGGTGAACTGCAGATCGAGTTTCAAGCCCTCCGCCTGCGGCTGATCGAATTGGCTGTTGAAATAGGCCGTCGCGTCCGCTTGCAGCTCGGCGTCTGACTTCGTGGTCGCTTCCTTCGCCAACATGATCGAGGTCGTGTCGAGCGCGTTCTGCATTCTCACCTTCAGCAGGCTGACTCGGCCGAAATCGACCGCTCCACCCATCAAACCGAGGAGCGGCACGACCGCAAGAGCGAAGAGGATGGCGACGTTTCCGCGACGGTCGCCGCCAAACCGGCGCGCCGCGTCACATAGGGCTGTACAGATATCCCGCACACAAATCATATGTATTGCCACGAAATCGGCACACAAGAACTGGCGCCTCAGTGCCACTACAACAACATAATCGGTGTTCGACATGGTTACTCGAACAGTGAAAATCTTACGGAATTTCGTACATGCTGAATGAAGGCTTAACGTGCGCCCGTTGTCGGAGGACCTGCCGGCGCCTTGGGGCTCGTCGCTTTACGCTCCGGCGCTGCTGCCCCTCACTTTGAGCTCCGTTCCCATCAGGCCGGCGTAAAGGCGTGCGACGGAGGAATCGTCGTCGCCGGCCATCCCCGCCGCGGCCGTCATCAGGAACATCTGCAGCGCGGTCGCGGCGACGGGCACGGGGAGGTTCTGCGCCCGCGCCATGTCCTCGATGATGCCGAGATCCTTGACGAAGATGCTGACCGCGCTTCTCGGCGTGTAGTCGTTGTCGAGGACGTGCGGGATGCGGTTCTCGAACATCCAGGAATTCCCCGCCGACTTGGTGATGATGTCGTAGACGGTCTGGAGGTCGAGCCCTTGCGCGGCGGCGAAGGCGATCGCTTCCGACGCGGCCGCGATATGCACGCCGGCGAGGAGCTGGTTCACCATCTTGTAGGCGGCGCCGAGGCCAGCTTCGTCGCCGACGCGGAACACCTTGGCGGCGACCGCGTCGAGCACGCCCTCCGCCGCCTTGAATGCATCGGCGCTGCCGGAGGCGAGGACGGTCAGCGCACCTTCCGCTGCGCGCTGCGCGCCACCGCTGATCGGCGCATCGAGATAGAGCCTGCCGTTGGCCTCCACGCGCGCCGCGAGCCCACGCGCCGCTGCGGGCGCCATCGTGGCGCAGGACATGAAGACGGCGCCGGACTGCATCGTGGCGCCCGCGCCGTTCTCGCCGAAGAGCACGGCCTCCGTCTGTGCCGCGTTGACGACGACGCTGATCACGGCGGTCGCGCCGTCCGCGGCGGCGGCGGGGGAATCGGCGGCCGTGCCGCCCTCAGCGGCGAGGCGGTCCAGCGCCGCGCGGTTCACGTCATAGCCGACGACGCGGAACCCGCCGCGGATGAGCGAGGAGGCCATGCCATGGCCCATCGAGCCGAGGCCGAGGACGGCGACGGTTGGGCTTTGCGATGCTGCGGTCATTCGAACCCCGTGCGCGGAAGAAGCGAAAACTCGCCCGCTCACCCGCACTTGTCCAGACCGGCGACGCGCGGCGCTGATGTCAAAGCCGCATCAGCGCCAATCCGGCGACGACAAGCACGATGGAGATCGCGCGCACTTTCGTCACGCGCTCGCCGAGCCACAAGACGCCGATCGTGAGCGCGAAGAGGATGCTCGTCTCCCTGAGCGCCGCGACGATCGGGATCGGTGCGACCGTGAACGCCCAGATCACGATCCAATAGGCAATGAGCGAGAGCCCGCCGCCGATAAGGCCCTGCCTCCAGTTCGCTCGGGCTGCGGCAAGGAAGCTCCGCCGCCTTATGACGAGAACGCCAATCAGCATCGGCAGCGCATCGATGACGAAGAGCCAGACAACGTATTGATTGGCGTTGTCGGCGAAGCGCGCGCCGATGCCGTCGGCAAGCGTATAGGCGGTGATGCAAAGCGAGGTCGCGGCGGCGTAGAGGAGCACATGCGGCGCCGCGCGGATGGCGCGCAAGCCGCCATCGGCGGCAAGCACCATGATCCCGCCGGCGAGCACGACGATCCCGACGGTCTCCATCGTGTCCACGCCTTCGCTCAGGAAGAGGAGCGAGATCACGAGCGTGGTGAGTGGCGCGGAGCCGCGGACGAGCGGATAGACGCGGGTCAACTCGCCATGGTGATAAGCGAGCGCGAGCGACGTGTTGTAGCCGACATGGACGAACGCGGAGGCGATCAGATAGGGCCAGGCGGCAGCCGGTGGCACGCCGACGATGAAAAGCCCAGGAAGCGCGATCAGTCCGGCCGCGGCGACGAGCAGCGTGATCGAGTTGAGCTTGTCGCCGCCGATGCGCAGGATGGCGTTCCACGAGGCGTGGCAGAACGCGGCGAAGAGCACGGCTAAAGTGACGACGGGGGTCATTGAGGGTTGCGCCGGCGGGTGTCATGAATCCGTCGTGAGCCGCCGGATTCGCGTTTGGTGCTAAACTCTTCGGGAGCCCGCTTCCAGGGGTCTCGACGGAATTCAGCCGCCGTTCAGGCGGCGCGGGCCGCTGACGGAAGGGTTGCCGCGCTCAATGAAGCGGAGCGGGCGCTCTACGTCCTTTGTGATGCCGATCCGCGTTGTCGTCAGGATTTTCCCGACCGGACGAAGCGGCGCGGCGAGGAAGAGCGAACCCGAACCGCAAAGGTCGGCTGCGTCATGCGCGAGCGTGATTGCGAAGGCGCGGGCGAGGCGGCCGGGGCCGCGGGCGATGTCGCTGTCGCGGCCGGCATTCGGGCCGCGCCGCATCGCTTCGATCCCAAGGAGAGGCTCGGCGGCGCGCACCAGCAAGGCCGCGCCGATCCCCGGCTTTTCGCTGGTCACGTTCAGCATCGGCCAGACGCCGTAGGAAATGTAGACGTAAGCGTGGCCGCGCTCCAGGAACATGGAGCGGTTGCGGGCTGTCGCGCCGCGAAAGGCGTGGCTTGCGGCGTCGTCCGGCAGATAGGCTTCCGTCTCCACGATACGGCCCGCGAGGCGGACGCCGCCGAGATCGTGGACCAGCGTGCAGCCGATCAGGAAGCGCGCAAGCTTCACCGTATCGAGGGGAAGTGCCGCGCGCGAAAGGCGGCGAAGCTGTTTCAGCTCTGCCACGGGGAAAGCGTGCGGCGGAACGCCCGCCCGGCATGCGCGAGCGCGGCTTCGACGGCGGAATCGAATCGCGGCGGGAAGCCCTGCAGGATAAGCCGCTGCAAGAGAAGCATGACGAGAAGCACCAAGAGCCAGGCGATGAGCACGTCGCTCACGAAATGTCCGCCGGCGGCGATGCGGGCGAGCGACACGGCGGCGACGACGGCAAGCGTGAGCGCGCCGACGGGCCGCTTCCATTCCTTCGGCACGAGGAACACGATCGCCAACAGCCAGAAAGCCGCCGCGCCTTCGCCGGAGACGAAGGAGCAGTTGCGCTGGCACTGGTCTGATATCCACCAGACCGGCGAATAGACCGCGTCACCCCCGAACTCCAGGAGCTTCCTTGGGCGCGCGCGTCCCCAGAAGGCCTTCAGGATTCCGTTGACGATGAGACCCGGCCCGAGCGCGAAGCTCGCCAGCACGAAGAGGGTCTCGCGCGGTTTGATGAGGAGCCGTGCGTCGGGAAATGCGAGCTTCAGCGCCAGCGGGACTAAGACGCCGACAGCGAGCGCCCATTCGAGCCATCGTCCGGCGCGGCGCACCGCTTCCACCGTCCGGCTGCCGTCGGGAAAGCCGTGGCCGGGGTCGTAGAAGAGCCGGCTGACGGCGAGGTCGAGCTGCGGCAGCGCCAGGAAGGCGAGCGACACGAAGGCGAGCACCAGAAATGCTGCGAGGACCGGGCGCGCAATCGCCTCGCGCGCCTCACGGTGGAAGACGCCGAGACGGGGCTCAGGATCGGGCGTGACGGGTGTCTCGGACATCGCGGACCCAAAAGCGCTCAGCGACCGCTGGCGCGGCGGATGCTCGGGCGGTGGCCGAGGCTCACGCGCCGCCAGCCGCTTCCGTCAAGCGGTGCCGGCGCGTACCTTGGCAAGCCGCTCCTCCTGGGCGACGTAAGCCTTCGCCTCGCCGGTCTGGAAAAGCTCCAGGCGCTCGCTCTCGTCGTCTTCGACCGGCGTCAGCGCCGGGTCCATGTAGGTGCGCCGCGCCGGATCGCGTTTGATGGCCTGGTAGCGGCGGTACATCCGCCCCCAGAGCCACAGCCAGCGGAGCTGGTTGACGAGGGTCCCGGTCCAGAAACGCGGATAGAAGGAAAGCGCCGGCTCGATCGGCATGCCTTCGCGGCGGTCGCGGCGGTGCTTCATGCGCACGAAGCCGGTCTCCAGCGGGTGCAGGCGCTCGATGCGGATCGAGCCGATGAACCAGTTCAAGACGAAGAGCACCTTGCCCGGGCTGTTGCCCGTCGCCACCGCGCGGCGCATCACGCGCTGCACGTGCTCGTCGGAATAATAGGTTTCCCACGCCCTCCAATAGGTCCGCTCCCATTCCTCTTTGGACATGATGGGATGGCCTGTGCAGGCGTGGTTCAGGTCGTATTTGTTCAAATCCGGGTCCATCCACACGCCCTTTTCGTAGAGCTTCTTGTGGTCTTCCGACCCGGGCAGCGGCGTCAGGAAGAAGAACTCCATGAGGTCGATCGGCAGCTCGCGCTGCGCGGTCCTGATGTCGCGCTCGATGCGCTCCGGCGTATCGTTCGGGAAGCCGAGGATATAGCCGCAATAGGTGATCACGCCCGCGTGCTTCCAGGCGAGCAGCATCTTGCGGTACTCGGTGATCTTGTTCTGCTTCTTCTTCGCCGCGGCAAGGTTGTCGGGGCTGATGTTCTCAAGCCCGATGAAGACGCGGCGAACGCCGGCGCGCGCCGCCTTCTCCACGAAATTCGGATGCTTGTGGCACAGTGTGTCGACCTGGATGATGAGGCTCAGATCGATGCCGCGGTTTTCGCGAATCTCGATCAGCCGGTCGAATATCGGCTCCCAGTCCTTGTTGCGGGCGAAATTGTCGTCGGTGATGAAGAAGCGCCTGATGCCGCGTTCGGCGTTCGCCATCACGATCGCTTCGATGTCGTCGGCGGAACGGCGGCGCGATTTGCGCCCCTGCACGTTGATGATGGTGCAGAAGGAACATTGGAACGGACAGCCGCGACCGGCGTCGAAGCTGGTGTTGGAGCCGTAGGTGCGCCTGACCACGTCGGCGGGAAGATGCGGGATCGGAACCCGCTCGATGCCGGGCAGGTCCGCCATGAAATTGTAGATCGGCTTCAACCGCTCGGCAGAGGCGTCGCGCAGCACCTGCTCAAGCCGGCCTTCTTCCGCTTCGCCGGCGAAGACGAAGGCGCCGAGATCGAGCGCCTTCTGCACCTCGCTGTCGATCTCCGGCAGCATGGAGAGCGTGCCGGAGACATGGAAGCCGCCGATCCCGACCGTGACGCCAAGCTTACGGAAGGCGCGCGTCAGGTCGAGTGCGCGCGGAAACTGGTTCGACTGGACGCCGACCAGCATCACCATTCCCGATCCGGCCTTGTGGATCTCGCGCGCAATCCTGTCTGGGCGCACGCGCCGATTGGCCTCGTCGATCGCGTCGATCTCAATCGCGATATCGGCGCCGAGAACGCGCTTGTCGGCGCATTCGGCGGCGAGCCCGTAGAGGCAGGCCAGCGAGTTCGCCGGAATCGGCGACCGCAGCCATTGGATGACGTAGCCGTCGTCGTCGTAATGCGAGGGCTTGATCAGAACCAGGCGGAACCGGCCGATGGAGTAGGGCGGCGCCAGCATCGATGCTATTCTCCCTTGCGCGCGGCCAAGCTGGCGGTGCCTGGGGTGGTCCGGCGCCACAGCTCTGTGCAAGAATTCCGTTCCATGCGGTCGACCGCGCTCCTCATTCTGCACCAGAACGGTTAGAGGGAGGCGCCGAGGGGCGCAAGGAGCAAGCGAACGCGGTGCAGACGATCATTTGTATGAAGTGGGGGTCGGCTTACGGCGCGGACTACGCCAACAAGCTCTACGCGATGGTGCGCCGGAACACGGCGCGGCCGTTGCGTTTCATCTGCTTTACCGACGATCCGACCGGGCTCCTGCCGGAAATCGAGGCGTTGCCGCTCCCAGCGATCAACCTCCCGGAGCGCCGGCGCTGGGAGCCGTGGCGGAAACTGTCGCTTTGGCAGCGCGACCTCGCCGGGCTCTCCGGCAATGTTCTTTTTCTCGATCTCGACGTCGTGGTGACCGGCCCGATCGACGCTTTTTTCGATTTCCAGCCGGAACGGTCGTTTTGCGTCATCGAGAACTGGACGCAGCGCGGGAAGGGTATCGGCAATACCTCCGTCTTTCGTCTCAAGGTCGGGGCGCATCCGGAAGTGTTCGAAGCGCTCGGCGACGATCCGGCTGAGGTCATCTCGCACTACGCCAACGAGCAGACGATGGCGTCGCGGATCGTCGGCGACGTCACGTTCTGGCCGCTGGGCTGGTGCGTCAGCTTCAAGCACGAGACGCTGCCGAGCTGGCCGGCGAACCTCTTCAGGAGCGCGCCGTTTCCCGAAGGCGCGCGCATCGTCGTTTTCATGGGGCATCCGAACCCCGATGAGGCACGCGACGGCCGCTGGCCGGCGCCGTGGTACAAGAAGCCTTTCAAGCAGGTGCGACCTACACCGTGGATCGCGGAGCACTGGCGATGAGGGGTAGGGATGCGGCGCAGTGCGGCAGGACAAGCGGCGTCGTTTGCGGGCATATGTGTCGTGGTTGGGGGAAGTTGAACGGATGAAAGTCCGCACCATTCAGATCCTGGGTGCCAAGAACCCCGGTGGAGCGGAGCTTATGTTCACGCAGCTCGTGGCGGCGTTTGGGCGCCGTCCCGCGCAGTTCGAGGTGCTTCCCATCGTGCGCGCCGGAAGCTGGGCGGCGGGCCGCTTGCGCGAAGAGGGCATAAGCTACCGGACGGCGCCGTTCGGCGGCATGCTCGACTGGCGAACCGCGAGCCATTGCGCAGCAATCGCGGACGATTTCCGCCCCGATGTCGTGATGTCATGGATGAGCCGGCCGTCGCGCTTCATGCCGCAGCCCCACGGGAAACATCATTGGGCGACCGTGGCGCGGATCGGAGGAGCCTATCCGCTGAAGCACTATAGCGGGCGCGTGGAGCATCTCGTGACGATCACGCAGGAACTTGCGGATAGATGCATCACGCAGGGATGGCCGCCCGAAAAGGTGACGGTGATCTCGAATTCCCGTCCTCCGCTCGAAGCCGGTTGGGAGGAAGCGCGCGGTCCGGTCCGAGCCAAGCTCGGAATTCCCGATGGCGCGACGGTTCTCATCATGGCTGCCCGCCTGCACGCAGCAAAAGGCTACGACGTGGCGCTGGAGGCGCTTTCGCATCTGCCGAAGAACGTCATGCTGATCGCGCTTGGCGACGGCGCCCTCCACGATTCGCTTCATGCGCTGGCCGACCGGCTTGGGGTCGGGGGGCGGGTGCGCTGGGTCGGCTGGACGGACAAGGTCAGCGATTTCGCTGCGGCGAGCGATATCTGGCTTGCGCCAAGCCGCGTTGAGCCGCTGGGCAGCAGCAACTTCGACGCCTGGCAGCATGAGAAACCGCTCGTGTCCACCGACCTGCCAGGCCCGGCGAGCATCATCAAGCACGGGGAGACGGGTCTTCTCGTGCCGCCGGGCGACGCGGCGGCGCTGCAGGCGGCCGTCGAGAAACTGATCGCGAACCCGGAGCTGACGAGCCGGCTCGTCGCCCAGGCGCGGGCGCGGTTCGAGCGAGACCACACGGAAGCGAAGATCGTCGACACCTATTTCCACTTCTACCGGTCGCTGCTTGCGCCGTCGGACGTCGAGCGCGCAGCGTCATAGCCAGCGGTTGGCGAGGCCGCCTTCGCATGGCGCGAGAAGCGGCGCTTCAGCCGCCGCACATTCCTGACCAGCGTCTTCTCGACCCAAAGCTCAAAGGGCCAAGTCAGGCGGCGGTGCCGCCACGGGGTCATGTCGCGATAGCGCAGGAACAGCGCCTTCGCCGGATGCCGGGACGCTGCGTACCAGGGTTTGCTCGACCCGGCGAAATGGATGATCGCCTGCTCGGCCGGGTCGGGCCAGACTTCGCCTTGCCGGCTGATGCAGTTCCATCGCCGCTCGAGCCGAAGCCAGCGTCCGACGAGCACGCAATTCAGCGCGTCCTGGTCGGGGAGCCCGATATTGTCGGCGTGTTCAAAAGCGAAATCGAAGGCGCGCTGCCCGATTTCCTCCGCCCGCCAGCGGTCGAGATCTATGAGCAGCATGCCTGAATTGAAGTAGGGGGCGTCAGCGGGAAACGGCAAATCCCGCGTCTCGATCAAGCCGCGCACCGGCTCGTCGACCGCGGCGAGAACATGACCCTGAAGATCGATCTCGGCGAGCGGCCGCAGCGAGGACAGGATGATCATGTCAACGTCGAGATAGAGAAGACGTCCCGTCTCCGCACCGAGGATCGACGGCATCATGAGCCGGATATAGATCGCGGTCGTAAGCACAGGGTGCTTCAGCGGCATGCTCTTCAGCATGGGCGAGCCTGAATCGACGTCGACGAACTCAAGCCGCGCCCCGTGGCTCCCGCAGCTTTCCCGCAATCTCGACTTGTCGCCCGGCCCGAGCCGGTCGGCAAAAACGATCACGCGCCAGTCGCCGACGTCACCGTTTGCGAAAAGCGAAGCGAGCATGACCCCCGCGACATGGGCGAACTTCCGATCGGTGGCGCAAGCGACGATCACGCGGTTTCCCTGTCAGGCTCTGAACCCGACTATTACATGATCCGCCTTATCGTTGCGCCGTCCGCCACGCCGGATTCGTCCATGGCTCGAGGTTTGCCGCGGGGAGCGGCGGCCGGCCGAGGATTATATCGGCGGCCTTCTCGCCGACCATGATCGACGGCGCGTTGATGTTGCCGTTGGTGATCTCCGGGAAGATCGAGGAATCGACGACGCGTAGGCCGTGCGTCCCGATCACACGGCACTCAGGATCGACGACGGAATTCACGTCGTCCACCGCTCCCATGCGGCAGGTCCCGCAGGGATGATAAGCGCTTTCCACGTGCTCGCGCACGAAGGCGTCGAGCGCCGCGTCGGATTGCACGCCTGCACCGGGGGAAATCTCCTCGCCGCGATACTCGCCGAGCGCGGCTTGCGCGAAGATCTCGCGCGTCAGGCGGATGGCGGCGCGGAAGTCGCGCCAGTCCTCCTCCGCGCTCATATAGTTGAAGCGGATCGAAGGCGCGGCGCGCGGGTCGGAGGATTTCAGCCGCACCTGCCCGCGCGAAAGCGAGCGCATCGGGCCGATATGCACCTGGAAGCCATGCGCGGCCGCGGCGGCGCGGCCGTCATAACGCACGGCGGCCGGCAGGAAATGAAGCTGCAGGTCGGGGTAGGGGACGCCGGCGGCGGAGCGAATGAAGGCGCAGGCCTCGAAGTGATTGGTCGTGCCGAGCCCGCTGCCGAGGAAGAGCCACTCAAGCCCGATCCTGGCGCGCGCCAGAAGACCGAGATGCGCGTTGAGCGTGATCGGTTTTGCGCAGGCCTGCTGCACATAGACCTCGAGGTGGTCCTGCAGATTGCCGCCGACGCCGGGCCGGTTGACCACGACGTCGATGCCGTTGCCGCGCAGATGCTCCGCCGGGCCGATGCCGGAGAGCATGAGAAGCTGCGGGGAGTTGATGGCGGAGGCGGCGAGGATCACCTCCTTCTTCGCGGTCAGCGTCTCCATGTTGCCCCAGCGGCTGGTAACGACGCCGACGGCCTTGCGCCCCTCGAAGAGAATGCGCTCGGCGCGTGTCCCCTTGCGGAGCGACAGGTTCGGGCGCTTCAAGGCGGGCTTCAGATAGGCGTTCGCCGTCGACCAGCGGCGACCCTCCCAGACCGTCATCTCCATCGGGCCGAAGCCTTCCTGCTTGGCGCCGTTATAGTCCGCAGTGAAGGAGTAGCCGGCCTGGAGCCCGGCTTCGGTGAAGGCGCGATAGAGCGGGTTGGTCATGGCGCCGCGCGTGACGTGGAGCGGCCCGTCCTTGCCGCGCCAGCCCAGCGCGCCGTTGTCGAGGCTCTCGCCCGCGCCGTTCAGATGCGCGGTCTCCATGCGCTTGAAGTAGGGGAGCACGTCCTTGAAGGCCCAGCCCTTGGCGCCGGCCGCCTCCCAGCGGTCGAAATCCTGCGCGTGGCCGCGCACGAAGACCATGCCGTTGATGGAGGAGGAGCCGCCGACCACCTTTCCGCGCGGCGTGGCGAGGCGTCTTCCGCCGAGATGCGGTTCCGGCTCGGTGCTGTAGCCCCAATCGTAGGCGCGCATGTTCATCGGAATGGAGAAGGCCGCCGGCATCTGGATCAGCGGGCCGGCGTCGCTGCCGCCATATTCGAGCACGAGCACGCTGTTCTTGCCGTCCTCCGAGAGCCGGTCGGCGAGCGCGCAGCCGGCGGAGCCGGCGCCGACGATGATGTAGTCCGCTTCAGGCATCGGCGCGCCTGAGGGCCTCGAACACCGCGTCCTCGACGAGCTGGGCGGCACCGTCCGGGTCGGGGCTTATGTCGGCGAGCGAACGGCGGATCCAAAGCCCGTCGATCAGCGCCGCGGCGGTTTCCGCAACGCGCGTCGCACGCTCCCGCGTCGTGAGCTCGCGCAGCGGATAGAGGAGGTTGCTTTCCAGGCGGCGGCGGTAGATGCGCAGGAGGCGCCGCGCCTCCGGATCGTTCTGCGCCTGCACGTAGAAGGCGAGCCACGCGGAGATCACGGCGGGACGGAACTGGCAGGCGGCGAAGTTGCCGCGCACGACCGCGGCGATGCGCTCCCGCGGTGTCCTCGCCGCGGCCAACCGCACCTGGATCTCGTCGCCGAGCTCGGTCAGGAGATGCCGCATCGTGGCAAGGAGGAGCTGGTCCTTGCCGCCGAAATAATGATGCGCGAGTGCCGCCGAAACGCCGGCGCGGCGCGCGATCTCGCCCATCGTGACCTGGCCCATGCCGCGGTCGTGGATGGCGTCGATCGCAGCCGCGATCAGCGCCTTGCGGCGCACGGGCTCCATACCGATCCGCGGCATTCTCGACCTCGCTCTCCCCGGGGATGCGACCCGGAATCCGATTATCGGTTTTTGATTGATCGATCAATCAAGATACGCTTGCCAGGGTTTGGCATTGATGTTTCGATGGCCTAGAGGCGCAGCCGCCGGCTTCGGAAGGGCGGTCGCGCAGCCAGGTCGGAGGGAGATTCCATGCAGGTATTCGTGAAGGGGTGCGCCTTGGCGGCGCTGGCGGTCGCCGTATCGGCGGGTTCCGCGCTCGCGCAGGATTCGGAAAGCTGTAAGGCCGTGCGCTTCTCCGATGTCGGCTGGACCGACATCACGGCGACGACGGCGGTCTCCTCCGTCATCCTCGGGGCGCTCGGCTACGATCCGGAAGTGCAGGTGCTTTCCGTGCCGGTGACCTACGCTTCGCTCAAGAACAAGGACATTGACGTCTTCCTCGGCAACTGGATGCCGTCCATGGCCGCCGACGTGCAGCCCTTCCTCGACGACGGCTCTGTGGAGTCGATCTCGGAGAACCTCGAAGGCGCCGGCTACGGTCTCGTGGTCCCGACCTATGTCGCCGACGCCGGCGTTAAGAGCCTCACCGACATCGGCAAGCACGGCGACGAGTTCGACCACAAGATCTACGGCATCGAGCCGGGCAATGACGGCAACCGCATCGTGCTCGGCATGATCGACGACGCCGCCAACGGCCTCGACGGCTTCGAGCTCGTGGAATCGTCGGAGGCCGGCATGCTCTCGCAGGCCGAGAAGGCGATGAAGGGCAAGGACTGGATCGTCTTCCTCGGGTGGACGCCGCATCCGGTGATGGGCGAGATGGCCATCACCTATCTCGACGGAATGGGCGATTCCGGCTTCGGCGCCGCCACCGTCCACACCAATGTGCGGGCCGGCTATACGAACGACTGTCCGAATGCCGGCAAGTTCATCGCCAACCTCAAGTTCAGCCTGTCCATGGAGAACAAGATCATGGACGAGATCCTGAAGGGCACCGACGCCAACGAGGCCGCGATGACTTGGCTGAAGGCCAATCCCGACGCTGTCACGCCATGGCTCGACGGCGTGACGACCTATGACGGCGGCGACGCCATGGCGGCCGTCAAGAGCGCACTCGGCTCCTGAGGCTTGCGAACGGGGTCCGCGGCCGCGCGCCGCAGGCCCCGACGCTCTTCCCGGGGGTTGGGTGGAGGAGGTAGCGGCGCGCCGCGGGGGGAGAGCGCATGGAGAAGTGGTTCACCGCCTACAAGATTCCCGTCGGCCAGTGGGGCAAGCAGTTCTTCAACTTCCTCACGACTTGGCTCGACTGGTTTTTTGACGGCCTGTCCACCGGCATCTCCACCGTCCTTGAGATGTTCATCCACGCGCTTCTGTGGCCGCCTCCTCTGGTCGTGGTCATTCTGATCGCGGGGCTCGCTTACCTGCTCCACCGCTCATGGAAGATCGCCCTCGGCGTCGTGATCGGCCTCCTCTACATCCTGAACCAGGGCCTGTGGAAAGAGACGATAGAGACGCTGGCGCTGGTCATCGGCTCGGCCGCCGTCGCTATGGGGATCGGCGTTCCGATCGGCATCGCGGCGGCGCACCGCGACTGGCTCTTCAAGCTGCTTCGGCCCGTGCTCGACCTGATGCAGACGCTGCCGACCTTCGTCTATCTGATCCCGGCGCTGGTGCTTTTCGGGCTCGGTCTCGCGCCGGGGCTGATCACCACCGTGATTTTCGCGATTCCCGCGCCGATCCGCTTGACGCATCTCGGCATCACCTCCGTGCCGACCCAGCTCATCGAGGCGGGCGAGGCCTTCGGCGCGACCAAGCGCCAGCTTCTCTGGAAGGTGGAGCTTCCCGCCGCCTGGCCGTCGATCATGGCCGGGCTCACGCAATGCATCATGCTCTGCCTCTCGATGGTGGTCATCGCGGCGCTGATCGGCGCGAACGGCCTCGGCAAGCCGGTGGTGCGCGCCTTGAACACGGTCAACATCCCGATGGGGATCGAGGCGGGCCTCGCCATCGTGGTGCTCGCCATCATCCTCGACCGGGTCTGCCGCATCGGCGATGCGCCGGGCGGCGAGCGCAAGTGAGCCCTCCGCAATGACCGAGACAGCCGTCGCCTTCAAGAACGTCGACATCATGTTCGGCAACCGCGCGACGGAGGGGCTCACGCTTCTCGATCAGGGCAAGACGCGCAACGAGATTCTTGCCGAATGCGGCGCGATCCTCGGCGTCGCCGATGCCACTCTCGACGTCGGCGAGGGCGAGGTCACGGTGCTGATGGGGCTTTCCGGCTCCGGCAAGTCCACGCTGATGCGCGCCGTCAACGGGCTGAACCGCCCGATCCGCGGCACCGTCCACGTCAGGGAGGACGACAAGATGGTCGACGTCGCAGCCTGCGACGCCGACGTGCTTCGCCGCATCCGCATGCACCGCGTGGCGATGGTGTTTCAGCAATTCGCGCTGCTGCCGTGGCGGACGGTGGCGGAGAATGCCGGCTTCGGCCTGGAGCTCGCCGGCGTGCCGGAGAAGGAGCGGCGCGAGCGCGTCATGAAGCAGCTCGAGCTTGTCGGGCTCACGCCCTGGGCGACGAAATATGCCGAGGAGCTCTCCGGCGGCATGCAGCAGCGCGTGGGGCTCGCCCGCGCCTTCGCCACGGATGCGCCGATCCTCCTAATGGACGAGCCGTTCTCCGCGCTCGACCCGCTGATCCGCACCAAGCTGCAGGACGAGCTCCTGGAGCTTCAAAGGCAATTGAAGCGCACGATCGTCTTCGTCAGCCACGATCTCGACGAGGCGCTGAAGATCGGCACGCGGATCGCCATCATGGAATCGGGCCGCATCGTGCAATACGGTCCGCCGCAGGACATCGTGCTGAAGCCCGCCAACGACTACGTGCGCGACTTCGTCGCCCATATGAACCCGCTCAACGTGCTTCGCGCCCAGGAGGTGATGACGTCGTTCGAGGAGCTTCCGAAGAGCGGCGCCGAGACGCGGATCGACGAGGAGCTGACGCTGACGGCGGCAGGCGAGGCGAAGCGCAACGGGCAGGTCGTGCCGGTAGTGGCGCTGGAGGACGTGGAAAGCGCGCCGCGCCACGCCGTCATCACGGTCGGCGCGGATACGCCGCTCCGCGCCCTCATCGACGCCCGGCTGAAGCATACTGGGCCCTTCGTGGTGTGCGAGGAGGGCGCTGTCAGCGGCCTCATCCGCGACGAGGACCTCTTCCGCTGCCTGCAGATGCGGGCGGAAGGCAATGCGCCGACACCGCTTTGAGCCGGGTTTTTGGCCCCGGCCATTGACAATTCGGCCCCGGATTCCCTATGTGCAGCGCTCGGATTTTGGCGCGCGGCTGCGCGCGGGAACAGTCTCATGAAGATCAAGAATTCGCTCCGCTCGCTGCGGAAGCGCCACCGCGAAAACCGCCTGGTTCGCCGCAAAGGCCGCGTCTACGTCATCAACAAGACGCAGAAGCGCTACAAGGCGCGCCAGGGCTAGCCCGCCAGGGTTAACCGGCCCGGGTCTCCCGGGGTCGCCGGTTCGGCCGCATCCTCAAGATCGTGTTTTGACGTCATCGGCCGGGCGGCTTAGTCTCCCGGCCATGAATTGGCTGATCCTTGCCGCTTTCCTCGCCGTCTCGTTCGCCCTGCCGGCACGCGCCGACATCGAGGGAGCACGGCCGCTTCTCACCCCGCGCATCATCTCGGAGATGTCGCTCGACGATCTTTTCGCGCGGCTCAAGGAGAACGCCACGAGCCCGGCCGGCGGCCGCGTCGAGCGGGAGATCCTCCGGCGCTTCAGCCATTCCGGCAGCGCCACCGCAGACCTGCTTCTGTCCTGGGCGGTGGAGGAGATAGAGGCGAAGAACTACAAGCTCGCGCTCGACCTCCTCGACCAGATCATCGTCATCAAGCCGGACTTCGCCGAGGCGTGGAACAAGCGCGCCACCGTCTACTATCTGATCGACGACTACTCCGCCTCGCTTGCCGACCTCCGCTCGACGCTGGCGCTTGAGCCGCGGCACTTCGGAGCGCTGGCCGGATTCGGAATGATCCTGCAGGCGCTTGACCGCAAGCAGCAGGCGATCCGCGTCTTCAAGCATGCGCTGGAGATCGATCCGCGGCTTGGCCAGGTCGAGGATACGCTGAAGAAGCTGGAGAAGGAGACCGAAGGCCCCTCCATCTGACGGCGCTGGGCGCTGCGGCCTTCGATTTCGACAGCCCTGTTATCGGTAAGCCCTGTCGATAGGCGTCAGATACCCGTCATCCCGTCGGAGCCGATGAAGGCGACCCGCAACAGGTTCGTCGCGCCCGGCGTGCCGAATGGAACGCCCGCCGTGATGATGATGCGCTGGCCGGGCTCGGCGAAATCCTCCCGGAAGGCGATCGCGCAAGCGCGGTGGACCATCTCGTCGATGTCGCGCGCGTCTTCCGTCACCACGCAGTGGAGCCCCCAAACCATCGACAGGCGACGGGCCGTACGCCGCATCGGCGACAGTGCGATGATCGGCACCCCCGGCCGTTCGCGCGAGGCGCGGATGCCGGTCGAGCCTGAGGTGGTGTAGCAGACGATCGCGGCGAGCCCGAGCGTCTCGCTGATATGCCGTGCCGCAAAGGTGAGGGTGTCGGCGCCGGTCGATTCCGGTGCCGGCCGCTGCGCCTGGATGATCGACGGGTAGAGCTGATCCTCCTCCACCGCGTCGGCGATGCGGCTCATCGTGGCGACGGCCTCCACCGGATATTCGCCGGCGGCCGATTCCGCCGAGAGCATCACCGCGTCCGCGCCTTCGAAGACGGCGATCGAAACGTCGGACACCTCGGCGCGCGTGGGGACGGGCGCCGAGATCATGCTTTCCAGCATCTGCGTCGCCACCACGACGGGCTTGCCCATGCGCCTTCCCATGCGGGTGATCTGCTTCTGCACGCCGGGCACCAATTCAAGCGGCATCTCCACGCCGAGGTCGCCGCGCGCCACCATGACGCCGTCGGAAAGCTCGATGATCGCCTCCAGATGGTGCAGCGCTTGCGGCTTCTCGATCTTGGCCATGATGCCGGCGTGGTTCTTCACCGTCTTGCGCGCGTCGGCGATGTCGTCGGGACGCTGGATGAAGGAAAGCGCGACCCAGTCCACCTCGGCGGCGAGCGCGGCGTCGAGATCGCGGCGGTCCTTGTCGGTCAATGCGCCGGAACGCAACATCGTGTCGGGCAGGCTGACGCCCTTGCGGTCGGAAAGCGTCTTGCCCTGCACCACCTCGGTCACGACGCGGTCCTTCTCCACCTTCAGCACCTTGAGGCGGACGCGGCCGTCATTCAGGAGCACGGCGTGGCCGGGCTCCAGGGCGGAAAGGATTTCCGGATGCGGGAGGCAGACGCGCTCGACGTCGCCGGGCTCCGGGTCGCCGTCGAGGACGAATTTCTGGCCCTTTATCAGTTCGATGGATTCATTCTCGAAATTACCGATCCTGAGCTTTGGCCCCTGCAGATCGGCGACGATGCCGATGGGGCGGTCGTAGGTGGCCTCCACGTCACGGATCATTCCGACCAGAGCCTGGAGCGCCTCGTGCGAGGTGTGGCTCATGTTGATGCGGAAGAGATCGGCTCCCGCCTGGTAGAGCAGTTCGATCGTTTCAGGTGTGTTGGATGAAGGCCCGAGGGTCGCGAGGATCTTGATCTTGCGACGGCGTCTCATCGGCCTCCGATACCCCGGCTTGTGGGCTCGGTAAGCTGAATGGTCCAGCTCTCCTGATTGCCGGTGTCGACTTCGTAGAAGCCGGTCTTCTGATAGCCCCGGGCGACGCAATCACTGACGCCCTGGATGGTGAACTCCTTCTCCTGCGTGCAGAGGAAGGCGCTGTTGCCGCCCCATTCGCCGCCCTGATCGTAGTCCACGGCATACATGTAGTAATAACGGCCGTTGAGTGGTCCGGTGAGGAGCGTGGCGCAGGAGTCGGAATCGACCGTCCACCAGCCTTCCGTCGTCCAGTCGCGATCGGCCTTGTAGCCGATGGCGATCCCGACGCGGCTCGTGGTCTTGTTGCAGACCCTGAGGTCGGCTTTCGAGGGGGTGGCGACGAAAATCGGGTACGCTGCGCACAACAGGGCGACGATTCCGCAGCGGCGGAGAAGCTTCATTGCCCCACCCTTCTCCGTTGGGCGCATACCTACTAAATCCTTAAACTTTATTGCCCGTCGGCATTTCCCTTGTCAACGACGACACAGCGCAGGTCGTTGACGTTTGTCCCTGTCGGCCCGGTGACCAGCAGGTCACCGATTCGGTTAATAAACCGCATTGAGTCATTATTTTTCAGGAAGTTGGCGGCATTGAGGCCCTGCGCCATACCACGCGCCACAGATGTTGCATCTGCGAACGCGCCGGCGGGGTCGGTCGAAGCGCCGCTGCCGCCGTCGGTGCCGTCGGTGTCGGCGGCAAGCGCCGTGATCCCGTCCGCTCCATCGATGATAGTCGCGAGCGCCAGGGCATATTCCTGGTTGGGGCCGCCCTTGCCGTTGCCGCGCACGGTGACCGTAAGTTCGCCGCCCGACAGGAGAATGACGCGGCGACCGGCGGCGAGCGCTTCAAGCGCCATGCGGCCGTGGGCCGCTCCGACCTCGGAGGCTTCGCCTTCGAGCGCGTCGCCGAGGACGGCGACGTCGTATCCCGCATCGCGTCCGATCGCGGCGGCCGCCTCAAGGGAATCCGCCGGGCGCGCGACGATGCGATAATCGGCGGTGGAAAACACCGGATCGCCCGGCTTCGGGGTCTCGCAAGCGGCGCTGTCCAGCACCGCGCCGATCTTGGGAGGGATCGCGATCTCCCATCGCTCAAGCACCGCGCGCGCATCCGCGCAGGTTGTCCGGTCGGGCACGGTCGGGCCGGAGGCAATGATGGAAGGGTCGTCGCCCGGCACGTCGGAGATGGCCAGCGTCAGCGACCGCGCCGGATAGAGGCGAGCGGCGAGGCGTCCGCCCTTGATCCGCGAGAGATGCTTGCGGACCGTATTGATGTCGGAGATCGGGGCGCCGGAGGCGAGGAGCGCTTTGGTGAGCCTCTGCTTGTCGTCGATCGTCAGCCCTTCCGCGGGCGCGACCCAATTGGCCGAGCCGCCGCCGGAGATGAGCACCAGGGCGAGGTCGTCCGGACCGGCCTCCGCGGCGAGCGCGAGCGTGTCGGCGGCGCCCTTGAGGCCGTCGGCGTCGGGCACCGGGTGCCCGGCCTCCACGCAGCGGATGCGGCGGAGCGGCCGGCCGTAGCCGTGCCGTGTCACGCAGATGCCGACGAGCCGCTCCGGCGCGAGGCCGCCGCCGTCGAGATAGTGCGCCTCGCAAACCTCGGCCATGTGCGCGCCGGACTTCCCGCAGGCGAGCACCAAGAGCCTTCCTTTCGGTGCCTGCGGCAAATTGGGCGGCAGACAGATCGCCGGCTGCGCCCGCGCCACCGCTGCGTCGAACATGCGCCGGCAGAGCGCACGCGCGGTCTCGGACGTGGAGGGAGGAGGAGCGGCGGGTGGAGCCATGGACAATTCGCGGGACGCGTGCGGGCGTGCACTGGAAGGCGGGCGCGGCTCCCCCTATCATGCGGTGGCGGCCCCATGCGAGCCGTTAGTTTTCGTCTTCCCGAGGCGCGCCAAAGCATGAAGAAGGAACCGGCCGACGCCGGGTCTCCGCCACGGTCCGATTCCTACGAGGAGCTCCACGGCGATCTCGCCGGCGGGCTGATCATCATCGTCGACCACGCGAGCAACCACATTCCGCCGGAATACGGCAACCTCGGCCTTCCCGATACGGAGCTTCGCCGCCACATCGCCTACGATATCGGCGTCGATCCGCTCGCCCGCGAGCTTGCCGAGCGATTGCGTGCGCCGGCGATCCTGACGCGCTTCTCCCGCCTCCTGATCGACCCGAACCGCGGCGAGGACGACCCGACGCTTCTGATGCGGCTTTCCGACGGCGCGGTCATTCCCGGCAATCGCCACGCGGATGCCGAAGAGCGCGAACGGCGGCTCAAGCGCTTCTACCGGCCCTATCACGCGCTGATCGAGACGCGGCTTGAATCGATGCTGCGGAACGGCGTTCCCCCGGCGCTCTTCTCCGTGCACTCCTACACGCCGGACTGGAAGGGCACGCGGCGCCCCTGGCATGCCGGCATCCTCTGGGACCGCGACCCGCGTCTTGCCCGCCCGCTGCTCGATGGGCTCAGCGCCGAGCATGGCCTCAGGATCGGCGATAACGAGCCTTATTTGGGATCGCTGATGAACGACACCATGTACCGGCATGGAACGAGCCGTGGGCTCGCGCATGCGCTGCTTGAAGTGCGTAACGACCTGATCGACACGCCGGCCGGCGTGCAGGAATGGGCGGATCGGCTGGAGCCGATCCTGAAAGAGATCGTCGCCGACCCGTCAGTGCACCAAATCCGGCATTACGGCTCGGCTTCCGACGACGACGCGAAAGGGCAAGGAGTGGACCATGCCTGATTTGGACGACGCCACACGCACGGCGCTTGAGGCGGCTGCGTTCCGCCGGCTCGTGGAGCATCTTCGTGAACGCACCGACGTGCAGAACATCGACCTGATGAACCTTGCCGGTTTCTGCCGGAACTGCCTCTCCAACTGGTATCGCGAAGCGGCCGAGGCCGAGGGCCTGGCGCTTTCCAAGGAGGCGAGCCGCGAGATCGTCTACGGCATGCCCTACGACGAGTGGCGCGCCAAATATCAGGCGGACGCGCCGGCATCGGCGAAGGCGGATTTCGAGAAAAATCGACCCGCGCACGGCTGACCCTTTGGATAGTGAGGATTGCCGGCCGTGAGGTGTTGACCTCGGCGGAGCGGACGGGCACGCCGGACGCATCGCATGAGGAGTTTTCGTATGGCCGAAAATGGCGTTTCCGCCGACATGTCCCCCACGGCAGCTTCCGCGTCCCTCGGTTCGGGGACCGTGGCCTCCGGACAGCTCAAGTCGCTGATCGAGCGGATCGAGCGGCTTGAAGAGGAGAAGAAAGCCATCGCCGACGACATCCGCGACGTTTTCGCAGAGGCGAAGGGCCAGGGCTTCGACACCAAGATCATGCGCCAGGTCATCCGCCTGCGCAAAAAGGACACCGCCGAGCGGCAAGAGGAAGAGGCCCTGCTCGATCTCTATCTGCACGCGCTCGGCATGGCGCCGGCGTCGGAAGCGGCCTAGAGCATGATCCCGAAAAGTGGATGCCGGTTTTCGGATAAGATCATGCTCAAGGGATAGGGCATCCATTCCGATTTGATCGTAATGGAAACGCCCTAACGCGCGCCGTCACATAAGTCGGCCGGACGCGCCCTTGCGGCGCACGAGGCTTCCCGACCTGTCGAAACCGAAGACGAGCCGGTGGCGCGCCAGCGCGCGGGCGATGAGCCATGCGCTCAGCGCGCCGACGAGACATCCGGCGAGCACGTCGGATGGATAGTGCGCGCGGACGAAGAGCCGGCTCACCGCTATCCAGAAGCCGATCGACAGGAAAACCCAGCGAAAGCGCGGGAAGAGCAAGGCCAGCGACAGGCCGAGCGCCATCGCCGTCGTCGCGTGGCCGGACGGAAAGCTCGCCCAGCTTGCGTCCCCCGAAAAAAAATCGAGCGAGAACGTTCCGGTGTCCGCGAAATGCGTCGGCCGCGCCCGGCCGATCACGTATTTCGCGACGTTCGAGACGATGCCGGCGGTCGCGACGGAGGCGAAGACATAGAGCGCGGCCAGTGCGCGCACCGCGCGCTTCGCCCTAAGCCGCGCGTGCAGCGCCGTCCAATCGAGGAACAGCATGACGAGCACGAAGAGTCCGGTGCCGATCAGGATCCAGTCGGATTTTCCGAAGCGCGTGACGTCGTCGAAGAAATGCACGACGCCGCGCGGGAGGCTCGTCTGCCACGCGACGAGAAGCGGGTCGCAGACGAAGACGAGCACGGCGAGGAGGGAGAAGACGACCACCGCCGCGTTTGCGATCTGCGCCCCGTCGTAGGGAACCAGGCGGAAGCGAAGGTCGCGTCGGCGGCGCAGATAGAGCGCGCGCGTCGTTTTGAGATTGTGAGAGAGGTTGCGGCGGAGCGCCGCGCCGAAGCGGCGCACGCCGATCCGATCGACAAGAGGACCGAGTTCCAGATCGAAAGCCATTGCGCCCCTTGATACAGGCGCGCGTCGTCGCGGTCGATTCCGCCCGGAGGCCTATTCGATCAGACTGGCGAAGAGCTTGGTGAAGAAGCCCTCTTCGTCTTTCGAGGGCGCGTCGCGATTCTGGGCGAAGTGATCGACCGGCGGACCGGAATCGCCGCGCAGATCGGAGACTTCCGAGGCACCCTCCGGCGCCACGTAGAAGCCGTTGGCGTCCTGCGGTTGCGGCATTGCGAGACTGGCGGACTTGGGATCGGGCGGCGTCGTGGAGTCGATGAGATCGAGGAGCGCGTCCTCGTCGGTGTCGTAGCCGGGCAGCTCGGCCGAAGCCAGGATCACGGCGCCTCCGGGCTCGGCGGTCGTCGGCTTGGCGCCGGCGGCGCGGCGTCTCAGAGCGTCGGCGAGCCGCGCGTCGGCCTCCTCGACGGTTTCCGACGTCGCGGCGGCGAAGGCCTGCAGGATCGCGCGATCGGCATCGGAGACGACGACGGAATCGGCGGCGGTGTCGGCGGCGGGAGCGTAGGCAAGCTCGACCGGACGCTGCGGAGCGGGGGGTTGCTCGCCGGCGGCGGGCGAAAGAAGCGTGGCGATTGCGTCCTTCGCCGGCGTAATGGGGCCCGGCGTCGCTGGGCGCGGACGCGGCGCGCCGATTCCGACTGCATCGGGGCTCAGCGTGCCGGCCAAGGCGCGATCCGTCAGCGCCGGCATGACCAGCATCGTCATCGCATCGGTATCGACCGCGGCGACGGTGAACGGGGCCGACGTTTCGGCCGCCGCCATCTCCGTCTCGCGGGTCGGGCGAGCGCGCGGCGTGCGCACGTCGAGATCGTCCGTCGTCGCTGCTGCGAGCGCTGGCGCCGGAGCGGCGGATGGCGCGGCCGTAGCGGGGGCGGTTTCGGCCGCGTCTTCGTCGTCGCCGGCGTCATTGCCGCCGTTATTGCCGGTATCGCCGGGGAAGACGCGGGCGAGCCAGCTCTTGGTGTCGCTGTCGGTGCTGCCGCCGCCTGCGTCGTTCGAAGGCTCCGTCTCCAGATAGGCAAGCGCCGTGCCGCTGGAGGCCTTGCGCTGGGCGAGGGCCTTCTCGTAGCCCGGCAGCGGCTTGCCGTCGGCCGGCAGGTGCAGCGTGTTGCCGTTGGGGAAGAGCGCGATGAGCTGCTGGCGCGACATGCGCGGCCAAGCGCGGACATTGCCCGTGTCGGTATGGATGAAAGGCGAGCCGGAGCGCGGATAGTAGCCGACGCCGCCGCCCTGCATCTTCATGGCGACCTCGCGCAGCTTGGAAAGCGGCACGTCGGTCACGAACCAGTCCATGGCCTTGCCGAGCCGGTGCTGGCTGTTCTTGGCGACACCGCTCGAACGCTTGCGCAGCATCTCGTTGGTGGTGGGCGAACGGTAGGCGGAGACGACGTGAATGAAATCGTGCGAGCCGCTCTTCTGGTAGATCGCCCAGACGAGGTCGAGCAGGTGCGGATCCATGTGGATCGTTTCGTTGCGCCGCCAGTCGCGCAAGAAATGGTTAATCTTGTCGAGTTGCGTCCGATCGTAGCGGCCGTTGCGCTTGAAGGTGAATTCGGCGCGCTCGCCGGTGTGGCCAAAGAAGAGCTTCAGCGTGTGATCGGGCTCGCGAGACTGCGCGGGCTGCGCCGGCATGGCGACGATCGATACGAAGAAGAGGCTGATAGCCAGCCCAAAAGACAGCCCGATCGATAGGTGTGCGGTCGGAAGTCTCAAACGCGGTCGCCCTCTGGATTTTTGGGGGTCGCCCTTCCCCGACGGCAGTGGGCGCAATCGTCGCGTAAGTTGCTTAACCCGGAATTAAAATTCGGGCTGTGGCAGAATTGCGGCACCCGGTGGACGATTCGGGCGAAATCCGGGCTCTTCCGGCTCAGGAGCCGAGATAGGCTGACATTTCCCCGTCGTAACCATAAATGTCCTGGAAGTGGCGCAGCGTGCCGTCCGCCTCCGCCCAATCGGTGAAATAGGCCAAGTGCACAGGCACATGCGTATCGAGGTCCACGCGCCGTTCCGCCGGACCAAAGAGCTTCTTGAGCCGGTCGGAGTTCCAATCCGGCTTCGCCACGGTGAGGAGGGCATCGGCGAAGTCGAACGGGTTTTCCACACGCACGCAGCCATGGCTCAAGGCGCGGAAATCGCGCTTGAACAGGCTCTTTGACGGCGTGTCGTGCAGATAGACCGAGTGCTGATTCGGGAACATGAACTTGATCCGGCCAAGCGCGTTGTTGTCGCCGGGCACCTGGCGGATATGCAACTGCCGCGCACCGACCCCGTACCAGGCCACCCAGCGCGGGTCGATCTGGCGCATCTTGCCGCGCACGTTGGTGAACACTTGATAGCCGTGACGGGCGAATCCCGCCGGATTGGAGTTCAGCTCCGGCGCCAGCTCGTTCTGCACGATCGAGGCGGGGACGTTCCAGTAGGGATTGACGATGAGGTGGCTCATCTCGTTGGAGAAGGTCGGCGTCCGGTTCGTCGGTTTGCCCACGATGACACGCGTCTCGTGCACGACCGTTCCGTCTTCCACGATGCGCACCTTGAATTCCGGCACGTTGACGAAGACGTGGAAGGGGCCGAGATCGCGCGGCATCCAGCGCCAGCGCTCAAGGTTGGCGGTGATGGAGGCGATCTTGTCGTCGTTGCTGCGCCCGTTCATGATGTTGAGCGTGTTCGGCCCGACAATGCCGTCCTGGTTGAGGCCGTGCTCGCCCTGGAAGGTGCGCACAGCGTCGACGAGCGCCGCATCATAGATTTCCGGGTCGGCAGCGGATTGCGCGTCCGCGGCGGCGGTCGCCGTATCGTCGATCACCTCCCCGATCGCATCGCCGCTCGTTTCGGCTGAGGCGACAGTGACGGTCCCTTTCGCCTGCGCGACGGGAACGTCGAGACGGGCGCGGAGCAGCGGCACGCGCGCGTCGCGTTCGCCGGGCTTCAGAAGTTCGCCTTCCGGCACGACGATCCGTTTGGCCCTGGCGCCGTCCTCGCGAAGCTTGGCGAGCGTCGCCTTGAGCAGACGATACTGGTCTTGCGGCGGCTCGTAGGCGGCGATGTCGGTCGCCACGTCGGAAGAGGCCGAAAGACGCGTCAGCGCCTCGCTAATATCGGGCCGCTCGGGCTTCAGCGTGATCAACTCGCCGATGTCGGAAGGACGGATCCTGCCTGACGCGACATGCGTGACGAAGCGCGCCACGACCTGGCTGAACTCCACGTCCGCCATGGCCAGGCCGTCGCTATCGTAGCTGTCCGCCGCGGCAAGCTCGGGCGTCGTATAGGTGGTGGGATCGAGGCCGTAATCGGCGGCTGCATCCATTATCGCGCGCAGGGCCGTCACGTTCGCCGTGGTGTCGCGGTCGCCAAGCCAGAGCGGCGCGAAGTCGCGCGCGGCATAGAAGTCGCGAACGCCCTCCACCACGATCTTCTCGACCGGATCGTCCGCGTCGCTCAGCGATTTGAGCGCCGCCTTGACCGCGTCCTGCTGCATCGACGCGGAGGTGTCCACCACGGAGGGGCGCTCGATTTGGTCGGTATCGATCCGCGCATGGGCCGGCCATGCAAAGCATGCGAGGGCGGGGATCAGGACGGCAATACGCAATACTCTCATTGTCGAGCCTTCCGCTTTGCTAGGCGCGCGCCATCTCTTTTAGCGCGTCCGGCACAATTCCGTAGTCCTTCATCTTCCGGTACAGGGTCGATCGGCCGATGCCGAGCCGCCGGGCTGTCTCGCTCAGACAACCGCCATAGTGACCGATCGCGAACCGGATCACTTCCTCTTCCAAGACGCCAAACGACCGCAACTCTCCGCGCTCGTCGAGGAGTCTCGCAACACCATAGCGTGCGAGCCCCGTCCTGTCAGCGCGAGGCGCCTCCGAAACAACGGGTTCCAGGCGGACCTGTTCCCATGCTGCAACACCGACGGTGGCCTCTGCCGCCAAGTTGGGCATTTCGCCGCCCGGCACGGAGGGAAAGGCGCTCGGCGTGAGCTCGCCGCCCTCCGAAAGCATGATGGCGCGAAAGATGGTGTGCTCCAGCTCGCGGATGTTGCCGGGCCAGCTATGCGCGACCAGAAGCTCCATCGCCCGTGCCGAGATGCCGGAAATGCCGGGGCGGCCGGCTTCGGCCGCCAGCCGGGCAAGCAGGCCGCGCGCCAGCGTCGGGATGTCGTCGCGCCGTTCGCGCAGCGGCGGCAGCCAGATCGGGAAGACGTTCAGGCGGTGGTAGAGGTCCTCGCGGATCGCCCCATCGCCGGCCAGGTCGATGAGACGCCTGTCGGTCGTCGCGAGCAGGCGTACGTCGCCGCGCGGCAGGCGCCGCCGCCCGGCCTCCGCGTCGGTAAGGTAATGTGCCAGGCGCGCCTGCGTCTCCTGCGGCAGGCCGCCGACGTCGTCGAGAAGGAGCGTGCCGCCGCTGGCTTCCAGGATCTTGCCGCGCGGCGTCTCCTCGTCGCTGGCGTCGCCGAAAAGGACCGCGCTGAAATCGGTGGAGCCGAAGCCGTGGCATCGTACGCCAACGAAGGGGCGGCTCTTGCGTGCGCTCGAGCCGTGAATGGCGCGGGCGAGAAGCTCCTTGCCGACGCCGCGCTCGCCTTCAAGCAGAATCGAAAGCGCGGAGCGCGCGGCGCGAGCGGCAAGCTGGCTCACGCGCTCCATCGCGGCGGAGCGCATGACGATGTCGCCGAGGCTGAGCGCGCCGGTGCGCGAAAGCCGCATGCGTAAAATCTCGCCTTCCAGCGCGCTGATCTTGAGCGCGTTCAGAAGCGAGACGCGCATGCGCTCCGGCGATACCGGTTTGACCAGGAAGTCCACCGCACCGGCGCGAATCGCCGAGGCGCCGCTATCGACGCCGCCGGGCGCGGTTTGCACGATCACGGGAAGCGAAAGCGAATGGCGCGAGAGCCGCTCCAGCACCGCCATGCCGTCCATGTCGGGCATGACCAGATCGAGGATCATTGCCGAAACCGGCGCGGCGTCCGTGCGGGCAAGCCGCCGGAGCGCGGCCTCGCCGCTCTCGACCCCCTCGACCGAGTGACCCTGCTTGGTAAGGATTTCTTCCGTGTGGCGGCGTTCGGCGGGATCGTCATCGACGACCAGGACGTGAACTGCCATATCACCTTCCGTGGAATCACCAGCCGGGCGGCTGTCGGGCGCGCGAACCGACGCACTGTCTGCGCTTACGGTTAAGATCGGATTACGAGCCGGCGAAGTGTCTTAGCCGGCTGCGGGAATGAGGAGCGATGAGCGTGGCGAAGAATGCGCGGGCCGAACAAAGACCGGAGGATTTGGGGGCGCTGCCGGTCTGGGATCTTTCCGATCTCTATCCGGCGATGGATGCGCCGGAGGTAAAGCGCGATCTGGAGCGCTCGGCCGCTGAGGCGCGCGGTTTTGAGGAGCGCTACAAGGGCAAGCTCAAGGACCTCGCCGAATCGCCGGAGGGTGGCGCCAAGCTCGCCGAGGCGATCGCGGCGTTTGAGCGGATCGAGGAGATTCTCGGTCGGCTCGGGAGCTTCGCCGGGCTTGTGCATGCCGGCGACACGAGCGATCCGACGCGCGCGAAATTCTACGGAGACGTGCAGGACAAGCTCACCACCATCTCCACGCATCTTCTGTTCTTCGGGCTGGAGCTGAACCGGCTCGACGATGCGATCCTGGACGCGGCGCTGAAGACGCCGGCGCTCGCCGTCTATAAGCCCTGGCTCGACGACCTCAGGCTGGAGCGGCCGTATCAGCTCGAAGACCGCATCGAGCAACTCTTCCACGAGAAGTCGGTCACCGGACGCGGCGCCTGGAATCGGCTCTTCGATGAGACGATGGCGTCGCTGCGCTTCGACATCGACGGCGAGAAGCTCCCGATCGAGCCGACGCTGAACCTCCTCGTCGATCCCGACGAGACGAAGCGCAAGAAGGCCGCCGAAGCGCTTGCCGCGACGTTCAAGGAGAATCTCCGCCTCTTTGCGCACATCACCAACGTGCTCGCCAAGGATAAGTCGATCTCCGACGATTGGCGCGGCTTCAAGGACGTGGCGGCGGCGCGGCATCTGTCGAACCGTGTCGAGCCGGAGGTGGTCGATGCGCTGGTGGCGGCGGTTCGCGACGCCTATCCGCGGCTGTCGCACCGCTATTATGCGCTGAAGGCCCGCTGGCTCGGCAAGGACAAGCTGGAATATTGGGACCGCAACGCGCCGCTGCCCGAGGCGAGCGACCGGCGCGTGCACTGGGAGGAAGCGCGGCAGACCGTGCTCACGGCCTATGGTGATTTCGCGCCGGAGATGGCGGCGATCGCCGAGCGCTTCTTCGACCGGCGCTGGATCGACGCGCCGACGCGGCCGGGCAAGGCTCCCGGCGCCTTTGCGCATCCGACCGTGCCGTCGGCGCATCCGTATGTGCTCCTGAACTACCAGGGGAAGACGCGCGACGTGATGACGCTCGCGCACGAGCTCGGCCACGGCGTGCACCAGGTGCTGGCGGCCGACCAGGGGCTGCTGATGTCGCAGACCCCGCTCACGCTGGCGGAGACGGCGAGCGTCTTCGGCGAGATGCTTACCTTCCGCGTCCTGCTTGCCGCGGCACCCGATGCGCGCGAGCGCAAGATCATGCTCGCCTCCAAGGTTGAGGACATGATCAACACGGTGGTGCGGCAGATCGCCTTCTACAGCTTCGAACGGCACGTGCATCTGGAGCGCCGCGAAGGGGAGCTCACCACCGACCGCCTCGGCGAGATATGGCTGAAGGTGCAAGAAGAAAGCCTCGGCCCCGCGATCCGCATCGGCCCGGGATACGACACCTTCTGGGCCTATATCCCGCACTTCATCCATTCGCCGTTCTACGTCTACGCCTATGCGTTCGGGGATTGTCTCGTGAACTCGCTTTACGCCGTCTACGAGAAGGCGGAGTGCGGCTTCCAGGACAAGTATTTCGCCATGCTCAAGGCGGGCGGTACCAAGCACCACAAGGAGCTGCTCGCGCCCTTCGGGCTCGACGCCAGCGATCCCGGCTTCTGGCAGATGGGGCTCTCGGTGATCGCAGGATTGATCGACGAGTTGGAGGCGCTGGAGAAAGCCCCGGCGTGAGGGACGCGAAGCGTTACGCTTCCGCCGCTGCCAACTCCGCGACGGCTTGCTCCGGCAATTCCGGCACGGGAAGGAGTGCGGCCGTCGCCTCGACCGCCTCTTTCAATGTGGTGACGACGCGGTCGGCTCTGGTCGCCTCCAGTGGATCGCGGCGTCCGGCTTCCGCCGGCTCGAACGTCCAGAAGCCGACGACGATCCGCGCGTCGGGAAGCCGCCGGCGCATGCGCCGCACCAGAAAGCGCGCATGCGCAAAGGAATCGGCGTTGAGATAGGAGAGGAAGACGATCGCGGGCTCGCCGAGATCGGTGGTCCTCAGCGCCGTCGTTTGCAGTGACTGCGCGGGAAGAAGCGTTACGTCGGCGCCGCGCTCTTCGAGTAGGTGCGCCAATGCCGCCGCCGCCGCCTCATCGAGCGCGCCGCGCGCGCCGGCGCAGAGCACGGGAACATCCTTGAGCAGACTTGTCTCGTCCGCAACGCGCTGCTCCTCCGGTTCGCCATTCTTCCGCGCCGGCTCTTCCCATTCCTCCAAATTGTCGATCAGGAGCATGGCGCTTTCCGCGACGCGCTCCCGCTGCTGGTCGGAAAGATGCAGAGCGGCGCGGTCGTCTTCCGCGAGGCCGAGCGCGGGGAGGGCGACCTCGTCATAGAAATCGTCGAGGGAGCGCTCGCGCAGGAATTCCTCCGCACGCTCGGTCGCCTCGTTCGGGTCGCCGGCGAGAAGCCTTCGGTAGAGAAGTGCCGGCGGTGAGAGCGCCGGCTCGTTGCCGAGGAGCACGTCGAGGAACCCGAGCTGCGGCACATGCCGGCCGAGAACGACGAGGCAGACCGTGAGCGGCGTTGAGAGCAAGAGCCCGACCGGTCCCCAGAGCCAGGTCCAGAATACCGCCGCGACGATGATCGCGATCGGCGAGAGGCCGGTGCTCGCGCCGTAGAGCCAGGGCTCCATGAAGTTGTTGATGACTAGCTCGATGGCGATGAAGAGCGCCCCCGTCAGGAGCAGCGACGTCCAGCCCGGGTCGACGGCGATCGCGAGCGCCAGCGGAAAGAACGCCGCCACGACCGGGCCGATATAGGGGACGAAGCGCAACATCCCGCAGAGCAATCCCCAGAGCACCGGGTTGGGGATGCCGATCAGCCACAGCCCGAGGCCGATCGGGATGGCGTAGGTGGTGTTCACCACGAGCTGCATCAGGAGATAGCGGCCAACCCGTTGCGCAGCATCGTCGAGCGCCTGCGTCGTGCGCGGGAGGCCACGCGAGCCAGCGAGCCGGATAACGCGGTCGCGCAGATCCTCCCGCTTCAAGAGCAGGAAGATCACGAAGACGATCACGATGCCAGCCGTCGCGAGCGGGCTCAGCAGCGGGCCAAGCACCGTGGAGATGATCTGCATGGAGGTCGGGGCGGGCCGCTGGATCTGCACCGTCAGCGGCTTCGGCTCCTCGCTCTCCGCCGCGCCGACGGATTTCTCCGCCGCGGCCTTCTCATCCTCCTGCTCAATCTTCTTGCCGATATCGCGCACGACGTCTGCGGCGCGCGAGAAGATGCGTGCGCCGGGCGGCGCCTGACGCAGGGAATCGATCTTCGTCTCGATATTCAGCCGGTAGGTCGGGAGCCGCTCGGCGAGATCGGCTGCCTGCCACGCGACGACTGCGCCAAGCGCGAAAATGACCATGAAGGCCAGTGCGACGACGGCCAGCACCGCCGGCAGGTTTGGAACGCGGAGACGCCGCAGCCGGCGCACGAGCGGCGCAAGCGCGAAGCTCAGGAGCATTGCAAGCGCCAGCGGCACGAAGAGGTCGCGCCCGAAATAGAGCGCGGCGACCACGATCACGGTCATCGCCAGCGCGAAAAGCCCGGAGGCGCCGCCGGCGCCCGGCAATTCGACACGCCGCGACGCTGCGCGCAGAAGTGAGGAATTCGAGGCCAAGTCGGCCGCCCCCTGGATTGCTGCAATAAGTCGGCGAAAGACAAAACGCGCGGGAGCCGGTTCCAGTTGCGTTATGGCGCGGCGAATCCCAGTTAACGGCGGCATGTCTTCCGACGACGACGAAGGAAATCGACTTTCGGGGCGGCTCGCGCGCTATGCGCGGGTCGGCACCGGCGTCGGCGGCTTTGCGGCGCGCGCCGTCGGCTCGCGCGCGATGGGACGCGACTTCGACCGCAACGCGCAAGCGATCGAGCTTGCCCGCATGCTCGGTGGCCTGAAGGGCCCGATCATGAAGATCGCGCAGCTTGCCGCGACCGTGCCGGACGTGCTGCCGCCTGAATATGCCTTCGAGCTGCAGAAGCTGCAGGCGGAAGCCCCGCCAATGGGCTGGGCCTTCGTCCGCCGCCGCATGCGCGCCGAGCTTGGGGCCGACTGGGAAAAACGCTTCAAGAGCTTCGGGCATGAGCCGGCGGCGGCCGCCTCGCTCGGCCAGGTGCATCGCGCCACCGCGCCCGACGGAACGGCGCTTGCCTGCAAGCTGCAATACCCGGACATGCAGTCGGCGGTCGAGGCGGATCTGAGCCAGCTCGGCGTGGTGCTTGCCGTGCAGCGGCGTTTCAGCCCGGAGATCGACACGCGCGAGATCCTCGGTGAGCTGAGCGAGAGGCTGCGCGAAGAACTCGACTATGCGCGCGAGGCCGGCCACATGCGCCTCTACGCGGCGATGCTCGCCGACGCCCACGATGTGCGCGTGCCCGGCTTCCTGCCGGAGCTTTCGACAAAGCGGCTTCTCACCATGACCTGGCTCGACGGCGAGCGGCTTCTTTCGGTTCGTCGACCGGCCGCTCGAGGAGCGCAACCGGATCGCCACTGCGCTCTTCCATGCCTGGTGGCGGCCTTTCGCGCGCTACGGCGTGATCCACGGCGACCCGCATCTCGGCAACTACACGGTCTACCAGGAGGGCGACGGGAAGAGCCCTCCGGCGGGGCTCAATCTTCTCGACTACGGCTGCATCCGCATCTTCCCGCCGCGTTTCGTGGAAGGTGTGATTTCGCTTTATCGTGGCTTCCAGCATGACGACCGAGCGCTGATCGCCGAGGCCTATCGGATCTGGGGCTTCCGCGACCTCAACGACGAGCTTGTCGACACGCTGAGCCTTTGGGCGCGCTTCATCTATGCGCCGCTCCTCGACGACCGGGTGCGTACGATTGCCGATGGCATCGCCCCGCACACCTACGGGCGGCGCGAGGTGTGGCAGGTGAAGCAGCGGCTGAAGCCGAAGAGCCCGGTGACGATCCCGCGCGAATTCGTGCTCATGAACCGCGCCGCGGTCGGGCTCGGGGCGGTGTTCCTGCATCTTAAGGCGGAGCTCAATTTCCATCGTCTTTTTGAGGCGGAGATCGAAGGCTTCGAGCGTGCGGCGTTGGAAGAGAGGCAGGGAAAGGCGCTCCACGCGGCTGGCCTTTCGGCGACGTAGCGCCGATAGCGTTCCCGCATGAGTGCGGGCGATCACCGATCGGAGGGCTGGCGGGAGCTGCTTGGCGCAGGCAATCTCGCGCGCCTCGTCATCGTGTGCATCGGCGTGTGGCTGCACGCCGCGGACAGCCTCTTGGTGGCGACGATGATGCCCGACATCGTCGCCGATATCGGCGGTGCGCGCTTCGTCGCCTGGACCGTGGCGCTCTATGAGATCGGCTCGATCGCCGCCGGCGCGTCGGGCGCATTCCTCGCGACGCGATATGGCCTGAGGCCGGCGATGGCGACTGCCGCGCTCGTCTATCTGGCCGGCTGTGCGATCAGCGCGCTCGCGCCCGCAATGTGGGTGATGCTCGTCGGGCGGCTGGCGCAAGGGCTCGGCGGCGGCGGACTGGCGGCGCTTTCCTTCATCGCCGTCTCGATGCTCTTCTCGCGCGCCCTGATGCCGCGCGTCATGGCGGCGGTCTCCGCCCTTTGGGGCGTGGCCGCCTTCGTCGGTCCGCTTGTCGGCGGCGTCTTCGCCGATCTCGATTTGTGGCGCGGCGGCTTCTGGTTCTTTGCCGCGCAGGCGCTTGTGCTTGCCGTTTGGATCGGGCTCAGCGCTGCGCTGAAGCGACCGGCCGGCGCGGTTTCGGCCGCCGGGCGCCTGCCTGTCTGGCGCTTGAGCGTGCTGACCCTCGGTGTCCTTGCCGTCGCGGCGGCGGGAATCGCGATCCGCCCGTTGGAGACGCCGCTCCTCGTCGCAGTCGGCTTCGTCCTCCTGGCGCTGTTTCTGCGCATGGACGGGCGTCGCGAGGCGACCCGGCTCTTGCCGCGCCGGCCGATCGATCCGCGCAATGGCGTCGGAGCGGCGCTCCTGATGGTTCTCTCATTTTCCTCCGCGACGATCGCCTTCAGCGTCTACGGCCCGCTTCTGCTGACGGCGCTTCACGGCGTCTCCGCGCTGGTGGCCGGCTACATGGTGGCGGCGTCCTCGATTGGCTGGTCGGTCACGGCGATTCTCGTCTCCGGCGCGAAGGAGCGGCACGACGGCGCGCTGATTCTGACCGGGATGGGCGCCTTGACCGTCAGCATCGTCGGCTTTGCCTTCGCCGTCCCGCACGGGCCGCTCTTCGCGGTGCTGCTCCTCGCACTTCTTGAGGGGAGCGGCTTCGGGCTCGCCTGGACCTTTATCCTGCGGCGCGTCACGGTGCTGGCATCGGGAGCGGAGACGGCGCGCGCTGCCGCGGCAATGCCGACGCTTCAGCAGATCGGCTTTGCGCTTGGCGCCGCCTATGTCGGCATCGTCGCCAATGCGGCCGGTTTCGCCGACCGGGTCGCGCGGGAGACGGTGGAGGCGGTGGGTTTCTGGATTTTCGCCGCCTGCCTGCCGATGGCGCTGATCGGGCTTTATGCAGCCTGGCGGTTCGTGCGCTTCGGGCGGGACGCGGCGCCGGCTGCGGCGGTGTAGCGCGCGGCTGACGGGGCGGAATTCCGCGCGGGATGCGGCGCGCCGGCACGTTGCCCAGTTTTCCGACCCTGTGTTAAAGCCTTGCCACCGCTTTCTGCCGCACTTGGGGACATCATGGCCGAACACACGCAATCGGGACCCGTCGAGCTTGGCGCGCCGATGGACTATGCCGAGCATCAGCGCACTTTCGCCGGCTTCGTCGCGATGACGAAAGTCCTGACGCTGGCGACAATCGCTATTTTGCAGTCGCTGACGCTCTTCGGGATCGCGGCGCACGGCTTCTGGCTGGGTGTGCTGATGATCGTGCTGATGTTCATCGCCACCACCGCCTCCATGTTCATGAAGGGGTCGATCAATCCGCTCGTCGGTGTCGTGATCATCGGATTCCTGTTCATGATCCTTACGCTCGGCTAGCGGGTTCTTCATGCGCGTCGCTGTTCTGCGAGAAGACCCCGCGGTCGAGCCACGCGTCGCGGCGACGCCTGAGACGGTGAAGAAATTCGTTGCGCTCGGCGCGGACGTGGCGGTTGAGACCGGAGCCGGTGCGGCGGCCGGGATCGGCGATGACCGTTACCGCGACGCCGGTGCGACGATCGCGGAGAATACCCAGGCGGCGCTTGCCGACGCCGATCTTGTTTTGAAGGTTCGGCGGCCGGAAGACCTTTCCGGCTACAAGAGCGGCGCGGCCGTCGTCGCGCTGATGGACCCCTACGGCAACGAGGATGCGCTGAAGCGCATCGCGGAATCCGGGGTGATGGCGTTTTCGCTGGAGCTCATCCCGCGCATCACGCGCGCGCAGGTCATGGACGTCCTGTCGAGCCAGGCGAACCTTGCCGGCTACCAGGCAGTGATCGAGGCTGCGGCGCATTTCAACCGCGCGCTGCCGATGATGATGACGGCGGCGGGCACGGTGCCGGCGGCCCGCGTCTTCGTAATGGGCGCGGGCGTCGCCGGGCTGCAGGCGATCGCCACGGCACGCCGCCTCGGCGCGGTCGTCACCGCGACCGACGTGCGTCCCGCCGCCAAGGAGCAGGTTGCTTCGCTCGGCGCCAAGTTCGTCGCGGTGGAGGACGAGGAGTTCAAGGCGGCCGAGACCGCCGCCGGCTACGCCAAGGAAATGTCGAAGGAATACCAGGAGAAGCAGGCGGCGCTGGTGAAAGACCACATCGCCAAGCAGGACATCGTGATCACCACCGCGCTGATTCCCGGTCGGCCGGCGCCGAAGCTCGTCAATGCCGCGATGGTCGCCTCAATGGCGGACGGCTCGGTGATCGTCGACCTCGCGGTGGAGCGCGGCGGCAACGTGGAAGGTGCGGTGCCGGGCGAGGTGGCGAAGGTCGGCGGCGTCACCATCATCGGCCATCTCAACATGGCGGGCCGCATCCCGGCGTCGTCTTCGGCGCTTCTCGCGCGCAACATCTATGCCTTCGTCGAGCCGATGATCGACAAGGAGACGAAGGCGCTTTCGATCAAGCGCGACGACGAGATCGTGGCCGCGACGCTGTTGACCGCGGACGGCGCAATCGTGCATCCGGCCTTCGCACCGAAAGCCGAGCCGGCACCGGCTGTGGGAGGAGGTGAGGGCTGATGGAGAACGAGGCGCTCGACCAGGCCGTCCGCCAGGCCCAGGAGGCTGCGAACGCCGCCGCCGCGGCGGCCGAGCAGGCGCACACTGCCGCGGAGCAGGCGGCGCAGATCGCGCTTCAGCACGAAGCGGCGCTCGACGGCGCCGGTGCCGCCGCGCATGCGATGAGCGGCGGCGCGATCGACCCCTTCGTCTTCCGCCTCTCAATCTTCGTTCTTGCGATCTTCATCGGCTACTACGTTGTCTGGTCGGTGACCCCGGCACTTCATACGCCGCTGATGAGCGTCACCAACGCCATCTCCTCGGTGATCGTGGTCGGGGCGCTGCTCGCCGTCGGCGTCGATCTGATCGGCGAGGGCGCCGTCATCGCCCGCTTCTTCGGATTCTTCGCGCTGATGCTCGCCAGCGTGAACATATTCGGCGGCTTCCTCGTCACCCAGCGCATGCTCTCCATGTACAAGCGGAAAGAGAAGGCGGCCCGCTGATGTCCGCCAATCTCACCGCCTTCCTCTATCTCGTCGCCGGCGTTCTCTTCATCTTGGCGCTGCGCGGGCTTTCGCATCCGGTGACAAGCCGGCAGGGAAACCTGTTCGGCATGATCGGCATGGCGATCGCCATCGTGACGACGCTCTTCGGCAGTCCGCCGGCGGGGTTCTTCGCCTGGTTCTTCCTGGTCGTGGCGATGGCGGCGGGCGGGTCGGTCGGCGCCGTCACCGCGCGCAGGATCGCAATGACGGCGATGCCGCAGCTCGTCGCCGCGTTTCATTCGCTGGTCGGGCTTGCCGCCGTTCTCGTCGCCGCCGCGGCACTCTACGCGCCGCAGGCCTTCGGCATCGGCACGATCGGCGAGATCCACGGGCAGGCGCTGGTGGAGATGTCGATCGGCGTCGCCATCGGCGCGATCACCTTCACCGGGTCGATCATCGCCTTCCTGAAGCTCGACGGGCGCATGTCCGGGAAGCCGATTCTCCTGCCGATGCGGCACATCATCAACATCGCGCTTGCCGTGCTGATCGTGCTCTTCATCTATCGGCTGGCGGCGACGGAGAGCCATCTCGCCTTCTGGCTGGTGGTGCTCCTCTCGCTCGCCTTCGGCGTCCTCATCATCGTCCCGATCGGCGGCGCCGACATGCCGGTCGTGATCTCGATGCTGAACTCCTATTCCGGCTGGGCGGCGGCGGGAATCGGCTTCACGCTCGGCAACACCGCCTTGATCATCACCGGCGCGCTCGTCGGCTCGTCGGGCGCGATCCTCTCCTACATCATGTGCAAGGGGATGAACCGCTCGTTCATCTCCGTCATTCTCGGCGGGTTCGGCGGCGAGACGGCGGGCCCGGCGGCGGATGCCGGCGACAAGACGGTGAAGCAGGGCTCCGCCGACGATGCCGCCTTCCTGATGAAGAACGCCTCGAAGGTCATCATCGTGCCGGGCTACGGCATGGCGGTTGCGCAGGCGCAGCACGCCGTGCGCGAGCTCGCCGACAAGCTGAAAGCCGAGGGCGTGGAGGTGAAATACGCCATCCACCCCGTGGCGGGCCGCATGCCGGGGCATATGAACGTGCTGCTGGCGGAGGCGAACGTCCCCTATGACGAGGTGTTCGAGCTTGACGACATCAACTCGGAGTTCGCCCAGACCGACGTCGCCTACGTGATCGGCGCCAACGACGTGACCAATCCGGCGGCGCGCGACGATCCGTCCTCGCCGATCTTCGGCATGCCGATACTCGACGTCGACAAGGCGGCGACCTGCCTCTTCGTCAAGCGCTCGCTCGCCTCTGGCTATGCCGGCATCGACAATTCGCTGTTCTATAAGCCGAATACGATGATGCTCTTCGGCGACGCCAAGAAGATGACCGAGGATATCGTCAAGGCGCTTTGAGCCCCTGCGCTCCGGCCAAAGATCGTTCCCGGATTTCCGAAAATGCGGTAGGCTCGCTCTGGTTGTAGAGGGGGCGGCAATGAGTACAGCCTCGACTCGTGTTCCGGTGATCGACCGGAAGAAGCAGGCGGTCATCATCATCCACGGGATCGGTCAGCAGCGGCCCATGGAGACACTACGCTCGTTCGTGAAGACGGTCTGGTCGGAGAACGAGGCCCTCGGGCCGATCGACGGTCGCAAGACTTGGCTCACGCCGGACGACACGACCGGATCGGCGGAGTTGCGCCGCTTCACGACGCCCTACCATGACGATGTCCGGACGGATTTCTTCGAGGTCTACTGGGCCGACCTGATGGAAGGCTCCACCGTGCAGCAGGTGTGGACCTGGATATCGGACCTGCTCCTGCGCTGGCCGAACCGCGTTCCGAGACCGGTCATGAGCGCGTGGATTGTGCTTTGGGTGCTTTCGCTTCTCGCGGTCGCCTTCTTCCTCACCTCGATCTTCGGCCAGCCCCCGACCTGGCTTCCGGGGAGCGCCAATGTCGTTCTCGGTTTCGGCGTCGCGCTGATCGGGCTCGTCCTTCTCGTCTGGCTCGCGGTTCAGCAAAAAGCCGGCTTGTCCGGGTTGCTGGCGGCCATAGCTCTGCCGCTCGCGCTCGGCTTCGTTCTCTGGTGGACGGTCCCCTCCCAATGGGCAGACGAGAACGCGACCGGGGCCTGGCGGCTGGTTCCGATGGCGATCTCCGCCGGCCTCGCGTTCTTCATCAACAACGTATTCGTCCCTTATGTCGGCGACGTCTCGCGCTACGTCCGCGTTGCGCCCGATACGATCGCAAGCCGCAAGGCGGTTCGCGAACGCGGGCTTGCGCTTCTGAAGGAGCTTCACGATTGCGGCCGCTACCGCCGCATCGTCTTCGCGGCGCACAGTCTCGGCTGCATCATCGCCTATGACCTGATCAGCGAATACTGGGCGCGGCACGGACCCAACACGCAGAAGCCCGGCGGCCCGGCGACGCTGGCGGCGCTTGAAGCGATCGACAAATACGTCGCCTGGAAGGATGGCGCCGACGGCTTCGCGCCGCCGGAGATCGACCTTAGCGGAATTCCGCAAGACGCAGCGCACCGCGTTCGAGGCTCTCCGCTCCGAAAGCGACGACTGGCTGATCAGCGATTTCGTGACCCTCGGCTGCCCGCTGACGCACGCGGAGTTCCTGCTCGTCGCCGATAAACGGGCGCTCGCCGCTGCGAAGCGCGAGCGGCTCTTCCCGGTCGCACCGCCGCTGCCCGACAATATCGATGCGCCGGCGGAGCCCGCTTCGATCCTCTACGCCCCGGAAGAGGCGGATCGCAAAGCGTTCGCGAACACCGGCGTGCGGACGCCGGGCAAGTGGTTCCCGCATCACGCGGCGCCCTTCGCGGTGGTGCGCTGGACGAACATTTTCGACGCGCCGCACGCCGTCGTTTTCGGCGACCTCGTCTCAGGTCCGGTGCGCGGGCCGTTCGGGCCAGGCATCGACGACCGGCCGGTCGCGATCAAGCGCCCCTTCCTCTTCGGTACCACGGCGCGCTTCTTCACCCACACGCTCTACTGGGATCTCGGGAACGCGCAACAAACGGGCTACCTGGCGCATATCGAGGCGCTCAGGGAGGCGATCGCCATCGACGCCGTCTAGCTTGGGGGAGGCGCCGGTCGCGACGCTTTCGCTAGCCTGAGCCCGTGGTGCGGCGCATGCCTTCGCGGGCCGGCTCATAGCCCTTGTTCAGGCTTGCGGCACGGGCGAACGCGGCGTTCGCCTTCTGCCGCTCGCCGAGCTGCTCCAGCGCCAGCCCCTGGTTGGTCCAGGCGATATAGCTGGCGCGGTCGAGCTTCACGGCTTCGTTGAAGTCGTCGAGAGCGGTGCGCGCGTCGCCGAGCGCCAGATAGGAGAGGCCGCGGCCGTTATAGGGCTCAGCCGATTTCGGCGAGATGCCGATCGCCGACGTGAAGTCCTCGATCGCCTGCTGGTGCTGGCCGCGCGCCTGGTAGACGAGGCCGCGGCTGTGAAACGCCTGCGCGTCGGTGCGGTCGAGCTCGATCGCGGTGTTGTAGTCTGCGAGTGCCAGGTCGAGCTGGCCGTTCTGTCGGTACATGTTGCCGCGGCCGACATAGGCGGGGGCGTAGCTCGCATCGGAGCGGATCGCGTTGTTGTAGTCGGAGAGCGCGGCCTTCAGATCGTTGTTGCGGCGGAGGATCAGCGCGCGGTTGTAGTAGGCGCGGGCGAAATTCGGGTTGAGCTCGATCGCGCGGTTGAAGTCCGCCATCGCCTCGTTGTAGTGGCCGGCGCGCCCGTAGGCCGAGCCGCGCACGTTGTAGCCCTCCGCATTGTTCGGATCGCGCGCGATAACGGCGGACAGCGAATCGATATTCGTCTCCGAGCCGGTCGAAGGGTCGACGGAGACGGGGATGTTGGCGAGCTGTGTCTGGCAGCCTGCAAGCGCGAGCATGATCAGGCCGGCAAGCCAGGCGGTCGCATGAGGGAAGGGGGTCGCGCGCTTCATCGGGTTGTTTCCATCGCAAGCCGGCGCGCCGGTTCGGAGCGCCCTGCCGTTCAACGCCGTGCGCGGCGAAAGGATCAACGCGCGCGGCGCTTGCTGGGGGCGAGCCCCTCGCGCTGAGCCCGCTTGCGAGCAAGCTTGCGGGCGCGGCGCACGGCCTCGGCCTTCTCGCGCGCCTTCTTCTCCGACGGCTTTTCGTAGTGGTTGCGGAGCTTCATCTCACGGAAGATGCCCTCGCGCTGCATCTTCTTTTTCAGCGCCTTCAGCGCCTGGTCGACATTGTTGTCCCTGACGATAACCTGCACGTTTCTCTGTCCCTTTCTCAATCGCGCCCGTTTCGGCCGAACGCCGGGAGCGCGGGAGAGCGATCTCTCCGCCGGGCCGCGCTGAAGTCACAATGCCTGATCTTTCCGCCGGGGCCAGAGGCCCGGCAGGGTGGCCGCATATACTGCTACTCGGTTGAATTGTCTACCGCGGGCGCCTCTGCCGGCGGCGGCGCCATCGCGGTTTGCAGCACGCTCTTTTTCAGCCGCGCCCAGTCGTCGGCGGCGGCACGGGCGACCTTCACGGCCTCCGGGTCGAGCCGTTTCATCCAGGCCTCCATGTCGTCGTCGTCCAGGCCGTGATCCTTGGCGATCAGATACCAGCGGGCGGCCTTGGCGAAATCCACGTCGACACCCTTGCCGTTGGCGTAGAGGCGGGCAAGGCGGAGCTGCGCCACGGGATTGTCGGCCTCCGCCGCGCGCGTGAACCAGTAGATCGCCTGCGATTCGTCCTTCGGCACGCCGCGACCGTTGAAAAGCAGGATCGCGTATTCGACCTCGGCGCCGACATGGCCGTTCTTCGCCCCCTCGCGGAACCAGCGCGCCGCTTGGGTCTCGTCGGCGACGACGCCAACGCCGTCCACGTAGAGGCCGGCGAGCGTGTATTGCGCGTCCATGTCGCCGAACCCGGCGGCGCGGCGCATATAGGCCGCGGCGAGCATGGCGTTCTTTTTGACGCCCTTTCCCTGCAAAAGCAGATAGCCCAGCTCGCGCGCGGCCACGGGCTCGTTGGCGTCGGCGGCCTCGCGAAAGAGCTCCGCGGCTTTGGCGGCGTCCTCGGTCACGCCGTTGCCGTCGAGATAGAGCTGGCCGAGCGCGTAGAGTGCTTCGGGGTCTCCTTGGTGCCCGGCGAGCTCATACCAGTCGGCGGCGGCCGTGAAGTCCTGCTTGACGCCCAATCCGCGCGACAGGAGCACGCCAAGCAGGGTCTGCGCCGTGGGGTCGCCGCTCTTGGCGCGGTCGAGCGCGAGCGAGAAAGCGGTCAGGAACCAGCCGCGCTGAAAGGCGCCGAAGGCGTAATCCGGCGGGAAGGCGGAAATCTCGCCGGCCGCCGTCAGCGCCTTGTCGATCCGCTGGTCGACGCTGCTGCCGACGGGGTCGAGCGTCGTGCGCAGCCGCCGCGGGCTGGTCGGCGCGGCGAGCGAGGCATCCGTCTCGCCGAGCGTGGGTGGGGGCTGCGGCGCGAAAGACGGCGCCGCGAGAGGGGTGGGGGCCGCCTCGGGGACGCTGAAATCCCAGTTCAGCCGCTCGTCGACGGAGGCGGCGGGAGCAGCCCCTGCCGCCAGGCCGGGCGTCGGCGCGGCCAGCACAAGGAGGGGAAGCGCAAGGAGCGCAAGCCGCTTCATGCCGCCTGCCGTCCTTCGCGGCGAAGCACGGCGTTCGCCGTGGCGACCGCCTCGCCCGGCCCGGCCGCGCTCTCCCATACGGCCTGGTTGACGGCTACGAAGGCGGCGCCGGTCGCCGCCGCCGCCGCGACGCTCTCAAGCGATCGGCCGGCCATGATCACGGCGGGTATTTCCATCAGCTCCGCCCACCATTCGGCGAGATCGAGGGCCTTCGGGTGGGGCTCGTCGTGGGTGTCGCCGTGCGGATCGCCGAAGAAGACGTAATCGACGCCGGCCTCGCCCGCCTCCATGGCCGCGTGCCGCGCCGTCAGGTTTCCCGCGCCGACGATCCGTTTCGGCCGGAACGAATCCGCAGCGAGCTTAAGATCGGCAATGCCGGTATCGATATGGACGCCGTCGGCCTTGACGTGCCCGGCAAGCCGCGTGTCGTTGCGGATGAGGGCGGCAGCGCCCGCTTGCTGGACGAGCGAGACCAGCGCCGCGGCGAGCGCTTCCGATCCGTCCGCGATGAGCACGGCCGCCACGTCGCCGCCGGCAAGGGCGGCCCCGAGCAGCGGCGGCAGGCGCTCCGCGTCGATGTCGGGCGGCGTCACCAGGAACAGGCGAGTGGGCTCGTTTCTTTCGGTCATGTCTCGACGATCGGGCGAAGGCGATCCGCCTTTCTCCAATCGATCAATCCGGCGATTTTCAGGTCGCCCCTAGTCTGGCGGCGTCAGGCGGCGTCAAGCCGCCTTCAGCTCCAGGTCCTTCTTCCAGGCTCCCGTGGCGGCAAGGCCGTTCATCCTGGCGCGATGGACGAAGGCGGCCTGCGCGGCCTTCACGTTTGCCGCCTTGCCGCCCCACGCTTTCAGCGCCGCCGCCTGCAGCGCGCGGCCGTAGGAGAAAGTCAACGTCCAGGGAAGGTCGTAGATCGCGTTCATCGCGGAAAGATGTGCGGTCGCCTCCTCGTCCGACTGGCCGCCGGAAAGGAAGGCGATGCCCGGAACGGCGGGCGGCACCGTGCTCTTCAGCGCCTTCACGGTCTTCTCCGCGACTTCCTCCACGCTCGCCTTCGTCCCGGAATGCTGGCCGGGAACGACCATGTTGGGCTTCAGCACCATGCCTTCGAGCTTCACGCCGGCGACGAAGAGCTCGTGGAACACGGTCTGCAGCGTCCACACGGTCACGTCGTAGCAGCGGTCGATGCCGTGCTTGGCGTCGGGCCCGTCCATCAGCACCTCGGGCTCCACGATCGGCACGATCTTCTGCTCCTGGCAGAGCGCGGCGTAGCGCGCGAGCGCCTGCGCATTGGCGTGGATGCAGTTCCAGCTCGGCCGTCCGTCCTCGCCGATGGTGATCACCGCGCGCCATTTCGCGAAGCGCGCGCCGAGGCCGTAATAGTCCTTCAGGCGGCCGCGCAGTCCGTCGAGGCCCTCGGTGATCTTCTCACCGGGAAAACCTGCGAGGTCTTGCGCGCCGGCGTCGACCTTGATGCCGGGAACAGCGCCCGCGGCGCTGATCATCTCGACGAGCGGCGTTCCGTTCTTCGCCTTCTGGCGGAGCGTCTCGTCGAAGAGGATGACGCCGGACACGTAGTTCTTCATCGCCTCGCCGGCGGAGAACATCATCTCGCGGTAGTCGCGACGGTTCTCCTCGGTGTTCTCCACCTTGATGGAATCGAAGCGCTTCTTGATCGTGCCGGTGCTTTCGTCGGCAGCGAGGATGCCCTTGCCCTCCGCGACCATCTTGATGGCGATGTCTTCCAGCCGCTCGCTCATGGCTGTACTCCCTCTTAAGAATCTTGGTTGCTATTGCCGTTCGTCGGTCTTCCTGAGCGCCTCAACGCCGGGAAGCGGCTTGCCCTCCAGCCATTCCAGGAAGGCCCCGCCCGCGGTGGAGACGTAAGTGAAATCGTCGGCCACGCCCGCGTGGTTCAAGGCGGCAACCGTGTCGCCGCCGCCGGCAACGGAAAGAAGCTTGCCGGCGCGCGTGCGTTCCGCCGCGTGCTTCGCCGCGACGACCGTGCCGCGGTCGAACGGCTCTTTCTCGAAGGCGCCGAGCGGTCCGTTCCAGACCAGCGTCTTCGCCTTGTCGAACCATTCGTCGATCGTCGCGACGCTCTTCTCGCCGACATCGAGGATCATGCCGTCGGCGGAGACGTTGTCTGCCTCCACCGTCGAATGCGGGGCGTTCGCCTCGAATGCCGTCGCCACGACGACGTCGCTCGGCAGCACGACGGCGCAGCCGCGTTCCGCCGCGGAAAGCATGATCTGTTTCGCCGTCTTCTCCAGATCCGGCTCGTTCAGGGACTTGCCGATGGCGTAGCCCTTGGCGGCGAGAAACGTGTTCGCCATGCCGCCGCCGATGACGAGCGCATCGACCTTGGCAATCAGATTGGCGAGGAGCTCCAGCTTGGAGGAGATCTTCGCGCCGCCGACCACGGCGACGACGGGACGGGTCGGATTGCCGAGCGCCTTATCCAGCGCTTCGAGCTCCTTCTGCATGGCGAGCCCGGCAAAGGCGGGGAGCTTGTGGGCGAGCCCCTCGGTCGAGGCATGCGCGCGATGCGCCGCGGAGAAGGCGTCGTTGACGTAGACGTCGCCGAGCTTGGCGAGCTCCGCGACAAAATCGGGATCGTTCTTCTCCTCGCCGGCATGGAAGCGGGTGTTCTCCAGGAGCACGATGCCGCCGTTCGCGAGCTTCGCCACGGCCGCCTCGGCGTCCGGCCCGATGCAATCGTCGGCGAAGGCAACGGGCAGCCCGACCACATCTGCGACGGCGGCGGCGATCGGCTTCAGCGACATTTCCGGCACGCGCTTGCCCTTCGGGCGCTCGAAATGCGCGAGCAGCGCCACCTTGGCGCCCTTTTCGGAAAGCGCTTGAATCGTGGGCGCGACCCGCTCGATGCGGGTTGCGTCGGTCACCGCGCCATTCTTCACCGGCACGTTCAGGTCGACGCGCAGGAGTACGCGTTTGCCGGTGAGGTCGCCAGCGTCCTTAAGAGTCCGGAACCGCATTTCAGTCCATCGATGGTTTTGAACGGCAGCCTCTTATCATCGGCGCGCGCGGGATGACAGGGGGCGGGGCGTCGCCGGTCCGGCGCGCGAGGGCAGCCCCCTCCCGCGGGGGCCGAACGCGGTTGCGGAGACCGGTCCAAAGAACGATCATGATCGGCGCGGTCTCAAGCATTTCAAGCAAATTCCGGGAGGAAGCCGTCATGAAAACGCTTAAACTCTGCACGGCCGTTGCGGCGGTGGCCTTCGCGGCCCCGGCGTGGGCGTTCGAGATATCCAGTCCCGCCGTCGGCGCCGACGGCGTGATTCCGGACAAATACATCGCCAATGCGTTCGGCTGCAGCGGCGAGAACGTCTCGTTGCCGCTGGAATGGAAGGACGTGCCGGCGGATGCGAAGAGCCTGGCGCTCACGATCTACGATCCCGACGCGCCGACCGGGAGCGGCTTCTGGCATTGGGAAGTCGCGAACCTGCCGCCGACGACGACGAGCCTGCCGGAGAACGCCGGCGCGGCCGGCAACGCCAACCTGCCCGCCGGCGCCGTCCAGTCGCGCAACGACGCCGGCATGGCGGCCTATTTCGGTCCCTGCCCGCCTGAGGGCGATGCGCCGCACCATTATGTCATCACGCTCTTTGCGGTGACGGCGGACCAGCTTCCCGTCGACGAGAACGCGTCGGGCGCCGTCGTCGGCTTCAACCTGCATTTCAATACGCTCGACAAGGCGAGCGTCACCTACACCTACGGGCGATAGGCAAAGGCCGGCTCAGACCGGCCCCGATGCGCGACGAAGAGTAGGGCGGCGCAAAAGAGAAAGCCGAGGACCATGGTCCTCGGCTTCGTTTCCGGAGGCGGGCGCGCACGCGCCGGAAAGTCAGCGTCCCTCGTTAGCCGAGCTTGCCCATGGCGACCGCGGTGTCGGCCATGCGGTTGGAGAAGCCCCACTCGTTGTCGTACCAGGAGACCACGCGGGCGAACGTGCCGCTGATGATCTTGGTCTGGTCGAGGGCAACGGTGGAGGACGCGGCATCGTGGTTCAGGTCGGAGGAGACGAGCTTCTCCTTGGTGACTTCCAGGATGCCTTTCAGCCGGTTCGACTTCGCCGCCTCGGCGAGGGCGTTGTTGATCTCCTCCACCGTCGTGGTGCGTTTGGCGACGAACTTGAAGTCGATAAGCGAGACGTTCGGCGTCGGCACGCGCATCGAAGCGCCGTCGAGCTTGCCGTTCAGCGCCGGGATGACCAGGCCGACGGCCTTGGCGGCGCCGGTGGTGGTGGGGATGATGTTGATAGCCGCGCCGCGGGCCCGGTAGAGGTCCTTGTGCAGCGTGTCGAGCGTCGGCTGGTCGCCGGTATAGGAGTGGATGGTCGTCATGAAGCCGTGCTCGATGCCGATGGCGTTGTGGAGCACGTGGACGACTGGCACCAGGCAGTTCGTTGTGCACGATGCGTTGGAGACGATGACGTGCTCCTTGGCGAGCTTGTCTTCGTTGACGCCGTAGACGACGGTAAGGTCTGCGTTTTCGCCCGGAGCTGAGATCAGCACGCGCCTGGCGCCGGCCGTGAGATGCGCCGAAGCCTTCTCCTTCGAAGTGAAGATGCCGGTGCATTCCAGCACGATGTCGACGCCGAGCGCCTTGTGGGGGAGCTTCGACGGATCGCGTTCCGACGTCACCTTGAACGACCCGAGGCCGGCGTCGATCACGTCGCCGTTGACCTTCACCTCGTGCGGAAAGCGGCCGTGGACGGAATCGTAGCGCAGAAGATGCGCGTTTGTTTCCACCGGCCCGAGGTCGTTCACCGCAACGACCTCGATGTCCTTGCGGCCCGTTTCCAGGATGGCCCTCAGGACGAGACGGCCGATCCGACCAAATCCATTGATTGCGACGCGTACGGCCATCAGGCTCTCCTTCTCGTCTTTATCGCGCCCGCCGGGCGCTTGGTCAGCGCAGGCGGTCGATCACCTTGTCGCGGACGGCTTCGGCCGTGATGCCGAAATGCCGGTAAAGTTCCTCGTAGGGCGCGCTCGCCCCGAACCCGGTCATGCCGACGAAGATGCCGTCGGCGCCGATCACCGCGTCCCAGCCCTCGCGCACCGCAGCCTCGATGCCGACGCGCAGCGGCGCGGATCCGAGGATCGAGGCGCGATAGGGGGCGTCCTGCTCGAAGAAGCGCTCGAATGAAGGAATGGACACGACGCGCGCGCCGATGCCCTGTTCCTCCAGCAGCGCCTTTGCCGCGACGGCGATCCCGATCTCCGAGCCGGTGGCGAAGAGACTGACCTTGGCCTCTCCCTTGGCGGCGAGAAGCTCGTAGGCGCCGCGCGCGCAAAAATTCTCCGCCTCGTAGGCGTCGCGGACCTGCGCCAGGTTCTGCCGGGTCAACGCGATCAGGCTCGGTCGCTCGCGGTCGTGGATGGCGAGCTGCCAGCATTCCGCCGTCTCCACCGCGTCGGCCGGGCGATAGACGCAAAGCCCCGGAATGGCGCGCAGCGCCGCAAGCTGCTCCACCGGCTGATGCGTCGGGCCGTCCTCGCCGAGCCCGATCGAATCGTGGGTCATCACGTATATGACGCGCTGGCGCATCAGCGCGGAGAGGCGGATCGCAGGACGGCAATAGTCGGAGAAGATCAGGAAGGTCCCCGAATAGGGGATCAGCCCGCCATGCAGCGCCATGCCGTTCATCGCCGCGGCCATGGCGTGCTCGCGGATGCCGTAATGGATGTAGCGTCCCGCGAACTTGCCCGGCGCGACCTCCACCAGCCCCTTCGATTTGGTGTTGTTGGAGGGGGTCAGGTCGGCGGAGCCGCCGATCGTCTCCGGAAGCACCGCGTTGATCGCGTCGAGCGCCAGCTCCGACGCCTTGCGCGTCGCCACCGTCGCCGGCTTATCCGCATAGCCGCGCTTCAGCGTCTCGATCGCCTTGTCGAGGGCCGAGCCGATCTTTCCGGAAAGGCGCCGCTTGAACTCGCTCTGCGTCTCCGTGTCGGCGGCGCCGAGGCGCTTCTCCCAGTCGGCGCGCACCGCCTGCGAGCGGCGTCCCGCCGACCGCCAGGCATCGACGATCTCGTCGGGCACAACGAACGGATCGTAAGGCCAGTTGAGCGCCTTGCGCGCGCCGGCGATCTCTTCGGCTCCAAGCGGCGAGCCGTGAGCGGAAGCGGTGCCGGCCTTCTTCGGCGCGCCGAAGCCGATCGTCGTCTTGGCGGCGATCAGGACCGGCCGGTCGCTTTTCTTCGCGGCCTCGATCGCTTTGTCGACCGCCTTCGGATCGTGGCCGTCGACGTGCGAGGCGTTCCAGCCCGCCGCCTCGAAGCGCTTCACCTGATCGGTGGAATCGGAAAGCGATTTCGGACCGTCGATGGTGATGGAATTGTCGTCGAACAGGACGATCAGCTTGGAAAGCTTCAGATTCCCGGCGAGCGAAATCGCCTCATGGCTGATGCCTTCCATGAGATCGCCGTCGGAGCAGATCACGAAGGTGCGGTGATCGACCAGCGCGTCGCCGAAGGTCGCATTCATCAGCCGCTCGGCGAGCGCCATGCCGACAGCGGTGGCGAGCCCCTGGCCGAGCGGGCCGGTGGTGGTCTCGATGCCGCTGGCATGTCCGTATTCCGGATGGCCGGCGGTCTTGGAGCCGAGCTGGCGGAAGTGCTTCAGCTCGTCGAGCGTCATGTCCTCGTAGCCGGTGAGATAGAGGAGCGAATAGAGGAGCATCGAGCCGTGGCCGGCGGAGAGCACGAAACGGTCGCGGTCCGGCCAGTGCGGGTCGGCGGGGTCGAACTTCAGATGCTTGGTGAAAAGCACCGTGGCGACGTCGGCCATGCCCATGGGCATGCCGGGATGGCCGGATTTGGCCTTCTCCACCGCGTCCATCGCAAGCGCGCGGATCGAGTTGGCCATCAAATTGTGGTCGACAGCGTTGGTCATAGGAGTTTCCGCCGTGGCGAGGCGCTCAACGGCGACGCCGCGAAGCCGCTTGTCCGTCTAACGCTCAGGATTGCGGCGGCACTGATATCAGCTTGCCCCCTTGAGTCAACGAGGGAGAGCCGGCCTGGCGGCCGGCCGCGCCCCGATGCGGAGGGCTCCCGGCCGCCCGCCTTTTCAGGTGGGTTTCCTAGCGTCTGCGTCAGATAGCGCTGCGCGAAGCCGGGGCGCCGCGAAGTCTAGAAAGGCGCGGAGCTTCAGCGGAAGCCGCCCTTGGCCGGCATGGATGAGGCTGACGGGCCAGGGCTCCGGTTCGAAGTCTTCCAGGACCACCGCCACTTTCCCGGCGCGCGCCGCGCTTGCGATTTGGTAGGAAAGCACGCGCGCGACGCCGATCCCGGCGATTGCGGCGTCGATTGCGGCTTCCGCCGTGTTCACGATGAGGCGGGAGCGGACATTGACGGTCAGATTCGCCTTGCCGTTGGCGAAAGTCCAAGCATCGGCGGAAACCAGTCCCTCAAACGCCACGCAGTCGTGCATGGCGAGATCCTTCGGGTTCGCCGGCGTGCCGCGCGCTGCGAAGTAGGATGGGCTGCCACACGTTACGCGGCGGACCGAGCCGACACGGGATGCGATGAGACTGCTGTCGGGAAGCGCGCCGATGCGCACTGCGAGGTCGATGCGGTCCTCCAGCAGATCGACAAGCCGGTCCGCGAGAACGAGGCGGATGTCGATTTCCGGGTAGGCGGCGAGAAACGCCATCACGATGGGAAGGACGTGGAGGCGGCCGAACACGATCGGCGATGTGATGGTGAGGTCGCCCTTCGGCGAGACGTATTCGCCGGTCGCCATGCGCTCGGCTTCTTCAACGTCCTCAAGGATGCGTCGGCAAGCCGCGACGTAGGAACGACCCGCATCGGTCAGCGTCAGCCGTCGGGCTGATCGGTTGAGGAGCCTCGTCCCAAGATGCGCCTCAAGCTCTGACACCTTGCGGCTGACGGTCGCGAGCGGCGTCCCGCACCGTCGCGCGGCCGCCGACAGGCTGCCGGCATCGACGGCCTCCAGAAGCATCGACATCGATTCCAGACGGTCCATCATCCTTCCAGAAATTGAGAGGATACGTATTGATTATCCTATCTATTGCAGAAAATTGGAAGGGCTTACGTCTGCGGGGTCCAGACAGCGCCAATCAAAGGAACACCTAGATGGCCCCCGCACTTGCAATGAAAACCGCCGCAAACATCGCCCGCGAACCCGCCCGCGAGGTCACCTACGGCACGCTCCAGGTTGGCGGATTGAGCATCGCCTACCGCGAGGCCGGCGATCCGACGAGCCCCAAGCTTGTTCTGCTTCACGGCTTTCCCGCCTCGTCGCACCAGTACCGTAATCTGATCGTCGCGCTCGCCGACGATTTCCACGTGATCGCGCCCGACTATCAGGGCTTTGGGAACAGCGACGTTCCCGATCCGCGCACCTACGACTACACATTCGATGCCATCGCCGCGACGATCGACTCCTTCCTCGCCGCGAAGGGCTTCGACCGCTACGGCCTCTTCATGCAGGACTATGGCGGCCCGGTCGGGTTCCGCATCCTGACGCGTCACCCGGAAGCGCTCGCTTGGCTGATCGTCCAGAACTCCAACGCCTATGAGGAGGGCTTCACCGCCGCGTGGGACGGCTTCCGCGGCGCGCTCTGGAAGAACCGCTCGCCGGAGACGGAGAAGCCGCTAACGGCGTTCCTCACGCATGACGCCATCAGGGGCATCTACCTCCACGGCTCGCCGCGCCCGGAACTCATCAGCCCGGACAATTGGGAGTCCGACTATGGCTTCATGCAGCGCGAGCACGCGGTGCGGATCAACCTCGATCTCTTCTACGACTACCGGACCAACGTGCCGCTTTATCCGGAGTGGCAGAAGTTCCTGCGCGACCGCCAGCCGAAGACGTTGATCTTCTGGGGTCAGCAAGATCCGTTCTTCACGCCGGCTGGAGGCGATGCCTATCTCCGTGATCTTCCGGAGGCCGAGATGCATCGCCTCGACGCCGGACACTTCGCGGTCGAGGATAACCTCGACTTCATCGCGACGCGGATGATCGACTTCCACAAGGAGAAGGTCGCCCGCTCCCGCTAGCCGCGGCCTTGCCTCCTCCTCGCCAAAGCACGGCGGGGAGGGCGTGCCGTTTGAATCTTGCAATGAGGAGAAGCAGGTTGATGGCTGCGGTCTATTCAAGCGACGTCGCGTTCACGCCGTCGGTGAAGGCGGTGCAGGTACGCAAGGGCTCGCGGGAGGCCTATGCGCATATGGAGGAGCGCGGCGGTTGGCCGACGACGATCACGCCTGACCTTGCCGCCTTCATCCAGGCGCGGACGAGCATCTTCATCGCCACGGCAAACGCCGACGGTCAGCCGTACATCCAACACCGCGGCGGGCCCGCCGGGTTCTTGCAGGTGCTTGACGAGAGAACGATCGGCTTCGCTGATTTCGCCGGCAATCGACAGTACATCACGCAAGGCAATCTTGCGGAGAACGCGAAAGCGCATCTCTTCCTGATCGACTACGCGACCCGACATCGCGTGAAGATTTGGGGTGAAGCGCGCGTGGTCGAGGACGACGCGCTGGCCGCGAAGCTCAAGCCGCAGGATTACAAGGCGCGTGCCGAGCAGGCGATCCTCTTCACCGTGTCGGCATGGAGCGCCAACTGCCCAAAGCATATCCCGCAGCTCTTCTCCGCCGCGGATGCCGCGGCTGAAATCGCGGAACGCGACCAACGCATCCAGTTGCTTGAGGCGGAGATCGCGCGGTTGAGCGAAGCGCGCTTGCGCGTCACTTAGGAGAGCGCGTTGAGATCGGCGCGCAGCCGCGCCGGGCCGGAGCCGCCAAGAAGGCGGGCGGTCTCCAGCTGTGCCGCATCCCAGTAGGGGAGCGCCGCGACGAGCAGCTTGCGGCCGGCCGCCGTCAGCGACATCCGCCGGCTGCGCCGGTCGGTCGGGTCGGCGCTCACAGTGACGAGGCCGCGCCGTTCAAGCGGCTTCAGCGCGGCGGTCACCGTGGTGCGGTCCATCACGAGGAGCGCGGCGACGTCGCCGATTGTCGGCGGCTCGGGACGGTTCAGCGACATCATCAGCGAGAACTGCCCGTTGGTCAGTCCGACCGGCTTCAACGCCTCGTCGTAGCGGCGTGCAAGCGCCCGCGCCGCCCGCTGCACATTCAGGCAAAGGCAGGCGTCGCGGACTTCCAGCGTGCGCGCATGCGGCAGCGGATCGCGTTTTGACATTGGACCATAATGTGGATATCAACCCATTTGTCCAGTCGTGGGCTGTCGCAGGGAGGCGGCAATGGCGAAGATAACGATCCTGCTCGGGACAACGAAGGGCGCATTTCTCGTCGACGGCGATAAGAAAAGGGGTGCGTGGTCGCTGCGCGGCCCGTTCTGCGATGGCTGGCCGATCAACCACGTCGTCGGCGACGCGGAGAGCGGCGCGATCTATGCCGGCGGCGGCAATGGCTGGGTCGGCCACGACGTGTGGAAGTCGACCGATCTCGGCGCGACGTGGGCGCGTTCAGGCGAGGGGCTCGCTTACGAGAATCCCGATGATCCGGTGCAGGCGGTGTGGAGCCTCGCGCCGCGGAACGGCAGCCTCTATGCCGGCGTGAAGCCCGCCGGGCTCTTCAGGAGCGACGACGGCGGCGCGACGTGGCAGCACATCGAGGGCCTGCAGAAGCATCCCTCGCGCGAGCATTGGCACGGCGGCGGCGCCGGCCTCATCCTGCATTCGATGGCGTTCGATCCCGACGACCAGGATCAGATCTGGGTCGGCATGTCGGCGGTGGGTGTGTTCCACACCGCCGATGGCGGCAAGACGTGGGAGCCTCGCAATAGCGGCACGCGCGCCGACTTCATGCCGGAGGATCAGCGCTATCCGGAGTTCGGGCAGTGCGTGCATCACCTGACGCGCGCGGCCGGCACGGGCAGGCTCTATCAGCAGAACCATTGCGGCATGTATCGCAGCGACGACGGCGGGCTCACCTGGCAGAGTATCGAATCCGGCCTGCCGAGTTCGTTCGGCTTCCCCGCGGCGACGCATCCGCGCGATCCTGAGACACTCTATCTCCTGCCGCTCACAGCCGACACGACGCGCTACCCGCCCGACGGCAAGCCTGCGGTGTGGCGCACGCGCGACGGTGGCGACAGCTGGACGGCGCTCAGAAACGGGCTGCCGCAAACCGCTTATTTTGCCGTGCTGCGCCAAGCGATGGCAACCGACAGGCTCGACCCGGCCGGCGTCTATTTTGGGACCAGCACCGGCTCGCTCTTCGCCAGCGCCGACGAGGGCGAGACCTGGACGGAGGTCGCGGAGCATCTCCCGACGATCCTCTCCGTGGAGACGCTCACGCTCGGCGCCTAGGCGCCGCTGACACGCGCACGGATTGTCGCAATCGTTGGGGTGGGTCTGCGTGAATGAGAGGAAGGTGCGGTGGGCGCGCCTCGCCGTGCTCAGTTGGCGGTCCGCTCCTCCTTCCATTCCTCTTCGTGGAACTGCCGCGACGAATTGGTCTTCGGGAAGGGAATCTCCGGAACGGCGACGCCGAGGAACGCACAGAGCGGCTCCCATCCTTCGCTCAGCTCGAATGTGAGAAGGCGGTCGGCGGGAATCTCCGCCTGTACTTCCGCGATGTGCTTTTTGAAGACCCGCGTGGCGTAGTCCCGTTCCAACATCTTTTCGTCGAAGGTCGGTATCGCGACGAGCTGGTATGCCATCTCCGCGATGGCGTTCGCATGCGGCGTAGGGTGTTTGCCTCGCGCCGTGACGAACGGCCAGATCGTCGCCTGCGCGCTGTCGAACCATTCGTCCGGATCGCGCACGGTCAGCACCACCTTGGCGTCGGGAAAATGCGCCGCGAGCTCGCGCCAGTACCCGCGCGCCGGGCCAGTCGACCTGCGCCCGGTAGCCATCGAAAACCGTGTCCCAGTCGACGGCTTCGCCGCGCGCCAGCGCCTCCCAGTCGGGAAGCTGTTCGGGATTGTCGCGCACTTCGAACATGTGATGACAGGGGCCGAATCCAAGATGCTCAAGCGCAAGCTTGAGCGAATTCGTGCCCGTGCGGCCAAAGCCTGGCCCGATGATCTCCAAGGCCATGCGGCCCTCCCGGTTGTTCCTTGTTTCACGAGCCTAGCAGGACGGAACGCCGAACGCATCGCGACGTATATCCCGGCAAAAGCACGGCGGCGCCGCTCTCCCCGCCGCTCAACGACAGGGTGAGGACGGCTGAGGAAAAGGCCCGGCGAGGGCGCCTTTGCCCCCGCCGAAGCTTCAAGTATCGCTGAATTTCCGCCCGCCAACCGCTTGATTGTGCGTGGCGATCCGCTAGAAACGGGGCTCTCTCACCTTGGGCGGAGGCAGACGGTCCCCAATGCCGTCGGCGACGGAACAGGCGGTGAAGCGGCTCGAAGCGGCGCTCCAGACATTGGAGCTTGCCGTTGAGGAGCGGCTATCGCTTTCGGCGGGGTCCGACTCGCTTTCCGAAGAGGTGCAGATGCTCAGCTCCGATCGCACCCGCCTGGCGGAGACGCTCGATCAGGCGCAGGCGCGCGCCGCCAAGCTGGAGACGATCAATCGCGACGTGACGCGCCGCCTCGACAGCGCGATCGAGACCATCAGCGCCGTGCTCGCCGCGGATGAGGAGGAAAGCTGATGGCGCAGGTCAATCTCACCGTTAACGGGCGTGTCTACCGCATGGCCTGTGAGGACGGCGAGGAAGACCATGTCGCCGAGCTTGGCCAGCGCTTCGATGCCGCCATCAACGAGTTGCGCGGCGTGCTCGGCGAGATCGGCGATCAGCGGCTGATGGTCATGGCCGGCATCCTGATGACCGACCGGCTCGGCGATACGGAGCAGCGGCTGAAGCGCATGGAGCAGGAGATCCAGACGCTGCGTGACGGACGCGCCGACACGGCCATGCGCATCGACGGGCTGGCGCTGAATTTTGCCGAGAGCCTGAACCGCGCCGCGGAGCGTGTGGAGGCGATCTCCGAGCGCCTCGGCGCCGTGCCTGCGGAACGGCAGGGCGACGCGGCATAGCTGAGGAGCCGCACTCCGACGGAGTGCGCATTGGAACGATCGCGTGACGCGCTCCGCCTACAATGACGACCTTGCGAGGAATGCGGCGAACTTCCAACCGCTGACGCCGCTCGTCTTCCTCGACAGATCGGCGCGGGTGTTTCCCGATCACATTGCGATCGTGCATGGCGGTCTGCGAGTCAGTTACCGCGACTTCTACCGGCGCACGAGGCAGCTCGCATCGGCGCTCGCGCAACGCGGGATCGGAGTCGGCGACACGGTCTCCGTCATGCTGGCGAACACGCCGCCGATGCTTGAGGCGCATTACGGGGTGCCGATGCTGGGCGCGGTCCTTCAGGCGATCAACACGCGGCTCGATGCGGCGCTGATCGCGTTCCAGCTCGAACATTCCGAATCGAAGGCCGTGATCGTCGATCGTGAATTTTCCGCGGTCATGGCGGAAGCGTTGCAAAAGGCGAAGGTCACGCCGCTCGTCGTCGATTTCGACGATCCGGAATATCCGGCCGACGCGCCTTCGCCGAAGGGCGCGCCCGTCGGGACGCTCGACTACGAAGCACTGATCGCGGAGGGCGATCCCGACTACGCCTGGCGGATGCCCGACGACGAGTGGGACGCGATCAGCCTCAATTACACGTCCGGCACGACGGGCAATCCGAAGGGCGTCGTCTATCACCATCGCGGCGCGGCGCTGATGTGCTACGCGAACGCGCTCGCCGGCGGCATGGGTCAACACCCGGTCTATCTCTGGACCTTGCCGATGTTCCACTGCAACGGCTGGTGCTTCCCGTGGTCGCTTTCAGCGGTCGCCGGCACGCATGTCTGCCTTCGCTGGGTGCGCGCCAAAGCGATCTTCCGTGCGATCGCCGAAGAGCGCGTGACGCATCTTTGCGGCGCGCCGGCGGTCATGGGTGCGATCGTCAACGCGTCGGAAGACGAGAAGCGTCCCTTCGACCACGCCGTCGCCTTCATCACCGCCGCGGCGCCGCCTCCGGAATCGGTTCTGAAGGCGATGGCGGAAGCCGGCTTCTCGGTGACGCACGTCTATGGATTGACGGAGACCTACGGGCCGGCGGTCGTGAACGAATGGAAAAGCGAATGGGACGCGCTCGATGCGCCTGCGCAGACCCGTCTCAAGGCACGGCAGGGCGTGCGCTATCCGGCGCTTGAAGATCTCGCGGTGCTCGATCCGGAATCGCTTGCTCCCGTTCCCGCCGACGGCGAGACGCTGGGGGAGGTCTTCTTCCGCGGCAATATCGTCATGAAGGGCTACTTGAAGAACCCCGCCGCCACGGAGGCCGCGCTGAAGGACGGCTGGTTCCGCTCCGGCGATCTCGGCGTGCTCCACCCCGACGGCTATGTGCAGCTCAAGGATCGCTCCAAGGACATCATCATCTCAGGTGGGGAAAACATCTCGTCGATCGAGGTGGAGGAGGCGCTCTACAAGCATCCCGCGGTCGCCATCGCCGCCGTCGTCGCCAAGCCCGACGAGAAGTGGGGCGAGAGCCCGTGCGCCTTCGTGGAGCTGAAGCCGGGAGCGAGCGTCACCGAGGAAGAGCTGATCGCGCATACCCGCAACCATCTGGCGCACTACAAATGCCCGCGCCGCATCGTCTTCGCCGAAATCCCGCGGACATCGACCGGCAAGATCCAGAAATACGTGCTCCGGGAGAGCGCCAAGGCGCTTTAGAGCATGATCCCGAAAAGTGGGAACCGGTTTTCGGAAAAGATCATGCTCAAACGAAAAGATGGAGCCCGGTTCTGATTCAATCGGGACCGAAACCGCTCTAGAGCGCGCGGACGTGCCGCGTTGCGCATCGCGGCCGGCGCGTGCAGAGAAGATCGCCCCGCCCCCTTCCCGAAGTCGGAATGCTCAGCGATCCCTGGTTCTACGCGGCCGCCATCCCCGCCGTGATCATCGTCGGCCTTGGCAAGGGCGGTTTCGGCGGCAGCGTCTCGATCCTCGGCCTTCCCTTGATGGCGCTCGTCATTCCGCCGCTCGACGCGGCGGCGATCATGCTGCCGATCCTGATCGTGATGGACGTGGTGGCGCTGAGCTCCTGGTGGGGCGTCTTCGACAGGCGAAGCGTCGCGATCCTGATTCCGGCGACGCTCATCGGCATCTGCATCGCCTGGGCGATCGCCGCCTATGTGACCGACGGGGCGGTCCGGCTCATCGTCGGCGCGGTCGCGATCGCCTTCACGTTGAGCTACGTGCTGAGCGGCGGCAGCAACGGCAAGGCGAAGCCGCCCAATGTCGCGAAGGGTATGTTCTGGGGCGCGGTCGCGGGCTTCACCAGCTTCGTCAGCCATGCCGGCGGGCCGCCGACGCAGATGTATCTCCTGCCGCTGCGGCTCGACCCGAAACTGGTCGCGGGGACGACGGTGCTCGTCTTCGCGGTGGCGAACTTCGTGAAGCTTCTGCCCTATGCGATGCTCGGGCAGTTCTCCACCGCGCATCTCACCGTCTCCGCCGTGCTTCTGCCGATCGCGCCGGTCGCGACCTTCGTCGGGGCGCGGCTTGTGCGGATCGTCTCTTTCGACGTCTTCTACAAGATCACCTATGCGGCGCTCTTCGTGATCGGCGTGAAGCTCTTCATCGACGGCGCTCTCGGCCTCTTCTGACGCGAAGGGGCGCCCGAAGGCGCCCCTCTCACGCAAAGGGCGCCATGCGGCGCCCCGATACCCACCTGCACTTCAGTGCATGGTTTCCTGCTTCAATTTCACGATCTCATCCTTGAGACGCAGCTTGCGTCGCTTGAGGCTGGTAACTTCCAATTCGTCGAAGCCGGGTCTGCTCTGTGCCTCCTGAATTTCCTGCTTCAACGCCTGATGTCGCCGTTCGAGCTCCGTAAGATGCGATTCAACGGGCATTCGCGCCTCCATCTCGGCCGGAATGTAAAAATAGTGCCACAAACGGTGATTCGAGTCGAACCTCTTCCGCCGGTTACCTACCGTTACGTAAAGGCGGCGAAGCGAATTTCGCGGGCTTCCGCTATCGTGCTAATATCGCGCGGAAATCCAGGAAGGCAGGGCACCGATGGGCGACGAAGGCCGGGTGGTGCAGGTCAATGACGCGGCGGTCAGGAACGAGCTTGCCCAGCTTCGGCAGGAGCACCGCGATCTGGACGACGCCATCGACGCGCTGCAGGTGCAGGCGCGACCCGACAACCTTCAGATTCAGCGTCTGAAAAAGCGCAAATTGATGCTCAAGGACCGCATCTCGGCGCTGGAGGACAAGCTGCTCCCCGATATCATCGCCTGAGCCGTTTTCCCGCCCTTTTCCCCACGCGGCATGGAGCGCGGCGGCGAAATGTGGCATGGCGAACGCACCAACCGCGCCGTCCCACTTTTCCACAGGTTGAAGAAGCATGGCTCCGAAGCGGCCTACAAAGCGGCCCACGAAGTCCCGGCCCGCCATTGCGCCGGCCGTTGCGCCCCTCGTCGCGATCGTGATGGGAAGCCAGTCCGACTGGGCGACGATGCGCCATGCCGGGGAGCGCCTGGATGAGCTGAAAATCCCCTACGAGGCGCGGATCGTCTCCGCGCACCGCACGCCGGACCGGCTCGCGGCCTTCGCCAAGGGCGCGCGCGAGGCCGGCTTCAAGGTGGTGATCGCGGGCGCCGGCGGGGCGGCGCATCTGCCCGGCATGGTCGCCGCGATGACGACGCTGCCCGTGCTCGGTGTGCCGGTGGAGACAAGTGCGCTCAAGGGCGCCGACAGCCTCTATTCGATCGTGCAGATGCCGGCCGGGATCCCGGTCGGGACGCTCGCGATCGGCAAGGCCGGCGCGTCGAACGCCGGCCTGCTCGCCGCGGCGATCCTGGCGACCGCCGACGAACGGCTTGCCAAGCGGCTGGCGAAATGGCGCGCGGCGCAGACCGCCTCGGTGGCGGAGCATCCGGCCGACAGCGATAGCGGTGGCTGAACGCGTGCTTGCGCCGGGCTCGACGATCGGGATTCTCGGCGGTGGCCAGCTCGGCCGCATGCTGGCGCTTGCGGCTGCAAGGCTTGGCCTCTGCTGCCATATCTTTGCGCCTGATCCCGAAAGCCCGGCATTCGATGTCGTGGCGGCGCGCACGATCGCCGAATATGACGACGGAAGGGCGCTCGCGGCCTTCGCGGCGGCCGTCGATGTCGTCACCTATGAATTTGAGAACGTCCCGGTCGGCGCGGTGGAGCGCATCGGTATGACCGTGCAGGTCCGGCCCGGCGCGAAAGCGCTCGCGATCAGCCAGGACCGTGTCGCGGAGAAATCCTTCCTGCGCGACTTGGGCGTCGCGGTCGCTCCTTTCGCCGAAGTCGCCGACCGGCCGTCGCTCGACCGTGCGATCGGCGCGCTTGGGCTCCCGGCCGTCCTGAAGACCCGCCGCCTCGGCTATGACGGCAAGGGCCAGGCGGTGATCCGTTGGGCGGACGAAGCGGGTGCGGCACTCGACAGGATGCACGGCGCGCCGGCCATCCTGGAGCGCTTCGTCGCGTTCCAGCGTGAGATCTCGGTGATCGCGGTGCGAGGCGCCGGTGGCGGCGTCGCGATCTACGATCCGGCCGAGAACGTGCACCGCAACGGCATCCTCCACACCTCCACCGTGCCGGCGCGGATCACGGCGGCGACCGCGGCCAAGGCCGGCGAGATCGCGGCGGCGCTGCTCGCCGCGCTCGACTATGTCGGTGCGCTCGGGGTGGAGTTCTTCGTGGCCGGGGAGGGCGGCGAGGAGACGCTTCTCGTCAACGAGATCGCGCCGCGCGTGCACAATTCCGGGCATTGGACGGAGGACGCCTGCGCCGTCTCGCAGTTCGAGAACCACGTCCGCGCCGTCGCCGGCTGGCCGCTCGGGCCGTCGGCGCGCCACGCCGACGTCGCCATGACCAACCTGATCGGCGCGGAGGCCGACGACTGGGCGCGGCTTGCCGCCGAACCCGGCGCGCGCCTCCACCTCTACGGCAAGCGCGAGATGCGGCCGGGCCGCAAGATGGGACACGTCAACCGGCTGGCAAAGCCGCGCTGATCTTGCTTCCCCGCATGAAGTGTGGTGGATGGCGCGCGACGCCGAGAACGGCGGTTTCCAGGACATTTCATGAAGATCAACGGCAACGAAGTCCGCCCCGGCAATGTGATCGAATATGACGGATCGCTGTGGGTCGCGGTGAAGACCGGCGCGGTGAAGCCCGGAAAGGGGCCCGCCTACAATCAGGTCGAGCTCAAGAACCTCATCGACGGACGCAAGCTCAATAACCGCTTCGGTTCCGACGAGAAGGTGGAGCGGGCGCGCATCGACACCAAGGACTTCCAGTACCTCTACAAGGAAGGCGACATGCTCGTCTTCATGGATTCCGACACCTACGAGCAGATCAATCTCGCCGAAGACTTCGTCGGCGTGCGCGCGGCCTTTCTGCAGGACGGGATGACCGTGACGCTTGAAATGCACGATGAGCGGCCGATCGGCATTTCGCTTCCCGATCAGGTGACGCTGGAGATCACCGAGACGGAGCCGACCGTCAAAGGACAGACGGCGGCCTCCTCCTATAAGCCGGCGGTGCTGGAGAACGGCGTCAGGGTGATGGTGCCGCCTTTCATCTCGGCAGGCGAAAGGATCGTCGTCGACACCAGCGAGATCGCCTACGTGCGCCGCGCCGAGTAGGCGAAGACCGTGGCCCGCTCGGCGATCCTGAACGTCATGGTCGCTGCCGCCACCAAGGCAGCGCGCGGCCTGAAGCGTGATTTTGGCGAAGTGGAGAACCTGCAGGTCTCGCGCAAGGGGCCGGCCGACTTCGTGTCCGCCGCCGACATCCGCGCCGAAGCGGTCATCCGCGCCGAGTTGGAGCGCGCGCGTCCGAGCTACGGCTTCCTCATGGAGGAATCCGGCGAGAGCATAGGCAGCGACCCGCAGCACCGCTGGATCGTCGATCCGCTCGACGGAACCACGAATTTCCTGCACGGCATCCCGCAATTCGCCATCTCCATCGCGCTGGAGCGGCAGGGGCGGCTCCAGGCCGCGCTTGTCTACGATCCGATCGCGGAGGAGCTTTTCACCGCCGAGCGCGGCGCCGGCGCCTTCGTCAACGACCGGAGGCTGCGCGTCGCCGCTCGCCAGAACCTCGCCGATTGCGTGATCGCCACGGGAATGCCCTTCAAGGGCAAGGGTGAGCACGACGATTACCTGAAAGAGCTCACCAGGATCATGCCGAACATCGCGGGGATCCGCCGCTTCGGCGCGGCCGCGCTCGATCTCGCCTGGGTCGCGGCGGGCCGGTTTGACGGCTTCTGGGAGCACGATCTGCACCCCTGGGACCTCGCAGCGGGCGTCCTCCTGATCCGCGAGGCGGGCGGTTTCGCGACCGATACGGCAGGGGGCGACGCGATCCTCCAGACCGGGAGCGTGGTCGTCGGCAACGAAGCGGTGCACCGCCAGCTTCTGGCCCACCTCAATAACTGATTGCGCGTTTCGCTTTCATCTCCGGCCCGAAACGCGCTACAAATTCCGAAGCGCCGGAGTGCGGAAAGATCGATGGCACGCGACTTCGACCCTTACATGCTTTCGAGCCCGCGTATCTTCATGGTCAGGATGATCATCTTCCTGATCATCGCGGGTTTCGTGCCGCTCGTGCTCTACCGCGAGGTCGCATCCGCCTTCATGCATAATCCGGGCCTGAACGGCCTGATCGTCGGCGTCCTCATCGTCGGGATCGCCATGGCGATCCGCAACGTCGTGGGGCTCATCCCGGAGGTGCGCTGGGTCAATTCGTTCCGCCGTCACGAGACCACGCTCGACCAGCCGGCGCCCAGGCTTGTCGCCCCGATGGCGGCGATGCTGAGGGACAGGGCCGACACTTTCGCGCTTTCCACCTCGACCTGGCGCTCGCTGCTCGATTCCATCGCGACGCGCCTCGACGAGAACCGCGAGATCCTCCGCTACCTTGCGGGCCTGCTCGTCTTCCTCGGCCTGCTCGGCACCTTCTGGGGCCTGGTCACGACCGTCAGCTCCGTCGGCGCCACGATCCAGTCGCTCTCCGTCGGCTCCGGCGACGCCGGCATCATTTTCGAGGACCTGAAGGAAGGGCTCGCTGCGCCGCTCTCCGGCATGGGGATCGCGTTCTCGTCCTCGCTCTTCGGTCTTTCCGGGTCGCTCATCCTCGGCTTCCTCGACCTGCAGGCGAGCCAGGCGCAGAACCGCTTCTACACCGAGCTTGAGGACTGGCTCTCCACCATCACCGATCCGGAAGAGCTCGGATTGACGGAGGAAGATATCGGCAATTCGACGCTGGAGATTCGCGCCTCGGTGGAACGCCTCGCTCGCGTCGTGCAGGAGGGCGGGGGCGGCGGCGGACGCGCCTCCACCGCCGCCATGGCCAATCTCGCCGAAGGTATCCAGGGCATGGTCCAGCACATGCGCAAGGAGCAGCAGATGGTGCGCGACTGGATGGAAGCCCAGTCGACCCAGCAGCAGGCGTTGCAGGATACGCTGCGGCGGCTCGCGACGCTGACGGAGCGTGACGTCGCGCCCTTGAAGCGTCCGGAGGGCGACGACGACTGGCGCTCGGGGAACCTCACTGAAATCCGCCGCGAGACCTGAGGTCGGCTGAGCCATGGCGTCAAACCGTGCGCATCGGCTCTCGCGCATCGATTATTGGCCCGGTTTCGTCGATGCGATGGCGACGCTCTTGCTCGTCTTCGTGTTCCTGCTCTCCGTCTTCATCCTGGCGCAGTTCTTCCTCGGTCAGGAGGTGACCAGCAAGGACACGGTGCTGACGCGCCTGAACGCGCAGATCGCGGAGCTGACCGAGCTTCTGGCGCTGGAGAAATCCGGCTCCCGCGACCTGCAGGAGACGCTGGCGTCGCTACAGTCCAATCTCGCCACGTCGGAGGCGGAGCGGGGCCGTCTGCAGGGGATCATCGATTCCAACGGTGCGGCGGACGGCGAGGCGTCGGGCCGCATCACTTCGCTGGAAGGCGATCTCAAATCCGAGCAGCAGGTCAGCCAGCGCGCGCTGGCGCAGGTGGAGCTCCTGAATCAGCAGATCGCAGCGCTGCGCCGGCAGCTCGGCGCACTCGAAGAAGCGCTCAATGCTTCTGAGAACCGCAACGCGGATAGCCAGACGCAGATCGCCGATCTCGGGCGGCGGCTCAACGTGGCGCTGGCGCAGCGTGTGCAGGAGCTGTCGCAGTACCGTTCCGACTTCTTCGGGAAGCTGCGGAAAATCCTCGCCGACCGGCCCGACATTGAGGTCGTCGGCGACCGCTTCGTGCTGCCCGCCTCGGTGCTCTTCTCCTCCGCGAGCGACGATCTGAGCGGGGCGGCGCGCGGTGAGCTCGACAAGATCGCCGACGCCGTCGCTGAGCTCGAAAGCCAGATTCCCCCCGACGTCAATTGGGTGATCCGCGTCGACGGGCACACCGACGTGCGGCCCGTTCAATCGACGTCGCGTTTCCGCTCCAACTGGGAATTGTCGGCGGCGCGCGCCATCGCGGTGGTGCGCTTTCTGATCGACCGCGGCATCAAGCCGGAGCACCTCGTGGCCGCCGGCTTCGGCGAGTATCAGCCGCTCGATCCCGGCGACAGCGAGGAGGCTTACGCCCGCAACCGCCGCATCGAGCTGAAGCTGACCGAGCGCTAGCGGCGACCCAGCTCAGCTTGCCGGCTCAGCTCGAGGGCTGCGGCGCGAAGAAGCAGCGGCGCGAGCCGTCATAGCGCTTGCAGCGCCAGTACTCGCCGTCCTCGCTCGGCTGCGCCTCTGAGAACGGCACCAGTTCGCCGTTCATCAGCGCGTAGCCGCGCGGCGTGATCTTCACTTCCTCGGGCGTAAGCGCCCGGCAGTCATTGTCACCGCAGCAATGCGTTCCGTCGGGCGACTTGTAGTTTCCGTGGTTGATCCAGAAGTCGTGCGCGGACGCGGGGGAGGAAACGAACGCCAACGCCAGCATCACGACGTAGGGGGCAAGCTTCAAAGTCATCTCGGCACTCCGTCTTGCCGGACATCTCTGCCCGGGGAGCGCTCGCTTGGAGGCTGTCTCTCGGCGAGCGGGAAAGCTGCGGCTCCCCCACCGTGCGTGCGCACCTCCCGAAAGACACGGGACCCTTCAGGGCCCGGACTATTGCCTCCCTAAGACATCAAAATGTTACATGATTCGACGGGCGCAGGTCGGCCGTTGTTTGTGCAATGCAACAAATCGCGACGGTTGAGGCTTTGATGCAACACTCCCGGCGTCGGCCCGTCAGGCGAGGGTTCGCTCGCGTGTTGTGGCGACGTCCTGGAACTGCAGCTCGGCGAGGCGGGCATAAAGCCCGTCGCGCGCCACCAGGCTTCGATGCGTGCCTTCCTCCACGATGCGCCCGGCATCCATGACCACGATGCGATCGGCGCTTTTGATGGTGGCGAGGCGGTGCGCGATGACCAGCGTCGTGCGCTCGCGCATCAGCGCGTCGAGCGCCTCGTTGACGGCCGTCTCGCTCTCCGCGTCGAGCGCGTTCGTCGCTTCGTCGAGAAGCAGGATCGGCGCGGCCTTCAAAATGGCGCGGGCAATCGCCATCCGCTGTCGCTGGCCGCCGGAAAGCGTGACGCCGCGCTCGCCGATCACCGTCGCGTAGCCCTCGGGGAGGAGCTCGAGAAACTCGTCGGCATGGGCGGCGCGCGCTGCCGCTTGGATCGCGGCGAGATCGGCCGCGGCGTCGCCGAAGCCGATATTCTCCTCCGCGGAAAGCGCGAAGATGGCGGGATCCTGCGGCACCAGCCCGATCCTTTCCCGCAACGCGGCCGGGTCGGCCGTCTTCACATCCACGCCGTCGACAAGGATGCGCCCGCCGGTCGGGTCGTAGAAGCGCATGAGAAGCGCGAAGAGCGTCGACTTGCCGGCGCCGGAGGGGCCGACGATAGCGACGCGCTCGCCGGGCCGCACCTTGAGGCTGATGCCGTGGAGGACCGGATAGCCGGCGCCCTCATAGGCGAAGTGCACGTTCTCGAAGGCGATCTCGCCCCGCGCCGGATCGGGGAGCATCGCGGGCGCCGCCGGAGCGGCGATCTTCGGCTGCGTTGCCAGAAGCTCCATGATCCGCTCGCTCGCGCCGGCCGCCTGGCTGACCTCGCCCCATACCTGGCTGAGCTCGGCAAGCGCGCCGGCCGCGAACACCGAATAGAGCACGAACTGACCGAGCTGGCCGCCCGACATGGCGCCGGAGAGAACGGAATGCGCGCCGAGCCACAGCACCGCCACGACGCTGCCGAAGACCAGGAAGATGGCGAAGGCGGTCAGAAGCGCGCGCGCCAGCGTGGCATTTCGCGCCGCGATGAAGGCATGCTCGACCTGCGACGCGAAGCGGCCGCCGGTGCGCTCTTCAAGCACGTAGGCCTGCACGGTCCTGACGCCGCCGAGGGCTTCCGACGCGAAGGCCGACGCGTCGGCGAGGCGATCCTGCGCGAAACGCGAATGGCGCCTGACCCTGCGTCCGAAGACGACGAGCGGCAGAACGATGAACGGGATGACGAGGAGGATCAGGCCGGAAAGGCGCGGGCTCGTCACCACCATCATGATGGTCGCGCCGAGGAAGAGCACGAGGTTCCGGAGCGCGATCGAAGCGCTGGCGCCGACCGCGGACTTGATCTGCGTCGTGTCGGCGGTCAGCCGCGAGGTGATGTCGCCGGATCGGGCGGCGTCGAAGAAGGCGGGCGAGAGGCGGAGCAGGTGGGCGAAGAGATCGCGGCGAAGATCGGTGACGATGCGCTCGCCGAGCGTCATGACCAGGTAGTAGCGGCTGGCGCTTGCGAGCGCGAGCAGGCCGGCGAGCACGATCAGCGCCAGAAAAGTGCGATTCACGAAGCCCGCGTCGCTGGACGAGAAACCGACGTCGATCATGCGGCGGATGGCGAGCGGCATCGCGAGGGTGGCAACCGCGGCGCCGAGAAGTGCTGCCATCGCCGCGAAGGCGCGCGCTTTGTAGCGCACGAGATAGGGAAACAGCGCCGCGAGCGCGCGGAGCCGGTTCCTTTCGCCGCCCGCGGTGGGCGGCAGGCGCGTCGAAAGGGCCATATGCGGGGATGAGGAGCAAAGTTCGGCTTTCGGCGCAAGGGCGGCGGGCACGCCTTGATGCCGCAAGGCCGCTCCTATATAGAGCCGGCCGAAGACCGGCGGCGGGATGCGCACTCCCGGCCGCTACACGCGCCCGGCGCGCAATGCCCCCGGGCGAAAGCCCCCGAGATCCGAGATTCGACGATGAAGAAAGACATTCACCCCGATTATCACGCCATCAAGGTGGTGATGACGGACGGTACCGAATACGAGACGCGCTCCACCTACGGCAGCGCCGGCGATGTCCTGCATCTCGACATCGACCCCAAGACGCATCCGGCCTGGACCGGCGGCGGCCAGCATCTGATCGATCGCGGCGGGCGCCTGTCGCGCTTCAAGTCGAAGTTCGACACGTTCCTCGGCCCGAAGAAGTAAGGTTGGGGAATATAGAGTAGCGTCGTCGTGAGCGGGACCGCCCGCTCACCGCGCAGCGCTCACCCGCCTGTCTCTATCTGCTCAACGCCGCCGCGAGCTGCCGTAGCTGGCTGTTCACCGGGTTTTCGTTCGCCTCCGGCGCCGTTTCTTCGAAGAGCGCCGCGTCGAGACGCTCCACCCGCTTCTGCAGGCCGAGCGAGCGCGCGATCAGCGCGCGAAAGGCTTCCGGAAGCTCGTCCCAGCCGGGACCGGTCATGTTGGTGCCGAGCTTCTCCAGCCGGATCTTCTTCTTCTCCTCGCGGGCGCGGTCGGCGGTCATGTCGCCCTCGCGCACCGAGCGGTGGAGCAGGAGCCATGAGGCAAGCTGCATCAGCCGCGTGGTGAGCCGCATCGATTCCGTCGCGTAGACGATCGAGGCGGGACGCGGCAGTTCGCGCGCCGCCTGGCGGCCGTCACCGTCAAGATAGTCGGCGGTCTCCTCCACAAGCGCCATCCCGTCGCGGAAAAGCATGCGGAAGGTGTTCGACTGGGCATAGGCCTTGCCGAAGGAGATCGGCTCTCTGTGGTCTGTCCTACGGCGCTTCGGATGCGGGTCCACGGCTACTCTTTCCGCTGGGCTGTCGAAACAATACGCCGCGGGAGCGCGCAAATGCCCCCAGCGCCGAGGCCCGCACTTTCGCGCGGCGGCGCGCGCGCTTCAATCCGAATAGTTACGAAATGGTGAAGAAAAATGCCGCCGGGGGCGTGGCTGCGGCCGCCTGACGGCGCTTTGAGCGGCGGGCGTCAGAACCGATAACCGAGGGAGAGATGCCCCTGATGGACGCCGCCGGCAGCGGAAAACGCGCCGTTGTAGCGGGCGGTGAGGGTGGCGACGTCGCTCATTGCGACCCCGACGCCGGCGCCGACACCGAGCCAATCTTCGGCTCGCTCCGGCCCAAGAACGGTGAAAGGCGCGCCCGGTGAACCGGCGAGGGTCACGTCTTGAGACGGCGTATCGTCGCCGAAGGCATGCTCCCACAGAACACGCATTTCCGCGCTCACAAGCGACGGCCCGACGGCCCATTCATGTGCAAGCGACAGTCCGAGCCCGGTCGTGAAGCGCTCGATCTCCTCCCCGGCGACCGTGAGGTCAAGAGCGCCGGCGCCGGTCTCGGTCGCCTCGTTCTTCCACCCGCGGAGGTATTCAGCGGATGCGAGCGGCGCGATCGTGACGCGCTCGACCGGCAAGCGATAGGCTGCCTCGCCGCGAAGGGCGACGGTGTTGCCATCCAACGCCGCCGCCGCCCAGCGGTCGACACCGGGAAAGACAATGCCACGCTTCGTGTCGATGGCGTGGAAGGCGTAGGCGGCGGCGCCGGAGAGCTCCAGCCTGCCGTTGTCCCAGGCCGCGTAGAGGCCGGCATGGGCGCTGTCGAAATCCGCATCGGAAAGCCGTGCCGCGACCTCGGACTCCGCATGCGTGTAGCCGGCTGCGAGGCCGACCATCGCGCTGCCGCCAAGCCAGCGGCCGGCCCAGTCGACGCCGGCGGCGACGCCGAGCGTATGGTGGTCGAGCTTGGCGGCATTGCCGTCGCCGTCGATGTGGCCGGCTTCGCCCATCGGCGCCACCCAGGCCGCGAGCCGATCCGCGGCGGCGGCGAACGTCGTCTCTCCGTACGACGCATAGGCGAGGGGGACGGCGGGCGCGCCGGGACCGCTTGCTGCGACCGCGAGGCCGGCGCGGCGGCCGAGCGTGGTGACGAAGAGGTCGGAAATATCGAGCAGCGTGTGCTGGAGGGAGGCGTGAATCTCGCCCGACGCCATGTCGAAGGCCGCGCGCGCCTCGGCGGGGCTGAGCATGGAAAGGGCATTGAAGACGGCAAGCGAGTCCGACCCAGGCGTCTGATCGAGCGCCTGCAGGCCGGATGCGGCCTGCCGCTGGTTGAAGGTTCTGGCGACGGATTGGAAATCCGCCACCTGGTCGAGCGTCAGCAGCACCTGGAACGGGTTCAGCGGATCGTCATAGGAGAGCGAAAATTCGAGGAAGGCGGAATTGTCGCTGACGCCATCGAAGCCGGTTCCGCTGACGCCGCCGGTCGTATCGATGATGACCCAGCTCTGGCCGTCGGAATAGGCGGTGTGGGGATCGAGCGTCAGCACGTTGACGGTGCCGCCGTTGATTGTCGCCGTTCCTGTGACGGCGAGAAGATCGGACAGAGGAGGCGCCCCGGTCGCTGCGACTTCCACCTCGTAGGTCGATCCGGCATCGAAGACGATGTCGCCGGTGGAAAGCGTGCCGACGGAATTGCCGGGCGCGACCGTGCCGTCGACGGTGACGGCTCCGACGATCGTGCCGTCGCCGCCAAGCGTCGCGCCGGGATTGACCACCAGGGTCGGGCTTGTCAGCGTTCCGTTCACGGCGAGGAGCCCGTCCTCGGCCGTCGTGCTTCCGAACGCCCCGGTCCCGGTCAGCGACCAGGTGCTCCCCTGCATCGTGAGCGTCTCGAAATCGAGGAACTTTCCGATGTCCTCCGTTCCGCTGCCCATCAGCACGAGATTGTCGGTACCGCCGCCGCCCTGCACGTTGCCGCCGAGGACGGAGCCGGTGTCGAGGTTGAGCGTGTGGGTGGCGCTGCCGTTGAAACTGATTGCAAGCCCGCCGTCGGTGCTCTCGATCGTGCCGCCGTTTGTAATCGATCCGGCGCCGGTGAAGCTGACGCCCGCGTCGTCCGCGGTGCTGCTGGAGGTAAAGGCGGTGATCGTGCCGTAGTTCGTCAGCGAGCCGCCGGCATCGAACTGGATCGCCGAGCCGCCGAACTCGGCCTGCGAGGCTTCAAGATAGCCGTAGTTGGTGACCGAGGTCGCGCCCGAGCCGTTGGCCCAGATGGCGTTGTAGGCGCCCAGGATCCGGCCGTCGACATTGTTCGTCACCGTCCCGTTGTCGAGCGCGACGCCGGTGCCGAAACCGAAATCGTTGCTCTGGATCAGGCCGCTGTTCGTCACGACGTGGCTCGTGCCAAGGATCATCGAGACGGCGTTGGCATCGCCGTGGCCGACGATGCTTCCGGTCGCGAGGTTGATCACCGTTCCGTCTCCGGCGATCCCGATCGCCTGGCCGTCGCTGGTGATCATTCCCGCGTTGGTCACCATGCCTTCAGTCGGATTGGAGGAGGTGCCGATGACGATCGCGCCAAAGGTACCGTGGATGGTGGCGTCGAGCTTGTTGTCGACGGAGCCGCTGCTGCCTCCGACGATCCAGATGCCATTGAAACCGTCCGCGCCGGCATCGATGCTGCCGAAATTGACCACGCTGCCGCCGGCCGTGAAGTGCACCGCGTCACCGAAATCGGCCGACCCGATGGTACCCTCGTTGGTCAGTGTCCAGGCCTTGGTCGTCGCGCAAATTGCGGTGAGACTCATCGCACCGGGCGGCGGCGGCGTTGGGCAATTGAAATTGAACGTCGTGTTCGAGACGGTGACGCCCGAAAAGACGCGCGCTGTCGTGCCGGCGAAGCCATCGAGGACCAAGCCGTTGTTGGTGCTCGTCGTGATGTCGACATCGTCGGCGCGAACCGCGCCAGCCGAAAGGCAGAGCGCCGTTGCGAGCGCAAGGCGTGCCGGCGCGACGCCCGTGAAGTGTCGCGAGACGCAACGAACCACGAGCGAGCGCGTCGCGACACTGCCCCAACCCTGCACGAACGCCCCGCCCAGCTTGACCTGCCGTCCCGTGGTCCGCGGACGAGCTTCTCTGGCTCCCGTGACCTCGCTCAGTTTGGGGGCTTGCGGGCAGAAAGGCCTACTATCCGATCAGATGGAATCCCTGTGTCGGCTCAGGGCTGAACGAGGCCGTGATAGACCGCGAGCGCGGTCAGCTGCGCGCGCGTCTTCACGCCGAGCTTCTTCTTTGCCTGCTCGATGCGCCAATGCGCCGTCGCCTCGGCGATGCCGAGAATCTCGCCGATCTCCCAGTCGGACTTCCCCGCAAGCAGCCAGCGGATGCACTCGATCTCGCCGCGCGTCAGGCGCGGGAGCTCGTCCATCGGTGTGGCAAGGTCGGGCGCCATCAGCGCCTTCAGTCGCTCGTGCATGTAGAGCGCCATCATGTGAAGGGCTGCGCGCTGACGCAGGGGAAGGTTCTTCGTCTCGCCCGCGACTACAATCATGCCGCGATAGCCGCGCGGGCCATGCACGGGGATGGTGAGGCCTTCCGGCCAGCCATGCGCCGTCGCGATCTCGAGCGTGCGCACGCCTTCGCGGCCGCCAAACTGGCGCTCACGCAGTTCCGAAAAGCTCGCCGGCAATATGTGCTCGTAGGCATAGCCGATGTTCGGATCGTTGATGGCGAGCCCCTCGGCGACGTAAGTCTCGACCCAATACTCCGGCCAGGCCGAGACGAAAAAGGATTTGAGCTCGGGAGAACCCGGTGCGGGCAAGGCGCCGAGCGCGAAGGTCGAGTAGCCGAACTGGCCGGCGGCGGCGCGAAAACTCTCGAGCACCGCCGGTGGAGCTTCCAACTCGGCGATGGTCTCTATGAACTCGAAGGCAAGTTCGGCGCCTGCCGCGACCTCGTTCATTGCATCCCCATCGGCGCCGCCGGTGGATGGACACTATGGACAGGCGAGCGCGCCTGGCAACTGATTCCCTGGAAATTGGAGATCCCGGAGCGGTATCCGGCGGCCCCAAGAAAAAAGAGCCGCTCGGGGCGGCTCTAGAGAGTTACAGGGAGGCGTCAAACAGAGTGGGCAAGAGCCACTCGCGTCCATCGCTGGACAGACGCATTAAGCCCCCCAAAAGGTTAACGACGCGTAAACGAGCATGACTTCTTTCTGGGCAAGGGACCCTTTCTGCACAGGATGCTCGGGCCCGAAACACGCCTCGCCGCAGCGGCGGCGCTAGCGCCGGAAGAAGGAATTGGCCGCCTTCAGGTGCGATTCCTTGGCCTCGATCTCGCGCTCAAGCCGGGCGATCTCCTCCTGGTAGATGGCAATACGGGCCTTGAGCTCGTCCACCGAGAGGTCGGCGAGGGGCTCGCCAGGTTGCGCCGTCTGCGGCTTGCGCGGGCGATCGTCGTCGAGAAAGGACATGGCGTTCCCCCGTCTTGTCGGCGTCCGAGCCGTCTTTCGCGGCCGCCAAGGATAGCAGCCGCGACGGTTCAATGTCAGCGCCCGCAGTGCTAGGAACTCGCCTTTCACGAAGGAGGCGGCGAGATGGCGCGAACTGCGACCGGTCCGACGAAGACAGAATCAAAGACGATGCGGGCCGTTGCCATTGCCGAGCCCGGCGGGCCGGAGGTGCTGACGGTGGAGGAGCGCCCGGTTCCGCAGATCGGCGCCGATGAGATTCTCGTCGCCGTCGCCGCCGCCGGCGTGAACCGGCCCGACGTGATGCAGCGCAAGGGACATTATCCGCCGCCGCCGGGCGCGCCGGACATTCCCGGCCTCGAAGTATCCGGGCTCGTGGCGGCGGTCGGCGCGGAGGTCACCCGCTTCAAGGTTGGCGACGAGGTGGTGGCGCTCGTTCCGGGTGGCGGCTACGCGGAATATTGCGCCGTCCACGAGGGGAGCGCCCTGCCGCTTCCGAAGCCGCTGACGCTGGTCGAAGGGGCGGGAATACCGGAGACGACGTTCACCGTCTGGCACAATGTGTTCGAGCGCGGTGGGCTCAGGCCCGGCGAGTGGCTCCTCGTGCATGGCGGCTCGAGCGGCATCGGCACCACCGCGATCCAGCTCGCCAAGGCGTTCGGCGCCTTCGTCGTCGCGACCGCCGGCTCCGCCGCGAAGTGCGCCGCGGTGAAGCGGCTCGGCGCCGACCACGCGATCAACTACAAGACCACCGATTTCGTGGAGGCGACGATCGAGGCCTCGCTTGGCCACGGGGCCGACGTCATCCTCGACATGGTGGGCGGCGACTACCTGATGCGCAACGCGACCGCGGCTGCGCCGGACGGCCGCATCGTGCAGATCTCGACGCTCGCCGGCCCGAAGACAGAGATCGACCTGCGGCAGATCATGTCAAAGCGGCTGACGCTGACCGGCTCCACGCTCAGGACCCGCCCGCCGGCCTTCAAGGCGGAGCTGGCGCGGGCGCTGGAGGAGACGGTCTGGCCGATCATCGCGAAGGATCGCTACAAGCCGGTCATCGACAAGATATTCCCGCTGGAGGAGGTGGTCGAGGCCCACCGCCGGATCGATTCCGGCGCGCATGTCGGCAAGATCATCCTGACGATGGCGGAATGAGAAGAAGGGGAATAGGGCAATAAGGCACGGATGCATTTGCCCTGCCGCCTTATTCCCTTATTGCCCTTCTCCTTTCCTTGCCTCGCGGCCCTCGGTTGAATATATGGGGGCCAGTTCCCGTCATCTTCGACGTCGAATGCGGCTCCCCCGGCGCCTTTCCGGGAGAGCGCTTGAGGAGGATTTTCTCATGGCGACAACTCCGCTCATGCCGAAAGCGACCGCCGTCTGGCTGCTCGACAACACCTCGATGACCTTCGACCAGGTCGCGGCGTTCTGCGTGCTCCATCCCCTGGAAGTGAAGGCGATCGCCGACGGCGACTCCGCGCAGGGAATCAAGGGCATGGACCCGGTCTTGACCGGCCAGCTCACGCGCGAGGAGATCGAGAAGGCGGAGGCCGACCCGAACTACCGCATGAAGATTTCCGAGCCGAAGGTACGCGTGCCGGAGGTGAAGCGGCGCGGTCCGCGCTATACGCCGGTCTCCAAGCGGCAGGACCGGCCGAACGCCATCCTGTGGCTGGTCAGGAATCATCCGGAGGTGAAGGACGCGCAGATCATGCGCCTCGTCGGCACCACCAAGCCGACGATCCAGTCGATCCGCGACCGTACCCACTGGAATTCCGCCACGCTGACGCCGACCGACCCGGTGACGCTTGGCTTGTGCTCGCAGCTTGAGCTCGACATGGAGGTCAGGAAGGCCGCCAAGGCCGCGCCGCCGCCGGCCGAGCCGCAGGGCGCGCGCCTCCTCTCCGCTGAGGAGACGACGGCGCTGCGCGCGCGCCAGGAGGAGTCTGAAGCCGCGGGGCGGATGCTCTTCTCCGGTGAAGGCGGCGGTCGGGGCGACGACAAGATCGACGCGGACTCCGTCTTCGCCAGGCTCAAATCGCCGAAGAACGACGAAGACTGACCGCGCGGGGCGCGGTCCCCTGACTGAGGATAGACCGTGCCGACGCTGGAATTTCTCTCCGAACCGCTTTTCTGGGTCGCCACGCTTGCCGCACTCGCGGCGTCCGCGGTGCGCGGCTTCTCCGGCTTCGGGGCCGGGCTGATCTTCATGCCGATCGCCGCGGCGTGCTTCGGCCCTAAGGTTGCGGCCGGCGTCCTCTACATCATCGATACGATCCTGATCCTGCCCTTCGTCGTGAAGGCAGTCGGTCGGGTCGACTGGCGTGAGATTGCGCCGCTTGGCGTCGGCGCCGCAGTGACGGTACCGCTCGGCGTCGCGGTGCTGGTTTATGTCGACCCGATCCCGCTTCGCTGGGGGCTGTCGATCGCCATTCTCGTTTCGGTTGGCGTGCTTGCCGCAGGCTGGCGTTATCACGGGCCGACGCGCGCCTGGCTTTCGCTCGTCGTCGGCGCGGTCGCCGGCTTCATGGGAGGATCGGCGCAAATCCCCGGCCCGCCGGTGCTGATCTACTGGCTCGGTCGCCAGGTGGTCTCCGCGACCATGCGCGCGAATGCCATCGTCTTCTTCATGTTCACCACGGTCATCTCCGGCGTCGCGCTTTTCATGGGCGGCATCTTCACCGCCGAGGTGACGAAGCTCTCCGTCGCTCTCTTTCCCGTCTATGCGCTTGGCATCTTCGCCGGCAGCCGTCTCTTCGGCCGCGCCAGCGAGAGCACGTACCGCTGGATCGCCTACGTGACGATCCTCTTCTCGGCGCTCGTGTCGATGCCGGTGTTCGGATGAAGTGGTGAATGGTGAGTAGTGAGTAGTGAGTAGTGAGTAGTGAGTAGGATATCTTATCGGACGCCGCCCTACGCACCACTCACTATTCACCACCCACTTCTCTACGCCGCGCTCAATTGCCCGAGGGTCGCTTCGTCGATGTCGTAGTTGGCGTAGACGTTCTGCACGTCGTCGTCGTCGTCGAGCGTGGCGATGAGCTTCATCAACGTTTCCGCCTTGTCGCCGTCGACCGGAGTCAAAGTCTGCGGCTTCCAGACGGCGCGAACCGATTCCGCCTCGCCGAGCTTCGCTTCAAGCGCCTTGGCGACCGTGCCGAGCTCCTCAAACGCCGTCTGAATGACATGGCCGTCCGCGTCGCTCTGAACGTCCTCGGCGCCCGCCTCGATCGCCGCCTCAAGCACCGTGTCGGCGTTGCCGGCGGCGGCCGGATAAACGATCTCGCCGACGCGGTCGAACATGAAGCCGACCGAGCCGGACTCGCCCATCGCCCCACCGTGCTTGGAGAAATAGGAGCGCACCGCGCCGGCGGTGCGGTTGCGGTTGTCGGTCAGCGCCTCGACGATCAGCGCCACGCCGCCGGGTCCGTAGCCCTCGTAGCGGACTTCCTCGTAGGTTTCCGCGTCGCCGCCCGACGCCTTGGAGATGGCGCGCTCGATATTGTCCTTCGGCATCGACTGGGCTTTGGCGGCCTGGATGGCAAGGCGCAGGCGCGCATTGGCGTCGGGGTCGGGCAGGCCTTCCTTGGCGGCGACGGTGATTTCACGCGCGAGCTTGGAAAAGAGCTTCGACTTGACCGCGTCCTGGCGGCCCTTGCGATGCATGATGTTTTTGAACTGGGAATGGCCTGCCATTCGGGGCCCCTGTTGCGCTTCATGTCCGATAGGTCGGCGGAGGATATAGGCGGGCGGAAAGCGGGCGTAAAGACGGGCTAACCCGTCTCGTCCCTCCGCTCTCTCGTGGTCGCGCCATATTCCGGCAGGCCGTCTTCCAGGTGCATCCAGAAAAGCTTGGAGGTGACGTAGGCGTGGCGGTCGGGGACGAGGCTGTCGGCTTCGTCGAAGAGCCCGGCAAGAATGTATATCTCGCCCGGCAACCGGTCGTGCTCGTAGCTGATCGGCGTGCCGCAATCGGCGCAGAAGCCGCGGGTAACCTCGTCGGAGGATCGGCGGCGCTTCGGCGATCCCTGCCACGCAACGTCCTCAACGCCGAAGCCCGCCCAGACGACGGCCGGCGCGCCGGTCTGGCGGCGGCAGTCCTTGCAGTGGCACCAGCTCACCTGCACGGGCGCCACGCTGGTCGTGAAATGGATCGCGCCGCAGGCGCAGCGGCCCTGAAGAACGTTCGTATCGCTCATCGTCAGGCTCCGAAATCCGGTTCCGCCGGCGGCAGGCCGTCGCCGATCCGGAGTGGCGCGACCTTCTGCGCAAGCCCCGTCTTGTCGTCGATCTCAACGGCGAGGCCGGAGAGCGCGGCGTTGCCGTGCGCCGGCTCCAACCGTCCGGAGGGGATCTTGGTGGTGGAGCGGCGGAGCGGCTCGTCTTTCTCCATGCCGATCACCGAATTGTAGTCGCCGCACATGCCCACATCGGTCATGTAGGCGGTGCCGCCGGGAAGGATCTTCCAGTCGGCGGTCGGGACATGCGTGTGCGTACCGATGACGAGCGACGCCCTGCCGTCGACGAAATAGCCCATCGTCTGCTTCTCGCTCGACGCTTCGGCGTGGAAATCGATCACGGCCGCGTCGCAGCCTTCGCCGACCGGGCAGGCGGTGAGCTCGCGCGTCACCGCCTGGAACGGGTCGTCGAGGGCCGGCATGAAGAGCAGGCCCATGACGTTGACGACGAGCACGCGCGCGCCGTTCTTGGCGGTGTAGACATTGGCGCCGCGCCCGGGCGAGCCGGCTGGATAGTTGACCGGGCGCAGGAACCGTTCGTGCCGGTCGGCAAAGGTCAGCGCCTCGCGCTGATCCCAGACGTGGTTGCCGGTGGTGACGCAGTCGGCGCCGGCGGCGACGAGGTCGAGAAAGATCTCCTCCGTGATGCCGAATCCGCCGGCCGCGTTCTCGCCGTTCACCACGACGAAGTCGAAGCCGTGCTTGGCGATCAGACCCGGCAATTGGTTCTTCACCGCGGCGCGGCCGGAGCGCCCCACGACGTCGCCCAGGAAGAGGAGCCGCATGTCTAGAGCTTCCTCCATTCTGATCGAATCAGAACGGAAGCTCTATTCGCTCGCTTCAGCATGATCTTATCCGAAAATCGGTGTCCACTTTTCGGGATCATGCTCTAGCGCTCCGCTTCGATCAGCGCGCGCTCCGTGGCGATCGCGGTGAGCGGAACGTCGTGTGGTTCGAGCGGAACGCGATCGACCTCCTGGCAGGCGAAGGCGATGCCCACGACGCGCGGCGTCTTGCCGCGTGCAATGAGGTCGGCGATGGCGTTGTCGTAGTGGCCGGCGCCGTAACCGATGCGTCCGCCGCTTCGGTCGAAGGCGGCGAGCGGCGCAACGATGAAATCCGGGTCGAGCCGCGGCTGGCCGGCATTCGGATGGCGCGTGCCGAAAACGCCGTCCTCCAGGCACTGCTCGCCGTCGAAGAGGCGGAAGAACATCTTTCGCTTCTCCACCACCGGCATTGCGACCCGCCCGCCTGTTTTGAGGATATCGTCGATCAAGCCGCGCGGATCGATCTCGCCGCGCATCGGCCAGAACAGCGACACCGTCTCGCCGGGCTTCAGAAGCGGCGAGAGGTGCACTACCGCGCGCGTCGATCCTTCGCGCCGTTCCACGTCGGAGAGCGCCGCCCGCCGCGCCAGTCCAAGCGCGCGCAGCTCAGCTTTGCCGACGGTGGTGGAATCCAGCATCGTGGCTAACGGCTCCCGCCCCTCGAGCCGCTCGGACTCGCGTGAAAATTGACCCGCGCAAAGACGCATGGCCGCTTCGGCCGTTGGAGTTTCGATCCCGGGAACCTACTCGCGTAGGTGGGCGCCGTGTGCCCGGACCCACGGGTCCGGCCAGGGACAGCTCCCTCAAGATCGATAAGGCCCCGAGAATTGTTCTCCTGACGTACCGCGCAGCCACGCGAGGAGGAGATATAGGTTGCCTCGCCTGGACGGGCAAATGCCATCGTCCGCCCCAATTTTCAGCGCGGGGGCTTTTCGCCGACCGAGGAGCCCGGCGGTGGGTAGGGGATGGTGCCGCGCAGCTCGCGGATGGTTTCGGGGCGGAAGCGCGGCACTTCCAGCTCGCCCGCCTCGACGCGCTGCCGCGTCGTCTCTTCCGCCGCTTTCGAGCGCGCTGCGTCGAGGCCCCCGTCGCGGCCGAGATAGAGGGTCTGCGAGGGGAAGGCGAAGCCGCTACCGCTCTTCCTCCACGATCTCCATGCAGCGCAGGAGCAGGTCCTCCTGGATCTCCAGGAACTCGTGGTAGTCGCGCGCATGCACGTAGGCGAAGATTTCCACGTCTACCGAATAGGCGGCGAGCGCGGTGAGGCGCACGCGCGCCGGTTCGGGGTCGACCTTGGGATGCGCGTAGAGCATCGCCCGCAGCTCCTGCAGCAGATAGCGGATCTGGTCAGGTGTGGTCTCGTAGCGAAGATTGAGGGTCGGGTGGAACCAGAATCGGTCGCGCTGCGTGTAGTTCTCGATATGGAGCGAGGAGAACTCGCCGTTCGGCACGGTCAGGACCGTGCGGTCGAGCGTGCGAATGCGCGTCGAGCGGATGCCGATCTCCTCCATTGTTCCGAGCGTATCCCCGAAGCGGCAGAAGTCGCCGATCCTGACCGGCCGGTCGGCGATCAAGGTCAGGCTGCCGATCAGGTTCTCGAAGAGTTTTTGCGCGCCGAGTGCGATCGCCAGGCCGCCGACGCCGAGAGCCGCGAGCCCGGCCGTGACGTTGACGCCGAAATTGTTGAGGATCACGACGACGAAGACGACGGCGAGCAGCGCTTTCACCGCGCGGCTCAGGAAGCTGACGGCGGAATAGGCGGCGAGCTTGCCGCGCCGCGACATGCCGCCCAGCACGAACTCGGCGCCCGCGTCGGTGCTTCTCCACAGAAGCCAGGCGAAGGCCAGCACCCCGACGATCTGATTCAGGAAGGTCGCGTAGTAGCGCACGACCACCGCGACGCCGATCGTGCGGACGCTGAGCCCGAAAATCACGACTGTCAGCAGCAGCCGCATCGGACCTGCGGATGCGTTGACGAACCGCGTCAGCGAAGAATCGCCGTAGAAGCGGCGGGCGAGGGCGATGAAGAGCCCGCGCGCCGCCGTCAGAAGCCAGGCGATCGCGAAGCTCACGAAGATGAGGACGACGAGCGCGGCCCAGTGCGAGAGCGGTGCCCCGAAGATCGTGGGGCCGGAGGGCAGGCGCTCGATCAGAGACCGGCGGCCGGATTGCGCCGGTTCGCGCGCGAGCGCGGCAACGTCGCGCAATGATTCGACGGCGATGACCCATACCGGCCGCCCGTCCTGTTCGATCCGCCGCGCGAGAAGCGGCCTGTCGGGCCCGTCGAGATTGCCGATCTGCTCCAGATCGTCGGCAAGGCCGTCGCCGAGCCGGCCCTCCGGGCTGTCGCTGAGCTCGCCGGCCGTCAGTACGGAGCCGGTGTGGTCGAGGACGCCTTGCAGAAGTTCCGCGAGGGTCGCGCCGGGAACGGCGTTCTGGCCAATTCCGGCGCTCAGCCGATCGACCTCGAAATACCGCGTCGCCTGCGCGTAATCGGCGGCGCTCAGCGCGCCGATCAGTCCGCTGACCAGCCCCTGCGGCGTATCGCGCCCGAAGGGATCGGGCGTCGGCGCGGGCGCCGTCTGTTCCTGCGAGCCGTTGCCGGTGCCGGGCAATTGGGCAATGGCGTCGCCGTTGGCGGCGAGGGAGACAAGAAGGCAGATGAGAAGGCTGAGGATCGAGGGCGCGCGCATCGTCTTTTGGAGCTGATCTGGCGGGGGCAGGCTACACACATCGGCTTTGTGGGCAAAATCCGATGGTCTCGGCAGCGAATCGTGTTGCATGCCGCGGCGGTCCAAAGATGATAAAAATCAAGGAAGTCCCGCCGCGCCTCCGGCAATGAGCGACGGGGAGGAGACGAGATGACGAGCCGCTATCACGAGGTCTACGAGAGCTGGCGCAAGAACCCCGAAGGCTTCTGGGCGGGGGTCGCCGCGTCGGAGATCGACTGGATCAAGCCTTGGGACAAGGCGTTCGACGCCAGCCTCGGCGTCTATGGCCGCTGGTTCCCGGGCGCTGAGTGCAACACCTGCTTCAACTGCGTCGATCGGCACGCGGCGAAGCGCCCCGATGCAACGGCGATCATCTATGACAGCCCGGTCACCGGCGCCAAGCGCGCGATCAGCTATGGCGAACTCCTGTCGGAGGTGCAGGCGCTCGCGGCGGTGCTTCAGGAGCTCGGCGTCGGCAAGGGCGACCGCGTCATCCTTTACCTGCCGATGATCCCGGAAGCGGCGATCGCCATGCTCGCCTGCGCCAGGCTCGGCGCGATCCATTCCGTCGTCTTCGGCGGCTTCGCCGCGCCGGAGCTTGCGACCCGCATCGACGACGCCAAGCCGAAGCTCGTCATTTCCGCCTCCTGCGGCATCGAGCCGGGACGCATTGTGCGTTACAAGCCGCTCCTCGACGCGGCGATCGGCCACGCCAAGCACAAGCCCGAGGCGTGCCTGATCCTGCAGCGCGAACAGGAGCGCTGCGACCTCGTCGCCGGTCGCGACCGCGACTACGAGGAAGCGATGGCGGGCGCGCGCGGCCGCTCGGTCGAATGCGTGCCGCTCAAGGCCACCGACCCGCTCTATATCCTCTACACGTCCGGCACCACCGGTCAGCCCAAGGGTGTCGTCCGCGACAATGGCGGCCACATGGTCGCGCTCAAATGGTCGATGAAGGCGATCTACGACATCGATCCTGGCGAGACCTATTGGGCCGCTTCCGATGTCGGCTGGGTGGTCGGCCATTCCTACATCGTCTACGCGCCGCTGCTGCATGGCTGTGCGAGCGTGCTCTACGAGGGGAAGCCCGTCGGCACGCCCGATGCCGGCGCGTTCTGGCGGGTGATCTCCGAGCATGAGGTGGCGGCACTCTTCACCGCGCCGACCGCCTTCCGCGCCATTCGTCGCGACGATCCCGAAGGCACCTTCATCAAGAACTACGATCTCTCAAAATTCCGTACGCTGTTCCTTGCCGGCGAGCGCGCCGACACCGCAACGATCGAATGGGCGGAGCATCATCTCGGCCGTCCGGTCATCGATCATTGGTGGCAGACGGAGACGGGCTGGTCGATCTGCGCCAACCCGGTGGGGCTCGGCCTGATGCCGGTCAAGTACGGCTCGCCCGGCGTGCCGATGCCGGGCTACGACCTGCGCGTCCTCGGCGACGACGGGCACGAAGTCCCGACCGGCACGCTCGGCAATATCGTCGTCAAGCTGCCGCTGCCGCCGAGCGCGCTGCCCACGCTCTGGAACGCCGACGAGAGGTTCCGCGACAGCTATCTGAGCGAATTCCCCGGCTATTACAAAACCGCGGACGCCGGCTACAAGGACGAAGACGGCTACGCCTTCGTCATGGCGCGCACCGACGACATCATCAACGTCGCTGGCCACCGGCTTTCCACCGGCGCGATGGAGGAGGTGCTCTCCGGCCATCCAGACGTCGCGGAATGCGCGGTGATCGGCGTCGCCGACACGCTCAAAGGGCAGGTGCCCTGCGGCTTCGTGGTGTTGAAGGCGGGCAAGGATCGCACGGCGGCGGAGCTGCAGGTGGAATGCGCCGCGCTGGTGCGCGAAGCGATCGGCCCTGTCGCCGCCTTCCGCGTCGTCCACATCGTGAAGCGGCTGCCGAAGACGCGCTCAGGAAAGATCCTCCGCGCCACGATGCGCCAGATCGCCGACGGCGAGACGCCGAAAGTCCCCGCCACGATCGACGACCCGGCGATCCTGGAGGAGATCGCGGAGGTGATGAGCGCGGGGTAGCGCATGATCACCTTGCCGCGATGATGCGACTTTGTCCTGCATGTGACATGCCGCGCCGCTAGGATCGCGCGCCGTCCGTTCAGCTCCAGGGAAACACGATGAAGCTCTATAACGCCAATCTCTCGCCGAACGCGCTGCGCGTGCGCGCCGTCGCCAATGAGCTCGGAATCGATCTCGAGATCGTCGAAGTCGATCTCAGGAAAGGCGAGCACAAGGCCGAGTTGTACCTGGCGATGAACCCGAACGGCAAGGTGCCGGTCCTGGTCGACGGCGACTTCGTGCTTTGGGAGAGCCGCGCCATCGACGCCTACCTCGCGAGCCTCAAGCCCGAGAGCGGGCTCTATCCGGACGACCTGAAGAAGCGCGCCGTCGTCGACCAGTGGTCCTATTGGCAGGCGGTCCATCTCGGGCCGGCCATGCAGCGGGTCGCATTCGAGCGCGTCATGAAATCGAAGTTCGGCATGGGCGAGCCGGACGAGAACGCGATCGCCTCGCAGCTCAAGGACATCGACCAGTTCCTCCCGATCCTCGACAAGAACCTCGCGGACAAAGAGTGGGTGGCCGGCGATCTGAGCATCGCCGATTTCGCCGTCGGCAGCACCTTCATGTACCGCGTCCCGTCCCGCATCTCGCTTGCCGAAACGCCGCATGTCGCCGCCTGGATCGGCCGCCTGGAGGCGCGCCCCTCCTGGCAATCGGCCGTGGCGCCGCTTCTGGCCTTTTGATTTGCGTCACGGTATCGCAATACGCGCCGGCTAGCGTCCCTGGAGCGCCGGGCGCGGAATCGTCTTCCGCGCCTATTCTGGCGTGTTTCGTGTCACGAGAGATGCCTGCGACCGCGCCCAAACGAGCCCAATCGAAGCCGATGCCGAAGGCGCCAGCCGCGCCGCCGGATGTCGATTCCTTGTTGGATGAGGTGCTGGCGCTGCGGGCAGCCGTCCTCGAGGCTGCGACGCCGATGCTCGCCCGTTTCAGGCGCGACGCCGGCGCGGATGGCGACGCGGCGGTGGAGAACCTCGCCCACTACCTGGTGCTCCGCCGCCACGATCTTCGCGCCCTTCAGCGCCATCTCATGTGGCGCGGGCTCTCCTCGCTGGGACGTCTGGAAAGCCGTGTCCTTCCGACCCTCGATGCGGTGATCGTTGCGCTCGCCGCGATGACGGGACGGCAGAGCCCGCTCGCCGCGCCGACGGAAGCCGGCTTCTTCGCCGGAGAGGTGCGGCTTGTCGAGGCGACCGACGCGCTCTTCGGTCCGAAGCCGCCGCATCGGCGCAGCCGTATCATGGTGACGCTCCCGAGCGAGGCCGCGATCGAGCCGGGGCTGGTGTTCGACCTTGCCACGCGCGGCATGGACATCGCGCGGATCAACTGCGCGCACGATTCCAACATCGCCTGGCGGGCGATGCAGGCGCATGTGCGTGAGGCCGGCGCACGGATCGGACGGCGGCTGACGGTGCTGATGGACATCGCCGGTCCGAAGATCCGCACCGAGCAAGTGGCGATGCCCGAGGGGCGGCGGAAGATCAGGCCCGGCGAGGCGCTCCGCCTCGTCGCGGCGGGCGCGCCGGTGGTCACCGAGGATGCGCCGTTTTCCGTCGCCGTCTCGCTGCCGGAGATGGTGACGCGGCTTTCGCCCGGCGACCGGCTTCTCTACGACGACGGCAAGCTGGAAGGTGTTGTGGAGAGCGTCGGGGACGGCGAGGCGATCGTACGGGTTCGCCGCACCAAGGCGAGCGGCACGCGGCTGAAGCCGGAGAAGGGCATCAACCTCCCCGATACCGCGCTGGGCTTGTCGCCGCTCACCGCCAAGGACGAGGACGACCTCGCAGCGGTCATCGAATGTGCCGACATGATCGGCTATTCGTTCGTCAGCGCGCCGGAGGACATCGATCTCCTGGAGGCGGCGATCGCGCGCCACGGCGCACGCGAGAAGCCGCTTGGGCTTGTCGCCAAGATCGAGCGCCCGGAAGCGGTGAGGAACCTGCCCGACCTGATCGCGCGCGCCGGCGGCCGGCCCTTCGGCGTGATGATCGCGCGCGGCGATCTCGCCGCCGAAATCGGCTTTGAGCGTCTCGCCGAGATGCAGGAGGAGATCCTGTGGATCTGCGAGGCGGCGAGCGTTCCCGCGATCTGGGCCACCCAGGTGCTGGAGGATCTGGTGAAGACCGGCGTCCCCTCGCGCGGCGAGATGACCGACGCGGCGATGGCCGCGCGCGCCGAATGCGTGATGCTCAACAAGGGCCCCGCGGTCGGCGTCGCGGTGGAGCTTCTGGACCGGCTCTTCGCGCGCATGGACGCGCATGTCTTCAAGAAGACACCGACGCTCCGCGCGCTGAAATCCTGGTGAGTTTCAAGCGCAGCGCCCTCCGCTCAACGGTCGCTCGCCGAGGCCGCGGCCTTCGTTAACGAACTGTAAACCGCGAGGGCAGTCTTCGGCGCAATCAGCCCGAACGAAACCTTTTTCGCATCATTCACACCCATGCTCGCGCATCGGCGAAGTTACGGCACAGAGGAACGTTGATGCTTATCGGCGACATTCTGATCGCTCAGGGTTTGGTGACGCGGGAGGACGTGGAGGCGGCACTCGAGCGGCAGAAGACCGAGGGCGGTATCGTAGGCGAGCACCTGATCGCCATGGGCAAGCTCGATCCCGGCGATCTTGATCGGGCGATCAAGAGTGCGCCGCCGTTACCGAAGAACCTCGAGGAGACGGGTCTCAGCGTTGCCGATCTTCTGAACCTCGTCGCGAAGGCGATGTACAACGGCGCCGAGATGCCATCCTCCATCGGCGGCATGCTCAAGCTGCCGGCGCGCATCATCCAGCTCGTCATCGAGCAGGCGAAAGAGCGCAAGATGATCGACATCCTCGGCTCCGCCGGTGGTTCCGTCGCATCGGAGCTGCGCTACGCTCTGACCGAGAAGGGGCGCCAATGGGCCGTCGACGCGATGGAGCAGAACCAGTATCTGGGACCGGCGCCGGTTCCGCTCAGCGCCTTCGTCGAGCGCATCGAGAGGCAGCGCATCACCAACGAGCGTGTGGACCGGACGGCGATCGAGAAGGCCTTCGCCAATCTGATCATCTCTGAGGAATTCATCCATCGGATCGGGCCCGGGATCAATTCCGGCCGCTCCATCCTCCTCTACGGTCCTCCCGGCAACGGCAAGACGTCGGTCTCCGAGAAGATCGGCTCGATCTTCAACGACACGATCTACATCCCCTATTGCTTCGAGGTCGAAGGCCAGATCATCAAGGTCTTCGACCCCGGTATTCACCAGCCCGTCGAGAGCAGCGTCGATGGCGAGGCCCGCGGAACCCTGAGGCGGCGCGATATCGATCTCCGATGGGTGCCGTGCCGCCGTCCGTTCATCGTCACCGGCGGCGAGCTGACCCTTGAGATGCTCGATCTCTCCTTCAACACGCAGGCGAAGTTCTATGAGGCGCCGCTTCATATCAAGGCGCTCGGCGGCATCTTCACCATCGACGATTTCGGCCGGCAGCTCGTCAGCCCCGAGGCCCTCCTGAACCGCTGGATCGTGCCGCTCGAAAGCCGCATCGAATATCTGAAGCTGCATACGGGGAAGAGCTTCTCGATACCCTTCGACGAGCTGGTCGTGTTCTCCACCAACCTTGCGCCGCGCGATCTGATGGACCCGGCGTTTCTGCGCCGCATTCCCTACAAGCTCGAGGTTGGCGGGCCGACGCCAGACGAATTCCGGCGGATATTCAGGCTCGTCGCCAAGGCCTTCGGGTTAGAGGTGACGGACGAAATCATCGATTTCGTCGTCCATCACCTGCGCGTCGAGCACGATTTCCCACTCGCCAGCTACCAGCCGAAATTCCTGTGCGATCAGGTGCTCTCCGCCTGCAAGTTCGAGGGTATTACGCCGCAGTTCCGTACCGACCTCGTGGCGATGGCGCTCGGCAATCTGTTCACGCGTGATACGCCCGGTTACCAGCCGGCGACCGAAGATCGCGCGTCAGAGCCACAGGCGGAGCTCGGAAAAGCGGCCTGATGCGGCTCGCGCCCCGCCTTCGGGCACCCTAGGCGCTCCGCGGCGGCTCTACGTCTCGACCGGCTCCGCCACGCCGCGATCCCGCTCGAAGCCCTCGTGCTCAAGCGTGATCGTCTCGATCGCCACGGCGTTTCCGTTGGCGTCGAGTTCGGGCAGCGCCTGGTACTCCGCGACCCAGCAGCGATAGACCATGAAGGCAAGGACGACGCTGCCCTGCTGGTTCAAGAGGTTGATGAGCATGTCCTTGCGGAAGTTCTTGAGCGACATGGCCGCGTCGCCTTGCTGATTGAAGGCGAGGTCGGCCCAGTCCTCGAACGTCGTATCGTGGGTGATGCCACGTTCCAGCGTGATCGGCTCGAACCTCGTCAGTCCCGGCGCCTTCTGGAAATGGCTCGGCAGGCCGCCGTCGCGATGCAGCACGACTTCGGTGGTGCGTCGCAGGCCGCTGACCTTGGAGACGCCGGGCACCGCCTTGCCGTCGAGGATCACCCGGAACTTGAAATTCTTGTACGGATCGAAGCGATGGACGTTGACGGAGAAGGGGGGCATCTCTCGCTCCTTCAGTTCGGCTCGGCCGTCTTCTGACCGATACGGATGATGACGAATTCGGCCGGCTTCAAAGGAGCGAAGCCGACGATCGCGGTGAGACGGCCGTTGTCGATGTCGTCCTGGGTCATCGTATCGCGGCCGCAGCGAACGAAATACGCCTCGCGCGGCGTGCGCCCCGGGAAGGCGCCGGCGCGGAAGAGCTGATACAGGAACGAGGAGGCGGCGAGGCGGATTTGCGCCCAAAGCGCCTCATCGTTCGGCTCGAAAACCGCCCATTGGAGCCCACGTGCCAGGCTTTCCTCGATGAAGAGCGCGAGCCGCCGCACCGAGACATAGCGCCAGTCGCCCGCTGTTGATACCGGCGCGAAAGTGCGTGCTCCCCACGCGACGACCTGTCCGCCTGGCAGGACGCGAAGCGGGTTGATCGAAGCGGCCTGCAGGCGCTCCATGTCGGCGTTGCTGAGCGAGAGCTCGAGCGCTCTGACGCCGCGCAGCAATGCCTCCACGCCGGCAGGCGCCTTCCACACGCCGCGTGTCGCGTCGAAGCGGGCATAGAGGCCGGCGACGGTGCCGCCCGGTGACTCGAAGGCCGCGGATGCATCGCCGCTGGCATGCGTCGATACGCGTGGAAAATAGACCGCCGCGTTCGGGTGACGGAGCGCGTTACCGTCGCTCGACCACTTGATGACGGCCTCCAACGCGTCGCGTGGCGATCCGAGGTCGGGGATATCGAAGATGGAGACAATCCTGCGCGCCTCGGAGAAGCGGAGTGCCGCCTGCATGACCGGTTCGGCGTCGCGCGGCGGCATCCGCGCCGTGTCGGGCGTCAGAAGCAGCCCGATCCGCTCCGCCTCGGCGAATTTTGCAAGCGGCCCTTCCGACGAGAAGGCGTCGACGAGATCACGGGTCCCGGCACCGGAATTTCCGGAGGCGGTGCGAGTGATGAAAGCTCTGCCACCGCCATTCTCGAAGAAGCCGCGGACGGCGGTCGAGACCGGATGATCGGCGGACACCGCGCCGAAAGTCTGAGAATATTCCGCAAGGCTCGTGACGAGTGTTGGCTCTGCGAGCGGGCCCTCCGCAGTTACGCCGACAAAAGCTGCGCTCGATGTCGCCACGCCCTCGATCGGCTTCCGGCCCGAGGGGATTTCTTCGACAAAGACGCCGGGGACGACGTGTTCTGGCATTTCTCGCCTCGCGGGCAAAGATGATGGGTGGCGAAGACGGCCGATCAGAGGCGCGCGAGAGCCTACCGGATCGAGCGCCGGCGTGCACGCCTTGCGGGCAAGTCGGTGCGTCACTGCGGCCTTGTCGATGCGCGTTGACCCTCTTGGCCCGGAAGCGGCATGGTCCGCGCCGACTAAGGAGGCGCTGATGTCGCTTGAGAACAAGGTCGCGATCGTTACCGGTGGTGCGAAGGGGATCGGCTTCGCCGTCGCCAATCGCTTCGCGTCGGCCGGCGCACGGGTGATCGTTGCCGATATCGACGAGGATTCCGGCAGCCGCGCCGTGGAGGCGATCGGGGAACATGGCGCCGTGCGCTTCATCCGTTGCGACGTCGGCGACAAGGCGGACGTGGAGAACCTTGTCCAAAGCGCCGTTCAGAGCTGGGGATCGGTCGACGTCCTCGTCGCCAATGCAGGCATCGTTCACGGCGCCGAATTCCTGGAGATCGAGGAGGCGGATTTCGACCGCGTCATCCGCGTCAACCTGAAAGGCGTCTTCCTGGTCGGGCAGGCCGTGGCGCGGCAGATGGTGAGCCAAGTCGAGGCCGGCGGCGCACCCGGTGCGATCGTCAACATGAGCTCCGTCAACGCCGTCTTTGCCATCGCCAACCAGGTGCCCTATTCGGCGTCGAAGGGTGGCGTGAACCAGCTCACCAAGGTGATGGCGCTGTCGCTTGCGCCCTACGGCATCCGCGTCAACGCCATCGGCCCGGGCTCGATCATGACCGACATGCTGGCGGCGGTGGCGAGCGACAAGGCGGCGCGGAACCGCGTGCTTTCGCGCACGCCGCTCGGGCGCATCGGCGACCCCGCCGAGATCGCCGCGATCGCCGCCTTCCTGGCCTCCGACGAGGCGAGCTACGTGACCGGCCAGACGATCTATGCCGACGGCGGGCGTCTGCCGCTCAACTATACGGTGCCGGTCAAGGAAGATTAGGTGAGCGATGGTGTCGCCATACCCGGTGGCGGCGCAATAGCCCATCTCTATTGGAATCATCGAACACCGGTTCTTCTGTTCTGACTGCGCATTTGATCTGATTGCCGGCGTCCAAACCGGGCTCGGTTGCGCGTGTGCCCGGACCCTTCGGAGCACGGCAGATGAAGATCCTCGTTCTGGCAATCGCAGCAAGTCTCGCGGCCCTTCCGGCGGGTGCTCAATCTCTTTCGAGCGCCGAAGGGGGAGCGCGACACGTTGAGGGGCCGTGGGGCGTGTTCATCGCCGGTAGTTACTCCGAGGCGCGGCTTGGGGCCGACCTTGAACAGCTTTGGAAGAGATTCCCCATGCTCCTCGCCGCGCGACCGCCGATGATCGTCGTCGGGCGGATGGTCGGCGGAGGCGCCGGAAAGTTCTATCGGGCGCGCATCCCCGCCGATACGCGGGCGGAGGCGGAAGATCTCTGCGAGAAACTCAAAACTGTCGGCGGCGACTGCATTGTCCTGAAAAGCTAGCGACTGCCTTGGGCCAACAGGCCCCGACAGTCTCCTGACAGGAAGCTGTCAGGAGGGGTGTGCGATGACTCTCTTCCAGGATTGGGAGAGACGGCGATGAGAGCGATTGGAGAGGCAGAGCTTGCATCGGGGTCCGTGCGCTTGCCGGCGGGGAACGATGCCGTGATTTTCGCTCGGTTCGATTCTCCGCGGGAAGAACAGCGGGTCGTCACGTTCATCGATCTGGTCGGATCGACGGGGATCGCCGAGGCGCTCGGCAGCGTTCCTTTCCATGCTTTTCTGTCCGATGTCTTCACGCGCCTTTCCGACGTGATAGCGATGCTGGGCGGCGAGGTGCATCGCTATGTCGGTGATACGCTCATCGCGACATGGCCGCTCGGCACCTGCCGGGAGAACGCCCGTTCGTTACGAGCGCTCTTCGAATGCCGCGACGTGCTGCAGGCGGCGGGGCCTGATTTCCAGCGCAGGCACGGTTATCGCCCGGAGTTCCGGGCGAGCCTCCATTGCGGTCCGCTTGTTGCCGCGGAGATGGGTGCGCTCAAGGGCGACGTCGCACTTGTCGGCGACGCGATGAACACCGCGGCGCGAATAGAGCAGGCTTGCCGCATCATGGGCCACCGAATCCTTGTTTCGGGGGCGCTCCTTGCGCGGGCGGCAATGCCGGTCGATGTGGTCGCGACGAGCATCGGAACCCATCCGCTGCGAGGTAAGTTGGAGCGTCTTGAGCTTTTCGCGCTTGAGCGGCGCGCTGTGGGAGAATGTCCTTCTTGCTTGCTGCAAGCCTGCGCTTGAAGGCGCCCCGGCCTGGAGATACTCCTGACAGAAGGCTGTCAGGAGGCCTGTGCGACTGTCGGAAGGTCAATCCAACCAGGAGGGCCCGAAATGGCCAACGTGACACCCGACAATTCCGTGGTCTGGTTCGAGATCCCGGTCACCGATATGAAGCGCGCAATGTCCTTCTATTCGACGGTCCTCAAGACCGAGCTGAAGGAGGACGACACCGGCCCCAATCCGATGGCGGTGTTTCCGATCAATGATTTGGGGAAGGGTCGCTCCGGCCATCTCTATCCCGGCAAGCCCGCCGGCGCCGGAAGTGGCAATACCGTCCATCTCGCCGCGCCGGCGCCGCTTGAAGAGGCGCTGGAGCGCGTCGGCAAGGCGGGCGGCAAGGTGCTTTCGCCGATCGTCACGATCCCGGCTGGTCGTTTCGCCTACTGCCAGGATCCCGACGGAAACTCCATCGGGCTCTTCACGAGCTGAGCCTGTCTGGGAGCCACGATGCGCCGAGCCGACCGTCTCTTCCAGATCGTTCAGCATTTGAGAGGCGGCCGGCTCGTAACCGCGCGCACGCTGTCGGAGAAGCTCGAAGTCTCCGAGCGCACCATCTACCGCGACGTCGCGGACCTGATGGCGTCGGGCGTGCCGATCGATGGCGAGGCCGGCGTCGGCTACATCCTGCGCTCCGGCTTCGACCTGCCGCCGCTCATGTTCACACGCGACGAACTCACCGCGCTGACGCTCGGCGCCCGCTTCGTGAAGGCGTGGAGCGGTGCACGACTCGCGCTCGCCGCTGAGGAGGCGCTGGTCAAGATCGAGGCCGTGCTTCCCGATAAGGAGAAGCGCGTCGTCGCCGACACCAATCTCTTCGCCTTCGGATATGGTCTGCCGGACGAGACGCGCCATGTCCTCGATCATCTCGACATCGCGATCCGCGAGCGCCATCGCGTGCATATCGTCTACGACGCGCTCGATGGAGAGGCGAGCGAGCGCGACGTCCGGCCGCTCGGTCTCTATCATTGGGGCAAGGTATGGACGCTCGCGGCGTGGTGCGAGCTCAGGACCGACTTCCGCAATTTCCGCGCCGACCGCATCCTGGATATCGCCGATTGCGGCGACACGTTCCGTGACGAGCCGGGAAAAATGCTGCGCGACCTTCTGCGGCGCATGATGGAAGCGCGGCCGCGGGCGCCGAATCCGGACCGCTGAAATAAAGCCGCGGTGGCGAGGGCTCTCGCCACGCGCCAGCCGGTCCAATACGATTCGCCGCGTGAGCCAGGCGATTCGCATCATCGGCATCGACCCGGGCCTTCGCCGCACCGGCTGGGGCGTGGTCGAATGCCTCGGCTCGCGGCTTTCCTTCGTCGCCGCCGGCACGATCAAGCCGCAAGAGAATGCCGCGTTGGCCGCCCGGCTCTGCGCCATTCACGACGCGCTCGCAGAGGTGCTTCAGGCTTTCGCGCCGGACGAAGCGGCGGTGGAGGCGACCTTCGTCAGCCGCGACGCGGCGGCGACGCTGAAGCTCGGACAGGCGCGCGGCGTCGCCATGCTGGTGCCGGCGCGTGCCGGGCTCAGCGTTGCCGAATACGCGCCGAATGCCGTGAAAAAGGCCGTTGTCGGCGCCGGTCACGCGGAGAAGCGGCAGATCAGGATGATGGTTTCCATCCTGCTGCCGCGGGCGAAATTCGACAGTGACGATTCCGCTGACGCGCTCGCCATCGCCATTTGCCACGCGCATCACAGAGGCGCGGCGGCTTTGCGCGTGGCCGCGTCGGCTTGATATTGTTTCTGCATTGTTCTATTTCTTACTTTCTCGGTAAGAATAGGAGTTGCGACTTTGCGCATCACGGCGAAAGGACAAGTGACGATCCCCGAGGCGCTTCGTCGCGAGACAGGCATGCTGCCGGGCACGGAGGTCGAATTCACGAAAGAGAAGGCGGGCGTTCTTCTGCAAAAGGCGAAGCGCGGAAGAAGCGGCGCGACGGCGCGCGAGCGGAGGCTCGGTGACGTGCTCAATCGCCTTCGCGGGAGCGCCACGATCAAGATGTCGACGGAAGAGATCCTGGCGCTGACGAGAGGCGAATGAACGCGATCCTCGTCGACTCCAGCGTGCTGATCGACATCGCCACCGAAAGCAGGCGGTGGACGGAGCCGGCGCAACGCGCCGTGGAGAGTCTGGGGCGCGACCGGGAGCTGGTCATCAACGCCGTCGTCTTCGCCGAGGTCTCGATTCCCTTCGGTCGCGTCGAGGACATCGACGAGCGGCTGCCGCCCGATGTCTTCCGCAGGGAAGACGTACCTTGGGAAGCGGCGTTTCTCGCCGGCAAGGCGTTCATGGCCTACCGCAAGGCCGGCGGCGCGCGCCGCTCGCCGCTGCCGGATTTCTTCATCGGCGCGCATGCCGCGGTTCGGGGATACGGTCTCCTGACGCGCGATCCGAAAAGCGTGCGCACCTATTTCCCGACCGTCGAAATCTTCACGCCGGACACGCATCCATGATCGGCAAGCTCACCGGCGTGGTCGATTCTTTCGGCGAGGACTGGGTGATCCTTGACGTCAACGGCGTTGGCTATCTCGCGCATTGTTCCGTGAAGACCTTGGAAGCGCTACCGCAGCGCGGCGAGGTCGGGCGGCTCTTCATCGAGACACAGATCCGCGAGGATCAGATCCGCCTCGTCGGCTTCGCCTCGGAAGTGGAGCGCGAGTGGTTCCGCCTGCTTCTCACCGTGCAGGGCGTCGGCTCGCGCGTCGCTCTTGCCGTGCTCGGTACGCTCAACGTCTCGGATCTCGCCTCGGCCGTCGCGCTGCAGGACAAGGCGATGATCGCGCGCACGCCGGGTGTCGGCCCGAAGGTCGCGGCGCGCATCGCCGCGGAGCTGAAAGACAAGGCGCCGGGCATCGCCGGCATCGACATGGGCGTCATCCGCCTGCAATCGGAGCTTGGCGACAAGGTTGCGCCGAGGCCGGCATCGGAAGCCGTCTCTGCCCTCGTCAATCTCGGCTACGGGCAGACGCAGGCATCCGCCGCCATCGCCTCCGCCATGCGCGAAGCCGGCGAGGGGGCGGAGACAGCGCGGCTCATCCGGCTCGGGCTGAAGGAGCTTAGCCGGTGAACGCGAAGCGGCTGGTCGCCGCAGACGTCCGCGGTGAGGACGACGACGTCTCGCTGCGACCGCAAAAGCTTGCCGACTTCATCGGGCAGGCGAAGCTCCGCGCCAATCTCACGGTCTTCGTGCAGGCGGCGAAGCAGCGCGGCGAGGCGCTCGACCACGTCCTCTTCGTCGGCCCGCCGGGCTTGGGGAAGACGACGCTCGCGCAGATCGTCGCGCGCGAGCTCGGCGTCAATTTCCGCGCCACGTCCGGCCCCGTCATCGTCAAGGCCGGCGATCTCGCAGCACTCCTCACCAATCTTGAAGACCGCGACGTCCTCTTCATCGACGAGATTCATCGTCTCTCGCCGGCGGTCGAAGAGATCCTCTATCCGGCGATGGAGGAATACCAGCTCGACCTGATCATCGGCGAGGGACCGGCGGCGCGTTCCGTCCGCATCGACCTCTCGCGCTTCACGCTGATCGGGGCGACGACGCGCATCGGCCTCCTCACCACGCCGCTTCGCGATCGTTTCGGCATCCCGATCCGGCTCGACTTCTATACCGATGCGGAGCTTGAGCAGATCGTCAGGCGCGGCGCGCGCATTCTCGGCGCGCCGGTCTCAGACGACGGCGCCAAGGAAATCGCGCGCCGCGCGCGCGGCACGCCGCGCGTCGCGGGACGGCTCCTGCGTCGCGTGCACGATTTCGCGGTGGTGGAAGGCGCGAAGCAGATCACCGGCGCGATTGCCGACCGCGCGCTCCTTGCGCTTGAAGTCGACGCGCACGGTCTCGACACGCTCGACCGGCGCTACCTGACTGTGATCGCGGAGAGCTTCTCCGGCGGGCCGGTCGGCATCGAGACCATCTCCGCCGCGCTCTCCGAGCCGCGCGACGCGATCGAGGACATCGTCGAGCCCTATCTGATCCAGCAGGGCTTCGTGCAGCGCACGCCGCGCGGACGCATGCTGACCCCGAAGGCCTTCGCGCATCTCGGCCTCGCCGCCCCGCCGCAGCCGAGCGCCCCTCAGGTCGGGCTCTTCGGCGACGACGACGCCTGAGCGGGAACGCACCCGCCTCCCTCCCGGTTGTCCCCTCAGGAGCAGGGAGGACTTGTCATGAAGACCGAGAAGGAAAAGGCGAAAGAGATCCTGAAGGAGCGGGAGCGCGCAAAAAAAGGCTTCGCCGTTACCAACGATGAAGGCCAGGACCCGTTGGAGAAGCCCGAGGGCCGTCAGGAACGGCAGGAGAAAATCGGCGACGCCGGCCTCGCGGTGGACCTTGGCCTGAAGCGCTAGAGACGCGAACGGGCGTGAAGGCTTTCTCCTCGCCGAATTGTCGGCGATGATGTAAAGCCCCTTCACATGAGCTGGAAAGAGCGCGCCGATGGACGGGGTCGCGGCTATCATCACGGGAATCTCCGCGAAGCGCTGATCCAGGCGGCGCTCGACTCTGATCGCCGAGAAGGGGCCGACCGGCTTCACCTTCGCGGAGGCCGCGCGCTCCGCCGGCGTCAGCCCCGCCGCGCCCTACCGGCATTTCCGCGACCGCGACGAGCTGATGTCCGACGTCGCGATCCGCGGCTTCGAGCTTTTCGCCTCCGCGCTGGATGGCGCGTGGGACAAGGGCCGCCCGGACGTGCAGACGGCGTTCGAGCGCGTGGGCCGCGCCTATCTCGCGTTCGCGCGGGCGGAGCCTTCCTACTACTCGGCGATGTTCGAGTCGGGCCTGCCGCTCGGCGCGACGCCCGAGCTTCGAGAGGCGTCGGAGCGCGCCTACTCGGTTTTACGCGCGGCGTCGGAGGCGCTTGTGGCGACGCTTCCCGCCAAGGGTCGGCCGCCGGCCTCGATGGTGAGCTTCCACGTCTGGGCGCTCGCGCATGGCGTCGCTTCGCTCTTTGCGCGCGGCGATGAAGGACGGCGCAAGCTCCCGATGTCGCCGGAGGAGCTGCTTGAGGCGGGCGTCCTTGTCTACCTGCGCGGCCTCGGCATGCCGGGGATTTGAGGCCGCTGAAATCCCTCTGCGCTTTTTGCACGAGGGGGCGCCGATTGCTCTTGACGGGTGCAAGAGCCGTGGCTATGTAAATGTTATTAACATTCACACACGAGGTCCAGATCAATGAGCGCTGCGGGTATCGCGACAAAGCTCGATGACATCGGGACACCCGCGTGGATCGCGGTGATGGTTCTCGGTTTCATCATCTGGTGGCCGCTCGGATTGGCCACTCTCGCATTCATTCTATGGAGCGGACGTATGGGATGTCATGCACGCGGCTCGGCCCGCTGGGAACACAAGATGCAGCGCATGCAGGATCGCATGGAGCGCATGAAGAGCCGCATGGAAGGCTCGCAGTGGTGGGGCAGCTCGCCCTCAAGCGGTAACGCAGCCTTCGACGAGTACAAGACGGAGACGCTGAAGCGCCTCGAAGAGGAGCAGAAGGAGTTCCGCTCCTTCCTCGACCGGTTGCGTATGTCGAAGGATCGCGCCGAGTTCGACCAGTTCATGGCCGAGCGTCGCCGCGGCGAGGGCGGTCCCGCGCCACAGCCGCAAGGCTGACCGAACAGGCCCCAGATCGAAGCCCCCCGATCGACAGGCCTCAGCGCCGCCCGGTCTCGCGAAACGAGGCCGGGCGGTCTTCGTTTCGAGGAGCGAGAATCCGCCGGCGCGATCCACCCTTGCCGGCGATCGTTTCACGCGGCTCTAATGCCGGCATGACTGACGACATCACGGCGCGCCTTGCCGGCCGCCTGACGGAAACCGGACACGAGCTCCTCCAGCGCGTCTATTTCGAGGACACCGATTTCTCCGGCCGCGTCTATCACGCGCGCTATCTGCATTTCATGGAGCGCGGCCGCTCCGACTATCTGCGGCTCCTCGGCGTGCACCATCATGCGCTCGCGGTCGACGGGCTCGCCTTCGCCGTGCGCCACATGGCGATCGACTTCCTGAAGCCGGCCGCGATCGACGACGTGATCGTGATCGAAACGCAGCCCCAGGAGGTGCGCGGCGCGCGGGTCGTTCTCGCTCAGGCGATTCTTCACGATGGCGTTCCGCTCGTGAGGGCGTCGGTCACGGTTGCATTGATCGGCCCCGGCGGACGCGCCGTCAGGCTGCCCCACGCCGTCGTAGAGGCCCTCAAAACCGCGCGCGGAGCCGAGATAGGCGATTGAAATTTAAGCTCTTTCCGGCCGTCGCTCCGGCTTGATCGTTACCAGCGGTTAACCATAAGATCGCATTGATTGGGCGCGGCGCGGCCGGCGCCGGGCCGCGCTTTGGACACATTCGGCGCGGAAAAGCCGCCGAGATCGGAACCGGACGATCCCCTCATGAATCCTGACGTATTACAGACCGCATTGGCGGGGCCCGCGGGCGGATTCTCGCTGTTCGCCCTGTTCTGGCAGTCGCACATCGTCGTCAAGCTGGTCGTCATCGGCCTGCTCGTCGCCTCGATCTGGTGCTGGTCGATCATCGTCGACAAGCAGCTGCTCTATGCGCGCGCCCGAAGGCAGATGGACGACTTCGAGTCGGTCTTCTGGTCCGGGCAGTCGCTGGAGCAACTCTATCAGCAGGCATCCGGCCGCGACGTACACGGCATCGCTGCGCTGTTCGTCTCCGCCATGCGGGAGTGGAAGCGCACTTATGAATCCGGCGTGCGCTCGCTGGGCGGGCTCGGCGGCCGCATCGACCGGGTGATGGACGTGACGCTGGCGCGCGAGGTGGATCGGCTGGAGCGCCGGCTGCTCGTTCTGGCGACCGTCGGATCGGCGGGACCCTTCATCGGCCTCTTCGGCACTGTGTGGGGCATCATGTCGTCCTTTCAGGCGATCGCCGCCTCCAACAACACCAGCCTCGCTGTCGTCGCGCCAGGCATCGCTGAGGCGCTGCTCGCGACCGCGCTCGGGCTTCTCGCCGCAATCCCCGCGGTCGTTTTCTACAACAAGTTCTCCGCGCAGGTATCGCGGCTCGCGACTCGCATGGAAGGCTTCGCCGACGAGTTCGCCGCGATCCTCTCGCGCCAGATCGACGAACGGGACGCGGCCTGATGGGCGTCGTACCCGCATCCGCCGTCCCCAGCGGCCGTAGGCACAAGGCGCGTCGCCGTCACCTGCCGATGTCGGAGATCAACGTCACGCCATTCGTGGACGTGATGCTCGTGCTCTTGATCGTGTTCATGGTGGCGGCGCCGCTTCTGACGGTCGGCATTCCGGTCGACCTGCCGCGCACGCAGGGCCAGGTGCTCGGCAACGAAGTGGAGCCGCTGTCGGTGACGATCGGCGGCGACGGCACGATCATGCTGCAGGAGGCGGAGGTTTCTCTCGACGAGCTGCAGCCGAAGATCCAGGCGATCCTGGCCATCGATCCGGAAAAGCGCATCATCCTGCGCGCCAACCACGACGCCGATTACGGCACCGTCGCGCAGGTGCTCGACCGCGTCAAGAAAGCCGGGACGCGGCACGTGGCGCTCGAGACGAAGGCTCTCGAGGGACCGGACGGCTGATCGATGCGGGCTGGGCTCACCGTTTCGATCACTGGCCACGCCGTCATTCTCGCATTGGGGCTCGTCGCGTTCAGCACGAAGCCGCTGGAGTTTGAGAAGATCGATGCGCTGCCGGTCGACCTCGTCTCGGTGGACGAGACGACGGACCTCATGAAGGGCGACGAATCCTCGCGCGAGCTTCCGCAGGAGAAGCCGCAGCCGAAGCCCGAGGTGAAGACCGAGATCCCCGCGCCGAAGCCGGCGGAGAAGCCGGCCGAGAAGGTCGTGGAGGCTACGCCCGCGCCGCCCCCGAAACCCGAGCCGGAACCGGAGCCGGAGCCGGAAGTCGTGCCGCCCCCCGAACCCGAGCAGCAGGTCGCCTCTTTGCCGGAGCCGACGCCGGAGCCGGAACCCGCGCCTGCGGTCGAGCCGGAGACGGCGCCGGTCCCGGTCAACCCGAACGTTCCGCGCCCGCGGCCCAAGCCGCCGAAGCAGGTGGAGAAGAAGGAGCCTGAGCGGAAGTTGGCGCAGCCGGAGACGCCGGAAGAGAATTTCAACGCCGACGACATCGCGGCGCTTCTGAACAAGCAGACCCCGCGCGGCGGCGGCGATCCGGAGCCGGCGAGCGAGCCGCAGACGATCGGCTCGATCGAGGGGCACGCGGACGCGGCGATGACGCAGAGCGAGATCGCGGCGCTGAAGGCGCGGCTCTATCAGTGCTGGAACCCGCCGGTCGCCGTGCGCGAAGCGGATGGTCTTGTCGTCGAGGTGCGCATCAGTCTCTTGCCGGATGGCAGCCTCTCGCGCGCGCCGGAGCTTATGCGGGTGGAGCACGCGGCCGACCCGCGCGCCCAGGTCGCGGCCGAGGCGGCATTGCGCGCCGTCGCCCAATGTGCGCCTTTCGGCGACATATTACGGCCGGAGAAATATGCTCTCTGGAAAGAGATAGAGTTCGTCTTCGACCCGCGTGAAATGCTGGGCGGATAAGGAGGAGCTGTCTTTATGTGGTTCACGCGAACATCGCTTCCGTTTCTCATTCGTCTGGCGCTGCTCGTCGCCGCGAGCGTCGCGATGACCGGCGTTGCCGGCAAGGCGCTGGCGCAGCTACGAGTTGACATCACGCAGGGCACGCCGCGCCCGATGCCGATCGCGATACCGCCCTTCGTGGGCGCCGCCGGCAGCGTCGACGAGCTCAGTCAGAACGTCGCGCAGGTCATCACCGCCGACTTGAAGCGCTCCGGTCTCTTCGCACCCGTCGATCCGTCCGCGTTCATCGAGCCCGTGGTGCCGCCGACGGTCACGCCAAACTTCGCCAATTGGACACCGCTCAACGCGCAGGCGCTCGTCTCCGGCAGCGTCTCCACCACCGGCGACGGACGGATCATGGCGGAATATCGCCTGTGGGACGTGTTCTCCGGCCAGTACCTGGTGGGCAAGCAATTCTTCGCCTCGCCCGATAACTGGCGGCGGCTCGCCCACATCATCGCCGATTCCGTCTATGAGCGGCTGACCGGAGAGCAGGGCTATTTCGACAGCCGCATCGCCTTCGTCGACGAGACCGGCGGCAAGGCGCGTCGCGTCAAGCGGCTCGCCATCATGGATCAGGACGGCGCCAATGTGCGCTACCTGACCGACGGCGAGGAACTCGTCGTCACGCCGCGCTTCTCGCCCTCGCGTCAGGAACTCGCCTACGCGACGCTCGCCGACGGCGACTGGCACGTCTATCTGCTCAACATCGAGACCGGGCAGCAGGAGCGGATCGGCAACTTCCCCAACATGGCGTTCAGCCCGCGCTTCTCGCCGGACGGCCAGCAGGTCGTCCTGTCGCTGGAGCAGGGCGGCAACGCCAACATCTACCGGATGGACCTGCGCACCAAACAGCTTACCCGGCTGACCGACTCGCCCTCCATCGACACCGCGCCGTGCTACTCGCCGACCGGCACGCAGATCGCGTTCGAATCGGACCGCGGCGGCCAGCAGCAGATCTACGTCATGAGCGCGAATGGCGGCCCGGCGCAGCGCATCAGCTTTGGGACCGGGCGCTATGGCACGCCGGTCTGGTCGCCGCGCGGCGACCTGATCGCTTTCACCAAGCAGGAGGAAGGCTCGTTCAAGATCGGCGTGATGCGTCCCGACGGATCGGGCGAGCGCATCCTGACCGCCGGTTTCCACAACGAGGGACCGACCTGGTCGCCGAACGGGCGTGTGCTGATGTTCTTCCGCGATTCCGGCGGCGCCAGCGGCGGGCCGCAGCTCTGGTCGGTCGATATCACCGGCTACAACGAGCAGGTCGTCCCGACCCCGAGCTTCGGCTCCGACCCGGCATGGTCGCCGATCTTGAGTTGAAGGGCGGGGCCAGCCCACATTTCGTTAACCTAACGCCTTGACTGCGGGTTAACCGTCGATTGGTTACCTGAGCCTGAAGCATTTTAAACAAGGAGCTTTCAAAAATGCCTTTCCGCCTGTCCGTCGGACGCGTTCTCGCGGTTTCCATGATCGCGGCGGGCCTTGCTGTCGGCGGCTGCGCCAATCAGCAGAAGGCCGTTGAATCGGGTCTCGCGGGCGCGCCGTCGCCCGGCAGCCCGCAGGAGTTCCAGGTCTCGGTCGGCGACCGTGTCTTCTTCGAGACTGATTCGGCCGGGCTCACGGCCCAGGCACAGGCGACGCTCGGCCGTCAGGTCCAGTGGCTCTCGCAATACCCGCAATACACCTTCACCATTGAAGGGCACGCAGACGAGCGGGGCACGCGTGAATACAACCTTGCCCTCGGAGCACGCCGTGCCACGGCCGTGCAGGATTTCATGATCGCGCGCGGTATTCCGGGGAGCCGCATGCATACGGTCTCCTACGGCAAAGAGCGGCCGGTTGCGGTCTGCGACGATATCTCCTGCTGGTCGCAGAACCGGCGCGCCGTTACGGTGCTGAACGGCGGCTGAAACGCAACGCTTCGCTCAAAAAGGCGCGCCCCACCGGGGCGGGCCTTCGCATTTTCAATAATCAGTCGAAGTTTGGTCGAATTGCTCATGCGGGTGTAGGAGAGATCGAACGCCCGGAGTTCTTATGATGCCCCGCGCATTCCTATCGCTTTTTGTCAGCCTGTTGCTCGTCGCGCCGGCCGTCGCGCAGACGCAGGCGGAAGGTGAGATGCGGCTCTACATCCAGCAGCTGGAAGACCGCGTGCGCCAGCTGACCGGCGAAAACGAGCGGCTTTCGCATGAGGTTGTGGAGCTGCGCACGCAGCTCGGCCTGCCCATGGCGGCGGCCGCCGAGCCGGAGCAGACCGGCGCGGTGACTTCCGCTGCAGAGCCCGATCCGCTTGCAGGCGGACAGCCCGGCGCTGCGCCGCCGCAGGATATCGGGACGCTCTCCGTCGCTCCCGATGATCCGCTGATCGCGCCGGACGGGGCGGGTTCGACCGGCGCGCCCATCGACCTTTCGACGCTTGCCGGCGGGCAGATGCTCACGCCGGGCGCGGGCGAGGCTCCCGCCGACCCGTCCACCCAGACCGTTCTGATCGCGCCGCAGCCGGCGCCGACAATGGCGCTCTCAGGCTCCGCGCGCGACGAATACGATCTCGCCTACGGCTATATCCTGACCGGCGACTACGACCTTGCCGAGGAGAACTTCAAAGCCTGGCTCGGCACCTTTCCCAACGATCCGCAAGCCGCGGACGCGGAATTCTGGCTCGGCGAGAGCCATCTCCAGCAGGGCGAATACCGCGACGCCGCAAACGCCTTCCTGGCCGTCTACAAGGCGTCGCCCGACAGCGCCAAAGGTCCCGACGCGCTCCTGAAGCTCGGCGTCTCGCTCGCCGCGCTCGGCGAGAAGCCGGCGGCCTGCGCGACCTATGCCGAGCTCGGCCGCCGCTATCCGCGTGCCTCCGAGTCGGTGCTGAGCCGTGTCCGGGACGAAAAGGCGCGTGCCGGCTGCCCCGGCTGAGGCGTTCGACCCGACGCGCCTCTTCCGGCGGCTCGCCGGGCGGCGCGGTCTTGTCCTTGCTGTTTCGGGGGGAGCGGATTCCACCGCCTTGATGGTCCTTGCCGCGCGATGGCGCGAGCGGCCACCGGTCCTCGTCGTTAGCGTCGATCACGGGCTGCGGCCGGAGGCGGCGGAGGAGGCGCAGGCGGTGGCGGTGAACGCGGCCACGCTCGGGCTTCCGTGGCGGATCGTGACGGCGCCGAAACGTGGATCTGACGACGGCAATCTCCAGGACTGGGCGCGCCGCGTGCGCTACCGGCTGCTGGCGGAAGCCGCCCACGACGCGGGTTTCGACGCCATTGTTACGGCGCATCACCAGGACGATCAGGCCGAGACCTTCCTGCTGCGCCTGGCGCGCGGCTCCGGCGTCTACGGGCTTGGCGCGATGCCGGAGGAGGGCGCCATTGCGGGGATCATGCTCACCCGCCCGCTGCTCGACGTGCCGCGTGCCGCCCTTCGCAAGATCGCGTCGGAAAGCGGTCTTCCGATCGTCGACGATCCGAGCAATTCCGACCTCCGCTTCGACCGCATCCGCATGCGTGAGGCCGCGCCGGCGCTTGCCGCGCTGGGGTTCGCCGCGCCGCGGCTCGCCGCGACGGCGGGGCGGCTCCGCCGCGCCGCCTCGGCGCTCGACCACTATGCGACGGCGCTTATCCGGGATCGTTTCGCGGCCGATCCGTTCGGCGTCGTGCGCGGCCCCGCGAGCGCCTTTGCGGACGTTCCGGAGGAAGTGGCGCTGCGCGCGCTGGCGTTTGTCCTGAAGGCCGTCAGCGGCGCGGACTATACGCCGCGGCTCGACTCGGTGGAGGCGCTCAACGCCGCCATCCTCGCCTTGGGCGCGGGCGAGACATTGCAGCGGACGCTCTCCGGCGTCGTCGTCGCGGTCTCAGGCGACAGGCTGACGGCGCGCCGTGAATGGGGACGGAAAGGGCTCGACGAGGCGGCGGCGCCGGCCGGCGCGACGCTCCTTTGGGATCGGCGCTTCAAGGTCGGAGTTCCGGCGATCGGCGGGGCGCTCGCGGTCGCCGCGCTGGCGCGGTCGAAGCGTCGTTTTCGCGCGGGACTGGCGAATGCCGCCACTGTTCGGGCGCTGCCGGGTCTGTACCGGGATGGGACACTTGTGGCGGTCCCGCGGCTCGTCGAGGCGGCGGACAAGGGCGGAAAACTCGGCCTTCTGGAGGTCGAATGCCTGGTCGGCCCCCGCCTCGGCCTTACCCGCGAAAAGCCCGGGCTACCGCCATAAACACCATTTCGGCGGCTTTCGATTGCAGTATCGCCTCGCCGCAGTTCATCTTGGCATCAAGGGTGCTACAACCTATTTAGGTCACAAGGTATCGGCGGTCTCCTTCTCGACCGCCCCCGGGGATCCACCGAATGAATCAGAATTTCCGGAATTTCGCGCTCTGGGCGGTGATCCTGCTCCTGCTGGTCGCTCTCTTCAATCTGTTCCAGAATCCGACCGGACAGACAGGCGCGCAGGAGATCACCTATTCGCAGTTCCGCACCGACACCAATGACGGGCGGGTCAAGAGCGTCGTCATCTCCGGACAGGAGATCACCGGAAAGCTCGACGACGGGTCGCGCTTCCGCACCGTCGCGCCGGAGAACGCCGACTACGTGACCCTGCTTGAGGATCGCGGCGTTTCCATCCAGGCGCGTGCGGACGACCAGAAGATGTCGTTCCTTTCCGTGCTGATCTCCTGGTTCCCGATGTTCCTGCTGATCGCCGTGTGGATCTTCTTCATGCGGCAGATGCAAGGTGCGGGCGGCCGCGCCATGGGCTTCGGCAAGTCGAAGGCGAAGCTTTTGACCGAAGCGCACGGCCGCGTGACCTTCGACGACGTTGCCGGCGTCGACGAGGCGAAGGAAGACCTCGAAGAAATCGTGGAGTTCCTGCGCGACCCGCAGAAATTCCAGCGGCTCGGCGGACGCATTCCGCGCGGCGTGCTCCTGGTCGGCCCTCCGGGCACCGGTAAGACTCTGCTGGCGCGCGCCATCGCCGGCGAGGCGAACGTTCCCTTCTTCACCATCTCCGGCTCCGACTTCGTGGAGATGTTCGTCGGCGTCGGCGCGAGCCGCGTGCGCGACATGTTCGAGCAGGCGAAGAAGAACGCGCCCTGCATCATCTTCATCGACGAAATCGACGCCGTCGGCCGGCATCGCGGTGCGGGCCTCGGCGGCGGCAATGACGAGCGCGAGCAGACGCTGAACCAGCTGCTCGTCGAGATGGACGGCTTCGAGGCGAACGAAGGCATCATCCTGATCGCCGCGACCAACCGCCCGGACGTGCTCGACCCGGCGCTCTTGCGCCCCGGCCGCTTCGACCGGCAGATCGTCGTTCCCAATCCGGACGTGATCGGGCGCGAGAAGATCCTGAAGGTGCATGTCCGCAAGGTGCCGCTTGCACCCGGCGTCAACCTGAAGACCGTCGCGCGCGGCACGCCCGGTTTCTCCGGCGCCGACCTCATGAACCTCGTCAACGAGGCGGCGCTGCTCGCCGCGCGGCGCGGCAAGCGGCTCGTCACCGCGCACGAATTCGAGGACGCCAAGGACAAGGTGATGATGGGCGCGGAACGGCGTACGCTCGTCATGACCGAGGACGAGAAGCGCCTCACCGCCTATCACGAGGGCGGACACGCCATTGTGGCGCTGCACGTGCCGTCCACCGATCCGGTGCATAAGGCGACGATCATCCCACGCGGCCGCGCGCTCGGCATGGTCATGCAGCTTCCGGAGCGCGATCAGCTTTCCATGTCGCTTGAGCAGATGACCTCCCGTCTCGCCATCCTGATGGGCGGGCGTGTCGCGGAAGAGCTCATCTTCGGCGGCAAGAAGGTCACCTCCGGCGCGGCTTCCGATATCGAGCAGGCGACCAAGCTCGCCCGCGCCATGGTCACCCGCTGGGGCTTCTCCGACGCGGTCGGCCGCGTGGCGCTCGGCGAGAACCAGGAAGAGGTCTTCCTCGGCCATTCGGTGGCGCGCCACCAGAACGTCTCGGAGGAGACGGCGCGCAAGATCGACCACGAGGTCCGCCGTCTCGTCGACGAGGGCTACGAAGAGGCGCGCCGCATCCTGACGGAGCGCAAGGACGAGTTGGAGACGCTGGCGCAGGGGCTGCTCGAGTTCGAGACGCTCTCCGGCGACGAGATCAAGGACCTGATGAACGGCAAGCGCCCGGTGCGCGAGGATCCGAGCGAGGATAACCATCCTCCGCGCGGCTCCGCCGTGCCGTCGACCGGCGCTTCCAAGCCGCGCCCCGACAAGGGCGGCGACACCGGACTGGAGCCGCAACCGCAGGCGTGAGCGGCCGCTCTTGCGGGCGCTTTCAGGGTGAAACCATAGGACACGAAAAGTGAGGCGCGGGGCCCCGCTTGCGCCTTATTATCCGGCTCGACTGCCGCTCGCGGAATGGTTGCCGCGGATCGGTTGCGGGCGTATCACGGCGCATCTTTCTCGCCGCGATTCGACGAGGTGGGGACGCGAATCTTGACAAGGCGCTATTTCGGCACGGACGGCATCCGTGGACGCGCGAACGGCGTGATCACGCCCGACCTGGCGATGCGCGTCGGCATGGCGGCCGGTATCGTCTTCCGCAACGGCGAACATCGCCACCGCGTCATCATCGGCAAGGATACGCGGCTCTCCGGCTACATGATCGAGAACGCCCTCGTGTCGGGCTTCACCTCCGTCGGCATGGACGTGCTCGTGACCGGCCCGCTCCCGACGCCGGCGATCGCCATGCTCACGCGCTCGATGCGCTGCGATCTCGGCGTCATGATCTCCGCCTCGCACAACCCCTTCGACGATAACGGCATCAAGCTCTTCGGCGCCAACGGCCTGAAACTCTCCGACGCGCTTGAAGCGGAGATCGAGGAACTGATCGACGCCGATCTCAAAGACCGGCTCGCGAGCTCGGAGAAGATCGGGCGCGCCCACCGCATCGATGGCGTGCAGGACCGCTATATCGAGTTCGCTAAGCTCACGCTGCCGCGCGCCCTTTCGCTGCAGGGGCTCAGGATCGTCATCGACTGCGCCAACGGCGCGGCGTATCGCGTGGCGCCGGAGGCGCTATGGGAGCTCGGTGCGGAGGTGATCCCGCTCGGCGTCGATCCCGACGGCATGAACATCAACCGCGAGGTCGGCTCGACCGCGCCGAAGGCGGTGGTGGAGAAGGTGCGGGAGATGCGCGCCGATCTCGGCATCGCGCTCGACGGCGACGCGGATCGCGTGGTGCTGATCGACGAGCACGGCCGCGTCATCGATGGCGACCAGCTGATGGCAGTCGTGGCGCAGTCCTGGTGCGAAGATGGGCGGCTTTCGAAGCCCGGGATCGTCGCGACCGTGATGTCCAATCTCGGGCTTGAGCGCTATCTCGGCGGGCTCGGGCTTGCGCTCGTGCGCACGTCGGTCGGGGACCGCTATGTCGGCGAGGCCATGCGCGAAGGCGGCTACAATGTCGGCGGCGAGCAATCCGGCCACATCATCCTTTCCGACTTCACAACGACCGGCGACGGACTGATCGCGGCGTTGCAGGTGCTGGCGGTGATCCAGCGCAATGGCCGGCCGGCGAGCGAGGTCTGCCATCGATTCGATCCGGTGCCGCAGGTAATGCGGAACTTCCGCTATGATGGCGGCCGGCCGCTCGAAAACGACCAGGTCAGGCGCGCGATCGAGGACGCGGAGACGCGGCTGAACGGCGGACGTCTGGTCATCCGCCCGTCCGGCACCGAGCCGGTCATCCGCGTAATGGGCGAGGGCGACAACATCGACCTGGTCGAAGCGGTGGTCAGCGACATCGTCGCGGTGCTCGGCCGCGCCGCCTAAAGCCGAGTTACCTGCCCACGGCGCGACTTCCGGCGCCGTTCACAAGTCTTACCAAAAGATTAACGGGTTAGCGTGCAATCGTCCGCGCCGCGTAACCATGATGATCCAAAAGTGTAGGGCGAAGGCCGCTCTTCCGGCCCTCTAGTCCAACTATAGTTAATCCCGCCTTTGCTTTCGATTCACCATTAAGCGCTTTTTAAGCATTCTTGTTTACCACGTTTCTCGTGACGGCGGTCGTGCACCGCAAAACCGCGCGCCGCATTTTGCGAGAGGACGAGGAATGTTCAAGCTGAGCAAACTAGCGCTTGTCGTGTGCGCGGGGGCCGTGACCGCGATACCGACGGCCAAGGCGGCCGATATGCCGCCTCCCCCGATCCCGCCCGTAGTCATGAAGGGCTGGTACCTGCGCGGCGACATTGGCTACTCGAACCAGATGGTCGACAGCCTCGACAACGCGCTCTACGCCACGGCGATATCCGTGGACAACCAGCACAAGGAATTCACCGGCGCGCCGTTCCTGGATTTTGGTATCGGCTATCGCATCAACCATTGGTTCCGCGTCGATGTGACGGGTGAATACCGCTCCAAGTCGGAGTTCAACGGCGCCGACCTTTACACGGTCGCCTTGGGCACGTTCCCCGACACCTACACGGCCAAGAAGTCCGAGTGGCTGGCCTTGGTAAACGGCTACATCGATCTCGGCACGTGGCACGGCATCACGCCGTTCGTCGGCGCCGGTATTGGTGCTGCGAACATCCAGATCAGTGCCTTCACGGATAGCGGCGTCGGCACCGCCGGCTTCCCGTCGGTCGCCTACGGTGGCACCAACGACGAATGGAACTTCGCCTGGGCCCTCTACGCCGGTCTTGGTTTCGAAATCACCGACGCGCTAACCCTCGAGCTCGCGTATCGCTACCTCGATATGGGCGATGCGGCCTCCGGCGATCTCATCGCATATGACGGCACCAACACGATCGACAACCCGATGGAGTTCCACGACGTCACCTCGCACGACGTGCGGCTGGGCTTCCGCTACGCCTTCTGGTGATCGTCTGATCTCTCTGCTCTGAGGGGGGCGCGGCTCGCAAGGGCCGCGCCCTTTCCTTTTGTGCTGAGCGCGCGCGGCGAACGCGCGCGATGCTCGATTGACTTCCTCACGGCCCTCCGCTAGCCCCGCCGACGGGACACCCCTCCCCAACGAGGGGCGCCTATCTGGAAGGGTAGATTGCAATGACGAATATCGAGAAGCCGGCCGTGCGGCCGGAAAACCCGCGTTTTTCCACCGGCCCCACCTCCAAGCGGCCCGGTTGGTCCCCCGAAGTCCTGAAAACCGCATTGGTCGGCCGGGCGCATCGCTCCAAGCCAGCGAAAGCGCGGCTGAAGCGCGCCATCGACGAGACGCGGCGCCTGCTTGAAATACCGGACGACTACAGGATCGCCATCGTCCCGGCTTCCGATACCGGCGCGATGGAAATGGCGATCTGGTCGCTGCTTGGCGCGCGCGGCGTCGACCTGCTCGTTTGGGAAAGCTTCGGCCAGGGTTGGGCGACCGATGTCGTCAAGCAGCTGAAGCTCAGCGACGTGCGCGTGCTTGAGGCGCCGTACGGCGCGCTCCCGGACCTCGCCGAGGTCGATTTCAGCCGCGACGTGGTCTTCACCTGGAACGGCACGACTTCCGGCGTGCGCGTTCCCGACGGAAGTTGGATCAAGGCGAGCCGAGGCGGGCTCACGATCTGCGACGCCACCAGCGCCGCCTTCGCGCAGCCACTCCCCTTCGACAAGCTCGATGTCGTCACCTTCTCCTGGCAGAAGGTGCTCGGCGGCGAGGGACAGCACGGCATGCTCGTTCTCTCGCCGCGCGCCGTGGCGCGGCTTGAGACCTATCAGCCGATGTGGCCGCTGCCGAAGCTCTTTCGCATGACGAAAGGCGGCAAGCTGACCGAAGGGCTTTTCGCCGGCGAGACGATCAACACGCCTTCGCTGATCTGCGTCGAAGACTATCTCGACGCGCTCGCCTGGGCGGATTCGGTCGGCGGTCTTCCGGCGTTGATCGCGCGCGCCGATGCCAACGCCGCGCGCCTCGCAGAATGGGTGGAGAGCCGCGACTGGGTCGATTTCCTCGCCGTCGACCCGAAGACGCGCTCCAATACGTCGGTCTGCCTTATCGTCGTCGACCCGGAGGTACAGGCGCTCGACGGCGCTTCGCAGGCGGCTTTCGCCAAGTCGCTGTCGGAGCGCCTGGAGGCGGAAGAAGCCGCCTTCGACATCGCCTCGTACCGGGATGCTCCGCCGGGCTTGCGGATATGGTGCGGCGGGACCGTCGAGGCGGCAAACCTCGAAGCGCTCCTGCCCTGGCTCGATTGGGCCTTCGCTGAAGCCAAAGCCGGCCTTCGCAAGGCTGCCTGAGACGTTCGGCGCGCATTCCCGCGCGCCGCCCTGCCAAAATCCGCTTTTTTGAGGATCCAGCGATGAACGCTCGCGTTCTTATCTCCGACGCGCTTTCGGAGACTGCCGTCAACGTCTTCCGCGATCGCGGCATCGAGGTCGATTTCCAGCCCAAGCTCGGGCCCGACAAGGACAAGCTCGCCGCGCTCATCGGCGGGTATGACGGGCTCGCCATTCGCTCCGCCACCAAGGTCACGCCGAAGGTGATCGAAGCGGCGAACGGCCGCCTGCGCGTGATCGGGCGGGCCGGGATCGGCGTCGACAACGTCGACGTTCCCGCCGCCACCGCGGCCGGCATCATCGTGATGAACACGCCTTTCGGCAATTCCATCACAACCGCGGAGCACGCCATTGCGATGCTCTTCGCCTGCGCCAGGCAGATACCCGCGGCGGACCAATCGACGCAGGCGGGCAAATGGGAGAAGTCGCGCTTCATGGGGGTGGAGATCACCGGCAAGACGCTCGGCGTGATCGGCTGCGGCAATATCGGCTCGGTGGTGGCGAGCCGCGCGCTCGGCCTTGAGATGCGGGTTGTGGCTTTCGATCCGTTCCTGTCGGAGGAGCGCGCGGGAGAACTCGGCGTGGAGAAAGTCGATCTCGAGGCGCTTTTCCGCCGCGCCGACTTCATCACGCTGCACACGCCGCTGACCGACAAGACGAAGAACATCATCGACGCGGCGGCGATCGCGAAGATGAAGAACGGCGTCAGGATCGTGAACTGCGCGCGCGGCGGCTTGATCGTCGAGGAGGCGCTGCGCGCGGCACTCGACAGCGGCAAGGTCGCGGGTGCCGCGATCGACGTCTTCGCCAAGGAGCCGGCGACGGAGAACGTGCTCTTCGGCGCGCCCAACGTCGTGTGCACCCCGCATCTCGGCGCGGCGACCACGGAGGCGCAGGAAAACGTCGCCGTTCAGGTGGCCGAGCAGATGGCGGACTATCTGACGACCGGCGCGGTCAGGAACGCGATCAACATGCCCTCCATCAGCGCCGACGAGGCGCCGCGGCTGACGCCCTTCGTCAAGCTTGCCGAACAGCTCGGGTCGTTCGCCGGCCAGCTCACCGAAAGCGGCGTCAAAGGGATCAGGCTCGAATATGAGGGCGCCGTCTCCGACATGAACGTGCGCGCGCTGACGGCGGCGGCGCTCACCGGGTTCCTGCGTCCGCTCCTGCAGACGGTGAACATGGTCTCCGCGCCGGCCTACGCCAAGGAGCGCGGCATCCGCGTGGAGGAGACGCGGCGCGAGCGGGCCGGCGCCTACGAGACCTATATCCGCCTGACCGTCGTCACCGAAAGGCAGGAGCGATCCGTCGCCGGGACGGTCTTCTCCGACGGCAAGCCCCGGATCATCCAGATCAAGGGCATCAACATGGAAGCCGAGCTCGGCCCGCACATGCTCTACGTGACCAACCAGGACAAGCCCGGCTTTATCGGCCGGCTCGGGACTTTGCTCGGAGAGCGCAAGCTCAACATCGCAACCTTCCATCTCGGCCGCCAGACGCAGGGCAGCGACGCCATCGCGCTGGTGGAGATCGACGGCGACGTGACGGAGGACGTGCTCGCGGCCGTCCAGAATCTGGAGAGCGTGGTGCAGGCGCGCCATCTCACCTTTTGAGGAATGAAGGTCGAACCTGCCTGCGAAACCGCTTATACGACACCGCGGCCCCCCGCCGGGGTGTATTTCGGGGATTCTTGCTGAGGCGTTAGATGGCGAATGTGGTGGTCGTCGGCTCGCAATGGGGCGACGAGGGCAAGGGTAAGATCGTCGACTGGCTGTCGGCGCGCGCCGACGTGGTGGTGCGGTTCCAGGGCGGTCACAATGCCGGCCATACGCTCGTCGTCGACGGCGTCACCTTCAAGCTGAGCCTGCTGCCGTCCGGGGTCGTGCGACCGGGCAAGCTGTCGGTGATCGGCAACGGCGTCGTGGTCGATCCCTGGGCCTTCGTGGATGAGGTTGAGCGGCTGAAGGCGCAGGGCGTTGCGATCACGCCGGAGACGCTCGTCATCGCCGAGAACGCCGCGCTCATCCTGCCGGTGCACCGCGAGCTCGACGTGACGCGCGAATCGGCGAACGCCACACAGGCGATCGGCACCACGCGGCGCGGGATCGGGCCGGCCTACGAGGACAAGGTCGGGCGCCGCGCCATCCGCGTCGTCGATCTCGCCGATCCGGAAAGCCTTGCCGCCAAGCTCGATCGGCTGCTTGCCCATCACAACGCGCTCAGGCGCGGCAGCGGCGCGGAGGAGGTGGACGCCGACGCGCTCCTCGCCGAGCTGAAGGCGATCGCGCCGAAGGTTCTCCCCTTCATGGGGTCGGCCTGGCGCCGGCTCGACGCGGCGCGCCGCGCCGGCAAGCGCATCCTTTTCGAAGGCGCGCAGGGCGTGCTCCTCGACGTCGACCACGGCACCTATCCGTTCGTCACCTCCTCCAACATCGTCGCCGGGCAGGCGGCGACGGGCTCCGGGCTCGGCGCCCGCTCAGGCGATTACGTCCTCGGCATCACCAAGGCCTACACGACGCGCGTCGGGGAGGGCCCCTTTCCGACGGAGGACACCGGCGAGATCGGGGACCGGCTTGGCCGTGTCGGCAAGGAGTTCGGGACGGTCACCGGCCGCAAGCGCCGCTGCGGCTGGTTCGATGCGACCCTCGTTCGCCAAGTGGTTAAGATCTCCGGTATCGACGGCATCGCTTTGACCAAACTCGATGTTCTTGACGGCCTGGAGACGCTAAGGATCGCAGTCGGTTACCGATTCGACGGGCAAAGAATCGACTATTTGCCGGTGGCCCAGGGCGATCAGGCACGGGTGGAGCCGGTCTATGAGGAGATGGAAGGCTGGCAGGAATCGACGGCCGGGGCGCGCTCCTGGGCCGAGCTGCCGGCCCAGGCGGTCAAGTATGTCCGCCATATCGAGGAACTCGTGCAGGCCCCGGTTGCCTTACTTTCGACCAGCCCGGAGCGTGACGATACTATCCTTGTCCGCGATCCGTTTCAGGATTAACCCTTTTTCGGAGTCGCTGCGATCAGTAAAGTCACCACGATGCCCGATTATGCGTCGATTCTAAAACGGTCCATCTCCGGGTTGGCCGATCCGAGCCCCGAGATGCGCGAGGCCGTCTACCAGCGCGCGCGCGCGGCGCTGGCGCGCCAGCTGACGGCCGTCGATCCGCCGCTCTCCACGCGGGAGATCGAGGCGCAGCATCAGGAGCTTGAGGACGCGGTTGCACGGTTGGAGGCGGAATTCGCGCCCCAGGCGGCGGTCGCGGCAGGCTTTGGCGATATGGGGCCGAAGGAAGACTTCCTCTATTCGCCGCCTCCCGCGAAGACCAGCCCCGAGCGTCGGCCCGTCGCGCCGCCGCCGCAACCCGCGGACTTTGGTGCGGCGGGTGGCGTTGCCTACGACGAGGACGACGACGAGTTTGAGGACGACGAGGAGCGCGGCTCCCGTCTGCCGCTCCTGATCGCGTTTCTCGGTATCGTGCTCGTCCTGGTGGGGGCGGGCGCCTATGTCTACGCGGAGCGCGACACGCTGTTCGGGTCGAGCGGAGCGACCGGGCAGATGGCGTCGGTGGAGACCGCGCCGGTCGGCGTTACGGCCGGGCCGGCGGAGGATGAGAACGACAAGCGCCCGGACCGTCTGACCAACGGTTCCGAGGCTGCGCCCGCCGCGGCCGCGCCGGCGGACACCACGGCCATGGCGACGCCCGACGCTGCGACCGACGGCGGCACCTCGGCGGAGGGCTTGCCGCTGGAGGATCTTTCGGGGCTCGGCTCGCAAGAGCCGGACGCCCAGGGTACCGGTCTCGTCGCCCAGCGGGCGATCTACTACTTCCAGGGCGCGGAAGGTCAGCCGGGCCAGGCGAGCGACGGCTCGACGACTTGGGCGGAGATCACCAAGGACGGCCGCCCGGCCATCCAGGCGACGCTCAAGATTCCGGACCATAGCGTCACCGTCACGGTCACCATCTACAAAAACTACGACAGTGCACTGCCGGCGAGCCACCTCGTCGAGGTACAGTTCTTCGGCTCGCTTTCCGACAGCCCGATCCAGCGTGTGCCGGCCTTGGTGCTGAAGCAGACCGAACAGGCGCGCGGCCAGCCGCTGGCGGGCGCCGCCGTGCCGGTCACCAACGAGCTCTTCTGGATCGCGCTTTCCAACGACGAGGAGGAGGTCGGCCGTAACATCCAGCTTCTCAGGGAAGGCTCCTGGTTCGACATCCCGATCCTGTTCAGCGATCAGACGCGCGCGCTTATCACCTTCGAGAAGGGGATACCGGGCGACAAGGTGTTCGAGACGGTGATGGCGAGCTGGACGCCGTCGTGAGAGACGCGCCGGGATCGCTCTCCTCCTCCCTTAAGGCGGCCGTTTCCGCCTAGATTAAACGGCCTCTTTTCATGTCCACGCTGCCGCGGCTTCGCGACCAGCCCTATCTTCTGCTGACGCTGACCTCGCTCTTTTGGGCGGGGAACGCGATCGTCGGCCGCGCGGCGGTCCACGACATCCCTCCGGTCGCGCTCGCCGAGATACGCTGGGTCCTGGCCTTCCTGATCCTCTTGCCGTTTGCCTGGACGAAGCTTCGCGGCGACTTGCCCGTCATCCGCAGGGACATCGGCGTCGTGCTTCTGCTCTCGTTCACCGGCATCACGACCTTCAATACGCTGCTCTATTGGAGCCTGCAGCACACGACGGCGATTAACGCGACGCTCATGCAGTCGAGCGGGCCGCTCCTCATCGGGCTTGCGAGCTGGGTGCTCTTCCGCGATCCGCTGCACCGGCTGCAGCTTTTGGGCATCTTGATCTCGCTCACGGGCGTCGCCGTGATCGTCAGCCAGGGCGAGTTGGCGCGGCTGATCGGGATGTCGCTCAATATCGGGGACGTCATGGTGATCGTCGCGATGGCGTCCTATGCGGTCTACTCGACGCTGCTTCGCAAGCGGCCGGCCATCGCGCCGATCTCGTTCGTCACAATCACGATGGGATTCGGTGCGGCGATGCTCGTCCCGCTGACGATCGCGGAGCACATGTCCGGCCGGCGCTTGGCGCCGCTCGGCCTCGCCGATTACGGGGCGATTCTTTATGTCGCGATCTTCCCGTCGATCCTCTCCTATCTCTGCTTCAATCGCGGCGTGGCGCTGATCGGCGCGAACCGGGCGGGGCCGTTCTTCCACCTGATCCCGCTGTTCGGCGTGATCCTTGCCTTTCTGGTCCTCGGCGAGCGGCCGGCCTTCTATCACCTCATCGGCGCGGCTCTCATCATCGGCGGCGTCGCGATCGCGGGCCGCCGGCCCGACGCGCGCGCATGAAACGGGTGGCGGCGGCGGCACGGGAGCCGTAGACACCCGCGATGACACAGACGGCGCCGCGACTTGACGGACGGAGCTGGGCGCTCCTCCTTTCGCTTTCGGTCCTGTGGAGCGCCTCGTTCATCTTCATCAAGGTGGCGGCGCTTGAGATTCCGATCTTCACGCTGGTGCTCTTGCGTGTCGGACTGGCGGCGATCGTGCTGAACGCGATCGTCGTGTTTGGGCCGCGCCGCTATCCGCGCGGAGCCGCGATGATCGGCCGCTACGTCGTGATGGGCATTTCGAACAACGTCCTGCCCTTCGTGCTGATCGTCTTCGCGACGGCCCGGATTGGCGCAGGCTCGGCTTCGATCCTAAATGCCACGACGCCGATCTTCGCGCTAATCGTGGCGCATTTCGCGACCGCCGACGAAAAGATCACGCCGGCAAAGTTCGTCGGCATCCTGCTCGGCTTCGGCGGTGTCGCGGCGATGACGGAACCCGGCTCCGTCACCGGGCTGGGGAGCGACTTCCTTGCTGTTGCCGCGATGCTCGGTGCGAGCCTCTGCTACGGGTTCTCCGCCATCCACGGTCGCAGCTTCCGGGGGGTCGACCCGCTTGTCTCCGCGGCCTGCCAGCTCACGGTGTCGACACTGATCCTGACGCCGCTGGCGCTTGTCTTCGACAAGCCCTTCCAATTACCCATGCCCGGAATCGTGGCGATCGGATCGGTGCTCGGGCTGGCGCTTCTCGCCACCGCGCTTGCCTATGTGATCTTCTATGCGCTGATCCGGCGCGCAGGCGGCACGAACACCTCCCTCGTCACGCTGCTCATTCCGGTCGGCGGGGTGTTTCTCGGCTGGGCGCTGCTCGGCGAGACCTTCTCGCCTGGCGAGGCAGCCGGCATGCTTCTGATCGGTTTCGGACTCGTCGTCATCGACGGGCGGGCGCTCTCGTACGTGAAGCGGCCCGCCGCGAGGCGGCGGGCCGTTTAGCGTCGAAGCTGTCTCGGGCCGGTCAGGCGGACGCCGGCGCCATCAAGGTGGCGCGGCCGCGATCGCGGTCCTTCGTCGCCTTCAGCATCGCCTTCTGCACTTTCTCGAAGGCGCGCACCTCAAGCTGCCGCACGCGTTCGCGCGACACGTCGAACTCGCTCGACAGCTCCTCCAGCGTCAGCGGGTCGTCGGAAAGGCGACGCGCTTCGAAGATGCGCCGCTCGCGGTCGTCGAGCACGTCGAGCGCCTCGGTGAGCATGGTGCGGCGCTGATCGAGCTCGTCCTGCTCGACAAGGAGCTCTTCGGGCGTGCCCTGGTCGTCGGCGAGCCAGTCCATCCATTCGCCGGACGCTTCGCCTTCGCCGGCCCGGATCGGCGCGTTGAGCGACGCGTCGCCCGACAGCCGCCGGTTCATCGACACGACCTCTTCCTCGCTGACGTTCAGCTTCTCGGCGATCTGCTTCACCTGGTCGGGACGCAGGTCGCCCTCGTCGAGCGCCTGGATCTGGCTCTTCGCCTTGCGGAGATTGAAGAACAGCCGCTTCTGGTTGGCGGTCGTCCCCATCTTCACCAGGCTCCAGGAGCGCAGGATGTATTCCTGGATGGCGGCCTTGATCCACCACATCGCGTAGGTCGCAAGCCGGAAGCCGCGCTCCGGATCGAAGCGCTTCACCGCCTGCATCAGGCCGACATTGCCTTCGGAGATCACCTCGCCGATCGGCAGTCCATAGCCGCGATAGCCCATGGCGATCTTGGCCACGAGACGGAGGTGGCTGGTGACGAGCTTATGCGCGGCGTCGCGATCGTCGTGCTCGAGATAGCGCTTCGCCAGCATGTACTCTTCCTGCGGCTCCAGCATCGGAAACCGCCTGATCTCTTCCAGGTAGCGCGTCAGGCCGCCGTCTCCAGATTGGAAGACCGGTATGTTGCCCTTGGCCATGGTTCCATCCTTCCCGATTCGTCCGGCGTCCGATTGCGGCCCACCGGCGAACCATTCGAGGTTCCGCATAGTATCACGCCGATTTCGCGGCTGCGAAAGGAACGCTCTTGCCGCTAAACGACGTGTTGTCGAAACAGTTCTATCAGATTGGTCAAATCCATTGGCCAATCTGTCTCAAATTTAAGAATCCCGCCCGTGCGTGGGTGCCGGAAGCGAAGCAGACGCGCGTGCAGCGCCTGCCGGCGGAAGCCCTTGATTGCGGAGCGTAAATCCGCCGGCATGCCGTCGGACTTGGTGCGAAAACCGGCGCCGTAGACGAGGTCCCCCACAAGCGGATGGCCGATATGCGCCAGATGCACGCGGATTTGATGGGTTCGGCCGGTCTCCAATTGACAGGAAACGAGCGCGGCGACGCCGCCGAAACGCTCTTTCACGGCGTAGCGCGTTACCGCGCGGCGACCGTTATTGCGGACGACGGCCTGTTTCAGGCGATTTCGGGGGTCACGATTGAGGGGGGCATCAACCGCCCCGATATGGGGTTTCGGCACGCCCCAGACAAGGGCGTCGTATTCGCGAAGGAGCGCGCCCTCGCGCCCGTGATCGGCGAATTGCGCGGAAAGCGCGCGATGTGCCGCGTCGTTCTTGGCGACGACCAGCACGCCGGACGTGTCCTTGTCGAGCCGGTGGACGATGCCCGGCCGCTTCACTCCGCCAATTCCGGAGAGGCTGTCGCCGCAATGCGCGATCAGCGCGTTGACGAGCGTGCCGGCGCGGTTTCCCGCGCCCGGATGCACGACGAGGCCGGGCGGCTTGTCGATGACGATCACGTCGTCGTCCTCATAGAGGATGTTGAGCGGGATCGCCTCCGGCCCGGGCTCCGCGTCCTCCGGCGGGGGAAGCGAAAGCGTTAGCTGCCGCACCCGCGGAAAGCCGGGTGTTCGGATCGGCGACCGTGCTTCCGTCAAGCGCCACGCGGCCGTCCTTGATGAGCGCCTTCAGGCGGCTCCGGGAAAGGTCCGCCGCCTGGCGCGCCAGGAAGGCGTCGAGCCGGTCGCCGGCCGAGTCGGGCTCGACCCGGAAGGTCCGCTTCTCTATCAGATCGCTCATGACACTCTACGACGACACGGAGGAGCCGCTCGATCCGGCGGCGGCACGGCTCAGAGCCAAGCTCGTGCGTCTGCTCTTCGTCTCCGGCGGGATCATGGTGCTCGGCCTCGTCGCGGTCTTCGCCGCCATTATCTATAAACTCAACGCAGGCGGGGAGGGGGCGCCAAGCAAGCTCTCCGCCGAAGCGCCGGTCGAGGGCAGCGTGGCGATCCCGGCCGGACGGCGGATTGTCTCCACCGCGCTTGACGGCGATCGTGCGCTCCTGACGCTCGTGGCCCCCGACGGCACGACCTCGCTCCTTCTGGTCGACCTCGCGACCGGGGCGGTGCTCGGGCGCTATTCTGTCGCGCCGGAATAGCCGCCGGACCGGCCCGCCGCCGCATCCTCGGAAATGCGGCGGATCCGTTAACGCTCGTTACCGCACCCTTTTCCCGGTCGCTCCAAATGGGCGCGATGCGGTTGCGTTGCGTTTACGGGTTTGTGCGTAGGTTCGTCGCATGCCGCCGTTTCCCCCCGCTCAGGCAATGAGGCGGACGGCGAGAAGTTCAACATGCGCGGGAATGCGCCGAGGAAATGAGGGGCAGCCAGATGGATGCAAGGGATTATTCGAACGAAGCGTCGTGGCGCGGTCAGATGCTGGCCGGTCAGATCGGCGTCAGGCAGTCGATCAGCGAACTCGGCTTTCTGATCGCGGGTCTTTTTCTGGCGTATCTCCTCTCCGATTATTGGCCGGGCCTGGCGATCGTCGTCGCCGCCGCCATGTGCGCGGGCGCCATCTTCGCCGTATGGCGGGAATCGCGCATCTATACGAAGCTGAGCGAGGCGCTCGAGGAGAAGATCGAGAGCCCCGTCGACCGTTAGTCGCCAGAGTCGGCGGGCCGCGACCCGAGGCAGGGGGCCCGCAACCGATTCGGCATACCGACTTGCGCGGCGCGTGGGCGGTGGCTTATATGCCACCGCTCCGCGCCGCTCCCTTCGTCTAGTGGTCTAGGACGCCGCCCTCTCACGGCGGAAACAGGGGTTCGAGTCCCCTAGGGAGTACCACAGCTCAATTGCCTCAATGGCTTATGGAGCGGTGATCCACTGGGCGCGCCATTCGCGCCAGGCCGCCTCCAGCAACGTTCCTAGCTCAGGGCCCGATGCAGTGCCGCTTGCCAGGCCGAGAGGAGCGCCGCGCGCTGCCTATGGTCCATCGACGGTTGGAAGGAAACCGATTCGGGTCGGTGCCAGTCCGAGCCACGGCCCAGAGCCGTCGCTGCCATCGCGGCGGCGCCGAGCGCGCTGAGTTCGGCGATGTCGCCGCGCCTTACGGGTTGATCGATCAGATCGGCCTGGAGTTGCATGAGAAAGTCGTTGCGCGAGGCGCCGCCGTCGACGGAGAGACCGGTCAGCGGACTGCCAAGATCGCTCGCCATTGCCGCGTAGACGTCAGCCACCTGGAAGGCGATCGCTTCAAGCGCGGCGCGAGCCAGATGAGCCGGTTTAGTTCCGAGAGAGAGGCCGCAGATGATACCGCGCGCATCCTCGCGCCAGTGCGGCGCGCCTAATCCCACAAGAGCCGGAACGAAGATGACGCCGTTGCTGTCGCTGACGGTCGCGGCGAGCGTCGAGAGTTCGGACGTCGTCTTGAGGCCGAGTGTCTCGGCCATGAACGCCGCGGCCTGGCCGGACACAGATATATTGCCTTCGAGCGCATAGGTGACTCCGCGACGATCGGCCCAGGCGATCGTTCCGGAAAGCCCGTGCTTCGAGGCGACGCGCCCGGGCGTCAGCGTCATGAGCGATGAGCCTGTGCCGTAGGTTGCCTTGACGGCGCCCGGCGAGCGAACGCCATGCCCGTACAGTGCAGCGTGGGAATCGCCCATCATTGCGTAAACCGGCGTCCCCTCGGGCAGCGCGGTCGCGCCTGTCGCGGCGCTACCGAAATGGCTGTCGGAGCGCATCACCTTCGGCATGATGTCGAGGGGAACGTCGAAGATCGAGCTGAGGCGCTCGTCCCAAGCGAGCGATTCCGTATTGAAGAGCTGTGTCCTCGATGCGTTGGAGTGGTCCGTCCCGTGGACCTCGCCTCGAGTGAGGTGCCAAAGCAGCCAGGAATTGATGGTGCCTGCCTTGAGTTGCCCTGCAGCGGCACGCGCTCGAGCGTCGGGCACGGAGTCGAGGAGCCAGGCAATCTTGGCGGCCGGGAAGAGCGGATCGATTCCAAGCCCGGTCAGTGCGATCACCTCTTCAGAGTGACCGGCGGCGCGTATCTTTGCGCAGCGTTCGGCCGAGCGGCGGCACTGCCAGACGATGACGGGTCCGATGGCTTCGCCAGTCGCCCCGTCCCACACGACGACCGATTCGCGTTGGTTCGATATGGCGAGCGCATCGACCGGCTGCGAAACTTGCGCAACGACGTCGGCGATGACGCGTTGCACGGCTCGCCAGATGTCGACGGCGGATTGCTCGGCCCAGCCCGGCTTGGGATAGTCGACGACCATCGGCACGGAGGCTTGCGCGACGATGCGGCCGGTCTCGTCGATTGCGACGGCTTTGGTGTTGGTCGTCCCCTGGTCGACGGCGAGGATCAGGCCGTCGGTCATTTGCGCGCGACGAGATCTCGAGCGGCGGCGGCTATCCCGGCGGAGGTCAGGCCGAAATTCTCCAAGAGCCATTCGGCCGAGCCGGTCGGGAGGAAACCAGGAAAGCCGAGGATTCGCATCGGCACTGGATCGTTGACCGCGACGACCTCCGCGACCGCGCCGCCGAGGCCGCCGCGCACAGAATGCTCTTCGGCGGTAACGATTGCCCCGGTCTTCGCGCAGGCAAGGATCGCTGCTTCGTCCAGCGGGTTGATGGTCGACATGTTCACGACCCGCGCGCCTATCCCTTCGTCCCTGAGCATGTCCGCGGCTTCCATGGCACGGCGAACCATGACGCCATTGCAGATCACGGCGACATCGTCTCCATCGACCATCGTCTCCGCCTTGCCGATCTCGAAACTCGGCGCCTTGCGCTCAAGCGCCGGCACGGGCATGCGGCTGACTCGGATGAAAACGGGTCCATCCAAGGCCGCGGCGGCACGGATTGCCTGTTCGGTCTCCCAGGGGTCGGACGGCACAATGATGGTCAGGGTCGTCAGCGGCCTTAGCCAAGCCATGTCTTCGATCGAGTGATGGGTCGGGCCGAGTTCGCCGTAGGCGACGCCGCTGGATTGCCCAACGAGCTTCACGTTGACGTTGGTGTAGGCGACATCCGCTTTGATCTGCTCCATCGCCCGCGCGGTCAGGAAACAGGAGGCGGCAGAAACAAACGGCACCTTGCCGCCGTTGGCAAGGCCTGCACCGACCGCGACGAGTGTCTGCTCCGCGATTCCGACATTGACCATCCGCTCCGGCCACCGCTTGCCAAAATTGACGAGCTTCGACGAGCCTACACTGTCGCTCACCACTGTCACGATGCGTGGATCGACTTCAGCGAGCGCCTCGACGGTCTGGGCAAATGTGTCCCGGCAGTCGAAATAGCTCCCCTTCGTGACCGCCGCCGTACTCATCAAACAAGCTCCCGCATCGCCTGTTCGAATTGTTCCTTGTTCGGCACGCCGTGATGCCACGCAACGTTGTCTTCCATGAAGGAGACGCCCTTTCCCTTGACGGTGCGGGCAATGACGCAACGCGGGCGCCCGCCGCCGGCAGGCGGGGCGCTCAGCACATCGAGGAGCTGGCGGTGGTCGTGGCCGTCGACCATCTCGACATGCCAGCCGAACGCGCGCCACTTGTCCTCGAGCGGGTTGAGCGTTGCGACCTCCTCGGTACGCGCGCCCTGCTGGAGGCCATTGCGATCTATGATGAGGGTCAGGTTCTCGAGCTTACGATGACCTGCGGTCAGCGCGGATTCCCAATTGCTGCCCTCCTGCAGCTCGCCGTCGCCGGTCAGGACGAAGGTGCGAAAGTCCGCTTTGTCCATCTGGCCGGCAATCGCAATCCCTGTCGCGACGGGAAGACCGTGCCCGAGCGGGCCTGTGTTCGTCTCAACGCCCGCCAGGTAGTTCTTGTTGGGGTGGCCGTTCAGTCGCGACATCGGCTTCATGTACGTCGAAAGCTCTTCCTCGGGGAAGAAGCCGGCGGCGGCCAGCACTGAGTAGAAAGCGCCGGTGCAGTGGCCCTTGCTCATCACGAAGCGGTCGCGGGCTGGGTCGCGCGGTTTTGCGGTGTCGTAGTGCAGGACGCCGAAGAAGAGCGTCGCGAGGATATCGGCCGCACTGAAATCGCCGCCCGCGTGACCGAGCTGCGCCTCGTAGACCATGCGGAAGCTGCGGCGTCTGATCCAAAGGGCTTTTTCCCGGATCGTCGGAATGGGGTCGTCGGGCCGTTGCGGAAGAGGGAGCGAGGACACTTTGAAGGGCCCCTTAGCGCGGAAAAACGTCCGCACCGGCGGCGGGTGCGCCGTTTGGCCGGTGGCTCGTCCCTTTGCCAGCTTGCATCTGAATCCTCCTGCCGATTTTCCGTGACACCTACCCGATTGCGAACTCGCAGTCACTATCGAAAATTTGCGATTTCTTTTGTTTTCTATCCATTGAGTCGATCCGGGGCGCGCTTCCGGGTTGCGGGCAATTGCGAATGCCACGCCAATCGCGCTACGGTGACGCATATGGAATTGGTCGACCGACGCGGCTTTGGGCCGCCAATATCATGAGCGAGCAGAAGACGATCCGCCGGGCGGCCCGCAGGCGAGCCGCCGATACGGGAACGCTGAGCGGTTTGCTGGCGGAGCCTCGGCGCCGCAAAATTCTCGAATGGTTGCAGGAAGAGGGAAGCGCCCGCGTCCGCGATCTCAGTGCGGCATTCGATGTGTCTGAGGCGACGATCCGGCAGGATCTCGAGCGGCTTGAGATCGAGGGCTACGTCACGCGTGAGCATGGCGGCGCATATCTTAAGACGATGACACGGCAGGTCGAATCTCTTTCGCTGCAACATTCTGAAAACATGGACAAAAAGCGGAAGATCGGTGTCCGCGCCGCGTCTTTGGTTGGCGACGGTGATGCGATCATCTTGGATGCCGGCTCGACGACGACCGAGGTCGCGCACGGCCTGCTCGACCGCCAGGGCCTCACGGTCATCACCAACGCGCTCAATATTGCGTTGATCCTCGGTGCCGTTCCCGGTTTCGCCGTCCACATGCCTGGAGGGCAGTTCAAGGCGCCTACTTTGTCGCTAAGCGGAGACGAATTGGCCGCTTACTTCCGGGACATCCTCGCCGGAAAGCTCTTCCTCGCCGCGGCCGGCGTCTCGCTCGATGCGGGGCTGACCTACCCGAGCTTCGCGGATTTGCGGCTCAAGGAAGCGATGATCAAGGCCGCGTCGCATGTTTATTTGGTTGCGGATTCTACCAAAGTGAATCGGACTTCCTTCACCCGGCTGGCGACGCTCGATGTGATTCATTCGTTTATTACCGACGACGCCATCAGCGATGAAGACGTTCACGAGTTTGAACGTCGCGGCATCGAGGTCATCATCGCGCGCTGACGCTGTCCGCAGTTCTGAGCCAGGTCAAATAGTTAGACACAATCGGCCAGGCCAGCCGGACCGGCGCCACGCTTTTGCGGGCCGCTGCCAGGTGCCGTCGCGCAGCGCGCGGACCAAAGTATAGCGCTTGACAGCCCATACAAAAATACCGCACTAAAACGCATTATTCGAAAAAAAAACAACAATCGAGGGAGGGAAGGGTTGGCGCATCAGATCGGGAGTCCGGGGGCGAAGTCCCAAACCGGCCAGCCGACGATCGACGTTGCCCCTCCGCTCCCGCGGCCGGCCCATCTCGGATGAGCAACTTCGCCAAGACCCGCCTGACGACTGAGGTGGAGCCTCAGGCAGGCAACACCTTCAGCCGGCTCGCCACGACCATGTTCTCGGGCAGCGCCGGCCCCTTCCTCGGCCTGATCCTTCTTTGCGTCGCGCTCAGCCTTTCGACGGACACTTTTCTGACCATCCGAAATCTTCTCAACGTGCTCGACCAGGTGACGGTGCTCGGGATCATGGCGATCGGGATGACACTCGTCATCCTGATCGGCGGCATCGACCTGTCGGTCGGCTCGGTGCTCGCCCTCGGCGGCATGGTGATGGGATACATCGCCCACGACGAGTATCTTAACCTTGGCATTCCGGCGGGCATTGTCGGCGCGCTCGTCGCTGGCGGGCTGTGCGGCGCGGTTTCGGGCCTGCTTGTAACCGTCACGAAGCTCCCACCGTTCATAGCCACCTTGGCAATGATGTCGGTCGCTCGCGGGCTCGCCAACATCATCACCGACGGCTCGCAGATCGTCGGATTCGTGGACTGGTTCTCCGGCCTCTCCATCATCCGCTACTTCGGATTCCTTTCCGTCACCGTTGGCGTGATGATCGCGCTGGGGATCGCATTCGCGATCTTTCTTACGTTCCGCGCCAACGGGCGAAACCTCTACGCGATCGGCGGAAGCGCAGAGGTCGCGCGGCTGTCGGGCATTCCCGTCGCGAGGCTGACCAACTGGGTCTATGCAACAAGCGGCATACTCGCCGGTCTGGCGGGCGTGGTGCTCGGCGCCCGGCTGGATTCAGTGCAGCCGAGCTCAGGCCTTGGCTATGAGCTCGATACGATCGCTGCCGTGGTGATCGGCGGTGCCAGCCTCAGCGGCGGAACCGGTTCCATCGGCGGAACCGCTGTCGGCGTGCTGACGATCGGGGTGCTGCGCAACGGGCTCAATCTCTTAGGCGTGTCGCCGTTCATCCAGCAGGTCGTGATCGGCCTCGTTATCGCGCTCGCGGTCGCCGCGGACACCTGGAGACGACACACGCGTTGAGATCGTCCGGAAGTCGGACGTACGGATCGGAAGGTCCGGGAAGTGAGGAAGTGAAGCATGTCCGACCGCAGGTGTCGGGCAACACGAAAGACGGAGGAAAACATGAAGACAACAAAACGTGCCTTTCTGCTCGGGGCCGCCGTGGTCTTACCGATGCTGCTCGCAACGGCACCAAGCGATGCCGCCGAACTCAAGAAGCTTGGGCTGGCCGTTGCCAATCTGCAGGCCGACTTCTTCAACCAGATCAAGCAGTCGGTCGAGGCCTACGCGGGCGAGAAGGGCATCGAGGTCATCACTGTCGATGCTAAGGGCGATTCTGCGACGCAGGTGAGCCAGGTGCAGGATCTCATCACCCAAGGGATCGAGGCGCTGATCTACATTCCAGCCGGCGCCACCGCGGCGAGCGTTCCCACGAAGGCGGCAAAGGCGGCCGGCATTCCGGTCGTCAACGTCGACCGCAACGCGGAAGGCGCCCCGGGCGACACCTTCATCGCAACCGATAGCGTCAATTCGGCCAAAGCCGTCTGCGACTACATCTTCGCCCAGGCCGGCGGAGAGGGTGAGATGATCATCATCCACGGGCAAAAGGGTACGACGCCTGAGGTGGATCGCACCAAGGGTTGCGGCGAGTCGCTTGCCGCCAATCCGGGCATCAAGGTGGTTGGCGAACTGTGGAGCGAGGGGTGGCACCAGGACGAGGGCTTCAAGCTCACGCAGGATCTGCTGCAAGCGCATCCGGACGTCACGATCGCCTGGGGTCAGGCGGACGCCTTGGCGCTGGGTGCCGCCCAGGCCGTCAAGGTTGCGAACCTCGGCCATAAGGTCTGGGTTGCCGGTTTCGACGGCGACGTCGCCGCGCTCAAGGCGCTGAAAGAAGGTGTGTTCGACGTTACGGCGACTCAGCAGACGCAGGGAATGGGCCGCTTGGCTGTCGATTCTGCGATCAAGCTGGTGGCGGGGGAGTCGGTACCGGCTGAGCAGCTGCAGGACGCCACGCTCACGACCAAGGACAACGTCGAGCAGTTTATCGACAAGCATCCGTAAAGTTGATGTCGAACGTCGCCCACTCCCACGGCGTTCCTGAAGCGGAGAGCCCCCTAGCGGGGCTCTCTGTCACCAGTATTTGCAAGTCCTATGGCCCGATCCAGGTCGTAACCGACGCAAGCTTCGATGTGCGCCCCGGCGAAGTCGTCGCGCTCCTGGGAGAGAACGGGGCCGGCAAATCTACGATCTCCAATATTATCGCCGGGTCGGTGAAGCCGGACAGCGGCACGATGACATGGCGCGGCGAGAGCTACGCGCCTGTCTCTCCCGCGGATGCGATTGCCGCGGGCATCGGGATGATTCACCAGGAGCTGAAGCTCGTTCTGGATCTTTCGGTCGCGGAGAACGTGTATGTTGGCCGCCTGCCGGTTCGGCACGGCATCGTCGACCGCGCGACGATCAGGGAGCGCGCCTTGGCGCAGCTCAAGCGCCTCGGGCTCGAGGTTTCGCCCGACCGCAAAGTCCGCACGTTGCGGGTCGCGGCGCAGCAGCAGGTCGAAATCGCCAAGGCCCTCGCATTGGATGCCAGGCTTCTGGTCTTCGACGAGCCGACCGCGGCGCTCGGCGGCGAGGAGACGGAGTTGCTCTTCGAGCAGATACGCATGCTCAAGGCCGAGGGCATGGCTTTTATCTATATCAGCCACCGCCTGGACGAGATCGCACGCATCGCCGATCGCATCGTCGTGATGCGAGACGGTCGCATCGTCGCCCGTCACGACCGTGCCGACGTTCCGGTGCGCACCGTGGTCGAGGAGATGGTGGGAAGAAGCGTCGAGAGGATGTTTCCGCCGATCAGGCCGGCGATCGGCGAGCCCATCCTCGAGGTGGCTGGGCTTTCCGCCCCTGACGGGCGCTTTGCAGACATCAGCTTTTCGGTCGGCACCGGTGAGATACTTGGGCTTGCCGGCCTCATCGGCGCCGGACGCACGGAGCTCGTCCGCGCGATCTCAGGCGCCGATCCGATCTCGTCGGGCGTCGTCAAGGTGGCGGGAGAGCCGATCAAGCTGACCGGGCCGGCAGCGGCGATTGCCGCAGGGATAGTGCTCGTCCCAGAAGACCGCAAAGCGCAGGGCCTCATCCTCGAACACAGCATCGCCAACAACATGGCTGTAGGGAACTTCGATCTGATCGCGCCTTCGCAGTGGGTTCGAGCGGACGCGGTTCGCTCCTTCGCCGAAACCGCGATCGAGCGGCTCGGCATCAAGGGTCGCCCAGGCCAGCTCGTGAGCAGGCTGTCGGGCGGAAACCAGCAGAAGGTGGTCGTGGCCAAATGGATTCAACGGCCACCGAAGATATTCATCCTCGACGAGCCGACACGCGGCATCGACGTCGGGGCGCGCGCAGCGATCTATGAGGTCATCGCGGGACTCGCGGCGGCGGGAATGGCGGTGATCATGGTGAGCTCCGATCTCGAAGAAGTGCTCGGCATGTCGCATCGCGTGCTGGTGATGAGTCGCGGACGGCAGCGCGGGATTTTGCGTCGCGAAGACGTCAACAGCGTGCAGGTCATGGAGTTGGCCACGAGCTAGCCTCGGGCTTTAAGGGGAAGGGGCAGCAGAGGCATGAAAAGGTTCGCAGGGAAGACCGTAGTCATCTCCGGCGCGAGCGGGGGCATCGGTCAAGCGATTGCCGCGCGTTTCGCCGAGGAAGGCGCGAAGCTCGTGCTCGGCTCGGTCGATCCCAAGGTCGAGGCGGTCGCCGACGAGCTGAAAGCGAGCGGCGCGGAGGTAGCCTTCGCGGTGATGGACGTCACCAAGTCCGATGATGTCGCCGCCCTCTATCGTCTCGCCGAGAAGCTCGGTGGGGTGGACATCTCCATTCAAAACGCCGGTGTGATCACCGTGGCGCGCATCGAGGAGATGACTGAAGCGGAGTGGGACAAGATCATGGCGGTGAACACCAAGGGGGTGTTTCTCTGCTGTCAGGCGGCGATCGCCGCGATGCGCCGCAACGGACGCGGCGGCAAGCTGATCAATACGGCCTCCGGGCAGGCTCGGCAGGGGTTCATCTATACGCCGCACTATGCCGCGAGCAAATTCGGCGTTGTCGGGATCACGCAGAGCCTTGCCAAAGAAGTCGCCAAGGAAGGCATCACGGTCAACGCCATCTGCCCGGGAATTATCGACACCGACATGTGGGCCTATAACGACCGCGCCTGGGGGAAGCTGCTCGGAGACTACGGTCCAGGCGAGCTCATGGCCGAGTGGGTGAAGGGCGTCCCGATGGGGCGCGTAGGGAGCGGCAAGGATGTTTCCGGTCTGGTTGCGTTTCTCGCGAGTGCGGACGCGGATTACATCACGGGGCAGACAATCAATGTCGATGGCGGCCTGATCATGTCGTGACCGGCATTGTGTTCGTGACCGCGAGGTGGAGATGAGACTGTTTTCACTTGAGCGTTCCGTCGCCTTTGTGACAGGGGCGGGGAGCGGCATCGGCCAGGCGATCGCCGCGGGGATCGCGGAGGCAGGCGCGGATGTTGCGCTGTTCGACCTTGCGCGACAGTCGGCCGGTCTCGCCGACACGAAGGCGATGGTCGCGGGATATGGACGCCGGGCCCTTGTGCTCGAAGGTGACGTGACGTCGGAAGAGGATGTGACCGCGGCGCTCTCCGCGGCGGAGTCAGAGCTCGGTGCGGTCGACGCGGCGGTAAATTCCGCCGGCATTGCGACGGCGACACCCGCCGAGGACCTGTCGCTCGCGGACTGGAACCGGGTCATCGACGTCAACCTGACGGGCGTGTTCTTGAGCTGCCGGGCCGAGGCGCGTGTGATGCTGCCGCGGGGGAAGGGCGCCATCGTCAACATTGCTTCTATGTCGGGCTCGATCGTCAATCGCGGCCTCACGCAGGCGCACTACAACAGCTCGAAGGCCGGCGTCGTGCATCTCTCGAAGAGTCTCGCCATGGAATGGGTCGACCGCGGATTGCGAGTCAACGCGATCAGCCCGGGCTACACGCTCTCGCCGATGAACAAGCGGCCGGAGGTGGCGGAGAACCTGAAGAGGTTTGCCGCCGAGACGCCGATGGCCCGCATTGCGTCGGTCGAGGAGATGGTTGGCCCGGCGATCTTTCTGCTCAGTCCTGGCGCCTCCTTCGTCACCGGGCATGACCTGATCGTCGATGGAGGTTTCACCGTCTGGTAGGTCAGCTTCAGGGTTTCTTTGCTTCGATCCCCGAGACGGTTTTTCTGTTGTGTCATAGAGGCCCTCGCGCGTCGCGAGGCAGGCGAGCCTCTCGCCTCCAAGAGCCGTCACGCGGCCAGCGCACCATTCCTGCGGCCCGTTTTTTCGGCGATATTCGGCCGAGCTCGGACAGGTCTGCTTTGCGGCCGATCGCGGACTTGCTACAGCGCTACAGCCGTTTTTCGGTGATTTGCCATAGGCGCATAGGAGGCTTTCGCCATGCTACGCTCTCCCCGATTTCGTGCTTGGCTCATCGCTGTGATGGCGGGGCTCGCGGTGACCATTTCGTCCGCGGCATTCGCCGACAGCGGCACAATCCGGCTCACAGTGTACAAGGCGGGCTGGATCATTGGTGGGTCGGGAGGCAGCGGCACGCTTTCTTTCAACGGCCGGAATTACCGGCTTGGGATCGGTGGCCTGAGCGTGGGCTTTACGTTCGGCGGCTCGAAAGCAACACTGTCGGGACGCGTCAGCCACATCCGTCGAGCTTCTGACGTCGAGGGTGTCTACGGTGCCGCCGGTGCCGGAGCCGCGCTTGGGCATGGAGCGGGTACGATTGTCCTCACCAACGAGAAGGGTGCGGTCCTTGAGCTCCAAGGCCGTCAGGTCGGATTGATGGTCAATGCCGACTTCAGCGGCTTGGCCATAACGCTGAAGTGAAGCCGCTCTTCCGTCTCTACGAGTAGGTCGGAAGCAGGCGTTCCACGATGTTGCGGACCGTCCATTCCGCGGCGGTCGCCGCCCACCTCGCCATCTCCATCTGACCGATCGCTTTGCCTCGCGTCGCGAGCGTCGTTTGCCGAGCCACGATGTGGGGAGCGATGCGGCTCGGCGTGCAGTCCGGCACGCCGTAGCCGTCGGCGAACACCGCCAGCCGGCGGAGCTGTTCATCCGCCGAATAGTCCGCGTCGCCGATGTCGAGCCACGTCCACGCGGAGTAGCCGAGATCCCAAAGGCGCAGACCCGGCGCGGCCGCGTCGAAATCGATGATCCCGCACGGCAGCCCGTCCCGAAAGACCGCGTTCGGCGGCCCCCAGTCATTGTGGCACACCACTTCGGCGCCGCTCTCCTTCACGGGGTCGAAGCCGGCGGTCGCGTCGTGAAAGCGGCGCAGCAGGGCGGCGGCATGGGAAAGCTGCGCATCGCTGAAATGGCCGAGGTCGGCAGGGACTTTTCCCGGCAAGTAGCTCAGGATTTCTCGCCCTTTATCATCGATGCCGAGAAAACGGGGAGCGCCGTCGAACTCCTCGCGCTCCAGATGAAGAAGCAGTTGGCGGGGTAGCGCCCGGCCCTCCTTGATCGGCCGCCTGACGGTATCGCCGACCTTCACCACACCGACCAGAGTGCGGCCCCCCGACAGGGGCTCTTCTCGACTCATTGGCAGTCGTTGGGATCAAGCATCTTCAATCCCCGCGAAGACGGAGGATTCCAACGCCGTTCAACGCCTTCGACAAATCCCATCCCGACCGTGCCCGCCGCAATCAAACGCCGTTCAACCTGACTTCAATTCCATCAAGCGCTTCGCCGAGAGCGGTCATGGCGCCGGCGTCGCGCATGTGGTTCAGAACCTGTTCGTTCAACCCGCCTTTCGTTGCGAGACCGCGGATCCCTTCCGCGAAGCGGTCCGCGCCGTCTGTCGGAAGATCACGCATGATGCCCGATAGGAGCTTGGCGACGTAAATTTCCGCGATGCGTTTGTCTCCGATGCCTTCTCCGAGCCACTCGCTGGTCCTTTCCAGCAACGCAAGGGTCGTTGCCAACATCGCTGTCGCGGCAAAAAAAAGCGTGAGAGCGGCTTCGGACGGAACCGTCAGAACCTGGTTTTCCCCGCCGAACAGCGCTTCAAGCTCGGGAGAGGCGGGAAAGACCGGAAGGGGGCAGCCGCCGGATTCGATGAAGGGCAGAGGGATGGTCAGGTTGATGCGCACGGCCGGGGCGCAGAGCGCGGCGAGCTCCGCGAGCGTCACACCGGCCATGACGGAGATCACCGTCTGGCCTGAACGGAATTTGAGGTTCGGCAGCACGGCTCGCGCGACTTCGGCGCGCAGGCTCAGAAAGACTACGTCGGATCGATCGATCACCTCTTGATTCTCGGCAACGCCGATTGCGCCGTGGTCGCGGGCGAGACCGGCCGACACCGCTTCATTGCGGCGCGAAACGACGACGGAATGGCCTTTGCCGGCAAGCGCGCGCGCCATCGGCGCCGCGAGGTGACCGGTTCCAAGAAAGCCGACTTTCATTGATCCCACGGGCGTGCCGTCCTTTCGCGCCAAACGCGATGCGCCTCAGAGGTAAAAGCGAAGCGCTGTTGCAAGCTGGCCGCCGATCGTCTGCGGCTCGTATTCCCGCCGGAGCGAAGTCACGATTCCGCGCGCCAATGCCCAATCCGGTCCCCCGAATGCGTCGTTCGCTGCCGCCAGCGTCTCGCGCACTCCGGTGATCGACAGATCGCGCGCGAAGAACGGATAGTTTTCGCCCAGCATCTCTACGGCGGTTGGATCGTTTCCGTCGGCGATAACCACCGCGCCGCAGGCAGCGGCGACAAAACCCTTTGTGAACGGCTTGAACATGCCGGGAGGAACCGGAGGGCGCAGCAGATAGTGGCAATTGTAGTCCGCGAGCGCAGGCACCCAGTCGAGGGCTGACGATTTCGTCGGCGTTTGGTGGCAGGTGACGATCTGCTGCAGGACGTCCAGATACAGACCGTTCGTAGGCTCCCCGAAATATGCGGCGGCGAACTTCGTCTGTTGGCAGACTGGGTATTGGATGCGCGCATCGACCCCGTGGTTCACCAGGAACGAGGGGATGTGCGGAAGCGTCGTCAGAAAGAAACGATGCTGCTCGAGCGAGGCGGCGAAAAGGCCGTCGAGACACTTTACTTTCTTCAATGGAGGCAACTCATCCACGAAGCAGCCGATCAGGATATTGCCCCGCTCTCTCAGCTTCTGAAGATGCTCGGCGGTTCTGGTCTTGAGAAATAGCTTCGACAAAATGAGGATCGAATCGTAGTGGCCCAGACTGTCCGACAGGCTGGTTTCGTAACCAAGGCTCGTGGCATTGAGGTCGGCGATGTCGCGAAGCTGTCTCGCGTAGATCGTCGTTGAGGCGGTGGGGTCGGCGAGCGAGCTGAGCATGAAGACGACGCGGCGGCGCGTTGACACACCGTTCAGTCGGCCGCGGTGGCGAGGCGGCAGCACGCGTCGCTTCAGCCGGCGCAACCCACGCACGATTCGCGACGGACGATCGGCCGGCGGACCGATTGGCCGCGGCATCGGCTTGCTCTCTTCCGCCCGAGTGTGCAGTCGGAGCGCGTAAGGAGTGGACAAGGCGAGCGGCAGGACATCCGGCTTGATCGAACCCGGTGTCCGCACGCGCAAATGTCCACGCGGCCACTGATGGTAGCCGGAATCGGTGTTGGTAAGGGGCAGGGCGCGGTACGGGAATCCGAGGCTTGCCGCGACGTAACCAAACGAAAGTTGGTCTCGGCGGGAGTAGCGGAGCACGTGCGTGAACCAGAGCTCCATCGCTTGGATCACGGCCTCCGCGTTGTGCCGCCTGATCAGAAGTCCGCCCCAGATTGGCGGATCGGAGGGATAGTGCAGCGAGAGATAGTAGTGATTGACTTGCTCAACACACCGCGCCGCGTCGTCGTAGCCTCCGGCGACGACCGCGAAAAGCTCCCTCATCAACGAATCCGATTTGTCGTTCTGCAAGCACACCATGTCGCACGCTGCGGGGCGGAAGAGTTCGTCGATCACGCGCTCGGGCGGTGCCGTAAGAACGACGTTTGCGTCCATGTAGATGGAGAGCTCGTAGTCGGGGAGATATCTATGCGCGCAGATCTTCGGATAGCGCGAGCTGCGTGGCAGGTCCGCCGGCAGCATCGGCTCGATCAGCCGGATCTCCCAGGTGTCGCTCTTTAGCGTCTTGTCGTCGGTGAAGCAGATGAATTTCGCTGAGGACTGGGCCGCGACGGGCTGTTCGAGGAGGCTGTCGTAGTTTCCGATCTTGACCGTATAGACGCAAAGGCTGCTTCGCTCCGGATCGACGCTTGACATCCTGGCCCTGTCATCATGCGGGTCGCCGGGCGCAGATGCGCGTTCGGCCATCCCCGAGTATCGCCGGGCCCGAAAGTGCGATCAAGAGAAGGCGTTACTCTGTCGCGCCCTTTCGCAGTCCAACCAGGGCGCGAAGCCCTTCCATTACGCTTCGCACACCCCGGCGGTTGCGTTCGGGAAAAGCAACCGCGAACGCCGCTGCGAGCGGCCTGTCGCGCACGTAGTGCAGCGGCGAGTAGCGCTGCACTTCTATGCGCTCCCGACGTCGGGCGTTTGTGGTGAGCTGCCGAAAATGCCGATAGACGATATCCGCCGGCCATTCCTTCCAGGAGGATTGATCGGAGGCAGCTTCGTTGGAAACCGGGTACACATCGTGGACGCCCCATTCAACGCCGTCTCCGCATCGGCCGGGCACCGCGATCCATTTGCTGCGCAACAGCCTGCCGCGATAGGGGTCTTCATGCGGCATAAGACGCCGGCGGCCACGCGCCGCACGATATCGCAGGAGCGCGGCGATCCGGCCGCGGCACTCCCGCAACACCTGGCTCCACCACCGATACCGGCAATCCGTGTGACGGATCATCCGACCAAAATCCTCGCCGCGACCGACCGCCTCCGCCCAGGTGCCGGAAAAGACGAATGTCGCGCGACGGCTTTGTTCGATGCGTTCGAAGATGGACTCGCCTCGCGGGACAACGACCAGCTCGTCGATATCGGTATTCAGGACCGCGCGCGCCTCTTCGCAATAGCGACGCCGAACGTGATCGAGCTGGCCCGGCTGGCAGAAGAAGGAATCCTGCACGTTACGTGGACCGACGCCGGGTCCGTAAGGAAAAATCCACGGAACGACGAGCAGATCCGCCAGGCCGTCGAGGGTGCCGAGATGCTCGCCGATGTCGGCGAGCGTGTAGTCGGTCGAGCCGTTATCATAGAGGATGATCGCGTCGGCGCCGTGGACGCGGATGTTGAACTCGGCCCAATCGCGAATCCAGTCGAGCGGATTGTTCTTCGACAAGGTCGTGACCACGCGCCGGCCGGCAAAGCGCGCGCGTCCCGAGGGCTGGATCGGCACCTCGATGCGTGTGTCGGCAAGTTGCAGCACGATTGTCCGCGCTTCCGACAGACCTTCGCCGAACAGATGGACGCGGTGCGTGGGCTGATAGATCGTGCGTGGCGGCAGATAGTACGCCACCAAAGGCCGCTCCGTGTCGGGCAGACGAAATGTGAGGTCTGAAAGCGCCTGGCATCCGAGCAGCGGGGGGCCTTGACAGATCACGCGCCGGCCGTCGCCGGAACGGAAAACGTCGTAGTATAAAGTGTCGTAATCGAAGAGCGCTTCGTAGCCGCCTTTGCGATCGTCCGGCGGCCTCGGCGGCTCGCGCCTCAACCCGAATGTGGATAGCCGCACACTCGACAGCGCGTCGTCTTCTGATGCGGGCTTCAGGTGCAAGCGCCGCCTCGCTCGTCCGTGATCAGCGCCCGCAGAACGCCTCGTAAAGCGCGCCGACGATTGCCGTCACCTCCGGGCGCGCGATCGAATAGCGCACGTTCTTGCCGTCGCGCCGCGCTTCAACGAGATTGTCCGCCCTGAGCCGCGCAAGCTGCTGAGATACGGCCGATTGGCGAAGCGCCAGAATCTGCTCAAGCTCCACGACCGTGCGTTCCTTCTCGATCAGCAGGCAGAGGATGAGAAGACGCAATTCATGTGCGAGCGCTTTCAGAAACTCGCTTGCCTCGCGCGCGTTCTTTGTCATCTCGTCTACGTCGAACCCGGTTCCGCGGAGGCGGGTAGGGCGATCCGAAAGCGGAAGCACATCTTGCATCGGGGTCACCTGCATTGGCGTGCCGCGTTCATACGCGCTCCGCGCCGCACGCATCAACTGAAACAGAGGCGCAGGTGTGGTCCGTCACAGGCCGCCGGAGCGGCGCCGCCCGCATGATAGGCAAAATGTCGGGAGACCTGCGTATTCGCCTTGCGTTTTCGGTCCCGTTGACGCGGCGATACGGGAGAAGGCAACCGCTCTATACTGTTGAATCTTAACAATATTCTCTTTTTCGGTCGGCCATCCCTCGGCTGCCATTCGGATTGCATGCAATTTTGTTAACGGCACGGCTTCGTGTGGAACCCTGTCCGCCCCTGCATACGAAAGGAGCATTTGATGCCCCGCCTCCTGCACCCTTCCCGTCGTGATTTCCTCAAAGCCAGCGCCGCGGCTTGAGGACGGCAGCCAGGTGAAAGGCTTCCTGGTGGAGGGAGAGGCGCTGCGCAGTGCGCCCGACATTTCGCGGTTCGGCGGCTGGCGCGCCTATCTTGAGAACACGTCGGTGCTCTCCGCCGCGCTGGCGTGACCCTTCGCCTGCGCGTCGCGCCGCGCCGGGGCGCCGACGACATCGTCAACGGCGTCGCGCACCACCTCCATGTGGCGCAGCATCTCGCTCGCAGCCGTCTCCGCGTCGCCGCGCAGGATCGCTTCCACCACGCGGCCGTGCTCCTCGTGCGACTTCGATAGGCGGTCAGGCCCCTCGAACTGCGCCTTGCGGAACGGCGCCAGCCGCAGCCGGACGGAATGCGTCAGCTCGGCGAGAAACCCATTATGGGCGCCGGAATAGATCGTCTCGTGGAAACGGTTGTTGTATTCGGCATAGAGAGGAATTGAGCCTGCAGCGGTGAGCCGCGCGCCTTCCGACTGCACTGCCTCCAGCCCGCGCCGCTCCTGCGGTGTCATGGCCAGCGCCGAGCGTCGCGCGCACAGCGCCTCCAACTCACCCATGACAGTGAACATCTCGTCGAGCCGTTCCGCGGAGACGCGCGCCGCGACGGCACCGCGATGCGGACGCGCCTCAGCGAGCCCGCTTGCCTCAAGCTGGCGGATGGCTTCGCGGATCGGTGTCCGCGACACACCGAAAGACGCCGCGAGCCGCGTCTCGTCGAGCGGCTCTCCCGGCGCTATGCGCCCGTGCACGATGTCGTCGGCGAGCGCGGTCTGTATCTTCTGCACTCGGGTCAGGGTCTTTTTCACGAAACGTGTCACTCCCTGCTCTAAAATGCAGCATTGTGGCGCCGCTGTCACCAAGATGAAATCGGAGCGCCTTGTGAGGACGGGGCTTCTTTAAGCAGTATGTGGCCGGGCCGGCGTCGCCGCGGTACCGAGGGTTGCAAAGAAGAACGCTCGTGTAAGAGTGTGCATGCAAAGGAGACATCGGTTTGCGGTCAATCATCCTCGGTCTCGTTGCCTCGATCGTTGTGGCAACCGCGCAGCCGAGCTTTGCGGACACGCTGGATGATCTTGCCGCAGCTGCGAAACAGGAAGGTGAACTGACGCTTATCGGGCTTCCCGACTATTGGTGCGGGTATGGCCATGCGATCGAAGCTTTCGCCGAAAAATACGGGCTGAAGGTCAACAGCATCTTTCCCAGCGCCAACGCAGGTGAAGAGATCGAAGCGCTAAGAGCCAACCGCGACAATTCCGGCCCGCAAGCTCCCGACGTGATCGAGGTCGGCTTTCCTTATGGGATTTTGGCGAAAGAGGAGGGCCTGACCCAGTCCTACAGGCTGTTGGGTTGGGACGCGATACCGGACTGGGCGAAGGACGAAGAGGGCTACTGGTACGCGGATTCCGTCGGTGTGCTTGCCTTCGAGATCAACACCGACATCGTGAAGACGATACCGGCGGATTGGGGCGATCTCCTCGACCCGAAATACGCACGCGCGGTCGGGCTATCGAGCGATCCGCGTACGTCGAACCAGGGCATGCAGGCGATCTACGCCGCCGGGCTTTCCGTCACCGACGGCGATGCGTCGACCGCCGCGGAGAAGGGGCTCGCGTTCTTCGCCGACCTGATCGCCCGCGGCAATTTCGTCTCCGCGAGGGGAACGCCGGCTGCGATTGCGCACGGCACCACGCCGATCGTCATACGATGGGATTTTCTCGCCCTGACCGACCGCGACACCTTTGCCGGCAACCCCCCCGTCGAGGTCGTGGTGCCGCAGACCGGTGTCGTCGGCGGTGTGCAGGTTCACGCGATCAGCGCGACGGCTCCGCATCCGAACGCGGCAAAGTTATGGGTGGAGTATCTGAACTCCGATGAAGCCCAGCTCAACTATCTCGCCAACTATTGCCACCCTGTGCGCTTCGCCCAGCTTTTGAAGGAAAACAAGATTCCTGCCGATATCCTTACAAGGGTGCCGCCGGCGGAGGCCTACGACCAGGCCGTCAGGCCGACGCCCGAAGAGCTCGATCGGGCGAGAGATGAGATCGTCGGAGCGTGGGGCGAAATCGTCGCCAAGGCGGAGTGATCTCGCGACGATCGGCGTTCGGTCCGTGCAGCATCGGGCAGCCCTTGCCTTCGTCAACGCCTGGCGATTTGTGGTATTCAGGCGAAGACGCAGTGTCCCTTCGGGTATTTGAAGCTTCCTAAAGATGCTGGTTTTCGTAACGTGCCGAGGCCACTCGTACACGGTCGCGGAACTGGTCGAGCGGACGCTCGGCCATGACGTTCCCCATTGTGCCGCCACGAGCTATGACGTGCTCCTCCGTTCGGACCGGACCGCACGCGCCGTCCATATCTTCACGGACTTCGAAAGGCTCTCCGCGCCGGAGCTTCGTCACGCCGCGGATCTCTGCCGCTCGCTGCGTGCGGCCGGAATTCCGTGCCTGAACGATCCGGCTCGCGTTATGACGCGGTACGAGCTTCTCGCCAATCTACAGGAGGCCGGCATCAACCCGTTCGGCGCGTATCGGGCGGACGGATTGCCGAAGCCGAAACAGTTTCCGGTTTTCGTGCGCCGCGAAGGCGACCACGACGGGCCGCTCTCCGACCTCCTGAGCGACCAGGAGGAGCTCGACCGCACCCTTCAGTCGATGCGCGAGCGCGGCGTGCCGCTGCGCGGCCATATCGTCATCGAGTTCGCCGGGGAGCAGTACGTGCCGAACCTTTGGAGGAAGTTCAGCACATTTCGCGTCGGGCCGAACTTCTCCGTCCACCTCGCGAGCGTGTCGCAGCGATGGGCGGTCAAGGGCATGGACATGAACGCGCCCAGGGAAATGTACGCGGCGGAACTCGAGGCCGTCGCCGAGGACGTCATCGTCGATACAGTCCGGCGGGCCTTCGACATTGCCGGTATCGAATGGGGGCGGGCTGACCATTCGGTCTATCGGGGACGACACGTCATCTACGAGATCAACACCAATCCCACCGTTCTGGTGGGCACGAAGGAGTTGCCCATCCGCGAGGCCTCGATGAAGCTTGCCGTCGGGCGCTTGGCCGGACTCCTCCGGGAGATCGATTCCGGCGACGGCGCCCCGGTCGAATTCGGGCCGATTCAAGGCTTTGGGCCACGGAAGCCACGAAAGGGGCCGTTTTCCTGGCTTCGGGGCAAGCGCCGCCGCGGCCTTCCGATCTGAGCGCCAGTGCCAGCCATGCGCGGCACGCCGTGCTGCGTTGCAACATCACTGTTTGTGCGGCGCACATAACACCGTACCCTTCGCGGTGGTGGGGCGTTCGGCTCGAATCAATTTCGGAGAGCGATCAATGTGGCCCTACACGAGCGAAGAGGCCGAGGCGTGGTCCGCGCCGCGCGGCGAGCTTGCCTCGCGGGTGCTTGCGATGCCCGCCGACACCAATCCGTCGGGTGACATATTCGGCGGCTGGATCATGTCGCTGATGGACGCGTCCGGCGCGATGGCGGCATCGAGCCATGCGCGCTGTCGGGTGGTCACCGTGGCGGCGACCGACATGTCCTTCCATCATCCGGTGAAGGTCGGCGATACGGTGTGCTGCTACGCGGCGCTGGTGCGCGTCGGGCGCACGTCGCTCACCTATCACATCGAGGTGTGGGTGCTGCGCGCCGGCCATGGCACGCGGACCAAGGTGACGGAGGCGGAATTCACCTTCGTGTGCGTCGATGACAGCGGCGAGCCGTGCCTGATTTCAACGGAGCGCATCGAACCGCCGGAGATGGTGGGCGAAAATCGGGTCTGGTGAAGTCGCTCTGCCGTTGACCGAACCGGCGCACGCCGTGCGCCGGTCCGCCCCTCCCGGGTTCGGGTGGCACCCATCTTGCATCGGGCTATTTCGTGCAGCGCGTCTAGGGTTCCGGCCGCAAATTGCGGTGTCTGGTCCGAGAGATGCACCCCGCGGACGCTTTGCGGGGACACGGCGGGACAAAACCCCGGGAGGTCACTGCACGGGTTTGCCGATGCGACCCTCGCCTCCCGCGTTTCGCCCCGGCAATCCCTTGAAGTTGATTGGCCCAGCCTCACCGGCTGCGGCGCCGAGAGGGAGAGCCGGATGACGAAGCTTCGACGCACCATTATCGCCGCCACCGCCGCGCTTGCGCTTGTGGGGCTTGCAGGTCCCGCGGCGGCGGAAAAGAAAACCGATTTCAAGGTCTGCTGGTCGATCTATGTCGGCTGGATGCCGTGGGGCCACATCCTCGATTCCGGCATCATGAAGAAGTGGGCCGACAAGTACGGCATCACCGTCGATGTCGTGCAGATCAACGACTACGTCGAATTGATCAACCAGTACACCGCCGGCGGATATGACGGCTGCGCCATGACCAACATGGACGCGCTGTCGATCCCCGCCGGCGGCGGAGTCGACACGACCGCGCTGATCGTCGGCGATTTCTCCAACGGCAACGATGCGGTCCTGTTGAAGAACGACGACACGCTTGCCGCCATCAAGGGCCAGAACGTCAATCTCGTGGAGCTTTCCGTCTCGCATTATCTGCTCGCGCGGGCGCTTGATTCCGTCGGGCTCAAGGAAGCGGATATCACCGTCGTCAACACGTCCGACGCCGACATGGTCGCCGCTTACGAAACGCCGGACGTGACCGCGGTGGTCACCTGGAACCCGCTGGTCTCCACCATCCTCGACGGCGGCAACGCCGCCAAGGTCTTCGATTCCAGCCAGATCCCCGGCGAGATCATCGACATCATGATGGTCAATACGCAGACGCTCGCCGACAATCCCGATTTCGGCAAGGCGCTGGTCGGCGCCTGGTACGAGATGATGGGCCTGATGTCGAAGGACGACGACGAGGCCAAGGCGGCAAAGACGACGATGGCCGAAGCCTCCGGCACCGACCTTGCCGGATACGACGCGCAGCTTGCGACCACCCAGATGTTCTACGTGCCGCAGGAGGCCGTCGACTTCGTCAACAACGACAAAATCGTCGATACCATGAAGTTCGTCGCGCAGTTCCTCTTCGACCACGGCATTCTCGGCACCGGCGCGACGAGCCCGGACGCGGTTGGCATGGCGTTTCCCGGCGGCAAGACCTACGGCGACACGTCCAACATCAAGCTGCGGTTCGATCCCACCTATATGGCGATGGCCGCTGAGGGCGCGCTCTGAGCAGACCGGTGCGCCGCGATGTGGCGTATCATGAAGTCCGGCGGGCCGGGCGCTACGCGTCGTGAGCGGATCGATCCGGAAGATCGGTCCGTGGGCACGCGTGGCGCTCGGCGCAATTCCGTTCGTGTTCCTCGTTGCTGCCTATTGGGTGGGCAGCTATCTTCGCCGCCAGGAGAACGCCGCCGACAAGCTTCTGCCGTCGCTCCGCGCGATCGGCGAGAGCTTCTGGCGCATGGCGGCGGTGCCCGACCAGCGGAGCGGCCAGCTGCTTCTGTGGTCGGACACGGCGGCGAGCCTGGCGCGGCTCGGCGGCGGAATCCTGATCGCCGCTGCATTGGCGCTTTCGCTCGGCATCCTCATCGGCTACGTGCCGCGCGCGCGCGCCACGCTTGCGCCCTTCGTCGCCGCGATCTCGCTCATTCCGCCGATCACGGTGCTGCCGATCCTGTTCATCATCTTCGGGCTCGGCGAGCTCTCGAAGGTGATGCTGATCGTGATCGGCACCGCGCCGATCATGTCGCGCTCGCTCGCCCAGGCGGTGATGGACATTCCGCGCGAGGAGATCATCAAGGCGGAAACGCTCGGCGCCGGTCCCGCGCAGATGATCTTCCGCGTCGTCCTCCCGCAGATCTGGCCGAAGCTCATCACCGCGATGCGGCTCGGGCTGGTGCCCGCGTGGATCTTCCTGATCTCGGCGGAGGCGATCGCTTCGACCGGCGGGCTCGGCTATCGCATCTTCCTCGTCCGCCGCTACCTCGCGATGGACGTGATCCTGCCCTATGTCGCCTGGATCACGATCCTCGCTTATGGACTCGACCGCTTCCTCTATCTCCTGTCGCGGCGGCTCTTCCGCTGGGCGCATCTCAAGGGAGAGAGCCTGTGAGCTTCGTGGAGGTGGAAGAGGTCGGCGTTTCCTATGACGGCACCCCGGTCATCCAGCGCGTCAATCTCGCCGTCGGAGAAGGGGCGTTCGTCACGATCGTCGGCGCCTCGGGCTGCGGGAAATCCACCTTCCTGCGGTTGCTCCTGAGCGAAGAGCGGCCGACGACGGGAGCGATCCGCGTCGGCGGCGAGCCGCTGCCGGGGCGGCCGACGCCCGACCGGGGCATCGTCTTCCAGCGCTATTCGGTGTTTCCGCATCTGACGGTGGCGGAGAACCTGATCCTGCCGCTTGAGATCGAGCGGTCGCGAATCGTCGGACGCGTTTTCGGTGCTCGGCGGCGTGCGCTTGGCGAGGAAATCCAGGCGACGCTCGACCATATCGGCCTCGCCCCGGCCCGCGACCGCTATCCGGCCCAGCTTTCCGGCGGCATGCAGCAGCGGCTCGCCATCGCGCAGGCGCTTCTCATGCGTCCGCGCATCCTGCTTCTCGACGAGCCCTTCGGGGCGCTCGATCCCGGCATCCGCCGCGACATGCACGAGCTCCTGCTGGCGCTTTGGCGCGAGACCGGCATGACCGTCTTCATGGTCACGCACGACATCGCCGAGGCGTTCAAGCTCGGCACGCGCCTGATCGTCTTCGACAAAATGCGCGCAGACGACGCCGCTCCGGCCGGCACCGGCGCGACGATCACCTACGACCTGACGCTCGACCGCGAGGCGCGGCTTGCCGCCGCGAGCATCGCGGCGGGCGTTGCGCCTTTGGCGGAGAGTGGGGAGGAAGGAAAAGAGAATGCATGAACTGCGTATGAGGCGGCATCTATCGCACGCGGCGAGGCGCGTCGCCGCGCCGCCACGGCACCGCCGGCATCACCCCGACTTCAACGCGCGCGAGACACGCGGCTGGAAAGCCATCGAGGCGGAGGAGAAGCTCTCCTTCGACGGCTGGCGGCGCGAGCAGCAATGGGCGCTCGACATGGGGCTTCCGGGCGCGGAGACCCTCACCGACAAGAGCATTCCGACCTTCGCGCGCGGCGAGCTCCCGCATTTCGCCGGCATCAACACCTTCATGAAGGCGCCCTATGTGGAGAACGTGCGCGACGTCGGCAAATACGATGCGGCGGTGGTCGGTATCCCCTTCGATTCCGGCACTACCTATCGCCCCGGCACGCGTTTCGGGCCGCAGGGCATCCGCCGAATCTCGGCGCTCTATACGCCTTACAATTACGAGCTCGGCGTCGATCTGCGCGAGCAGATGACGCTGTGCGACGCCGGCGACGTCTTCACCATTCCCGGCAATCTCGAGAAAGAGCTTCGATCAGATCACGCGCGGCGTCGCGCATATCGCTTCCTCGGGCGCCGTGCCGCTGATGCTGGGTGGCGACCATTCGATCGGATTCCCCTGCGTGCGCGGCATCGCCGAATGCACCTCCAAGCGCATCGGCATCATCCATATCGACCGCCATATCGACATCCAGGAGAAGGATCTCGACGAGCGCATGCACACGACGCCCTGGTACTGGGCGACGAACCTTCCGAACGTGCCGGCGTCGAACCTCGTGCAGGTCGGGATCGGCGGCTGGCAAGTCCCCCGCGACGGCGTGCAGGAGGCGCGGCGGCGGCAGACGAACGTCCTCACCATCCAGGACGTAGAGGCGCTCGGCCTGGAGAAGACGGCGGAGATCGCGCTTGAGCTCGCCTGGAAGGACGCCGATGCGGTCTACGTTTCCTTCGATATCGATTCCGTCGATTGCGGCTTCGTGCCGGGAACCGGCTGGCCGGAGCCGGGCGGCTTCCTGCCGCGCGAGGCGTTGAAGCTTCTGGGCCTGGTCTGTGCGCCCGGCATATGCGGGCTGGAAGTGGTGGAAGTGAGCCCGCCCTACGACACCTCAGACATCACGGCGCTGCTCGGCGTCCGCGTCGTCGTGGAGGCGCTCGGCTCCATGGTCGCCAACGGCACGCTCGGGAAGCACAAAGCTATCATCGACAAGCCGGTCTCGTATTGATCGGGAGAAGGACGCGCGAGAATGCACAGGCACGACGACGATCCCCACGCCGACGGGCACGCTCATCATCACGGAAACGGCCACCATCGTCACGACCATGCCGGCGTGAGCGGCTACGGGCTTGTGCCGGCTGTCGGCCACAACGAGGCGGTGCGCATCGCACAATGGCAGGAGCCGCATGCGCACGATCGCGCGGGCGGCGATGCGCCGGAGCCCGATTTCGACCTGATAGAAACGGCTTTTGCGGAGAATTTTCCGCGCGCTTCCGATCCCACGAGCTTCCTGAGGCTCGCCCGGGTTCCTTTCGTCGGCCACGGCAGCGACGGCAAGATGCTTCGCTTGCTGCGTGTCGAATTCGAGCAGACGACGGATGTAGGCGCGCTGACGCCACGCGTTGGCGGCGAATCGTTCCGCCACGATCCGCTTCCCGCCGCGCTCGTCTCCACCCGGCGGCGGCTCCGCTTCGCCTATTTTGACGGCGACGGGGTGGTGCTCCTGTCGCTCGCCGAGACGCGCGCGCTTACGGATCGCGGCGACTGACGGCGGCCTTCGGATTTGTCACGCGATTCGGGTATGTTCTCGTCGAACATCTGGCGCATCCTGATGACCCTCGACGTCTTTGCCCGCCCCGGCCGCTTCTTCCGCGGAAATCTCCACACGCACTCGAACCGCTCCGACGGCGTGCTCGATCCGCAGGCGGTCGCCGCGCATTATCGCGAGGCGGGCTACGATTTTTTGGCACTCACCGACCACTTCCTGCCGCGCTACGGCTTTCCGATCACCGACACGCGGCCCTTCCGCACCAATCGCTTCACCACCATCCTCGGGGCGGAGGTGCATGCGCCGGCGAATTCGCAGGGCGAGCTGTGGCACATTCTCTGCGTCGGATTGCCGGAGGACTTTCCGCCGACCGGAGAAACTGAGACAGGTGTGGCGCTCGCCGCACGCGCGGCCGATGCCGGCGCATTCGTCGCGATCGCACATCCGCAATGGTCGAGTCTCGGCATTGAGGACGGCCGCGCTTTGCCGATGGCGCATGCGGTGGAGGTCTACAATAACGGCTGCGCGCTGGAGAGCGGGCGGGGCGACGGCGCGGCACTTCTCGACCAGCTCTGGAACGAGGGTCGCGATGTGTTGGCAATCGCGACCGACGACGCGCATTTTCGTTTCGCCGATGCCTGCGGCGCGTGGGTGATGGTGAAGGCTGAGGAAAACGAGCCAAGCGCGCTTCTTGCCGCGCTCAAAGCGGGCGACTTCTATTCCACGCAAGGACCCGAAATCCACGCCGCGGAGATCGCCGGCGGCGTGCTTCACGTTGCGTGCTCGGCGGTCGTCAGCATCGCCGCCGTCGGCCGCGGATCGCGCTCCGCCCACATCCACGGAAGCCAGCTCACACGCGGCGAGATTTCCCTCGATGCCTTCGCCGGCGACTGGTTCCGCTTTGTGCTTCGCGACGCCGCTGGCCGCTGGGCCTGGAGCAATCCGCAGCGGCTCGCTGTCGCCTCGGGCTCGGCCGAAAGCGTCTTCACGCCGGTTTGATGCGCCGCCGCCGGTGACGGCTCGGCAACCGCGCCGCGCGGGTCCAGAATGCGTTCGTGGAAGCAGCGGAGATGAAGGTGCGGTTCCGTTCGTTGCTCATTGCCGGCGTTCTGTGCCTTAGCCTGGCGTGTCCCGCCGCGGCCGGGGAGACCGACGTCGATCTAGAGCTGGTGCTTGCCGTAGACGTGTCGCGTTCCATGGATTCCGGCGAGCAGGCGCTGCAAAAGGACGGCTATGTTGCCGCCTTGCAGCATCCCGAGGTACTGGCGGCGATCCGCGAAGGCTTCCTCGGCCGCATCGCAGTCGCCTACGCCGAATGGGCGGGCCCGAGCTCGCATCGGGTGATCGCGTCGTGGGCGACGATCGACGGGCCGGAAAGCGCCAGGGCATTTGCCGACACGATCGCGTCCGCGCCGCTCTCCTACCTGCACGGCACGTCGATCTCAGGCGCGCTTCTCTTCTCCTCCGGGCTCTTCGAGGGGAACGGCTACCGAAGCACGCGCCAGGTCATCGATGTTTCCGGCGACGGCCCCAACAATATGGGATTTCCGGTGCTGCAGGCGCGCGAATCCGTGCTTGACCGGGGCATCACCATCAACGGGCTGCCGATCATGATCCATGCCGACTTGATGAGCGGCTATTCGATACCGGACATCGACATCTACTATGAGGATTGCGTCATCGGAGGGCCGGGCGCGTTCCTGGTGACGGTGGAGAGCATCGACCGCATCGCGGAGGCGATCCGCCGAAAGCTGGTGCTGGAGATCGCCGATGTTGAGCCGAACACCGGACAGCAGAAAATCGTCCCGGCGGCGTTCGGCGAGCGCGCGCGGCGCATCGATTGCCTGATCGGCGAGAAGCTGAGACGGCGCTGGATGGACCCTTAGGCCGAGGCTTTTTCGTAAGGAACGAGGCGAGGCGGCCGAAGGCGCGGCGTCCGCCTTATTCGCCGGCCTGATTGGCGGCGCGTTTCAGGGCGCGGATTTCGGCAAGTGCTGCGAAGAACCGGTTCTCGGCATTGCCCGACTTCTCGTCCGCCTTGCCTTCCGCCGTACCCTCCGGCGTCAACCTGAGCGCCACCAGCTCCCCGATGTTGTTGGCGGCGGGCGCGGCCGCCACCGGCATGCGCGGTCCGCCGCCGTCGGCGGCGCCGTCCGCGGCGAGTGCGGCCGCAGCTTGCTCCGGCGTGTCTGCCGGCGCCGGCTTCGGCCGCAGCGGCACCACGCTTCCGCCCGACTGCTCCGCCACGTCCACCGGCTCCAGCTCTTCGATCTCCTCCGCTTCGTCCGCCTCGAACTCGTTCTCAGCCTTTTCGCGCGCGGGGATGGCGCGCGGCAGGCGCGCTTCCTCGATCTCGTACGGCACCGGCGATCCGGGGGCCTCACCGAGGCGGGCGCGGAGCGAATCGTTTTCGGCCCTGAGCGCCACGACCGCCAGCCGCCGCTGGTCGGCGACGATCGTCGCTTCGTCGAGCGACTCTTCCGCACCGGCACGGCGCTTCGATTCCAGCTTCAGGGCATGCTGCGCCGAGCGCAGGGCGGCCCCTGCCTCCGCGTGGCGGCGTTCCAGATCCTGCACCAACCCCCGCTCGTGCACGAGGCGGCGCTCGACGTCCTGGAAGTCTTCCTCGTCGGCGATCAGCTCGGCTTGCGCGTTTATGAGGTCGCGCTCTTTCAGGTCGGCCTCGAGGCGATAGGAGGTCGCCATGTCGAGTACATGGCTGACCTCGCGCTCAAGCCGGTGCATCTGCACGGCATGGCGCGCGCGCAACTCGTCGCGCTCGCTCTCGAACTCGGCCCGTCGCATCGCGATGCCGGCCAGCAACCGCCGCTCGGTCAGACGCCGCGTTCGACGTACGAGCGCGACCGAAAAAGCGAGCCAGGCCAAGCCGCTCACGAAAACGCCGAGGGCGAAGATCATGGCCGACTGAATCATTGACGGCTCCGCTACGCCACCCTGAGGGCAGTATAGGCGGGAACGCCGGGCAGCAACAGGCGGGTGTGCGACCGCCCGCAGGAATTGGGCACGATTGCGTCAAATCCTTGCAGGGTGTGACGAATCGGGCACGCTGGCGCGCCCAGAATCGCCATTAGAAGGGGTTCCAGGTCGGCTGCGGGGTGAATTTCAGGTAGCCGACATTGGCGCCGAGTTGCAAGCCGACGCCGCTACGGATCGGCACCACGTAGACCGTGGTGTTTGGCGCCACCGTGCTGGCGAGCACCGTCATGCCGAGCCCCCCGACGAGATAGGCCGAGCCGTTGACGCCGGCATAGCGGTGATAGATCGCGACCGAATTCGGCAAGTCGTAGACCAGCATCATCGTGCGGTTGCCGTCGCCGCCGAAATCCCAGCCGACCGAAGGGCCCTGCCAATAGACCTGCCGGCGGCCCTCCAGCTTGGTGAATAGGAAGCCGTCGCCGTAACGCAGCCCGCCGATGATGGCGCCCGAGCCTTCCTGGCCGATGATATAGCCGTTGGGCAGGCCGTAGACGGAGACCGCTTTCTCAACCAGGGTCGCGAGACCGCCGGAAACCTCACCGAAGAAGTGGTGCCCGGCGTCGACGATCTCGTCGGCGGTGTAGGCCTGGTTGCTCGGCGCGGCGGCCTCTGCGGCCAGGCTGAAGCTCGCTGCAAACAGCGCAGCGACGGCGAAAATGCGGGGAAGGGTGCGGGTAAAGGCCATGGGAGTTCCCTCGCCTCGACTGAAATTGACGCGCCGCGGGCGGCGCGCCACCGCGGCACTACACACTTCGCGCGTCACGGTAAACGTCGCGTTAAGCCGGGGCGGGCGCGAACAGCGCTTGGCACGCGCCGAGCCGGACTGTAAGCCTTGCCCGGGACGCTTTCTCGGACCTGCGTCAGGCGACCCTTTATCCGCGATTTCTGGGGGGCGATCGGCCCAATCCGCATGACCGACGAGAAAATCGATCCACTGGAGCTCGCCGCGCTCGTGGCGAGCCGCGTTTGCCACGACATTATCTCCCCCGTCGGGGCCATCGTGAACGGCCTGGAGGTGCTGGAGGAGGAGAAGGACGAATCCATGCGCGAGTTCGCGCAGGATCTGGTCCAGAAATCCGCCCGCCAGGCGAGCGCCAAGCTGCAATTCTCCCGGCTCGCCTTCGGGGCTTCCGGCGGCGTTGGCGCGGAGCTCGATATGGTCGATGCCGGGCGCTGCGCCGCCGCCTTCATGGAGCGCGAAAAAGCCGAGCTCGACTGGCAGGTCAAAGCGGGCCTGCTCCCCAAGGCGGAAGCGAAGCTGCTCTTGAACTTGCTTTTGATCGCAGTGAATTGTGTCGCCCGCGGCGGTACGATCACCGTCACGGCGGAGCGCGAGGCGGGCGAGACGGTGCTGCGCGTCGTCGCGGAGGGCGACCGCGCCAAGCTTCCCGCCGGCGTGAAGGAGGTGATCGCGGAAGGCGCGATGCCCAATCCGCTCGACGCCCATGCGGTGCAGCCGCTCTACGCGGCGCTCCTCGCCAAGGAGGCCGGGCTGGCCGTCACCGCGACGCAGGCGGAGAACAAGGTGGTGCTTGCCGCGCGCAAGGCCGCGGCGGCCTGAAGGCCGTCCGCTCCTCCCCCGAAGCGCGCGGCGAAGGGCGGGAATCCCCGTGCCTTGCCGATCCCCTAACGGCGCCGTTCAGCTTTTTCCCCGGCGCGGCAAGGACTCTTAAGCACGCTCCTTGACCGCGGCGTAACCCGTTCTCGCTAAGAATTTCGCTCAAGATTGTCGCAGCAAGCGACGGCGCAGGCGGTCAAACGGGATTAAGACCCATGAAGCATTGTCTCATCGTCGACGATTCGAGCTCCATCCGGAAAGTTGCACGGCGCATCCTCGAAGAGGTGAATTTTCGGGCCAGCGAGGCGGGAACGCGCGCCGACGCGATCGATCTCTGCCGTGCGGAGATGCCTGATTGTCTCGTCGTCGACTGGCAGATGCCGGACGGCGACGTGATGAAGTTCCTGACCAAGCTGCGGGCGCTGCCGGGCGGCGCGCAGCCGACGGTCATGTATCTCACCTCGGAGAACGATCCGGATAACGTCGCCCGCGCCATGCGCAGCGGCGCCGACGTGCACATCATGAAGCCGTTCGACCGCGAGAGCTTTATCAAGCCCTTCGCCGAGGCCGGCCTGATTTAGGTCCATCACGCGGCGGACCGAAGCGAAAGGCCGGCCTCTCGGGGCCGGCCTTTTTCGTTGGAAGGGTAAGGAGAGGTGGGTCGCGCCGCTCAGGCGCTTTCGCGGAGTTCTTCCTCGTCGGGCTCGCGCAGCACGTAGCCTCGGCCCCACACCGTCTCGATATAATTCTTGCCGTCGGTCGCGGCGGCGAGCTTCTTGCGGAGCTTGCAGATGAAGACGTCGATGATCTTCAGCTCCGGCTCGTCCATGCCGCCATAGAGGTGGTTCAGGAACATTTCCTTGGTCAGCGTCGTCCCCTTCCTGAGCGAAAGGAGCTCCAGCATCTGGTACTCCTTGCCGGTCAGGTGAACGCGGCTGCCGTTCACTTCGACGGTCTTGGTGTCGAGGTTGACCCGGAGGTCGCCGGTCTGGATCACCGACTGGGCATGGCCCTTGGAGCGGCGCACGATGGCGTTGATGCGGGCGACCAGCTCGTCCTTGTGGAACGGCTTCGTCATGTAGTCGTCGGCGCCGAAGCCGAGACCGCGCACCTTGTCCTCGATGCCGCCAAGCCCGGAAAGAATGAGGATCGGCGTCTTTACCTTGGCGACGCGCAGCGTCTTCAAGACATCGTAGCCGGACATATCCGGAAGGTTCAGGTCGAGAAGGATGATGTCGTAGTCATAGAGCTTGCCGAGATCGACACCCTCCTCGCCCAGATCGGTGATGTAGACGTTGAAGTTTTCCGACTTCAGCATCAGCTCGATCGATTGCGCGGTGGCGCTGTCGTCTTCGATCAGAAGGACCCGCATCCCAATCCCCTTATCAGCCCGTTCCTGCGACCGCCGCCATCCACGACGCATGCCGCAGCGAGCCAGATCAAATCCGACGCACACGCTAGCGTGGAATGGTTAACAGATTCTGTTTGGGGCGGGCAAGCACGCACTCTGAAGTTCCCTTTATAGACTCTTGAATCCATTCCTGAATCCAAGCCGACCTACCGCTGCTACGGCGTTCAACATTCCTGGCTAAGGGTTTTCGGCGAGTGCTGCGGCGACGTTCGGACAGGTGTCGCGGCATGCAAGCGCGGTTTACCCCGCTTTAAATCCTGTCCTCCATGATTAATGCGACCCGTAAACGAAACGTTACTGCCTGCGGGCATAAGCCGGAGGGTCGACGAGGAAGCCATAGGCGGGCGGACCTCGGGGCTTTGGGGGAGTATTGCGTAATGAAGTCACGAGACGCCGCAGTGCGGATGATGCGCTTCCAGGTCGAGGACCGCCGACGGCAGGCGGGCCAGATCGAGACGATGATCGAGGAATTCGGTCGCATGATCTCCGACCTCGATATGGAGATCGCCGCCGAGCATAGGCGGACGGGCATCGAAGACGACAAGCATTTCGCCTATTCCACCTTCGCCCGTGCTGCACGGCAGCGACGCGGAAATCTCGAAGCCTCCGTCGCCGAACTCAACGGACAGCTCGAGACCGCGAAGGCGGCGCTCGATCTCGCGCTCGCTGAGCTGGAGCGGGAAGAGGAAAAGCTGGAGCGCGAGGCTCCCGGCACAGGCCGTCACGCGGATCGCGCCGCGAGCTAGACCTGTCTCAGACCGGCCGACGCTCCGCCGACCGGTGCCTCAGACGTCTCGCTTCTTCTTTCTCCCTCACTTGGAAAGCACGTCCCGGTATTCGGGATGGCGACGGAACTGCGCTGCGGCAAACGGGCAGAGAGGGAATATCTTTGCCCCGGCCTCGCGCGCGTCGGCGATAGCACGCTCCAGGAGCACATTCCCGATATGGCGGCCACGAAGCGCCTCGGGAACGTCCGTATGATCGATGATGATCAGCTGCTCGCTCGCCCGTGAGAAGGTCATCTCGGCGACCGCGCCATCGAGCGTCAGCCGGTAGACACCACCGCTTTTGCGGTCCTCCCGCTCCACCGGGGGCAGCGCGTCGTCGCTCATCGGCAGCTTTCCTCAGGGGCGGTGCAGAACGTCCCGCCAGTCGGGATGCTTCTTGAATTGCTTGTAGGCGAAGGGGCAGGCGGGGATCACCTTTTGCCGGTCGGTGCGGAAATCGGCGACCGCCCGCGCCACCAGCGTCGAACCAATGCCGTGGCCGCGGTGCTGCTTCGGCGTCGTGGTGTGGTCGATCGTGACGATGCCTTCCGGTCTCTCGAAGAAGGCGAGCTCCGCTTCCGAGCCGTCGTCGAAGGGATAGACGTAGCGACCCCGCCCAGCGCCGCTGTCCTCTCGCCGGATCGCGTTCGGATTGATGTTCATGTCTCTTCGTTCCCGCCCGGGATCGGACCGCTTCACGGGACGGCGGGTGATCGCCGAATTCTATGCGCGAGCCGATTGATCTTTGGCGACAGCCTTACTCGGACGGAAAGGCGGGGGGAAGGGCGCGCCGCGGATGCGCCCTTTTTGGCGTGGCGGCCGCCCGAAGGCGTTCGCCTAGGGCCGATATTTCTGGATTTTGGTCGTGCGCAGCCCGGCGAGACCGTGCTGGTCGATCGACATCTGCCAGGAGAGGAATTCCTCGACAGTGAGCGTGTAGCGCTCGCACGCCTCTTCGAGGCTCAAAAGCCCGCCGCGCACCGCAGCCACCACTTCAGCCTTGCGCCGGATGACCCAGCGCTTGGTGTTCGTGGACGGCAAGTCGGCGATCGTCAGCGGGCTTCCGTCGGGCCCGATCACGTATTTGACGCGCGGACGAATGTGTTCGGCCATGAATATGAACTCGTACGCAAAACTCGTTACGGCCAAGCTCTACGCCCCTTCCTCTTAAAAATCGGCTAAGTCACACCCTTGAATTCCTTTAGGTTTCAGCAAGGAACGGCTCTTGCTGGCGGGGCCCCGGATGCTTACTTTCCGGCGCCTGGAGCAAGCCCGGAAATGCTGGATATCGACCTCGATCTCCCCGGACCGCGCGCAAAAACGCGCGTCCTCGTCGCCATGTCTGGCGGCGTGGATTCCTCTGTCGTGGCGGCGCTTGTGCGCCATGCCGGCTATGACGTGGTGGGCGTGACCCTGCAACTTTATGACCACGGCGCGGCCACGCACCGCGCCGGCTCCTGCTGCGCCGGCCAGGATATCCACGACGCGCGCGACGTCGCCGCGCGGCTCGGCATCCCGCATTACGTGCTCGATTATGAGGCACGTTTCCGCGAGGCGGTGATCGAGCCCTTCGCCGAGAGCTATGCGCATGGCGAGACGCCGATCCCCTGCGTCTCGTGCAATCAGACGGTCAAGTTCGCCGATCTTTTCCGCACCGCGCAGGAACTCGGCGCCGCCGCCATGGCGACGGGGCACTACGTGCGCTCGCGCCGCGCGGAGGGCGGTCGTGCGCTCTATCGGCCCCGCGACCTCGACCGCGATCAGAGCTACTTCCTTTTCGCGACCACGCAGGCGCAGCTTGACTTCCTGCGCTTTCCGCTCGGCGATCTCGGCAAGGAGGAGACCCGCGCCATCGCTCGCGAGGTTGGGCTGAAGGTCGCCGACAAGCAGGACAGCCAGGATATCTGCTTCGTGCCGCAGGGTCGCTATTCCGATCTGGTGGAGAAGCTCAGGCCGAACGCGGCGACGCCGGGCGACATCGTGCATGTCGACGGGCGCGTGCTCGGACGCCACGAGGGCGTGATCCGCTATACGGTCGGTCAGCGGCGCGGCCTCGGGGTGGCGGCGGGGGAGGCACTTTTTGTCGTGCGCCTCGACGCCGACAATGCGCGCGTCGTCGTCGGGCCGCGCACGGCTCTCGCGACGCGCACCATTACGCTCCGCGATTTCAATTGGTTGGGGGAGGGAAAGCTTGCCGATGCGGCTTCGCGCGGGGCTCCGGTCTTTGCGCGTGTGCGCTCCACGCGGCCGCCGGCGGCGGCGCTGCTGGCGCTCAAGGATGGGCGCGCGGTGGTGGAGCTTGCCACGGACGAGCTCGGTGTCGCGCCGGGCCAGGCCTGCGTCCTCTACGCCTCCGACGGGCCGGAGGCGCGCGTTCTCGGCGGGGGTACCATCGATTCCGCCCGAGCCGAGCAGGCGCGCGCCGCCTAGCTTCGATATCTGCATCTGCCCGCAGGACGAGCGTTTTTTTGATCCGTCGCAACAATTCCTTAGCGGAACTTCGCCATCATGGGCTCGTTATCCGTCTAATCGGAAACACGGCCGAACACGGCAGGAGAGCGTCATGGCGACTGAAACGACTGGATCGACGGGCAAGTCCGGGTCTCAAACCGCGGCCGAGATGGAAGCGCTCGAGGCGCAGATCGAGACGCTGAAGGGCGACCTCTCGGCAATCAGCAAGACACTTGCGGATGTGGTGAAGACCGGCGTGCGCGAAGGCCGCGCCAAGGCCGAGCGGACCGCCGACTATTACAAGCGGCAGGGCAAGGAGCAGGCGGACGCGGCGTTCGACGGCGCGCGCGCCTACGGCGAGGCTCTGGAGGGGCATATCGAACGCAATCCCTTCTCCGCGGTGCTGGTCGCGCTCGGCCTCGGATTCCTCATCGGCCTGATGTCGCGCCGCTAGGCAGGATCCCGAAAAGTGGACACCGGTTTTCGGACAGGATCATGCCCAGAAAAACAGATGGAGCCTCCGCCCTGACCCAATCCGAATGGGATAGGCTCTAAGCCCGATGCTCAAGCTGGCAAGCTCGATCGGGCTGGCGTTTGCGCTCTCCGAATTGAAGCAACGCATCCGTCGCCTCGTCACCCAAGGGGTTCTGGGTGCGATCGGCGGCGTGATCCTGTTGATCGGCCTCGTCTTCCTGCTCGTCGCGGCGCATCTCGGATTGTCGCTCTACGTTCCACCCTTTGCATCGGCCGCCATCATCGGCGGTGTGCTGATCCTCGTCGCGCTCATCTTCTTTCTTGTCGCGCGCTCGAAGGGGGGAGCGTCCGCGCCTTCCCGGCCCTCTCCGCCGCCCCCTGTCGCCGAAACGGCGCAGGACAAGATGGCGGAGCTTGGCCTTTCATTCGGCTCCGGCGGGGCAACGCCGGCGCTTCTGGTCGCCGGCCTCGCGCTCATTCTCGGCTTCGTGTTCGGGCGCCGCTCGGGCGGCAGCGCGGACGATTAGGGGAAACGCTTAGAAGAGCGGGCTTATCAGCGGCTCGCCGGCGAAATGCGCGGCGAGGTTCTTCAGCATCAGATCGCCCATCGCGCGCCGCGTCTCGATCGTGGCGCTGCCCTGATGCGGCTGCAAGACGACGTTCTCCATCTGGAAGAGCGCGGCCGGCACCTTCGGCTCCGCGGCGAAGACGTCGAGGCCGGCGCCGCCAAGGCGGCCCTCCTGCAAGGCGGCGACCATCGCCTCCTCGTCGACGACGGAGCCGCGTGCGACGTTGATCAGGATGCCTTCCGGCCCGAGCGCGTCGATGACGCGGCGATCGACGATCTTCTGCGTCGCCGCCCCGCCGGGAAGGATTGCAATCAGCACGCTTACGTCGGTCGCGAGCTTCACCAGGTCCGCATAGTGCGGGTAGGGGAGCTCCGGGCGCGGCGTGCGCGTGTGATAGGCGATCTCGCAATGGAAGACCTTGAGCTTCTCCGCGATCACCTGGCCGATCCGCCCCATGCCGAGCATTCCCACCTTGCGGCCGGCGATCGAACGGGTGAGCGGCGGGTCGCCTTCGCGTTCCCAGCGCCCGTCGCGCACGAAGCGGTCATAGGCGACGAGCTTGCGGGTGACGGCGAGAAGCAGCGCGATGGTCAGATTGGCGACGTCGTCGTTCAGGACGTCGGGCGTGTTGCAGACGATGACGCCCTTCTTCTTCGCATAGGGGACGTCGATCGCATCGGTGCCGACGCCGACGGAGCTGATGATCTCAAGATTGGGCAGCGCGTCGATCAGCTCCGCGCTTGCGCCATGATGCCCGCCCGTGGCGATGGCGCGGATGCGCGGACTTATTTCCTTTCAGGAACCCCGCGCGGTCCTTCGCCTCGAAGAGCTTGTGCAGCGTGTAGGCCTTCTCCAGCGCCTCCATGACATGCGGCATCTGCATTCCGTTGACGAGCACGTCCGGCTTCATGATCGCTCCTCGATCTTCGTGGGATTCCTGTCGCCGACAGGGGGCTTCGCAATCCGCAAAGCCGACTAGGGAACCAGCTTCGGTTTGCCGGCGTTGACGATGCACCCAACGCCGCGGTCTCCGGATCGGGCGCGGGGGGCGAAAACGCGGTCCGCTGACCGCCGGAGACCTGCAATGCTCGGCACCATTCTTATCATCGTCCTCATTCTGATCCTGATCGGCGCAGTTCCCAATTGGGGCTACAGCCGAGGCTGGGGATACGGCCCCTCCGGCATCGTCGGGGTCATTCTGATCATCGTCATCGTGCTCTTGCTGACCGGGCGCATCTGACGCGGGCGGGCCTTCAGGAGGTGGCGAAGCGACTAATGCGCCATCAGTAGCGGCAGCGTCATGTCGCGCAAGAGGTGCGTGGTCGCGCCTCCGAATACCGTCTCCCTGAGACGCGAGTGGCCGAAGCAGCCGACCGCGATCATGTCCGCGCCGAACTCGGCGGCCGATTTCAGGATTTCCTCCGCCGTGGAGCGCCCGTCGCTCTTGGTGGAGGAAAGCGGCAGCGCATTTACGCCGTGGCGCCGCAACGCATAGGTGAGGCCGGCAAGCGTGGAATCGCCGCGCGGGCTGTCCACCGTCAGAAGGCGCATCTCCGCGCCGGGCTGAAGCAGCGGCAGGCTGTCGAAGACCGCGCGCGAGGCTTCGCGCGAGCCGTTCCAGGCGACGAGAACGCGCTTGCCGACGACGAGGAACTCACCCTCCGTCGGGACGATCAGCACCGGCCGCCCGGTGCCGAGCACCAGCTCGTCGGGGGTGTAGCCGGAGGCCGCCGGTATGGTGTCCTGGTACTGCGCGGCGACGACGAGGTCGGCGGCGTTGCAGACCGTGGAGACGGCGCGCATCGCCGGCTCCTCGCCGCTGTCGATCCTGCACCATTCGTGCTCCACGCCCGCGGCTTCGACGCGCCCAAGGAACGCCGTCTCCACGGCCTTGGCGTCCTCTTGAAACGCCTGCTGCTGGGCGACAATGAACTCGGTCGACATCGACACCGTGGCATCGGCGTAGACGACGACGGCAGGAAGCACGTGGACGCCGATCAGCGTCGCGCCATGCGCCCCGGCGAGCGGCATGGCGAGGTTCAGGAGCCGGTCGACGAGGCCCGCCGTGGGCAGGTGGACGGCGACCGTCTTGATGGCTGCTCCGGTCATCGCGCGCGCCCCTCGCAAGATCGCCGGGGGCGAGGATGCCCCGGCCGGCGCAGTGGAGCTTACAAGAGCGGCGGCGAAGAGGAAACGGCCCGCAGGAGGCGGTGCAGAAAGGGACACGCGCTTGCGCTCGCGGAGGGGATGAGGAAGGCAGAAGGGGCGGCGCGGGGCGGCTCCGCTGGGCGCTATTCGCCCGGCCGTACGGGCGGCCACGTCGCCGGCCCGCCAGGCCACCCCTCCGCTTGACCCTCCGGCGGCCCAAACGTATATGCGCGCGGCGGCACCGATACCTCGGGGCGGAGTAGCTCAGTTGGTTAGAGCAGCGGAATCATAATCCGCGTGTCGGGGGTTCGAGTCCCTCCTCCGCTACCATTGATCCCCCCGACGCTGCGATCCGCATGTTCGGATAGACCTTCGGGGCCTGCATGAGCAGCGCCAGCCGCCCCTCCAGCTCGATCTTGAAGCCGTCTTCCTGGGGAATCAGCGTCACACGCGCCACAAGATTACGGATCTTGCCGGCTGCTTCCGCCAGATCCTGTGTCACTCCCTCAGAGAAAACGCTTTGAAGCTGCTCGACATGACGCCCGTACTCGCGAAGCGCGGCCGGGTGCAAGCCAACGATCTTCTCGTCTTCTGGCGTCTCTGCTATCTCTGCTTCGATCGCGGACTTCTGGGTGTGAAACTCTTTGAGTTCGTAATCGGCCCAAAGCCGGTCGGTCGCACGCTGAATCTGGCCGAGTTTGCGTTCCAATTGGGCACGACGCCGGTGCTTCTCGCCTGCGAGCCGCTTCCGCTCTTCCTCATAACTCCTGGCGAACTCTTTGAGCAGATGCGGAGCCTTGAGGTGCTGCTGGAGCCCGCTCAACACCGCACCCTCGATCTCATCCATGTGGAATATCCTGCGGTTCGAGCAGGAGCCTGACTCACGCATCGTCGTGCAGTGCACCCGAACGCGGCCATGGTCGCGATCCTTCATCGACATTGATGATCTAAGGCCAGCTTTCGAGCGGTTCTTGAATATGCTCTCCCGCGAGGAATCGCGGCAGAATCTCAGGCAGCCGTTTTGGATAGAAGCGCTCGTTGCTGAGGAACAGCTCTCTGGGTGCCCACCACCGATAGCCGGAATGTTCCTCTGACCTGCCCGACTCGATGCATGACAACCGCACCGCTGGTGCATGGCTTTCGACACGCGCTTGGCAGATGAATTCGTCCTGCACCCTGCGAACGCCGCGGTATGAGTAGGCAGACCGCCTTTCCCAGGACGAGGGACGGATGGATTCCTGCTTCAGCGCAATGCCCGTTTCCTCGCGGATCTCTCTGACGGCCGCCATCGCGTCCGTCTCCCCGAGCTCGAACTCCACCGCCCGGAATCTCCCAAGAGATTCCGAAGGCCGGATTGGTCGCGTCTCGTATCTGGAGCAGCAGAATTCGACCGCCGGCGTCGAGCAGGACAACTCGAACCACGCGGCGACGCAGAACATGCTCTTCAGTCAGAGAAAAGCCTCCTTCATGCGTCCGATCCTACTCAACCTCGGGGAGCCCGACGATCTCATCACCATACCGTGGGCGGGTCGCGTGTCGTTGGTCGACTCGAAATATAGCGTTGCGTGGGAGCTTTCGGTAGTCGGCACCGTCGATGCACCAGCTGTCGTGTTGCTTCTACCGGGCGGATATGTGGCCACGGTAGGAGACCACTCGCCGCTCGGCTCATCAGCTGTTCGACACACCGTACCTGTGCGGCGCGCGAAGACGCCGAGTTCGCTCTCGCTGTCTGAGAACACGATCGTCGATGGATCGAGAGCGGCCACGAGCTCAACGCCGGCGCCGGCAGAAGTGACGCGGGTCTCCAGAAGAACCGGCGTGAACTCCCCGTCCCTTGGAATACGAAAGACAGAGAGCGACCCGTTCCATCGCCCGACTGCGAAGGTTTCGGACTGAGCACGCGCATACTCGACGGAGATCGGCTTCAATTCCTTCGGCTCTCCGCCGTGGGACGGCGTCGAGAGGATGGCGAAGACAGAGACGAGCGGGGCACTTCGCTGCAGTCTCATTTCGCTGACTCCGGCAAACACCCGCGAAGTATAGCCGTGATCCGAAAAAGGCCCCTGCTTTCGGGGTGATCGGCGCGGGCGCGGCGCCAAGCCCGCCTCGCGCGCCCGCGTCCGCGCCGCCAAAAGCGGCCACCGCCAACCGTTCAGTACAGCCTCTAAGGCGAAAAAATTAGCCGCGACTCTTCCTCGGCGTGGTCTTGATCAATTCTGGCGGGGCAGGCGCATGCCAGACGACCTGGTAACTTTCGATGACGTTTTTCACGGTCACCGCGAGACCGGGCAAGGCCACCCACGGCGGCGGCTGCCGGCCAATCAGCGACAGGATGGTCGCCTTCGCAACGGCGACACCTTGATCGTAGGGCTGTTGGGCGCCGACGCCCTTCAGAAAATCGCCCCGGGCGAGTTCGAGCGCAGCCTCGTTGCCGAGGTCCACGGTCGCGGTGGGTAGGCTGATTGAGCGCTTGCGCAGGACGCCGATCGCGCGCATCGCGGGCTCATCCCAGACGACGAAGAGCCCGGCGAGATCCCGTTCGTCGGCGAGAAGCGCGTCGGTGGCCTCTCCAGCTTGCTCCACCGTGGGAAACCGCGCCTGCTTAAGCACGATGTCCGGCCGCTCGCTCTCGATCCACTTGATGAAGGCGATCTCACGCTCGTTGGTGACGAAGAAATCCACCCCATAGGCGAGAATGCCGACGGTGCCGCCGGGCGGTATGTGCGGCGAAAGGAGCGATGCGCCGATTTGCCCCAAACCGAAATTGTCGGCCGAGACGACGCACGCATAGTCGGTGCCGGGCAGAAGTCCGGTCGGGGTGTTGTCCATCAATACGAGCTTGATGCCCGCGCGCGCGACGCTCCGGTGCGCAGCCGCGACAGCGGTATTGCCGATCGGAATGCTGATGATGGCGTGCGGGGCTTCTGCAGTCAGGCGGGTCAGCGCGTCGATCTGTGCGTCGGCCTCGAAGCCACAATCGACGACATCGATGACCGCGGCCGAAAACCGGCCAAGCGTCGCGACGATGCCGGCGAGCTGTTGCTTGGCCCAGTCACTGGCGGTCGTGTGCAACACCACCGCCGCGGTGAACCGCTTCGACCGCGCCACCTCGGCATCGGTATCCGACAATGTGAGTTGGTCCGGCGCTGCCGCCCGTTCACCGTGCGGACCGAGGCCTGTAATCGACATTCCTATGTCTTCCTCCCATCGCTTCGCAAGCCAGCGTCTTCCCGCTAGGCGGCGTTGCCCGCACGCAATATCTGTCCGGCCGGTGGCTTAGGTTGGTGCTTCCCGCCATTCACTCTCGTCTCGGCAAACGCCACGAGCGCCTCGACTTCCGGATGCCGCAACAGTGTGCCGCTTCCGACCCAGCCTTCGACGAAGTCCGGTGTGAAGAACTGATCAACCATCGCCAATGCCGAGCCCACCAGGCCAGCGGAGTTTCTCATCTGCGAGCGCACGATGCGGAGGTCGCGCGTCACCAGCGGGTGCGAGCGTCGATAGACGGCCTCGCGGATGGCTGCGAGCAGGATGTCCCCAGTCTCGGCGATCTCGCCGCCGAGCACGATCAGGGATGGATTGAGGACGTTCACGGCCGCCGCGAGAGCGGCGCCGATATGGCGACCGCAGCGCGAGAGTATTTCGGCGCTGAACGGGTCGCCGCGCTGTGCCGCCACGCCGACGTCGGCGACTGTGATTTCTGTCGCCGACGCAAGCGTGTCCGCGAGATGCCGGCTGCGGCCGTCCTTGGCCGCCGCAAGCGCTTCGCGCACGATCGCCTCGGCGCCGGCGGCCGCCTCCAGGCAGCCGACGTTTCCGCAGCGGCAGATCAGGCGGCTGTCGTCGCTCGTCGCAACATGGCCGATCATTCCGGCCATACCCTGCGTGCCGCGATAGAGTGCGCCGTCGGCGATCACGCCGGCAGAGATTTCCCGGCCGAGATCCATGAACAGCATGTCCCGCGCGCCGATCCCGCTTCCGGTTCGCGACTCGCCAAGCGTCCGCATCTGGACGCTGCCGCGGAGGACGACCGGCGCGCGATAGCGAAGCACCAACTGTTCGGCGAAGGGGAAATTGTTCCAGCTCGGCAGCACATGGACGGGCGGGAAGGCAAAGCGTTGATCCGTATCCGTTTCGACCGGACCGGGCAGCGCGATGCCGATCCCCCAGACCTGCTGGTCCTTCCGGTGCTGTTCGAGCAGCCAGTCAAACAGGGTGCCGAGCCGCTTCAGCGTCACCTGTGGTCCGGCGGCAAGGTCCGCCGCCTCGTGATGCTCGATCAACAGCTTGCCGGACAAGTCGGCCACGCCGACGCCGATCATCGCGGCGTCGAGCACCGCGACCAGAAGTAGCCCGGCCTCAGCACGAAATCGCGCCAGGCGCGGAGCGCGTCCGCCCGCGGCCGCGCCGAGCGCATCTTCGCGGACCAGGCCGAGACGACTCAGCGTCTGCAGGCGGCCCGCAACGACCGCCCGACCGAGGCCGGAGGCGCGTTCGAGCTCGTGGCGGCTGCGTGTTTCGGCTGCCCGGACGAGGCCAAGGATGGCGGCAAGGCCATGATTCTCGGCGTCGATACGGCGCGGGCGTCTCGCATGCGCGCGGACGCGCGGTGCGGTCGCACCCTTTCCGCTCCGCGACAGCTCTGCCTTACGTGCCATCAGCATCCACCGCGACATCCCGCCACCTTTTGCCGTCCGGCGCGTCGCTTCTGCTTGATATCAGCATATGTCGCAGGAACCTTGGTCGTCTCGCAGTCTCGCCGCCTTCCCACATCTGACGGCTCCGCCGGCGGCCCATCAAGGAGAAATTGTAAGTTTCAGCAGAAGTCGGCATGCTTCTGCTGATCGTGTATTGACTTATGTTCATCATAAAACATAGGCTCATGCAAACGACAACATCCGTCGCCGGCGCGATCGGTGGCGGGTCAAGGGATGGAAGCAGTGAAGCTCGCGTATCACGCAAACTGCTGGGGTCCGCTCGGGGGCAATGCCGTCGGCGTGACCTCGATCGCAGAGCTCACCTACAGAACCTTCGCTGACATGGAGCGCGCGATCGGCGACATCGCCGAAGCCGGCTACACAGGCGTTGAACTCTTCGACGGCAACCTGCTCGACTACGAAGGGCGCACTTCCGACCTTTCGAAGATACTTGAATCGGCCGGCTTATCGCTCGTCGCCGTCTATTCCGGCGGCAATTTCATTTTCGACGACGTCCTTGGCGAGGAGCTCGCCCGTATAGAGCGGGCGAGTGAGACTGCGGCGGGGCTCGGCGCGGAGCATCTCGTCGTCGGCGGTGGCGCAAAGCGCGCCGGCGGGACCAGGCCCGACGACATCAGGAAGCTCGGCGCTGCTCTCGAAAAGGTCGTGACGATCGCAAAGAGGCACGGCCTCCTCCCACACTACCACCCGCACCTCACCACCATCGTTGAAGGTGCGGAGGAGGTTCGGAGGGTCTTCAAGGAGACCTCGATCAAGTTCTGCCCCGATACGGCGCATCTTGCCGCCGCCGGCGCCGATGTCCCGGCTTTGATCCGCGAGCATCGTGAACGGATCGCCTACGTGCATCTCAAAGGCTGGCAGCAGGAACCCTTCGCCTTCATGCCGCTCGATGCCGGGACGCTCGACATGCGGGCGATCATGCACGCGCTCGACGACATCAAGTATTCGGGCTGGATCACGGTCGAGCTCGACAGCTGGCCAGACCCGAAGGAAGGAGCAGCGCGAAGCCTCGAATTTTTGAAGAAGGCCAATGCATCTAACTGACGCAACACCACGGCCAGATAAGAGCAACGAAACAGGGAGGAAAGAATGCGCAACAATCGTATCCTGCAGATGGCAGGAATCGTCTGCCTGTCGACCGGACTCCTGACGGGGGCCGGACAGGCCGCCGATCCGGACGCAGCACTCGCCGACCTGTCGAAGACGGTCCTGAGCACGGGCCCGAACGGCGAGAGCCCGCAACCGGCTTCGGCGGTGACGCTCTCCGACGATGAGCTCGCCAGGATCAAGGACATGCACGCGACCGCCGCGCTCGTCTTTCACTATGGCGGCAACGATTGGTCGCAGGCGCAGCTCGACGGCCTGAAGGCGCAATTCGCCGACATGGGCATCGACGTGATCGCGGTCACCGATGCCGGGTTCAAGCCGGAGAAGCAGGTTTCCGACATCGAAACGGTGATGGCGCAGAAGCCGAACATCATCGTCTCGATCCCGACCGATCCGGTGGCGACCGCCTCCGCTTACAAGGCGGCGGCCGACGCCGGTGTGAAGCTCGTATTCATGGACAACGTCCCCTCCGGCCTCACGGTGGGCAAGGACTATGTCAGCGTCGTCTCGGCCGACAATTACGGCAACGGCGTCGCCGCCGCGCATATGATGGCGAAGGCGCTCGGGATGAAGGGAGACATCGGCATCGTCTTCCACGCGGCCGACTTCTTCGTGACGCGGCAGCGCTATGACGCCTTCAAGAAGACGATCACCGACGACTATCCCGACATCAAGATCGTCGCGGAGCAGGGAATCGGCGGACCGGATTTCTCCGGCGATGCGGAAAAGGCGGCCTCCGCCATGCTGACCTCGAACCCCTCGATCAAGGGCATCTGGGCGGTGTGGGATGTGCCGGCTGAAGGCGTGATCTCGGCTGCGAGGACCGCCGGCCGCGACGACCTGATCATCACCACGATCGACCTCGGCGAGAACGTCGCGATCGACATGGCGAGCGGCGGTTTCGTCAAGGGCCTCGGCGCGCAGCGGCCCTATGATCAGGGCGTGACCGAAGCGAAGCTCGCAGGCTACGGGCTACTTGGAAAGCAGGCGCCGGACTACGTGGCGCTGCCGGCGCTGCCGGTGAGCAAGGACAACTTGCTCGACGCTTGGCAGGCTGTCTACCACCAGGAAGCGCCCGCCAAGGTAAAGGACGCCATGCAGTAACCAGCGCGTCAATCGGCGCGTGCGGACGGCCGCTTCCTCCCACGGCCGTCCGCCGGGATTTCTTCCAAAGGACAAGACGATGGCCGAGAAATTGAACGTCGCCATGATCGGCGGCGGATTCATGGGCAAGGCACACGCTCTCGCCTACGCGACGATGCCGATGTTCTTCTGGCCGGCGCCGGCCGAGCCGGTCCGCGCCGTGGTAGTCGACCAGACGAAGGAGCTCGCCGACGAAGCGCGGCAGCGCTTTGGCTTCAACGAAGGCTCGAGCGACTGGCGGGCGGTGGTCGCGCGGCCCGATATCGACGTCGTCGACATCGTCACGCCGAACGACAGTCATCCCGAGATTGCCATTGCTGCGGCGAAGGCTGGCAAGCACATCATCTGTGAGAAGCCGCTCGCCCGCACCGCCGGCGAAGCGCGCGACATGCTGCGCGCCGTCACCGAGGCGGGCGTCATCCACATGGTGGCGTTCAATTACCGCCGCACGCCGGCGGTCGCACTCGCCCATCGCTACATCCAGGATGGCCGCATCGGAAAGATATTGAACTTCCGCGGCACCTATCTGCAGGATTGGTCGGCCGATCCGGACGGGCCGCTCTCATGGCGCTTTCAGAAGAAGATCGCCGGGTCCGGCGCGGTCGGCGACATCGGCACGCATGTGATCGACATGGCGCGCTATCTTGTCGGCGAGATTTCCGCGGTCGCCGCGATGGTCAAGACCTATATTCCGACCCGTCCGCTGCAGGCGGGCGGCGTCGACAAGCTTGGCGCGTCCGACAAGAACGCGGCCGGGCCGCGCGGAGACGTCGATGTCGATGACGAGATGGTCACGATGATGCGGTTCGAGGGCGGTGCCGTGGGCTCGATCGAGGCGACGCGCAACGCCTACGGCCGAAACAACTTCCTGACCTTCGAAATCCACGGCACCGAAGGATCGATCCTCTTCAACTACGAGCGCCGCGACGAGCTGCAGGTCATGTTCGCCAGCAGTCCGGCTGACGCGCGCGGCTTCACAACGGTCTATACTGGGCCGGCCCATCCCTACGGCGAGGGACTTTGGCCGATCCCGGCGCTCGGCATCGGCTACGGCGAAACGAAGATCATCGAGTGCCGCGATTTCATGGAGGCGATCGTCAAAGGCCAGCAACCTTCGCCCAATTTCACCGACGGATATCGCGTCGCTGAGATCGCCGATGCGATCATCCGGTCGGGTTCGAGCGGGCAATGGACCGAGGTCGCCGCATGAAGGCAGGCGGTTGCGATGACCTTGCCGACACCGCCGTCGTCAGAATGCTCGGCATATCGAAGAGCTTCGGCGGCATTCGCGCGCTCGACAATGTCGACCTGACCATCGAACGCGGCGAAATCCACGCGCTCCTCGGCGAGAACGGCGCGGGAAAGTCGACAATCCTCAAGATTTTGCGCGGCGTGCTTGCGCCCGACTCCGGCACGATTGAAATCGACGGCAAACGCATCGTGCACGTGTCGCCGGAGGCGGCGCGTCGCGCGGGTGTCGCGATGATCTTCCAGGAGATGAGCCTCATCCCGACGCTCACCGTCGCACAGAATATCTTTCTCAATCACGAGGCGCGCGGCGCGCTCGGACTGATCGACGACCGCGAAGCGGAACGCCAGGCGAAGGCGCTCTTCGAGATTCTCGGCGTCGACGTCGAGCCGACCGCCGTGGCGGGAGACCTCGGCACCGGCCAGCGGCAACTGACCGAAATCGTCAAGGCGATGTCGCAGCAGGCGCGCATCCTTATCCTCGACGAGCCGACCTCGGCGCTGAGCGCCGGCGATGTCGAGCGGCTGTTCACGTTCCTGCGCCGGCTCCGGTCGGAGGGCGTCGCCATCATCTACGTCTCGCATCGGATGGACGAGATCATGCGCATCGCGGATCGCGCCACCATTCTCCGTGACGGAAAGCATGTCGTCACCGCGCCGATCGCCGAGCTGACGCTTGAAGCGATCGTCACGCATATTGTCGGGCGGCGGGTCAGGAACTTTGCCGATGCGCGCGGCGCGGATTCGGAGACCGGCGACGTGCTGGTCGAGCTCGCCCACCTGTCGGGCGTCCACAAGCCGCGCGACGTGAGCCTGACACTTCGGCGCGGCGAGGTCGTCGGTGTCGCAGGACTCCTCGGAAGCGGAAGGAGCTCGCTGGCGCGTGTTGTTTGTGGACTCGATCCGCTCGCCTCCGGCGAAATCCGCGTCTCCGGCAGGCCGGTCAATATGGCCGGCGCGCGCGATGCGATCCGCCACGGCATCGTTCTCATTCCGGAGGATCGCATCAGACAGGGCGTGATCGTCGACCATAGCGTGGCAAGCAACATCTGCCTGCCCGTGCTCGACCGGCTGAGCACTGCGAGCTGGGTTTCGAACGGCAAGGCGCAGAGCCTGGCCGACACGCAGATCGCCAAGCTCAGGATCAAGACCGCCTCGCGTGAGAGCGCGGTCCGGTCGCTGTCGGGCGGAAACCAGCAGAAGGTCGTGCTGGCCAAGTGGCTTGCGGCCGACCCGGACGTGCTGGTGCTCGACGAGCCGACCGCCGGGATCGACATCGGCAGCAAGTCGGAGATCATCGCGCTGGTTCGGGAGCTGGCGAGGGCCGGCAAGGCGATCATCCTGATATCGTCGGAGCTGACGGAGCTTCTCGCCGCGAGCGATCGCATCCTCCTGATGGCGGAAGGCCGGATCAGCGGCGAGATCGCGCGGGACGGCCTCATGCGCGAAGACGATACGTCGGCGCATCTCGGCGACGCCGAGCAGCGGCTGCAGGTGATGCTGCAGCAGGCGACATGAGCGAGTCCGACACCGCCCGCGAGGCTGTGTCGACGGCGCGGCGACTGCTCGCGACGTGGCGGCAGAACATCATCTATCTGGGCTTTATCGGCATCTTCATCTTCTTCGCGCTCACCCTGCACGACAAAGGGTTCCTCGAGCCGACCAACCTCCTGAACATCGTGCGGCAGACCGCGGTCATCGCGGTGATGGCGGTCGCCATGACGTTCGTCCTTTCCGCCGGCGAGATCGACCTGTCGGTCGGGGCGCTGGCCGGGCTCGCGTCGGTCGCGACCGCGATGGCGATCGACATCGGCGGGCCGCTCTTCGGCATTCTCGGCGGGTTGGCGACAGGGCTTGTGATCGGGGTGGCGAACGGGGTCATCACGACGCGCGTCGGAATACCGTCATTCCTGACGACGCTGGCGATGATGGGCATCGCGCGCGGCATCGCCATGTGGGTGAGCGACACGCGCTCCATCCCGATCGTGAACCGGGACTTTCCCTATTTCTTCGGCGGCGGAGACGTCGGCCCGGTGCCGACATTGCTGATCTGGATGCTATGCATCGGCGCGATCGGCCACGTCGCGCTTCGCCGCACGAGCTTCGGGCGCCGGGTGCTGGCGACCGGCGGCAACGAGGTGGCGGCGCGCTTCAGCGGCATCGACACGCGCTCGATCAAGTTCCGCGCCTTGCTGATCTCGAGTTCTTGCGGCTGCCATCGCCGGGATGCTCTATGCCGGACGGTTGCGCTCCGGGCGGTTCCAGTTCGGGGAAGGGGACGAGCTCTCAGTGATCGCCGCGGCGGTCCTCGGCGGCACGAGTTTCTTCGGCGGCAAGGGCACGGTTGCCGGCTCGATCATCGGCGCCTTGATGATCGGCCTCATCAACAACGGGCTGATCCTGATGGGACTGGAATTCAGCCAGCAATTGATCGCTCGCGGCGTGATCATCATTCTCGCGGTAGCGATCAGTCAGGCGCGACGCTGACCAATCTGCCTCGACTTGTCACGGTCACCGCGAAGATCTCGCGCGCGATTTCAAGGGAACTTACCTTCTTCTGCGGATACGGGTCCGCTTCTCTGCGTGAACGCCTCCACTGCAATCTGGAGGATTCCGATGTTCCGATGAACGGTTTCCTCATCTACACCGCGTCAGGTGACTCCGAAGGAACACTCGGTGGTCTGGTAGCTCAGGCCGCGCCTAGCCGTTTCGAGCAGCTGGTAGATGCTGCCCTTCGCCGTTCGCTGTGGTGCTCCAATGATCCGGCGTGCATGGAGAGTCCCAGCGGACGGTCGTTCTCGTCGAACTTTCGCCGCATGTCACGGCTGCGCGCTTCTTCCCGAAACAAGCTGCGAAGAAGGCAATCGATTGCTTGACCGGGCGCGTCTCATCGGCACCGTTGAAAACCCTCGTGTCGGCTTCTTCGGCGAGAGATACTCCGTCAGGGGCCTTTCTTGAGGCTTTCAGGCGACTCGCTGGGAAACTCTGCTTCAAGCCAAGTGGCTACGGATGACGGGTGGGCAAAGAAGGCACAGTAGAGGGATCGCCAGAAGCCACCGGTCGCGCTGAGTTGGCCTACCTTATTCGCGAATGAAGGTCATACGGAAGCGTTCATGATGAGCGCACCGACTATCCCGATGCCGATCAGCGAAAGATGAGTGATCTGCATGCCTTCCTGCCTAATATAGCAGGCGAACCAGGCGCCGCCGAGCAGCATGATGAACCCCATCGCCAGGAATGCGGCCAGTGCCAGATTGGCGCGAAGCATCGCATCCGTAACATCGAGGTATCCCAGAACCGCGCTAGCGATGCCGATCGCCGCATAACACAGCAAGATTGCGACCAACCATTCCACGACCACGACGAATCCGCAGATCAGACGGTGCCAGGCCGGCGATGTGACGCGGCGTTTCAGCAACGGGCTGTCGATGGCTGGCGTCTGATCGAACATCTGCATGCTCATCATCGCTCCGACCGAAGCTACGCCGCCCCGAAACGCGGTGACGTTGTTGATCGAGATAACGGCAACCCATAAGGCCAGGCCGACGACGAAAACCAGTTTGAACAGAAGGAGTGAAGCCAAGAGGGTCATGATTGAATCTCAATTGCGAAAGTTGATGTCGGGTTTGTTTTGTCGGCCTGGGCAGGTGCCGGTCGGGCAGCCCGTCCCGCGATCAGAATGCAAATGGCCGGGGCCAGAGCGAACAAGCTGAACAGCCAGAATGCGGCATTCGAAGCGCCGGTTACGCCGCCCGGTTGGGTGATACCTGAGAGGTTTGCGACCATTCCGGCAGCCGCCGCTCCAAGGGCCGTTGCGAAGAGCTGAACGGTAGTGATCGCACCGGCGGCGACCGTCTGTTCGCTCGTCGATGCCGTCTGAAAGACACGCGTTACGACGTGCGGCCAGGCCAGACCGATGCTGGCGCCCACCAGAACGAGCGACGCACAGATCGGTGCGAGAACGGTCCAGCTACCGGCGCTAATGACCGGCATGAACACCGCCAGCAGGATGAGGCCGAGCAAGCCAAACACCGGGCTGATGGTGATCACCCGCGGCGCGCTGTGGCCGCTCCAGTTGGCACTGGAAAGCGAACCCAGCGTCCAGCCGATCGCCATGAGGGCTGCCAGATAACCGGCGATCAATGGCGATTGCCCATGCAGAATCTGAAGCAGATAAGGCACGAAAATCTCCGGCTGCATGCCGATCACCAAAAGCACGATGACGGCGTAGAGAGCACCCAGCGGCCCGGTCACGTTTCAATGCGCCGCGCGGCAACAGGCGCGTTTCGGATCTCAATTCCACCGCCACCAGCAGGCCTGCAAGGGCAACGGTGCCGCCGATCCCGATGACGTTCCAGAAAAGCGCGTCGCCCAGGCTGCCCGCGGAGAGCATGATGACAGAGGCCGTCAGAAGAGTGAGCTGGGGGAAGGGAAGCCGTGATGGCGTTTCGTCACTGTCCCCTTTGCCGGGCAGTGTTGCGAAGGCCATGATCGCGAAAATCGTGATGAACGGAATCAGCGACCAGAAAGCCGCGCGCCACGCGCCGATCTCGGCGAATACGCCGCCAATCGCCGGCCCGGTCAGCGTGGCTATGCCCCACATCGCCGAAATGAGGCCGATCGCACGCGCCCAGAGGTGTTCTGGAAAGATGAGGCGGATCACGCCATAAGCGAGCGCATAGAGTAACCCGCCGCCGAATCCCTGGACGAACCGACCTGTGAGAAGAAGCGGCATGCTGGGTGCAAGCGCGCAGATAACCGTGCCCGCGCCGAATACCAGCGCCGCCGCGGCATAGGCACCGCGCGCGCCGACCCGCTGCAGCAATCTTGCCGAAATTGCCGACCCCAGGATCGAGGCGACCACGAAAAGTGTGGTGCTCCAGGCATAATAATCGAGACCGCCGACCTCGGCGACGACCGACGGCATGATAGTGATGGCGATGTAGATGTTGAGGGCATGCAGCGTCACGCTGCCGCCGAGCGCTAGTGAATAGATCGCGTTTCTGCCCTGGAGCAGCTCAACCCAACCGGATCCGGAGTCGATTCCGGATTTAGGCATAGCTGTAGCCTTGCCTTGTTCAGACATTTTGAAGCCTCGCGAATGTTCTGTTGCAGAGTCAGGCGATTGCTCGCCGACGGTCGGCTTGCGGAACGCTAGTGGACTACGTCTCCGCGAACATGGATCAGCTTGTCAGGATTGCGCATGATGAAGATGTCTCGCACCCTGCCCGCCTCATCGTAAGAGAAAGTGACGGCTCCGACCGTTACGCCGCCCTTGGTCAGGATAAAGCCGCGTGCACCGTTGATGTTCGTGCTTGCCCAGCCGTAGTCCGCCCACCATTCGCTCAAACGTTCCGTCAGGAAAGCAAGCACCTCGTCCTTGCCAGTCAATGTTCCCATGACGGTCGGCACCTTGCCGCCGCCGTCGGCGCTGAGCCGGATTTCGTCGGACATTATCTGCGCCAAGTGCGTCGGTATCCCGCTGGCAATCGCCGTCTGGAAAGCGGCGAGCAATTCATCCTGCCGGTCGAGCGGCGTCACGTGTCTGACCTTGGCGTTTTCGACATCGATCCTGGCGCGCGATACGAGCTTGCGACAAGCGCTTTGCTTCATGTCGAGTGTCGCCGCGACCTCCGAGTAGGAAATGTCGAATATATCATGCAGTAGATAGGCCGCGCGCGCCTTTGGCGTCAGCCGTTCGAGCATCAGGAGAAACGCGGTCGTCAGCGTCGATGCGAGATCCAGTTTGTCCTCCATATCGTTCTCGATCGGCGTCTGGATTGGTTCCGGCAACCACGCCCCAACATAATCGATCCGGGTGCGATGCGCCGCGCGCAGCAGATCGAGGCAACGCCGGGTGCAGATGGTGGTCAGCCATGCGGCGGGATTGTCGATAGCTGCCCGATCCGCATCCTGCCACTTCAAGAACGCGTCCTGCACCGCGTCCTCGGCGTCGGCGCGCGAGCCGAGGATACGATAGGCGAGTCCCATGAGATTCGGACGGGCCGCCTCGAAGACCGTGGTGGAGTCGCGATTTGGCATGGCTAATGCCTCGATATCTGGACGCGGTTCCAGAGATTGATCATGGCGATTGTCGATGTGATGACACCGATTTCCGGCTCCGAGAAATGCTCACGCAATTCCGCGCGCAACGCGCCAAGATCGGTTCTTGCATCGAGCACCGTCAGCGCTTCTGTCCATGCCAGCGCGGCGCATTCCTTCCCGCTAAAATCGCTCACCTGATCCCAGACGACGACCCGATCGAGCCGATCATTCGTCTCGCCGTCCCGCCGCGCCTCCTTCGTATGCATCTTGATGCAAAAGCCGCAGCGATTAATCTGCGAGGCACGGAGTTGGATAAGGTGATGGATCGTCCGATCAAGCCCATACCCGTCCATCGCCAGTTGTACGTCGGCCATTGACTTCAGAACATCGGGTATCTCAAGTTCGTACTTGACGGCTTTGGTATCGACCATCGTTTTCACCATCGGTATAATCAGTTTTATAACCTAGAGACGATCGAGCGATCCCGATTGTGACATTGCGTCCATTTTTTTCTGTGGGCTCAAGGGGCGCCATGCCCAAGTGGTCTGAGGGAGTTTATCTCTTAAATCCAAGGTGACAGCTGTGAGGCAAAATGCAGCGCGCAGCCGCTTTCGTCCCCTGTGATGGAGATCTACAAGCGACCCTGGCGTGGGGCTGAGGGGCAGGCTGCCTTCTGCCGCCAGATCGCGCAGATGCAAATCCTTTTGGTGGGGCGTCGATGACGATTGGACCCCATTGGAGCACGGCCGGAAGCTTGCGGGGATGCTCACAGGAGGAAGATTGACACTGGTTGAAGGTGTCGGGCTCCTGGTTCCTGAAGACGCGCCCGAGGCCATCGTCGCAGCGGTATTAGCTTAAAGACGACGACTGCCCGAAGCATCTGTCAAACTGTCCTTTACGGCGACATGGACGCCGGAGGTCACGCATTTGGGCCTATGCCTCCTGTCCAACCTCACGAAGTGCGCGCCTCATCCATTGATGACCAGGGTCGGGGTCATGGCGCGCGTGCCAAGCCGGCAGCAATCAACGGGCTCAACGCCGCAAAGGCGGCTTTCGACCGCCATCCTGAATCGTGAGGCACTGAATGAATGTGCATGACTTTTCCCAAGCGCCGGCCCGGCTATCCGTTGCGATCGACAACGGGCTGGCCGAGCGACGCATCGTGGGCAAGTGTGCTGGCCGTGGCGCGAGATGTCACCCTTCCGCCGACCGCGCAGCTTGATGTTGCCTGTCACAGTTCGGCATGCATCTCCCGGAATAGCCGCGGTGCAACGCCGAACCGGCGCTCGAAGGCTTCCGAAAGACGCGGGGCCGGAAACAGGCCGACCTCAGCGGCAACCGATTTGAGCGAAAGGCCACGCGACAGTAGAAGGCGCGCAGCGTCGAGCCGGGCCGTTTCGACGAAGCGGGCAGGGGTCACGCCGGTCGCTGCAACGAACTTTCGATGGAAGGTGCGTTCGCTCAGGCCGGCGCGGTCGGCCAGCGAGGGTACATCCAGCGCCGCATCGAGATTGGCCCCAATCCAGCCGATCAGGTCGCCGAATGGGCTGTCGCTCTTGACCTGCGCCTTGAGGACCGGGCTGAACTGCGACTGGTAGCCCGGACGCCGTGCATAAAGGATCAGCCGCTTCGCCACCTCGCCGGCGATGCCCGCATCGAGGTCGCTGGCAATCATGGCCAGCGCCATGTCGATGCCGGTCGTGACGCCGGCCGATGTCCAGAGCCGGCCATCCACCACATAGAGCGCGTCGGGATCGACCGTGACCGCAGGAAAGGTCTCGGCGAGCGGTTTGCAGGAATCCCAGTGGGTCGCGATGCGATGGCCGTCGAGCAAACCCAACGCGGCAAGAAGGAAGCCGCCGCTGCACACCGAACCGAAGCGCTCGGCCTTCGCCACGAGTGCTGGAAGCGATGCACGCAGAACCGGATCGGCGACGGCGGGCAGGAGCTGTTCGCGTTCCGCACCGGCGACCAGCACGGTGTGCGCTTCCGCCGGCTTCAGATCGGCAATCGCCCACGTCTCCACGGCAATGCCGCTGCTGCTTTTGATGGAGCCGCCTTCGGCTGATGCAAGAATGACCTCGTAGAATGTGGGCTTGCCCCGTTGGCCGAGTGCGCGGTTGGCGCTGTTGAACACGGCGGCCGGTCCCGACGTGTCGAGCAGTTCGAAACCCGGATAGACGATAAAGATGACTTTGTGCATTGGCAGAAAATACCATGTCGTTGTCATTCCTGCCATAGCGCCCGACTGCTAGATTTCGCACCAGCCAATGGAAGTGCCGGCCAATTTGCGGCTCATCCGATCCTTCACTGGAGATAGCTGCCATGTCGAAATCTATCCTTATTTGGGGCGGGGCCGCTGTCGTGGTCCTTGGCTTGTTAGGCTTTGGCGGCTGGGTATTGAGCTTGCCCACCGCGACGGCTTCGGCGGAGGCGCCGCCGGTGCCGCAGGAAGAAGCCGACGCGATGCTCGCAACGCTGCGATATGAAGGAGAACGCCGCCCCGTCATTGCAGTCATCGGGCTCAATGACGCTACTGAAACCAACGACTATGTGACGACGACCGGTATCCTGAGGCGCGCGGATGTGGCCGATGTGGTGATGCTGGCGACCGGTCCGGGCCCTGTTCAGCTCTATCCCGTGCTTCGGGTGGAGCCGGATGCGACGATCGCGGAGTTCGACGCCGAACGTCCCGACGGAGCGGATTATGTCATCGTGCCGGCCATGAGCCGCGATGACGATCCGGCGGTGTCGGCCTGGCTACAGGACCAGTCGCGGAAGGGTGCGATGATCATCGGTGTCTGTGCGGGAGCGAAAGTGGTTGCTGCGTCCGGCCTGCTCGACGGCAAGCGCGCGACCACACACTGGTACTATCGCGGCGAGATGCTCAAACGGAACCCGACGATCGAGTATGTCGCCGACCGACGCATGGTGGCTGACGGGAATGTCGTGACCACGACCGGCATTACCGCCGCTATGCCGATGATGCTGACACTGATCGAAGCGATTGCAGGGCGCACGAAGGCAGAGGCGGTCGCCCGCGATCTCGGCATCGAAACCTGGAATATGCGGCACGCGAGCGCCGCATTCAAATTCACGCGCCCCTTCGCCACGACGGTACTCGTCAACCGCATGGCGTTTTGGAACCGCGACACCTGGGGCATTGAGCTTCAATCCGGAATGGACGAAGTGTCGCTCGCCCTAGTGGCCGACGCCTGGACGCGGACCTATCGATCCGATGCCGTCACGTTCGCGGCGTCCACCTCTGCGGTGGTGACGGCCAACGGTGTTCATGTCCTGCCGGATCGTGCCGGTGACGACTGGCCGGAAGACCGTCGGGTGTCGACCTTCCCTGACAAACCGCTTGTTCAGGCGCTGGATCAGACGCTTGCAGCCATCACTGAACGCTATGGCGAGCGGACGACGAATGTCGTCGCCATGCAGCTCGAGTATCCGCGGCAAGAGGCGGCTCGATAGCAGGCCGCTGCAAAAAAGAGTTTTCACGTATCTCGAATCCGCCTCTCCCCGTTCGACGAAATAATATCGCCAGGCACTGGCTTCCGAAACACACCAATAAAAAGGAACAACAGCATGTCACGTGTTCGCATTCACAACTTCGCCATTTCCCTCGATGGCTTCGGCACGGGCGAGGGTCAGAGTGCAACCGCACATTTTGGTCACGCCGGTGACAGGCTGCACGAATGGATGTTCGCCACCCGGTGGTGGCAGCCCGGCGGAAGCACTGGCGTCGATGACGTGTTCGTTCAGCAGCACGATCTAGGCTTCGGCGCCGAAATCATGGGCGCCGGCAAGTTCGGTCACCCGGGATGGCACGAGGACCCGCAGTGGAAAGGCGCGTGGGGCCCCAATCCGCCGTTCCACTCGCCGGTTTTCGTTATGACCCATCATGTGCGTCCGTCGATCGAGATGGAGGGCGGCACGGTCTTCCACTTCATCGATGCTTCTCCGGCCGAAGCACTTGAAGTGGCCCGCGAGGCTGCGGGCGGAAAGGATGTGCGCCTGGGTGGCGGCGCCACGATGCTCCGTGCGTTCCTCGCTGCCGGGCTGGTCGACCATATGCATGTCGCTGTGGTTCCCATCCTGCTCGGACGGGGTGTCCGGCTCTGGGACGGGTTAGAGGGCCTTGAAAGGACTTACGCGATCGAGTCCGTCTCATCGCCCAGCGGTGTGACACACCTGACGTTCACACGCGCAGCTGATTGAATTTGCGTCGATCGGTGCTGACCTTCGGTCGTCGACCCCCGGACGCCCATGTTCTGCGCCACGTGCGGCGTGACGCGAACGAGCGCAACTCGTTGTTCGTGTGGGTTGCAACGGGTATCGCGGCAATATTGCTGGCCCTCGGGCTCGCCCGAAGGCTCGAGCTGCCGCTATCCCTCATGGCCAGGTCGGCAAAAGAACTCGGACGTGGCGCGGCCCTCTCGTCCAACCGCTCCGGTGTCGTCGAAGCGAACGTTGTAATAGATGCGATGCAGAGGGCCAGCGAGAGGCTTGCGGAGCGTGATGCACAACGAAATCTCCTGATGCGCGAGCTCGCGCATCGGGTAAAGAACATTCTCGCTGTTGTGCAAGCCGTCGTCTCGCGGGGTCTTGCTGAGACCGAGCTGGGAATTCGCGAGCGGATAGCGAATACATTCCCTATCCCGAGCGCATGATCTTCCTGAATACGAATTGGCAGGGTGTCGGGTTGGTCGACCTTATCGGCGCGGAGCTCGACGTGTACTTTGGTCAGGTGACGACACGTGGGCCCGAGCTCACAATCAAGGCCGATGTCGTGCGGACCTTGGCCCTTCTTCTTCATGAGCTGGCGACCAATGCCGTCAAACACGGAGCGCTGTCGACAGCGAAGGGACGTGTAGAAGTGGTTTGGGAGGTGGGGGAGGGAGAAGAGAACGGTCCTCGATTTGTCGTTCGTTGGCAGGAGCGAGGGGGGCCACCTGTCAAACCGCCTTCCAGCACCGGCTTCGGTTCCACTCTGCTCGCGACCGCCACTCGATCTGATCAGGGCAATGGACCTCGCCTTCGTTACGAAGAGCAGGGGTTCATCTATGAGTTCGACGCGCCGCTTGATTCCGTAGAGTATAAGAACGAAGGCGAATAGAACGGGGCACGAAGTACTTCATGTCGCTATTGGCGCCGGCAAAGCGCCAACGAACGACGGGCAAGGGTGCGGCCGGGCACCGCGGCGCTGCCTACGGGTTGCTGCTGTGCCGCTCGGGCGAACCGGAGTGACGCTATGACTGAACGTGCAGTTGCCGACGTCCAGACGCACGACACTGATCATGTCGAAGCGACTGTGGTGTTTGTCGATTTGGCAGGCTTCAGCGCAATTGCCGACGTTTTTGGAGATGCGGCGGCAATAGGGGTGTTGGATCTCTTCGAGAGGCTGGTGCACAACTCCGTCGGCGACGAGGGCAGGCTTCTCAAATGGATGGGAGACGAAGCAATGCTTTTGTTTCCGGAACCTGAATTCGCTCTTCAGGCACTTTCTCGCCTTCTCCCAGCCTGTCGGGCCGAGCCGCGAATTCCGCTCACACGGTGCGGTTTGAACCATGGAAAGGTGATCCGCAGGGGCCGCGATATCTTCGGCTCAACGGTGAATATTGCCTCCCGAATTACAGGGTTGGCGAAGGCCGGCCAGCTGATCACAACCGCATCGATTGCCGAGGTTGCGCAGTCGAAGGGCCTCTCGGCAGAGCCGCTTGGTCCCACGCAACTCCGCTCCATCGCTCAAAAGATTCCGCTCTTCGTTCTGGAACTGGCCGAGGCCGCTGATCCCAAATGGATCGACCCTGTCTGCAAGATGCACGCGCCGTATTCAGCGTATGTCAGGGAACCTCGGGTGGGGCACTGGTTCTGCTCTTCGCGATGCGAGGAGGCTTATCGGCGGTCGCCTGAAACATATGTCACGTAAAGTGAGCGTTGGCCACCGGACGGCCAGCTCGGGGCGAGATGATGGCAAGGCAGCGTGGTAGCTCTCCCAGAGAGCGATCGGCGGCCGAGGCGACAAAACGGAGTGATCCTCAGAGTGGAAGCGAGCTTGTCGTCACTCTCCTTTCAAAATTTCTCCATGTTGGCCGTACTATTCGCGCGCAGGATTTCAAGTCCTGCCAAGACGCGCACTGCCGACAGAATCTTGCCGTGGAGCGCTCGGCTGACCACGCAGTTTGATGTCACCTGTCAAAGCTCGCGCATCCAGCAACTCAAAGCCGGGATAAACGATGAAGATCACGTGGTGCATGGCAGAATATACTATGTCTTTGTCATTTCTGCCGTGGCGCCTGGTTGCTAGATTCCGAACGAAGGAAGTGTGTCCGCGATGAGAGGCCCGCTCGCGAAAAAAGAACTATTTGGATGTCGTGAGGACAGGGACGTCGTGCGTCCTTGGTGCAGAAAGCTCGAAAGACTGGAGATAGGAGGGATTGGGCGCGTCTCCGTAACAGATCCCGCGACAGAGCAGCATCTGGATAGCTGGCGAGTTGCAAAAAAATTTGCGCGAAACACCCGAGAGCATGTCGCGAAGCGCACGGGTCGTTCGTCTTAGAGATGAACCCCAAGGAGATTCAGAATGATCAGACACACGCTCGTCTCCATTGTCGCCGCGACAGCGCTGAGCCTTGCTGCACCCATCGTCACAGAGGCCCAGGAGGCCCCGCAGATGCCTCAACGTCCAACCCCCACCAAGTCCGGCGACGCCCCGGTCAACGGCGTCGAGATCTACTACGAGATCTACGGCGAAGGCGAACCGCTCGTCCTGTTGCATGGCGGATTCTACTCCATCGAGATGTTTGCTCCGATATTGCCGGCCCTGGCCAAAGGCCGGCAGGTGATCGGAGTGGACCTGCAGGGCCACGGCCGCACACTGCCGTTCGACCGCCCGATGACCTTTGCGAACATGGCAACCGACGTGGCCGAACTGATCAAATTTCTCGGTTTCGAAAAGGCCGACGTGATGGGCGATTCCCTCGGTGGGAGCACCGCCCTGCGCCTGGCCATCGATTATCCGGAAGTGGTCGACAAACTGATCCTGGTCTCGACACCCTACGCGTTCTCCGGATGGCATGATTACAACGCACAAGGCATGAAGGCGATCGCGGCCGCGCCCGAGAAGACGGCCGAGGAACTGAAGCAGACCCCGCTTTATGCAAACTACACGGCAATCGCTCCCGACCCGGCGAATTGGGACAAGCTGGTTCGCCAGACCGGCGAAATGCTCGCCCAGGACTACGACTGGTCGGATGAGGTCAGGCAGATGCACGTTCCCACAATGCTGGTCGTCGGCGACTGGGACGCAGTGCGCACGTCTCATACCGTGGAGTTCTTCGAGCTTCTCGGCGGGGGACAGCACGACGCCTTGTGGGACGGGTCGGGAATGAACGCCAATCGGCTCGCGATTCTGCCCGGCCTCACGCACTACACCATCTTCACCGATCCGCGGCTCGCCGAAACAGCGATCAGATTCCTCGACGCGCCGGGCAAGTAGCAATCTGACGGCTCACAGACTGGCCGCGGCGGAATCGCCACCACGACATCCACGACAGCGCCGCTCGCCCGACTGTCACCGCCACACTGGACCTCGCGCCGCAGGCCTCAGGATTGGACCAGGCCCGGGTCGTTCATCGGCCGCGGCTCTTGTCGGATAACGGCTCGAGCTACGTCTCGGCCGATCTCGCCAAATGGCTCGACGGAAAGGACATAGATCACGTCCGCGGCGCTCCCTATCACCCCATGACCCAGGGCAAGATCGAGCGCTGGCACCAGACCATGAAGAACCGCATCCTGCTCAAGAAGCTCGCCACCGAAATAGAGGAACTGCCCAGTGACGAACCCGGAGAAAGAACATCATGGCGTTGGCGATATCGCCTCGTGTCACTAGCTTGCACGCGGACGGCGTGGTGAGCAGGTCCTTGGCGTGGGCGCGGCCGATCATGTCGATCTCGAGCGCATAGCCCATGCCGGTCTCCTCCAGGCTCCGGCGGAAGAGCCCGTCGATCATCCCGACGGTCGGGAAGTTCTGCACGCCAGAAAAGCCCATCGTCTTCAGTTCGTCGAGGAGGGGATCCATGAGCACGAAGGGGTCGGTGCCATTGACGCCCGCGAGCACTGGTGTGTGCTTCACCACCGGGAGGACTTCCCGCGCCATCTCCTTTACGATCTCGTTGGCGTTGCCGTACGCAAGCAGCCCGGCGAGCGAGCCGCGCCCGGCCATCCGGTAACGACCGGAATTATAGATGACGATGAGGTCGATGCCGCCGGCTTCCTCGCATTTCGCCGAAAGACCGGTGCCCGCGCCGCCGCCGACCGATAGGCTCGCCACGGTCCGCCATGGCGCGAAATTTCGCGACAAGCCCGCTGCGTTCGAAGCGTGGCATGCTTTCTCCTTGTCAGTGCGCGATGCCGCGGAAGCTTTCCGCCAAAGCGGCAGCGAAGGAAATCATCCATTTCTGCGAGCACGTGCTTGCCGGGACGTCGCCGGAGAAGGGTGCTGAGCCTGATGGCGATCACGATCACGATTGTCTTCAACCGCTGGCGCGAGCGGGCGCCATGAACGGTGTCCATGAAAGAACGTCCCGATCGCAGATCGGGTTGGATGGATCAATGAGCCCTCGGCCGACGGCCTCATCGCATTCGTCCTTGCTTTTGCAACTCAAGCGGTCCGCGAAGCGCCGCGGGTCTTGCTCCCACAGCGCTGCACGCTAATCGTGATCACCTGAGGAAGGTTGTTCGGGATGCTCCGGCCAGATTGTGAAGTTTCGAGACAGGCCTAATGCGATTCAAATTCACGGTTGCCTTCAGTGCGTCTTCGCTTGCTTCCACCCGCCGGCGCGGGCGACCGCCTCACTGAAGCGGGTTCGCAAGCGGTCGCGGTCAATCGTGCCGGGGGTTACGATGCGGGCAGGACCTTCACCTTCCAATTCTGCTCCGATCACCGCAGCCGCGCCGGCTGCCGTCAGCTCGCTCAGACTGGGGACGCGGATCTCTCGCCCCAGGATATCGGCCAGGAACTGGCAAAAATAGCGATTGGCCGACAACCCTCCGTCGATTGACAGCGTATCGCCGACCGGAGCTATGGCGTTGATCGTCGCGACGACCTCTGCAGCCCTGAGCGCCACGCCTTCGAGCACTGCCTGCATCATGTCGCTCCGCGTCGTGTCCAGCGACAGCCCCAGCCACAGTCCGGCGGCGCGGCGATCCCAATGCGGGCAAGCGAGGCCGGATAGCGCCGGGACGAAAGCGATGTCCCGCGCGATCGCTGGCGCTGCTTGGAAAGTGTCGATCTCGGCGAAGTCGGAGAACAGCCCAAGGCGGCGCGCCCAGTCGACGGCGGAGCTGGCATTGTAGACGCCGCCATCGAGCGCGTAGCTCGTGCGGCCGCCGACTTGCCAGACGGCCGTCGACACGAGACCGGTAGCGCGCGGGTCGGCGGGCGATTCGCCGGTGAGCGCCAACGCGAAGGCGCCGGTTCCGAAAGTTACCTTGGCGTCGCCACGACGCCGGCAGCCGTGACCATAGAGCGATGCGGCCTGATCGACGATGCTGGCGCGAAGCGGTGCGGTGAAGCCCGGCCGCCTGATCTCTCCGAAGTCGCTGACGCTCGAGCGGATCGGCGGCAGCGTCTCCATGGGAACGCCGAAGAGCCGGCAGAGCTCCGCGTCCCAGGTGCAGGCGGCAAGGCTCATCAGCGACGTGCGCGCCGCAGTCGAGACGTCGGTCGAGGCCGTGCCGGTCAGCCGCTGGATATAGAACGCGTCTGTCGTGCCGAGCCGCAGCCGGCCGTGGCGCAGGAGGTCGCGTGCGCCCTCCGCATGCTCCAGCAGCCAGGCGAGCTTGCTGGCGGAGAAGTAGGGGTCGAGCGGCAGGCCGGCACGCTGGCGCACGACATCCCCGGCACCGTCGGCGGCAAGACGTTCCACCGCCTCCTGCGTCCGCGAATCCTGCCAGACGATGACCGGCGAGAGCGGCTCGCCGCTTTTCCCATCCCAGGCGAGGCAGCTCTCGCCCTGGTTGGCCAGCGCCACCGCGTCGCAAGGCCCGGCGGCGTCGAGGCAGGCCTCAACATTGGCGAGGAGCTCGCGCGGGTCATGCTCCACCCAGCCGGCCTGCGGGTAGCTCTGTCTGTGCGCGACGGCATGGACGAGCTGCGCCACGCCGTCTTCCACTACGAGCGCGCGGGTGGAGGTTGTTCCTTGGTCGATGGCGACGATACGGGGCATTCAGTCCCGATAGTCGATCTTCAGCATGCCCGTGCGCAGCAACACGTAGAGAACGCCAAGCAGGATGAAGACGGCGAGGTTGATGAGCACCGCAAGCGCATAGAGCTCCTCCGACACGCCATGGCGAAGCGATCCCCAAGCCAGCGTCGGCAGCGTCGGGATGGCGCCGAGATTGTAGTAGGAGATCTCCAGGTTGTTGAACGCGAGCAGGAAGGAGACGATGAACGCGCCAAGCACCGCGGGCCAGATCAGCGGGAAGGTGACCTCGCGGAACGACCGGCTGGGCGAGGCGCCGAACACCATTGCGGCTTCATCGAGACGCCAGTCGTAGCGCGCCAGCTGCGCCACCACCACGAGGAACGCGAACGCGGTGGCGTAGGTCGAGTTGGCAATGATCGCAGAGCCCAGCGTGCCGGGCAGACCGAGAACGGTCTTGTTGAACATCAGGCTCGCAATCCCGATCAGCACGTGCGCGATGAAGAGCGGAGCGAGGAAAAGCCCGGCGATCAGGCCACGGCCCTTTTCGCGGAATTTTAGGATCGCCATCGCCGCCATGGTGGCGAAGAGCGTCGAGACCGCGCCGGTGCCGACGCCGATGATGAGGCTGTTGACGAGCCCGGCGTGATAGTCGCGGCTCTCCCACAGGCTCTGGAAATGATCGAGCGTGAAGCCCGGCGGAAACGGCCAGACGCTGTTCGGCGCCACCGACACGAAGGCGATGTAGGCGATCGGCGCATAGAGAAAGACGTAGAGCAGGACCAGCAGTCCCGCTTCCCCCGCAATGGTCAGGCGGCCCCTCATAACTCCGCCCCCCCGGGTGCGGTGACCCCGGACCGGCGCAGATCGCCGATCCACCACCACACGGTCAGAATGACGAGCAGCGATATGGCAAAAAGCACGACCCCCATCGCCGACCCGAAGGCCCATGTTCCCGTCGCGCCGAACTGGTGGGCGAGGATGTTGCCGTAGAGGGCGCCGTCAGGGCCGCCCAGGAACTGCGAAGTGACGGAGGAGGCGAGCGTCGGGATGAACACCAGCACGACGCCGATCGCCGTTCCGGCGCGGTTCAGCGGCCAGGTCACCTCGAAGAAGGCGCGCAGCGGCTTCGCGCCGTTCACCTTGGCCACCTCAAGAAGGTCGAAGTCGAAGTTCAAGAGGCTCAGATATATCGCCAGCACCATGAACGGCACCCACAGATAGACGAGTCCGATCGCGGTTGCGTACGACGAATACATGAGAGCGTTGATCGGCTCGAAGCCGTAGGTCGTGAGCGCCATGTTGATGACGCCGATCGGGCCGAATATCTGCTGCAGCGCGGTGACGCGCAGCACCTCGCCGGTCAGGAACGGCGCGGAGGTGAGCAACAGCAGGATCAGCTTGTAGCGGCCGCCGTGGCGGGCGATGAAGAAGGCGACCGGCCACGCATAGATGAGCGAGGTGGCGGAGACGGCTGCCGCCATGACGAGCGAGCGCAGCAGGAACGTCAGATAGGTGGGATCGGTGACCAGCGTGCGGTAATTGTCGAGGTTCCAGTCGCGGATGAGAACGTAGCTCTCCGTGCGCCAGAAGCTGAACATCACGATCGAGATCAGCGGCAGCACCAGGAAGACGACGAGGAAAGCCGTCCCCGGCAGCACCAGAAGCCAGAAGCGGAAGGTCCTCGACATCGCGCTACGCCGCCGACGCGGGAAAGGCGTCGCCGGCTTCCGTCGGCCAGGAGAGGCCGACATTCGCGCCCGGCGCAAGGTCGAGCTGCGGCCCGCTCACAGTCAGCTCGCGGCCATCGGGGAGGCGCACGAGATAGTCGACGTACTGCCCCTTGAAGATGGCGTCGCGCAACGATCCGCCGATCGTGCCGCCGTCGCCTGAGATCGCGATCTTCTCGCTCTTGATATAGCAGAGCGCGTCGGTGCCGGGCTTGAGGCCGTCATGGGAGCGGGCGGAGAATTTGTGGCCGCGCCAGTCGATCGTCGCCTGCCCGTCCTTCACCTCGACGACCTTGCCCTCCAGCGTGTTGGGCGAGCCGAGGAACGAGGCGACGAAGCGGGTCTGCGGGTTATGATAGAGGTCGAGCTTGCCGCCGACCTGCTCCAGGCGGCCGTCACGCATCACCGCCATGCGGTCGGACATGGTGAGCGCTTCTTCCTGATTGTGCGTGACATAGACGAAGGGGATCGCGAGCTCCGTCTGGTAACGGCGGATCTCCACCTCCATCTCCTTCCTGAGCTCGCGATCGAGGTTGGCGAGCGGCTCGTCGAGGAGCAGCAAAGCAGGGCGCGAGACGAGCCCGCGGGCGAGCGCCACGCGCTGCTTCTGGCCGCCCGAAAGCTGATGCGGATAGCGCCCTTCGAGGCCCTCGAGGTGCACGAGGCTGGCCACCCATTCGAGGCTGCGCTTCTGCTCCTGCGCCGGCGCGCCCTGCATGCGCAGCGGAAAGACGATGTTCTCCGCAACCGTCTTGTGCGGAAAGAGCAGGAAGTCCTGGAACACCATCCCGATGCTGCGCCGGTAGGGCGGCAGGTCGGTGATGTCGCGTCCGGAGATGACGATGCGTCCGGAATCGGGCCGCTCCAGCCCCGCGATCATGCGCAGCATCGTCGTCTTGCCGGAACCGGACGGCCCGAGCAGCGAGAAGAACTCGGTCTGGTTGACGGCGAGTTCGATATTCTCGGCCGCGACGACCTTACCGAAGCGCTTGGTCAGGTGATCGAGCGTCAATACGTGATTCGGCATGATCAATCCCCGGCTGGAGACGGGGGCATGCGTCCCCGTCTCGGCTTTTCCGTCGTGGACCTACGCGGCCTCGACCTCGGACCAGACGCGCTCCCACTTCTCCGGCGAGGACGGCGCATCGAACTGGTAGAGGCCCTTGATCGCGTCGGTGTGGTCCAGGAACATCGTGTCTACATAGCGCTGCGGGATCATCTTGCGCACATCGACGGTCGGTGACCATCCGATATCGGTCGCGATGATCGCCATGTTATCCGGCTTCAGACGCCAGTCGATCCACTTGTGCGCGAGGTCAAGCTTCTCGGAGTCCTTGACGCCGGCGGTGATGTTCCACGTGTCGACCCAGCCGAGGCCGCCTTCGTCCGGCTTCAGCACATGCGTCATGTGGAGGTCGGTTTTGCCGTCGAGCTCGTCGAAGCGGATGCGGCGATAGATGCCCGACCATTCCGGCGAGGCCCACACCGCCTGGGCGCGCAAGAGCCGCTCGAGCGTGTCTTCGTCGTTCCAGCGGGTGAGGAGCAGGCCCTTCTGTTTGATTAACAGGCGCTTGGCTTCCTCCAGCTCCTCGTCGGTCAGGACGTAGGGGTTGAAGGACTTGCCGTCGGGACGCGGGCTGTCCTGCGTGCCCATGGTGTGGGCGGCGAGGATGCCGGCAAGCGCGATGTTCTCCTCGAAGCGGGCGCTGGTCGACAGGTGCTTTGCGTATTTGTCGTTGAAGAGCAGCGACACACTAGTGGAATTGGCCGCGTCCACCTTGCCGAGATTGACGGTGAAGCCGTAACCACCCCAGCAGTTCGGCGCAGCGATGGTGTTGGAGCCGCCCTCTTCGGTCAGCAGCATGTAGTTCGGCGCTTTGAAGTCGTCGAACACGTACTGCATGTTGCCGAGCTTCGAATAGTCGACCGGCTGCGTCAGGCCCTGCTTGCCGTAGAGACGCGGCCAGAAGCCGTCGGCCATCACGAGGTCGAAGTCGTTCGTGCCGCCGGCGCGCAGCTTGTTGTAGGCCTCCGAGTTGCCGTCGAAGAAGCCGGAGGAAACGGTGACGCCGTATTCCTTCTCGAAGCCCTCAACGATGGACTTGACGTTGTAGTGCTCCCATCCAAGCCAGCGCAGCTCCATCGTCGCCGCGGCGGCGTTGCGGATGTAGGGAAGCGGCAGTGCCGAGGCGGCCGCCGCCGTTCCCATGCCCTTCAGGACGGACCTTCGTGTAATCTTCCTTCGCATGACTATCTCCCTTCCTCTCCGATTTGGTGCGGCGGTTCCCCCACCAGCTGCGGTGCTAAGACGCCCTCGGGGCGTTCCTCCGAAAATCCGATCTCCAGGCTGCCTTTCGCCGAGCGAAGCGCACCGGGATCGAGCGGCACAGTGAGCCGCTGTTCCGGACGCGCGCTGACGCGGCGCTGCCAGACGGTGTGCGAGCCAAGCCTGAGGCGCAGCGTGCCGCTGACGGCGCGCGCGACGCGAAGCTGCAATGCCGGAAGCGCCGGCCGGCCGATCGGCAGGCTGATTGTCTGGGGAAGCGCGTAGCGCACCGGCGCAACCGGCGTGATCGTGAGCGTCCGTTCCGCCTGCGGAAGCCCGTCGGTCAGGTCGGTGGCGACGGCGGCGCCCACTTCGCGGCCCTCGCGCCAGCTCCAGCCGGCGGTCTCTACCGGGCGCAGCAGATTGCCGGCGGCGAAATAGGACGGGTCGGAGCAACGGCCGTACTGGTCGACCACCGGGCCACCGCTTGCAGGGTCGAAAGCCAAGTGCCCCATGCGCACCAGCGACGCCTCCGGCGTGAAACGGCCGGTAAAGAGTACCCCGTCGCAGGCGAGGCGGCGCTCGCCCTTTGCGTCGGCGACCACCACGGCCTCGACACGCTCGCGTCCCTCCACGGCGACGACGCGCGTGTTGAGGAAGACCGGCACGCGCATCGCCAGGGGCAGGCCGAGGGAGACGCGCCAGGCGGTTGGTCGATCACCGGGCTCGATCATCGCAGCCGGGCGGATGTCGGCGTGGCGGCAGGTGAGGAGTGCGGAGAAGCTGACGAGCTCGGTGCCGACGATGACCGGATTGCGGAACGGCGCCTGGCGATTGAGGTAGACCATCGCCTGCAGCGCGCCGGTGGTCATCACGCCTTGCGGCCGCGACCCGCCGATAAGGCGTGCCGCGCGCGGCGTCTCGCGCACGCCGGTTGCAAGCAGCACGCGCTTTGCCGCGATCTCGGCAGTGCCTTCGGATCGGGTGACGAGCAGCATGCCGCCGGCATCGGCGCTGAGGACATCCGTCTTGCGCAGGATTTCTGCGCCCGCGGCCTCGGCGCGGGCGACGAGGCGGGCGGCGTAGTCCGGCCCGCGCAGCACGCGTCCGAATTCGCGCATGCCGAACGGCGGATGCCCGCAATGGCGCGGCACGCCGCCGGCTTCCGCCGCGCGCTCGATGACGAGGACGGATCGGATGCCGCGTGCCTTGAGCTCGGTGGCGGCCGCAAGCCCCGCCGGTCCCGCGCCGACGATCGCCACGTCGCAGGAGATGGCGGCGTCAGCCATCGGCCAACGCCTCGGCGAGCGGCTCGCGGAAGTGGCCTTCGGTGAGCTTGGCGAGATGCGCCAGGCAGTAGAAGCCCTGGCAGCGCCCCATGGTGGCGCGCGTCCGGCGTTTCAGCCCGCCGAGGTCGCGGGCGGCGAGCCGCCCGCTCAGCGCCTGCCGGATCTCGCGCTCCGTAACCATCTCGCAATGGCAGACGATGCCGCCGTGGCCGGGCTTCGCCCAGTCCCGCAGGCCTTCCTCCGCCAGGCACGGCACCTGCGGCCAGACCGGCTCTTTGATCGGCGCAAAGGCCTCGCCGGCCTCGGCGATGAGCTTGACGGCATGGGCGGCGATGCCGAGCGCGGCGGTGAGGCCGGTGGAGCGGATGCCGCCAACGGTGAGCCACCGCCTGTCCGCCTCAAGACGCAGGCGGTAGCCCTTTTCCTCGGTCGCTGGACGGATGCCGGCATAGGCGGCGGTCACGGGAACGTCGTTCAGAGCCGGTAGCACGGAGGTGGCCCACGCTTTCAGGCGGGCGAGCGTCTCTGAATCGACCGAAGTGTCTTCGCGCGAGGGCTGCTCGTCGGCGGTCGGCCCGACCAGCACGTTGCCGAAGATCGTGCGGCAGACGACGATCCCCTTGCTGCGCTCGCTCGGCACGGGAAGGATGGTAGTGCGCAGCAGCCGACTCGCCGCCTTGTCGAAGACGAGAAACTGTCCCTTGCGCGGCCGCATCTCGAAGGAGGCGTCGCCGAGCGCGTTGCGCTCAAGCTCGTCGCCGTAAAGGCCCGCGCAGTTGATGATCCATCGCGCGGTGACGGCTCCTTGCTTCGACGCGATCCGCCAGCGCGCGCCGTCGAAATGCGCGTCGGTCACGGCGCTGTCGAAGCGCACCTCGGCGCCGTTCGCCAGAGCCTGCGTCAGATAGGCGAGCGGTGCCGACCAGGGATCGATAATGTGCTCGCCGGGAATGTGAAGCGCTGCGACGGCACGCGGTGACAGCTCCGGCTCACGTTGAAGCAGCTCGCCGCGTGACATCGGCGCGACGTCGGAAATCCCCTTGGCGTGCGCCTGTTCGCGAATGGCGTCGAGCTTGGCGGCCTCCGCCTCAGACCAGGCGACGAGCACCGCTCCGGTCTTCAGGAGCGGCAGATTGAGGCGAGCGTGGATGGCGCTGTATTCGGCGTAGCCGGCGCGGATGCAATCGAACTCCAGCGAGCCGGCCGGTGCGTCGAAGCCGGTATGGAGGATGGCGCTGTTGGCCTTGCTGGCGCCGGAGAGGATGTCCGGGCCGGCCTCGATAAGCAGCACCGTCGCGCCGTCAAGCGCCAGACGCCGCGCCATTGCGCATCCAACCACCCCGCCGCCGACCACGGCGAAGTCATATGAGGAAATGCTCTTCGAGCCTGGATGCATGTGCTATCAGGTCAAGAATTTCGCCTGAAAGGTTGTCCTAATGTGACTGAACAGTCAATAAAGATGTGGAAACGGTCATGAAGCCTCAAGAGCGACGGGATGAAATCGTGAGGCTGGCTGCCGCCGCGGGGGAGGTCACGGTCGAGGACCTGGCGCGCCAGTTGGCGGCGTCACGGGAGACGATCCGCCGTGACCTGATGCTCCTCGCCGATCAAGGCGTGCTGCTCAAGTTCCATGGCGGGGCGCGGCTCCCGCGGCCCGATGTGGAGGGCTCGTTCCAGGCCCGCATGGCGATGAATGTCGGCGCCAAGCGGCAGATTGCCCGCACCGCGGCGAAGCTGTTTGAGCCGGGCGACACGCTCTTCATCGACACCGGCTCCACCACGCTGTGGCTGGCGGAGGAGCTCGGCCATCTGAAGGGGCTGACCATCATTACCAACGCGCCGGCGCTGGCGCGCGCCGCGTGCAACTCGGAGGGCGGCAACCGCGTCTATCTGCTCGGCGGCGACTTCAAGAGCGACAACGAGGAGACCGTGGGGCCGTTGGCGATCGAGCAGATACGCCGCTTCCGCCCGCGCTATGCGGTGCTGACGATCGGCGCGCTCGATACCGAGGGCGGCGTCATGGACTATGACATCGACGAAGCGCAGATCGCGCAGGCCATGATCGGGCAGGCGGACTCCGTCATCCTGCTTGCCGATTCTTCAAAGTTCGGGAAACGGGCGCTGTTTCAGGTCTGTGCGACCGCGGTCGCCGACATCCTCGTCACCGAAGCCACGCCCGAGCCCGCGCTCCGCGACCACATCGCCCAGTCGGAGGTGGAGCTGTTAGTGTCGGAGCCGGGCTGATAGACGAAGCCCAAGGCGGAAATCCCCACGCCTCCGGGGAATCTTCTTCACTGTCTTTCTCGCTTCGTCATCAGCGCGCCGGGAAGGAGAATATGGTCGCTGGCGCGCCCGACAAGCCCTCCACGCGAGACGGCCGGCGGGTGTCACGGCCGCCTTTTACGCTCTCCCATCGTTCGAAGCTCGGCATTCTTTTCCCCAATCACTCACGCCTTGCCCGAGCGACCTCCTACAAATTATTCCTCGATAATCGTGTCGCTGCCCTCTCGCTTCATGCGGGCGAGACTTTCCTTCATGTGCTGGAGTTGCTCAGGCGAATGGCCGATCCAATCCTTGACCTCGCCGGTGATCCGTAACGGAGCGTCTGATCGGTAGGATTTGGTCATGTTGCCGGGGAACCTCTTGTCGGTGAGGTTAGGATCGTCTTCGAACGGTCCGGTAGGCACGACTATGAAGATGCGGCCTCGGCCTTCACCCTTCGCGAGCTCCGCTCCCCTAGGATCAAAAGAGTGAGCTGATTTTCGGGGCAAGCTAAACGGTACGAGGGACTGCATCTTCCAAGGGATTGATCGTCTTTTCGACGCTCGCGACCTGCCGATGCAGGAGCTCGATCAGGTCACCCACCCGATCCCCCTGCAATCTCGCGCTGGTCATGTTGATGGCGATCGACGCGACGGCGTCTCTGCCCGGCGGAAGGATCGGGACGGCGAGCGCAGAGATGCCGGCGACGAGATCCCCGTCGTCGAGAGCGTAGCGCTGCGCGCGGACCTGCGGGAGCTGACTACGGATCTTGGCGGCCGTGAGGCCGTTGTAACGGGGGAACAGCGAGGCGTTCGCTTCGATGATCGCTTCGGCTTCCTCCTCCGGGAGGAAGGCGAGAATCGCCTGGCTCGCCGGTCCGACACCCATCGGGATCTGGCCGCCGACATGACCGGTCAGACTGTCCAGCATGTAGGTCCCTTCCTGACGGTCGACGCAAACAACGTTGAAGCCGCTGCGCGCCATGAGAAAGACGGTGTCTCCCGTCTCGGCGGCGAGCTTGAGCAACGCCGGCCGGCATAGCTTTCGCAGGCCGGTGCCGTCGGCGGCCGTAGCGCCGAGTGCAAAGAGCGCGAGCCCGAGCCGGTAGCGCTTCGTTGCCCGCTCGCGCTCGATCAGGCCGTGGCGCTCCAGGGCAGTGACGATCCGGTGCGCGGTCGGGGTCTTCAGGCCGAGTTTTTCGGCGATCTCCGCCATTCTTGCGCCCTGCTCGCCGACCTCCCCAAGAAGCTTGATGACGCCCACTGCGCGATCGAGCAGCTGTGTGCCGCTTGCCGGGTCGGTTTCGCTGGAACGTGCCACGGTGTATGGGCCCCTCGAATGACCGCGATGATTAGACGGCAAGGCGCGGGGGCGCCAGCGAATGAAGGCGCCCGAGATTGCCGAGGAGAGGCGCGATGTCGCCCGCTTCGAGCGCCGAAACAGCCTCGAGCAGTGCCGCTGCCACTACCGGCGGCATTCGCCGGTGCGCGATCGTGAGGAACTTAGCATCGAGATCGGAATCGCTGAGCGGATTTGCCGGCTCGCCGCGCGGCGTGAGAATCGTCTGCTTGTGAAGGCCGCTTGCGGTGTCGACGACGATCCGCGCCGGCACGCTGCGCGGGAACATTCGATCGAGGTCGGGCGCGACCGATAGCGTGACGAGCGGCGCGAAAGTCAAGATATCGCGATCGCTCAGATATTTCTCTTCCAGGGGCAGAAGCGCATCGGCACCGTGGACCGCCGCGACGGCGAGACAGAAGGGCACGCTGTACTGCGCCGCTTCAAGCGTCGGCGGCTTCAGATCATTGTTGAGAGTGAGAGCTTGCGAGAATGTCTCGACGCGTATCGCTTTGATTTCGCCGGCGCCGATCCGCTTGCCCGCCATCACCGCGAGGAGCGCGTCTATCGCTGCGTGAGCCCAGCGGCAGCACCCATAGGGCTTGAAGTAGACGGTCTCGATCTGCCAGCGCGTGCCGAGGTCGGAGCAAAGGATCCCACGATCATAGCGGCTCTCGTCGTCGAGGAAATCGACCGGGCCGGTGAACCCGGCCGCGGCGAGCTCGACCGCGACGAGGCCCATGGCCGTGGCGAACGGTATGCCTTCCTTGACGTGATTACCCATGAGCTTGGTGTAGGCGGTGGCGGTCTGGCCCGGCGCCGTCGTCCCGGCGATCGCAATGGCGTTGGCGAGGCTCGCGGGCGCGAGTCCGCGCAGCCACCCGGAGGCGGCCGCAGCCGCTTGCCCGCACCAGAGGCCGCTGTCGAACGTGTGCAGCGTGCCGACATCGCGCGCCGCGGCGATACGGACACCGACTTCGTAGCCGATGGCGATGGCCGTGAGCACGCGTTCGGCGTCTGCGCCATGGGCTTCGGCGGTTGCGAAGACCGCCGGGATCACCGCTGCGCCAGGATGGCCGGAGGCCGCGCGGTGACCGTCGTCGAGATCAAGCATCGAGGAGAACGCCGAATTCACGAAAGCCGCACCGGGGACGGTGAGGCGCAGATCGGAAAGCCAGCACGCTGCCGGTCCCGTCCCCCAAGCGGCTTGCGCCGCCTTGAGGGCTGCGGCACCGCCGCCCGTCGCCCGGCCCGCAACGGCTGCCGACAACAGGTCGAAGACGGTTCGCACGGCAGCCGACCTGACATGCGAAGGCACGTCGGTCGTCGCGTGCGTGAATGCCGCGAGTGTGTGGGCGACTGTCATTCGAACTCCCGGTGACCAGGCACGAATTCGCACCTCCTCGGTCCAGGCGTCAATCACTAATCTCACATTATGAGTATATTTTATATTGACATCCACAATACGAGAATGCAGCATTCCATCCAAGGGAGCCAAGCTCAACGGGTGCACAGACCGGAAATAGGGAATGCCGCCGCACGAGAGCACCGAGTTCCCGACGCAGACATAGGAGAGATAGATGGCTCGTTTGGCAGGCCGACACTTCTTTGCGCCGACGGCGCTTTTCGCTTGCGCGGTCGTGGCCGCGTCCGGCGTGCAGGCCCAGGACAAGTACAAGCTCGTCGAGCCAGGCAAGCTCACGATCGCGACAACTGCGGAGATGCCTGGAATCGTGCCGCAGGACGGCAAGCTCGTCGGCTACGACGGGGAGATCCTGCAGATCATCGCCGAACGGCTTGGACTGGAGGCGAACCCGGTTAAACTCGAGTGGTCGGGCGTGATCGCCTCAGTCCAAGCGGGCCGCATGGATGTGCTCGGAGGCAATGTTGGCTGGACTGAGGAGCGGACGAAGATCCTCACGCTCACCGATCCGACTCAGTATTTCCAGAACGGGATCATGCAAAAGAAGGGGGACGGCATGTCCCATCTCGCCGACCTTGAAGGAAAGGCCGTCGGAACGATCACCGGCTTCTCCTTCATTCCCGAGTTGGAGAAGATCAAGGACATCACCCTGTCGTTCTACGATACTTCCGACGCTGCCGTTCGCGACCTGCTCTCCGGGCGTGTCGCGGCCGTTATCGCCGATCCGCCGGTCATGGGCTATGTGATCGCGCAAAATCCGGATTGGAACCTGGAGTTCGTCGCGTTTGCCGACGACAATCCGGAATATCCGCAGCTCACCGGCAAGGGTCGGCAATTCGTTCTCGGCCTCAATCAGGAAAATGCCGCGCTGGCGGAGGACATGAACGCCGTGCTGAGGGATCTATGGGCGGATTGCACCGTTCGCGAAATCGGCGCCCGCTACGGAATGACCGGAGATTCGTGGTTCACGCCGGGATCGGTCAGCCCGCGCAACGGCGTCGACCGCCCGGCAAATTGGACTCCTCCCTCCTGCGAGTAACCCGGCCGGACGCACCTGGCGGCCTGCTGAAGCGCAGGTCGCTTTTTTGTTGCTCGAAGCGAGCGGGCTGACCATGGCCGACTCCTTTCCTCTTCTGCGCGTCAAGGACCTCCGCAAATCCTTCGGTGCCCTCGAGGTGTTGAAAGGCGTCAGCTTCGACGTCGCAGCCGGCGAGCGCATCGCAGTGATCGGCCCAAGCGGTTCCGGAAAATCCACGTGTCTGCGCGGCATCAACTATCTCGAGCCACCGACGAGCGGTCGGGTCGAGCTTGACGGCCAGGTCATCGGCGAGCGGGAGCTTGGGCCTGGACGCTGGCGCCGCATGAGCGACAAGGAACTCGCTCCGCAGCGGGCCGAGATCGGAATGGTATTCCAGCTCTTCTATCTCTGGCCGCATCTAAGCGCGCGCGACAACGTCGCGCTGCAGCCGCAGAAGGTTGGTGGATTGTCCCGAAAGGCTGCGCTGGAACTTGCGGATGCAATGCTCGCCAAGGTCCACATGACCCACAAGGCCTACGAGTTTCCAGAGCGCCTCTCGGGGGGCCAGCAGCAGCGCGTCGCGATCGCTCGCGCGCTGGCACAGCAGCCGAAGTTGCTTCTCTTCGACGAGCCTACCTCTGCGCTCGATCCGGAGTTGGTCGGAGAAGTGCTCAACGTCATTCATTCGCTTGCGGATGAAGGCATGTCGATGGTCCTTGTCACGCACGAGATTCGCTTCGCCCGCGAAGTCGCCGATCGCGTTCTGTTCATGGACGACGGCCTCATCGTCGAACAAGGTGACCCGAAGTCACTTCTGAGCAACCCCGCAAGCACGCGCTTGCGCCAATTCTTGAGTCAGGTCCGGCAGGACGCGGATTGATGGAGGGCTTGGCCTATCCGCTGGGCTTCGTCGTTCCGCTGGTTCTCGCGGCTGGCGTGACAATCGAAGTCGCGGTTGGCGCCTTCGTCCTGGCGGCTTCGCTCGGGCTTGTGCTCGCGATTATCCGGTTCTTCATTCCCTCTAGAATTGTACGGCTGCCTATCGCGCTCTACATTGAGGTGTTTCGCAACGTCCCGAGCCTCACGCACCTCTTCATTATCTATTTTGGACTCGCCTATGTCGGCATCCGGCTGAACTCGCTGGGTGCGGCAATCCTGGGACTCGGGCTCATCGGCGGCGCCGTTCTTGCGGATATCTTTCGCGCCGGCTTCGAAGCCGTCCACATCGGACAACGCGAAGCGGGTCTCGCGGTGGGCATGTCGCCCCTCATGGTGTTCCGCAACGTTATCCTCCCGCAGACTTGGCGGGTCACGCTGCCGCCGATGGGCAATTATGCGATTCAACTCGTAAAGGACACGTCGCTCGTCGCCGCGATCGCTGCGCCGGAGATCATGTTTACCGCGCGCAATCTCGTTGTGAATACTTTCGAGACGACGCTCGTCTACGGCATCGCCGCGGCGCTCTACCTGATCATCTGCATACCGCTGTCGCGCGCGATCAGGCGCGTGGAGATGCGGATGGCGATTCCGCGATGATCGGCTTTTTCCAGACTCTGTTCGAGTATGCGCCGCAATGGGCGCCGCGCCTCCTCAACGGCACGCGCGTGACGATCCTCTTGACCGCTTCGAGCTTCGTTGTGGGCCTGGCGCTGGCGCTGGCCATCGAATTCGTGCGCTCTCTTGATTTGCGCTCCGCAAATCGGATCCTGGGCCTCTATGTCGAAATTGTTCGTGCGCTCCCCATCCTCGCGATCCTCTACTTCGTGTATTTCGGCCTCCCGGGCGTCGGCATTCTCTTCTCGCCCTTCGAGGCGGGAACGATCGGACTCGGGGTCGTCTACAGCACCTATCTCGCCGAAGTCCTGCGCGCCGGCGTCGACTCGCTGCATCGTGGTCAGCGTGAAGCCGCGCTCGCGGTGGGGATGCCGCCGCTCATGCTCTTCCGATATATCGTGCTTCCGCAGGCGGTGCGGACCGTGCTCCCACCGCTTCTCATCGCGCTCATCTCACTGTTGAAGGACAGCTCGATCTGCGCGCTCATCGCGGTGAACGAGTTGACGCTGAGCGGAAGGGTGATCATGTCGCAGTCCTTTTTGCCGCTCCATGTTTTTGTGCTGATCGGCGCGATCTACTTCGCCATTGCCTGGCCGATGTCGCTCTTTGTGCGCTGGCTGCAGACAAGGCTTGATCGCGGGCGGCAAACGATCGGCGCTCGAGCTTAGTTTCAGCCGGTGGCGTCGAGAGAGGGAGAGTTATATTGCGAACCCTGATCCTCCAGGGCACGCCCTTTGAGCGCGGCCGGCAGCATGGGCTGCGCCTGCAGGCGGAGATTCATGCCGCCGTTGCGGCCTTGAAGGCCGAGGACTTTGGCGCCTACGAATTTGCGCGCGCACGCGCCGTGGCGGCATGGCCGGCCGTCGAAGAGCGCGCGCCCGAAATTGCTTCCGAGATCGAAGGGATTGCCGCGGGGTCAGAAAGCGACGTGATCGACATCTTGCTTCGCTCGGGATTTGAGTTCTTCAGCGCTCCTACGGTCGCGGGTTGTTCGGCAATCGCCGCGACCGGTCCGAACGGCGCGATCGTCGCGCAGAATTGGGACGCGCCGCTCGCGATGGCGCAGGGCCTAGCGCTCTTTCTGCATTTCGGGCCGGACGGATTCGAACAGGCGGTCGTTGCCTCCTGCGGCGGGCTCTGCTGGGTCGGCTGCAATCGTCACGGCTTGGCGCTCGTCACCAACGACCTTCTGCTTTCGTCTACGGCGGAGGGGTTGCCGAGCCAGATCGTCCGCCGCCTTATCCTGGTGGAGCGCTCTGTGACGGCCGCGCTCGGCAGATTGACAGCGCTGCCGCACATGGGCGGCCGATCGTACCTTCTAGGCGATGCCTCCGGCGCAGTCGCAGGCGTCGAGGTGTCCGCGCGTTTTGGCGTGCGCGTGAACCAGACCGAAAGCCCCGTGCTCCACGCCAATCACGCGCTTCATCCTGATATCGTCGTGGACGAGGACGAGGCCCATCTCATGGCGACGCACCCGTCCAGCCGTCACCGGGAGGACGTGTTGCGGCGAAAGTTTCCGCCCGCCTGCACGCCCGATTCAATCGCAGAGCTGCTGTCGGACAAAGAGGGCGCTCCGAACGCCGTCTCCAAGACGCCCTCTCGCGAGGAGCCGACCGCCACGCTCTTCTCTGCAATTTTCGACTGCGGCGAGCGCGCGGTGCTCCTCTGTCTGGGCGCGCCTGGAGATCGCCCCTACCGGCGCCTCACCTGGTGAGCGTAACGTCCGTTCGAAAATCCTGAACCGAGTAGAAGGCCAAGATGGCGCCCCGCGTCGATCCCATCCCGCAAACGTCCGACCTTCCGGCAAAAGTCGATGTTGTCGTCATCGGGGGCGGCATCGTCGGCGCCAGCACGGCGCTCTTCCTTGCCGAGCGCGGCGTGACCGTTGCGCTTTGCGAAAAGGGCCGCATCGCCTGCGAGCAGTCGAGCCGCAATTGGGGCTGGTGCCGCAAGATGGGCCGCGATCCCGCCGAGATCCCGCTCGCCGTGGAAAGCATGCGGCTGTGGGAAGGGATGGCGACGCGGACCGGCGCCGACGTGGGCTTCCGTCAAAGCGGCATCCTTTATCTCTGCGGGGATTCGAAAGACGTGGCGCAACATGAGGAATGGCTCGCGCACGCGCGGGCGTTCCAGATCGACTCGCGTCTGATCGGTTCGGACGAGATCGACCGGCTGTTGCCCGGGTCCGCTCGCCGCTGGCCGGCCGCGCTCTACACACCGACCGACGGACGCGCAGAGCCCGGGACGGCCACGTCAGCCATCGCCACCACGGCTCTTCGCCTCGGCGCGGCGGTGCTGGAGCATTGCGCCGTGCGCGGCATCGAAACGACGGCGGGGCGCGTGAGCGGCGTCGTCACCGAGAAAGGCCCGATCGCATGCAGCCAGGTCGTGCTGGCCGGCGGTGCGTGGTCGCGCCTTTTCTGCGGCAATCTGGGAATACGCTTCCCGCAGCTGAAGATACTCGGCTCCGTGATGCGCACCGGCCCGATCGAGGGCGGCCCGGAACAGGCGGTGGGCGCAGACAATTTCGCGTTTCGCAAGCGGCTCGACGGCGGCTACACGATCGCGCAACGGAATGCGAATATCGCAGAGATCGTCCCGGACAGTTTCGCGCTCTTCTTCGATTTCGCGCCGGCGCTGGTGAAGCAACGGCACGAATTGCGGCTCCGCGTCGGCCGCCGGTTCGTGGAGGAGTGGCGTATTCCGCGGCGCTGGGCGCTCGATGACGTCACGCCATTTGAGACGATGCGCGTTCTGGACCCTGAGCCCTCCAACGCAATGCTCGAGGAAGGGCGCCGGAATCTGATCCAGAGTTTTCCGGCTTTCCGCGACATGAAAATCGTCGAGCGCTGGGCAGGCCTCATCGACGTGACGCCAGACGGCGTACCGGTCATATCCGAGGTTCCTTCTCTGCCCGGCTTTTTCATCGCCAGCGGCTTCTCCGGCCACGGCTTCGGGATCGGCCCGGGCGCCGGCCATCTGATGGCGGACTTGACGACCGGCAAGGCTCCGATCGTCGATCCTCGACCCTTTCGTTACGAGCGGTTTAGAGCATCACGAAAAGCTTCTCTCGGCCTGTGATGCATCGCGGCGTAGGGCATCAGCTTCCCGACCACGAGTACACCCCGCTTCATGAGCGCTCCATGCCGAGTGCTAATCCAGCCGCCAGTCCGTGGCGTGGATTCCAGTCACCCCCTCCGCGTCCTGGGCATAGTAGACCGACAACAAGGTGTCGTTCGGCATAGCGAGCGTAAACGGATAGCCGAGGTCCTTGTTTGGAAGCCCGGCCCGGATCGTCAACTCGCGACCCGGTTGCCACGAATGGCCCGAATCGTTGGAAACGACGGCACGGATCGAAAACGGTGGCTTGCGATAGCCGTAGGTGCACAGGATACGCTCGCCGTGGAGTGGCAGGAGATGGGCCGGGTAGCCGTCGATGCCGGTTGGTACTGGCTTCGACCAGGTCGCGCCGCCATCGTCCGAGTGAATCGTGCACATCGTGCGCGCGACGTTCTCTCGCAGCATCAGCAGCATACGCCCCGAGGGGAGAAGGAGCGGCGCCGGCTCCTCGAATTCCATGTTCTCCTGCGCCGCGGCGAGGATCGGCGCTTCCCAGGAGAGTCCGCCGTCGCGCGAGCGCACGACGAAGATGCGCGCATAGGCCGGAACGTCGGAGAGGGGCAGCACCAGAGTTCCGTCCGGAAGCTCGACCGCACCGCGCATCCCGTAGCCGCCGGAAAAGGGCGCGGTGGCGATCTCGACCGTGCGGTTGAAGGTCGCGCCGCCGTCGCTGGAGATGTGGATGAACGTTCCGCCGAGCCCGCGCGCCCACGGCACCAGGCGCTCGGGCTCGTTCTTCAGCGCCGCGCCGGAGTCGAGCTCAAGCGAGGACGCGAGATTGCCGACCCATTTCTCCGGAAAGTCGATCGGCTGCGAGGCAGCAAGCTTCCGTGCCAAGGGTAGCGGATACCAGCGGAAGCGCCACTGGTTCAAAAGCACGCGTCCGCTCCGCAGCGCGGTCAGCCCGGCGCATTCTACGCCGTTCCACCCGTAGTCGGGTACGACGCTCGGCGGCGACCAGGTCTTGCCGCCGTCGGCCGACCGGATGAGGACGTTTTCGTAGGTCGGATCCTGCGGCGGATGGAGAATGAATGCGCGTTTCGGGGCGCGGTTGAAGACGACGGCGATCTGACCCGACGCAAGGCGCACGCCGTGCGGATGCGCCGAATAGACGTGGGAGTCGGAATAGACCGTCCGATGCTCGAAGACGCGCACGCTTTTCCCAGCGGTCAGGCCCTGACGTTGATCCAGATGGTCTTCGTCTGGAGGTATTGCTCCATCGCCTCGGTGCCGTTGTCGCGGGCGAGCGAGCCGGAGCGGCGGTAGCTACCGAGCGGCGCGCCCGTGGAGGGGTTCAGGTTCACGAAGGTCGCGCCGGAAATGGCGGGAACCGAGGCGCCGTCGATATAGGCGTCCCGAAGGATCGGAATGCTGCCGGCGAGGTCGCGATATCTGTCGGACGTGTCGGGCTTTGTCATAGTCCAGCCTCCGCATAAAACTCGACCGCCCTGAGCAGTCGTACACTACCGCTCAAGTAAACATCGCTCTTCAGCCGCCGTATTATTAATATTCTGGCCGGCAGATTGGTATTTTCACTTGCGTTGGCCACAGTTCAACCGATAGAATTGCCGCTTCTACAAGCGAACCCCGTAGCTATGACAAGTATGCATCGGAAGCCGCAGAGTGACTTGACGAAAGGCGTCGCGAACTTGACGCTGTCCGTCATGACTCAACAGCGCGAGACGCTCGGGCCGAAGGCCGTGACCGCGGAGGCGGATCGATCCGCGGGCGGGGACGCGACCGAGAAATTCGGCTTCCTGCTGCTGCCGGAATTTCCCATGTACGCCTTCATCCTGGCGACCGAGGCGCTGCGCGTCGCCAACCAGAACGCCGGGGCGCGGCTTTTCTCAACGCATTTGATTTCGCTCGACGGCGGTCCGGTGAGCGCCGGCAACGGCATGACCATCACACCGGACTTCGGCATTGCCGACGTCCCGTTCCTGCCGAACCTCCTCGTCTTCGCCTGCAATCACCCGACCAAGCACCTCAATCGCGCGCTGCATGCCTGGCTGCGCCGGCTTGAGCGCCACGGTGCGCTGATCGGCGCCGTCGACACCGGCCAGTTCGCGCTGGCCGAGGCCGGTCTGCTCGACGGCTATTCGGTGGCGCTTCACTGGGAAGCCGTGCCGATGTTCCGCGAGGCCTATCCGACTATCGACGTTCGCGACACGCTCTTCACGATCGACCGCAACCACATCACTTGTGCCGGCGGCGTCGCCACGCTCGACATGATGTTGCACCTGATCGCCAACAAGCACGGACGCTCGCTTGCCGAGGTCGTGGCGAACGGGCTGGTGCGCGGACGCATCCGCCACGATGGCGAAAGGCAGCGCGTCTCCGCCGACGATGCGTTCGGGCCGGTGAACCACCGCCTCGTGGGCATCGTGCAGGACATGGAGGCGAATCTCGAAGCACCGCTTTCCACCGACGTGCTTGCCGCGCGCGCCGGCATCTCGGTGCGGCAGCTCGAGCGGCTCATGCAGGACACGCTGAGCGAGGCGCCGTCGCGCTACTATCTAAAGCTTCGGTTGCAGGCGGCGCGCAATTATCTCTTCTACGGCGATATGCCGATTCAGGACATCGCGCAGGCGTGCGGCTTCTCTTCGCCGTCGGTGCTGTCGCGCGCCTTCAAGGAGCATTTCGGCGTCAGCCCGCGCGAATTCCGCCGGCAATTCTCCGCCGACCGGCTGGAGCGCTTCCGTCCGGAGCTGCGGCAGCAATTCGGCCTCGCCACGCAGGGCGAGCCCCGCGCCGAGACGGCTACAGCCTAATCCCGACGTTCTTCACCGAGAGATAGTTGCGAATGCCGGGCAGGCCGCGCTCGCGGCCGACGCCGGAATCCTTAATGCCTCCGGTCGGCGCCTGCTGCCCGCCGACGAACCAGCCATTGACCCAGACGGAGCCGGCTTCCAGTTGCTGCGTCAGCCGCAGCGCACGGGAGATGTCGCGCGTATAGACGCCGGCGACGAGTCCGTAGCCGAGCGCGTTCGAGAGCCTCACGCCCTCTTCCTCACTTGAGATTCGAGTCAGCGTCAGCACCGGCCCGAAAACTTCCTCGCGCATAATCCTGAGGCCGGGATCGACATCGGCGAAGAGCGTCGGTTGGACGAAATAGCCGCGATTGAGATTCTCCGGGCGGCCGCCGCCGAGCGCGAGCCGCGCGCCGGCCCGCTTCGCCGCCTCGACGTGATCCATCACCTTCGCGTACTGCTCGGCAGAGACGAGCGGCCCGATGTCCTTGTCGTCGCGCCCGGGGCCGACGGTGATCTTCGCCGCGCGCGTCGCCAGCCGCTCGGTCAGCTCACCAGCGATCGAAGCCTCCACGAGAAGCCGCGAGCAGGCCGAGCAGACCTGTCCGGAATTACCGAAGGCAGCGTCGGCGAGGTCCTCCACGAGGCGATCGAGATCGGCGTCAGCGAAGACGATCAGCGGATTCTTGCCGCCGAGCTCAAGCACGACGGGCTTCGGGCCGGACGATGCCGCGGCCATCACCTTCCGCCCGGTCTCGACGGAGCCGGTGAAGGTCACCGAGCGCACGAGCGGGTGGCGCACGAGCGCTTCGCCGGCTTCCTCGCCGAAGCCTGTGACCACGTTGAGCACACCGGGCGGAATGCCGACAGACACCGCGATTTCCGCAAGCTTCAGCGCGGTCAGCGGCGACTGTTCAGCCGGCTTCAGCACCGCGGTGCAGCCGGCGGCGAGCGCAGGCGCGAGCGAGCGGATCGCCATGCCGAGCGGATAGTTCCACGGTACGATATGCGCCGTGACGCCGATCGGCTCCATGATGGTGAAGTCCACGAAGGCGGGCCCGAGCGGAATGGTGGCGCCCTCCATCTTGTCGGCGGCGCCGGCATTGTAGATCAGGGTCGCGACGACGCCGTCCACGTCGCCGCGCGATTCCTTCAGCGGCTTGCCGACGTCCAGCGTCTCAAGAAGCGCGATCTCTTCCCTCGCGGCGGCGACGGCGTCGGCGAGCTTGGAGATGAGCCGCCCGCGCGCCGCCGGTGTCATTTCGCGCCACGCACCCTTAAGCGCCCGGTCGGCGGAGCGCGCGGCGCGGTCGACATCGGCGGCATCCCCGCGTCCGACCTCGCCGATCGAATCTTCGGTGGAAGGATCGATCGTCGCGAAGGTCTTGCCGGATGCCGGGCGAACCCACTCTCCATCGATGAACAGCTCAGCCCGCATCATGCTTTCTCCGGAAGACGTTGGAAGTGCGGGCGCGTCAGCCCTTGAGCCCGCTCGTTGCGATACCCTCGATGAAATAGCGCTGAAGCAGCAGGAAGAGGACGACCGAAGGGACGCAGAGCAGCGTCACCGCGGCCATCGCCGTCGCGTAGCCCTCAAGCTGCGTGTGGCTGCCGACCACCGGCGCGAAGGCGGCGATGCCGACGGGCAGCGTTTTCATGTTCTCGTCGAAGGTGATGAGCAGCGGCCAGAGGAAATTGTTCCAGTTCAGCGTGAAGATAATGACGGTCGCCGCAATGGCCGGGCTGCGCGCCAGCGGCAGCGCGATGCGGAAGAATATCTTGAATACGCCGGCGCCGTCGACGATCGCCGCCTCCTCCAGCTCGCGCGGGAAGGACAGGAAGAACTGCCGGAAGATGTAGACGGCGAGCACGTTGGCAATCGTCGGCAGGATCAGCGCCTGGTAGGTGCTCGCCCAGCCGACCTTGATCATGGCGAGAAGCAGCGGCACGACGCCGACTTCCGGCGGGATCATGATCGAGGTGAGGAACAGCATGAAGATCAGGTTGCGGCCCGGAAAGCGCAGGCGCGCCAGCGCGTAGCCGGCCATCGCGCCGAAGATCACGCAGAGCGCCGTCGCGACGCTCGCGACAATGACGCTGTTCAGCGCCCAGGTCGCGATCGGGTATTTCATCACGTTGCGATAGTTCTCGAACGTCACCTCGCGCGGCAGCCATTCCACGACCGGCGTCATCACCTGCGACACCGGCTTGAACGAGGTGGAGACCATCCACGCGAACGGCGCCGCCCAGAGCATCACGAAGAACATGCCGAAGAGCCAGACCGGCACGTCCTTGAGCGCCAGGCGCGTGCCCGGCAGCGGCGTGCGCAGGATGGCGCCGAGTTCAGCCACGCGCGGTCTCCCGCAGCGCGAAGCGCTGCACGACCGTCAGCGCGAGGATGGCGATGAAGAGCAGGATCGAGAGGGCGGAGGCGAAGCCGAGCCGCTGCTGCTGCACCGCTGTCTTGTAGATGTAGTAGATGACGGAGGAGGACGAGCCGGCCGGCCCGCCGTCAGTCATCACATAGACCTGGCTGAAGATGCGCATGGTGGAGATGAGCTGTAGCGTCACCACCATCGAGATGGTCGGGCGGATCTGCGGCAGCACGACGTGCCAGAGCCTCGCGACAGGGCCGGCGCCGTCGATTTCCGCCGCCTCAAAGAGGTCGCGCGGTACGTTCTGGAGCGCCGCCAGGAAGAGCACGAAGGCGAGCCCCATGTCCCACCAGATCGACGCGATCGAGACGCCGATCAGCGACCATTGCACGCTGGTCAGCCACTTGATCGGGCCGATGCCGAGATAGCCGAGATAGTGATTGAGGACGCCGAACTGCGTATCGAGCACCCACACCCAGATCAATCCGATGACGGTGGCCGAGACGACGTTCGGCGTAAACAGGATGGTGCGCGCCAGCGCCGATAGCGGCCAGCCCTGATTGACGAAGAGCGCGAAGAGCAGGCCTAGGATCGTGACGCCCGGCACGATGACGAGTGCGTAGTAGAAAATATTGGTGAAGGCGACGCGCACCCAGGGATCGGCGAGCGCGGTGCGATAGTTGTCGAGGCCGATCCAGTGTGGCGCGCCGATGATGCCCCACTCGGTGAAGCCGACATACATGCCGAACAGCACCGGGCCGACATTGAAGACCAGGAAAGGCACGCCAAAGAAGGCGACGAGCGCGTAGCCCGCCCAGTCGATCTCACGGCGGCCGGCCGCGAAGCTGAGGCCAGCGGGCGCCGTGGCTTGCCGTTCGACGACTATCGTTTCGGCCATCGGCGCAGGCTTCCGATCTGCGGAGGACCGAAGCGCGACTGGCGCCGCGCCCCGGTTTCGCAGGACACTAGCCGGCGTCGAGACCGCGCTGCCACTGATCTTTGATCTGCTGCATGACGTCTTCCGGCTTGGCGAGGCCCGCCCACACCGTCTCCAGCGTCTTCGCGAGGAAGTTGCCGCCCGAGTAGATAGTGAAATCCGGGCCGGCCCTGACCGGGATCTCACCTTCGGTGGCGATGCTCATGCCATCGACGAAGGCGCCGCGGATATCCCACGGATGCCCGGCGGTCTTGTAGTCGGGGCGCTCAAGGATCGACTTGCGCGGGCTCGCGCCGCGCCCGACCGTCGTCCACAGGAACGAGTTGTCGGAGAGCCACTTCACCGCTTCCATCGTGGCGGCGTAACGCGACTCGTCCGACTGCGTGTAGAACTCCATGCCGCCCATCTCGAAGTAGGTTTTCTGCGTCCCGCCGATATTCGGGAAGAGATAGCTGCGGAAGGGTAGGTTCTGGGCGACGTAACCGTTCAGCGTCCACGGGCCGGTCCAGAAGATCGAGCCCTGGCCGGTACCGAACGCCTTGTAGCGGTCGGTCACGTCGCGGGTGGAGACCTTGTACTTGTCGAAGAGGTCGAGCACCCAGTGCATCGCCGCGATGCCGGCGTCCGGGTTGATCGCGGCCTGTGTCAGGTCATCGCTTGCCCGCTGGAAGCCCATCTGCGCGGCGACGATGCCCCAGGTCACCGTGGGCTGCACGCCGGAGCCGGTCATCATGATGCCGGAGCGGGTGACGGTGTCGCCGTCGCGCTTCGTCATCTTGTCGGCCCATTCGAGAACGGTCTTGCCGTCCTCCGGGAACTTTTCGGGGTCGAGGCCGGCTTCCTTCAGATGGTCGGTGTTGACCTCCGGCTGCAGGCTCATCAGATCCATCGGGATCATGAAGAGCCCGTTGTCGTATTTCGGGTAACGCGCCTGCTTGATGGCGAAGCTGTCGAAATCCGCGATGTCGAGTCCGGCCTTTTCGACCAGCTGGTCGAGGGGGACGATGACCTTATCGGCAGCCATCTGCGCGCGCACGCCCGCTGTGCCCCAGCCGAAGTCCGGCGCGCGGCCCGTCGCGGCGGCGGCGTTGACCTTGGTGACGTATTGTTCTTCCGGGACGACCTCGAGCTTGATCTGAAGACCCTTGCCCTTATGCGCCTCGTTGAAGGCGTCGATCATCTTGCCCCAGACCTCCGCGTCGGATGCGGCGAGCCAGCTCCAATGCACGAGCTCCATGTCGCTCTGCGCCCAGGCGGCGCGACCGGGAATGATGGTGGCTGCGCCCATCGCGGCCGCCGAACCGACAAAGCGGCGACGGCTCATTTCCAGTTTCTTCGCCCCTTGCTTCTTCGCCATTTGGCATCTCCCTCGGCTTTGCGCTCCGGCGGCGGCGCCGAAGCCCTGCGCGGCCCAAGCCGGCGTCGGCCGAGTATTGCACTCGCCGTCGTGTGGGATTTGACGGTGAACGACACGGACTTGATGAAATGCTGAAACACGGGCACGGGACTTGCGCTCCGGCATGTATCGACCGGGAGTCGAAAGTTTTCGTCGCCGCGTGCAAAGTCCCCGACGTCCATGCATGCCATTACGGCGGCGTAGCAATCTGCCCCCTGAAGAGGCCTGCGTGACCGCGATCAAGAACGTCTCTCACCACACGATATTCGCGCATTCCGAGCATTGCGTGAACCAGATCATGACGCGTCGCGTCGCGACGAACGAGATCATCGCCGTCTTCAACGAAGAGCGGTTTCCCTACCATCACGACAGCGGGCAGACGCTGCTCACGCGCTCGCCAGACGGCGGGCTCACCTGGTCTGCGCCGGAAGTCGTGATGCCGTGGACCGAGACGACCGGCAACTGGGATTGCGGGTTCTGCGAAACGTCGGACGGCACCTGGATCGTCAACCTCACGATCACCGGCTTCTTCAAGCGCGGCCTGAAATCGGAGGGCGTCTCCTGGAGCTCGCATCCCACGACCGAGCAATGGGGCGACTGGACATGGGCCTACCGGCTGCAGGGCTGGCTTGGCACAGCAGTCCTGAAGTCGAAGGATCGCGGCAAGACCTGGAGCGATCCGATCCCCGTCAACATCCGTCCGATGAAGCACGGCGGTTGCCGCGTCGGCTGCTGGGAGCTGCCCGACGGCGGCCTTTTGATGGGTCTTTACGGCCGCATCCATGGCTATGAGGAATTCGGCGAGGGCGAAGCGACGCGCTCAGCGCTGATGCGCTCCGACGACGGCGGCGACAACTGGGAATATTACTCGACGCTCGCCTTCGATCCGGCCGCCATCATCGACTACGAGGAGCCCGGTCTCGTCCGACTGAAGGACGGGCGGCTCGTGTGCTTCATGCGCACGCACATCAATCCGTCGCAGGACGCCAAGAACATGGTGATGGTGGTCTCCGAGGACGACGGCTTCACCTGGACGCCGCCGAAATGGACCAACATCTGGGGATATCCGCCCGAGCTCATCCCACTCAACGACGGCCGCACCCTGATGATCTACGGCTACCGCCGTCCGCCCTACGGCGTGCGCGGTATCGTGTCCGAGGACGGTGTCACCTGGGACGTGAAGAACGAGTTCGTCATCCGCGAAGGCGGCGTGCCGGGCAAGAGCGAGGCGGAGCGGCCGGGGTCGAGCCGTATGTCGCCCGCATCGGGAAAATACGGCAGCGGCCGGATCGATTGGAACAATCCGGGCGTCTACCAGCATATCGGCTATCCGAGCGTGACGCAGATGCCGGACGGGACGATCGTCGCCTCCTATCACGAATGGAGCGAGGGCGAACGTCCGCTGCAATACGTGCTCTGCACGCGTTTCGAGCTGGCCGACTGAGGTTTCGCGATGAGCCGAAGAAGTCGCGCGCTGCGAAGCATGCATAAGGGTTGAGCGCATGACACCCGCCGACGCCGAGCGTCTGAGGAAACGTCTCGAAGGCTGCTACGTCACCGTGCCGACGCCGTTCGGCGACGAGCCGGGCTGGCCGGTGAACGAAGAGGCGCTGCGCGCCTATGTCCGCTTCCTCATCGACAATGGCCTGACCGAGCGCAATGCGACGCTGCTTGCCGGCGGCGCGGCGGGTGATTTCTCCACCATGAGCTTCGAGGAGCGGCTGCGCGTCGCCTCGATCGTCGTGGAGGAATGCGACGGCCGGCTTCCGGTTACCATGGGATGCCAGACGACAAGCACGCTGGAGCTGATCCGTCTGGCGGAATCGGCGCAGCGACTCGGCGTAGACTTCATCCAGGTCTCCTGCCCGTTCTACTTCACCCACACCCAGGCCGATTTCGAGGAATATATCCGTGCCGCCGCCGAGGCCGCGCCACAGGTCGGACTGATCGTCTACAATACGTTCTGGACGGCGACGAACATCTCGCTCGACATGGTGCACCGCCTCGCGGAAGTGCCGAACGTCGTCGGGCTGAAATGGGCGACGCCGCGCACCGACGCTATGGAGTTCGAGACGGTCACGTCGATCTTCGCCGACCGCTTCACCATCATCGACAACAACCTCTTCTTCGCCTTCAGCGCCATGCCGGCGCTCGGCGCGCGCGCCTTCGAGGTGCACCTGTGCAACTACTGGCCGGAATGGGGGATCAAGCTCGTCGACGAGGTCGAGGCGAAGAACTACCCCGAGATCGCCCGCATGCTCGTCGAAGAGGCGATGCCTTACTATCACCTTTGGACCGAGATCGAGCGCAACTATACGAGCGGCGACGGGTATCTGGACAAGCTGTGCATGGAGCTGATCGGACTTCCGTCGAGCCGCTGCCGGCCGCCGACGCGCGACATTCGCGAGTGCTACCGCGACGCGACGCTGAAGATGATGCAGCAGACGGGCGTGCCGCGGCTCGAAGGCGCGGGCGGCATCAGACGCGCCGGTTGAGGTGCACCGGCCGCCTGTCCCGTTTTCTGGAGGGTGTTAGCGAGAGAGTTCAAGCAAGGAGGGAGAGCAGAGATGTCTATCAAGACAGGCTTCATCGCCAGCGCCGCCGTTCTGGCGCTCGCCGTATTTTCCGGGACCGCGAACGCCGATGACGACGTCCGGCTGCGTCTCAACTGGATGTATTACGGGTCGCATGCCGGCTTCGCGCTCGGCAAGGACCGCGGATACTACAAGGATAACGGCATCAATCTCGACATCCGTTCCGGCAACGGCTCGGGATCGGCGCATCGCCTCGTCGCGAACGGCGACAGCGACTTTTCCTACGGCTCGTGCGCCTCGATGATCAGTCTCGCGGCGGGCGGCGCGCCGCTCGTTTCCGTCGGCGTCATCGACGCGGCGGGCACCGAGGCGATCATCGTGCGTCCGGATGCTGGCGTGAAGACGATCCAGGATCTGAAGGGCAAGTCGCTGCTGACGACCGCGAATGCCGGCGTCAACACTTTCTTCCCGCTAGTGCTGAAGAACGCCGGGCTCACGGAAGACGACGTGCACATCACCAATGTGCCGGAAGGCGCGCTCGTGTCGAGCTACTTGCAGGGGGCCGGCGGCGCCGTCGGCATTCTCGGCGGTCTCGACGACAAGCCGGCGGAGATCAAGGCGAACGGCGGCGAGCCGCCCGTCACCTTCCCCTATTCGGATTACGGCGTGAACCAGGTCGGCTACTGCATCGTCACCACCAAGGACACGGTCGCCAACAAGCCGGACCTTGTGAAGCGCTTCATGGAGGCGACCGTGAAGTCCTATCAGGAGGCGGAGAAGGACCCCGACGCCGCGATCGCCGCTATGGCCGACATCGTCGGCGGCACGATGGCCGAGGACGCCGGCAAGGCGCAGGCGCGCGAAGTGCTCGACGTAACGCTTGGCGTTCTCTATTCCGCCGGCAACACGGACAAGCGCCTCGGCTACAATGTGCCCGGGGACTGGGATTCGATGCTCGCGCTGATGAAGGAGTATAACGACCTCAAGACCGATCAGCCGGCATCCGCCTTTTACACGAACGACTTCGTGCCTTAGGCGCTCGAAGACCGTTTTCTCCAGAGGTCCGGCCCAGGGCCGGACCTCGCATTTTTCCGCCTTGCCGGAGAGGATCGCTTGCCGTTACGGCCCGTGACATGAGCGCCAGCATCGAGCTTCGCGGGCTTGCCAAGACCTTCGGCTCGGGCCCCGGCGCGGTGCATGCCTTCGGCCCCGCGGATTTGACGATCGAGGCTGGCGAGTTCGTGTCGCTGCTCGGGCCGTCGGGCTGCGGCAAGTCCACGCTGATGCTCATCATCGCTGGCTTGCTCGAACCGAGCGCCGGCTCCGTCAGCGTCGGCGGCGCCGAGGTCAAGGGCCCGCAGACCGACGTCGGCATCATGTTCCAGGACAACACGCTGGTGCCATGGCGGAACGTCTGGGACAACGTCGCGCTTCAGCTCGAGCTGCGCGGGCTAGACGTGCGCAAATACGAGGAACGCATCCGCGCGCTTCTTGCCTCCGTGCGCCTCTCCGGCTTCGAGCGCAATCATCCCTGGGAGCTCTCCGGCGGGATGCAGCAGCGCGCCGCCTTCTGCCAGGCGATGGTGCACGAGCCTGATACGCTGCTTCTCGACGAGCCACTCGGAAAGCTCGACGCGATGACGCGCGAGTCGATCCGCACCGACCTGCAGGCACTGTGGATGACGAAGAAGCCGACTGTGGTCTTCGTCACGCACTCCATCGAGGAGGCGGTGCAGCTTTCGAACCGTATCTGCGTGATCACACCGCGCCCCGGGCGGATCGATCGGGTGATCGACGTCGATCTTCCCTATCCGCGCACTTTGGAGGTGAAAAAGAGCCGCGAGTTCGTCACATTGGTCGGTGGCATCCAGGAGATATTCCATGGCTACGGCGTCATCTGAAGCGCCGGAGCGCGGTTTCTCAGCCCGTGTGCGACCGTTCTTCGCGGCGCTCGGGCGCTCGTGGCTCTTCGTTATCTTCTTCGTATGCTTCTTCCTGTTCTGGGAATTCTCGATCGATATTTTCTCGATCCCCTTCTACATCCTGCCGAAACCGACGCAGATCATAACCAACGCCTCCGCCGACATTCCGCGGCTTCTTGAATACACCTACATCACCGGCGCGGAGGCGCTGATCGGCTATCTGCTGGCGGTGCTCTTTGCGGTGCCGCTCGGGCTCGCGATCGCCTTCTCCTCGATCCTGCGGCGCACCATCTATCCGTTCTTCGTCAGCCTCGAGATGACGCCGAAGATCGCCTTCGCGCCGCTTTTCATCTCGTGGCTCGGCTTCGGCATCCTGCCCAAGATCATCATCGTGATCCTCGTGTGCTTCTTCCCGGTGGTGCTCAATGCGATCCTGGCCTTCGGATCGCTTTCCGACGAGCTTGAGCGCTTCTGCCGCTCAACCGGCGCAAGCCCGCTGCGCGCTTTCCTCAAGGTGCGGCTGCCGGCGGCGCTGCCGCAATGCTTCGTGGGCTTCAAATACGCCGCCATCAACGCCACCGTTGGCGCGACGATCGCGGAGTTCATCGGCAGCGATCAGGGGCTCGGCTTCTATATCCAGATCGTCACCGGCAACATGCGCCCCGACCTTGCCTTCGCCGGGATTTTTCTGCTCACGCTCCTGGGGCTCGCGCTCTTCGGCCTTGTGACGCTCGCGGAACGGTTGACAATCCCCTGGCACGTATCGGTACGGCGCACGCGCCACTGAATCGCCGCCGCTTTCAAAGAGGAAGACATGCCGAATATCGCGCGCGTCCGCTGTGTGCTGCTCAGCTCTCCTTATGCCGACGCGGACGATCCGGAGATCAAGGAGTGCTTCCCGAACGGGCCGAAGCGCACCATCGGCATGGTCGAGGTGACGCTCGACAATGGCGTCACTGGGCTCGGCGAGGGTTATCTCGCCGTCTTCGCGCCGCTCGTCTTTAAGTCGATCGTCGAACTGTGCACGCCGTACGTCCTCGCGAGGGACGGCTTCGAGATCGAGCGCCGCGTCAGGGATTTGCGCAGCGTCTGCGATTACTGGTCGCTGCAGGGCGCGGCGCGCCACGTCATCAGCGCCTTCGAGATCGCGCTGCAGGACGCCAGGGGCAAGAGCCTCGGCAAGCCGGTCTACGATCTCCTCGGTGGAGCGAAGGCAGAGAGCATCGAGATCTACGGCTCGGGCGGCTGTTGCGACCGAAAGGAGCAGTTCCTGCGCGAGCTCGATCTTCTCGATCAGAAGGGCATCAAGATCTACAAAATGCGCTCGGTGAAGCGCGACATCCACCGCACCGCCTGGGTGCTCGACGAGGCGGCGAAGCGCGGCATCCGCGTCGGCGTCGACATGTGCCAGAACCTCGCCGATCCGCCGCAGGCGGTCGACGACGTCGTCGCCTTCGTCAAAGCCGTGCACGCCGAGACCGATGCGCGCATGCTCTTCATCGAAGAGGCGATCGGGCCGGATGCGCCGGAAGGGTTCAGGGAGCTGCGAAAGAGGACCGATGTGCCCGTTTGCGGCGGCGAGATCATCACGACGCCGAAGGAGATGATCGATCGCCTGAACGCCGGCGTGTATGCCTTCGTGCAGCCCGACGCGTCGGTGATCGGCGGCATCTCCGCCGTCATGGAAATCTTCGCGGCGGCGAAGAAGAAGGATGTCGGCGTCGTGGTCCACGCCTGGGGCGGCGCAGCGGCGATCATGGCGAGCTATTACGCAGCGTTTGCCGGCGACGGATCGCTCGTCGAGTTTCCGATGCTCGACTTTCCGCTCGGCACCGAGATGATCGGCGACCAGGGGCGGATCGAGAAGGGGCGCCTGATCCGGCCGACAGCTCCCGGCATCGGCGTGACGCTGACGCCCGAGATGGAAGCGCGCTACCCCTTTGATGACACGGCGGTCTATTCCTGCATGCTGCAGGACTATGGCCCGCCGCCGGACGAATATTGGAAACGATAGGGTTCCAGTTTGACCACCGCCCCCACTTGTCGGTGACGGCGCCCCGCGGAGCTGAATACACCCGCCAAGGCCTTTACATCGACCGATGGCACCTTCGTCTCCTCTAGTCCTCTTCGACCGCGTAGGACTCAATCGGAACGGTTCCATCTTTTGTGCCGAAGCTTCCGTGCAGCCGCATAGATTGCGCACCACACGGCGTTCGGCTCTCCGAGGATGACAGCGCCGTCCCAGTGGCCCGGTTGCGCCGCCGCTCGCGGAGTGCGTCGCATCCATGCCTGCTGAGCTGCCGTCCAAGCTGTCCTTAGGCAATCGCTGGCCGCCGCCGCACGAGGCTGGTATATCTGGTTAGCTCCGAAGGAATTAAGGGTGCTTCTGTCCGATTTGCCGGAGGCGAGGGCGTGGATCTGAAGCAACTCCAGGTGTTTTCTGAAGTCGCGGTTGCTGGCAGCCTTTCCAAGGCTGCGATCTCGCTTTCAGTCAGCCAGCCGCTTGTTACGCGCCACGTTCGCAGCCTCGAGGACGAGCTTGGCGTGGAGCTTTTCTATCGCAACGGCCGTGGCGTGACGTTGACCGAGGCGGGGCGTCTCCTGAAGCAGCACGCCGACGATATTCTCGGCGCGCTGTCGCGCGCGAAATCCGAGATCAGCACGTTTCAAATGAGCCCGACGGGAAAGCTGATCGTTGGAGTGCCACCTTCGGTTGGCACCGTGCTCACGGTCCCTCTCGTGAAGAAGATCAAGAACGAATACCCGCATATTGCCTTGAGGATCATCGAGGGTTTCAGTGGTCACGTCCTCGAATGGCTGACGCTCGGGCGCATCGACGCAGCCGTGCTTTACAACTCGCCGACCCATCCTTCCGTCCTGACCGAGCCGCTGGTTGAGGACGAGCTCTTCATGCTCGGACCCACCCGCTATCCGGAGGAGATGGGAACGGGGCCGCTGTCGCTCGACTGGTTCGCTAGGCTTCCGATGATCTTGCCCAGCCGCCCGCACGGATTGCGCCGGCTCCTCGACGACGTGCTGGCGGAGCACGGTGTCGAGCCGCGCATCGAGATGGAACTTGAGGCGATGCCCTCGGCGCTGCTCCTCGTGGAGGAGGGGGCCGGATTCACGGTTCTGCCTTACGCCTCGGTGCACCACCTCGTGGAGGCGAAGCGCATAAGCTGCTGGTCGCTCGACCCGCCCCTGACGCGGACGCTGCTGCTCGCCACGTCGAACCAGCGTCCGATGTCTGCGACCACCCGCGCCATGATCCGCACCGTCCGCAAAGAAGTGCGCGACATCATCTCCACGCAGCCGTGGCGGCCCCCCGGCGCAAGCGCCGGGCGCTCCTCTCAGAAGAGCTAGTTCCTGAGGGAAAGATCGAGCCGCACGATGTCCGGCACGCTTGGGCGCGCAGCCGGATAGCGGGCGACGACCAGCGGGTCGTGACCGGGGGCGATCCTCCGAGCTTGCTCGACCGGCGCGCGTGGTGGCCGTAGCGGAGCGCATAGAGCTCGTAGAGATTCGCCCTGCATCACAGCCGCGCTATCCGACCGCGGACTTCGGTTCATCCGTCTTCGGCTGGGCCGACCCGACCTCGACGTGCGCCCAGCTCTCGACCGTTTTCACCATCGAGGTAAAGTCGCTGTCGGCGCCATAGAGCGCGTTGGTCATGCACAGCATCTGCCGTACCGCGCTGCCCACCACCATCGGCACGCCGAGCGCCTCCGCTTCGTCGAGGCAGAGCCGGACGTCCTTGAAGGAGAGGCCGGTCGCGAAGCCGAAGTCGAAGGTGCGCGGCAGCACGGCCTTGGGAAACTTGTCCTCAGTGGCGCTGTTGCGGCCGCTTCCGGCGTTGATGACGTCGATCATGATTTTGGGATCGAGGCCCGCCTTCACGCCCATGACCACGGCTTCGGAGGAAACCGCCAGCGCCGCCGCGGCGAGGAGGTTGTTGGCGAGCTTCATGGTCTGCGCCGCGCCGGGGTTTTCGCCGATGAAGAAGAGCTTGCCGAAGTTCTTCAAGACCGGCTCGACCTCCGCGAACGTCGCCTTCGGGCACGAGACCATTACGGCAAGCTTGCCGTTGCGCGCGCCGGCAAGCCCGCCGCTGACCGGCGAATCGACCGCAACGATGTTCCGCTTTGCCAGCCCCTGCGCGACCCGTTCCGCGGTGCGCGGCCCGGTGGTGGAGATATCGATGAAGATGCGAACCTTTTCTCCGTCCGCGATCCCGCCGTCACCGAGCGCCACGGCTTCAAGCACTGCCGGGCTCGGCAGGCTGGCGAAGACGATGTCGGCGGCATCGGCGACCGCTTTCGGTCCCGGCATCGCCTTAGCGCCGTCGTCAACGACTGCCTTCACGGCCGCCGGGTCCGTATCGTAGGCGAAAACCTCGTAGCCGGCGGCGATCAGGCGGCGAGCCATCGGCTGCCCCATCTTTCCGACACCGACAAAACCGATCTTCATCTCACTCATTCTCTACCCCTTTGATGCGAGGACGCCGCGGTCCGTCGTCGTTCTGAGTTCCCTCAGGCTTCGGCCATCTCCATGCGGGCCGCGCCATCGATCCCCGTCCCGCCTGCCTCGGCGGGCTCCAGAAGCTCCGCCACGTCGACCACGCGGAGGGCGGAACCGCCCTCGACGGCCTCCGCCGCGGCGCTGTACATGACCTTGTCCTTCGGGCAGGCGACCACGAAGAGGCCGACATCTCCGAGCGAAAGCGCCTCGCGGATGCGGTTCTCGCTCGGACGTTCATTGACGCCTGCGTCATCGGCCCAGATGCGGCCGCCGCCCGCGCCGCAGCAAAATGAGTTCTCCCGGCAGCGCGGCATCTCGTGCAGCTGGTAGCCAGCGGCCGCGATCAGCGCGCGCGGTGCATCGAAGCCGCCATTGTAGCGGCCGAGATAGCAGGGGTCGTGATAGGTCGCCGTCTCGCCGGACGTCTGGCGCACGCGAAGCTGCCTGGCCACGACCAGCTCCGCCAGGAGCGCCGTGTAGTGCTGAATCTCGAATCCGCTGCCTAGGCTTTGATATTCGTTCTTGAGCGCGTTCAGGCTATGCGGATCGGTGGTCATGATGCGCTTGAAGGTACAGGCGCCGATGGCGTCGATGTTCGCCTGCGCAAGTGTCTCGAACAGCCCTTCCTCACCGGAGCGGCGCACGTCGTTGCCGCTGTTCTGCTCCGCCTCGAAGAGGATTCCGAAATCGACGTCCGCCGCGTTAAGCAGGGTTGCGACCTTGCGCGTCACCGGCTGCACGCGCGGATCGAAGGAGGCGTAGTCGCCGACGAACCAAAGGACGTCGACCGGCTCCTTGCGCGCGTCCTTGACCTTGAACGGCAGATCCTTGATCCAGCGTGCCCGCATGCGCGCCGACTTGCCCATCGAGTTGCCGACCCGCTGGATATTGGAGAACGCCTCCTGCAGCCCCGGCTGGATGCGGCCCTCGTCGACGAGGTAGCGCCGCATGTCGAGGATTTTCGGCACGTGCTCGATGTGGAGTGGGCAGACCTCCATGCAGGCCCGGCAGGTGGTGCAGGCCCAGATCGTCTCTTCCCGGATGGCGTGGCCGAGGAGCGGGGTGTCCGTCTTCTCTTCGATCATCGCGTCGCGAAGGTCGGTGATGAGGAGCTTCGGGTTGAGCGGCAGGCCGGCGGCATAGGCCGGGCAAGCCGCCTGGCAGCGTCCGCATTCGGTGCACGACATCAGGTCGAGCCGGCTCTTCCAGTCGAACGCGGCGATGGTGTTGGCTCCGCTCGCGCCGCGCTCCGCCGAGATATCGGGCGAGCGGCCCTTCGGCTGCAGCGAGCGGAAATAGACGTTCGGCGCCGCCAGGAACATGTGCCGGTGCTTGGATCCCGGAATGTAGACGAGGAAGGCGAGGATCGAGGCGATGTGCACCCAGTAGAAAAATGCCTCGCCCTCGGCTGGGAGGAGCGCCGTTGGTACGAGCGAGGCGAGCGCGGAAGAGACAGGCCGCCACGCGCCCGGCGCGCCGCCGGCGATTGCAAAGGCCTGTTCCAGAAGCATACTGGCGACGATCGCCACGATCAGCGCATAGATGATCGTGGCGTCGGCCCGGTTGGATCCTTTGAAGCGGTCCGGGCGGATGACGAAGCGCTGCCACACCGCCAGCGCGACGCCAGCGAGCATGACGACCGCGAAGGCATCCTGCAGCAGCGCGATCCAGCTCCTGCCTCCGATTGGAGCGAGGCTGAATCCCGGAATGAGCCCTGACCCGAAGGCCTGCACGATCGCCGTGAACAGCACGAAGAACGACACGAAGATCATCAGATGCAGCGTGCCGGAGAGCGGCCGCTGCAAGAGCCGCCTATGCAGTCCGATCGCCTCGATCACGCCCCCGAGCCGCACGAGCGGCCGGTCGAAGCGTTGCGCAGCCGGCGCGCTGGCGAGCGCGCGGGCATAGCCTCGCGCACGCCAAGCGGTCAGCGCGAACGCTGCCAGCACAGCGAGCCAGAGCGCAATGTTTCGCGTCTCCATCAGAGCCCGGTCGAGGTTTTCAGGCCTTCCGAGAGGATCGGCAGAAGATCGAAGAGATCGCACGTCGCCCCGTAATGGGCCACGTCGAAAATCGGCGCGGTCGGATCCGTGTTGATGGCGACGATGAGGTCGGAACTACCCATGCCCTCAAGATGCTCCGGCGCGCCGGAAACGCCGAGCGCGAGATAAAGCTTCGGCTTCACCTTCTGGCCGGATTTCCCGACCTGGCGCGGTTTGGGCAGCCAGCCGTTGTCGATCACCGGTCGGCTCCCGGCGACCTCCGCGTCCAGAAGATCGGCAAGCTCTTTGGCGATTTCGATATTGCCTTCCTCGCCGATGCCCCGGCCGACGCACACGATCCGCTCCGCAGCGGCGAGGTTGATCTTGCCGTCGGGCACGTCCTCGCGCAGCGGCCGCACCTTCAGCCCATCGAGAGGCACCGGGGAAAGCGTCGTGATGCGATCGGCGGCAAGCGCCGCGGCCGGCGTTTCGGCGAAGCGGCCGGGATTGATCATGAAGACGGCGGGAAGAGGGGACTCGCTTTCCGCTACGAGCTTGCCGCCATAGATCTGCGACACCGCCGTGACAGTGTCTCCGCTCCTGCCGAGCGCCGTGACGTAGGCGACGAGCGGATAGCCGGTGCGGCCCGCGAGGTGCGGCGCGACGTCAAGCCCGAGCGCCGTGTAGCCGATCAGGATTGCGCCCGGTGATTCCTGCTCGACGACCTGGCGCAGGATGCGGCCATAGACCTCCGCCGTCATTGTCTCCGCCGTCGGGTGCGGAATCGCGACCACCCGGTCGGCGCCGCCGAGCGTCGCGCCCGCCATCGCGCCATCGCCCGCCACGAGGGCGACGACCTCGTCGCCCGGCCCCGCGATCGCGCGCGCGGCGGAAAGCAACTCCAGCGCCAGCGGATCGATCGCCCCGCCTATCGTTTCCACGCAGATCAAAATCTTCATTGCGCGGCTTTCCTGGTCAGCCCGCGTTCGGCGAAGAGCGTCAGCAGCACGGTCGCCACCTCTTCCGGATTGCTGCCGAGCTTCACGCCGTTTTTGTCACTCCTCGGTGGCCGAAGTGCCGTGATGCGGCTCGCCTCCGGCAGCAGGTCGGCGCTTTGCGAGACCTTGCCGATCTCCGCCTTGGCGGCTTCGCGAAGCTTGCTGCCGGACACGTAACGCGGCGCCTTGCTCGCGGTCTGGACACCGAGGACGGCCGGCAATTGGACCGAATAATGCGCCGTCGCGCCGCCGCCGCGCTCCTGCGAGACCTGCACCTCGCCCTCCGCGAAGGCGACGCCGCTGGTCGAGCTGACATGCGGCCAATCAAGAAGCGCGCCGACATAGGGCGCGAGCTGGCCGAAAACGTCCTCCGGCGTCTGTACGCCGGTCAGGATGAGGTCGATGCCGTTCTGCTTTGCCAACTCGGCGACGGTTTTCGCCAGGGCACGCGACGAGATCATCGCGCCGGGATCGCAGTCGACGAGAATCGCGCGGTCGGCGCCGCGCGCGAGCGCCATATGCAGCACGCGATTGGCGCCTTCGCCGACGGCCGCCGCGGTCACGCTCGCGCCGTAGGCCTCCTTGAGCAGCACGGCTTCTTCCAAGGCGTGGTCGTCGAAATCGTTCAGCTTGAGGTCGAGCCATTCACGGTCGAGCGCCATGCCGTCCTCAGCAAGCTCGAGCTCTCCGCTGGGGTCCGGCATCATGCGCAATACGACCAGAATATTCATTCATCCTCCCCGCGTATCGGTGTCGAGCGCCGAAGGCGCCAAGGCTCACCGCAAGCATTGGTTTTGGGGTCAGTCTAATACGCAGCGAAATCGAGGCGACGTAATATCGGCTATTACCCGGGCGGCGATTGACCGGTTGCTGGCGTGAACTGGTAACCTTCCGCCAGTGATAGCTCTGTCACGGTGCGCTGGGGGAGAAGGATAGCGACACGGTAGCTCGGGCTCGGGCCGAGGCTCCCCGCCGAATTCCCAATCTGCTTGCGAAGCGCGCGACCCACCCGGTCGTCTGCCGCAATAACGATAACCGATAAGGAGGAAGCATGCTGAACAACACCCACTTCAAGGCGCTCGGCCGTTGCGCGACGCAGCTCGCGCTGGCCGCCGCCGTCAGCCTGACGGCGGTTGCCGGTGCATCGGCTGAGGACAAGCCTGGCTACTACGGCGTTCCGCGCACATGGCTGTGGAACCCCGGCGTCAATTCGATGGTCGACACCAGCAAGTATAAGAAGGATGGCCCCTACGTCATCGGCTTCTCCAACGCGTCGATCTCCAACGCCTGGCGCGTTGCCTTTCAGCACGGCGTGCTTTGGGCGGCCGGAGAGCACAAGGACGAGATCGCCCACTTCCTCGTGACCGATGCGAACGACGACCCGGCGAAGCAGATCAACGACATCCAGGACCTCATCAGCCAGGGCGTCGATCTTCTGCTCATCGCTCCGGCCACTGAGGAAGCGCTCGACTCCGTCGTCGGCCGCGCGACGCGGCAGGGCATTCCCGTCGTCCTCGTCGACCGCAAGGTGACGACGCCTGAGAACTACATCACCTTCATCACCGCCTCCGACGCGGCGGTGGGCCGGATCGAGGCGACGTGGCTTGCCGAATATCTCAAGGGCAAGGGCAACATCGTCATGCTGCCCGGCGTCGCCGGCGCAAGCCCGGCGGAGATCCGCATTCGCGCCAACAAGGAGGTCTTCGCCAAGTACCCGGACATCAAAGTCCTCGACATGCAGTACACGAACTGGAACCCGGCGACCGGCAAGCAGGTCATGGCTGCGCTCTTGCAGAAATACGGCGACCAGATCGACGGCGTGCTGGCCGACAGCGCCCTGCAGGGCTCCGGCGCGATCGAGGCCTATATCGATGCCGGCTACAAGAAGGGCGAGATTCCGCCCGTGACCGGTGGCGACATTGCGCGGATGTATCAGCTCTCCGTCGAGTACGACGTGCCGATGGTCGGTATCGACTACCCGACCTCCATGGGCATCACCGGTGTGGAGACGGCGCTTGACGTTCTGCATGGCATCGCCGTGCCGGCCGTGAAGGAAGTGAATATGCAGGTGGTTGTCTCCGAGGGTGCCGACACGCCGTCCGTCAAGGCGGATCGGCGTCCGCTCGATCACGTGAGCATGGACGATCCGGGTGACTTGTCGCCCTCGAACGGGCTTCCGGCCGGCTACAACCCTGCCACTTTCAACCCCGAATATCCGAAGTAGGGGTCTGTTGCCCTGGCCGGCGCGGATCGACGCGCCGGCTGTTTCCTTTTCGGTCGGTTCCTCTATTCCGGATAGGCGCGAGGCGGGGAGCCGAAGCTGTAGAACGAGATGGCGACGCCCACGATCAAACTGACGGCGATCGACAAGGTCTATCCCGGCGTCAAGTCGCTGGATCAGGTGGATTTTGTCGTCATGCCCGGGGAGATCCATGCGCTTCTCGGCGAAAACGGAGCGGGCAAGTCGACGCTGACCCGTGTCATCGGGGGAGCGACAGCGCCCAATTCCGGTACCATCGAGTTCGAGGGAAAGACGGTCATCTGGCATTCGCCCCGCCATGCGCACGAGGCCGGCATCCACGTCATCCATCAGGAGCTTGCGCTCTTTCCCGAGCTCTCCGTTGCCGAGAACATCCTCATCGACGAGCAGCCGCGCGGTATGCTGGGGCTCATCTCGCGCAGCGAGCGCGTACGCCGCGCCGAAGAGGTGCTCGAAGGTCTCGGTGTGAAGATCCCGGCACGGACGCTTGTGGCCGATTTAACGCTGGCCGACCAGCAGATGGTGGAGATTGCCAAGGCGCTTGTCGGCGAGGCCAAGCTTATCGTCCTCGACGAGCCAACCGCGGTGATCTCCGGTCGCGAGGTCGATGCGCTCTTCGAAAAGATGCGGCGCCTCAAGGCGTCCGGCATCGCGCTGGTCTATATCTCCCACCGGCTTGAGGAAATCTTCGAGATCGCCGATCGCGTCACCGTGCTGAAGGATGGGCGCGTCGTCGGAACAGCTGATGTTGCCGACATCGACCGCAACGCTCTCGTTCGGATGATGGTCGGCCGTCAGCTCGCCGATATCTTTCCCTCGCGGCCTGCGCCCGATCCGTCGAAGCCGGTCGTGCTTGAGGTCGAGAACCTCGTCTCAGGGCGGCGCGTGCAGGACGTCAGCTTCGACGTGCGGGAAGGGGAGATCGTCTGCCTCGCCGGCATGGTTGGTTCCGGACGTACGGACGTGGCCGAAGCCGTCTTCGGCAGAAGGCCGATCGATTCCGGAGCGATCAGGCTGAAGGGCGAAGCCTTCCGTGCCGCGACGCCGCGTTCCGCCATCGGCGCCGGCATCGGGTTCCTCACCGAGAACCGGCAGGAGGAGGGGCTTTTCCGCCAGCTTTCGATTGCCTCCAACATCGTCGCGCCGTCGCTCGGCGACATTACCGATCGGGGGCTTCTTCAGAACCAGGCCGAGAAGACGATCGCCGATGAGCAGATTCGTGCCTTCTCGATCGCGACTCCCTCGGCCGACGTGAAGGTCGGCGCGCTGTCCGGCGGCAATCAGCAGAAGGTGCTCTTCGGCCGCTGGTCGCGCATCGCCAATACGCTTTTGATCCTGGACGAGCCGACGCGCGGGATCGACGTCGGTGCGAAGGTGGAGATCTACCGGCTGATCCGCGCCCTCGCCGACAAGGGGACCGCCATTCTCATGATCAGCTCCGAGCTGCCGGAGGTCATCGGGCTTGCCGATCGCATCGTGGTGATGGCGCAGGGCAGGGTATCCGGCGAGCTTGCCGGAGAGGAGATGACGGAAGAGAAAGTCATGGCGCTGGCCGTCGTGTCGCACGATCGCGTCACCGCCGGTGACGCGGCTGCAAGGGAAGCGGGAGCCTCATGACCGCGATCGCCTCCGCCTTCACGCGGAACCGGCTCCTTCCGTCCTATCTGATCGTGCTCGGCCTGATCGTGGTTCTCCTCGTCGTCGGGGCAAACCTCTCCGACCGCTTTCTCACCTGGCGCAATTTCTCCAACCTCTTTCAGCAGATGATCGTGCTCGGGATCGCCAGTCTCGGGCAGACCTTTGTCATGTTGACCGGCGGCATTGACCTCGCGATCGGCGCGCTCGTCGGAACGGTGACCGTCTTCCTCGCCAACTTTCTTGAATGGCAGCCGGATCTGATGGTTGTCGCCGTCGTGATCGCGCTCATCGGCAGCGCCGCGATTGGCGCGGTGAACGGCATCCTCACCGTCTATCTGCGCGTCCATCCTTTGATCGTGACCCTCGGCATGTCGTCGATCCTGCTCGGAGGCACGCTCCTCTACCGCAAGGAACCGGGCGGATCGGTGCCCTTTGCCTTCGAGGACCTTTCCTACGGCACGATCTGGAACGTGCCGATTCCGGCGATTGCACTGATCGTGCTCTTCGCCGTCGCGGGTGTGTGGCTGCAATCGACGCGTTCTGGCCGCGACGTCTACTTCGTCGGCGGCAGCCACGAGGCGGCGCGGCTGAACGGCGTGCCGGTCAGCCGCACGCTGATACTCGTCTATGCGCTTTCCGGCCTCTGCGCCGGCATTGCCGCGGTGTTCCTGACGGCGCGGACCGGTGTCGGCGATCCGCGCATCGGCACAGCGCTCACCTTACAGTCGATCACACCGGTCGTGGTCGGCGGCACGATCCTCGCTGGGGGCCGCGGCGGCGTTTTCGGCACGCTTCTCGGCGTCTTCCTCGTCTCGCTGCTGAACAACCTTCTGAATTTCTCCAACGTGTCCTCGTTCTATCAATGGGTCATCCAGGGGCTCATCATCATCGCCGCCGTCGGCTTCCATCGATCGCGGCGGAGCTGAGCCGATGGAACTCGCCGAAAAACGCACGGCGCCCAAGGGTCAGGGCATGCAAGTGAGCGCGCTCGTGGAGCGCTTCGGGTTGGCCTTCTTCCTGGTCGTTCTTCTGGTCGTCGCGCATCTGACCTCGCCGGCCTTCCTGAACCTCGCCAATATCGTCAACCTTCTGACGATCGCCGCGCCGCTCGGCATGGTCGTCCTCGGCCAGACCTTCGTCATCCTGGTGCGCGGCCTCGACCTCTCCGTCGCCTCGCTGATGGCCACGGTCGCGGTGTTGGCGACCGCCTTCCGCGCCAACTCAAACGAGATGATCGCCGTCATCTTCCTTGCCGCGATCCTCTTTTCCGCGCTGGTCGGCCTCCTGAACGGCTATCTTGTCACCAAGCGCCGCGTCTCGCCGTTCCTGGCGACGCTCGCCACCATGATCATCCTGCAGGGGGTCCGTTTCGCCTATACCGGTGGTGCTCCGGTCAGCACGCTGCCGCCGGGCATGAGCTATCTCGCCAGCGGCAAGCTCTACGGCGTGCCGGTAAATCTGCTCACGCTTCTCGTCCTTGCGGCGATCCTCGGGGTGGTGCTGCACCGCTCGCGCTTCGGCCGCGAGGTCTACATGGTCGGCGGCAATCCGCTGGCCGCGCTTCTGAATGGCATCTCGCCCGATCGCGTCACCATCATCTGCTACGTCATCTGCTCCGTGCTCGCAGGCATCGGCGGGCTTTTCCTGCTCGGCTATGTCGGCACCGTCTCCAACTGGGTCGGCCAAGGCTACGAGCTCGACAGCATCGTCGCGGCGGTGATGGGCGGCGTGGCGCTTTCCGGCGGTCGCGGCGGCATCTTTGGCGCGCTTCTAGGCGTTGCCGTCCTGATCGTCATTTCCAACATCGTCATTCTCTGGGGCATGCCGATCGAGGCGCAGCTCATGATCAAGGGCGTGATCATCATCGGCGCCGCCGCGTTCTACCGCGCACGGATCGTCTGAGGCCGTGCCGGACGAACAGCCGACAACAGGAGGAACCGCGTGAGTACGGACATCGGATCGAGAAGCGGCAGCCGTCGCGCCCGCGATGAGGAGGTGGATGTCGTCATCGTCGGCGCTGGGCCGTCCGGCTCCGTCGCCGCCCTTCATCTGGCGCGGGCGGGGATGTCGGTGGTCGCGCTGGAGCAGGGCGATTGGCCGGACTACGGCGACTATACTGGCGCCCGTCCCGAGCATGAGCTGGTCAGCACCAAGGTCTGGCACCCGAACCCGAACGTCCGCGACAACCCCGTGGATTACCCGGTCGATACCAGCGAGACCGACATCAACCCGCTGATGTTCGCCGGCGTAGGCGGCAGCGCCACGCTTTACGGCGCGCAGTGGATGCATTTCGTCCCCTCCGACTTCCGCGTGCGTTCGCTCGATGGCGTCGGCGAGGACTGGCCGCTCTCCTACGAGGAGCTTCTGCCCTACCAGCTCCGTATCGAGCGCGAGGTCGGCGTCTCCGGGCTTTCCGGCGATCCGGCTTTTCCCCCGCGTCCCGCTTACCCCTTCCCGGCGTTGCCGATGGGCAAGGTCGGCCGGCGCGGCGCGCTTGGTCAGGAGCGCATGGGCTGGCATTGGTGGCCAGGCAGCAACGCCATCCCGTCGATGAAGTTCGGCGAGCTGAACGCCTGCGTGCGCCGCGGCACCTGCCTGACCGGCTGCCCGGAGGGCGCAAAGTCCACCACCGACCGCTCGCACTGGCCCCTGGCGCTCAAAGCCGGCGCGAAACTGGTGACGCGCGCGCGCGTCAGCCGCGTCGATGTCGACGACAGGAACCTCGCGACCGGCGTAACATATATCGACGCGAACGGCCGTGAGCGGCGGCAGCGCGGCAAGGTCGTGATCCTCTGCGCCAACGGCGTCGGCACGCCGCGCCTTCTCTTGATGTCCGCCGGCGGCAAGCATCCGGACGGGCTCGCCAACGGCTCCGGTATGGTTGGCAGGCGGCTGATGATGCACCCCTTTGCCTCGATCCTCGCCTCCTTCGAGGACCCGCTCGATTCCTGGCGCGGCCCGTTCGGTCAGCAGGTCTATTCGCAGGAATTCTACGAGACCGACGAGTCGCGCGGCTTCGTCCGCGGCTCCAAGTGGAACTGCATGCCCTCCGGCGGACCGGTCGGCGTCTCCGGCGCCATGGGCTCCAAGGTCTATGTCGCGGAGGAGGGGAAGTTCCAGGACTTCTGGGGCGAGAACCTGCACGAGAATGTGGCCCGCCGCTTCGGCCATTCGCTGATCTGGGGCATCGTCGGCGAGGATCTTCCGGAGGAGGCGAACCAGGTCGTTCTCTCAGGTGAGCTTGCCGATTCCGACGGCCTGCCGTCCCCGAAAATCATCTACAAGGTCAACGAGAACTCCCACCGCCTGCTCAAGTTCAACATCGACCGCTGCATCGAGTCGGTGCAGGCCGCCGGCGCTATCGAGCATCTCGTGAGCGTGCCCGTGCGCGAGTCGGGCTGGCACCTGCTCGGCACGACGGTCATGGGCGACGATCCGAACACGTCGGTCGTGGACCAGTGGGGCGCCTCGCACGAAGTTCCGAACCTCTACGTCATGGACGGGAGCACATTCCCGACGTCCGGCGCGACCAATCCCACCGCGACGATCATGGCCCTCGCGCTGCGCAACACCGAGCGCCTGATTTCCGAGCGCCGCAATCAGGAGGCCGCGTGATGGCAGGTGCTGCGTCCGACCCGGACAAGAGGGCGGAGACCTTCATGGCGATGGCCGATTTCCTGATCCCGGCCTATCGCACGATGCCGAACTTTGGCGCCGTATGCGGCTGGCAGGACGCAAACGGCGCCCTGGGCTTTCGTCCCGATCTGAAGGAGGCGTTCAACCGCGGGCTCGATGCGAGCGACATGAAGGGCGGCGCCGAAGCGGCGCTCGAGGCGCTCCATTCCGCTGACGGCGAGGCCTTCAACGCCGTCACCACGATCATCATCACCACCTACTACATGAACCCGAAGGTGCGGGAGCTGATCGGCTATCCGGGCCAGGAGAACGTCTCCTACGACCCCTACGCGACCCAGACCTATCTCACCGACGGCTCGCTCGGCAGCGTGATCGCGCGCGGACGGAAGTACCGCCCGACGCCCGCCTCGCGCTGATCCCCTCATCGCCGCCTGCGCGGCGACACTAACAATGCCACGGAAAGGAACCACGTACCATGACCACGCCGCTCTTCGACAAAGGGCTTGAGATCCGAAAGTCGGTGCTGGGAGCCGAGTTCGTCGAGAAGTCGATCAGCTCCGCCGACGACTTCAACATGCCGATGCAGGAACTCGTCACCGAATACTGCTGGGGCGCGGTGTGGGGCCGCGACACGCTGGAGAAGAAGACCCGCTCCATGCTCAATCTCGCGATGATCAGCGCGCTGAACCGCCCGCACGAGCTCAAGATGCACGTCAAGGGCGCGCTCAGGAACGGCGTCACCAAGGACGAGATCCGCGAGGTCTTCCTGCAGGTCGCGATCTATTGCGGCGTGCCAGCCGGCGTCGATTTGTTCCGCATTGCGCGTGAGGCCTTCGCGGAGGTCGACGCCTGATGTTTCGGCGTGATCTCCCCATCGAACGGCGTCGTATGCTGATCGGCGGTTTCAAGCGTTCCGGCATTGGCCGCGAGAACGGCATGAGCGCCATTCGCGAATACCGGCAGGAAAAGAGCATGGCGATCGATACGCAAGGATCGATCTCCGCGCCGTTCGTTCAGCGCTGAAGACGGGAGGAAGATAGTGCAAAGTGGTGTCGCCCAGCTTGAACGGATGCGCGGCCGGCGGGAAAGCGAGGCCGATGAGCCCGGGCCGCCGTCGTGCTACGAGATTCTCGATCCGCGGTTCAAGGCAGCTGATCGACCCGGTGGCGTTCCTGGAGACCATCCACACCGGCAACCGCTGGGCCGAGGGGCCGGTCTATTTCGGCGATCTCCGCTGCCTCGTCTGGAGCGATATCCCGAACCGCCGCATGCTGTGCTGGAACGAGGAGAGCGGCGCGGTCTCGACGTTCCGCGAGCCTGTTCCAAACGCCAACGGCAATACACGCGACCGGCAGGGGCGGCTCGTCACCTGCGAGCAGGGCGGGCGCCGCGTCGTGCGCACCGAGTGGGACGGAACCCTGACCGTGCTTGCAGAAAAATATCTGGGCAAGCGGCTGAACTCACCGAACGACGTCGTGGTGAAGTCGGACGGCACGATCTGGTTCACTGATCCGAACTACGGGATCATCTCCGACTATGTGGGCAGCAAGGATGAACAGGAGATTGCGGGCTGCCACGTCTACCGGCTCGATCCTGACGGCACGCTCGCCTTGGTCGCCGATGACTTCTCGATGCCGAACGGGCTCGCCTTCTCGCGCGACGAGACGACGCTCTATGTCGCCGATTCCGGATTTCTCACCGACGAGACCGCGCCGCATCACGTGCGCGCCTTCGATGTGTCGGCCGACAACCGCCTCACGAACAGCCGTGTCTTCGCCGACATCACGCCCGGCATCCCCGACGGCTTTCGCATCGATTGTGAAGGGAACCTTTGGATCAGCGCCTGGGACGGCGTGCAGTGCCACACGCCGGAAGGCGAGCTGATCGGCAAGATCCGCGTGCCCGAAGTCGTCGCCAACCTCACCTTCGGCGGCTCGAAGCGAAACCGCCTTTTCATCACCGCGACCACGAGCGTCTACGCTGTCTTCCTCAACGTCTCCGGCATCCAGACACCTTAACCAGGTGCCATCGTCCTCCTAAGGCGGAGGTCGCGGGTTCGAATCCTGTCGGGTGCGACCTTTTTTCAGGTCCGTTCCGGATACATAGGTGACGGGTTGGCCGCTCACGTCCCGCCACCCTTCACGCCTGCGGCGCATCGGCGGGTGTGCCGACGACGCCCGCCGCAACAAGGCGATCGATCTCCTCCTTGTTGCAGCCGATCTCGGCAAGCACGGCGATGCTTTGCGCGCCAAGCGGCTGCGGTGGCATGCGCACCGGCGGCACGTGGCCGTCATAGGATACCGGATGGGAAAGGAGAGATATCGGCGCGCCCGTCGCGCCGGCCACGGTGAGGATGCTGCCATTGTGGTCGATCTGCGGGTCGGCGACGACCTGCCGGTAGTCGTTCACCGGCGCGAACCAGATGCCGCGCTGCTCGAAAAGCGCACTCCATTCGGCCGAGCTGCGGGTTGCGAGCGCCTTTGCGATCGCCAGGGACGCGGCCTCGCGCTTCGCATAGGCCTCGTCGCCGGCGATGCGCTCCTCCGCCGCCACGTCGAGAACGTCGAAAAGGGTGTCGAGCGGCGCGATGGAGATGGCGAGGTAGCCGTCTCTTGTCTTGTAAATGCCGTAGGGCGCATCGTGGTACCAGGTGCCGATCCTACCGACCGGCCGAGTGTCTTCCGTGCGCTCGCCATTGAGGAACGAGACGAAGGATTCCATCTGCAGATCGAGGGCTGCGGAAAGCAGATTCACGTCGACACGCCCGCCAATGCCTGTTCGCTCGCGCCGCACCAGCGCAGCGAGGATGCCGGCGGCGAAGAGGGCGGCGCCGTGATGGTCCGCCGCCGACACGCCGACGGCGCGCGGCCCGCTCTCCCGTGTCCCGTTGATGTTGGCGAGACCGGACATCGCCTGGATGAGGAGGTCCTGGCCTGGGCGGCCCGCGTAAGGCCCGTCATGGCCGAATCCGGACGCGGCCGCATAGATGATGTCGGGCTTGATCTGCCGCAGATCCTCGTAGCCGAGGCCGAGCTTTTCCATGATGCCGGGGCGGAAGTTCTCCGCCACGATGTCAGCGCCGGCGATGAGGCGCTTGGCGACGGCGATCCCGTCGGGCGACTTCAGATTGAGCGCGATGTTCCGCTTGTTCCGGTTGGCCATCAGGTGAAGCATGCTCTGGCCATCGACGTCCTTGTCGGCGCCTTTCCAGTGCCGCTGATACGCACCCTCAAGCGGCTCCACCACGATCACGTCTGCGCTGAGATCGGCGAGAAACTGAATGCCCAGCGGTCCCATCAGAAAGTGGTTGAAGCTGACGACCCGCAGACCCTGCAGATGATCCAAACGAGCTTCCTCCTCGGTTTTCTCGTCGACCAGCCCTTCCCGAGCCACCGGCCAACGTCCTCGCACGGCGTTTTCAGCGCAACTTGACACGTCCGATGAGATTGGTAAATCGTGTAATCATCAGCATATCCGCGCGATCTGCGGATTTGTGCCACGATAGGGATGTGGCAGAAAGAAACACCAACGAAAAGCCGCGATCGCCAGCCGTGCGACCGGCAAGAGGTGAGGGATGCACGACTACGTGGTCGTGGGGGGCGGCTCGGCGGGCTGCGCAATCGCCGCACGCCTGAGCGAGCTTGCGGACGCGACCGTTCTACTGCTCGAGGCCGGCCCGCCCGACACGCATCCCTACATCCACCTCCCGGTCGGGTTCTATAAGATGACCGGCGGCCCGCTCACCTGGGGCTACGAAACCGCGCCGCAGCGCGGCGCCCACAAACGCCGCATCACCTATCCGCAGGGACGCGTGCTCGGCGGCGGAAGCTCGATCAACGCGATGGTTTATACGCGCGGCAATCCCGGCGACTACGAAGCCTGGGCGAACGATGCGGGGTGCGCCGGCTGGGCCTATCGCGATGTGCTTCCCTATTTCCGCAAGGCAGAAGACAATCAGCGCTTCGCCAACGCCTTTCACGGCACCGGGGGGCCGCTCGGCGTCTCCGACCAGGTGAGCCCGCACGCGCTGAGCAAGGTCTTCCTCATCGCCGCGCAGCAGTTCGGCATTCCCTACAATCCCGACTTCAACTCAGACCGCCAGGCGGGCTGCGGCCTCTATCAGGTGACGCAGCGCAACGGGCGTCGATCGAGCGCCGCGGTCAGCTATTTGCGCCCGGCGCGCGAGCGCGGCAATCTGACTATCCGCACGAACTGCGTCAGCACGCGGCTCGTCATCGAGAACAGCCGCGCCGTCGGCGTCGAATATGTCGAGGGCAACTCGCGGGAGCGCCGCGTGGCGCATGCGGGCTCAGAGGTGATCGTGGCGAGCGGCGCCATCGGCTCGCCGAAACTGCTCATGCTCTCCGGCATTGGCCGGGCGCAGGATCTCAAGCAGCTTGGGATTCCGATCGCGCACGATCTTCAGGGTGTTGGGCAGAACCTTCAGGACCATGTCGATCCCTATCTGATTTGCGAGCTCAGCGGCCGCCACAGCTACGACCATTATACCAAGCCCTGGAACAAGGTGATCGCGGGGCTGGAATACGTGCTTTTCCGCAGCGGGCCCGTAACCTCGAACCTCGCCGAGGGCGGCGCCTTCTGGTACGCCGATACGGAGCAAGTGCAGCCCGACATCCAGTTTCATTTCATGGTCGGCGCGGGCCTTGAGAAGGGCGTCCCTCCGGTGCCTTCAGGCTCGGGCTGCACGCTGAACTCGTGCCATGCGCGGCCGCGCTCGCGCGGCGAGGTGCGCTTGACGAGCGCAGACCCGTTTGCCACGCCGATCGTCGACCCGAATTTCTGGGCGGAGCCCTACGATTTCGAGATGTCGAAGCGCGGCTTAAAGATGGCGCGCGAGATCATGCGGCAACCGGCTTTTGCGAAATATGTGCGGCGCGAGCATCTGCCGGGCCAGGACAAGATGTCCGAGGCGGACATCGAGGAGCACTGCCGGAATTTCTGTAAGACCGACTACCACCCCGTCGGCACCTGCAAGATGGGCACCGACGAGATGGCGGTGGTCGATCCAGAGCTTCGGGTGCGCGGCATCGACGGGCTGCGCGTCGCCGACAGCTCGATCATGCCGCTCCTCATCAGCTCAAACACCAACGCCGCGACGATCATGATCGGCGAGAAGGCGGCGGATCTGATCAAGGGCAATCGACGCCCGCCGGCGAACCTCCACTGAAGGCGAACCCACCGAAGGTAACAATGTACGCGCGGCCTCTGCATGATCCGGATACGTATGAACAGCTGCGCGAGACGACGCGCCGCTTCGCCGACAAGGTGGTGCGTCCGGCGGCCGAGGCGCTCGACCGTGACGAAATATTTCCGCAGGACATCTTCAAGCAGATGGCGGAGGTCGGGCTCTTCGGCATCATGGTGCCGGCGGAGCAGGGAGGGTCGGGCCTCGACGCCTTCTCCTACGCGATCGTCATGGAGGAGCTGTCGCGCGGCTATTCCTCCGTCGCCGACCAGTGTGGCCTGGTGGAGCTGATCGCAGTGCTCCTGACGCGCTACGGCACGGATGAGCAGCGTGCGCGCTACCTCGCCGACGTGCTCGCGATGCGCACCAAGATCGCCTACTGCCTGACCGAGCCGGAGGCGGGCTCCGATCTCGCCAACGTCAGGACGACGGCGACGAAGACCGATAGCGGCTGGACTTTGAGCGGGGCGAAGCTGTGGATTCATAACGCCCCGCTCGCGGATATCGGCTTCGTGCTGGCGCGGACCGATCCAACGGCCGGGCACCGGGGCCTCAGCATCTTCATCGTCGACCTCAACGCTCAAGGCGTCACGCGTGGGCCGAAGGAGCACAAGATGGGTCAGCGCGCGAGCCAGGTGGGCGGACTTACCTTCGACGCCGTCGCGCTGGGGGAGGACGCGCTGCTCGGGGAGCTGAACCGCGGCTTCCACATCATGATGAGCGTGCTCGAGAAGGGGCGCCTCGGCATTGCCGCCCTTGCCGTCGGCATCGCGCAGGCGGGCCTGGAGGCGGCGCTCGACTTCGGCCGGGAGCGGCGCCAGTTCGGCAAGCCGATCCTCGAGAACCAGGGACTCCAGTGGATGCTCGCCGACATGGCGAAGGACATCGCGGCGGCGCGCGCACTCGTGCAGCAGGCGGCGATGCTGATCGACAGCGGCAAGCCGGCGAACGCCGCGACCTCCATCGCCAAGTGCTACGCCAGCGACATGGCCGTGGCGCAGACGGCGAACGCCGTGCAGTTCTTCGGCGGCTCCGGCTACATTCGCGGCTTTGAGGTGGAGCGGCTCTACAGGGACGCCAAGATCACGCAGATCTATGAAGGGACGAACCAAATTCAGCGCTCGATCATCGCGCGAGAATTGCTTAAGAGCAACGCGCGGTAGGTTCGTAAAAACCTTATAAACCCTGCGCAGGACGACAGCGATGCATGAGCTGCTTGCCACGCCGCCGGTCACCTTTTCCAAGACCGTTAGCGAGTCGGACGTCTACTTGTTCGCCGGTATCACCGGAGACCTCTCGCCCAATCATGTCGACGACGCGGCGATGAAGTCGACGGCCTTCGGCCAAAGGATCGCCCACGGCGCGCTGATGGTGGGCTACATGTCTACCGCCTCGACGCGGATCATCGAACGGGGGCTTTCGCTTGGCGTGGACACCAATCCGGTGTCGCTCGGCTATGACCGCGTGCGCTTTCTGAAGGCGGTCTTCTTCGGCGACACGATCACCGTCACCTACGCTCTGAAATCGATCGACGAGGAGCGCATGCGCTCCGAGGCGGAGGTCAGCGTGCACAATCAGCACGGCGAGCTCGTCGCCGTCGCAACTCACATCATGCGCTGGGTTCCGAATGCCGCTCCGCACAAGCAGTAAGCGGCGATCGCCCGGCGCCGCGGCTATTCGCGCGCAAGAGCCGTGAACCGGTCATGAAGAAGACCTCCGGCAAGATCACGATTACCGAGATCGCTCGCGTCGCGAACGTCTCCTCCGCCACCGTGTCGCTCGTCCTGAACGGCAAGGGTCGCATCTCGGAGAAGACCCGCGAGAAAGTCAAAAACGCGATGCAGGAGCTCGGCTTCATTCGCGATCAGAGCGCAGTCAACCTCCGCCTCGGCAGCTCGCAGCTGATCGGTGTCGTCGTCAACGACATCTCAAACCCGTTCTTCGCGGAGCTGACGGCGACTTTGGAGCAAACCGTCTCCACCGAAGGCTACCTCATAATCGTCGCGAACTCCGCCGACGATCCGGAGCGCCAGCGACACATTCTTTCAGCGATGGTCGGCCATGGGGTCGCGGGGCTCGTCGTCAGTCCTTCGGCGGGGACGACCTCGGCGGACTTCGACTTCATCAGGCAGCGCGAGATTCCGTGTGTCATCTGTGTGCGCGAGCTTACCGGCAGCGGCTTCGACTTCGTTGGCGCGGACGATTATTCGGGTGCCTGCATGGCGGTCGAGCATCTCTATGCGCTCGGGCATCGCCGCATTGCCTTCCTCGGCGGGGTGATGGGAACGTCAACATGGAGCTTCCGCAAGTCCGGCTTCCTCGCCGCCATGGAGCAGCTCGGCGGGGAGGTCGACGACAGCCTCATCATGCCCGGCGGCACCAACCGCGAGTTCGGCCGGCGGGCTGCCGCCATGCTGCTCGCGCTGAAGGAGCCGGTGACGGGAGCGATCTGCCACAACGACATCGTTGCGATTGGCGTTTGCGCGGGACTGCGCGAGGCCGGCGTGGAGGTTGGGCGCGACATTTCGATCGTTGGGTTCGACAACTTGCCCGAGTCGGAAGCATGGGTGCCGCCGCTCACAACCATCGAAGCGTATCCGCGCGGCGTCGGCGCGGAGACCGGCCGGCTCCTGCTTCGCAGGCTGCATGACGAGCCGAGTGCGACGATTAACCAAAGACTGCTGCCAAAGCTGATCGTGCGCCGGTCCACCGGACAACCGCACTTCACGCCCCGACGGGCAAACTCCAGCCCGCAAGCCTGAAAGTGCCCTTGACAAGCGGCTAGACGGCGCAGAAAGTGCAGATCAAACGTTTAACCAAAAAATGGCCATATGTGCCGAACCGGGAGGAAACGGGATGGGGCAGTACGCCTTCATCACCGGAGCAAGCCGCGGAATCGGACGGGGAATCGCGCTGGCGCTCGCAAGGCGCGGCTTCGCCATCGCCGCCAATGCCCATTCGGACTCCTCCGCGCTCAATCGGACGGTTGCGGAGATAAAGGCGGAAGGGGTGGAGGCCGTCGCCTTGCCGGGGGACGTCACTGATCTCGGCGCTCACGCGGACATCCTCAGCCGCGCTGAGGATGCGCTCGGGCCTCTCACCACACTCGTCAACAATGCCGGTGTCGGTCCGCTGGCGCGCGCCGATATCCTGGATTGCGGCGAGGCGAGCTTCGACCATTGCATGGCGACCAACGCCAAGGCCGTGTTCTTCCTGACGCAGGCCTTCTCGCGGCTTCTCCTTCAGCGCCGTCGCGAGTCGGACCTCGCATATTCCGTCATCACGATCTCGTCGGTCAGTGCCGACGCCGCGTCGATCGACAAGGCCGACTACTGCGTCTCAAAGGCGGCGGAGGCGATGGTCTCGAAGGTCTTCGCCGTGCGTCTCGCGCCGGAAGGGATTCAGGTCTTCGACATCCAGCCCGGCGTGATCGAGACCGATCTCTCGCGGCCGGTTCTGCCCGGCTACACGCGGCGTATCGAAACGGAAGGCCTGACGCTCATCAAGCGCGTCGGCCAGCCGGAGGATGTCGGTGCAGTCGTCGCTTCCGCGGCGGCCGGCGATCTCCCCTATCTCGCGGGGCAGGTGCTTCGCGTCGACGGTGGCCTCGGACTGCTCAGGCTTTGACGCGCATCGGACCCAATTCGGAGGCCAAGCCTTCCATGTCGCAAGCCGGTCCGGCCTCGTTGAACGTGACGGGAGAGACCCGTCTCTACGTGGTGATCGGCGATCCGATCCGGCAGGTGCGTTCCACCGCGCTTTACAACAAGCTGTGCGCCGAGCGCGGCGTCGACGCTGTGTTCGTGCCGCTGCAATTCCCCGCGGATCGCTTCGACGCCGCGATCGAAGGGCTGCGCTCATTCAAAAATCTCGGCGGCATCATCCCCACCATTCCGCACAAGGCGCGCATGCTGTCGGTCGTCGACGAGGCGGCGCCGCGCGCCAGAATGGTCGGCGCTGTGAACTCGATCCGTGTCGAGCCGGACGGCCGCTGGGTGGGTGAGGCGTTCGATGGGGTCGGCTATTTCGAAGGTTTGAAGGCGCGCGGACATGATCCGCGCGGCAAATCGGTGCAGCTTGTCGGGCTCGGCGGTGCCGGCGCGTCGATGGCGTTTGCGCTCGCCGAGGCGGGTGTTTCGCGGCTGCGGATCTTCGACATTGACGGCGCGAAGGTCGAGCGTGTCGTCGCCGGGCTCAAAGAGCATTTCCCCGCCGTTGCGGTGGAACACGGGGCGGTCGACCCGCGCGATGTCGACATCGTCGCAAACGCCACGCCCCTCGGCATGCGGGAGGGCGATCCGCTGCCGGTGCCGCCCGATCACCTGCGGCCGGAGCAGCTCGTCTCCGACATGATCATGGCGCCGCCGGTGACGCCGCTGCTCAAGGCGGCGGAGGCGCGCGGCTGTCGGATCCAGGTTGGCTACGAGGCGCTGCTCGGGCAGGCGCGCGCCAATCTCGTTTTTTTCGGATTTGCCTGAGAGACCGGGGAACCGTCATGCGCAAAGGCTACGACTATATCGTTCTCGGCGCCGGATCGGCCGGCTGCGCCATCGCCTACCGCTTGTCTCAAAATCCCAGCGTGACGGTATGCGTGCTGGAGGCCGGTGGGCCGGACAGCCATCCGTTCATCCACATGCCGGCCGGCTATACCAAATGCGTGGGGCCGAAGTTCAACTGGTCCTACCGGACGGTTCCGCAGAAGGGGATGCACAACCGCGAGATGTACATCCCGCAGGGAAGGCTCTACGGCGGTTCCAGCTCGATCAACGGCCAAGTCTACATCCGCGGCGCCAAGGAGGATTACGACACCTGGCGCGACGAGCTCGGGCTTGAGGGCTGGGGCTACGACGACGTGCTCCGCCTTTTCAAGAAGTCGGAGCAGAACCACCGCATCACCGACGAGTATCACGGCAACGAAGGGCCGCTGCACGTCAGTGACATCACGTTCACCAGCCCGGCGACGAAGCTTCTGGTGGAGGCCGGCCAGCAATACGGCATGCCCTACAACCGCGACTTCAACGGGGTGCGGCAGTCGGGCATCGGCATCTACCAGTCGACGCACTACAAGGCGCGGCGCTGGAGCGCGGCGCGCGCTTTTCTGCATCCCGCGATGAAGCGCCCCAATGTGGACGTTATCCCGCATGCGCTGGTGAAGCGCGTGGTGATCGAGAACGGCCGCGCCGTCGCGGTGGAGTTCATCCGCGACGGTTCCGACGGACGCGACGAGAAGCGCATCGACGCGGACGTCGAGGTCATCGTCAGCTCCGGCACGTTCAACTCCCCGAAGATCCTGATGATGTCGGGAATCGGCCCCGCCGCCCACCTGAAGGATGTGGGGGTCAAGCCGGCGGTCGACCTTCCTGGCGTCGGCCAGAATCTGCAGGACCATCTCGACATCAACGTCGTCGTCAAATGCATCGACGACCCGCCGATCTCCTTCAACGGCATGGACCGCGGGCTGAAGAAGTACCAGGTCGGGCTGCAGTATCTCCTTTTCCGCAACGGCCCGGTCGCGTCGAGCGGCGTCGAAAGCGGCGGCTTCATCAAATCCTATGACGACGTCGAGCGGCCCGACCTGCAGTTCCACCTGCTTCCCGGCTACGTCCGCGCGCACGGTCTTGAGCCCATGCCCGGCCAGTGGCTGACAATGCATTGCTGCAATCTGCGTCCGAAGAGCCGCGGCGAGCTGAAGCTGCGCTCCAACGACCCGCGGGACAACGCGGTCCTCGACCCGCGCACCTGCTCCGACCCTTACGACCTCAAGGTCATGGTGGCGGCGGTGCGCCACTCGCTGGCGCTGTTCCGCCAGCCGGCCTTCAAGAACTACGTGGTCGAGGAACGCTGGCCCGCGCCCGAGAAGTCGACGGATGAGGAGATCGGCGACTTCGTCAGGGGCGAGGCGGAGACCTGCTACCACCCGGTCGGCACCTGCAAGATGGGCAAGGACGATCTCGCGGTCGTCGACGAGCGCCTGCGGGTGCGCGGCGTCGACGCGCTGCGCGTGGCGGACGCCTCGGTCATGCCGCTCGTGCCGAGCGGCAACACCAACGCCCCTTCGATCATGGTCGGAGAGAATTGCGCTGAGATGATTCAGCGCGACCACAACTGAGGCGCCGTCCGCGGGCGCCCGGGAAGATCAACAGGAAGCGGAAACTATCGATGGAGGATGGAAAATGAACATGTGGAAAGTTGGGCTGTTAGGCTGCTCGCTGCTGGTCGGCATCTCGACCCAGGCGGTCGCCCAAAAGAAGTACGATGGCATTCATCTGAAGATGCTCGGCATCGGCGACACGTCCGTGACGCGCCTCGTCAAGATCGTCGATGAGTTCAAGGAGAAGACGGGCGCCGATGTCACCATCGACATGTTCCCGTATCCCGGGCTGATCGACAAGATCGTGGTGGAGACCAGCTCGCCGACGCCGAGCTATCAGCTTCTGTGGGTCGACAGCCCCTGGGTCGGCCAGCTCGGCGAAGCAGGCGCGCTGCTCGACCTGACAGATTTGGCCAAACGCGACGCCGACGAGATCAATCTCAACGACATCATGCCCATCCAGCTGCAGGAGAACACTTGGCAGGGCAAGCTCTACGCATTCCCGGCTTCGGGCATGGTGTGGGGCATGCAATACCGCAAGGACCTGTTCGAGAATCCCGACGAGCAGGCCGCCTTCAAGGCGAAGTACGGTTACGACCTGGCGCCGGCCAAGACCTATGACCAGTACCGCGACATCGCCGAGTTCTTCACCCGCAAGAAGGGAGACAAGCTCGCCGGTGAGGTGCTGCAGGACGACTTCTACGGAACGGCGCAAGCCTATAGCCGCGTTCAAGGTGCCATCACGCACGACTATTTCGGCATCATGCGCGGCTTCGGCGGCGGCTTTTGGGACCCGGAAACGGGACTCTGCGCGATGAACACCGAAGCGCATGTGAAGGCCGCGGAGTACATGAAGTCTTTGATCCCGTTCAATCCGCCGGATTGGGGCGGACTGATGTGGGACCTGCGCACCGGATACATGGAACGCGGCCAGGACGCGGAGTTGCTCTACTGGAGCGTCCGCACCGTGCGTCTGGAGAACCCGGAGGAAGCCAAGGTCGTCGGCAAGGTCGGCTATGCCGTTGCGCCCACGGCGGACGGAAAGCCGCAGCCCAACTACACCGGTGCTCTGTCCTTCGCCATCAGCTCGAAGGTGACCGGCAAGGAAGCCGAGGCGGCCTGGGAGTTCATCAAGTGGGGCACCAGTGAAGAGGTGATGCGGAGGCTGGCGGACCAAGGCATCAGCCAGACCCGCAGGTCGATCCTCGCGGATATGGAGCTGCAGAAGAAGTTCCCGTACTACGCCTACATCCTTGCCGGTGACGAGAACGCCAAGCGCCGTATCTTCCATCCGTTCTATGCGGACGTGGAGGAGACATTCGGCGTGGAGCTCAACAAGTACATGATCGGCGATACGGAGACGGCGCAGGAGGCGCTCGACAACGCCACCAACGCCATCAACGCGACGCTCGCCATGTTCCCGCAGGAGCTGCGGGTGAAGTGGGTGACCGACGTTCCGGCGGAAGTCCTGAAATAACCGCACCAACTCCCAAGACGCGCAAAGCCATGGCCGGTAGTCTCCGGCCATGGCGCCAGACGGGACCTGGGGAATGGCCACCTACTCTCGAAAGCGAAGCCTCAAGATCGGCGCGATCTTTCTGCTGCCGGCGGTCCTGGTCCTGTTTCTGACCACGATCTACCCGCTTCTTTATTCGCTCTATCTGAGCTTCCGTCAGTACAATCTGGCGAAGCCGTTCATCCCGCGCATCTTCGTCGGCTTCCGCAACTATGCGGAGCTGCTCCAGTCCCCGGGCTTCTTTCATAGCCTGGTCGTGACGTTCAAGTTGATGGCGGTGGCAATCAGCGTGGAGTTCGTCCTTGGCTTCGCGCTCGCGCTGCTTCTGACGCAGAAGCTTCCCGGGATGCCGTTCGTCCGCACCCTGTTCATGATCCCGATGATGATAAGCCCGATCGTTGCCGCGTTGATTTGGCTGTTCCTCTATTTCCCGGGCATGGGCTATCTGAATTACTTCCTCGAGTTCCTTCATGTCGGCAACGTGCCATGGATCACCGGGGAGAACGTGGCGCTTTATTCGATAGCGCTCGTGGATATCTGGCAGTGGACGCCGTTCGTGATGCTGGGCGTCGCCGCCGGCCTGCAGAGCCTTCCGCAGGAGCCGCTGGAGGCAGCGGTCGTGGACGGCAATTCGCGCCTGCAGGTCCTGATCTATCTCACGATCCCACAGCTCAAGCCGATTCTCGCGAGCCTGTTCCTGCTCAGGGCGATCGACTGCTTCAAGATCTATGACGTGATCTTCGTGCTGACGAAGGGCGGCCCCGGCGACAAGACGGAGTCGCTCAGCTTCTATATCTACCGCGAAGGATTCACGCTCTGGAACATGGGCGTCGGCGCCGCGGCGTCGTTCATATCGCTCATCATCATCACGGTGATGATCACGCTGTTCATCCGCACCATCAAGGAAGAGCCGGCGGCCGCGTGAGCCGTTGAGGCGGCGCCCGACCGAAGGCGAAGAGGGACCGGACATGGATCGAAAGTCGGCGCTGGAGAAGGGTCTGATCTACCTCGCCGTTCTGGTGGTCGGGGCGATCTTCCTGTTTCCGCTCTACATCACCGTCGCATCCGCCTTCAAATCCAACCTCGACATGTTTGTGAAGCCGCCGAAATGGATCTTCAAGCCCATCCTGGACAATTTCATCGCGCTGTTCGAGGAGCGGCGCTTCCAGGACAACATCTGGAACAGCACCGTCGTTGCGCTCGGCTCGACGGTCCTCAGCGTCGTGGTCGGCTCGTTTGCCGCTTACGCGCTCGTCCGCCTGAAGCATCCGCGCATGAAGGACCTGGCGTTCTGGATTCTGTCGATCCGCATGTTCCCGCCGATCGCGGTGGTCATTCCCTATTACATCCTTCTGCGCAACCTCGGATTGCTCGACACGCCGTGGGCGCTGATCCTCGTCTATTCCACCTCCAATATTCCGCTCACGGTCTGGCTGATGCGTGGGTTCTTTCAGCAAATCCCGGAGACGCTGGAGGAGGCGGCACAGATGGACGGCCACGGCGTGTGGACCATTTTTTGGCGGGTCACGCTGCCGCTCGCCGCGCCCGGCATCGCGGTCTGCGCCATGTTCTGCTTCATTTTCTCGTGGAACGAGTTTCTCTTCGCTTTCATGCTGACAAGTTCGAACACGCAGACCGTGACGGTTGCGGTGATGTCGTTCTGGAGCAGCGATTCGATCCAGTGGGGACGGATCATGGCCGGTTCGGTCGTGATTCTCATACCGGTCATTATCTTTGTGTTCGCGAGCCAGCGCTTCTTGGTGAAGGGGCTGACCATGGGGTCCGTGAAATGACCCCGCAAATGACCCTGGCGGAAGCGACGGAATGCGGGAGGTGATGCTTTGACGACGGTCAGCCTGAGCAAGATCAGCAAGTCCTACGGCCACCTGGAGGTCGTGCACGGCATCGATCTTGAGATTCGGAACGGTGAGTTTCTGGTGCTGCTCGGCCCCTCCGGGTGCGGCAAGACCACCACGCTGCGCATGGTCGCGGGGCTTGAGGATATCAGCGGCGGGACGCTGAAGATCGGCGGCAGGCTGGTCAACGACGTTGCGCCCAAGGATCGCAAGATCGCGATGGTATTCCAGAACTATGCGCTCTACCCGCACATGACCGTCCGCCAGAACATGGCGTTTGCGCTGAAGCCGCAGAAAATGTCGGCCTCCGCCATCGACGCGAAGGTGCGCGAGGTGGCCGGCATTGTGGGGCTGGAGGACCTGCTCGCCCGCAAGCCGGCGCAGCTTTCCGGCGGGCAGCGCCAGCGTGTCGCCATGGGGCGCGCGCTCGTCCGCACGCCGGAAGTCTTCCTCTTCGACGAGCCGCTGTCGAACCTCGACGCCAAGCTCAGAACGCAGATGCGACTGGAGATCCAGAAGCTGCACCGCCGGCTGAAGACCACGTCCATCTACGTGACGCACGACCAGATCGAGGCGATGACGCTTGCCGATCGCATCGTCGTCATGAAGGACGGCAACATCGAGCAGATCGGCACGCCGCGCGAGATCTTCTCCAATCCCGCCAACGTCTTCGTCGCCACCTTCATCGGCAGCCCGGCGATGAACCTGATCCCGATGCGCGTTGAGCGGCGCGACGGAAGCGCGGTCCTCGCCTCGCCGTCGATGGCGCTGCCCGTCGTTGCCGACAAGCGCGAAAAAGTGAAGGAAGGGCAGGCCGTGCTGGTCGGCGTCCGGCCCAACTACATCAGACTCGCGCGCGGCAAGGCGCAGCCGGAAAACGGCTTCGAGGCGCGTGTGGAGGTGGTCGAACTGCTTGGCGCGGACGGGCTGGTTGACCTTCGGGCCGGCGATCAGGAACTCATCGCGCAGGTCGACGAGAGCGTTCTGCCGGAACCCGATTCGACGGTCTGGGCAAGCGTCGACCCGAACCGGATGTACGTTTTCGACCGCGGCTCCGGCCAGCGGATCTACTAGGCTTCCAGGCGCGCCGGCTGCGTCTATAGTGGCATCGGGGTTCGCCGTGGCAGATCAGGCATACGACCATGTGATCGTCGGGGGCGGCTCTGCGGGCTGTGTGCTTGCGAGCTGCCTGTCGAGGAACGATCAGGTCCGCGTTCTTCCTCTGCTTGAGGCCGTCTTCGGACGGCGCCCTTGGAGCGAGTCACGATGAAGTCGAAGCTCCGGACGGCCGCGGAAGCGGCGGCGCTCATCCCCGACGGCGCGACGCTTGCGGTCAATTCTTCGAGCGGGTTGTGTTGTCCGGACGCCATGCTGGAGGCGGTCGGGAACCATTTCCGCGAGGCGGGACATCCGCGCGCCATAACCTCCGTGCATCCGATCGCGGCGGGTGATTTCTTCGGAACGCGCGGCGTCGATCACATCGCGCAGCCCGGGCTGCTTGCGACGATCATCGGCGGGTCCTACCCCTCCGGGCCGTCCTCCGCCGAGCCGCCGCTGATCTGGGGGATGATCCAACGCAACGAGGTCGCAGCCTACAACGTGCCGAGCGGCATCCTGTTCGACATCATGCGCGAAGCGGCGGGGATGCGGCCAGGCGTCTTGACCAAGGTCGGGCTTGAGACGTTCGTCGATCCCGCGCAGGAAGGATGCGCGATGAACGACGCTGCGCGCCGGAACGCGATCGTCCGCCGCGTTGAATTCGACGGGGAGGAATGGCTCTACTTCCCCACGATCCGCCCGACGGTTGCGATTATCCGCGCCAGCACGGCGGACGAGAAAGGCAATCTCACCTTCGAGCATGAGGGCGCCTATCTCGGTGCCATGGAGCTGGCGCTCGCTGCGCACAATTGCGGCGGCATCGTCATCGCGCAGGTGAAGCGGGTCGCCCAGGCCGGCACGCTCAGGCCGCACGACGTGCGCGTGCCCGGCGTCCTCGTCGACTACATCGTTGAAGCCCCCGATCAGCTGCAGACGACGGCGACGCCGTACGACCCGGCGATCTCCGGCGAGCTCTTCCGACCGCTTTCGAGCTTCAGGATCCCGCCCTTCGACATCGGCAAGGTGATCGCGCGGCGCGTCGCCATGGAGCTAAAGAGCGGCTGGGCGGTGAATATCGGCTTCGGCATCTCCGCGAATGTGCCGCGCATCTTCCTTGAGGAAGGGCGGCACGGCGATGTGACCTGGGTCATCGAACAGGGCGCGGTCGGCGGCATTCCGCTCCTCGACTTCAAATTCGGCTGTTCTTCGAACGCCGAGGCGTTCGTCGCCTCGCCGCAGCAGTTCAGCTATTTCCAGGCGGGCGGCTTCGACGCGTCGCTGCTATCGTTTCTACAAATCGATCGAAGCGGCTCCGTGAACGTCTCGAAGCTTGCCGTGCGCCCGCACGTCACGGCTGGCGCGGGCGGCTTCGTGGACATCACATCGCGGGCGAAGAAGATCGTCTTCTCCGGGTTCTTCAATGCCGGAGCGGGCCTCGCCGTGGAGAATGGGCGCGTGGCGATAAAGCGGGAAGGAAAGGTCGCGAAGCTGGTGAAGCGGCTCGATCAGGTCTCGTTCGCTGGTGCCCGCGCGGTCCGCCAGAACCAGGACGTGACCTATGTCACCGAGCGATGCGTGATGAAGCTTCGCGCCGAGGGGCCCGTCGTCATCGAGATCGCGCCGGGCATCGATCCGGAGCGTGACATCCTCGCGCAGGCGGAGTTCCCGCTGGCGATTGCGCCGGATGCGAAGGAGATGCCGGCGGCGCTCTTTAGGCCGGAAAAATTCGGGCTCGGCACCGGGTAGCTCAAGGATGCTGTGATGAAGGTAAGACTTCCCGATGCGAGCGGAGCGTTTTGCGACTACACGCTCACCGGCGCGCAGGTTCCCCGGGCGAAGCTTGGCAACGATTCGGCGCGCCGGGTGATCTCGGCTGCCCACGTCGTCGCCGATCCGTTCACCGCCAACGACCCGTCCGGCCCCGCCACGCTCGATTGGGAGGCGACGATGGCGTTCCGGCGTCATCTCGCGCGATCTCGGCCTCGGGATCGCCGAGGCGATGGACACCGCGCAGCGCGGCATGGGCCTCGACTGGAACGGCGCGCTGGAGCTGATCCGCCGCACCAAGAGCGAGCTTCCGGACGCTTTCGTCTTCAACGGCGCCGGCACCGATCACCTCGACCCGGCCGACGCGCGCTCGCTCGACGACGTGCGGCGCGCCTATTTCGAACAGGTGGAGGCAGTCCAGAAGATCGGTGGCCGCATCATCCTGATGGCGAGCCGGGCGCTGGCGCGGGTCGCTCAAAGGTCCGGACGATTATGCCGCTGTCTACCGCGATGTCCTGGCGAGATGCGACGAGCCCGTCATCCTGCATTGGCTCGGAGACATGTTCGATCCGGCGCTCAAGGGCTATTGGGGCGCGCCGCAGGTGGCGGCGGCGATGGACAGCTGCCTTCGGATTATCGATGAAAACGCCGCGAGGATCGACGGCATCAAGATATCGGTGCTCGACAAGCACGACGAGATCAGGATGCGCCGCCGGCTGCCGGAGGGCGTCGTCATGTATACGGGCGACGACTTCAATTATCCGGAGCTCATCGAGGGCGACGAGAAGGGCTTCTCGCACGCGCTCCTCGGCATCTTCGACCCCATTGCACCGCTCGCCGCTCATGCGGTGTCTTGCCTGACGGAGGGCGACAAGGCCGGCTTCCGCGCGGCCCTCGATCCGACGGTCCCGCTTGCCCGCCTGATTTTCCGCGCCCCGACGCAATACTACAAGACGGGCGTTGTGTTCCTCGCGTGGCTGAACGGCTTTCAGAGTCACTTCGTCATGCTGAACGGCGCGCAGTCGATGCGGCCGCTGCCCTATTTCGTGGAGGTGTTCCGGCTTGCCGACGGTTGCGGCCTGTTCCGCGACCCGGACTGCGCCGTCGATCGCATGCGCAGGCTGCTCGCGCTCTACGGCGTATGAGACGTGGGGAATTTTCCCGGGACATCTCGGCCCTAGCGCTCACCACCGGGACGCTCGCCCACAATCTCCACGGCCATGGCGCCGATCGAGGCTCGCCGTGGCGCGTGTGGCTCAGGCGCTTCCCTCGCGCATCGTCGGCTGCGGGACAATGCTTCGATCGACTGCATTCGACGAATCTCGAATGATTAGCTCCGGCTCCCGGATCTCGCGTGTGATCGGCCGTCCCGGGTCCTTGATGCGCTGGCTCAGGAGCCGCGCCGCATGTGCGCCGATGTCTCGCGCGGAGAGAAAGACAGTCGAAAGCGTCGGATAGGAGGTCTCCGCCTCCGGCATACCGTCAAAGCCCATCACCGCCATGTCCCGACCCGGCTCCAGCCCGTTCCTGCGCAGCCCGTGCATCACCGAGATGGCAACGAAGTCGTTGTGGCAGAGCGCAGCGGTCGGCCGCTCGGGAAGGGCGAGAACCTTCTCCACATCGTGCATTCCGCTGACGCGCGAGGGACGGCTTTCGATCACCAGCGCCGGGTCGTAGTTCAGACCGTTTCTCTGCAGCGCGTTGAAATAGCCGGAGAGGCGGTCGTCGCGGGAGGGGTTGCCGCGCTCGCCGCCGAGAAACGCGATTCGCCGGTGCCCCCTGCGGATGAGCGCGTTCGCGGCCATTTGCGCAGCGCGGAAATTGTCTGTCCCGGAGAAATCGAACCGACCATCGGGCCAGGGGCGCACCGCGATACAGACCGGAACGCCTTGTGTGAACAGCCGGTCGAACGTCTCGGTGCGAGAGTTCGTCGCCGGGCAGATAATGAGACCGGCAACGCCGTGCTCGACAAGCGACAGAAGCAGGTCGTGCTGATGATCGGGGTCCTCGCCGGACTGCACGAGGTAGACGAAATAGCCCTCCGCCTCGGCGGTTTCTTCGATAGCGGCGGTCAGCTCGGTGAAGAACGGATTTGTCAGATCGTTGATCATCAGGCCGATCGCCTGCGACGTCTGCGCCCTGAGGTTCGCGGCGCCGCGGTTGTAAATGTAGCCGAGGTCCGCGATTGCCGCTTGAACACGCTGGCGCGTCTCCTGCGAGATGCGCGTGTCGTTACGCAGGACGAGCGAAACCGTCGAGCGGGAGACGCCGGCGTGGTGCGCGATGTCATTGATCGTTACGCGTTTGCGCATGGCTTAGCGCCCCTTGAAGAAACGCCGGGTCGGTATCGACTGTCCTTACGTGCGCTTCAACCATGGCGTTTGCTGGATCGTTCTAACGGATTTCTAACGAAAAGCTGGATCACTTGTAAAGTGGCGGACGAATATCGGCAGTTTGAAGGGGTGGGAACCTCCCACCAGTCTTCGATCTAATAGCTTGAAGAAAAAGCAATATTATCTGACCTCAGACAGTTTGGCGGCAAGCTTCCGCCTCCGCGCGTTTTGGGTAGAACGTTCTATCGAGAGCAGCTTTCCGAGCGGGATCGTCCGCCGCGCGAGGGCGGGGGAATATCGAGACCGGTCCTCGCAATGAGAGGTATCGTTCGAAGGCCTCGGTCAGATTGACGCTGCGTTCTTCCTCAGAGCAGAGTCTCGGCCGATTGGGGTGAGAGCAGTGACGCGGCGACGGGTGGGCAAGACAGCAATCGTCATCGACGAGTTGTGCGGTATCGATGCGGCGGTCGTGTCGTCGCGATGAAGCTGCCGGTCTATCAGATCGACACTTTTTGCGGGCGCGTCTTCTCCGGGAACCCCGCTGTTGTCTGCTGCCTCGACGACTGGCTCGACGATGCGATCCTCAGGGCGATCGCCGCGGAGCAGAACATCTCGACAACCGCGTTTCTGATCGATCGCGGAGATGGGTTCGACATTCGCTTCTTCGCACCGGCGGGTGAACTGCCGCTCGCCGGACATGCCTCGCTCGCCGCGGCGTACGTCGCGCTCCGACAGCTTCGGCCCGAGCTGTCCTGTACAGATCTACGCCGTCGAGACGGCACGCTGCGCGTCTCGCGCTTCGGCGAGGACATGCTCGCCATCAGGCTTTCGACTGTGCCGTGGAGGCGATGCGAAGCCGAGCCGGCTGGGCTCGCCGAGGCGCTTCGCGCGCGCTGCCCGGAGGTGCTTGCGACGACTGACCGCTACTACGTCGTGATGGAGAACGAGGCGGCTGTCGCGGCGCTCGAACCCGACATGAGCGCTCTGATGTGCCTCGATGCGGAAGTCGTGGTCGTCACGGCGCGCGGCGACCGTGCCGATTTCGTATCGAGGGCGTTCGCGCCGAAGGAGGGACAGCCTGAGGATCCGGTCTGTGGTTCCGCGCATCAGACGCTCGTGCCCTTCTGGTCGGAAAGGCTCGCGCGGACGCAGCACCACGCCCTGCAATTGTCACCGCGCGGCGGCGAGCTCTATTGCGCATTGGAAAGCGGCGCGGTGCGCCTCGCCGGCCGCTGCGCGCTCTACCTGGAAGGCACGATCCACGTCTGAAGCTCCGTTTGGAGCCGCCGGAAGGGTTTCGTTCAGACGATCGGCACCGCCTCGCGATTATCGGCGCGCACTAGGCGCGCCAGCGTCGTCAGCGCCTGCTTGACGCGCGCTTCGTCCGGCTCGGCACACAGGCAGAGGCGGACGCCGCCGGGATCGCGGCCGGGGATGAGGGTGAAGGCATCGCCCGGCGTGACCGCCACGCCGTTGGCGAGAGCATCGGCGACGAATGCGGCGTTGCTCACCTCGGGCGGCAACCTCAGCCAGAAGTGCATCGAGGTCGGCGCCGAGTTCTCCTGGCTTAGAATGCGCGCCGCGAGCTTCTGCCGCAGCTGCGCGGCAACGATCTGGAACTTGACTGCGTCAAGGCCGGCCCCGCTGCGGATCATCTCGGTCGCGAGCTCCAGGAGCACTGGCGAGACCATGGCCGTCGTGGCGCGCGTTGCGGCGCGGAGCGCCCGGTGCAGCCGCGGCGGCGCCGCCATGAAGCCGATCCTCAGCGCCGGCGCGATCGATTTCGACAGGCTGGTCAGATAGACCGTGATGTCGCGCGCCAGGTGACAGTAGGCGACGGCACGCGGTTCCAGGAGAAAGCCGTAGGCATCGTCCTCGACAATCAGCACTTTATTGGCCTGGGCGATGCGCACGATCTCCTCGCGCCGGACGAGGGGCGCGGTCGCTGTCGTCGGATTATGCAAGGTGGGCATCGTGTAGACGAAGCGCGGCCGGAACATCTGGCACGCTTCGTCGAAGGCTTCCGGGATCATCCCCTCGTCGTCGATCGCGACGGGCATCATACGGATTCCGGTAAGGCGTCCGACGGAAAGCGCGCCCGGCCAGGTCAGCTCTTCCGTCAGCACGGTGTCGCCCGGCCGCGCGAGGCCGAGGAAGATCGTCATTAGCGCGGTCTGTCCGCCCGACACCGCATAGACGTCGTCGGCGGGAACGTCGACACCGAACTCGCGCAACCATTCGGCCCCGGCTTCGCGGTGCCTCAACTGACCCTGCGGCGGCTGGTAGTGCGCGAGGTCGTTCAATTCGCCCTTAGCGGCGACGGACTTCAGCGCGTCGCGAAGCCGCTTGTCGGTGCCGTCGGGAAGCGGCTCGTTGAGGCTCAGATTGATGGCGTCGTTGCGCTGCATGAGCGGCAGATAGAGCCGCTCCAACGGACGCAGCGACTCGCGGTTGGCGCCCGCGCCGTTTTCCTTCTCGCGCTGCAGAACGAACGTGCCGCGCCCGACCGCGCCGTCGATCAGACCACGCTCGGCGGCTTCTGCGTAGGCGCGCGAGACCGTGCTTACGGCAATGCCAAGGCGCCTGGCGAGATCGCGGTGAGTGGGCAGACGATAGCCCGGCGGAAGACGCCCGCTTCGGATCGCCTGCTCAAGCGTATCTGCGAGCGAGCTGTAGACTTCGCCGCGTCGCAACCGCCAGTCGGAATACCATTCCTCCATCCGATCCCCACGATTGTCCCAAGCGAGGTACATTGGTCGGCAGGCGAGCGCCACTACGCGATTCACCGACGAAAGGCCAGAGAATTCACCGATTGCGGCCGCGGTTGATTGACATCTTTTTGCACCGACCCCTATAAATGCCATTGTACTGCAACGCCGTACATGCGGGCAATCCTGAGCAAGTCAGGATAATTCCGCGCGAAAAAGGGGACGCAGGCAATACGGAGGGCCGCATGATGAATAGGAAATTCCATCGTGAGACTTATGCGCTTGCCGACGCCTACGCCGCAGGCAGGCTTTCGCGCCGCAGCTTCGTCACCGGACTGCTCGGGCTCGGCCTTGCGGCACCGACTGTCGCAGCGCTCGTCGCCGAGATTGATCCGGCCGCCGCGGCAGGCATGGGCCTGAAGGGGAATGTGCGCTTTCTGGTCGGCCCGTGGTCGCCCAACGAGGTCGATACTCAGAAGAAGATTGGTGAGGGGTTCACCGCGCTCAATCCGGACGTGACCTTCGAATTCAAGCTTTATGACTGGGAAACCGCGGGGCAGGAGATCAACACCTCGGCGGCTTCCGGCGCCCACGACATCTATATGACGACGGAGAGCAGCTATCCCGATTATGAGGCGGGGACCGGCTTCGTCGATCTTACGTCCCGCATCGACGATCCGTCCTTCGCTGACGAGAAGTCGAAGTATTCCTACATGGACAGGACGCTCGGCTTCGGTCCCAAGATCATGGGACTCCCGATCAGCTTCCACGTGGAGAGCGCGCTCTTCGTCAACATGGACATGGTCAACGCCGCCGGCTACGACGAGGCCTTCGCGGACACCTGGGACACATTCCAGGAATGCCTCGCCAAGATGACCAAAGCCGGAGAGGTCTACGGCATCGCGCTCGGCGTGCAGCCTTACGGCGAATGGTATCAGGTACTGCGTGCCGCGGGCGGCTCTTTCCTGACAGACGATCTGAGCGCGCCCAACGTCAACAAGCCCGAAGTGATCGACGCGACGGCACGCATGGCCAGCCTGTTCTCCGACAAGGTCGCCGCGCCGCTCGGCACCTATAATTACGACGACGCGCCGGGCGCGTTCGCGGCCGGAAAGCTGGCAATCCTCTCCATCGACCTTGCTGCGACGACGGTCCTGGAGTTGCCACTGTCGTTCAACTGGAAGCTCATCCCCAATCCGCCGCAAGCCGCGGGCCGGATGAATTTCAACGACATCACCTACTACATGATCAACTCGCAGTCCGATAACCAGGACCTGATGTGGGAGGTCGTGAAGTGGTGGACGAACGGCAAGAACGACGCCTACTGGGCCGATAACTCGGGCACCTATCCGGCGCGTACCGATGCGCTCGACAACGGCTACGGCACGAATGCCGCGCCGCAGCTCGCCGAGGCGCTGCCCGCCTACAAGAAGTATGCGGTCGGCCTGGAGAAGTTCACAGGCTGGGCGAGCGTGGAGTCGCTCGCCGGAACCGAGGTTCAGAAATGCTTCAGCGGCGACGAGACCGCCGAGGCGGCGATTGCCAACGTCGAGAAGATCGTCCAGCAGGAGACCGGACTATAGCGAGCCGATGCGCCTGCTCTTATTGAGCTGAGACGGGGGATGGACGTTCGACCGCGTCGTATGCGGTTGTCCCCAGACGAACACGCGCGGCTGCGCCGCAAGGCGCGGCTGCGGCGCGAGCTTTCGGGCTGGATGTTCATCGGTCCAATGTTCGCGTTCTTCGTCGTGTTCCTGGTGCTCCCGGTTCTCGGCACCGTGTGGTGGAGCACGCGCTTCGGCAGCCTCTACGGCGGCACCAAGTTCGTCGGCTTCCGGAACTTCACGCGACTGCCCGATTTGGTCGGCGCGCCGCAGGCGATCAAGAACACGCTGATCTTCGCCGGCGCATCGGTGCCGCTGATCCTCGCCGGCGCTCTCGGCATCGCGCTCTTGCTCGCGCGTCTCGAAAAAGGCGGGGCGATCTACCGGTTCCTCGTCTATTTCCCCGTACTCGTGCCGGGCGTGGTCGCCGGCCTGATCTGGCTGTTCCTGACCAATTCCGACTTTGGCCTTTTCAACGACGTACTGGCGCTGTTCGGATTTCCGCCGGTGACATGGCTTGGCGTCGATACCGCGCTCGGCGTGCTGATCGCGCTCGATGTGTGGCGGAATGTCGGCTACTGGGCGATGTTCTTCGTCGCCGCGATCATCGGCCTTCCGCAGGAGCTCTATCAGGCCGCCAACCTTGACGGCGCGTCGGTGCTGTCGCGCTTCCGTTTCCTCACGCTGCCGCTTCTGCGCCGCATCATCTTCTTCGCCGTAGTGGTCTCAACCATCTGGGCGTTCCAGGTCTTCGACACCACGATCATCCTCACCAGAGGCGGCCCAGCCGGCGCCACGACGACGGTCATCTACCGCATCTGGCAGTATGTCTTCGGGTCCAACAACAAGGTCGGCTTCGCCGCCGCGATCTCGCTGGTGATGATCGTGGCGATCCTGGCGCTGACGCTCGTGCAGATGTGGCTTCTGCGATCCAGGCGGGGAAGGGACTGATGGCGCTCGCCGAAGGTCACATCAGCGACCGCCAGGTACTGAAGCGGCTCGCCTTCGATCACGCTCGCGCCTGAAGCGCAGGCGGCGGCTCACTGAGCTCTCCCGCCATCTGGTGCTCGGCATCGTCACCTTCATCCTGGTGGCGCCCTTCTACTACGTGGTGCTCGCGTCTCTGAAAGACAGCAACGCGATCTTCTCCTACCCGCCGAAGCTTATTCCATGGCCGCCCTATTGGGAGAACTACCGGCACGTTGTGACGGAGACGCACTTCCTGCGCTGGATGGTCAACACGCTGTTCGTTGCGACCACGGTGACGGTGCTGAAGGTGTTCCTCGATTCCATGGCCGGCTACGCGCTCGCCAAGATCGATTTCACAGGCAAACGCGCCGTCTTCCTTGCCATGGTCATCCTGCTGATGGTGCCGGCCGGTGCGCTCATCGTCCCGCTCTGGTCGCTCGTCTTCTCGCTCGGCCTGATCAACACGTACTTCGCGCTGATCCTGCCGCCCCTCGCCAATCCGCTCGGCGCCATCCTCATGCGCCAGTTCATCCTGGGGCTGCCGAACGACCTGGAGCACGCCGCGCGGCTCGACGGGCTGAACGACTTCCAGATCTACTGGCGCATCATTCTGCCGCTCATCAAGCCGGGTCTCGTGGTGCTTGCCGTTATCATCTTCACCGACCAGTTCATCAGCTTCCTGTGGCCGCTTATCGCCACGACCAGCGACGATCTTCTCGTGCTGACGGTGGGTCTGGCCTCGCTTCGGGCGCATGGCGGCGTCGACTACGGATTGTGGTCGGCGTCGGCGGTCATGTCGCTGGTGCCGATCGCCATCCTGTTCTTCATCCTGCAGCGCCAGTTTCTGGCACGCTCGCTCGCCGGAGCGCTGAAGCAATGACGGACCGGACAAAGGACAACAGCAGCTCCGGGCCTGCGATCGAGCTGATCGAAGTCACCAAGCACTACGGAAAGATGGAGGCTCTGAAGGGCGTCGACCTCGCTATTGGCTACGGCGAGTTCATCGCGCTGCTCGGGCCTTCGGGCTGCGGCAAGAGCACGCTGCTGAAGCTGATCGCGGGGCTTGAGGAGCTTACCGACGGCGAGATCTATGTCGGTGGCAAGCTCGCCAACTACCTGAAGCCGAGCGCCCGCAACGTCGCGATGGTGTTCCAGAACTATGCGCTCTATCCGCACATGACGGTGCGGGAGAACATCGGCTTCCCCCTGAAGATGGGCGGTGTTCCGCGTGAGGAGGTTCGCTCGCGGGTCGAAGGCGCCGCGAGCCTGCTGCAGCTCAGCGCCCTGCTCGAACGCTTCCCCGATGAGCTCTCAGGCGGCCAGCGGCAACGCGTGGCGCTCGGCCGCGCGATCGTGCGCGAGCCGCTTGCCTTCCTGATGGACGAGCCGCTGTCGAATCTCGACGCGCTCCTCAGAGTCGAGATGCGGACCGAGCTGCTGCGCCTCCACAAGCGCGTCGGGCGCACGACAATCTACGTTACGCACGATCAAATCGAAGCGATGACGATGGCCGACCGCATCGTTCTCATGCACCACGGCGAGATCCAGCAGGTCGGCAGCCCGAGCGAGATCTACGTCACGCCGGCCAACACCTTCGTCGCCCGCTTCGTGGGCAGCCCACCGATGAACCTGATCGAGGGCCGCATCGAGCAGGGGACGGACGGCCTCGTCTTCCGCGGCCCCGTTCAGCGGCCCGGCGGTCGCGGGCTCGGTCTGCGGCCGGGGCCGGCGACGCTCGGGATCAGGCCGGAGCACATCGAGATCGTCGATCGGATGCACCCGGAGGCTGTTCCGGCGAAGATCGACCTGATCGAGCGGGTCGGCGCCACGTCGAACGTGTTCCTGCTCGTCGGGGGCCAAAGCTCGCTCATCGCCAGCTTCGACGCGGCAACTCCGATCCGGGAGGGCGAGGAGATCTCGATCCGCTTCGCGTCTGAGCACATCCAGTTCTTCGACGCCGAGGGGCGTCGTGTCGATCGGAAGGAACCCGGGTCATGAACGCGAGCCTAACTCAAGGCGGCGGCCACCCCTACCACAAGCCGCACCGACCGGAGCCTGTGCCGGCGCCGGTTCCGCTTCCGGTGCCGTCGCCAATCGCGCGCTATCCGTTGACCGTTTCGCCCGACAGGCGTCGCCTTCTCGATGCCGACGGTCATCCGTTTCTCATCCAGGGTGACGCGGCCTGGTCGCTCATTGCCAATCTCGAATTCGACGAAGCGGTTCGCTATCTCGACGACCGGCGCGCCAAGGGTTTCAATACGCTCATCGTCAATCTGATCGAGCATCTCTTCTCGCGCGATCCCCCACGCGATCTCGCCGGCCGCGCGCCGTTCTCCGAACCGGGAAACATGGCGACGCCGAACGACGCCTATTTCGATGCGGCGGAGCGCGTGCTCGACGCCTGCGCGGAACGCGGCTTCGCAGTCCTGCTTGCGCCCTGTTACATCGGCTACAAGCACGACCGCGGAGAAGGGCTGTCGAACCGGCTCGACGGCTGGAACGACGAGATCGTCGCCACCGGGCCGGAAGGCTGCCGCGCCTACGGCGAGTATCTTGGCAGACGCTTTGGCCGCTTCGCCAACATCATCTGGATGATCGGCGGCGATTGGCATCCGGACGAAGCGAGGGCAGGCCTCGACGCGATCGCCGGCGGCATCCGCAGCGCCGGCGTGAAGACCCTCTTCACCGCACATCCCCATCCGGAATTCTCGCCGATCGAGTTGTTCGCCGGATCGGACTGGCTCGATATCAATGTCACCTACACCTACGGCATCGTGCACCGCTCGCTTATCGCCGATTGGCAGCGCGATCCGCCGTGGCCGTTCTTCCTGATCGAATCGACCTATGAGGGCGAGCACAACGCGAGCCATCAGCAGATTCGCCGCCAGGCGTATTGGTCGGTGCTTTGCGGCGGCAACGGCCACTGCATGGGAAGCTATCCGACCTGGCTGTTTTGGGACGGCTGGAGAGAGGCGCTCGATCTGCCGGGGTCGGTGGCGATGGCGCACTGGGGCGGCTTCTTCCGCGCGCTGCCGTGGAGCGAGCTGGTACCCGATCTGAAGCTCGAGCTGGTGTCGGCCGGGCTCGGCGAGGCGCGGGGGCTCGACCGCGTCACTGCTGCGCTAACTGCTGACCGATGTCTCGGTGTTGCTTATCTGCCGGTGCGCCGGGCGGTGGAAGTGCAGCTTGGTGCTCTCAAGGGGCCGCGCGTCGCGGTGGAGTGGTTCGAGCCGGCAAGCGGGCGGCGTGTCAGCGGCGGGACGCTGGCGGGGGAGGGTGCAGTGACACTCGCACCGCCATTCGAAGAGGACGCCGCATTGGTGCTGGCATCATGCGCGTGAGCCAAGCGATGCAGCCGGTATACTGCGGCTCAGATGGAAGACTGGCCGCCGTCAACCACGAGCGTCGTCCCGATGCAGTAGCTGGCCTCGTCGGATGCAAGCCACAGGATTGCGGAGGCGCATTCCTCCGCCGTGCCGGCGCGCCCGATCGGAATCTGATCGCTCCAATAGGCGAGTTCCTTCGGGTCTTTCATCACCGGCTCGTTCATCGGCGTATCGATGAAACCCGGGACGACCATGTTCACGCGGATGTTGAGGCGGGCGTAGTCGATCGCCATCACCTTCATCATCGCGTGGATACCGCCCTTGCTGGCGCTGTAGGCGGGCTCGTTGGTGGCCATGCCGAGAGTGGCGACGTTGGAGCCGAGGCACACGATGGCGCCGCCGCCGGCTTCGAGGAGGTGCCGTGCGCCGTGCTTGCAGGTGAGAAACTGGCCTGTGAGGTTGGTGGTGATCAGGCGGTTCCATATCTCCAGATTGAGGCGGTCGACGCGGTCGTCCTGTCCGAGCAACTCGATCGCAGCATTGGAGACGATGATGTCGAGACCGCCCCAGCGCTCGGCCGCGGCATCGATTGCCGCCTTGATCTCGGGCTCCACCGAGCCGTCGGCGGGGAGCACGAGAGCCTCGCCGCCGGATGCGGCGATCTCCGCGGCGACCGCCTCAAGCGGCTCTCTGCGTCTGGCGACGAGCGCGACGCGAGCGCCCTCGGCGGCAAGCCTGATGGCGGTGGCGTAGCCGATCCCGGCGCTGGCGCCCGTCACCACCGCGCGCTTTCCGGAAAAGCGTCCGGGTTGAATGGCCATCGCAGCTTTGCTCCGAAATCTATTGTCCGCAAGGAAGGACATTTCGCATCCGAAGCGCGCATCAAACAAGCCCGACGGTGCAATACGCGCACGGATCGTTCGAAATATTTCGGTGACCGGGCCGATGCTGTCGCCGAACTGAAATTGTCCTTAGCGACAGGACAAACGGACGGTGTGCATGGCGGTTGAGACCTCCATCGCCCTGTTCGGCACGGCGGAGCCTCTTCCGGAGCGCATCGTGCTTCATGCCGGCCCGGTCTCCGCGACGCTTGAGAACGGGGCGCTTCGCTGGATCAAGCTGAACGGCGTTGAGGTGCTGCGCGGCATGGCGTTTCTCGTGCGCGACCAGTCCTGGGATACCGCCGGCGCCGAGATCTCCGATCTCAGGATCGAGCAGAACGACGACGGCTTCCGCGTCGCCTTCAACGCGCTCTGCCGCACACGCGATGGCGAGCTGCCCTGGACGGCTGAGATCGTCGGAGAGGCGAGCGGTTCGCTGCGTTTCGTCGGCACCGCTCACCCGACCGAGGATTTCGTCACCAACCGGACGGGCTTCGTCGTTCTGCATCCGCTTGAGCGCGTGGTCGGCTGCCCCGTCGAGATCACACACGTCGACGGCGTCAAGCGGCGGGCGCGCTTTCCCGCGCTCGTCGATCCGGAGCAGTGCTTCTTTAACGTGCGCGCCATGGCGCATCAGGTCGAGCCGGGCGTCTGGGCGACCTGCACGATGGAAGGCGACGCCTGGGAGACGGAAGATCACCGCAACTGGCTCGACGCGTCGTTCAAGACCTACGTGCGTCCGCTGAGCTTGCCGTATCCGTACACGCTCAAAGGCGGCGAGAGCGTTACGCAGGCGGTGACGCTCACTTTTTCCGGGCCGCTGCCGAAGGCGCACGGCGGGTCGGCAGACGACCGTCCGGTCGAGGTTGCGCTCGGCCGCACCGCTGCGACCCGGATGCCCTCGATCGGCCTTCGAGCGCCCCTGCCATGGATGAAGGAAGCGCGCGACGCCGCGGAGCTTGCGCGCGTGGCCGGCCCGCAGCTTCTGAACGGTCGGATCGATCCGCGCGCCGGCCACGGCGTGAAGGAGATGAAGGCGCTCGGCGACCTGGCGCAGGCGGTGGGCGCGGGGCTCACGCTGGAGCTGGTCGTGCCGTGCCAGCGCGAGCCGTCCGTCGAGCTTGCCGATCTCGCCGCGCAGCTGAAGGAGTCCGGCGTGCGGCCGGAATCGATCCTCGTTGCCGCCGCCGAGGATCGTATCCGCCAGGAACCCGGACCGCCGCCGCCGCCGCTTTCGCTGCTCGGCGATCTCTATCGCTCCGCCCGCGCGGCATTTCCCGATGCCGTCATCGGCGGCGGGACGTTCTCATTCTTCACCGAGCTCAACCGCAATTGGCCGCCGATCGGGCTGATCGACTACATCGCACATATGTCGTGCAGCGTGGTCCATGCCTCAGACGATCGCGCCATGATGGAGAACCTGGAATCCTTCCAGCACATCGCGCGTACGGTCCGGGCATTTGCCGGCGAGACTCCTTATCGGATCGTTTCATCGGGGATCGGCTTTGACGCGGAGCCCGCCGGAAATCCTGCAGCCAATCCGGATAATTGCCGGCACACGCTGAGCGGCATGGACCCGCGCCACCGCGGTCTGTTTGGCGCGGCGTGGACGCTGGCATCGATCGGCGAGCTGGCCCGCGGCGGTGCTGCAGCTGTGAGCCCCGCGGAACTGGTAGGCGGAGCCGGCATCGTGCATTGCCGGATGCGACAGGAGCAGCCGTGGTTCGACACGCTCGGTGTCCCCGCCGTCTATCCCGCTTTCCATGTCGTCGCGGCGATGGCGAAGGCTGCCGGCCGCCTATGCGTCGAGGCTGTGTCGTCCGACCGGACGCGTGTTGCGGCCCTCGCGTTCAGCGCGGCGGACACGGGCACGTGTCTTTGGCTCGCCAATCTGTGCGATGCGCCGCAACGGGTCCTGCTGCCGGCTGAGGTTTGCGGCGGGCATGTCGCGCGGCTCGATGAATCGACGTTCGAGCCGGCTGTCATGGACCCGGCATTCCTGGAGACGAGCACGACGACGCTCGTCAAGAACGAAATTGAGATCGGCGCGTATGGCGTCGTCCGTATCCAGATGGGAGGCTAACAATGGGCAATCCCCGAACAGCCGGCCTCGGGCCAAATGAGCGGTTCATCGGCGTTGCAAGGAGTCGCTCGATGCTCAACACGCCGGCGCTCCTGCTCGACCTCGATGCGCTTGACCGCAATATCGCCGCGATGGCGAGATTGACCAAGGCGGCGGGCGTCAATCTTCGTCCGCACAGCAAGGGCGGGAAGTCGATCGAGATCGCCCGGCGTCAGATCGCTGCCGGCGCGATCGGCATTTGCTGCGCGACTTTGAGCGAAGCGGAGGTCATGGCGAGCGCGGGCATCGAAAACATCCTCGTCACCTCCGAAGCGGTGACGCCAGCGGCGATCGATCGCGCAATGGCGCTGAACGCGCAGTCGAACGGCCTGATCCTCAACATCGAAGATCCCCTGAACGTGGGCCAGCTCGCAGCGGCGGCCGAGAATTCCGGCAAGCCGCTGTCGCTTCTGGTCGAGTTCGATGTCGGCCAGGACCGCACGGGGGTGGCCACGGTCGAGGCGGCCGTCGCGCTTGCCCGCCAGGTGAAGGAGTCGCCGCACCTCTCTTATCGCGGCCTCCACGCCTATTACGGTCATCTGCAGCACATCCCGTCTCCCGCCGAACGCAAGAAGGCGGCGGAAGGAGAGATGGCGCGCCTTCGTGAGCTGATCGCAGCGCTGAAAGCGGAGGGCCTCTCGCCCGAGATTGTCACCGGCGGTGGCACCGGTACCTTCGACACAGACATCTCCGGCGGCGTCTTCACGGAGATCCAGCCGGGTTCCTATCCGTTCATGGACCGCGAATACTACGAGATCGAACGCACCGGAGAGCGCCCGTTTGACGCCTCGCTCTTTGTTCTTGCGACCGTTATCGCGTCGCGTGAAGGGCACGCCATCGTCAACGCCGGCTATAAGGCTCTGTCGACCGAAGGCGGCATGCCCGTGGTGTTCTCTCCGAAGCTCAAGGACGGGAAGTTCGTGTTCGAGGGCGATGAGCACGGCGACCTCAAATACGACCCGAACGGCGGCGCGCTGAAGCTCGGCGATCCGGTCGAGTTCCTCACGCCGCACTGTGACCCGACCATCAATCTCCACAATCACTATCACTGCCTCCGGGGGGATACGCTGGTGGAAATCTGGCCGGTCGACGCGCGCGGGTATTGAGAGTCGGGACGGGAGGACGAAGATGAAGACGATCGTTCTCGGAGCTGGCGTTGTCGGCACGGCCACGGCCTATTTCCTTGCCAAGAACGGCCATGAAGTCGAGGTGATCGAGCGCCAGAACGGGGCCGCGCTCGAGACGAGCTTTGGGAACGGCGGCGTGCTTCACGCCGCGGAGGTCGAGCCGTGGTCGCAGCCCGGCATGCCGATGAAGATCCTGAAATGGCTCGGCCAGGAAGATGCTCCGTTGCTGGTGCGCTACGGCGCCATCCCGAATATGTGGCGGTGGGGGATGAAGTTCATCGCCAACTGCACGCCGGAGCGCTTCAAGCGGAATTCGCTGACGAACTTGCGAATCGCGCTGCATAGCCTGGAGGTCGTGAAGCAGATCCGCAGCGAGATCGCGCTCGATTACGACATGCGCACGAACGGTGTGCTGAAGGTCTACACGAGCCAGGACTCGTTCGAGGCGAGCGCGAAATCGGCCGAGCTATTCGCTGAGCACGGCTTGCCCTTCAAGTCGCTGACACCGCAGGAGTGTGCAGCGCTTGAGCCCTCGCTCGGGCCGACTGTGTCGTCGCTGGTGGGCGGACTGTATTTTCCGGGCGACGAGGCCGGCGACTGCCACAAGTTCACCACCGGCCTCGCGGCTGCTGCCGCGGCGCTCGGCGTCAAGTTCAACTACGGCACGGAAATCCAGCGGCTTGAGGCAAGCGGCGGTAAGGTCTCGGCCGTCCATACGAGTCGCGGAGCGATCAAGGCAGACAATTTCGTGGCGGCGCTTGCAAGCTTCACGCCGCTCATCCTCAAGAGCGTCGGCATCAGCGTTCCGATCTATCCGGTCAAGGGGGTCACGATCACCGTCTCCGGCGCGCCGTGGGCGGACCGTCCGAAAATGCCGATCGCCGACGACGGGCGAATCTTCGGGCTGGTGCCGCTCGGCGACCGGCTGCGCGTCTCCGGCTCCGCTGAGGTCGCGGCCTATGACACGACGCCGAGCCGCGCGCGCTGTCAGGCGATCGTCAACAACGTCATCAGCGTGTTTCCCGATTTCGCCAGGTGCTACGACCCGGCGACGGCCAAGTTCTGGGCCGGCGTCAGGCCGGTGACTCCGACAGGCACGCCGATCCTCGGCCGCTCGCCGCTTGCCAATCTCTATCTTGCGGCCGGTCACGGCCACCTCGGTTGGACCATGGGCTGCGGCTCCGGGCAGGTGGTCGCTGACATCGTCGCGGGTCGCACGCCGTCGATCGATATGAGCGGCTTTGCGCTCGTTGATCATTGACGTTGGCGAGGGGAGGAAAGCAATGAAAGCCGCCAAGCCGAAACGCCGGGTCGTGAAGAACAAGACGACGAAGCGGACGACTTCGAAGAAGACCGCGGCGAAGCGTAAGGTGCCGAAGCGGTCGGCAGCGAGCGCCCCCACGGCGCCGCGACAGGGCTATGGAAGCGAACCTGGCTTTCCGATTTCGCTTGCGATGCGGGCCGGCGATTTCGTGTTCGCCTCGGCGCAGGGCGATCACGAGTTCGACCCGGCGAACGTCGTTTATGACGAGAGGGGGCTGGTGATCAGCGATGGCAGCAATTTGCCGCCGCGCAGTGTTGCGGAGGAGACACGCGAGAGCCTGCGCAATATCGAAAAGTCGCTGATGGAAGCGGGATGCACGCTTGCGGACGTTGTCGACACGTCGGTGTGGCTGCGCGACCCGCGGGACTTCCCCGAGGTGAACACCGCCTATGCCGAATTCTTCAAGCGCAATTGTCCGACGCGCTCGGTCTTCCGCGTCGACTTCATGTTCGACTGCCGAGTGGAGATCAAGGTGATCGCCTACAAGCCGCCTCGGTGAGGTCGGCGAAGTCCCGGGGCGCGGGTGCTGGCGATCTCAATCCCAGTCTGGCGCGATCGGGAGATTGACGACTCGGGTGCCGTCGGCGAGCGCGGAGACCTCGGCCATCTCTTCGGAGGACAGCGCGAAATCCGTCACTGCCAGGTTTTCCACCATGCGAGCGCGCGACGAGGCCTTGGCGGCGTAGCCGACGCCGGGCTGCTGAACGAGCCACCGCAGCGCGATCTGCGCTTCGGTCCGCCCATGCTTTCGTCCGATCGCCGAAAGGACCGGCGAATGGGCCACGCGTCCGCGCGCAAGCGGACTGAAGGCGACGACGAACATTTCGGCCGCGCGGCACGCCGCCAGCACCTTGCTCTGATCGAGGAACGGATGGAACTCGATCTGATTGCAGAAGAGGGGGACGCCGACCTTCTTCGCATCGCTCAACAGCGCGACGGTGAAATTGCTGAGGCCGAGAAGCCGCGCTTTGCCGGCGCAGCGCGCCTCGTCGAGCGCGTGCATGGTGTCCGCGATCGGCACCTCCGGATTGGGCCAGTGGATGAGCAGGAGGTCGATCGTATCGACCCCGATGCGCTCCAGGCTTTCATCGACCGCCGGCCCGACTTGCTCGGCGCGGAGGCGGTTCGGCCCGATCTTCGTCGTGATAAAAATTTCTTCGCGCGGAAGCCCCGCGTCTCGGATACCCGCTCCGACTTCGGCTTCGTTCTCGTAGCGCTGCGCGGTGTCGATGGCGCGGTAACCGACGTCGATCGCTTCCGCGACAAGGCGCCGGCAGGCATCGCCGGCAAGCGGCCAAGTGCCGAAGCCGACCGCCGGCATGGGCCCAAGCATCAATTGCGCGATCGGTCTTCTCCTTCTGTCGCCTGTCCGGTTACCGCGCGGATCGCCGCCGCCGCGCACGCTTCGTCCTCCTCGCCGGCGGCGCCCGAGACCCCGATCCCGCCAACCACCGATCCCCCGATCTCGATCGGCAGGCCGCCTTCCCAGGCAAGCACCCGGGCGCGGTTGGCGAGCCCGAGCGAAAGCACCGGCCGGCTCGCCATCCGCTCGCCGAAGGCGCGCGTCGAGGTCCGCAAAGTGGCGGCGGTGTACGCCTTGTCGATCGCAAAATCGCCGACCGGCGCCGGCGCGCCGTCGAGGCGCCCGAAGGCGATCAGCGCGCCGGAGGGATCGCAGACCGCGGCCGCGACCTTCCAGCCGTTTTGTGCGGCATGAGCCAGAGCGGCTTCGATCGCTTGCTGCGCCGCTGCATGGGTGATCACGGACACGCTGCGGACCGCGCTCATCTCACGCCGCCCTCCAGGGCGGTTGCGGCATATCGGCAGCGCGTTCGACCGGGTTCGGCGGGCGGGCCATCAGCACACCTCCTGCAAACGGGCGGCACAAACGGAGAGAATCTCATCCGCCGAACGCTGCCACCAGTCGGTGGAGAATATCTCCACCTCCACCGCGCCCGCGTAGCCCGCCGCCTCCACCTTTTGTCGGATGCCGCGGATATCGATCACACCGTCGCCCATCATGCCGCGGTCGTTCAGAAGATCGCGGGTCGGCACCAGCCAATCGCAAACGTGGAAAGCGAAAATCCGCCGAGCCGATCCCGCCCGTTCTATCCCGGCGGCAAGCTTTGGGTCCCACCAGATGTGATAGGTGTCGAGAGCGACGCCGAGGCTTGGCTCGCCTGCGCCGGAGGGCTCGACGCGGTCGGCGATATCGAGCGCCTGCTCCAGCGTGCTGAGGCACGAGCGGTCGCCCGCATACATCGGATGAAGAGGCTCAAGCGCCAGGCGCACGTTCGCCTCGCGCGCGTGCTCTAGAAGCCGCTCGGTTCCTTCTTCGACCGCCGCGCGCGCCAATGCGAGATCGCGGGAGCCTTCCGGGAGCGAGCCGACGACCATCACAAAGCATGCCGCACCGAGGCGGGCGGCCTGGTCGATGGCCCGGCGGTTGTCGTCAAGGTTGGCAAGAAACTCCGCACGGTCCCGCGCAGGGAGATAGCTGCTGCGGCAATAGCCCGAGACCGTCAGCCCGGCGTCGCTGATGCGGCCAGCAATTTCCGCCACGTCGCCGCCGTCGACCTCGCGCCGCCAGGGACAGATCGACCCGAAACCCGCGCGCGCGATCGCGTCGATTGTCTCGCCGATCGGTGTGCGGTGACCGAGCGTCGCCGTGTTGATGGAGCAGAGATCGAGCCGGCCGGCGAGGTTGCGCATTGTAACCGGCGGCCTAGGAGGCGACGCCGTAGAGGCGAAGGGGCAGAATCTCGAGCATGGCTTAGAATCTGGGCAGTAGCAGGCCGCCGTCCACGCGGACCACTTGACCTGTGGAATAGGCGAGGCGGCCGGTCGCCAACGCGGCTGCAGCGGCGCCGACCTCGGATGACTGCCCGATGCGACGCGTAAGCGTCAAGCCGTCGGCGATGCGCGCCAGATAGTCCGCCCGGACCGGCGCGGTCATGTCGGTCTCAATGACGCCCGGCTGAATCTCGTAGACGTTGACGTCCTCCGCTGCGAGGCGGGCGGCGAAGCATTTGGTGATCATCGACGCCGCCGCCTTGGACACGCAGTACTCGGCGCGCGTCACCGACGCGGCGACCGCGTTCGCCGAGGAGATATTGAGAATGGAATAGTGGCGCTCCGGCTCGCGCGCGCGGCCGATGAGGCGCCGCGCAAAAGCCTGGGTGAGGAAGAAAACCGCGCGGGTGTTCACGGCCTGGCACTGGTCATAGCTCTCAACGCTCGCCGTAAGCGGATCGCCGCGGGCGATGACGCCGATGCCGGCATTGTTGACGAGCGTCGTTAGAGGTCCGATCGCCGCTTCGGCGGCATCGAGGAGCGCGTCGTGGCCGTCGACGTCGGCGACATCGGCGACGCAGCCGGCCGCCGTCACGCCCATATGACGAACCTCGGCGACGGCGGACGCGAGCTCAGTGTCGTCGACGAGACTGTTGAGCGCGACGTTGAACCCTTCGGCTGCAAGAGAAAGAGCGATAGCCCTTCCGATCCCGCGGCTTGCGCCGGTGACGAGGGCCGCGGGAGCGGTCACGGGCGCGATCCGTTCTTCACCAGCTCACGCGCGATGATGGTCCGCTGAATCTGTTGGGTGCCCTCGTAGATCTGCGTGATCTTCGCGTCGCGATAGAGGCGCTCGACCTCAAACCCGCGGATATAGCCGGAGCCGCCGAAGATCTGCACGGCATTGGCGGTTTGCGCGACCGCGGTGTCGCCGGCAAAGCACTTCGCCATTGAGCAGGCAGCGCCTGCCGGTTTGCCGGCATCGAGCAGCATGGCGGCGCGCCGCACCAGCGATCGCGCAGCGGTGATCTGCGTCGCCATATCGGCGAGCATCCATTGCAGACCCTGATTGTCGATGATCGGCCGCCCAAACTGCCGACGCTCCTGTGCGTAGGCGAGGGCGGCGTCGAGGCCGGCCTGGGCGATCCCTACGGCGAGCGACGCGATACCGACGCGACCCTTTTCCAGCACGCTCATCATCATGTGGAACCCGCGCCCCTCCTCGCCGAGGAGAGCATCGGCTTCCAGGCGCACGCCGTCAAAGGTGAGCGCGCCTACCTGGCTCGCCCGCTGCCCCATCTTGTGCTCCTTGGGGCCGCGGGTGACGCCCGGTGCGTTGAGGTCGACGATGAAGATCGACATGCCGCGATGCGCGGCGGAAGGGTCCGTGCGGGCGAGAACGAAGCCGACATCTGCGACCGGCGCATTGTGGATCCAGAGTTTGCCGCCGTTAAGAATCCACCCGTCACCATCGCGAACGGCCGTCGTGCGGATGCCGGCAACATCGGACCCGGCTTCCGCCTCCGAGATGCAATAGGCGGCGAGGAGCTCGGCCCGCACCACCTTCTCGGTGAATTGCTTGCGCTGCCCGGGCGAGCCGTAGCGGGAGAGCAGGGTGCCGATCAGCTCGACCAGCCCGCACTGGTCGGCGACCGACGAATAACCGTGCGACAGCTCTTCCATGACGATGGCGTAGGCGAGCGTGTCGAGGCCGGCGCCGCCCTGGTCCTCCGGCACCGTGATCCCGAACAAGCCGAGCTCGCCCATCCGGACATAGATTTCACGGGGAAAACGCTCCTCGGCGTCGAGCTCTTCGGCGACGGGGCGCACCACATCCTTGGAGAACCGGCGGGCCGTCTCCTCGATTTGGGCGTATATTTCGACGTCGTGTTTGGGAAGCGGCAGCATGCGGTAGGTCTAATTGCTGGTCCTGTTCCTCGCCCCTTGCCGAGGGCAGTTTCCCGCTCGACAGTGGTGGCGGAAATAACTATCTAGTTATATAAAACGTGTCCCGCGCGAGCGTCAAGACGCCCCGGACGAGCACACTTACAAGAAGGGGCTGACTTTGTCCTCTGGTCCAAAGGTCGCTTCTCCAGACGACATCGCGGGAGAGATCCGTGATGGCGCAACGATCGCGCTCGGCGCTTCCGGCATCTTCCTGGAGCCGGACGAGATCCTGGCGGCGATCGAGCGGCGCTTCCTGGCGAGCGGTCATCCTCGCGACCTCACCATCGTCCACGCTTTGGGTGTTGGTGACGGGAAGGGGAGCGGCATTGGCCGTTTCGCGCACGAAGGCCTCGTGCGGAAGGTCGTCGGCGGGCACTGGAGCTGGTCGCCGGAGATGCAGCGGCTCGCCCGTGAGAACCGTATCGCCGCCTACTCCTTCCCGGGCGGCGCAATCTCGTTGCTCCTGCGCGAGATCGGGGCGGCGCGCCCCGGTCTCATCACGCGCATCGGACTGAGGACGTTCGTCGACCCGCGCGTCGATGGCGGCCGCTGCAATGCGCAGGCGACGGAAGACCTGGTCGAGCTGGTCGAATTCGAGGGCAAAGAATACCTGCGCTACAAGCCGATCCATATCGACTACGCCATCGTGCGCGGGTCGGAGGCGGATCGAAGCGGCAACCTCTCGCTGGTTCGGGAGCCGGCCGACCTCGACGTCTATGCCGCGGCGCTTGCCGCGCATGCCTGCGGGGGGAAGGTCTTCGCGCAGGTTGAGACGCTGGTCGAGCGCCGCTCGACCTCCGCGCGGTTGTGGCGCGTGCCGGGCGTCCTGATCGATGCCGTCGCTGTCGCTCCGCATGCGCGTGGCACCTACCTGCCTGCCTACGATCCGCATATCAGCGGCGAGGCAGCTCCCGGGACCGCGGGCGCTGTGGAAGAGCCGGCGCCGGGATTGCGGCGCCTCATCGCCCTGCGTGCGGCGTGTGAGATCGACGGACCGCAATCGGTGAATTTCGGATACGGGATTCCCGGCGGTATTCCTCCCCTTCTGCGCGGACCCGATGCGCCGCGCTACTGGGGCACGGTCGAGCAGGGCATCCACAACGGCGACAGCCTCGACGGTCCGATGTTCGGAGCGGCGCGCGACCCTGACGCCATTATCTCCTCGGTCGACCAGTTCGACTTCTATTCAGGCGGCGGCATCGACACCGCCTTCCTCGGCATGGGCGAGATGGACGAGGAGGGGAATGTCAATGTGTCGATGTTCAACGGCACGCTGGTCGGACCGGGCGGCTTCGTGGACATCACCCAGACGGCGCGCAAGGTGGTCTTCTGCGGCGCTTTCGAGGCGAAAGGGCTTGCCGTCGATTCCGACGGAAAGGGCGGGATCGTCATCCGCTCGCACGGTTCGGTGCCGAAGCTCGTGAAGCGCGTCGAGCACATCACGTTCAGCGGCGCGCAGGCGAGGCGGAACGGCCAGGCCGTCCTGTACATCACAGAGCGGGCCGTGTTTACGCTTGGAGAGAAGGGCGTGGAGCTCATCGAAGTCGCGTCCGGCATCGACCTCAAGCGCGACGTGCTCGACCGCATGATGTTCAGGCCAATCGTTCGGGTCCCGCAAGCGCAGTCAGACGCGCACCAGCCGGCGGATCGTCTCGAGGTTGAACTCTAACCGCTCCTCCAGCCGCTTCGGGTCCATGAAGTCGCGGCTGTAGATCACCGAACCAGTGAAGCGGTTGGTGAGATAGTAGTAGCCGATCGCGGCGATCGTGATGTTGAGCTGCACCGGATCGATCCCCGGCCGGAAGTCGCCGCTTGCAACGCCGCGGTCCAGGATCGACTGCACCATCTCGATCATGGGCGGAAAGGAATCGCGGATCGCCTTCGATTTCTTCACGTGGCGGCCGGTGTGAAGGTTCTCGCTGTTGACGAGGGTCAGGAACTCCGGATGGGCGAGATAATATTCCCAGGTGAAGCGCACGAGCGTGTCGAGAGCGACGGCCGCGGGCAGGTGGTTGAGGTCGAGCTTCTGCTCCGCGGTGCGGATGCCGAGATAAGCCTCCTCGAGCACTGCGACGAACAGGTTCTCCTTGCTGCCGAAATAGGCGTAGATCAGTCCTTTGTTGGCGGCAGCGCTCTCCGCGATCGTATCGACGCGCGCGCCCCCCAGTCCGAGCTTGGCAAACTCCTTGAGAGCCGCGTCGAGGATGCGCCGCTTGGTGGCGCCGGCGTCGCGGACACTGCCCTTCTTCTTTTTTGTCGTGACCATCAATCCCCGGTGTTTCAGGTTGCCATGAGCCCGCTTCTTCCGCTCGACAGGTGTCGCATTGTAGCGGGCCGGGCAAGTTGGTATGAACAACTAACTGGTTAGTTTGACACGAGACTGCCGCGGCGGCAATGAGCCTCGCCCGGTGAGGCGCCGCTTTCGGCCGTCGATGACGACCGGCATAAGATCGGTGGACCAAGATGCCCGGGAGGACGAGCGTGAGCTACAACTATGTCATCGTCGGCGCCGGCAGCGCCGGCTGCGCGCTGGCGTCGCGCCTTAGCGAGGACGAGACGACAAGCGTCCTCTTGATCGAAGCGGGGCCGGCCGACACGAACCCCTATATCCACATGCCGGTCGGCTTCTACACCATGACCTCCGGCGGGCTGACCTGGGGCTACAAGACGGCGCCGCAACGTCACGCCAACAATCGCGAGATTCCTTACGCGCAGGGGCGGGTGCTCGGCGGCGGCAGCTCCATCAACGCTCAAGTCTATACGCGCGGCTGCCCGCAGGATTACGACCATTGGGCAAACGATCTTGGCTGCACCGGCTGGTCGTTCAAGGAGATCCTCCCGTACTTCGTGCGAATGGAGGACAACGATACGTTCAGCGGCGCCTATCACGGCATAGGCGGCCCGCTCGGGGTCTCGTCGCAGAATCCCCAGCCGCTTACCCGCGCCTTTGTTCAGGCGTGCCAGCAGATCGGGATGCCTTTCAACCCCGACTTCAACGGGCCCGCCCAGGCAGGGGCCAGCGCCTATCAGGTCACCAATCGCAACGCGCGCCGCTGCTCCGCGGCGATCGGCTATCTCCGCCCGGCGCTTAGCCGTCGCAACCTGAGCGTCGAGAAGAAGGTCACCGTGCTTCGCATTGTCGTCGAGCATGGACGGGCGGTCGGCGTGGAATGCGACAGGAACGGCCAGCGCGTCGTCATCGACGCGGACGAAGTGATCCTCACGGCAGGCGCCATTGGCTCGCCGAAGCTGATGCTGCTTTCGGGAATCGGGCCGGCCGACGAACTGCGGGCGCATGGCATCGGCGTCGTGGCCGACTTGCCCGGCGTCGGCCGCAATCTGCATGACCATTTCGGCGTCGATATCGTGCACGAGCTCAAGGGCGCCTACAGCCTCGACCGCTACGCGAAGCCGCATTGGAAGGCGTGGGCGGGGCTCGAATATCTCTTATTCCGCAACGGCCCGGTCGCTTCGACCATCGTCGAGGGCGGCGCTTTCTGGTACGCCGAGAAGGATGCGCCGACGCCCGATCTGCAATTCCATTTCCTGGTCGGCGCGGGCGTGGAAGAGGGTGTGCCGTCGATTCCCTCGGGTTCGGGAAGCACGCTCAATTCCTATACGCTGAGGCCGCGGAGCCGCGGCTCGGTGACGCTGCGCAGCGCCAGCCCCGCCGATCCGCCGATCATCGATCCGAATTTTCTCGGCGATCCGTACGATCTCCGTGTTTCGATCGAGGGCGTCCGCCTGAGCCGCGAGATCATGAGCCAGCCGGCCTTGGGGCGTTATGTGCGAAAGGAGCATTTCCCCGGCGAGGGCGTGGAGACCGACGCCGATCTCGAAGCCTATGTCCGCCAGTACGGACGCACGTCCTACCACCCGGTCGGCGCGTGCAAGATGGGCGCCGACGAAATGGCCGTGGTGGACAGCGAGCTGCGGGTCCACGGCATCGGGAACCTCAGGATTTGCAATTCCTCCGTCATGCCGCGGCTCATCAGCTCAAACACCAATGCGCCGACGCTGATGATCGCCGAAAAAGCCTCCGACATGATCCGCGGCAATCGCACGCCATCGCTGCCGGCTGAGACGCTGCAGCGCGTCGCGTGAGGCTGAGTTGGCTCCCGACTAGGTCGGGGTCGGCGCGTCCTCGCGCAGAAGGCCGGCATCCTTCATCTCGGCCCAGAAGGCGGCCGGGATCGGATGGCTGAACCAGCTCAGGTTCTGCTCAAGCTGCTCGACGGTGCGCGTCCCTGCCACGAACGACGCCACGACCGGATGCGCGACGACGAACTGGAGCGCGGCCGCGGGGAGGGGGACGTTGTGGGCCGCGCAGACCTTTTCGATGCGCGCTACCTTGTCCATGATCGGCTGCGGGGCAGGAGCGTAGTTGTATTTGGCGCCGGGAACCGCGCCGGTGGCGAGGATGCCGGAATTGTAACCGCCGCCGACGACGACGGAGGCGCCGCGCTCAGCACAGAGCGGGAAGAATTTCTCCAGCGGCCCCTGCTCGAGCAGCGTGTAGCGTCCGGCCAACAGGAAACAGTCGAAGTCGCGCGCTTCAAGCGCGGCGTGACACACCTCCCACTCGTTGACGCCGACGCCGATCGCCTTCACCAACCCCTCGCTGCGCAACTGCTCCAGCGCGCGCCAGCACCCGTCCATTGCCTCACGAAAGACCTCCGGCTGATCCTTGCCGCGCGTGAAGACGTCGATGTCGTGGATGAAGCAGATCTCCATGCGCTCCAGCCCGAGACGCTGCAGCGAGTCCTCGAAGGAGCGCATGGTGCCGTCGTAGGAATAGTCGAAAGTGGCGGTGAACGGCGCGGCGTTCACCCAGGGTGCAAAGTCGATCTCCGAGCGCTTCGCGGGCTTCAGAATGCGCCCGACCTTGGAGGCGACGACAAAGTCGTCGCGTTTTTTCCAGCGCAGCGCATGGCCGAGGCGGAGCTCCGAGAGGCCGTGCCCGTACATCGGCGCGGTATCGTAGAAGCGAACGCCGACACCCCACGCGCGCTCGATCATCGCCCGCGACTCCTCCTCGGAGATCGGCCGCAGGAAATTGCCGATCGGCGCTGTCCCGAACCCGAAAGCGGTCACGTTGAGATCGACGCGGCCGAGCCGCCTGAGCTGGTGAGGGTCCATCGAGGGCTTCCTATTTGACGACGTGAACGCGCTGGCGGTCCATGGTCGCCGCCACCGCGGCAACGAGAACGAGTCCGAACACGATCTGCTGGGCGAAGACGCTGACGCCCATAAAGGTCATGCCGATACGGACGACGGCAATGATCAGGGCGCCGACCAGCGTGCGCCAGATGCTGCCCACGCCGCCGGTCAAAGCGGTGCCACCAACGATCACGGCGGCGATGGAGGGGAGCAGGAATTCGTTGGCAAGCGTGGGCGAGCCGCTGGAAAGACGTGCCGCGAAGACGATGCCCGAGAGAGCGGCCATCAGGCCGGAAACGACAAAGGCCGTTACCTTCACGAGGTCGACGTTGATGCCGGATGCGTAGACGGTGCGCTCGCTTGCGCCGATCGCCGTTGCGAAGCGGCCGAAGGGCGTGAACTTAAGGAGAATCGAGAGCGCCACGACGACGACGAGGCCGACCAGGATCTCGTTCGGAATGCCGAAGCTACGGCTGATCGTCCAGAACAGGTAGTCGTCGCGGAGCGTGTTAGGGATGTCGATCGAGCGGGCGTCGGAGAAAACGAAAGCGGCCGATGTCGCGATGCCGCCAACGGCCAGTGTGGTGATGAAGGACGGAATGCGCAGCCACGTGTGCGAAATGCCGCCGGCGAGACCGGCAACAACTCCGCCCAGAAGCGCCACCGGAATGGCGAGGAAGCCCCATTCCGGCAGCGTGAGTGCAAGGATCACGCTCGCCAGCGAGGCGACCGATTGGATGGAAAGGTCGATGCCGCCCATCAGGATGACGAAGGTGACGCCCGCGGCCATGATGAAGAGGGTCATGGTGTCGGATACGAGCACGAGCAGCGTGTCCGGCGCGAAGAAGCGCCGATCGTAGGCGCCGACGAACAGGACGAGCAGGACCAGCGCGACCACCGGTCCGTATTCCCTGAGCCTCGTCGTCCATGCATTCATCCGAGCTCTTTCCTCCCTGCTCAGACCATGTGGCTGACGAGATCGACCTGGCCGGGCTTGGCGCCCGGTGGGGCGGCGTAACGCGCGGTGATCTCGCCGTCGCGCATGACGATGATCGTGTTGCTCAGGCCGATGATCTCTTCGATCGTGTCGGCGAGAAGGATGACGGAGAGGCCCTCGGCGGTCATTTCGCGGATCAGCGAGTAGACGTCCTCTTTGGCGCCGACGTCGATGCCGCGCGTCGGGTGGTCGAGGATCATCACGCGCGACCCGGCGACGCGCCACTTGGAGAGCACCACCTTCTGCTGATTGCCGCCGCTCAGGCTGCCGGCCGGCGTCGTGACCGACGGTGTCTTGATGTGCAGGCGATCGATGCAGCTGCGGGCGATGTCACGCTCCTTGGCGAAATTGATGAAATAGCTTGGGGCGACCTTGCGGATCGACGCCATGGTGATGTTTTCGGCGACGCTGCTCAGCGCGACGATGCCCTCCGCGCGCCGTTCCCGCGGCACGTAGCCGATGCCGAGCGTCTGCGCCTTTTTGGGGGAGTTGATGACCACCGGCCGGTCGTCGACCAGAAGCGTACCGCCGGTGATCGGCTCAAATCCGGCAAGGCAGCGCACGACCGATTCGCGTCCGGAGCCGATGACGCCGGCGATTCCGATCACCTCGCCTTCGTGCAGCTTGAAGGAGATGCCGCTGAACGCGCCGCGACGCTCGATCTCGCGCGCTTCCATGACGACGCGCTTGCCCGGCGTCGACTGAAGGTTCTCGCGATAATATTCGCGATGCAGATCGCGTCCGACCATCAGGCGGTGCATTTCGGGCAAGGAGGCGTCGCTTGAGTGCATCTCGCCGACCACCTTTCCGTCACGCAGCACATAGATGCGGTCGGAGATCTCCAGCACCTCGTCGAGGCGGTGCGAGATGAAGATGAAGGACGCACGCTTGCGGAGCTCGTTGACGATGCCGAAAAGAATGTCGATCTCGCTGCGTTCGAGCACCGAGGTCGGCTCGTCGAGCATGACGATGAAGTGGCCGTCATTGCGCTCGTCGAGCGAGAGAGCCTTTGCAAGCTCAACCATCTGGCGCTGGGCGAAGGTCAGATCGCGGCACATCGTGCGCGGATCGATATTGAGCTGCACCTTGGCGAGCTCGCGCCGCGCCGCCTCGTTCATCTTGCGCTTGTTCAGGAGTCCGGCGGTCGTGAACTCCGCCTCGCGTCCGAGAAAGATGTTCTCGGCAACGTTCATGGTCGGGATGATCGACTGTTCCTGGAAGACCAGCGCGATGCCGGCATGGGCGGCGTCGCGCGGATTGGCAAACGCAACGCGATTCCCGTTCATGCGGATCTCACCCTGATCGAGGCCGAGCACGCCGCTCAGAATCTTGACCAGAGTGGACTTGCCGGCGCCGTTCTCGCCGATGACTCCGACCACCTCGTGCACGCCGACCGAGATGCTGATCGAATCGAGCGCCAGTACGCCGGGAAAGGACCTGCTGCCGTCGACGATCTCAAGGACAGCAACCATGAGGCGTCACTTCACCGAGTCGAGGCGTGAGCGGTCGAGCGCGAGCGCGACGGCGACGATGATAAGAATGCCCTGCACGCCTTGCTGGACGTAGGGCGACAGGCCGGCGAGCACCATGCCATTGGTGAGCACCACGACGATGAGCACGCCGACGACGGAGTTCAGGACGGAGCCGACGCCGCCGGAAAGCGCCGTCCCGCCGACGACGACGGCGGTGATGGTGGTGAACAGGCGGCCCTGGCTGATGAGCGGATGCGCCTGGCCGAGCTGCGCGGCCGACATGGCGCCGCCGAGGCCGTAGAAGCAGCCGGCGATGGCGAACACGATGATGCGCGCCCGCTCGACCGGCACGCCGGAATGGCGCGCGATCTCCTCGTCGCCGCCGATCGCGTAGAGCCAGCGGCCGATCCGCGTGCGCTGCTGGATAACGAGCGCGACGCCGACCGCCGCGAATCCGATCCACACCGACAGTGGAATATCGAAGAAGCGCGAAAGGGCGATCGCGCGAAAGCCGCGGTCGGAGATACGGATGGGAAAGCCGCCAAGCAGCGCGGTCGCGACACCGACCGCGGCAAATCCGATTCCGAGTGTCGCCATGAAGGACGGGATGCGCAGCTTCACGTGCGCGAGCCCGTTAATGAGCCCGATCGCCCCGCCGAGCGCGATCGCTCCAGGCACTGCCAGCCACCGGTACTCACCGGGGCTGAAATCGTTGGCGACGAGCGCGGCGGCGAGAACCGCTGTCAGTGCGACGATGCCTTCGACGGAGAGATCGATACTGCCCATGAGGATGACGAAGGTCGCGCCCATCGTCAGGACCATCGGAATGGCGGCGGAACTCAAGAGGCGGATGAAGTTCGACGTTTGAAGGAAGTTCGGATTGATCAGCGAGATGGCGAGGCCGATGACGATCAGGACCAGAACCGGCGCCCAGGTCCGCAGCCGCCGCGCGAGATTGTGCCGCAGGCGCGAATCCGCGGCGTGTGCGGCTGTCTGCAGTTGATCGGTGGCGACGCTCATCCTGCCCTTCGACGGCTCCCGGGCGCGGGTTGCAGCAAGAGAACAATAGCGCCCGCCGGGCCGAAAGGCACCGGCAGGCGCAAGTGGGAGGTTAGCTCCGGTACTCGATCTGTCCGGTCGCCTTGCCCCAGAGGTCGTTGAAATCGAGCGGCGCCGGCGCGCCGTAGCTGCCGACGGTGTCCGCCGTCAGGATGATGCCGGTGCCGTAGAACTCGCGATGCTCTTTTGGCTCGGCGGCGATGTCGATGCTGCCGGTTGCGGCCGCGTGGCCGATGGCGAGTCCCATGCCGCCGGTCCACAGCGGATCCCAGGCGACCGTTCCGGCGAACTCGCCGTTGCGGACGGCGTCGATCGCAGCGTCGATGCCGTCAATGCCTGTCACCTTGACCTTGCCGGCGAGATTTTCCTGACGGAGCGCTTCGAGGGCGCCGATGCCCATGCCGTCATTCGCGGCCCACACACCCTTGATCTTGTCGCCGAAGCGCGTGACCCACGCCTGCATGATCTCGAACGCCTTGGTCTCGTTCCAGTCCGCGGCTTGGAAATCGAGAAGCTCCACGCCGGGATTGGCGGCGATTGCCTGGTCGAGGCCGAGCTTGCGCTCGATCGCCGGGACGTTCGAAAGAATTCCGCCCAGCGCGACGATACCGCCGGACCCGCCCATCGTAGCGATCAGCGCCTCGCCCATCGCCTTGCCGTTCGGCACACCGTCGAACGACATGTGCGCGACATAGTTCGGGTTGTGGTCCCAGGGATGCAGGTCGTCCGGCTTGTTCCACTGCGTTACCACATAGGCGCCCGCCTTCTGGCAATCCTCCACGATCACGCGCGCGTCCGGAGAGTCGTTCGGGTCGACGTTGAGGATGAGCTTGCCGCCCGTGCGAGCGAGGAGGGCGCGGATGTCGGCGATCCCCTTTTCGCTGTTACCCTCGGTGATGAGCACCTCGTAGGGCAGACCCACCGACTTGGCGAAGTCTTCGCCGCCCTTCGCGAAGGTCGCGTGGTAGGGGTTGGAGAGGGAGCGCGCCGAAAGGGCGAGCGTCCATTCTTCCTGGGCGCTGGCGCGGCCGATGATTGCGGGCGCCGCCGCGAAAGTCGCGCCAGCCGCCGTTGCCTTCAGGAACGAGCGGCGGCTCATTCCGGTACGCAGGAAATGCGTATTGTTTTTCATGTGAATGTCTCCTCCCGGGAGGCGCCGTCAGGGTGGCGCAACAACTAACTAACTTGTTATTTGTATAACTGAGCCCACCCGGCGTCAACGCATGAGCGACCGTCAATGATGTGCCGCTAGCGCCTCAGGAACGCCGTGACGCTCGAAGCGACGGTGAGCGGTTCATCACAGGCGGCAAGAGCTTGAGGCAGACCGTCTCTCCGTTCCTGAGGCGACGATGAGCGAGGGGCATCGATTTCGTCGGGCTGGCAGGAATCTCGGGTATTTGCTCAAGGCAGTGGGAGGCCACTATCCACACGGACGACGCGGCGCAGCGACGAGTGTCGATCCATCGCATCCATAAGAGACCGGTTTCATGTGAGGATGATTCCGACGCGCCTATAACTCCGGCTGAATCCACATAATGATGAAGGAAACCGGTTTCTCTTTTAGAAGCTCCGGTATAAGAAACAAGGAAGCGAGGAGCCGCAGGAGCTGGGCGATGACTGACGCCGCCGTGAAACTCACCGTCGACGGAGCGATCGCAATCGTTACCCTCGATCGGTCCGAAAAGCTGAACGCTTTGACCGGCTCTATGCTGGAGGCGCTGGCGGAGACCGCTGACCGAATAGAGCGGGAGAAGGACGTGCGCGTGGCCATCCTCACCGGCAGCGGTCCGCGCGCCTTCTGCGCCGGCGCTGACATTGCCGAATGGGGTGCGCTGACGCCGCTCGACATGTGGCGGCGCTGGGTGCGCGACGGTCATCGCGTCTTCGATCGGCTGGCGCGGCTTCGCCAGCCGCTGATCGCCGCGATCAATGGACACGCGCTCGGCGGCGGTCTGGAAATGGCTGCGACGGCCGACATCCGGATTGCCGAGGCGCACGCCAAGCTGGGACTGCCGGAGGTGACGATCGGGATCGTTCCCGGCTGGTCCGGCACGCAGCGTCTGGTGCGCCGCGCCGGATCGCGCATCGTCAGGCGACTTGCGCTGACGGGCGAGCTGATCACCGCCGATGCCGCGCTTTCTGCCGGGCTTGTGGACGAGGTCGTGCCGACGGGATCGGCGCTTCAGCGTGCGCAGGCGATCGCGGCGCTGATTGCCTCACGCGCGCCCATTGCCGTGCAGCTTGCCAAGACGCTGATCAATGCCGCCGAGGGGGAGGAAAGCGCAAGCGGGATCGACGGCATCGCCGGCGCGCTCGCCGCCTCGACCGCGGACGCCAAGGAAGGTGTTGCGAGCTTCACGGAAAAGCGGCCGCCGATCTTCTCCGACCGCTGAGAACGACTGCGGCAACAGCGCTACGAACGCCGCGCGCTCCTAGGATTGTCTGCGCTGAAGGCGGTTGAAGAGGAGCGCGAAGATGATGACGAATCCGACGGCGACTTCCTGGTAGAACGCCTGCACGTTGAGGAACGTCAGGCCGGCTTGCAGCGTGGCGATCAGCACGGCGCCGATCAGAGCGCCCACCATGCTCCCTTCGCCACCCATCAAATTGGCGCCGCCCATGACGGCCGCGGCGATGCATGGCAGCAGCAGGTCCTTGCCGAGAATCGGGTCGGCGGCGCCAAGCCGCGCCACCGTCACCATGCCGGCAAGCGCCGCGAGCATGCCGGCGATTGCATAGGCCGCCGTCGTGTAGGCGACGACGTTGATTCCGGCGAGCCGCGCCACCTCTCGATTGCCGCCGATCGCAATGATGTATTCCCCGAGCTTGGTCCGGCGGAGCACAAAGGCCGAAACCACCATGACCGCGACCGCGATAATGACGGGGATCGGGATCGGTCCGATGCTTCCCGCGAGCGCTTCGTTGAAGGCGTGCGGGACGCCGTAGACGGTCTGCCCGCCGGCAAGGATCAGGGCGAAACCGGAAAAGATGCTCATCGTCCCGAGCGTGACGACGAAGGGCGTGATCCCGGTCAGTGTCGTCAGCAGCCCGTTGATCGCGCCGGCGACCAGCCCGATCCCGAGCGTGCCGCCGAAGACCACGGGAAAGGAAAACCCGTTGACGAGCAGCAATCCGGAGCTGACGGCGGCAACGGCAAGCGTCGAGCCGACCGAAAGGTCGATCCCCGCCGTGATGATTACGAACGTGGAAGCGATCGCAAGGATCGCCGTCACGGAAGACTGCAGGACGATGTTGATCAGGTTGTAGCCGCTCAGGAAGGCGCGATCGAGGAGTGAGAACACGAGAATGGTGACGACGAGCGCCGTGAAGATCCCGATCTCGCGGGACTTCAAAACATGGCGCAGAAGCGCCCCCGACAAGGCGGCCGACGACCGTCCCGACGCTCGCTCTCGCGGCTCTGCCATGACTACGGGATCCATTCCTCGCCTCCGCTTGCGAGCGCGACGATCCGCTCTTCGGTCGCCTCCGCCCTCGGCATCTCCGCCACGATGCTGCCGGCGCGCATCACCAGGACTCGATCGCTCATAAGCAGCAGCTCCGGCAACTCGGACGATATCATCAGGATGGCGGCGCCGGCGTTCGCCAGTCCGCGCATGAGCTGGTAAATTTCCGCCTTCGCGCCGACATCGATTCCGCGCGTCGGCTCGTCGAAGATGAAGATATCGCTTTTCGTCAGGAGCCACTTGGCGAGCACGACCTTCTGCTGCGTGCCCCCGCTCAACTCGCTCGCAAGCCGGGAAACGGGGATCGGCGCATGGATCCGCGCCAGGATTTCCTGCGCCGTGTTGCGCTGGCTCCGGCGGTTGATCAGGCCGAATCTGGTCTTGAGCTTCGCGAGCGTCGCGTTGCTTGCGACCGACATGTGCAAGACCAGCCCCTGCTGCTTGCGGTCCTCGGTGAGAAACGCGATGCCGGCACGGATCGCATCGGCCGGCGAGCGGAGCTTTAATCGTCGTCCCGACACCTCGATACTCCCACCGTCGGACTTGTCGGCGCCGATGATGGCGCGCGCCACCTCGGTGCGGCCAGAGCCGACCATGCCGGCCATCCCGACGATCTCGCGGCGTCGCACGACGAGGTTCACGTCGTGGAACACGCCGCGTCTTGTCAGGGCAGCCACGCGAAGCATGGGCTCGCCCGCATCCACTGCGGCGACGTCGATGTCGTCGAGGCTCCGCCCGACCATCATGCGAACCAGGTTCTTCTCGGTCAGGTCGGGACCGCGCATCAGCGTCCCGACGAGCTTTCCGTCTTTCAGTACCCGTCGCCCGATCGGCAAGGTCGAACACTTCGGCAAGCCGGTGTGAGACGTAGACAAGCGCGTGACCGCCGGCGCGCAGCTCACGCAGGATATCGAAGAGCTTCTCCGATTCGTGCAAGCTGAGGCTTGCCGTGGGCTCGTCGAGGATGATGATCCGCGCGTCCATCGCAACCGCGCGCGCCAGCTCGACGATCTGCTGCTGGGCGACGCGAAGATGTTTGACCGGGGCATCCGGATCGCCCTGGAAGTCGAGCCGGTCGAGAGCCGCGACGGCGGTGCGGCGAGCATGCGCCCAGTCGATCAGTCCGGCGCGGCTGCGTTCGCGCCCGAGAACGATGTTCTGCACGGCGGAGAGCTGCGGAACGAGGCTGAGCTCCTGATGCACCATTGAAATGCCGCGGTGGAGCGCATCGGCGGGGTTCTTCAGCGCGGCCGGCTCGCCGTTCAGGAGCAGCGAGCCGGAATCTGCCTTGTGCGCGCCGAAGATGACCTTGAGCAGCGTCGACTTGCCGGCACCGTTCTCGCCGACGAGCGCGTGCAGCTCACCAGCGTAAACGGCGATCGACACGTCATCCAAAGCTTTGACGCCGGCGTAGCTCTTGCCGACGCCCCGCAGCTCCAGGACCGGAGGCGCGGGGCGGTCGAAGGTTCGGACCGGTGCCGCCGACGTCATTGCGTCGACCTCTCTATTCGTAGAGACCGGCCTTCACGTCGTACTTGTCGTCGAAAAAGGTGCTCATATTGTCCTTGGTAATGAGCTGCGCGGGCGCGACGATCCAGTCGGGCACCTTCTGGCCGCTGAGAAGCCGGACTGCTGCTTCAACAGACCAATATCCCTGGTAATAGGGAAGGGGCGTGATGGTCGCGGCCATCGTGCCCTTCTGGATGGCGTCCATTGCCGCCGGGATACCGTCGGTGCCGACGATGATGACCTTGCCCGCCAAGCCCGCATCGGAGACGGCCTTCGCGGCGCCGACGGCCATGGTGTCGTTATTCGCGTAGATCCCTTTCAGATCGGGATACTTCTGCAGGAGATTCTGCGTGGCGTTGTAGGCCTGCGCGCCGTCCCAGTTTCCCGGCACGCTCGCGACCAGCTCCAGGTTCGAGTGCTTGGCGACTCCCTCATTGAACCCCTTGATACGCAAGATTGCTGCGCTCGACCCTGCCTGGCCTTCGATCTGCGCAACCTTTCCGCCCTCCGGCAGGTTCTCTGCGATGAAATCCGCTGCCTGCGAGCCGTCGAGTTCATGCGACGGCCCCACATAGACGGTCGCCGCGATGCGCGCATCGTCGGTGTTGATCACCGGCAGCCCAGCCGCTTTCATCTGTTCCAGCGCCGGGATCAGGTTCGACGTCGCCTCAGGCGAGAGAATGAAGGCGTCAAAGCCTTTGCCGAAAAGCGTCTGCGCGATTGTGAGCTGCTGGGTCGCGGACGATTCGGTGCTCGCCGCCTGCACCGTGACCTCGACATTGAACGCCTTGGCCGCCGCGTCGACGCCGCTCTGGATGCCCTGCCAATACTGATTGTTCAGCGTCTTCAGGACGACGCCAATCGTGATGCCGGGCTTCTGCTCGAAAGGCCCCATGGACTTGGCGAAATCCGCGCCGAAGACGCTGGTCGCATCCGGAGAGTCCGAGTTGTACGTGTAGGCGTCGGCGGCGCTCGCTGCCGATACACCCATGCCGACCGCCAAGCCCGCCGCGATGATGCGGACGGCCGAGCCTGCCCGCAGCGCTCTTCCGCAAAGCTGCTGGTACATGTCTAATTCCTTCCCTAGGATACCGGTTCGTTATGATACCGGTTTCTACCCTAGCAGACCTGGGGTTTGCTGGACAAGAGGGTATGAAGTTGAAGCAAAAAAAGGAACCGGTTTCCATCGTGGTTTCGGCATGCTAAAAGCCGATGAGGAGGAAGAATGCACGCGACGATCAATGATGTTGCGCGGGAGGCGGGGGTCTCGAAAGCGACGGTTTCGAAGTTTCTGAACGGCGCTCCCTATGTTGCGGAGGAGACGCGCCGCCGCATCGCAGCGGTGATCGAGCGCCTGCAATTCGAGCCCAATCGGGTGGCGCAGGGGTTGAGCCGGCGGCGCAGCCACTGCATCGGCGTGGTTGTCGCCAATATCGGCAATCCGTTCTACGCCGAGCTGATACGCGGGGTCGCGGAGGCGGCGGCTGCAAAGGACTACACGCTGCTGCTGGCGAGCACCGACGGCGAGCCGAAGAAGGAACGTCCGATCGTGCAGGCGATGCGCCAGCAGCAGGTCGACGGCATCGTCTTTGCCTCGGTGCGAATGGCCGACCGCGAGGTCACCAAGCTGGCGCGCGATGGAACGCAGGTGATCCTTGCGAGCCGCAACCTCAAGGACGCCGATGTCGACTATGTCGTGTTCGACAGCTTTCGCGGCGCCGGAATGGCGGTGGACCATCTCCTCGCCCACGGCCATAAGCGGATCGCCTTTGTTGGCGGCCCGCTCAGCATCGTGAACTTCCAGGAACGTCTCGCCGGCTATCGCGACGCGCTTCAGCGCGCCGGCATAGAGCCGGATCCGCGCCTGTGCGTCTCGACGGAGCTCCTGGACGTCGACTCCGGCTGCGCGGCCGCCCGCAATCTGATGGCGCTGGCGGATCCGCCCACCGCGGTGTTCGCGGCGACCGACAATCTTGCCTTCGGCGTTCTGAAAGCCTGCCACCAGGCTGGATGGGCGGTGCCTGAACGTCTGGCGATCATCGGCTTCGACAACGTCCCCTTCGGCGAAATATCGCTCGTGCCGCTGACGAGTGTCGACGGCCATGGCTTCGTCATCGGCCAGCATGCGGCGCGTCTGCTGATCGACCGGATCGTCGCTGCCGACGCCAAGCCGCCCGAGCCCGCACAACGTGTCGCAATGATCATCGAGCCGCGCCTCTGCGTGCGCCGTTCCTGCGGCTGCACGCCTGGACATGAGATCGAGACGGTTGGCTCTGCGTCGACGACGGCGCGCCCGCCGATCCTCGGTGCGGCGGAGGAGGCCGCCCCCGAGGACGGGACGGTGATCTCGTGACGTGCCAGGCTTCCTCCGCAGCGTCTGTCGGAATTCGTGAATGAAGATCGTCAGCCACGAAGATCTGAAGCGCCGGCTCGCCGACCTTGAGGACGGGGCCGTCGTCGCCGTGTCCGGCGCCGGCGGAGGTTTGCTCGAGCCCGACGAGATCTTTCGCGACTTCGAAGAGTTGTTTCTCGCAACCGGCTACCCCCGCGATCTGACGCTGGTGCACGCGCTCGGCCTTGGAGACCGGCGGCAAACCGGCGTTAATCGCTTCGCTCACGAGGGCATGGTGAAGCGGGTAGATCGGCGGCCACTGGATCTGGTCGCCGAAGATGCTGAAATTGGCGGAGGAGAACCGCATCGAGGCGTATTGCCTTCCCTCCGGCGCATTGACTCATCTCTTTCGCGAGATCGGCGCTGGTCGGCCAGGCCTTTTCACCCATGTCGGGCTGGGCACCTTCGTCGACCCGCGCCAGCAGGGCGGGCGTTGCAATGCCGCCGCTGTCGAGCCGCTCGTCGAACTCATGCAGATCGACGGTCAGGACGTGCTGCGCTACCGGCCCTTCCCGGTGCAAGTCGGCGTGATCAGAGGCACGTTCGCCGACGCGAACGGCAATATCAGCGCGGTCGAGGAGCCGGCCGACCTCGATTCCTACTCGGTCGCGCTGGCGGCGAAGCATTGCGGCGGAATCGTCCTTGCGCAGGTACGCGAAATCGTGCCGGCCGGGCGTCTGCGCCCGCGCGAGGTGACGGTTCCCGGCAATCTCGTCGACTACGTCGTCGCCTGCCCCGACCAGAAGCAGACCTATCACGGGCCTTACGATCTCGCGCTTGCAGGCCTCGGCGCGGAAGTCTCTACGGCGTTGCCGGAGCTACCGGGCGACCTTGTCCGTCGCGTCGTGGCGCTCAGGGCGAGCGAAGAGTTGATCGACGGCGCCACGGTGAATTTCGGATTCGGAATGTCGGCGGGCGTTGCGGAAGTCATCGCCCGCAACGCGGACGGCGGGCGCTACTGGTTCACGATCGAGCAGGGAATTCACGGTGGCCAGCTCCTGACCGGGGATCTTTTCGGCATCGCCGCCAACCCTGGGGCGATCCTTTCTTCCGACCAGCAATTCGACCTCTATAGCGGCGGCCTTCTCGACCAGACCTTTCTCGGCCTCGCCGAGATAGACGGCGAGGGGAATGTCAACGTCTCGCATTTCGGTGGTCAGATCAGCGGACCGGGCGGCTTCATCGACATCTCCCAGGGCGCGCGAAAGGTCGTGTTCTGCGGCAGTTTTGATGCCAAGGGGACGCGCCTTTCGCTCGATGACGGCAAGCTCAGGATCGATGCGCACGGGCAGATCAGGAAGCTTGTCGCGCACGTCAGCGGCATCACGTTCAGCGGCGCGGAAGCGAGGCGGCGCGGCCAGGACGTCGTCTACGTCACCGAGCGCGCGGTGTTCCGGCTGACCCCGGAAGGCGTCGCGCTTACGGAGGTGGCGCCCGGCGTCGACGTGCGCGCCGACATTCTGGATCGCATGGATTTCACGCCGATCGTGCGGGAGCCGAAGATCATGGACCGGCGCTATTTCGAGTGCGCGACAGAGACGGTCGCCTGAACGGCCGCTTGGTGCGGGAGGGACGCGGCATGTACGACTACGTTATCGCGGGCGGCGGCTCGGCCGGCTGCGTGCTTGCCGCGCGGCTGAGCGAGCGCGGCGCGTCCGTCCTGCTGCTTGAGGCCGGTTATCCCGACAGCCATCCGTTCATTCACATTCCGGCCGGCTTCACGAAGCTGTCGGGGCCGCGCGTCAATTGGGGCTATCGCACGGTGCCGCAGCCGCATCTCGACAATCGGGAGATGTGGTATCCGCAGGGCAAGACGCTCGGCGGCGGCAGCTCCATCAACGCCATGATCTACACGCGTGGCGACCGCTTGGATTATGACGGCTGGGCGGCCGGCGGCGCGGAGGGGTGGTCCTACGAGGAGGTGCTGCCGTACTTTCGCAAGGCGGAGAACAACCGCCGCTTCGCAAACCGCTATCACGGCACGGACGGACCGCTTGCGGTCTCCGATCCGATCAGCCCGCTGCCGATCTCGGCAACCTTCATTCGCGCCGCGCAGCAGGCCGGCATTCCCTATAATCCGGACTTCAACGGGGCGATGCAGGAAGGCGTCGGCTACCATCAGACGACGACACGGAATGGTCGACGCGGAAGCGCCGCCGTGTCCTACCTCCGACCCGCGCGGGAGCGCTCCAACCTGACCGTGATCACGCGCGCTCAAGCGAGCCGCATCATCCTTGAGAAGGGTCGCGCGGTCGGGGTCGAATATCGTCGGGACGGCGGCGGTCTTGAGCGGGCGATGGCGAGCCAGGAGGTTATCGTCACGAGCGGGGCCATCGGCTCGCCGAAGCTGCTCATGCTCTCAGGCATCGGCCCCGCCGACGAGCTTCGCCGGCATGGCATCGCCGTAGCGGCTGATTTGCCCGGCGTCGGACTCAATCTGCAGGATCATCTCGATTGCTACACCGTCTACGATTGCAACGGTCCGCACAGCTACTACGGAGTCGATCAATATGTCCGGCAGGCGGTGTGGACGCTGCAATACCTGCTCTACAAGAACGGCCCGTTGACGACCAACATCGTGGAGGCGGGCGCTTTCGTGACGGTCGACAAGGACTCTCAGTCGCCGGACATCCAGCTTCACTTCCTGCCCGCCTATGTCGTCGACCACGGCATGATGCGGATTCCGGGTTACGGCGTTTGCCTCTACTCCAACCTGCTTCGACCGCGCAGCCGTGGTACGGTCACGCTCAGGAGCGCCGATCCGGCCGACGCGCCGCTCATCGATCCCAACTATCTTGCCGATCCCTACGACCGGCGCATGGCGATCGAGGGATTGAAGCTCGCTCGAAGGGTCATGGCGGCGCCGGCGTTCAAGCCGTTCCTCGCAAGGGAGCGTATGCCGGGTGAACAGGCACAGACCGACGAAGAACTCGGCGCCTATGTACGGCAGTGGGCGAAGACCGACTACCATCCGGTCGGAACCTGTAAGATGGGCACGGACCCTCACGCGGTTGTGTCACCGCAGCTCGCCGTGCACGGCGTTGAAGCGCTGCGCGTCGTCGATTCCTCGGTGATGCCGTTGGAAATCAGCGCGAACACCAACGCCCCAACCATCATGGTCGCCGAAAAAGGGGCTGACATCATACTCGCCGCCGCCGAGAGAGCAGGCGGGAGCCCATCTGCGACGGGCGGATGACCCGCACGGTCTATGCCATCCTCGGCGACCCGGTCGCTCAGGTCAGATCGCCTGATGTCTTCAACGCGCTCTATGCTGAGCGCGGCGTCGACGCCGTCATGGTGCCGCTCGAAGTGCCGCTCGGGCGTCTTGAACTGATACTTGCGTCGCTGCGTCTCGCCCGGAACGTGGGTGGCGTAATCGTCACTATTCCACACAAGCTCGAGGCTGCCGGCATCGCTGTTCGCCGTTCAGAGCGCGTCGAGTTGGTCGGCGCGGCCAACGTGTTGAGGCCCGTGTCCGACGGCTGGGAGGCGGATCTGTTCGATGGTGTCGGCTTCCTGAACGCCCTGATGGTCCGCGGTGTCACGGCTGCCGGCAAGCGCGTGTCGATCGTCGGCGCGGGCGGCGCCGGTCTGGCGATTGCAGGCGCGCTCCTGAGCGCCGGCGCCGCCGCGATCACGATCAGCGACCAAGATCGCGCCAAGGCGGATGCGGCGGTCGCACAGCTTGAGCGAACGTGGCCCGGACAAGCATGGCAAGGGGTTCCGGACGCTTCCGTCGACATCGCCGTCAACGCCACGCCGGCCGGCATGCGGCCCGATGACCCGCTACCGTTCGACCTCGGTCGGATCGCTCCCTCCACTCTTGTGGCGGACGCGATCATGAAGCCGCCGGTCACCGCGCTCCTGGCCGAGGCCGCGCGGCGGAGCCATCCGATTCTGGAAGGCCGCCATATGCTTGACGGTCAGGTCGAGCCGATCTGGACGTTCCTTGGCATGGGTGCCTAGTCCTTGGGACAACGCGCCGGTCGGCCTGCGAGCACCGATGGCCGAAGTCTGCGGAGGCGACCGTGATGGGCGCTCAGCCCAGGAAGCCGATCGAGCCGGCCCTCCGGCGCACTCGGGCTGCGCGCGGGCTCTCGCCGAAGCGGCCTCGAAAGCTTCGCGCAAAGGCGGAAGCGGAGGCAAACCCGGTCTGCGCCGCGATCTCCGTCATGCTCTTCTGGGTCTCAAGAACAAGCCGCCGCCCGGCATTCAATCTCAGCGCTGCGTAATAGCCGCGCGGCGACATCCCGACCGTCCTGGCGAAAAGCGTTTCCAGCATCCGCGCGCCAATTCCGGCCTGCTGCGCCACGCGCGGAATGGCGACCGGTCTTTCGATGCGCTCTTCCATGATGCGGATCGCGGCGGCCACGCGCGGCTCCTCGCGGCCGAGCCGGCCGAGCGAGACCATGGGCTGCGGGTCAACGGCCGCGCGCAGCTCGTCGTAGATGAAGATGCTCGCCACATCGAGCGCCAGCGCATGCCCGTGGCGGGCGCGGATCAGATGCAGCATCAGGTCGAGCGCCGGCGAGGCGCCGCCCGTGGTAAAGCGCGCGCCGTCGATCACGTAGCGGTCCGGCCGCACGTCGATCTCGGGAAAGCGCGCACCAAATTCTTCAAGATCCTCCCAGTGCGTGGTGGCGGAGCGACCGTTCAGGAGGCCGGCCATTGCCAGCACCCACGATCCCGATTCCACCCCGCCGATGGTGACACTTCGCCGCGCGACACGGCGGAGCGCGGCAAGCAGCGGCGGGCGCGCATGCGTCGCCACGTTGAAGGCCGCCACGACGACGAGGCAGTCGCGCGCGTCGTCTGAGGAGAAGGGTGCCTCAACCGGGATCGGCAGGCCGCCGGATGTGGGAACTGCGCGGCCATCGGGGCTGAGAAGCCGCCGCCGGTAAAGTACGCGACCGGCTACCCGATTGGCCGCGCGCAGCGGCTCGATCGTGGCGGCGAGCGAGAGCAACGAGACATCGGGCAGGACGAGAAAATCGATGTCGAGTGGCTCGGAAGCTGGCGCGAACAGCGTGCTCATTGCGGTTTCAGTATCAAACGCTGCGGGAAACGTATCACAGTCTGCGGCGTTCGGGCGCAGTCTTTCTACCGGGAGAGCGCTGGGAGGACGCCGTGCCGCTGTCCATGGCCCGCGAGGTGTTCATCACCTGCGCCGTCACCGGCGCCGGCGACACGGTCGGGCGTTCCGAAAAAGTTCCGGTGACACCCGCCGAGATTGCCGCCGCGGCGATCGAAGCGGCGAAAGCGGGCGCGGCCGTGGCGCACATCCATGTGCGCGATCCGGCCACAGGCAAAGGCGCACGCGATCCAAAGCTTTTTCGCGAGGTGGTCGACCGCATCCGCGCATCCGACACAGACGTGGTGATCAACCTGACCGCGGGGATGGGCGGCGATCTCGTCCTCGGCTCGGCCGAACGGCCTCTCCCGCCAGCCGATGCCGGGACCGATATGGCGGGCGCAAGCGAGCGTCTGGCTCATGTGACGGAGCTTCTGCCGGAGATATGCACGCTCGATTGCGGCTCAATGAATTTCGGCGAGGGCGACTACGTCATGACCAACACGCCGGCCATGCTGAAGGCCATGGCCGGCAGCATCCAGGCGCTCGGCGTCCGCCCGGAAATCGAGGTTTTCGACGGCGGACACCTGGTCCTCGCCAAATGGCTCAAGGACCAGGGCCTGATCGACGACCCGGTACTGGTGCAGCTCTGCATGGGAATTCCGTGGGGCGCGCCGGACGATATCGCAACGCTCATGGCACTCGTTGGAAACCTGCCGGAGAGTTGGGTCTTCTCCGCGTTCTCGATCGGCCGGAACGAGCTTCCCTATGCCGCGCTCGCCGTGCTTGCCGGCGGAAATGTCCGCGTCGGGCTGGAGGACAATCTGTGGCTCGGCAAGGGCGAGCTTGCGACCAACGGCGCGCTTGTCGAACGCGCCGCCGACCGTCGTCACCGGCATGGGCGCGCGGGTGCTCTCGCCCGCCGAAGTTCGCACCAAGCTGAAGCTCGTGAAGCGGGGTTGAGATGGCCGCCGAGGTGAAACGGGCAGCGATCATCGGAGGCGGCGTCATCGGCGCCGGCTGGGCGGCCCGCTTCGTGCAGAACGGCATCGACGTCGCGGTCTACGACCCCGACCCGGAGAGCGAACGCAAGATCGGCGAGGTGATCGCCAATGCCGATCGCGCCTTCGCCAAGCTTACAAACGCTCCGCCGGGGAAGCGCGGCGCTCTTCGTTTCGTCGACACGGTCGAGCGAGCGGTCGCCGACGCCGACGTCGTGCAGGAGAGCGCACCGGAGCGGCTGGAGCTGAAGCGCAAGCTCCTCGCCGAGATCGATCGGCACGCACCGCCCGATGCATTGATCGGCTCGTCCACTTCGGGCCTGCTTCCATCCGATCTGCAAGCTGAGATGCGGCGTCCCGAGCGGCTCTTCATCGCGCATCCCTTCAATCCGGTCTATCTGCTGCCGCTGGTGGAGATCGTGGCCGGGAAGAAGACCGCCCCGTCGAGCGTCTCCCGCGCGCAGGCCTTCTTCGGCGCGATCGGCATGAAGCCGCTGGTGGTGCGCAAGGAGATCGACGCCTTCATTGGCGACCGGCTCCTGGAGGCACTGTGGCGCGAAGCGCTTTGGCTCGTTCATGACGACGTTGCGACGGCGCAAGAGATCGACGACGTCATCCGCTACTCGTTCGGCCTGCGCTGGGCGCAGATGGGAACGTTCATGACCTACCGCATCGCCGGCGGTGAGCCCGGGATGCGCCACTTCATGCAGCAGTTCGGGCCGGCGCTTGCCTGGCCGTGGACGCGCCTGATGGACGTGCCGAAGCTCGACGACGCGCTCATCGACAAGATAGCGGCGCAGTCGGACGCGCAGGCGAACGGCTACTCGATCCGCGAGCTGGAGCGCATCCGCGACGACAATCTGGTCGCTATCCTGCAGGCTTTGCGGGCGCAGAATGGCGGCAATGGTTGGGGCGCCGGCGAGCTCCTGAAGGACTACGAGGACCGGCTCTTCCAGCGCGCGCATCATGAAGCCGCAAAGAGCGCGCAAGACCTTTCCGCTCCACTCCAGCTCTACACGTCGCGCGTCGCGCCGGATTGGACCGACTACAACGGCCACATGACCGAAGGCCGTTATCTGCAAGTCTTCGGCGATACGTCGGACGCGTTGCTGCTCTTCGCGGGCGTCGATCGGGCGTACCATGACCGCGGCCTGAGCTTCTATACGGTCGAAACGCACATCATGCACTTGCAGGAAGTGCGGGCGCTGGAACCGATCCATACGACGGCTCAAATCCTCTCGGTCGACGAAAAGCGGCTGCACGTCTTCTACCGGTTGATCCACACGCCAAGCGGCGATCTCCTCGCCACGGCCGAGCAGATGCTTCTCTCCGTCGACACGAAAGCAGGTCGCGCACGTGCTGCGGAACCCGCGGTGCTCGCCAAGCTTCGGGAGGTCGCCGACGCGCATGCGGCGCTTCCCCTGCCCGAGCAGGCCGGCCGCAGTGTGGGGCAGCGGATGCGGCGTGGAGCGGCCGCATGAATTTCGCCCTGACCACGGAGCAGGAGATGGTCGTGAAGACCGTCCGCGGTTTCGTGGAGTCGGAGCTTTATCCGCTGGAGCGCGAGGTCGAGCGGCTGAACGACGTTCCGCCGCAGATGGCGCGACGGGTCCAGGAGAAGGTGATCGCGCTTGGCTTCTATGCGCCGAACATGCCGGCGGAGCTTGGCGGGGGCGGGCTCGATACGCTGACCCTCACGCTCCTGGAGCGCGAACTTGGTCGCGCCTCGCTTGCGCTCGTCACCTACTGGGGGAGGCCTTCCAACATCCTCATGGCCTGCCAGGGTGAGCAGCGCGAAAGATATCTGCTCCCCTGCATCCGCGGCGAGAAGCTCGACGCGCTTGCCATGACCGAGCCGGAGGCCGGCTCCGATATGCGCTCGATGAAATGCACGGCCCGGCCCGATGGCGCCGACTGGGTGTTGAACGGCACCAAGCATTTCATCAGCCACGCCGAGAAGGCGGATTTCTGTATCGTTTTCGCCGCCTCCGGCGAGGAGGAGACCCCGTCCGGGAAGAAGAAGGCCATCACCGCGTTCCTCGTCGACCGCGACACTCCCGGCTTTGAGATTCGGCCGGGCTACGACTCCGTCTCGCATCGCGGCTACCGCAACGCGATCCTTTCCTTCGACGATTGCCGGCTGCCTGCCGCGCAGGTTCTAGGCGAAGCGCATCGCGGCTACGACGCGATGAACGAGTGGCTTTCCGGGACAAGACTGACGGTGGCGGCCATGGCCGTCGGTCGCGCGCGCCGTGCCTTCGACTTGTCGCTGCACTACGCGGCGACACGGAAGCAGTTCGGCCAGACGATCGGGCGCTTCCAGGGTGTCTCTTTCAAGCTCGCCGACATGATCACTGAGATCGACGCGGCCGACTGGCTGACGCTTGCCGCCGCCTGGCGCGTCGATCAGGGGCTCGAGACGACGCGCGAGATATCCTCCGCCAAGCTTTTCGCCACCGAGATGCTGGCCCGCGTGACCGACGAGGCGATCCAGATCCACGGTGGCATGGGCCTGATGGCCGACCTGCCGCTGGAGCGCTTCTGGCGCGACGCGCGGGTGGAGCGCATCTGGGACGGAACCTCTGAAATACACCGCCACATCATCAGCCGCGATCTGTTGCGGCGGGTCGGCTCGTGATGCGGAGCCTCGAGCGCCTTCTTCGTCCGAAGTCGATCGCGGTTTTCGGCGGACGCGAGGCCGAGCGCGTGGTGCGCGAGTGCGATCGGATGGGCTTTCCGGGCGAGATCTGGCCGGTGCATCCGTCGCGGGACGAGATCGGTCGCCGCCGCTGCTTCCGCTCCGTCGCCGATCTTCCCGCAGCACCCGACGCTGCCTTCATTGGCGTAAACCGTGGCTCCACGATCGACATCGTCCGCGCGCTCTCCGACCGCGGCGCCGGCGGCGCAATTTGCTACGCTTCAGGTTTTCGCGAGGCGGAAAGCGGTGGAGCGCTACAGCAGGCGCTCGTTCTGGCGGCCGGAGCCATGCCGATCGTCGGTCCCAATTGCTACGGTCTCATCAATTATCTCGATGGCGTTCCGCTTTGGCCCGATCACCACGGCGGGACCCCGGTGACCACCGGCGTCGCGATCGTAACGCAGTCGTCCAACATCGCTCTCAACATCACGATGCAGCGTCGGGGTCTGCCGATCGCGTTTGTGGCGTCGGCGGGCAACCAGGCGCAGACGAGCCTCGCGGAAATCGCCGCGGCCTTCATCGAAGACGAACGCGTCACGGCGGTCGGTCTGCACATTGAAGGGATTGTGGACGTCGTCCATTTTGAGGACTTGGCGAGACGCGCCCGCGACATGCGCAAGCCCATCGTGGCCGTGGTTGCCGGCAGGTCGGAGCAGGGGCGTCGCGCCGCCTTCTCGCATACCGCGTCGATCACGCCGTCGGACGCCGGGATTGCAGCCTTCTTCGCAAGACTGGCGATACCGCGTCTCAGATCCCTTCCGGAATTGCTTGAGGCGCTGAAACTGTTGCACGTCCACGGCGTGCCCGCCGGCCGCGATATCTGTTCGATGAGCTGTTCCGGCGGCGATGCGGCGCTCATGGCGGACGCCGCCGTCGGTCATACCGCTCGGTTTCGCCCGCTACGCGCTGAGGAGAAGGCGCTGGTCAAGGCGACGCTCAGCGATCTGGTCGCGATCGAGAACCCGCTCGACTATCATACCTTCATCTGGGGGCGCGAGGACGCGATGGCCGAGACCTTCTCGGCCATGATCGGCTGTGGTTTCGACCTGTCGATGCTGGTGCTCGATTTTCCACGCGCCGATCGCTGTGGCGACGCCGATTGGGACGCCGCGGCCGGGGCCGTTCGCGAGGCGGCTCGAAGGACCGAGCGGCCCGTCGCGGTTGTCGCCACGCTTCCCGAAAACATGCCGGAAGCGCGGGCGGTTGAATTCGTGGCCGCCGGCATTGCCCCGCTTTGCGGGATCGAAGAAGCGATGGCTGCTTTCGATGCCGCCGTCTTTATCGGCGAATGCTGGCGGAAGCCGGCATCGAAACCGCTGCTCGCGGCGCGCGGGCCTCGGACGCGCCGCTCCTGACCATGTTCGAGGCCGAAGCGAAAGCGGCGCTTGCGGCATTCGGACTGGCGTCCCCGCCGGGCCGTATTGTGGGCGACTGCGAATGCGCCGTCGCCGCGGCTGAGACGCTGGGTTATCCCGTGGCCACAAAAGCGCTCGGCGTTGCGCACAAGAGCGACGCCGGCGCGGTCCGGCTCGATCTCAAGTCAAAGGACGACGTGCAGGCCGCCGCGCGGGCGCTCTCCGAATTCGGCGCCGGGCTCCTCGTTGAGGCGATGGTGAGCGACGCGGTCGCCGAGCTGTTGATCGGCGTCATACGCGATGGAGAGTTCGGGCTCCTGATGACCGTCGCCGCAGGCGGCGTTCTGACTGAGCTCTTTGCCGATGCGGTTTCGCTCCTTCTGCCGGTGCCCGACGACGAGATACGCGCGGCGATCTTGTCACTGAAATTGGCGCATCTGCTGCACGGATTTCGCGGTCGGCCGGCGGGCGACATCGATGCGGCGGTGGCCGCGGCCGCTGCAATTGCCCGCTTCGCAGAGGCAAATGCCGCGACACTTGTTGAGCTCGACGTCAACCCGCTCATGGTCCGGCCTGAGGGAAAGGGCGCTGTCGCTGTGGACGCGCTGATCCGCATGAGGGCGGCATGAGCGAAGCCGTCAAAACGCGCCGCGACGGAGCCGTTCTGGAGGTGACGCTCGACCGGCCGCCGGCCAACGCCATCGACTACGCGACGAGCCGCGCCATGGGCGAGGTCTTCCAGGGCTTCCGCGACGATCCGGAGCTGCGCGTCGCGATCGTGACCGGTGCTGGAGAAAAGTTCTTTTCCGCCGGCTGGGATTTGAAGGCCGCCGCCGCCGGCGATCCGGTCGACGGCTGGTACGGGGTCGGCGGCTTCGGCGGCATTCAGGAGCTTCGCGATCTGAACAAGCCGGTGATCGCCGCGGTGAACGGCATGGCGGTCGGCGGAGGTTTCGAGCTCGCGCTCTCCGCGGACCTGATCCTGGCGGCCGAGCACGCGCGCTTCGCGCTGCCGGAGATTCGCGCCGGTACGCTCGCCGACGCGGCAACCGCGAAGCTGCCGAAGCGCATGCCCTACCACGTCGCCATGGAACTCTTGCTGACCGGACGCTGGATGGACGCCGCCGAGGCGCACCGTTGGGGCGTCGTGAACGAGGTACTGCCGGCAGCGGACCTCCTCGATCGAGCCCGAGCGCTTGCGCACACGCTTGCGAGCGGTCCGCCGCTTGTCTTCGCCGCGATCAAGGAGGTCGCGCGGGCCGCGGAGGCGCAGGACTTTCAAACGGTGATGAACAGAATCGCCCGCCGGCAATTTCCGGCGGTCGACATCCTTTATGGCAGCGAAGATCAAAAGGAGGGAGCACGAGCCTTCGCTGAGAAACGCGACCCGGCGTGGAAAGGGCGATGAGCTTGCGCGTGCTTGCTCCGCTGACGCCGCGGATGGTCGCAATTGCACGCGGTCTCTTGCGCGCGAGCAGGTAGCTTGTTGCAGGGACTTAAGGGTCGCCAAAACGTGGAGGTGGCCAGGCACAAACACGGAGGGGATCATGTCTCGAGAATTGGAATTTCTTGCAAGTGAAGCCGTTCGCGGTCGCATTAGCCGTCGCGCGTTTCTGGGTCGTGCCGCCGCGCTCGGTGTTGCGCTTCCCGTTGCATCGAAGCTTCTTTCGTCGACCGCGATGGCACAAAGTCCGCAGAAAGGTGGAAACCTCGTCTGCGGGCTGGTCGGCGGCGAGTCGACGAACAGCCTCGATCCGGCGACATGGCTCAGCCAGGTGCCGCAGATTTTCGGCAAGTGCTGGGGCGAGACGCTCGTCTATGCCGCGCCGGAGGACGGTTCGCCTGCGGCGATGCTGGCGGAATCCTGGGAAGCGTCCGACGACGTGAAACAATGGACCTTCAAGATCCGCAAGGGCGTGACGTTCCACAATGGCAAGACGCTGACGCCCGACGATGTGGTGGCGACGCTGAAGCGCCACTCCGATCCCGACGCGAAGTCGGGCGCGCTCGGCGTCGTCAAGGACATTACGGAAATGAAGGTGGACGGCGACAACGTCGTGCTCACCCTGACGAACGCCAACGCCGACTTGCCGCTCCTGTTGAGCGACTATCATCTGGTCATCCAGCCGGACGGCGGCCGCGATGCGCCCGACGCCGGCATCGGCACCGGGCCCTACAAGGTGGAGGACAACGATCCGGGCGTCCGCCACTACGCCACCAAATACGCCGACCATTGGAACGACAAGGTCGGCTTCGTCGACTCCGTCGAGATTCTCGTGATGAACGACAACACGGCGCGTATGTCGGCGCTGCAGTCCGGCCAGGTCCACATCGTCAACCGGGTCGAGCCAAAGACGGTGTCGCTCCTGGAGGGAGCCGGCGGCGTGGTCATCGAGCGTGTGCCGTCGAAGGGGCACTACGTCTTCATCATGCATTGCAACACGCCGCCCTTCGACAACAACGATCTGAGGACGGCGCTGAAGCTCTCTATCGACCGGGAGTCGATGATCCAGACGATCCTGCAGGGCTACGCGACGATCGGCAACGACTTCCCGATCTCCAAATCGTATCCCTATTTCCCCGCCGACATCGAGCAGCGTCCCTACGACCCGGACGAAGCCAAGCACTACTACCAGAAGTCCGGGCACTCCGGGTCGATCCTGCTCCGCACGTCGGAAGTGGCGTTCCCCGGTGCCGTCGACGCCGCGACGCTCTACCAGCAGCAGGCGGCGAAGGCCGGGATTCAGATCGACGTGCAGCGCGAGCCGGGCGACGGCTACTGGGACAATGTTTGGAACAAGCAGCCCTTCTGCGCCTCCTATTGGGGCGGCCGGCCGACGCAGGATTCCATGTATTCCACCGCCTACTACTCGAAGGCCGACTGGAACGATACGCGCTTCTTCAATCCGGACTTCGACAAGATGCTGCTTGCCGCGCGCGGCGAGCTTGACGACGCCAAGCGGGCGCAGATTTATCACGACATGGCCGTCCTGGTGCGCGACACGGGCGGGCTCATCCTGCCCATGTTCAACGACTTCATTGACGCGCATTCGGAGCAGGTCATGGGCTGGGTGGTCGACCCCAACCAGGAGACCTCGAACCTCTCCGCGCCGATCCGCGTCTGGCTCGCCTCGTAAGGCGGGGAGGGGAGGCCATGGGGGGCCCGCTCCTCAGGATGATCGCCCAGCGCATCGCGCTGGGCGTGCTCCTTCTCTGGGCGGTGTCGGCGGTCATCTTCGCCGGCACGCAGATTCTGCCGGGCGACGTGGCCACCGCGATGCTCGGTCAGCAGGCGACGCCGGAGGCGGTCGCCAACATCCGCAACGAGCTCGGCCTCAACCGGCCCGCCATCGTGCGCTACTTCGACTGGCTCGGCCACGCCGTGCGAGGCGACTTCGGCAAGAGCTACACGAACCACCAGGACATCGCAAAAAGCATCGGCAAGCGGCTCGGCAATACACTGTTCCTTGCCTCGGCTGCGGCGGTGATCTCCGTGCCGCTCGCCATCCTGCTCGGCATTCTGGCGGTCCGCTTTAGAAACACGTTTTTCGACCGCTTCCTCTCCATCGTGACCCTCTCGGCGGTCTCGCTGCCGGAATTCTTCGCGGGCTATCTGCTCATCGTTCTCTTCGCGGTAAAGCTCCGCTGGCTCCCGAGCACTGCGACGATCCGCGATTCCATGAGCTTCGGGCAACAGCTTCACGCGATCGCACTGCCGACGCTCACGCTCGTCCTTGTCGTCGTCGGCTACATGATGCGCATGACGCGTGCCGCCGTGCTCAACGTGCTTTCCTCCGCCTATATCGAGACGGCTGAGCTCAAGGGAATCTCGCCCTCGCGCATCATCTGGAGGCACGCGCTGCCGAACGCGCTCGCGCCGATCGTCAACGTCGTGGCGCTGAACCTCGCCTACCTGGTCGTCGGCGTCGTGGTGGTGGAAGTCATCTTCGTCTATCCCGGCATGGGCCAGTACATGGTCGACCATGTCGCCAAGCGCGACGTACCGGTCGTGCAGGCCTGCGGGATGGTCTTCGCGTCCGTCTACATCATTCTAAATCTCATCGCCGATCTCGCTGCGGTCCTTGCAAATCCGCGGCTCAGGCATCCGAGGTAGACGATGTTCCGTCGCATGCCTCTTTCGGCGATGATCGGGCTCTTCGGGGTCGGCTTCTATCTATTCCTGGCGATATTCGCCCCGGTGATCGCACCGCACCCAGTCTTCGAGGTGGTGGGGAAGGTCTGGGAGGCGCCCTCCTCGGCGTTTCCGCTCGGAACCGACAATATCGGCCGCGATCTCCTCTCGCGGCTCATCTGGGGCGCGCAGATCACTATCTTTATCGCCGCCGCGGCCACCATTCTCTCCTTCGGGATCGGCGTCACGCTCGGCTTCTTCGCGGCGATCACGCGCGGCTGGGTCGATCAGGTTCTGTCGCGTCTGATCGACCTCTTGATGGCGATCCCCACGCTGATCTTCGCGCTCGTCGTGCTCTCCGTGCTGCCGACCGACCTCTACGTGCTCATCCTGGTGATGGCAGTGCTCGATTCCACGCGCGTCTTCCGCATCAGCCGCGCCGTGGCGGTCGACATCGCCGTCATGGATTTTGTCGAGGCGGCGCGACTCCGCGGTGAGGGCTGGGGGTGGATCATGTCGCGCGAGATTTTGCCCAACGCGCTGTCGCCGCTGCTTGCGGAGCTCGGCCTTCGCTTTGCCTTCGCGGTGCTCTTCCTGTCGTCGCTCTCATTTCTCGGGCTCGGTGTGCAGCCGCCCGCCGCCGATTGGGGCTCGATGGTCAAGGAGAACAAGGATGGGATCGTCTTCGGCATCTCCGCCGCGCTCATCCCGGGCGCCGCGATCGCAACGCTCGCGATCTGCGTCAACCTCGTGGTGGACTGGGTGCTGAACCGCACGTCGAGCCTGAAGGGAGGACGTGGCGATGTCTGAGCCGCTTCTTGATGTGCGCGGCCTCAAGATCGAGGCGACGATCCATCCGCCCGGCGAGCCCTCGCGCGATGTGACCATCGTTGACGGCGTCTCCTTCACCCTCGGCAAGGGGCGTGTGCTTGGCCTGATAGGGGAATCCGGCGCGGGAAAATCGACGATCGGGCTTGCCACGCTCGCCTACGGGCGCGGCGGCTGCCGCATCGTCGGTGGCGAAGTGTATCTCGACGGGATCGACGTCCTAAAGCTCAGCCGCGCCGACGTGCGCGACATTCGCGGGGACCGCGTCTCCTACGTGGCGCAGTCGGCGGCTGCTGCCTTCAACCCGGCGCGCACGATCGGTGATCAGGTGGTCGAGGCGGCGGTCGGGCATGGCCTCATGGCGCGCGGCGAGGCGCATCGCCGCGCCTTCGAGCTCTTTCGCATCCTCGGGCTTCCCTCGCCGGAGACGTTCGGCAGCCGCTATCCGCACCAGGTCTCCGGCGGTCAGCTGCAGCGCGCCATGACGGCGATGGCGCTCTGTCCGAAGCCCGACCTGATCGTCTTCGACGAGCCGACGACCGCGCTCGACGTCACCACGCAGATCGACGTGCTCGCCGCCATCAAGCGTGCCATCGAGGAGACCGGAACGGCGGCGCTCTACATCACCCACGACCTTGCCGTCGTGGCGCAGGTCTCCGACGACATCATGGTGCTGCGCTACGGCAAAATGGTGGAACATGGATCGGTGCAGCAGATCATCGAGGCGCCGGAAGAGGACTATACGCGGCAGCTCGTCTCGATCCGCAAGACGCTGAAGGAGGCCGCGCCGGACCAATCGGCCGCCTTGCTGAAGGTCGAGCAAGTGGACGCATCGTACGGGAAAATGCAGATTCTGCACGACGTAACGCTGCATCTGCCGCCGGGTCAGACGCTCGCCGTGGTGGGCGAGTCCGGGTCGGGAAAGTCGACGCTGGCGCGGGTCGTCACCGGCCTGCTGCCGCCGAGCAGCGGCTCGGTGGAATTTGACGGCAGGCCGCTCGCGCCGGCGCTGAAGAACCGCAGCCGGGAAGAGCTCCGTGCGCTGCAGATGATCTATCAGATGGCGGACGTCGCGATGAATCCGCGGCAGACGATCCGGCAGATCATCGGCCGACCCTTGCAGTTCTATTTCGGCACGCGCGGGCGGGAGAAGACGCGGCGCGTTGAAGAGCTGCTCGATCAGATCGAGATCGGCCAAGACCTGATCGACCGCTACCCGGCGGAACTCTCCGGCGGTCAGAAACAGCGCGTCTGCATCGCTCGTGCGCTTGCCGCTGGACCCAAGCTGATCATTTGCGACGAACCGACGTCCGCGCTCGACCCGCTCGTGGCTAACGGCATCTTGAAGCTCTTGATGAAGCTGCAGGCCGATACCGGGGTGTCGTATCTTTTCATCACGCACGACATTGCGACCGTAAGAGCGATCGCCGATTCCATCGCTGTGATGTATCGCGGCCGGCTGGTGCGATTCGGTCCGAAGGACGAGGTCCTCGCTCCGCCCTTTGACGACTACACGGACCTGCTGCTCTCCTCGGTTCCCGAGATGGAGATCGGCTGGTTGGAGAAGGTTCTGGAGCATCGGCGCATGGAAAGCGCGGGGAATTAGACGCGGCCCAGAAGAGGGACGCAAATCATTTGCCTGTCGTCATTGCCGGGCTTGACCCGGCAATCCATTCCGTGACGGTAACGGGCGGCGTGAGCGCAACGGAATGGATGCCCGGATCAAGTCCGGGCATGACGACATTCGAGTGGCGTTTGATACGGGTGTCGCGTCTGCGCAGCTCCAGGCCTGTCCATTTGGGAGTGTTCGCTTCGTGCAGCCGAATCTTCTGATCGTGATGGTCGACCAGCTGAACGGGACGTTGTTTCCCGACGGACCGGCCTCGTTTCTGCACACTCCCAATCTTGCGCGCCTGGCGGAGCGCTCCGTTCGCTTCAACGCGAACTATTGTGCGAGTCCGCTTTGCGCGCCGTCACGCGCAGGCTTCATGTCGGGTCAGCTTCCCTCACGCACGGGGGTCTTTGACAACGCGGCCGAGTTTCCCTCGGCCGTCCCGACCTTTGCGCACTACCTGCGGCGGCTCGGCTATCGCACGACGCTTTGCGGCAAGATGCATTTCGTCGGACCCGACCAGCTGCACGGCTTCGAGGAGAGGCTCACCACTGACGTCTACCCCGCCGATTTCGGTTGGACACCCGACTGGACGAAGCCCGGCGAGCGCATCGACTGGTGGTACCACAATCTCTCCTCCGTCACCGACGCGGGCGTGGCGGAGATGACCAACCAGCTCGAATATGACGACGAGGTCGCGCACTTCGCCCGGCAGCAGATTTTCGACTTCGCACGAAAAGGCGACGGGCGGCCCTTTTGCCTCACCGTCAGCTTCACGCATCCGCACGATCCCTACGTCATGCGACGCAAATACTGGGACCTCTACGAGGACGTCGACTTGCCGATGCCGGGCGCCGCGATCCCCTACGAGGTGCAGGACGCGCATTCGCGCCGCATTCTCGATTCCTGCGACTGGCGGCGCTTTGACATTGGCGAAGAGCACATCCGCGCGGCCCGGCGCTCCTATTTCGCCGCCATTTCCTATCTCGACGAGATAATCGGCGGCCTCATGGAGACCTTGACGACCTGCGGCTTCGCCGAAAACACCGTCGTCGTCTTCACCTCCGACCACGGCGACATGCTGGGCGAGCGTGGCCTGTGGTTCAAGATGAACTTCTTCGAGGGAAGCGCGCGCGTTCCTCTGTTGATTGCCGCCCCCAATCTTGTGCCGCGTAGCGTCGCCGAGCCGACAAGCCTGCTCGATGTCCTACCCACTTTGGTGGAGATCGCCGGCGGCTCGGTCACCGGGATTCCGACCCCGCTCGACGGTGAGAGCCTCGTGCCACTTGCCGCCGGGACGACCAGGTCGGGTCGCCGCGTCGTCGCCGAATATGCGGCGGAGGCCGCAATCGCGCCGATCGTCATGATCCGCGATGGGTCCCACAAATACATCCAATCCGAGCCCGATCCGCCGCTCCTCTTCGATCTGTCTGTCGATCCGGAAGAGCGCTCGAACCTTGCGACAGATCGGAGTCGTGCGGCGCTTCTGGAGACCTTCCGCGCAGCCGTCGCGGAGCGCTGGGCCCTCGGCGCTTTCAACGCTGATGTTCTCTCGAGCCAGGCAAGGCGCCGCATCGTCTATGAGGCGCTCCGAAACGGCAGCTACTATCCGTGGGATTTCCAGCCCCTGCAAAAGGCGTCTGAGCGCTACATGCGCAATCACATGGACCTCAACGATCTCGAGGCATCGGCCCGCTTTCCGAAGGTCGACCGCACACGGGAGAGCAAGGGCTAATGCCGTGCAACGCCGTGCGGCCTGGCGTCCGCTCCGCGAGCGGATTGACGATCGTTTGAAGCCTCAAAACGGTCCAAGGCTGGAAAGCGCTCTTTAAGCAAGGCTCTCGTTTGCGCAAGCGAGCCTGTCTCTTCTAAGAGGCTCTTCAGCACGCTTTAAGGCGAGACCTTCTAGCCCGTAAGAATTACGCACGGAGTGATTTCGATTGGGAACGACGCGACGCGATTTGATACGGCGACCGCTGTCGGCGACCTCACCTTTGCCACCCGGGGGTCACCACCGTGGCGGGGCTCGGATGTATGGGCAATAGGCGCGTGATCTCCGAGGAAACGCGCAAGTGGTGGGTGCTCGGGGCGGTGAGCTGCCTCCTCGGCTTGATCCTGCTGGATGAAACGGTTGTGGGTGTCGCCCTTCCGACCATCCAGAAGGATTTCGGCCTGTCGACGACCGGTGGCCACTGGGTGGTCAATGCCTATCTGCTGTCGTTTGCCTGCCTGGTGGCGATAGGCGGCAAGCTCGCCGATATGTTCGGCATCCTGAGGGTCTTCTTGATCGGCCTCGCGATCTTTGCCTGTTCCTCGATCCTGGCCAGCGTTTCCCCGAACGGCGGCATTTTGATTACGGCGAGGGCGCTGCAGGGGATCGGAGCCGCTATTTGCTTCCCGCTTTTCGTTGCGATGACGACGATCACCTTCCCGAAAGAGCAAAGAGGAACCGCGCTTGGCATATGCGGCGCCGTTGGAACCATATTTCTCGCTGCCGGACCGTTTGTTGGCGGTCTTCTCACCGAGATCGGGTCGTGGCGCTGGATCTTCGCGATCAATCCCCCGTTCGTTCTGGGGATCGCCGTCGTCTCTCTGCTTGCCTGGCGGGACGTGCCGCGTCCGCCTCGCGCAGCGATCGATTGGCTTGGTTTGGCATTGCTGGCGTCCAGCTTGTTTTGTCTCGTCTTCGCGTTGATGGAAGCGGACGATTGGGGCTGGACGAGCCCGACGATCGTAACGCTCCTGATCTTGGGCCTGGCCTTGTTGGGCGCTTTCATTTGGGCTGAGGTTCGCGAGGACGCGCCGCTTATCGAAGTCGGCCTGTTTTTGAACAAGAGCTTCGCGGCCAGCAATCTGACGATGTTCATCGCTCAGTTCGCAAAGATGCCGATCTTCGTGTTTGTGGCCCTCTATGCGCAGGAAGCGTTGGGGCTCGGTCCTCTCGGGGCGGGCATGTTGGTGATGCTGTCCGCGATTCTACAGCCGATTGTTGCCACCGTCTGTGGCCGGATGACCGACCGGATGCGTCCGGCAAACCTGATCTACTTTGGGCAAGTCACTCTCTTTGTCTGCTTGGTCTGGCTCTGCGTCACGGCTCCCCTGAAGGACCCGTACATCTTTGCGCCGGGCCTTCTGCTGGCCGGGATTGCGTTTCCCTTCATGTTCGTGCCCAGCCAAACGGCGATCATGGCGACTTTGCCCGAGCACAAGCATGGCGAAGGGGGCGGCATCTCCATCTCGTGTCAGATGATCGGCGGTACCGTTGGCCTTGCCGTTTCGAGCGCGGTGTTCCTGCTCGATGGCTATCAGCTCGTTTTCGGCACTGCGGCCTTGGCAGTGGGCGTGGTGTTCCTCTACTCGCTTTATTGCTTTCGCGAACGGCCGCCATCGGATCGGGCCGCTCAGCACGCGCCGGACGATGGACATTCCGCCCTTCCGGGAACGACCGGCGAAGTTGCTGCTGGAGATCGGCGCGCGGTCCGGACCCCTCGACGAGCCGCCGCCTGACGTCCACGACTACCGGGCTTCGGCCTAACCGTATTCGGTCATAGGAGTGACAGTGATGCGCAGCCGCGCGGGTCCGCGGCCCAAGCTGCGTGGGGTGCCGGCCTAGGAAGCGGCCGCGCGAAGGTCCTGGAACCGGACGGCTTTTTCGTAGATCAGAAGCGCTATGCAGCCGCCGACGCTGCCCGGCGAGTGCTTCGTGCCGGGCGGGTGAATAACGAAGCTGCCGGCCGGATACGCCCCGTCCTCGTCGTACTGATCGCCCTCCAGGACAAACAGATGCTCGTAGCCGATATGATCGTGCTCCGCGACGCGCGCACCGGGCTCGTAACGGAGCAGGACGGCGGACGCCCCGCCATGTCCCTCGTTGTACAGCCAATGGGCGGTCACGCCCGGACGGAACGGCATCCAATCGTCCTCGCTGAGTTCGTTCATCTGCTTCAGCAGGTCGGTGAATACGATCGGGACCGTCAGCGCGGGCATAGTGGACATGGGGTCAGTCTCCCGTAAAAGCTGGCGTGGCGTGCGACGTCAATTCGGGTTTGGCGCCGGAGATTGCCGCGGCGGGCGACGGAACGCTCATCCATCTGTCTTCAATCCAGCCCAGCGCGAGCATGAGCCAGGTCGTCAGCACGAACGGCGCGGAGAGCACCTGAACCCCGAGATCGGCGATGGCCGGCATGAGGATCGTCGCGAGAAGAGCCCCAAGAATCGCCAACCTGAGCCGGCCGCCGCAAAACACGAACACCGACACCGCGGCCAGAACGCCGTTGAAGCCGTAGAGGCCGAGGTCGATGCTGGCCGGGTCGACGTCGCGGTAATAGTAGGACACGACGGTTCCGATGATCGCGCCGAGGAAGGCGACCGCGGCGTGTCGCCAATTGCTGAGCAGCAGGCCACAAATGAACAGAAGCCCCGACGCGATCGTGGGCGAGAACATCGCCTGCCCCAGACTGAGCAGCACGGCGGAGAGGGGATGGAACGTCGTGGGACCGGACGCCACGAATTCGATCGGCTGTAGGACGCCGAGATAAGGCGCCACCGCATAGAGGACCCAGAATATGATCAGAAACGGCAGCACCAGGATCGGAAATGGCAAGATCGCCAGGAAGACCCGCACCATTACCACGGCGATCGCGACGCAAATGAGGAGCACCCCCCACATGCCGAAGTTGGTCCATCCCGTTTGAAAGAACGCCGGCAGCGAGACCGCGATCAGGCTGGGATTGAGACCCGGCAGTCCGGTCGCGAGGACGGGCCCTCTCTCGCCCAAGAGCATGCGGCCGCCCGGCGCGGTGATCGCGGCGACCAGCATGTAGGCGGCGGCGATAGGCGATGCGGCGAGAACGGCGGCAAGGAAGAAAAGGCCCGTCAGCTCGTTCGATTGAAAGCAAAGCTGCGAGCACCCCCGCAGCACGAGCCGCCAGTACGGAACGTGGCCGGGCTCCACCGGCGGAAAGATGATATCGACGGGCGATTTCATTCGCGGGCTCCGTCCCGGCCGACCGCGACGGTCGCCCGGGATTGAGGATAGAGGCAGGCGCGGGGCCGCCGTCGCCGACGCCCCACTCGCGGGGCTATGCAGCTTTTGCCTGCGGGCTCGCGAGTCCCGGCTGTTCCTTGGCCATCATTTCCAGCAAGACGTCGGACTTGCATGTCCACCCAACGATCCCGCCCTGCGCGACCAGCGCTCTCAGAGTCATTTCCTTGAACTCAGGGAAATAGCTGTCGGTGCCGTCCTCGACGAGGAGGCAGTCATAGCCGCGATCATTGGCACAGCGCATGGTCGTCTGCACGCAGACTTCGGTCGTCACGCCTGTGATCACCAGTCCGCTGATCTTCCGCAGCGTCAGGTAATCGTCGAGGTCGGTGTTGTAGAACGCGTCCTTGCCCGGTTTGCTGATGACGTGCTCGTATTCCCGAGGCTCGTTCTCCGAGATGAAATCCGTGCCGGGCTCACCGTCGATCAGGATGCGTCCCATCGGCCCAAATTCTCCGATCTTGATCTTCGGGTTGCCGCGGTTGAGCTTGGCGGTAGGAAGATCGGAGAGATCGGGCTTGTGACATTCCTTGGTGTGGATGATCGGCAGCCGGGACTTCCGAAAGGCAGTCTGCAGCCTGTTGATGACGGGAATGCAGGGTTGGACGTTCTCGATCTCGTCGCCCAGGGACTCCGCAAAGCCTCCAGGCATGCAAAAATCCCTCTGCATATCGATGCAGAGCAGAGCGACGTGGTCGAAATCGAACTGAAAGGGGAACGGCTTTGCATCGATGAACGGCATGTTCTCAGAACTCCTGGATCATATCGGCCTCTGTATTGACAGTGCGGCGTACAACACTCGGCTTGCGTTCAGGTAAACGGCGCGGCGCAGCGTTTATTTACAATTTGAAACGAGCGATCGGGCAGCGATCTGACGCTTACACGCGCCGCAATGTTGCGATGTAGGCACGCCAATCACCGAACTCTGAAATGTCTTTGTAGTGGCCTTCTGCGATGGCGCGAGGAAACAGGATGCCGTCGACGATGCGCTGCGCCCGGTTTGGAGGCTGTCTTGGATATCCGGTGGAGGTGGGCAGCCTGGTTCACGACCGCGACGCCGACGGTGCGTAATTCCAGCTCTAACAGCGAGAGCACAGGCGACGGCTTCTTAGCGGCGCAGAAGCGCAGCGCTGCGAAGGTGGGCATTCCGCCTGAGGACGCCTTGGCGTTCTGCAACGGTCGCCAAGGATTTGAGACGTTCGCGCCGCGCTTGACGGTAAATCCTGACGCCCCGAGCGAGTTCTACTGAGTAACGCGCGAGGGCTCGTCGTCCGCCAGACAGATCTCGCAGATACAGAGATCCTTGCTCGTCACACGCGCCGGGAACACTTTCGGCAGATTCTCGTCGTGGATCGGAATCACGCGCCTTGCCTCACCGCCGACAAGCTTCATCATCGAATCGGAGGCCATGATGAGGTTCGTCTGGCTGCCGCCGGCAAGCCCGATAGGGATGTACTGGGGATCGTCGGGATCGGTGCCGGTCAGGTTCGTGTAGGTGTATATCAGGTCGCCGGCCAGGATGTAGCTGTCCGCGCTCGGCTGCTTACCGTCGTTGCGAACGTGCACGAACATCGAACCCCAAGTGTGCGTATCGAACGCCGCGCGCAGGTCGATCCCCGGAAGAACGTCCTCGACATCGCCATCGATGCAAACAAGCCGGCCCTGTCGCGCGAGGTCGACAGCGCGCAGAATGTCGCCCGGGTCCGTGGCGCCCATGAACCATCGAAAGCGGCGATCGAGCGACATCGCCCATACCCATTTCGAGAGCTCGCGCTCCTGGATGAAGAATTGTGCATTCGGAAAGTCGTCGGTGCCGCCCATATGGTCGAAATGGGCGTGCGTGATGAAGACGTCCGTGACATCGGCCGGCTTGACGCCGCACTCGGCGAGCACGGTGTTTGAGGGATGCCAGTTCTCCACGCCGAAGCTGTCGGCCATCACGGCGCCGTAGTCCTTGTGGTTGTAACCGACATCGACAAGGATGGTGCGCCCCTGGCCCTTGATGAGCACATAGCACCAGGGCAGCTTGATCGTGCCGCCGTTGAAAGCGCCGTGAACGGTCAGCCCTTTCGGCGCCGTGGGGACCCAGCAATATTCGAGTACCCAGATCGAGTAATCCGCCATCGAATTCCTCCCCTTTAGGTTTTGTAGTTTTCCATCCGCCCGGCCGCATGCGCGGCGCAGCAGCCCTGCGAGAGGGCGACGATCTCAAAGCCAGGAAGCGCCAGCGCGGCCCATTGCAGCTCGCGGTATGCAACGTGAAGCGGCGTCACGATCTTGTCGACCGCTGCCTCGTCCCGAGAGACATGCTGGCGCGCCGCGGCCAACGCGGCCGCGAGCGCGCGATTAGCCCGCAAGAGATGCAGCCGGTGATGCTGTGCGCGCTCTGGCACGGCGGCGTTTTCCGACCGCACCATGTCATCGGCTTCCGCCTGTGCCTCGATCGCGAGGTCGAGCATCGGATGCGCGGCAACATGGCGTGCACCCGACGCGACGAGAACCATCAGGCCAGCAAGCTGCGAGGCGGCCCGGCGCAGAAGCTCAAAGGGATTGCGCATCATGAGCACGTAGGCGGCGGTCGCGTCATCCAAGTCGACGTTTGAAAGGTCGTCGAACCAGTCTTGATGATCCGCCTGCGGGAGAGAGGGGAGGGGCGCCGGCGAGACGTCGTCAAAGCGTGGCATGTGCCTTCCCGAGGCGCGGCCTGCTACGGCTGTCGAGCGACCGGTGGCGATTTTCCGATGCTTCATCGCAGCCTCTCAATCCGCTGCCAGCCAGCCGGCATCCATCGGCAAGGCGGAACCTGTGATGTCGCGCCCCGCGGGACCGCAGAGGAAGATGATAAGCTCTGCGACATTCGCTGCATCGACGAACCGTCCGGTCGGCTGGCGCTTGGCGAGGAATTCGCGTTCGGCGGTTTCGCGATCGATGGTTCGCGTGCGCATCATCTCCTTGATGCGGTTATCGGAATAGGGTGTGAGCACAGCGCCCGGGCAGACAGCGTTGCATGTGATGTCCTCCTCGATCGTCTCCAGCGCGACCACCCGCGTCATGCCGATCAGACCGGTCTTTGTCGTCACGTAGTCCACGCGTTCGGCGATTGCGACGCTGCTGTAGATGGAGGACATGTTGATGATTCGACCCCAGCCCGACTTGCGCATGATCGGCAAGGTGAGCCGTATCGTGTGAAAGGCGGCGGAAAGGTTGACGGCGACCGCCTGGTTCCACCGCTCCACCGGAAAGGCGTCGATCGTTGCAAAGTGGCGGACCACGGCATTGTTGATCAGGATGTCGATTCCCGACATTCGCGTATTCGCCGAATTGATCAGGCCGACGATCTCAGGTTCCTTCGACACGTCGGCCTGGCAATAGTGCACGTTCACATCGTGCTCTGCAGCAAGCGCAGCGCGCTGCGCCTCGACGTCGTCGGCGGGCTCAAGGCCGTTCATGGCCACCTCGCATCCCGCGCGCGTGAGACCCTTTACGATCTCAAGGCCAAGACCTGTGGTGGACCCGGTCACCAGCGCCTTTTTTCCGGCGAGTGCTTTCAGCATGGACGCGGTCCTGCGGCCGATCCGAGAACAACGACGTGCCGGTCGGTGTTGCGAACGACATCTTCAGGAAGATCGCCGAACCGGACAGACGACGCCCGGTCGGATAAACGCTCGGAAAACAAAGCCATTGACCCACGCGTCCGTTTGGCAACTCGGCCAGGATATTATGTTACCGTTCACAAAGCCAGTCCCATGCCCTTAGGGAGCACCGCATTTGTGTAGCCGCGCGGCAACCCAGGGCGGCGGTTTAGGAGAGATCTCGCGCCAGCGCCACGCCAGCTTTAGTCGCTGGATGGCATGATTTGGCCGGAACTGAGATTAGCAGTAAGGCAGAGACTTAGAGGTGCTAGGACGCAGTCGCCGCCGCGCGGCGAGATGGATCCGCGTTGCGCCAAAACAGGGTCTCTGTTACCTGTAACACCGCCATTGTGGGCGACATTGACGAATTGTTCTGAGCTCTGGAGCGGAGCATGACGGAAGACGATTGCTACACGATCTACGCGGTTAAGTACGCGCATCATCATCGCAACTCGCCGCTTAATTTCATCGAGGGCGATTCGCACGACGTTCCGATGCCGCTCGATTACTTCGTCTGGGCTATCAAGAGCAAGTCGCGCACCTTCGTGCTGGATACGGGCTTTACGCCGGAGATGGGAGCGAAACGTAATCGGGATTTCATCCGCTCTCCGGGCGAAGGACTGAAGGCGGTCGGAATTGATGCGGAAAAGATCGAGGACGTCATCCTCTCGCACATGCATTTCGACCATGCCGGCAATCTCGGGCTGTTTCCGAATGCCCGCTTCCATATCCAGGATCGGGAGATGGAGTACTGCACCGGGCGCTGCATGTGCCACGAATATCTGCGCAAGCCCTTCGAGGCTGAACATGTCGTCGATATGGTGCACCGGATATATGAGGGGCGGGCGCTCTTCCATCGCGGCACGAGCGAGATTGCGCCGGGGATTACCGTGCATCACGTGGGCGGACACTCGAGTGGCCTGCAGGCCGTGCGCGTGCGCACCGAACGCGGCTATGTTGTGCTTGCATCGGACGCCTCTCACTTTTACGCGAATTTCGAGCAGAATCGGCCGTTCCCGGTGGTGGCGAGCGTGATTGAAATGCTGGAAGGCTACCGAACGCTGAACGAGCTGGCCTCGTCGCCGCAGCACATCATTCCGGGGCACGATCCGCTTGTCCTGAGCCGCTATCCGGCGGCGGCGCCAGGGCTTGAAGGGATCGTCGCCCGGCTCGACGTCACGCCTGTCGCCTAGGCGTCTGAACAGGGAAGCGTTCCGCTTGCTTCGGCTTGTCTCGAACATCCTTCGCGCGCGGGAAGTGGATTCGGCACAGCTCGGATGGATATCGGGCAAGCGTGCGATCACGCGACGAAATTTTCCCGCCAACTTTCAGTACGTCGATCTTCGCGGAATGACGCTCGCCGATCTCGATCGTGCGCTGGCGGAGGAGTCGGACGGCTACGCGACGCTCGAGAAGGCCGGCTTCAGCCAGGCGTCCATTGACGAGATCGACCGACGCCAGGCGACGAGCTCGATCGTGCCCATGGTGGATTTCGGTGTCGGCGCTGCGGTCGTCGCACTGTCCGCGCTCGGCTGTGTTCCGGTTACGAGTTGCCGCGGACCGACGCTTGGGGCGCAGAAGCATTCGCAGCCCGCCCCGATGGTTGTCTTCTACGCACGACGCACCCAGGTTCCCGCCTTGATGCAGGCCGTCGAGTTTGCGGATTGCCAGATCGTCAACAACGGCGCGAAGCTTGAGATTTACGCCGACGACGTGCGCAAGATGCACAAGCTTGCCTTGGCCATTCGCGTGCGGATCGACAAGACGCCCGAAGACGGCAAATGACGCAGGGTCGGACGTCTCCTTCGCCACGCGCAAAGAATCAACTGCGGCGGGGACCGCGGCAACGTCTTAGGCGCAACCGCGCTTTGCAATACATGTCTGATACCGGTAACATATCGTCTTTCAAGCGAAGAGGGGCGCGATGAGTCGGGCTATTGGGATCGTGGGTGCCGGTCTGGTTGGCCGCGCGTGGGCCATAACGTTTGCGCGCGCGGGGTGCGCGGTCGCCCTTTGGGATCCCGTCCCGGAGACCGTGCCGCAAGCGCTTCTGACGGTCGAAACGCTGCTTTGCGACCTCGAGGCGAACGGAATGCTCGGGAAGGAAACCGCGAGCTCCATCAGAAAGCGGATTCGCGGCGCGGAATCGATGAAAGACGCAATTTCCGATGTCGAGCACGTCCAGGAGAATGCGCCCGAGAACGTCGATACGAAGCGGGAATTGTTCGCTGAGCTCGATGCTGTCGCGCCCGCCGACGCCGTCATAGCGAGCTCCAGCACGGCGATCCTCCCGTCGCGGTTCACCGCCGATGTGCCGGGACGCGCGCGTTGCCTCGTCGCCCATCCCATCAACCCGCCCTACCTGATACCGGCTGTGGAGATCGTGCCGGCGCCATGGACCGATGCCTCGGCCGTCGAGCGCACGCGCGACTTGATGCAGGCGATCGGACAGGTGCCGCTGGTGATGGGCCGCGAGGTGGAAGGCTTCATCATGAACCGGCTGCAGGCCGCCGTGCTCCAGGAAGCGTTCCGCATGGTGGCTGAGGGGATTGCCTCGGTGTCCGATGTCGACGCCGGCATCTCGAAAGGCATCGGCCTGCGCTGGGCCTTCATGGGGCCGTTTGAGACGATCAACCTCAATGCGCCGGGCGGCGTCGCCGACTATGCGGCTCGCTACGGCGACGCCATGTATCGCATTGCCGAGACGCAGACGACGCCGCTTCGCTGGGAGGGCGCGCTGCTCGAAGACGTTGCGAAGGAGCTCGACCAGCGCACGCCGCCGGCCTCCCGTGCCGAGCGTCAGCTCTGGCGCGATCGCCGGCTGATGGCGCTGATGCGCCACCTCGGCGAGGCGGACGAGAAGATCGGCGCCTGAGGCCTTGGCCGCGAGCGCCTATTTCATTCTTCCAAGCCACACGGCACAGTGCTCAGATGTTCGCGCCACCGGAAAATATCGAGACAGAAATCTTTGCGGAGGTTCCGGAGCGCTTCCGCCGTTCCGACTCCACCGCCTGGACCGAAGTCAACCGGCGAGGCGTCGCCACGCATTCCTTTCTGGAGGGGCCGTCATTCGACCGTGCGGGAAATCTCTATGTCGTCGACGTTCCCTTTGGTCGCGTCTTTCGTGTCGCGCCCGACGGAACGTTCGGCGTGGTCACCGAATATGACGGCGAGCCTAACGGTCTGAAGATCCACAAGGACGGCCGCATCTTCATCGCCGATTACAAGAACGGCTTGATGCTGCTCGATCCGGCCAGCGGCGCGGTTACGCCACTCCTTGAGCGACGCCGATCGGAGCGGTTCAAGGGTGTGAACGATCTCTTCTTTGCGGTGAACGGTGATCTCTATTTCACCGATCAGGGCGAGACCGGCCTCCACGATCCGACGGGACGCGTCTACCGGATGACGAGCGACGGCCAGCTCGACATGCTCGTCGATACGGTGCCGAGCCCGAACGGATTGGTGATGAACCGGGACGAGACGGCGCTCTATGTCGCCGCCACCCGCGCCAATGCGGTCTGGCGCCTGCCGAGTCCGCAGTCAGGGAGCACGACGAAGGTCGGGATCTTTGTGCAGCTGTCGGGCGGCCCGGGGGGGCCAGACGGTATGGCGCTCGACGAAGCCGGAAATCTGGCGGTCGCCCATTTCGGCCTCGGATCGGTCTGGCTGTTCGATCCGCATGGCGAGCCGCTTTATCGGGTGCGCTCCTGCCGTGGCCGGCTCACCACCAACGTCGCTTACGGCGGGCCCGACCGACGGACGCTGTTCATCACGGAATCGGAAAGCGGGACAATCCTCCGCGCCACGATGCCGGTCGCGGGCCGCACGATGTTCTCGCACCAATCCTGAGGGCCGCCGGTCGGCGGCTTCCCGCCGGCCGGCTGAAGACGTTCAACGCCGATCGGTTACGACGGCATCTCCATGTCGATGGCGCTTGCTTCGAAGCCGCCGCCATCCACTCTGACCAAATGCCCATACATGAAGGACGCTGCGTCGGAGCAGAGGAAAAGCACCACCTTCGCCTGCTCGTCCGGCTCGCAAAGACGCTTGGCCGGTACGAAGCGCGTGATGATCCGCTTCGCTTCCTCGGGGCCGCCGAACATGGCGTTCAACAGGTTGGTCATGACCGGCCCGGGCGCGAGCGCATTGATGCGGATGCCCTTGCGCGCCACCTCAAAGGCCGCCGAGCGGGTCAAGCCGGCGACGCCGAACTTGGTGGCGCAATAGACCGCGGTTCCCGGGAAGGCGAGGTCGCTGAACAGCGAGGCGGTGTTCACGATGGCGCCACCGCCATGCTCGAGCATGTGCGGGATCTCGTGCTTCATGCCGAGAAACACGCCCTTCAGGTTGACGTCGAGGAGCATTTGGTACTCGTCGTCCGTCATCTCGTGCATCGGCTTGTTCGGGCCAGAGATGCCGGCATTGTTGAAGGCGCAGTGGATGCGCCCGAACTTTTTGATTGCACGCTCCAAGACGCTTTGGATGTCCTTCTCGCGGGTCACGTCGGCTTCGACGAACTCGACGTTCGCGTTTCCGGCCGCCTTGATCTCCTCAACCAGCGACTTTCCATCCGCCTCGCCAAGGCCCGAGACGTAGACGTTGGCACCGGCCTTCGCAAAGTCCTTCGCGGTCGATCGTCCGATGCCGGTCGTCCCCCCGTAGATGACGACGGATTTACCCTTGAAGTCGTACGTCACCGCACCGGCAAAATCCTGCTTGGTCACCATTCCGTTCCTCTCCCTTCGTATCCACATTTATTCACGCCGCGCGACGCCGTGGGATCGCGACGGCCTATTTCGTGATGAGCCCGCGGCTCCGGTCCTGGCTGATGAGAACGGCGCCGATCACGACCAGGCCCTTGATGACGAGCTGCCAATAGGGGCCCATCCCCATCAGGTTCAGTCCGTTGTTCAGAACTGTGATGATCGCAACGCCGATCAGCGTGCGCTGAACGCCGCCGATGCCACCGGCGAGCGACGTTCCCCCGACCACGATGGCTGCGATCGTGTTCAGGAGGAGATCTCCGCCGAGGCTCGGGCCGACGGCGCCGAGCCGTGACATCGCGAACACCCCGGCAAGCCCGGCGGTCATGCCGGAGACCGTGAACGCATAGATCTTGTAGCGGTCGACAGGAATTCCTGCCGTGCGGGCCACGAGTTCGCCGCCCCCGATGAGGAGGGCGAATCGTCCGAACCGCGTGCGCACTCCAACGAAGATGAAGATGAGCCAGAGGACCAGCGCGCAAAGCGCGATGTTCGGAAAATGCGGAATTGATTGACGCAGCGACAACAGGTCGAAGATCGGCAGATCGAACATGATCGTGGCGCCGGCGAGAATGCTGAGCGATACGCCCTGGAACACGGACAATGAGCCAAGCGTCACCACGAAGCTCGGGATCTTTCCGAACACGCTGATGCTTCCGTTGAAGGCGCCGAGAAGACCGCCGAGCAGGGCCCCGAACGGAAGCACGAGGGGTCCAAGGTTGGCGGTGGGGAAGAGTTTCAAACCCGCAACCGTCACCGTGGCGACGAGCAGCACGATCGCCCCGACCGACAGGTCGATACTTCCCATGAGGATGACGAAGCTCGCGCCGAGCGAGGCAATGAGAAGCGTCGCCGCTTCGCCCGTCGTCGCGGAGAAGTTCCGCCAGGTGAAGAAGGCGGGCGACGCGAATGAAAAGAACACCACGAGGGCGAGGAACACCGCGGCTGGCAGCCAGGTGCCGCGATCCGCCATGCCGGGAAGACGCCTGGCCAGATCGTAGATGCGCGGAATCGGTGATGCGTTTCGAAAGGTCATGCTTGTGGCCGCTTCGTTCATGCTGCGGACGGGAGCATATGAGCAATGAGGTCGTGCTCCGAAGGCTTTTCTCGGGGCAGCGAAGGAAGCTCGGCTACGATCTGCCCGCGTTGCATGACCAGGATACGGTTGGTGAGGCCGATCAGCTCGGTCAGTTCGTCGGTGATGAGGACGATCCCCACGCCCTGTTCGGTCAGGGTGCGGATTTGCTGGTAGATCTCCTCCTTCGCGCCGGCGTCGACGCCGCGTGTCGGATTATCGAGCACCAGAACCTTCAAATCGCGCTGCAGCCAGCGGGCAAGCACAACTTTCTGCTGGTTTCCCCCGGACAGGTTCCGGAGTGGGGCGGAGGGCGTCCCGGAGCGAATGCTGAACTGCTTGATTGCATCGAGGGCGGCATTTCGCTCCTTCTGGCGCATCCAGACGCCGAAACGTGAGAACCGATCGGCGCTTGGAAGCGAAAGGTTGATGGCGACACTGAGCGAGGGGACGATGCCTTCGACGAGCCGCTCGGCGGGTACATAGCCGAGCCCCTCGCGCACCAGCTGACGGATGTGCGGACGCTGCGGCGGCTGATCGTTGAGGGTGATCGAGCCTGCATGAGGCTGGTGAACGCCGGACACCGCCTTGCCGAGTGCGCTCTTGCCGGAGTCGAGCAATCCGCCGATGCCGAGAATCTCACCGGCGCGAAGCTCGAAGGAGACGTTTCTGAATCCGGGTCCTGAGAGCGCGGAAACACGGCAGATCACCGGCTTGTCGGCAACATCGCGCTGTCGCGCGACGTGATAGTAGTCGGCTGCCCGCTCGCGGCCGACCATCAGGCCATGCAGCGTCTTCTCGTCCGCCTCTGCCGGCGCAAGAGCGTCGCTGAGACGGCCGTCCTTCATGACGTAGATCGTGTCGCTGATCTCGCGCACCTCAGTCAGGCGATGCGAGACGAAGACGAAGGAGGCATGCTCTTTCATGCGCGCCAGCAGATCGAAGAACGTGTTCTCGTCCTGGCGATCGAGCGCGGAGGTCGGCTCGTCGAGCAGCACGAGCGGGTCTTCGATCCCCATGAGATGGCGGGGCGCCATGCAGGCCCGCGCAATCTCGATCGCCTGGCGTCTGGAAAAATCATAGGCGCCGGCGTTGCGCCGCACGTCGACGTCGAGTCCGGCGTCGCTGACGATCTTCTCGGCGACGCGGATCATCTCGCCGCGGTCGACGAGCTGGCCGAAATGCGTGAACTGGTGCTCTTGGGAGAGCACCAGATTCTCATAGACCGGAACGTTCAGCACCAGCGCCTGCTCTTGGAAGACACGGCTGATGCCCATCGCGAAAGCTTGCCCGTAGGTGCGCGGGCTGAAGGGCTTTCCACGGTAAAACATGGTGCCGGAGTCCGGTCGCACCAAGCCGGTGACGATGTTGAACAGGGTGGTCTTTCCGGCCCCGTTCTCGCCGACCAGTCCAACGATGGACCTGGCCGGCACACTGAAGCTCACGTCGTGCAGGATGGGTATCGGCCCGAAACTCTTCGACAGGCCTTCGACACGCAGAAGTTCGCGCGGCTGATCGACGAGTTCCGGGCTCAATCTTGCCTCACGCCTTCTTGTTCGGGGAGGGACCGAACATGTCGATCTTGTAGTGATCCTTGTATTCCGCGGCGACCTTATCCATCTCGCCGCTCTCTTTGGCGTCGAGATATTCCTGCGGATACTTGAAGTCCGCGGGCTTCTCGATACGGCCCCATTCGGCGTCGATATCGAGCGGCGTCAGGAGATCCTGCGGATCCCAGTCGTCCGGATGATGCACCTTCGACATCTTCTTGTAGTCGAACGGCGCCACATCGCCATTGTTGACATAGCGCTCGAGGTACTGGTCGACGTTGTCCACTGTCATCATTCGCGAGCCCCAGAGCATCATGCGCTCCGGCGCACTTGGCCGCCAGCCGTTCATCACGTCATAGATGCGGGTCGCCATCATCGCGCCCATGAACTGCGGGACGTTCGCCGCGGTGCACAGGAGAAGGCCCTTCTTGATCGATTCTGCGGCTTCCGGATTGCCGTCACCGGCGGAGGCGATGATCACGTCTTCGCCCGGCTGCAGACCGAGCGCTCTCAAGACGGCGATTGCGCCTTGTGCCTCCTCGTCGTTGCCGGCGTAGATGCCGACCGTGTCGGGGTGGCGCGTCATCAAATCCTGCGCGGCCTTGTGGCCGTCTTCCATATTGAAATTGCCGGGCAGCGCATCGGCGAAATAGAACTCGGGGAAGTCCTTGATCGCCGCTTCTCTGCCCTGGATGCGGACGACGTCGATGACGAAGCCCGGGATACCGTCGAGAGCGATGATCTTGCCCTTCTTGCCGCGGTTCCGCAGCTCCGTCAGCATCTTCGTCATGATCTCTTTGACGGCGTTGAAGTCGTCGGGGCACGAATAGTAGGTGAAGTATTCACCCACATCGAAGGGCGTGAACCACGGCTGCGTCGCCCACACGTTTCCAAGCCAGATCTTTTCCTGCTGGCAGATCTCCGCGATGCGCTTCAGATTGCTCGCGTCAGGCGGATTGAGGATGACTCCCCCGAGATCGCCCGCCACGCGCAACTGCTGGAACTGGTCGAACTCCTTGTTGCTGTTGAACTCGGCGTCGAGCGACACGGTGCGGGCGCCCTGGGCTGCCGCGGTGTCCTGAACCGATTTGCTGACCGTCCGGCAGTATTCCAGCGTTGCCGAGAAGTACATGTAGGCGATCTTGCCATTCTCGGCCGCGTAGGCGCTGGCCGGAATGCCGACAGCCTCCGCCGCCACGCCCGCGGCGAAGCCGGCGCTGACGAGCTTCACAAAGTCGCGTCGAGAGACACCCCTCGTATCAAGCCTATCGAGATGGCTGTCGATCACCTTCTTGTTCGAAAGATCTATGCGGCGCATGGGACTCATTCCTCCTAAGTTGTCGGCGAGCGAAAGGACCGCAGACTTGTTGATCGTCTGTCTGATGAGCAGTCCGTCAGCGGAACTCGTTGCGTCGGCGCGGCGTGGTGTGAACCCTGGTGCCCGAAACGGCGCCGACCAGTCCTTGCGGAGCGCGTCCTGTCACCGGCAGCACCGAGGCAGGCCATGCCCTCGGCCCACGAACCGCACATCGCGTCTGCACTTCCTCCCTTCACCGCAAAGTGCCCGTTGATCGGAAGCTTCTTGCGGCACAAAGAGTGCCGAGTCCGCGAAAAGATACCGGTAACAATACAGGCTGGCAATAGGTGATTTTCATCCTGCCAGATCGTTCGGACGGGGAACTTCTTCGCCGTGTCTCGAGCCGATCCGCCTGCGGTAATGCGCAGGCGGCGGCGGGCCAGAGAGGCCGTGGAGCCTCTGCGGGGGGCGCAATCTTGGCTGAGCCCGCGGGCAACAAGAACCTGCTCAGTCATCGCCCCCCAGTCCGCTCCCAATTGACTGAATGTCTGATATTAGGAACAGTGAACGGTAACTTCTGTCAAGTGACTCAGGTGGCAGCTTGGCAGGGGAGAATCGCGTTCCGGAAGGTTGGCAGTCGGTCATTGCCGCTGACGGGATTGTGGCTGAATAAGGGGGCGCCCTGAGCGATCACGTTGCCATGTTGGCTGCGACACGCGCTCAGCGGCGCAGCACGATGCGAGTGGATCTCCAGCCTGGAGGGATCGCGGAGGTCTGCTGCGGTGACGCGTCTGCATCGCGGCCATTTGCGGTCATGATCTTGATGAGACAGTAACGAGGCATGCGGTCCCGATGACAGACACCAGCTCTCCAATACGCCCGGTCAGCCGCGCCACGCTTCCGCAGGAGATCGTCAAGGCGATAACAGACCTGATCATGCGGCGCGTATGGAAGCCCGGCGACATGATCCCGAGCGAAAAGGAGCTCGCCATCCAGTTTCACGTCGGGCGGTCGACCGTGCGGGAGGCGATCAAGAGCTTGGCCGTGCTTGGTGTTCTTGATGCGCGCGCCGGCGAGGGGTCGTTCATCCGCGCGCCCAATTCCGAGCTGTTGTCAGGCGCGTTTCGCTGGGGGCTGATGCTGAGCGAGCGAAACCTCGACGACCTGATCGACGTGCGCGCCCTTGTCGAAGTCGAGTGCGCTCGCCGCGCGGCGGAGCGGCGAACCGAGCCGACACTCGATCGGCTCGCCGCCGCTATCGAAGAGATGAAGGCGCATGAAGGCAGCGCGGACCTCTTCATGGCGATCGACATGAAGTTCCACAACGCGATATCGCAGGCGGCCGAGAACCCGATCTTCGACAGCATCGGTTCAACGATTCAGGCGATGGTCCGCATCTGGTACCCGAAGACGTACTACATTCCGGAAACGAAGAGCCTCACGATCGACGAGCACCTCAAGATCGCGGCCGCTATTACCGCTCAGGATCCGGACGCGGCGGCCGAGACGATGCGCTCGCATCTGATCGAGGCAGGCAAACGCCTGCGGCGCGTGCTGCCGCCCACCTGAGGCGATCTTAGTAGGACCGGTGGAGTTTTGGATGGACGGCGAGGACGTGTCGAGGACGCTAGCAACATTCGTCGTCGAGTCGGACTGGCGTGATCTGCCGGTGGAGGTGCGCCACCAGGCCAAGCGGTCGCTCCTCAATTTCTTTGCGGTCGCCTTTGCCGGATGCCGGGATCAGGCGGTGGATATCGCGCTCGGCGTTCTGTCGGGCTTCGCCGGCAAGGGAGCCGCAACGATCATCGGCCGCGCCGAGCGTTCCGATGCGATGACTGCGTCCTTCCTGAATGCGGTCAGCGCGAACGTGCAGGATTTCGACGACACGCACATACGGACGGTCATTCATCCCACGGCTCCGGTCGCGCCCGTTCTGCTCGCGCTTAGCGAGCGGCAGCCGCTCACGGGTCGCGACGTTCTCCACGCGTTGGCTTTGGGAATGGAAGCCGAATGTCGGATCGGCAACGCAATTTCGCCGGGGCACTATCGGCGCGGCTGGCACATCACGGCGACCTGCGGGATCTTCGGCGCCGCGCTCGCGGCAGGGAAGGCGCTCAAGCTCGATCCGCATCAGATGATTGCGGCGCTCGGCAATGCGTCGGCCCAATCGTCGGGCCTTGTGGAGACTCTCGGCTTCATGGCGAAGAGCCTCGGGGTCGGAAACGCCGCACGTAACGGCCTGTTGTCGGCGTTGCTGGGACAACAGGGATTCGGCGGCTCGGAGCGGCCGCTTGAGGGGCGATACGGTTTCTTCAATGTCATGGCGGATGCGACGGACGTGGCCGAAATCACCGAAGGGCTCGGCACGCGCTGGGAAGTGATGAAGAACATCCACAAGCCTTACCCCTGCGGAATCGTTCTGAACGCGGTCGTCGATGGGTGTCTCCAGCTCCATCGTCTGCTTGAGGGATCGGTGGATGATCTGACGTCGGTCACGCTTTATGGGCACCCGCTGCTCGGTCAAAGGGCGAACAGACCCAACGTCGCGACGGGGCGGGAAGCGCAGGTCAGCGCGCAGCATGCCGTTGCCGTCTGTCTGATATACGGCCGCGCCGGCCTCGAAGAGTTCAGCGATGCCGCCGTGTCGGACGCGTGCGTTCAAGCGCTGCGCAAGAAGGTCCGCATTGTCGATGTGCCCGACGTTGCGGTGGAAGGCATTCGTGTGGTCGCGGAACGAAGCGACGGGACGCAGGAGACGGTCGCAATTGAGCACGCGCTTGGCACGGACACGCGGCCTCTCTCCGACGCTGACCTTGAGGAGAAGTGCCGCAGTTTGGCGGCGTTCGGTGCACCTGAGTGCAAACAGACAGAGGCGCTGATCGATCTCGTCTGGACGCTCGACGAGCAAGACGATGCCAGCGCGCTGATGCGATTGGTGACGCCGGCTGGATGATCGACGGCGGAAAGGCCGGGTTGAGGGCGCGGCCGAGCAAGGCTTGTGACCGCTCGCCAATGCGATATGATACCGATAACAAATACGCCGGTAGACGGCAGGAACGGGACCCAACTCCGCGCAGTCTTCAACGCGGCGGCATGAGGCAAGGTCGCGGCTGAAAGCGGCGAGGTCGCCTGGTCCGCAAGGGGAAACGCCATGTCGAATGCGCTCATCGGTTTTATCGGTCTGGGCACCATGGGAGCCCCGATGTCTTCCCGCCTGATCGAAGCAGGGCATTCTCTCGTCGTTTTCGATACGCGCGCGGATGCAATGGCCCTACTGGTCGAACGCGGGGCGACGAAAGCGGGCTCGCCGCGGGAAGTCGCGGATGCGGCTGAGACCATATTCGTCAGCTTGCCGGCGCCCGACATCGTGCGCGACGTCGCCATCGGCGAGCGTGGGATCGTTCACGGCTCGAAGGTTCGTACCTTCGTCGATCTCTCCACGACGGGACCCCGAACCGCCACCGCGATCGCGGATCGGCTGGCGAAGAACAATATCGCTGCCTTCGACGCCCCGGTGAGCGGCGGCGTGACCGGCGCGCGCAAGGGCTCGTTGACGGTCATGGTGTCCGGACCAAGCGAGGCCTTCGCGGCGATCGAGGGGCTCCTCAAGGTGTTTGGGCGGCTCTTCTTCATCGGCGAGAAAGCCGGCATGGGCCAGACGATGAAGCTCGCCAACAACCTCATTGCCGCGACGTCGCTTGCGGTGACCTGCGAGGTCGCCGTCATGGGCGAAAAGGCCGGGCTCGATCTGAAGACGATGATCGACGTGCTCAATGTGAGCAGCGGCCGCAGCAGCGCGACGGACGACAAGTTCCCGCGGGCGATCCTGCCGCGCACCTACGATTTCGGCTTCACGACGGGCCTTTCCTACAAGGACGTGAGGCTCTGCCTGGAGGAGGCGGAGGGGCTCGGCGTGTCGATGGTGGTCGGAAGTGCGACGCGGCAGTTGTTGGTGATGACGGCCGCCATGTTCGGGAGCGATTCCGATTTCACCTCGATGATGAAGAGCGTGGAGCATCTGGCCGGGTTCGAACCGGCAGACTGATGGGCTGCACGGCGGCAGCGCGCCGTCGGAAAGCAGTCCGCGCGGATCTTGCGTCTGCCAGAGCGCCGCCGCTATTCGCTGCAGCGGGTATGTCGCCGCGCAAAACTTGGTATAAGTATCAACCGATGCTCCCTCCGGCATCGCGGGCGTGCCGCGGGCGTTGTCGAAATCGTCGGATTTTCGGGCCGTTGTGGTACTCGGCGGAAGCCGGAGATTCTGCGTTACCAGTAACAAAGGCGCACTGCGGAACAACGGGAGTTCGAGGAATGGCACGGTCTGACGCAAACGGACCTCGGCGCGGGACTCCCGGAACGCGCATGCGCGACGTCGCGCGGAAGGCCGGCGTCTCCGTCATGACGGTGTCGCGTGCGCTGAACGACCCGGAGCGGGTGTCGGAGAAGATGCGCCGCCGCGTGCAGCAGGCGGTGGAGGAGACCGGCTACGTCCACAACCGCCTCGCCCGCAGTCTGTCATCGCAGCGCTCCGACGTGGTCGGCCTCGTTGTCCCCAGCCTCCGCAACTCGCTCTTCGCGGAGACCATACAGGGCATTTCCGACGTTCTCGCCGAAGAGGATTTTCAGCTCATGATCGCTGACAGCGGTCACAGCCTGACGGACGAGGATGAGTTGATCGGCGCGTTCCTGGCGCAGCGCGTCGCCGGCCTCGTTCTGCACAACACCAGCCATACGCGTCACGCCGCGGAGATGATCCGCAAAGCCAAGATTCCGGTCGTGGAAAACGGCAACCTGACGGACAATCCGCTCGATTCCGTCGTCAGCTATTCGAACTTCGAAGCATCTCGGACGATGACGACGCATCTGGCCCGGCTTGGCTACAAGACCATCGGCTTTGTCAGCCTCTCAGTGCAGGACAATGAGCGGGCGAGCGAGCGCCGGCGTGGCTACCTCGCGGCAATGGAAACGCTTGGCAAACCCGTCGATCCGCGCCTCATCCTCGAGCAGCCTTCAGGACTCGCCGCCGGCGCCGATGCCGTCGTGCAACTGATCGGCAGCGTACCGGAAATCGATGCGGTGTTCTTCGCCGGAGACGTGCTTGCCATTGGCGCCGTTTTTGAATGCCATCGCCGCGGTTGGGCCGTGCCGAAGCGGCTCGGCATCGCCAGCTTCGACGACGTCGATCTCTTGCGTCATGTCGATCCTTCGGTCACGACTATCCGCCTTCCACGCTACGAAATCGGTCGCCGCAGCGCGGAATGCCTGCTTGATCGGATCAGCGGGAGGAGCACCAAGAGCATCTCGGTCAATCTGGGATTTGACATCGTCCAGCGCGAGAGCACCTGAGAGCTCCGGCGATACGCTCAGCCTAGATACTTTCTGAGTATGCCGACGCCTCCGCCCCTGACTGCATCGGGGCTCATCTCTTCGACAATCTCGCCATGCGTCATGATGTAGAGACGGTCGCAGACCCGGATCGCCACATCGACGCGCTGTTCCACAAGCAGAAGTGAAGCGCCGCTCTTGCGCAGTTCCAGAAGCGCCTTCACCACGCTGTCGACTGCGATAGGCGAGAGGGCATCGGACGGCTCGTCGAGCAGCATCACCTGCGGATCGCTCATCAGCATGCGGCCGATGGAGACCATCTGCTGCTCGCCGCCGCTCAGGAGCGAAGAGCGCTTGCGGCGATAGTCCTTGAGCACGGGGAACAGGCGATAGACGGAATCGAGCAGGGCCTGCACCCGCTGCTTGTCCCGACGCAGATGCAGCGCGCCCAGGATCAGGTTGTCCTCCACGGCCTGATCGAGAAACAGCCTGCGTCCTTCCGGGGAGATCGCGGCAAGCCCTCTTGCGATCCGATGCGGCGGAAGTGCCGAGACATCGGTATCGCCGACACGGATCGTGCCGCGGCGATGTCTGACAAGGCCCATGATCGCGCGCAGGATCGTGGTCTTGCCGGCGCCGTTCGGTCCCAGGAGGCCGACCGCCTCGCCTCTCTCTACCCGCAGCGCGGCGTCGCGGACGACGTCGAAGCGCCCATACCCGGCGAACAGCGAGGCGATCTCTAAAGCAGGGTCAGCCGCGGTCGTCATTCGCCTAAATACACCTGTCTTACGGTCGGGTCGGCGCGGACTTCGTCCGCCGAGCCGGTCAGGATCACTTCGCCGGCGTTCAGAACGGTCACCTTGTCGCACAGCGGAAACAGAAAGCGGGTCTGGTGCTCGATGATGATCATGGTGACGCCCTGCGCCTTGAACCGGCCGAGGACCTTCGCCAGATGATCGACCTCCGACATCGACAGGCCGGTCGCCGGCTCGTCCAGGATGATGACGTCCGGCTCGGCGGCGCTGACCGACGCCAATTGGGTCAGCTGCTCGATTCCGTGCGGGATGTCGCGAACCCGGCGATCGGTCCAGTTCCCGGCGCCGACGGCGCGAAGCTCCTGCTCCGCGCGAGCCTGCATCCGGGCGCCGTCGCGCTGGCCGGAGGGAAGCAGCGGCCAGAACGCCGCGCGTCGAACGATCCCCGGCACGCGGTCGAACAGACCCACCAGGATGTTGCGGCTGGTCGTCAGCTCACGCACGAGTTGGGCCGCCTGAAAGGTCCGGCGCAGCCCGAGCTTCGCCCGCGCGCTCGGCGGAAGTCCATCGACGGGCTTCCCCTTGACCAGGGTGGTTCCCGCCTGCGGGTGCAGACGGCCGGCAATGATGTTGGCGAGCGTTGTCTTGCCGGAGCCGTTGGGGCCGATCAGGCCGTGAATGTGCCCGCGCTTCACCGCGAGATCCACGCTGCGCAGCACCCTGGGCCCCGTTCCATAAGTGAACTCGATGCCGCGGCACTCGATGATCACCTCCGCGTCGGCGGGCGCCGCCTCGTGCGGCAGCGCTTTGCCCGATTGCTGCGATTGTCGCTCGCCTTCCAGGTCAAGAGAGGCGACGGGTTCGCTGCGCTCGGCGTCTCCGGCTCGCCTGAACGAGAAGTCGAGACGTTTGACGAGGCCGGCTACGCCTTCGGGGAAGGTGGTGATGGCGAGGATGGAGAGCGCCCCATAGAGGATCTCTTGCAGCCACGGATTGATGTTGACGACGGCGGGGAACATGGAGACGAACACCGCCCCGATCACCGGTCCGAACGTGGTGTTGATTCCGCCGACAAGCACCATGACGAGAATGTTCAGCGAGACCGCCCAGCTGAACTGGCTGGGCGAGACGACGCCCAGGAAGGAGAAGAGCCAGCCGGCGCCCCCCGCCATTGCGGCCGACAGCGCGAAGATCCCGACCTTGATGCTGGCCGTCCGAATGCCCGCCGCCTCGGCAAACGGCTCCGCGTCGCGGATGGAGAGGAGGACCGGGTAGAGCGGCGAGTTGCGGATGTTCGAGACAAGGGCGATGGCGAGGAGAAGCGCCAGCATGATGCACCACGCGACCGACGCGCCGAGCGGCTCCGCGCTCTTAGGAAAGTCCGGCAACATCGGACCGAGGACGCCCTGCGTTCCGCCTGTGATGTTCGGAAAATCGATCACCATCACGGTCAGCACCAGCGTGAAGACGAACGTCGTGATGGCAAAATAGAGGCCGCCGACGCGCAACGACGTGGCGCCGACAATGGCACCCGTGAGCCCGGCCGCGACGAGAACGGCCGGCAGCAGGAGGAAGACGTTCACGTCGTATTTCGCCGACACGAGCGTCGTCAGATAGGCGCCGATCGCGAAGAAGCCGCCTTGCCCTAGCGAATAGAGCCCGAGCATTCCCGCCACCAGGTCGAGGCTTATGGCGAGGACCGCGAAAACGGCGGCGACGAGCACCAGGCTCTGCACGTTCAAGCTCGCGCGGGCGACGAAAAGGGTGAACAGGAGATAGAGCACGACAAAGGCGAGGCTGCGCACGCCCCACAGACGGCCGGAGCCGAGGCCGTATCCGGATCGTTGCGCCGGCGCCTTGCTCGACATCGCCGTCACTGGGCGCCGCGCGACAGGCCTGGGATGCGGAAAAGCGGACTGCCGGAGCTGAACAGCCCTTTCGGCGTGACGATCAGGATGATCACCAGCACGAGGAACGGAAACCAGTCGGAGGCCTGCGAATTGATCAGCGTGTTGGCGCCTTCCGACAGGATGCCGAGAAGCAGCCCGCCAAACATCGCGGCTGAGGGCCTTTCGGTGCCTCCGCCGATCATCATGGCGATGAAGCCGAAGATGCCGTAGGTGCTCCCGAGATAGGGATTGGCGAAGGTGTTCGGCCCGATCAGCACGCCGGCGACGCCGGCGTAAAGTCCGGAGATCGCGAAGGCCACGATGGCGAAGACGGTGATGTTCGCGCCGATCGCCGACGCCATTTCGGGGTCGGCCGCAATCGCCATGCCGAGCTTTCCGAACAGCGTATGCCGGCGCACGATCTCGAAGGCGGCGGTGAAGAGGATCGCGATCGCGATCGCCAGGATTTGCTGCTCGGTCAGAACCGCGTTGAAGAACGACACGCTGGTGTCGTTCAGCATCTGCGGAAACGCCCGCGACGTCGGCCCCCAGATATAGGCGGCCGCATTCTCAACCGCGACGGCGAAGCCGAGCGTGCTGACCAGCCAACCGAAGCTGAAGCGATTGAACGCAAGGATGGGCTTGACCGCGATCAGGTAGGACAGGACCGCGATCGCGCAGGCGGCGAGCAACCCGGCGAAGGCGGCGAGCCAGGGCGAATATCCGGCCGCGAAGATGGCGGCCGTGACCATGATCGCCGTCATCATCAACTGACCCTGGGCGAAGTTGATGACGCGCGTGACGTAGAATGAGATGGCCAGTGCCATCCCGATCAACCCGTATATCGAACCGATCGCCAGTCCGCTGAGTATGAATTGAAGCAACGAGGCCATCCTTCACGCGTCGCCGCCGGCGCGGTCCCGAGAGGTCGGCGGTGCGGCAAGGCGGGGCCGGCAGGCGCTCTTGCCACCGACCGTCGCCGAATGAGCGCGGCGATCAGATAGCGGGCAACGAGAAGCGGCAGTCAACCTTTCCCCGAGTGCGCGCGCAACTCCCATTCTCTTCAAGGGCGAAGCGGGTCCTTGAACCTGACGTGCGGACGGTGGACCCGCCCGCACGCCGAAGACATCGTAGCCGGGCCGAAAGGCCTTATTGCATGACCTCAACCCAGCCCTTCGAGGCCGCGTCATACTTGACGAGGGAAATCTGATCCTTGGTGATGGTGATGTGGTCCTTTTCGCTGAAGCCAAGCGTTCCGGTGATGCCCTTGTATCCCTGGGTCTTTTCCAGCTGCATCCGAAGAGTGTCGGCCTCCGTAGATTGAGCGGCCTCGAGCACCTGGGCGAACATCATGATGCTGTCGTAGCTGGTCTCCGCGAACGGCGTGGACTCAAGGTCGAACTGCTTCTTGTAGGCCTCGCGGAAAGCCACCAGCTCGGGGCTCGGATGCAGGCCCGAGGTGAGGGCAGCGGTGATCATTCCGTCCGCCAGGTCACCGGCCAGCTTGGCGAAGGTGTCGTCGGCGTTTGTCTCGTCATTGCCGAAGACCGTCATCTCATAGTTCGCAGCGCGAAGATCCTGGACGAAGGCCGCCTGGTCCTGCGGGGTGAGCCACACGTCCACGCACTTGATGCCCTTCTCCTTGAGCGCGGTGACCTGCGGCATCAAGCCGGCGGTCGCACCGGTCGACCAGTTCTCGGTGATCGTCTCGTTGACGGCGATCTCCTTGCCGGCGTGATCGTAGGCGAGCTTGATTCCGAAGAAGCCGCCTTCGCCGTAGGTTGAGGGATCGTGGAGCACGGCGAGGCCGTCGGGGCAGTTCGCAAGGGCGTGTTCGCCGATCTTCTCGCCCCAGGCGAAGGTGTTGAGCCCGAAGCTGAAGGACCACGGATTGGGCGGGGCTTCCGGGCCATCCTTATAAATGGTCAGGCCACCATCATCGACGACGCCGATGTTCGGGATCTTGTGCCGGATGGCGAGCTCCGCGGTGACCGGCCCGGTGTCCGGAGACCCGGCGATCGCGACCGCGCCGTCGCTCACCATCTTCGCGAAGAGCTGGCCGGAGAGCGTGGCGTCGGCGTTGTCGTTATGGGCATCGAGCTTGATCTGGCGGCCAAGCACGCCGCCCTTGGCGTTGAGCTCGTCGACGGCCATCTGCGCGCCGTTGACGACAGCGACGCCGGTCGAGCCGTAGGCGCCGGTCGTGCCGGCGATCAGCCCGATGAGAATTGGCTCATCTTGTGCAACACTTGCCGTGGAAACGAGCGACAAGAGCGTCGCTGCAAGGGCGCCGGAAACAACGGTCTTCATCGAATTTCCTCCCAGGATTCTGGCGAGCGGCGATTCGGCTTCGCCACTCTGCTGCGGCAGCTTTGCCGTTCCTGTTGTCTTCCCATGGAGCGCCTTGCGCTGCAACCGGGTTTGTTACCGATACCGGATAGCGGGCCGGTCGCGCCAGCCGCAGTCGATTCCGCTGATTGCCATTTAATCGTCTGTAGTAATTGATGAAATCCATGAAAGGCTGGTGGATCCGGTGATTTCCTGCCGGAACGGCCGCTTCTGGTTGGAGCCGAGTTCTGGTAAGGCTATCAAACCTCGCGCGGCAGCGGCTTTTGCGCGCTTTTTGGCCGGTATGGAACGGCCGACGGCGCTTGCGGGTAGGTCTCTCGCGGTACTCTTTGGCTATTTCTGATATAGCCAAATGTTGGGTCGCAAGTCCTCCATATTGGCCGTCCTGCCGAGCGAACGACAACGGACCAAAGACTCCGCCAGCCGTCTCCAAGAGGCGCAATCGAACCAGGGCGGACATGGAGGAAGAATAGCGATGGCAAGCAAGCGCATGCCTCTCGAAAAGCCGGCTGCGTGGTACAGGTTCAAGATTGGCGACTTCGTCGCCGCGGTCGTTTCCGACGGCGAACTGACCTTCGAGAGCGCGACCGGTGAGTTTCCGGAGGCGCCCGAGGAAGAGGTGCTTCGGACGCTCGACCGCGAGTTCCTGCCCAACGCGCCGATGGTGCTCCAGGAAAATTGCCTGCTCCTCGACACAGGCGACAAGCTGGTGCTCTTCGATACGGGCTTCGGCCCCGTGCCGATGTTCGGCAAGGATTCAGGTCAGCTTCAGAAGAACATGGCGGCGGCGGGTATTCGCCCTGCGGACATCGACGTCGTCATTCTGACCCATGCGCATCCCGATCATGCATGGGGCCTCGTCGATTTGGCGGACAACAAGGTGTATCCAAACGCCGACCTGTTCATCTCGAGGCGCGATTTCGATTTCTGGACGGACGAGGGCAAGCTCGACGACGAAGCGGCGGGCACCTTTGTCAAAGGCGCGCGTAAGAACATCCTTCCTTACCGGGACCGGCTGCACTTCATCGAGAAAGACGGGGAGGTCATGCCCGGCATCTCTTCGCTGTGGACGCCCGGCCATACCATTGGCCATACGACGTTCATTATCGAATTGGGCGGTGAGACCTTCCTCAACCTCGGCGATATCTGCCACCACTATGCGCTGCTGTTTCCCAATCCACGTTGGGAGTACCTCTACGACACCGACTCCAAGCAGGCCGTTCAGTCGCGCCTGAAGGTGTTCGACATGGCCGCGACCGAGAAGATGACGCTTCTCGGCTATCATTTCCCATTTCCGGGTATCGGCCACATCACGCGCGAGAAGCGCGAGTCGTATCGCTATGTCCCCAGACACATGAGCTTCGTCTAGGCAGATCGGCGGGCAGATCGGGCTATTTCTGATATAGCTGAAATGAATGATGTGGCGCGAAAAGCGCCGGACTAGTGATGGCTCAGGCAGCTCTGCCCGCAACTCAGGCAACTAGACTTCCAGGACAAGCAGCATGTCAGGTTCCGTTGTCGGCTTCATCGGCATTGGCCGCATGGGGAAGCTCATGTCCGCTCGGCTCATCGCCGCCGGTCACAAGCTCAAAGTGTTCGACACGAACCCGACAGCGATAGACGAGCTCGTCAAGCTAGGTGCTGAAGCGTCGTCGTCGTCGAAGGATGTGGGTGATGGCGCCGAGATCGTCTGCATTAGCCTGCCGACGCCCGATATCGTCCACGAGGTCGTCCTGGGGGCGGAGGGACTGGCGCAAGGCGGGCGCGTCAAGACCGTCATCGATCTTTCGACAACCGGGCCTGGGATGGCGATCCGTATCTCGAAGGGCCTCGAGGGGCGCGGGATCGCGTGGATCGACGCGCCGGTCAGCGGGGGCATTGCCGGTGCGCGCGACGGCAAGCTCGCGGTGATGGTCTCGGGGCCGAAAGCCGCCACAGAAGCGTCGGAGCCGCTGCTCGCGAATTTCGGCCGGCTGTTTTTCGTCGGCGAAAAGGCCGGCCTGGCCCAAGTGGCGAAGCTCGCCAACAACCTCCTCGCGGCATCGGCCCTCGTCGTCACCTCCGAGGCGATGGTCATGGGCGTCAAGGCCGGGATCGATCCGAAAGTGCTTCTCGACATCATCAATGCGAGCAGCGGGCGCAACAGCGCGACGCAGGACAAGTTTCCGCGCGCCGTCCTCGGGCGAACGTTCGATTTCGGCTTCGCCACCGGTCTTTCCTATAAGGATGTCCGTCTATGCATCGACGAAGCGGAGGCCATGGGCGTGCCCATGGTTGCCGGGTCGGCCGTCCGCCAGATGCTTGCCGTTACGAATGCGAAGTTCGGCGCGGATTCCGATTTCACCTCGATCGCAAGGGTCGTGGAGGAATGGGCAGGCGTCGAAGTCAAGGGATGAGCGCCGCAGCGCGTGACCTCACGCATTCGCAACCGCTCGACCCATCACAAGGCTTACCCAGGAGGCTACGATGAGCAAAGAGGTTTTCGATCGCGGGCTTGAGATCCGCAAGAGCGTCCTGGGTGCCGAGTTTGTGGAGAAATCCTTCGCTGCGGCGGACGATTTCAATCGTCCGATGCAAGAGCTCGTGACCGAATATTGCTGGGGCGCGGTGTGGGGTCGCGAAGAGTTGCCCCGCAAGACGCGGAGCATGCTGAACATCGCGATGCTCAGTGCGCTGAACCGCCCGCATGAATTGAAGATGCACACGAAGGGTGCGCTGAAGAACGGAGTCACGCGCGAAGAGATCCGGGAGATTCTGTTGCAGGTGGCGATCTATTGCGGCGTGCCCGCAGGCGTCGATTCGTTTCGAATCGTGCGCGAGGCTTTCGCCGAGGTCGATTCATCGACGGGCGCGTAGCAGCCCGCCTTCTCCGATATATCTGGTGGCCTGAGCACGGGCCGCGAATACGCGCGGGAGAAAAGCGTGGGGGTCGACACGGTCGGCAAAGTCGCCGCCCCGTTCGGCCGGCGCTAGCGCGCAGGGGCTCATCCGGCGGTTCTGCCTAGCCCTTGAGCAGGGCGGAAAGCAGGCATAGTCTCCAAAAATGATAACGGTAACGGCCACAGCGGCCGCGCGGTTCGCTGCGCCGCAAAGAGCGTCATGACCCTGAAGCAGCTCTCTTATTTCCTTTCGGTTGCCGACGTGGGCAGCCTCTCCAAAGCTGCCGTCCTGATGTCGGTCGCCCAGCCGGTCATCAGCCGCCAGATCAAGCGTCTCGAAGCCGAGCTGGGGGTCGAGCTCTTCTATCGGAACGGCCGCGGCACCGTGCTGTCGGAGGAAGGCAAGCGCCTGGTCGTTCATGTCCGCTCCGCGATGGACGCGCTCCAACAGGCACGCTCGGAGATCGCGGCGGCGCGCTCGACGCCACGCGGCATCGTGGTCATCGCCATGCCTCCTTCAATCGGATGGGTTTTGACCACGGCGCTCGTCCGCCGTTGCCGAACGGAACATCCCGACATTCATCTGCACATGATGGAAGGGTTCAGCGGCCATGTGGCGGAGTGGCTGTCGACCGGCCGGATCGACATCGGGATCGTCTACGATGCGCCGCGGCGTCCGACGCTCTCCGCCGAGCCGCTGTTTGCCGACGAGCTTGTCCTGCTCGGTCCAACGAGCGACCCCGCGAAAGTTGGCGACGCACCTGTCGCCGCCGCGCGGCTCGGGGAGATTCCATTGATCCTCCCGGCGCAGCCGCACGGTCTGCGCGTTCTCGTCGATGAGGTTCTGGCTAAGCTCGGCGTTCCTCCGAAGCTTGAGCTTGAGGTCGAGGCCATGACGGCAACCTTGAGCCTTGTCGAGCAGGGGGCCGGCTACACGATACTGTCTGAGACGGCCGCCCAGCATCTCTTGGGCACCGGGCGGATCCGCTCCTGGCCGATCGTCGCCCCGGTCATTACCCGTCAGCTGGTCCTGGCGACCTCGACGCAGCGTCCGATGAGCGTTGCCACGCGGGTGGTAAGTCGCATGCTCCGGGAGCAGGCGCGGTCCGCTTTTCCGCTCGCCGCAGAACTCGCCGCAGAACATGCATCCGCGAAGTGACGAAATCGGCAGTTCTGATATAGCCCAAGCGGCATCGCTGCGGCATCTCTCCCGTCCGATAGTACTGTTTTGTTCGCTCGGCCGATCGGCTGGGCCGATGTTGCGCGCTCTATCGAGCGCGGCAGGGGAACCGTCACGGGTGAACCGTGCAAGGGAAACAAGACCATGACGATTGCTGCAAGAAAGGCTGACTTCACCGAGTCGGGCGTTCCCCTCGCATTGCGGATCGCCCAGGCTGCGCAGGCGGACCGGCAGGCTCCGTTGTCGCCAAAGGTCCGGGAAAAGCTCCAGCTCTGCCTCCTCGATTTCCTGTCTTGCGCGTTGGAATCCCGTGGCCTGCCGTGGGCGCGGCAGGCGGCTGCTCTGGCGGAAGGCGAGGGCCGTTGCACGATCATCGGCACACCGCGGTGCGCCTTTGCCGGCGACGCGGCATTCGCGAACGCCGTCGCCGGTCACGGCCTGGTGCGCGAGGACATGCATGCCGGAGCCGTCAGCCACCTTGGCGTCGCTGTGTTGCCGGCGCTTTTGGCAATGGCGGAGGACCGGGCAATCTCCGGCGCGGCCTTCGCGCAGGCGGCGGTGGTCGGATACGAGGTCGGCGCGAAGATCGGACGCGCCATCGTCAATCCCACTTTCACCAAGCTGTTCCGGCCGACCGGCTACACCGGCCCGATAGCGGCGGCAGCGGCGCTCGGTACGCTGCTTCGCCTTGACGAGGAAGAGATCGCGAGCGCGATCGCTTTCGCAGCGAACATGACCGGCGGGCTCAATCAATGGCCCTACACCGGGTCCGACGAGATGTTCTTTCATCCCGGTCACGCCGCCTCAAGCGGCATACGGGCGGTGCGCCTGGCAATCTCCGGCGCACGCGGCGCGGCGCTCGCGCTCGACGGCGATGCGGGTTTGCTGCGGGCCTATCGTCCGGACCGCACCGTTCCGGATGTCACGCTTTTCGATGGTGCCGAACCGGAGATCATGTCCGTCTACTTCAAGGCGGCGCCGGTCTGCAATTTCGCGCAGACGCCCTGTCAGGTGGCCATGCAGCTCGCGCGCGATGCAAAGCTCGACCCTGACTCGATCAGCGCCGTGAAGCTGCGCGTGACGGAGGCCGCGCGCGCTTATCCCGGTTGCGATCACGCGGGACCGTTTGAGCGCGTGCTGCAGGCCAAGATGAGCATCCACTACGCGGTGGCGAGCGCGCTGCTGCGCGGCATGGTCGACGAGACCTCCTACCGTGCGCTCGACGACCCGGCGCTCATGCGCCTTGCCGGACTGATTGAGGTGGAGGCCGACGACGGCTTGACGGCGGCTTTCCCGGCAGAGCAGGGGGCGGCGATCACCGTGACGCTGAAGGATGGGCGGGTGCTTTCGGGATCGCTCCGCGACGTTGTTCCCGCCAGCCCCGAATTGATTCATGACCGCTTCGTCGATGCCGCCACCGAGTTTGCCGGCAAGGCCAAGGCGACAGAGCTCGAAGACGCCGTCGGCGCGCTCGACAAGGTCACCGACATGGGCGCCGTCATGCGACTGGTGTCGGAGCCGGCTTGAGTGCGGTGGCCTTTGTGTATGGATCAAATCTCGAAGTCGGGCAGGTCGAAATCGTCTTTCACGCTGTTGCCCATGAGGAGATCCGCGAGCGGCGGGATCGCCATCAGCTTGGTCGCAGCGCGCCGCAGCCAGACGCCGAACGCGGTCTTCGGCGCGAAGAATGACGCGAAGGCGCGCGCCGACTTCTGCTTCGCGGCGATGAAGGGTCGGAGGCGTGTCTCATAGGCGGAAAGCGCCGCCGCGACGTCTCCGCCGGCGCGGTGCAATTCGCCGGCAAGCACATAGGCCTCTGTCATCGCGAGGCCCGTCCCCTCGCCGGCGAGCAATGAGGGGCAGGCGGCGGCGTCGCCGATCAGCACCGACCGGCCCTTGCTCCATTCGGGAACCTCGATCTGGCTGACGCGATCGAAATAGATTTCCTCCGTCCGGTCGAGGACGCCGAGAATGTCGCGCGCTTCCCATGCGCTCGCGTCGAACACGGAATGAAGCGCTGCCCTCTGCGTCGCGTCGTCCTCGGGTTCGGGCGATCGAAGATCGGAGGCGGCGAAAACGAGCAGGAACAGCGTCCGGTCGCCACGCATGGAGAAGCGCGAGATCGAGCGACCGGGCTCCGCGTAGCTGACATAGACGTTCTCGTCGCGTCGCGGGTAGCCCTCCGTCTCGAAGGCGGCGACGTAGTAGCCGAGCGGCCGCTCGAAACGTTCCTGCTCGCCCCACGCGAGGCGCCGAACCTGCGAGTGCAGGCCGTCGGCGCCAACGAGCAGGTCGAAGGTGCGGTTCGCGCCGCTTTCAAGCCGGACGTCGACCCCCGCGCCCGTGTCACGGATCTCGGCGACGGAATTGCCGAAGAGCGTCTCGACTTTATTCGCGACGGCTTCGAAGATCGTCGCGGCCAAGTCGCCGCGCGGGATGCTGGTGAAGCGATTGCCGGTCATGCGGCCGAACACCTCGGCGGAAAAGCCGCTGGCGCGGCCGTTCGCCTTCACCAGGCGGACTTCCTCCACCAGGTAGCCGCGTTGCCGGATAGGCTCGATCAGCCCCATCCGCTCGGCGATGGAATAGCCCACGCCCCAGAAATCGATGATGTAGCCGCCGGTACGGAATGTCGGCGAGTGCTCGATCAGCGTCGGTTCGTGACCTGACCGCTCGAGCCAATAGGCCAATGTGGGCCCGGCGACGCCCGCGCCGTTGATTGCGATCTTCATGGGCGGACCTCCGCAGCGTTCCTTACCACTAGGGATGCGCGCAGTTATCAGTCCGGGGCCGTCGCCGCGAAGCTCGGGACCTTGGCGGCGAAATCGCCGAGCCAGGCGACGAGACGCGGATAGGTCTGCCGCCACGAGCCCGCGAAGCGGAGATCGCGATAGCCGAGCGCGCAGGCGACCGCGATCTGCCCGATATCCGGCGTCCCGGAAAGCGCAGGGGGCGATGCTTCGAGGCTCGCGAGCCCGCGTTCGACCTTGCCGGCCTGGTGCGCGACCCACTTCTCGCTATGCGTCTCCGGTGCGCGCCAGCGGTTTTCGTAGACGAGCAGGACGGAGGCATCCATCAGGCCGTCGGCAAGCGCTTGCAAAAGAAGAACGCGGAAGCGCTCCTTCCCCTCGCGCGGAAGAATGATCCCGCCGCCGGCTTCCGCGTCGAGGAATTCCACGATGACGCGCGAATTGTAGAGCGCCGTTCCGTCCTCCAGCACGAGCACAGGAATCTTGCCGAGCGGGTTGTCGCGGCGAAGCGGGTCGGCCGCATCGGACGTGTCGGCGGTCTTGATCTCCATCCGGCCATCGAGACCGCAGACGGCAGCAGCGATCCGCACCTTCCTGACGAACGGCGAAGCCGCCGCGGCTCTGAGCGTCCACATTCCGGTCTTCCTTCCTTGAGCGTTTATGCGGCGGTTCAATGAATGGCGGGAAGTCTTAGCCGGTTCTGCCGACAGCCGTCGGCGTCGATTTCGTCGCAGGCGCGAAAGCCGAGGTCGCGCGTCAGGCAGATGCGCACCTCTTCCAGATAGCCGCTGCGGCAGGAGAGAGGGCGGGAACCGCAAGGAGGAGCGCGGCAAGAAGGCGCGCGATCCGGCGCATCGGCTTCGAGGCTCGTTTGAAGTGCAGCCTCGTCGGCGGCCTATCGGACCGTCCGGCAGTCGCCGTCATGCACGTGCCAGGGGTCGAGCCCGGGCACGCAGAAATCGATGTCGCGACCGAGACCCGCGAAGCCGAGCCCGTGCTCGATCACGTAGTAGACCGGACGGGCGTCGCCGTTCGTCATGATGGAATTGGCCATGCAATAATCGCGGGCGACGAGCCCTGGCTCGGCAAAGGGATGGCCGCTCGGGCGTGGATTGCCGATCGAGGCCATGACGAAGCCGCGGTGCCAGGTATTGCGCTCCGCCCAGGCGAAGCGGCTCTTGATGTGGCCAAGCGCGCTGGAATTGAAGCAGGCCGCGTCCGGCTGGCCCGCTGTCCTATGCGGCATGGCCCCCGAAAAGTCCGCCGCCTGCGCGGAGCCGAGCCCGAAGAGAAGCACTGCCGCCGCCAATGACCGAAATAAGTGCATGATTGAATCCTAGCCGATTCGATGCCGCGCCGCACTGTGTCTTACGCGCTTTTTGCGCGGCTCTTGCCAAACCCTATCGCGCCTGAGACGATCAAAAAAGCCGGCTCCGGAAGTAGGGCGAGAATTCGTGGCGGAGATTTTTGCCGAGGGCTCGATGAGGCTGCGGCAAAAGGCTTGAATTGGCGTTCTGCTTCCCCTTGGGCCGCAATCGGGGCCGTCGAAGACCCCGACGAGGCAGGGAGAAGATATGAGCGACAATGGACGCAAAACGGGCCCCAGATGCTTTGCCATTGTGGGCCCGTTCGCCAGCGGCAAGACGAGCCTGCTTGAAGAAATCCTCGCGCGCACCGGAATTGTCGACAAGGCGGGCAGCGTGGCGAATGGCGGCACGGTCGGCGATTCCTCGCCGGAAGCGCGCGCCCATTCCATGAGCGTGGAGATCAACATCGCCGAGACCACGTTCATGGACGAGGTCTATACGTTCCTCGACTGCCCCGGCTCGGTGGAGTTCAACTACGAGAGCGAGCCGCTCGTCGCCGGCGTCGACGCGGCGATCGTGGTGGCGGAGCCCGACGAGAAGAAGATTCCCGCGCTGCAGGTCGTAATGCGGCACCTGGAAGAGCGCGGCATCCCCCGTTTCCTGTTTCTGAACAAGATCGACAAGGCGTCGATGGGCGTGCGCGATGCGCTGGAGATGCTACAGCCCGCTTCCGAGACGCCGCTCGTGCTTCGCCAGCTCCCGATCTGGAAGGACGGGATCGCCACCGGTTTCATCGACCTCGCGCTCGATCGTGCCTTCGTCTACCGCGAGCATGCGGAGAGCGAGATGATCCCGCTCGATCCGGGCGAAGAGGTGCGGCGCGACGAGGCGCGCTTCAACATGCTGGAGCGCCTTGCCGACCACGACGATGCGCTGATGGAACAACTCCTGGAGGACATCCAGCCGCCGCGTGACAAGGTGTTCACCGACCTCGCCGACGAGCTTCGCGCCGGGCAGATCGTGCCGGTGCTGATCGGATCCGCGATGAACGGCAACGGTATTCTGCGGCTTCTGAAGGCGCTCCGCCATGAGGCGCCGAACGTGGACGACACGCGCGCGCGCCTCGGCATTGCCGATGCGTCCGCGCCATTGCTGCAGGTCTTGAAGACCATCCACACCAGCCACGCCGGCAAGCTGTCGCTCGCCCGCGTCCTTGCCGGCCAGGTCGACGACGGCATGGAGCTTCAGACCGCGGCAGGCGAGATCGGCAAGGTCTCCGGTATCTTCCGGCTCGTCGGGCAGAAATCGACGAAGCGCGGCGCTGCGGAGGCCGGAGAGACGGTGGCGCTCGGCAAGGTCGATCCGGCAAAGACCGGCGACACGCTCGGGGCAAAGGGCGCCAAGGTGAAGCAGCTTCCCGTTCCGCCCGTTCCGCAGGCGGTCTTGAAGCAGGTCGTGAACCCGTCGGAGCGCAAGGACGAAGTGAAGCTCTCCGCCGCGCTGGCGCGCATGGTGGAGGAAGACCCTTCGCTCAGCGTCGATCATCGCCAGGACACTGGCGAGACGCTGCTCGGCGGGCAGGGCGAGATGCATCTCCGCGTGGCCGTGGAGCGGCTGACCAGCCGCTTCGGGCTGAGGCTCGAGACCCGGCGCGCGCTCGTACCTTATCGCGAGACGATCCGCGCCAGCGTCACCAAGCGCGGCCGTCACAAGAAGCAGTCGGGCGGCCACGGCCAGTTCGGCGACGTTGTGCTTGAGGTGAAGCCGCTGCCGCGCGGTTCCGGCTTTGCGTTTGACGACACGATCACCGGCGGCGTCGTGCCGAAGAACTATATCCCGGCGGTCGAGACGGGCGTGCGCGAGGCGCTGAAGAACGGGCCGCTCGGCGGCTTCCCCGTCGTCGATGTCGGGGTCACCTTGACCGACGGCTCCTATCACGACGTCGATTCTTCCGATCAGGCGTTCAAGATGGCCGGCATTCTCGGCATGCGCGAAGCGCTGCCGGAGGCGCGTCCGGTGCTGCTTGAGCCGGTGCTGCGGGTGAAGATCGCCATCCCCAACGATGCCACGGCGCGCGTCAACGCCATCGTCTCCGGACGCCGCGGCCAGCTCATGGGCTTCGACGCGCGACCCGGCTGGAACGGCTGGGACGTGGTGGAGGCGCTGATCCCGGAGGCGGAGATCGCCGACCTGATCATCGAGCTCCGCTCCGCCACCGCCGGCGTCGGCACCTTCACGGCGGAATTCGACAAGATGGCCGAGGTCAGCGGCCGCCTCGCCGACGACATCCTGGCCGGCGCCAAGCAGCAGGCGGCTTAGGCGTGATCCCGAAAAGCCTGCCCCGGACACCGATCCGGGGCAGGCACCGGTTTTCGGAAAAAATCATGCGTAAACAAATAGATGGAGCCTTCTGATTCAATCAGAATGGAGAAGGCTTTAGGGCGGAAGTCGGGGCACGGGACGCGGCCTCAGGCCGCTTCGTCGACCTCACGGCGCTCGCAGATACGGTCGACGAGGCCCCACGCCTTGGCCTCTTCCGCCGTCATGAAGTGGTCGCGGTCGAGCGTCCGCTCCACCTCCTCGTAGGTGCGGCCGCAATGCTTCACGTAAAGCTCGTAGATGCGCTGCCTCGTCCTGATGATGTCCTCCGCATGACGCGCGATATCGGAAGCCTGTCCCTGGAATCCGCCCAAAGGCTGGTGCACGACGATGCGAGAATTGGGGAGCGCGCCACGTTGTCCCTCGGCGCCTGCCATGAGGAGCAGCGATCCCATCGATGCGGCGAAGCCCATGCAGAGGGTCGAGACGGGGCTGCGGATGAATTGCATCGTATCGTAGATCGCGAGCCCCGCGGTTACGGAGCCGCCCGGCGAATTGATGTACATGGCGATCTCCTTCTTGGGGCTTTCCGCCTCCAGGAAGAGCAGCTGCGCGCACACGAGCGCCGACATGCTGTCCTCGACCGGCCCGTTCACGAAGATGATCCGCTCTTTGAGAAGGCGGGAGAAGATGTCGTAGGCCCGTTCGCCGCGGTTCGATTGCTCCACGACCATCGGCACGAAATTCATCGGGCTGCTCATGCTATGCGTCCCCTGGCTCAAGCGGCGAGCCGCATCGTGGTGCCGTGGCCCCGCCGCGCCGGATGCACGCGCGACAAGCCGCGCCCGTTGACTGAAAGCCGGCGTGCAAACGTCCGCTGCACCACGGCCATGGAAAGGACTGCGAAGCAGTCGTGGACGATTCGAAGATGCGTGCCGCCCGTGTCCGATTCAGAGAGCTCGAACGCCACAACGCTGTCCAGGGCGAGAAGACCTTGGTCGACACTCCGCCATCGGCAACGGAGCAGGCGGTTGGGCTCCCCGGAGAGCGTCTCAAGCTCGACCGTGCGGCCCTCCTTGTCGAAATCCAACCGGAGAACATGTCCGTCATCGGTAGACTGGATCGCGTCCGGTTCGAGCCATGCCGCAAGCAGCGCCGGTTCCGTCAGCGCCCGCCAGACTTTCTCGGGCGTCGCGTCGAGGTCGCATTCAACGACGATCCGTTCGGGGGTCTCGCCGCTCTTGGTGTTTTGCGTCATTGATCCATTCCTTTGAGAACGCTCTTCAGCTTCTCGATGCGCTGCGGCCAGAACGTCCGGTAGCGGTCGACCCAATCGGAAAGAGGCACCAACCCTGCGGGGTCGCCGCGATAGTACGCGTGCCGCCCTTCGCGCCGCTCGGAGACCAATCCGGCGCTGCGGAGCGCGGCCAAATGCTGCGAGATCGCCGGCTGCGAGATCGGGAAGCCGGCCTTCAACTCCGATACGCTCATCTCGCGGGCGATGAGACGCTCGAAAACCGCGCGCCGCGTCGGGTCGGCGAGAGCCCGGAAGACATCTTTCTCCATAGCGAGTACATATAAGCGAAGACTTATACGTTTGGCAAGCGCAAACGCTCCAAATGGCGGCGGAAACGGGAAGGGGTTGGAGCGTCGCGCTTTATGACCGCCTTCAGGCACAGCTCCTTCGTCAAAAAAGGAAGAGCACGCACATTCTGCTAGCGCCGAATTGATGCATTGCGAGCATCGAATCCAAAAACCCCTCCTATCGGGCCGCCGTATAGTGTGCGAGGCAGGGACGAGATTTCGCCATGACCGCGATCGAAACCGCAACAACTGCCGAAACCGGCCGCCCGCCGCGCAAGAGTTGGTTCTATCGCCACAGCGTCGTGGTGCGCGTGACGCATTGGGTGAACCTGCTCTGCATCGTCGTTCTCCTGATGAGCGGCCTGCAGATTTTCAACGCCCATCCCGCGCTCTATTTCGGCAACATCTCGACATTTGACGATCCGGTGCTTTCCATGCGCGCGGTGCGCCAGCCCGACGGCGTGCAAGCCGGGATTACACAGATTTTCGGCGCGCGTTTCGATACGACCGGCGTGTTCGGGCTTTCGCGAACCGGCGACCGCTGGGCCTCGCGCGGCTTTCCCTCCTGGGCCACGCTTCCCGGCTACCAGGACCTCGCGACCGGGCGGCGCTGGCACTTCTTCTTCGCCTGGCTCTTCGTGATCAACGGGCTCGTCTATGTCGTCTATACGATTGCGAGCGGCCATTGGCGGCAATTGGTGCCGACCGGATCGCAGCTTCGCCACATCGGATCCTCGATCCGTGAGCATTTCCTCCTGCGCTTCCCCAAAGGGGACGAGGCGAAATCCTACAACGTGCTTCAGAAGCTCGCCTATTTCGGCGTGATCTTCGTGCTTCTGCCGATCCTGATCCTCGCCGGGCTTACCATGTCGCCGGGCATGGACTCAGCGTTTCCCTGGCTTCTCGATATTTTCGGCGGAAGACAGACCGCGCGCACCATTCACTTCATCGCCGCGACGCTCATCGTTCTGTTCGTCATCGTGCACGTCATCATGGTTCTCCTGTCCGGCGTCTGGAACAACATCCGCTCGATGATCACCGGAAGATACCGGATCGAAACGGAGGAGACGCATGCCGCGGAATAGATCTGCAATTCCCCCTGGGCCGAGCCGGCGCGGCTTCCTGCGCGGCTTCGGTGTCGCCGCCGGCACGTTGGCGCTCGGCGGCTGCGACGCGCTTTCGCACGCGCCGTGGTTTCGCAGCATCCTCGCCTTCGATGAGCAAGTGACGCGACGCGTGCAGCGCCTGTTTCTCGGAGAGAATGACCTCGCGCGCGAATATACCGAAGCCGACCTGTCGCCGGCCTTCCGCGCCAACGGCTCCACGTCGCCGGATGATCCGGAATACACGGCAATGGTCGCGAACAACTTCGCCGACTGGCGGCTCAAGCTCGACGGGCTGGTTGAGAATCCCGCCGAGTACTCGCTTGCCGAGCTCCGCGCCATGCCGTCGCGCACGCAGATCACCCGCCACGACTGCGTTGAGGGCTGGAGCTGCATCGGCAAATGGAAGGGCGTGCCGCTTCACCACGTGCTCGACCAGGTGAAGCTCAAGCCGCAAGCGCGCTACCTCGTCTTCCACTGCGCCGATACGCTCTACGGCCAGGGCCTCTATTACGAGAGCATCGGCCTTGAAGACGCGTTTCACCCGCAGACCATCCTCGCCTACGAGATGAACGACGAGACCTTGACGGTCCCGCACGGCGCGCCGCTCCGCGTGCGCGTGGAGCGCCAGCTCGGCTACAAGATGGCGAAATACCTGATGCGCATCGAGGCGGTGGAAAGTCTTGCCGATATCCACGGCGGCAAGGGCGGTTTCTGGGAAGACCGCGGCTACCAGTGGTACGCGGGAATCTGAGGTAGCCCGGATGAAGCGAAGCGCAATCCGGGGCGAGTTGCCCGCAGGTTCGGCGCGAAAGATCCCGCGTTACGCTTTGCTCCATGCGGGCTACGGGGCACTGGCTCGCGCTAAGCTTAGAAGCTCCAGCGCCGCGCATTCGCCACGAGGAAGTCGCGGAAGACGGTGACGCGGGCGGAATCCTTGAGCTCCGCCGGATAGACGAAGAAGCCGTCGAAGCTCGGCACCTCGTATTCCGGAAGGATCTGTACCAGCGCCGATTGCGGCCCCACCAGATAGTCCGGCAGGAGCGCGATGCCGACGCCCTTCTCGACCGCGCGGCGGATGGCGTTGACGTTATTCACCGAGAAGACGGGCTGGCGCGCATTGCCCGGCTCGCGGCCCGCCGTGCACAGCCAGTTCATCGTCTTCAGGTAGGTCGGCGCGTTCTCGCCGAAGATGACGATGCGGTGATTGTCGATGTCCTCGGTGGTCTTCGGCTCGCCGAAGCGTTCGAGATAGTCGCGCGACGCATAGACGTGGAAGTGCAGCGTGAAGAGCCGCCGCTGGATCAGGTCGGGCTGCGTCGGCGCGCGCAGGCGGATCGCCACGTCGGCCTGGCGCATGGCGACGTCGAGCTCCGAATCGTCGAGGATCAGCTCCAGCCGGATGCCGGGGAAGCGGTCGATGAACTCGTTGATGCGCGAGGTGAGCCAGGTCGAGCCGATGCCCACTGTGGTGGTGACGCGCAGCGTTCCGGTCGGCTGGCCGCGCGAATCGACGAGCTGGGCACGGACGTTCTCAAGCTTCAGGACGATGTCGCGCGCCGCGCGCATCAGAAGCTCGCCTTCCTCCGTCAGGATCAGGCCGCGCGCGTGGCGGTGGAAGAGCGGCGTGCCGAGCTCCTGTTCGAGCGCGCTCACCTGACGGCTCACCGCTGACTGGCTCATGCCGAGGAGCTCGCCGGCACGCGTGAACGAGCCTTCCTGGGCGGCAGCGTGGAAGATGCGCAGCTTGTCCCAGTCGATCTCGCCCCGCTGAATGGGCGGACCCGGCTCTTGCATATTCAAGCGGCTACTCCGCTGCTTCCCGCGTGGCCTCTACGCCGTACAGGTATTTCTCCGTCTCGAGCGCCGCCATGCAGCCCATCCCTGCTGCCGTCACGGCCTGACGGAACACCTCGTCGGTTACGTCGCCGGCCGCGAACACGCCGGGAATGCTGGTCGCGGTCGAATCCGGCTCCGTCCAGATATACCCGCTCGGCTTCAGATCGAGCTGGTCCTTGAACAGCGAAACCGCCGGTGCATGACCTATAGCAATGAATATGCCGTCAACCGGGATATCCGACTTTTCGCCGGTTTTGACGTTCTTCAGGCGCGCCCCGGTGACTGAGGGCGGGAAGCCGCCTTCGCCGAGCACTTCGTCAAGCGCCGTATCCCAGATCACCTCCACGTTATCGCTTCCGAAGAGCCGATCCTGCATGATGCGCTCCGCGCGCAGCGTGTCGCGCCGGTGGACGAGCGTGACCTTGCGCGCCAGATGCGAGAGATAGATCGCCTCCTCAACGGCGGTGTTGCCGCCGCCGACCACGAGCACGTCCTTGCCCTTGAAGAAGAAGCCGTCGCAGGTGGCGCAGGCGGAGACGCCGAAGCCCTTGAAACGGTCCTCGGAAGGAAGGCCGAGCCAGCGCGCCTGCGCGCCGGTCGCGATGACGAGCGCGTCCGCGGTCCACGTGTCGCCGCTGTCGAGCTTCAACCGGAACGGCCGACGCTTCAGGTCGGCTTCGACCACGGTGTCGGCGATCATGCGCGTGCCGACATGCTCAGCCTGCGCGCGCATCTGCTCCATCAGCCACGGCCCCTGGACCACGTCCGCGAAGCCCGGATAGTTCTCCACGTCCGTGGTGATCGTCATCTGCCCGCCCGGCTGCAACCCGGCGATCAGCACCGGCTCAAGCATGGCCCGCGCCGCGTAGATCGCCGCCGTGTAGCCAGCCGGTCCGGAGCCGAGGATCAGAAGCCTCGCGTGATGTTCGGCCATGATAATGCGCCTCAGCTCGCCTTGCGGAAGGGGTTGAGCTTCTTGATCGTGGAGGAAAGCCGGTGGCGCCCCTGCTCGCGCGCGACCACCGACTGGTCCGTGACCCAGTTCATCTGCACCGCGCGCCGCGGCCCGTCGAACGGCTCGTGACCGTGCCAGGAATTCTCCGAGCGGCGGAAGACGAGGAGCGTGCCGCCATGCGGCGGGACTTCATCGACGTAGTCGTTCAAGTCGGTGCCGCTCTTCAATATGCGAAGCCGGCCGCCGTCCTTGTCCCACTTCTCGTTCATGTAGAGGAGCACGGTGATGAGCTTGGTCGTGGAATCGGTGTGGATCTTGCCGTCCGTGGCGCGGCATTCGCCGCGCACGGTGAACATGGTGGGACGGTCGCTCAGGTCGATGTCGAACTTCGTCTCGATCGCACGGCGGAATTCCGCTCCGTCGAGCTCGTCGATGAGCGACTCGAAGTGTCCGCCGATCTCAACGACCGAAAGCGGGTGGGAGCCTGGCCCCGGCACCGCCGGGTAATCGCCGACGACGGCCGGGAAGCGCTCGGCAAGCACGAAGTCCGGGACCACGAGATAGTCGTAGGGGTCGCGCTTCAGCGGCGTCTTTTCAAGCGCGGCGATATCGAGATAGGCCATGGTCTCCGACCGGATTGGGCGTGCCGCCGCGAACCGGCGGCAGGGTCCGAAGTCAGATAGTGGAAGCCGGGCTCCGCTTCAAGAAAAGCCGGCTTCGGGTCACAACCTGTCGCAACCGGTCGGGGCGAGGCATCATGCGTGCTGGACAGGCGGCGGCGGAGTCCTCTAGACCGGCCTGACGAACCCGCCGCGGGCGCGTTTGCGCTGCCCATCCGGCCGTTCCGCGGCGACACGGAAATCACTGGATCAGCGAATGAACAGCCCCTCCGACGTAAAAGAGAGCCTGCGGCGGTCGCTCGACGCGGCAGACGCGCACAAGACGCCCTATCCGCACTGGATTCTCCGCAATGTCCTGCCGGGCGATACCTATGCCGTGCTGAAGGATATGCCGTTTCCGGTCGCCGATCTCGGTGGCGTGTCCGGCACGCGCGAGGCGCACAACGCCGATCGCGTCTATTTCTCCGGGGAGAACCTGGAGACGTTTCCCGCAGCCGGGGCGATGGCGGAGGCGTTCCAGGATTCAGAGACGGTTGCGCGCCTTGCCAAGGCCTTCGGCGCCAAGCTCGACGACACTTTCCTGCGCATCGAATACGCGCAGGACGCCGACGGCTTCTGGCTGAAGCCGCATACCGACATCGGCGTGAAGATGTTCACCATGCTCGTCTACATGTCGGACGACCCGCAACACGCCGATCTCGGCACCGACATCTATGCCGACGAGAACACGCATGTCGGCCGCTCGCCGTTCGAACCGAATGCGGCGATGATCTTCGTGCCCGCCACCAACACCTGGCACGGCTTCGAGAAGCGGCCGATCCACGGAATCAGGCGCTCTATCATCGTCAACTACGTGACCAACGCCTGGCGCGCGCGCGAGCAGCTCGCCTTCCCTGAGCAGCCGGTCGCGGCCGCGCCGAACTGACGTTCTTCTAAGCCAGGCCTTCCAGCCCGAGCATTCTCTTGAGACGCCGCGCCGGCTCGGCCGTCGGATCGATCGGCGGCACGCCGGCGAACGACCAGTCGAGATCGTCGCCGGTGATCGGGGAGACGAGCCCCTCGATGATGGCACGCGTCAGGAACGCCTCGTGCCTCTGCCCGCGTCCCTCAAGCGGCAAGACGTGCACGGGGCGGCCAGTGGCGAGCGCCTCGGAGATCATGGAGATCGATTCCGCGGTGACGATCAGCCGGTCGGCGAGTGCGAGAATGCCGAAATAGGGATTTTCGCCGTTCTCGTCCCAGAGCGTCCCGAACGGTTCTTCGGCAAGCGCGGCTTGGATAGCGGCCTTGGCCGCCTGGCCGGTGCGTCGCGACGGGGTGATCATAGCGCGCATGCCGTGCTTCGAGTGGGCCTTCCGAAGCACCGCGATGAGCCGCGAAACGACCGCCGCGGAGAGGCGGTAGCTGCCGTTGTCGCCACCGATCAGGACGCCGAGGAGCGGTTCGCCGTTCGCGCTAAGGCGCCCGCGCCAATCCGCGCGCGCTTCATGGAGCCGCTCCGGCGTGACCCGGTTCAGCGCCGCCGGCACGGAGACGACGTTTGGTCCCTTCACCCTGTCATGCGGCATTGCGGCAACGATATCGAATCGCGCTCGCGCGAATTCCGGGTTCTGCACATAGGCGGCCAGAGTGCCGCCGCCGGAGAGCCGTTTCACCGTCAGCGCGACGCCGATCGAGCGGCGACCGCAGCCGACGACAAGGCGCGGCCAGGGCGGTGCGAGGATGTCGCCGGCCGGATCGAGTGCTGCGAGCGGCACCGGCAGCAAGCCGCCGGGGAGCCAGCGAAAGGGCGGCCTGAGCACGACGCGCTTTTCCAGGATCGGCAGGCCGACGGCCTCCGCAAGCCCGAGCGCCTGGCTGCGCATGCCGGCTTCGCCGGTGGTCAGGACCCAGGTCGTCTCGGCGGCCATCGTGTGGTGGTCAGGATTTCGCACGCGAACGTCTCACGCCGCCGCTTTTGCATGCGCCGAGCCGGATTGGAATGCCTCGATCCGACGCTTAAGGGGCAAGACGTGCGATCGTCGCGACCGACGCGGCCGGTTCCACGGAGAGTGCCTCCGAATGTGCCCGCGACGCGAGGCGCACCAGCGCCAGCCCGATGACGATCGCATAGACGATGCGGCGCAGCGCCGCGGAGCGAAAGAAGGACATCGCATGAATCCGAAGCGCCGGGTCGATCCCCGGCGCTTTACATTTAGGGCTTCCGCGATAGGCGCGAAAGCGCCTCGGCGCTAAATCGTCGCGCCGGCGATCGCCTCGGCGAGGTCTCCGTACGGCTCGCAGGTCGTGCCGCAGCGCTTCTCGATCTCCGCAAGCTGCTCCTTGGCGCGCTTGACGTCGCCCTTTACCAGATACGCCTCGCCGAGATATTCGCGCACCAGCGTATAATCGGGGTCGAGCGCGACGGCTTGCAGATAGTAGCCGATGCCTTCCTCAAGACGGCCGAGTTTGCGGGTTGCGTAGCCGCGGTAGTTGAGCGCCTCCGCGGTGTTCGGATTGGCCAGCCGATCCAGCGTCTGAAGCGCCTCCGTGTAGCGGCCCTCCTTGGCGAGTGCGTAGGCGTAGTCGGTGAGCGACTTATCGTCGATCGCGTTCGACTGCGCGTCGATGCACATCTGTTTCTGCTGGCTGTAGACCTTTCCCTTCGGGCAGGTCGGAACTTGGCTGCCGCTGTTATCGGTGCCGGCAGCGAAGGCCGGGAGCGCAGTCAATCCGCCGACGAGAAGCGCGACGGACGCAAAAGCAAGAACGGTTCGCATCGAAGTCTCCGATTGTCTTTTTCGGCCAAGGGCCGAGGCCGCCTCCCACCCATCATAAGGCAGTGCCACGTGCAAATGGCGTCACGCTGACGTGACCCGCTCGTGGCCCAACGCGCGTCCGATTGCAACGCGGTCTCTGAACACGTAAAAAGAGAAAACAATCTTGATTGCAATTATAACGAGTATATAGTCAGCGCCGGAAATCGGGGGACTTCCGGGGATGACGGGACTTCTGGCGAAGGCCGTCGAGTTCGCGTTGATCACGTGGCTTGTGCTGCTGGCGCTGGTCATCGCGCTTGGCATTCTGCGCGGCGACATCCCCCTGAACGGCCTGCTGTCGACGGGCGGAAGCGGCATCGACCCGGAGCGCGTGCAGAGCCTCGCCGTCGTCGCGATCGTCTTCGGCGGCTATCTCATGGAAGTCGTTGGTGCCCCGAGCGGCGCCAGAACTCTGCCCGAAGTTCCGGAAAGCCTGCTCCTCCTGCTCGCCGGGAGCAACGGGCTCTACCTGTCGGGAAAGGTCGCGCGAACCGTCTAGCTGGAACTCCGGCGAGGCGGCGCCGCCGGCGGCAGCCGTCTCCCGGAAAAGGGGGAGACAATGACAACGTCCGGAATCGCACTCTTCGGCTTCGTCGTGTTGCTGATCATCCTGCTCGGCTTCGCGGCGATCGTGCTTCTGAAGATCCTGACCGGCTCCATCAGTCTGGAGGGCATTATCACAGAGATGGAGGGAGACAAGGCGAGCCTGTCCCGTTTTCAGTTCCTGATCTTCACGTTCCTCATCGCCGGCCTGTTCCTGATGCTGACCATCGAGTCGGGCAGCTTCGTGCAGATCCCGGAGACGGTTCTCGGGCTCCTCGGCATCAGCGGCGGCAGCTACGTGATCTCCAAGGCGGTCGGTTCGCAGGGAACCCAGAAGAAGGCGCAGACCGACTTTGACGAGCGGAAGTCAATAGCCGAAGCCGGCGCGCAGAAGGTGCAAGCGGAAGCCGGCGCGCAGAAGGCGCAAGCCGAAGCGGAGAAGGCCAGGATCGAAGCGGGTGGAGCCGTCTGACATGACGGCACGACGCCTCCGGGGCCTTGGACACCATGTGGCGGTAGCGCTGCTTATCGCCTTTTTCGGCTCGCGCGCCGCGCTTGCGCAAACGAGCTCCAACGACCCACGCTCCTGCGCCGAGCTTTGGCAGGAGATCGGGTTCCCGAGCATTGATGAAGGCGCGGATGTCGACTTCGTCGTGGTGTGTCATGCCGGCTACGTCCTCGCCCATAACAGCCGGACGAAGACACCCGATTGGGTGATCGAGCATTTGACGCGCACCATCGCCGAGGGCAACGAGACTCGCCCCAACGTGAAGTTCCGTCAGGAGCCGGCTCTGCCGTTGTCCGCCCCCGGCGCCGTCGACGATGACTACAAGAATAGCGATTTCGACCGCGGGCATCAGGCGCCGTCGGCCGACTTCAAGAGCTCGGCGGAGCTGATGACGGACACTTTCGTCCTGTCCAATGTCGTGCCGCAGGAGGGGCCGGGCTTCAACCGGACGATCTGGCGCGACCTGGAGGATCTCGTGCGCAAGGTCGCGCTTCGCCGCGGCGAGCTCTATGTGATCACCGGTCCAGTCTATCAGAAGACCGAAGCCGTTCACGTATCGGCGGACGCAGATCGGTGCGGCAACGCCATCGACCTGAAGCCGCTGAGGAAGAAGGTGATCGGCGCCAGCAATGTCGCCGTGCCGGCCGCACTCTTCAAGCTCGTCTACGATCCCCAACTCGGCAGGTTGAACGGATACCTCCTTCAGAACGTCAATCATCGCGCTCTGCAGGGAAGGAAGCATGATGCCGATTATCTCGCGGAACACCGCGTAAGCCTGCACACGATCGAGGAGCTGACCGGCTGGCGGTTCTTCACCGCGCTTGAGGACGAAGAGGGGGGCAGCCTGACGGAGGGATGCGCGGCAACGATGCGGCACTGAGGCGGAAGCGCGCGCCGGGGCTCGCGCCAGCGGATGCGCCGGTTCAGTGGAGTGCGCGCATCCGCCGGACCTCGCCGCTCGTCTCGTTCCCCGCTTCCAGATAAGTAAGGAAGGCGTCTTCCGGCATCGGCTTGCCGAACAGATATCCCTGGAAGGTGTGGCAGCCGAGCTGCCGCAGGAGCACGGCCTGCATCTCCGTCTCCACGCCCTCCGCGACGACGGAGATCTTGAGGCTGCGGGCAATGTTCAGAATCGTCTGAACGATCTCGCGATCGCTCTCGTTGCGCTCGATGTCACGCACGAACGAGCGGTCGATCTTGAGCGTGTCGATGGGCAGGCGCTTGAGATACGACAGCGACGAATAGCCGGTGCCGAAATCGTCGAGCGCGAAGTGCAGGCCGAGCGCCTGCAGGCTCTGCATCACCGCGTTCACCGCCTCGAAATCGTCGAGCATCACGTGCTCGGTCAGCTCCAGGGTGAGGCGGTCGGGGCGCGCGCCCGATTCCGCCAGAGCGCTCTCCACGACCTCGACGAAATCGATGCGTCCGAGCTCGCGCGCGCTGACATTGACGGAGAGCTGCAGGTCGCGCGTCAGCGGATTGTTCTCCCACACCTTCAGCGTCGCACAGGCGGCCTTCAGCACCCACGTGTCGATCGAGCCCATGAAGCCGCTGCGTTCGGCAAGCGTGATGAATTCGCCGGCGGAGATCAGGCCGCGCGTCGGATGGTTCCACCTGAGCAGGCACTCTGCGCCGATACACCGGCCCGACTCGGTCACCAGCGGCTGGTAGTGGAGCAGCAGACCACCTTCCTTGTGCGCCTTGCGCAATTCGGAGGTGAACACGAGCCGGTCCGTCGCCTCGATCTGCATCTTCGTTTCGAAGAAGCGCAAAATGCCGCGCCCTGCGGTCTTCGCTTTGTACAGGGCAAGGTCGGCGTGCTTCAGAACCTCGTCGGCGTCGTTGTCGGAATCCGAGAGGAGCACAACGCCGATGCTCGCTGTCGTTTGGAACATGTCCTCACCGAACCAGAACGGCTGATCGATTGCCGAGAGCACATCCTCGCCCTTGGCGCGGACCTGTGCCTCCGCCTCGTTCACATCCTCGCTGAGGCCCGAAAGCAGGATGACGAACTCGTCGCCGCCGAGGCGGGCGACGAAATCCTCCACGGCGAGCCCGTCGCAGATGCGCTTTGCGACCTCGCACAGGAGCAGGTCGCCGACATGGTGGCCCTTGGTGTCGTTCAGCACCTTGAAATGATCGAGGTCGACGAAGAGCAGCGCGCTGCCTCCCTTCCGCTCGCCGGGCGCAAGGGTCCGTTGCAGTCGCTCTCTGAGCGTAACGCGGTTCGGCAGATTGGTGAGCGCGTCGAAATAGGCGAGTTCGTGGATCCTCGCCTCCGACCGCTTACGGTCGGAGACGTCCACCATATAGCCGTGCCACAAGGTCGAGCCGTCAACCTCGCGCTCCGGCACCGAATGCGCCAGCACCCACTTCTCGGTCCCGTCCGCAAGACACAGGCGATACTCCTGCTGGAAGGGCGTCAAAGTGTCGTGCGAATGCTTCATCGCCTTCTCGATGCGTTCGTAGTCGCCGCGGTGGATGAGGTTGCGGAAGACGGTAGAATCCTCCGCGACTTCCTCCGGACGGATGCCGAACATGTGGTAGAGGCCGATGCTGGCATAGGGCATGTGGAAGGTGCCGTCCGTCCGCCCGCGCAGCTGCAGGAGACAGCCCGACATGATCGAGGCGATCTTGCTGTAGCGGTCCTGCAGCGCGAGCCGCCGCATGGTCTCCGTGACTTCGCGCACCGTTCCTTCGTAGAAGAGGGGCGCGCCGGTCCTGGCGTCGCGCACCAGATGCACGTTCTCCTCGATCCAGATGCGCTCCCGCGTCTTGTGCCGGTAGACTTCCGACACGACATTGGTCACCCGGCCCTTCACGCGCAGGATCTCGTTGATCTCGGCACGGCGGTTCGGGTTGACGTACCATTCCGCCGCGATGTCGCCGCAGGATCGGATCAGCTCCTCTTCCGTCTCATAGCCGTTCAGTCTGACGAGCGCCGGATTGGCGCTCATCATCCTGCCGTCGAGCGTGGAGCGGAAGACGCCTTCACCGATGCTCTCGTAGAGCTCGCGGAAGGTCATCTCCGCTCGGCGCGCGGCGACGAGCGCGCGATGGCGGTCGTAGGCGACGAAGGCGAGCCCGAGACAGATCGCTGCGAAGGCCGGCAGGAGCCAGAGGTGGATCCACTCGCCGTTCAGCGCATGCGTCAGCGGATTGTCGGGAGCGAGAAGCAGGCGAAGAAGCGAAACCGCGAGAAGCACGGCACCGCCGACCAGGCCGAAGATCACCAACGAGGTCGCATGCGAGCGCGAATATTCGCTCCGACCGGCGCGCAGGACCGGTGAAGCGAGCGCGCCTCCTGGGCGCATCCCTGAGGTGGTGACTCTCTCAGGAGTTGTAGTCGTCTCGTGGGGGCTCACCGCCGTCCCTTCTAATTTGCCGACATGCTGGCAGGAAATTGAAAAGAGAGCCTTAAAAGGTTGGGCGACAACATGTTTCCACGTGTGCACGCTGCGCGTGTATGCACTGTGTGCATACCACGCCCGGTCGCGCCCGGAATCCTGATTTGCAACCTAGGCGGAGCGGCGAAACTGCGCCCGTAGCGTGCGTGCGGCACTGTCCGCGGCAGGTTTGTCAGGAGTGTATGGGGCGTCGACCGGAGGTCCTCGCCATTTGCAGGCGACCGTCCCATATTGCGCCGATGCCCCGAAGACAATCCACACCAGCGCGGTCCTCGCCAACGCGGCGGAGCGCCGCGCCTGAGCGCGCCGAGCCCGAGGCCGGCGGCTTTTCCGAAGCGCCGCAGCCGCGCATCGAAGGCACGCCCGTCGACATGCGTGGACCGGTCTCCACCTGGGCGGACGATATCGCGCGGAATGCGGAGCCGGACGCCGGCGCGGAACATCGGATTTACAACCCCGAAAGCGAAAAGCCGGCGAAGGATCACGGGGCCGCAAAAAAGCCCCGCCGCGACACGAAGCCGCCGAAGGACGCGCCGCTTCGAACCGCGCGCGGCACCTCGATCGGTGGGCGCGCCACGGCAAAGGAGCGCGCCGGCGCCGGGCTGATGCCGATCGCGGGTCTCGACGTGACGCTGGAAGAGGCGGAAGCGACGCCGCAGGGCGCCGTGACCGCGACTGTCGAGGCGCTGTCCGACCTGATCGAGAAAGGCCGCCCGGAATTCCGCGACCATACCTGGGTCCCGCACCGTCCGCCGCGGCCGGAGAAGAGCGAAGGCGGCGTCCCGCTCAAGATCGTCTCCGACTTCGAGCCGAAGGGCGACCAGCCGACCGCGATCGCGGAGCTCGTTCAGGGGATCGCCGAAGCGGGAGAGAGCACGCAGGTGCTGCTCGGCGTCACCGGGTCGGGCAAGACCTTCACCATGGCGAAGGTGATCGAGGCGACGCAGCGTCCGGCGCTGGTCCTCGCCCCGAACAAGACGCTCGCCGCGCAGCTCTATGGCGAGTTCCGGTCGTTCTTCCCGGACAACGCGGTCGAGTACTTCGTCTCCTACTACGACTACTATCAGCCCGAGGCCTACGTGCCTCGGACGGACACCTATATCGAGAAGGAATTGTCGATCAACGAGCAGATCGACCGCATGCGCCATTCGGCGACGCGCACGCTGCTCGAACGCGACGACGCGGTGATCGTCGCCTCCGTTTCCTGCATCTACGGCATCGGCTCGGTGGAGACCTATACGGCGATGACCTTCGGGCTGGAGGTCGGGCTCGCGATCGATCTCCGCCAGGTGGTCGCCGACCTGGTGGCGCTGCAATACAAGCGCACTGACATGAACTTCATCCGCGGATCGTTCCGCCTGCGCGGCGACACGCTGGAGCTTTTTCCCGCGCATTTGGAGGACCGCGCCTGGCGCATATCCTTCTTCGGCGACGAGATCGAATCGATCGCCGAGTTCGATCCGCTCACCGGCCAGAAGACGGGCGAGCTGAAGAGCGTGAAGGTCTACGCCAACTCGCATTACGTGACGCCGAAGCCGACGCTGGCGCAGGCGGTGAAGGGCATCCGCGACGAGTTGAAATGGCGGCTTGAGGAACTCGAGCGCGCCGGGCGTCTGCTCGAGGCGCAGCGGCTCGCGCAGCGCACCCAGTTCGATCTGGAGATGATCGAGGCGACCGGCGCCTGTGCCGGCATCGAGAACTATTCGCGCTATCTGACCGGCCGCAAGCCGGGCGAGCCGCCGCCGACCCTGTTCGAATATCTGCCCGACAACGCGCTCGTCTTCGTCGACGAGAGCCACGTCACGATCCCGCAGATCGGCGGCATGTATCGCGGCGACTTCCGCCGCAAGGCGACACTTGCCGAATATGGCTTCCGCCTGCCGTCCTGCATGGACAACAGGCCGCTCCGCTTCGAGGAGTGGAACCTGATGCGTCCGCAGACGGTGTGCGTCTCCGCCACCCCGGGCGGTTGGGAGCTCGGCCAGACCGGCGGCGTCTTCGCCGAGCAGGTGATCCGCCCGACCGGCCTGATCGATCCGCCGGTGGAAATCCGCCCGGCGCGCAGCCAGGTCGACGACCTCCTCGGCGAGGTGCGCGAGGTCGCCGCCAAGGGTTACCGTTCGCTGGTCACCACGCTCACCAAGCGCATGGCCGAAGATCTGACCGAATACCTGCACGAGCACGGCGTGCGCGTGCGCTACATGCATTCCGACGTGGAGACGCTGGAGCGGATCGAGATCATCCGCGATCTGCGCCTCGGCGCCTTCGACGTGCTGGTCGGCATCAACCTCTTGCGCGAGGGGCTCGACATTCCCGAATGCGCGCTGGTCGCGATCCTCGACGCCGACAAGGAGGGCTTCCTGCGCTCCGAGACGTCGCTGGTGCAGACCATCGGCCGCGCCGCGCGCAACGTCGACGGCAAGGTGATCCTCTACGCCGATCGCATCACCGGCTCGATGGAGCGGGCGATGGCGGAGACGGAACGGCGGCGCGAGAAGCAGCTCGCCTATAACGAAGAGCACGGCATCACGCCGGAATCGGTGAAGCGCTCGATCGGCGACATCCTCGATTCCGTCTATGAGCGCGACCACGTGCGCGTCGACACGGGGCTCGCGGAAGAAGGCGCCGGTATCGGCCACAATTTCGAGGCGCATCTCGCCGACCTGCAGAAGCGCATGCTCGACGCCGCCGGCAATCTCGAATTCGAGGAGGCGGGACGTCTGCGCGACGAGATCAGACGGCTGCGCGAGACCGAGCTTGCCATCGCCGACGATCCGCTGGCGCGGCAGAGCGAGGTGGAGGGTCGCGCCGGCGCTTTCAGCGGCTCAGGCAGCAGCCGACCCGGCGCGCCCAAGGGCCGGCGCTCTCCCTCCCCCCGCAACCCGGATGCTTCCGGGGTGCCCGCTCATGGTGCCGAAGTCGGGAACACCCGACTTCGGGCGGGGGAGGGTCGGGGAGGGGGGAAGGCCGTTGCCTCCACCTCCGACCGCATCTCCGGTCCCGCCGGCCTTTCGCCGCGCTCGCTCGCGCGCAAGAACACGCTCGACGAGATGACGGTCGGGCGGACCGAGAAGCCGCTCGGCCGCGCGGTGCCCCAGCGCCCGACTTCTTCCCTTGAAGGCGAAGGGAATGACGCCCCCGGCGTCACCCCGCGTGGAAAGGTCGGCGCGGGCTCCTACGAGGACGAAGGCGAAGAGCGCCGCCGCAAGGGCCGCCAGAAGAAGAGCGGCAGGCCGGGGCAATAGCGTCTTCTCCGCGGCCACGGATAGCAAACCTTTCCGCATATCTGTTCCGCGGACGAAAGCGCCGCACTCGCGCTCCACGCCTCGCTGCCTTATGTCAGGGCTACTGCTCTAATCCTCCCCGGAGCCTCCATGACCGCGCATCTCTTTTCGCCGATCGAAATCGGCGGTTTTGCTTTCCCGAACCGCATCGCCGTCGCGCCGATGTGCCAGTATTCGGCCGACGACGGCTCCGCCACCGACTGGCACATGCAGCACTGGATGACGCTTGCCATGTCGGGCGCGGGGTCGGTTACCATCGAGGCGACGGCGGTGGAGCGGCGCGGGCGTATCTCGCATGGCTGCCTCGGCCTCTACAGCGACGACAACGAGGCTGCGGCGCGGCGCACGCTCGACGCCGCCAGGCGCGTCGCGCCGGAAGGAACGCGCTTCGGCATCCAGCTTGCGCATGCCGGCCGCAAGGCGTCGAACCGTCTGCCTTGGCAGGGGGGCGGCCCACTGCACGCGGACGAGGATCCGTGGCAGACGGTCGGGCCGTCCGCCATTCCCTTCGACCAGGGCTGGAACGTGCCGACGCCGCTCGACGCCGATGGCATCGCGCGGCTCGTCGAAAACTTCGTCGCTGCGGCGAAGCGGGCGGAGCGCGCCGGCTTCGACTTCGTCGAGATCCACGGCGCGCACGGCTATCTGGGGCACGAGTTCCTCTCGCCCTTCTCCAACAAGCGCGACGACGCCTATGGCGGGCCTCTGGAGAACCGCATGCGGTTCCTGCTCGAAGCGGCGAACGCGGTGCGCGCGGCGCTGCCGAAGCGGATGCTCGTCGGCGCGCGGCTTTCCGCCAGCGAATGGACCGAGGGCGGCTTCTCGCCAGACGAGGCGGTGGTCGTGGCGCGCGCTCTGAAGGAGGCCGGTATCGGCTATGTCTGCGTCTCCTCCGGCGGCAATCTCCCCAAGGCGCAGATTCCGATGACGCCGCTCTACCAGGTGCCGTTGGCGGAGAAGATCAGGCGCGAGGCGGGAATCGTCACGCGCGCGGTCGGGCTCATCACCGAGCCGCAGGAGGCGGAAGCGATCGTATCGGAGGGGAAGGCCGACATGGTAGCGCTTGCCCGCGCGATCCTTGCCGATCCGCGCTGGCCGTGGCGCGCGGCGGCAGAGCTCGGCGCGCAGTTCGCCCCGCCGCCGCAATACGCGCGCTCCGCCCCTACCATGGTGAAATGGGCCGGACCGGCGGAGACAAAGCGAGCGAGCGCCGCTTAGGACGTTTCTCTCTAAACGCGAAAAATCCGCTATGCTCAATTCCCACCGCCGCAGCATGCGGCGGAAAGGGGAGGAGCAAACATGCCTTATTACATGATCCAAGCGTCCTACAAGGAAACCGCCGCCCAGGCTTTGATCGCGCGGCCGCACGACCGCAGCGAGGTGGTCAAGAAGATGGTCGAATCGCTGGGCGGCAAGCTGCATGCGTTCTTCCTCGCGTTCGGCGACTACGACATCGTGGCGATCGTCGAGGCGCCGGGTAACGACTCTGCTGTCGCCGCCGGTCTTGCCACCGTCGCGGGCGGCGCGCTGTCGAAATACCGGACCACCGTCCTCATCACGCCGAAGGAAGCCGTCTCCGCGATGAAAAAGGCGAAGAAGATCGCCTATACCCCGCCGAAATAGATTCGAGGTGCGCCATGGGGACCAAGAACGCCGAAGGTTCCGTCCGCGTCGGTATCGGCGGCTGGACCTACGCCCCCTGGCGCGGCCTGTTCTATCCGGAGAAGCTGCCGGCGAAGCGCGAGCTCGAGCACGCGAGCCGGCAGCTGACCGCTATCGAGATCAACGGCACGTTCTATCGCAGCCAGGGCCCGAAGAGCTTCGCCAAGTGGCGCGACGAGACGCCGGATGATTTCGTCTTCGCGGTGAAGGGTCATCGCGCGGTCGTCAACGCCAAGAAGCTCGGCGAAGCCGGCGGCGCCGTCGAATGGTTCTTCAAATCGGGGCTGACCGAGCTTGGGAGCAAGCTCGGGCCAGTGCTCTGGCAACTCGCGCCGTTCAAGAAGTTTGACCCCGACGATCTCGGCGCCTTCCTGGCGCTGCTTCCGCGTGAGGCCGACGGCCTCCCGATCCGCCATGCGCTCGAGGTCAGGCATCAAAGCTTCGTCGTGCCGGAATTCGTCGCGCTGGCTGCGAAGCACGGCGTTGCCGTCGTCTTTGCCGATTCCGATACGCATCCGGCGATCGCCGACGTGACCGCCGACTTCGTTTACCTGCGGCTCCAAAAATCCGTCGCCGATATCGAGACCGGCTATTCCGCCGCCGATCTCGATCGTTGGGCGGCACGCACCAAGACCTGGGCGGCGGGCGGTGCGCCGGAGGACATCCCCACGATCGGCGAAGGGGCACCGTCCAAGAAGAAGCGCGACGTCTTCGTCTTCTTCATCGCAAGCGCGAAGGAGCGCAATCCCGCCGCCGCCGAAGCACTGATCGAGAGAGTGGGAGGCCGGTCGTGAGCGAGGTCAAGCTGGAGAACTGGCGCGCCTCTGGGCGCAGCACTGTCAGCACGTTCATCGTCGTGCCGCAGGCGATACGCATCGTTGATTTTGCACAGGGCGTGTTCGATGCGCGCCTGATCCGCCCGCCGCTTCTCAACTCCGACGGCTCGCTCTGGAACGCCGAGCTCGATATCGGCGGCTCGACGATCATGATCGGCGAAGCGCGCGAAGGCATGCTGCGTCCGGCCTTCCTCTACGTGCATGTCGAGGATTGCGACGCGACCTTCGAAAAGGCCTGCGCCGCGGGCGCAAAGCCAATCGCGCCGCCGCGCGATCAGTTCTACGGAGACCGCGATGGCGGCGTGGAGGACTTCGCGGGGAACCTTTGGTGGATTGCCACGCACAAGGAGGATCTCTCCGCCTCCGAGATCGAGCGCCGAGCGCGCGAGGTGGAGAAGGAGCGCAACGGCTAGGTCGAGATTCCGAAGTGAGCCGACACCGCCTCGGAACGCGCCTCTAAAAGAGAAGGGGTCGGCGCGATGGCCGACCCCAGGCGGACAGGAGGTTGGGCGGAAGGAAAACGCCGCGGCGGGAGGAAAGCTTTGGCGTCCGATACCCATGGCGAATATGGCCGCAGCCCATGTCCGCGTGGTTGCGTCGGCAGGGAAATCCGGTTTCGCGCCCGCGCAGAAATGTTTCGTCGGATAGGCCATGCCCGCAAACCTCTGTCCGCGGGACGTTGAGAAGACCGAAATGCACGCGATCCGCGCCGCTGCGGGCCTTCCCCAACTTAAGGTAAATAAAGGGTTTCTGTCGCGTTCGCCGTCCGATGCGGCAAAGGTCGCCTGCCAAGCGGGCCGAGCGCGCGACAGACGCAGCGCCGGATCCGTTGGAGGCTTCGCATGTCGCGTCTCATCCGGCGCTTTGCCGCCGACCAAACCGGCGCCTCGGCCGTGGAATACGGCATCGTCGCCGCGCTGATCGCCGTTGCCATCATCGGCACGCTCGCCACGCTCGGTCTGAATCTGCGCGACAAGGCGGGCGACATCGGCCAGGCGATCGCCGACGCCGGAACAGGGTGGCGTTAGCGATCCCGACGAGGCTCCAGCGCGCGCCGGCGGCAAACCGTTAACAGACTGTTTAGGTTGCGATGACATGAATCCGGAGCGCGGCAAGCGCCGCGTCGGCGCTACCCGCCGCGGGGATTGTGTCATGTTCAAGCGTAGCCTTACCCTTCTTGCTCTTCTTTCGGGACTGGCGGTGGGCGCCTCCGAGCCCGCCAACGCGGGGGGCGGAGACGCGCTCTTCGCGGGCGTTGCCGGCTTCGCCGTTGGCACGCTCTTCGGCAGCGCCACCGCGCAGCCGCGCTATTATGCGCCGGCGCCGGTCTATGTCGCGCCGCCTCCGGTCTATTACGAGCCGGTTCCGGTCTACTACGCGCCGGCGCCCTGGACGCCCGACTGGTACGCCTATTGCGCCCGCAAATATCGGAGCTTCGACCCGCGCTCCGGTACCTTCTTCGGCTTCGACGGCTATCGGCATCTCTGCGAGTAGGTGAGGGGCCGAAAGGCTCCCGCGATCGGCCTTCGCCCGGTGTCACAATCCGGGTGCCTTATTCTTGGCCAAGTCTCCGCTAAACACCGCCGCCGACAGGGAACCCGGACCGTTCATTCCGGGTTCAGGTAAAAGGACCAGAATTCATGGTCGAGGGGTGCTGAATCGGCGCCCGAGCGCCGCACCCGGCGCGAACGGAGACACAAACCATGCGTTTCACCAAGCCCATCGCAGCGGCGCTCGCGTTGAGCGTGGCCGCCCTATCTTTCACCGGAGCCGCGCAGGCGAAGAACAGGTACCACAACTACCATCACAACAACGGCGGTTCCGCTGTTGCCGCCGGCATTTTCGGCTTCGCCGCTGGCGCCCTCGTTTCCGGCGCGCTTTCCCAGCCGCGCTACTATTGTGGCAACGGGTATTATTCTCAGCCCTGCCGGGCCCCCGCCTACTACTACGGCCCGCCGCCCGTCGTGTACCAGCCGGCGCCCGTCTACCGTGCCGCGCCGGTCTATTACGACCGGCCGCAGCCGTGGACGCCGGAATGGTTCGCGTATTGCGACGAGCGCTATAAGTCGTTCAACGCGCGCACCGGCTACTTCTACGGTTTCGACCACCAGTACCACTTCTGCCAGTAACCACGGCATCTGCTCTTCAGGAGAAAAGGCCGGCCTCGCGCCGGCCTTTTCTTTTGCGCTGCGGGCGGAGTCGAGGCGCGTCGTAGATTTTTGCAAGGATAAGAGAACGGCTAATGCGCTCTGCGCATATCAGCCATGCGTTTAAGGAAAATTTTTGCGATCAAAAGGTCAAAGCCGAGCATCGCGCGATAGAAAAAGAATTGTGTCGTCGAGGAATAGCAGAGTCTTTCTGGCGTAAACCTTTTCGATGATTTTCAGGAAATGGCTTCCTCGGCGCCATATTCTTTCAATTTAGCATCAAATTGCTGCCCTTTTTGAACCGGCACTGACCTGCGTCCGAAACATTTGGAGTAGCGGGCTGATGCCCTTGTCAGTACGAAGCTTTTGCGCGGCGGCGATCGTCGCGTTTTTGTTTGCAGCATTTGCGGGAGAGGCGAGCGCGGAGACCGGCAGGGCCTCCTGGTATTCGCTGACCTCCAAGACCGCCAACGGCGAGAGATGTAACCCGAGCGCCATGACGGCGGCGCATCGCTCGCTCCCCTTCGGAACGAAGGTGAAGGTAGAGAACCTCGATAACGGGCGCAGCGTCGTCGTCCGCATCAACGACCGCGGTCCTTTCGTCGGCGGTCGCATCATCGACCTCACCAAGGGCGCGGCCAAGAGGCTCGGTTTCGTCAAATCCGGCGTTACCAAAGTCCGTCTCACCGTGCTTGATAACGGCTAAAATCCTAGGTTTCACAACGACGAGCCCGCCGCTCGGGAGCGCGATTCGCGCTTGCCGATGTGGCGGGCTTGTGCATAAGGTGCCCAAGCGACGGCTTCGTTTGCGGAAGCCGGCGAGGTTGGATGGGCCCCGAGGATTTTGGTATTCCCGGCCGAAATGAATGACTCCTCTCCGAATGCCGCACGTCTGTCCGCACCGGCGCTTGACCTCACAGTGAGGTGAGCACCGGTTTTTTTGTGATTCTGCGAGAGGACTTCGAGTGATGAGCGAGAACGGCGGCGACGACGACGACGACTTCGATCGTCGCGAGCGTGATCGTAATCGTGGTCCGCGGCGCGGCGGGCAGCGCGAATTCGGAACGGACCGTGACTTCGGCAGCAGCGACACACCCCCGCCCCCCGCGGGTGGCGGCGGCTACGGCGATCGTAGCGGTGGCGGCGGTGGCGGTTATCGCGGCGGCGGTGGCGGCGGCGGCTACGGTGATCGTGGCGGCGGCGGCGGCGGTTATCGCGGCGGCGGTGGTGGCGGCGGCTATGGCGATCGTGGTGGTGGCGGCGGTTATCGCGGCGGCGGCGGAGGCGGCGGCTACGGCGACCGTGGTGGCGGCGATCGTGGCGGTGGCGGCGGCGATCGCGGAGGCGGCGGCTATCGCGGCGGTGGCGCCGGCGGCGGCGGCGGTGGCGGATTTCGCAGCGGCGGCGGTGGCGGTGGCTTCCAGGACCGCGAGCCACGCGAGCGCGGCCCGCGCCAGAACGGCACGCTGAAGTTCTTCAACAACGATCGCGGCTTCGGCTTCATCACGCCGGAGAGCGGTGGCAAGGACGTTTTCGTCCACATCTCCGCCATAGAACGGTCCGGCCTGACGCAGATCCCGGAAGGCACGAAGCTTTCCTTCGAGACGGAGGACGACCGTCGCGGCCGCGGGCCGCAGGCGGTGAGCCTGCAGGTCATCGAGGAATAGCCGGCCGATACGTCTGCACGAATTCAGCGGCGGGGCATGTCCCCGCCGCTTTCGTTTAGCGCGTCGCGACGCTTGTCTTGTCGGCTGCGCCGCTTAGTTCAGGCTGTTGCAGAAGCGCTGAATGCGCGTGCACGCTTCCTCCAGCACCTCCGCCGAGGTGGCGTAGGAGATGCGGAAGTTCGGGCCGAGCCCGAAGGCCGAGCCATGCACGACAGCGACGCCTTCCGCCTCGAGCAGCTCGCGGCAGAAGTCCTCGTCACCCTTGATCGTCTTCCCCGACGGCGCGGTCTTGCCGATCGTGCCGGCGCAGGACGGGTAGACGTAGAAGGCGCCCTCCGGCGACGGGCACTTGATGCCGCTCGCCTGGTTCAGCATGGAGACCACAAGGTCGCGCCGTTCCTGAAACGCCTTTTTGAACGTCGGGATGAAGTCCTGCGGCCCGGTCAACGCTTCCGTCGCCGCCCATTGTGCGATGGTGCAGGCGCCCGACGTCTGCTGCCCTTGGATCATGACCATGGCGTCGATGAGCGGCTTCGGGCCGGCGCCGTAGCCGATGCGCCAGCCGGTCATGGCGTAGGTCTTCGAGACCCCGTTCATCGTGAGCGTCCGCTCGTAGAGCTTCGGCTCCACCTGGGCGACCGTCGCGAAGGGCTCATCGGTGTAGAGCAGATGCTCGTACATGTCGTCGGTCAGGATCCACACCTGCGGATGCTTCAGGAGCACGTCGGTCAGCGCCTTCAGCTCCTCCGCCGAATAGGCGGCGCCCGACGGGTTCGACGGCGCATTGAATATCAGCCACTTGGTGCGCTTGGTGATCGCCTTCTCGAGCGCCTCAGGCGTCAGCTTGAAGCCGGTCTCGATCGGACAGTCGACGAAGCGCGCCTCGCCGCCGTTCAAGGCCACCATCTCCGGATAGCTCACCCAGTAGGGCGCCGGGATCAGCACCTCGTCACCCGGGTTCAGCGTGGCGACGAAGGCGTTGTAGAGCACCTGCTTGCCGCCGGTGCCGACGATCACCTGCTCGGGCTTGTATTCGAGCCCGTTCTCGCGGCCGAACTTCTCCGCGATTGCCTTCCTGAGCGGGGCGATGCCGGCGACCGGCGGATACTTCGTCTCGCCGCGGCGGATGGCGGCGATCGCCGCTTCCTTGATGTTGTCGGGCGTGTCGAAATCGGGTTCGCCGGCGCCGAGACCGATCACGTCGCGGCCCGCTTCTTTGAGTTCGCGCGCCTTCTGGGTGACCGCGATCGTGGCGGACGGCTTGACCCGTGCAAGACTGTCGGCAAGGAAGCTCATGACTGGCCCCAGGGCTTTCCGGAAACGAAGCGGGAAACGGCGCGGACCCTATTGCCGCGGCGCGGCTATCGCAAGTGCGAACACCACCCGAAAAGGACGGCTCTCGCATGAATCTTCATCGGCTCGCTCTTGAGCGCGCAGCACGGTCCGGTCCGATCGGCGTCGCCCTGATCGGCGCGGGGAAATTCGGGTCGATGTTCCTCGCCCAAATCCCGACCATGCCGGGGATCGCCATCCGCGCCATCGCAGACCTCGACCCGGAGCGTGTTCGTGGGCGCCTCGCCGATCTCGGCTGGGATGCGGTGCGGATCGCCGAGACCCGGCTGACGCCGGATATGGCCGAGGCGGTCGGCCGCGACGACGTCGATGTCGTCGTGGAGGCGACGGGCGATCCGGTCGCCGGAATCGCGCACGCGCTCGCGGCGATCGAAGCCGGCAAGCACATCGTCATGGTCAACGTGGAGGCCGACGTTCTCGCGGGCCCGGCGCTCGCCAGGCGGGCACGCGACAAGAACATCGTCTACTCGCTCGCCTATGGCGACCAGCCCGCGCTGATCGCGGAACAGGTAGACTGGGCGCGCGCCGCCGGCTTCCGTGTCGCGGCGGCGGGGAAGGGCACGAAATATCTCCCCGAATTCCATGCTTCGACGCCCGATACCGTCTGGCCGCATTACGGCCTGACGCCGGAGGAGGCGCGCGCCGCCGGCATGAACAGCCAGATGTTCAATTCCTTCCTCGACGGCACAAAGTCGGCGATCGAGATGGCGGCGGTGGCGAACGCCTGTGCGCTCGCCGTGCCGGAAGACGGGCTCGCCTTCCCGCCCTGCGGCGTCGACGATCTGGCGACGGTGCTTGGTCCGGGCGGCGGCGGGCGCGTGGAAGTCGTCTCTTCGCTCAATCGCGACGGCGGGGCGGTTGAGCGCGACCTGCGTTGGGGCGTCTACGTCGTGCTTGAGGCGCCGAACGACTATGCCGCCGCCTGCTTCCGTCAGTACGGACTGAAGACGGACGCAAGCGGCCGCTTCGCCGGCATGTACAAGCCCTATCATTTGATCGGGATGGAGCTCGGCATCTCCGTCTATTCCGCGGCGCTGAGGAGCGAGCCGACGGGCGCACCCACCGCGTTTCGCGGTGACGCGGTGGCGGTCGCGAAGCGCGACCTGAAATCCGGCGAAACGCTCGACGGGGAGGGCGGCTACACCGTGTGGGGCAGGCTCATGCCGGCGCGCGCGAGCCTTGAGCGGCAAGCGCTGCCGATCGGTCTCGCGAAGGATGTTCGCCTGACCCGCTCCGTTCCCGCCGGAGACATCGTCACGTTCGACGACGTGGCGCTTGAGCGAACGGGTTCCGCTTCAAAACTGCGACGGGAAAGCGAGACCCTTATCTCCGCGCCGGCGGAGAGTGCGGCGATGGGCGGCAAATGAGCTCACCAACTCCAGCCGATTGTGCGCGCCTCGCCGCCCTTCAGTGTCGCATTGCCGCCTTGCCCAACAGGCTTGTCCTTACATACGACAATACAAGCATGACGGACGGTGTGGGTGCGCAACTGCAGAGGATATACGGAATCTATGCCATCTCGCGGCTCCTCCGCGCCTCCTACCTTCACACGCCGATTGAACGTGTAGATTACCAGGGTCTACCAGCGCTGGAGCGGAATACGGCCGATCCGGGCTTTCACGACGAATTCAACCGCGTCTTTCATATCGAATCCGATGTCTCGCAAGCGCAAGGTAATCGAGATTTGCGGTTTTACGAAATAACGACAGATGAGCTGAATTACATTGTCGGTGATCTAGAGAATTATCCGGTTGGCGACAGACAGACTGTCGTGCGGATTGCTTTGCCCTATGGAATTTCTGATAAATACCCCGATTGCTACGAAGCGTGCAGGGAGATTTCCCCGTTCGCTTCGCCCGTTCGTGACGACCTTCCGTTGCGCGTTGCCATCCACGTCCGTCGCGGAGAGCTGTTCGCCCGCGATTCGCACCGGCTGCTGCCGAACGCCTATTACATCGACGTCGCGCGGGCCGTAGCGGATTTGCTCGAACGGTCCGGGATTGATTATCGGCTCGAGCTTCACACGGAGGTTCCCACGAAGGAATTTGTCGTGCGACGGGGCCATCACGGATTCCACGATCATGTCGGCGCTCCCGCTATCTTCGGGCCGGAAATGTGTCGATTGGAGCAGTTTGACGCGCTGCCAAACCTCGTTCACTGCATCAATGAAACGACGATGGAATGCCTGCGCAAGCTTGCGACCGCCGATGTGTTGATCATGAGCAGGTCGTCGTTCAGCTACCTTGCGGGAATCCTGAATAGAAATGGCGTCATGCTCTACCATCCGTTCTGGCACGCTGCCCTGTCGTCATGGTTGACCGTCGATCCGGACCGGCAATTCGATCCCGCGCTATTCATGGCCGCGATCGATCAGCGGCGTGAACGTCAGCGGACAAACCTATTGAATTGACGGCGGAAGCACTGCGCGCAGGATCAAAGAATCCGCGACAGCACGCAGCGACGGCCATGCTCACGCTCTATTCGCAGCAGATTTCCGGCAACTCCTACAAGCCGCGTTTGCTCTTCGCGCTGCTCAAGATTCCATTCCGCGTCGTGGAGGTGAACACCTACAACGGAACGACGCGCATGCCGGCGTTTTTGGAGAAGAATCCGATCGGACGCGTTCCGCTCATCGCGTTCGATGACGGGCGGCTTCTAGCGGAATCGGGCGCCATCCTGCTCCACTTCGCGGAAGGCACGGAATATCTGCCGGCCGATCCATTCGACCGCGCTAAGGCCTATGAGTGGATGTTCTTCGAGCAGTACGAGCACGAGCCGACGATCGCCGTGCGCCGCTCGATCATGACCGCGCCGGAACGCGCGCATCTCAGGACGCCGGAACGCCTGGCTGAGACGCTGGAGAAGGGCAACGCCGCGCTCGCCGTCATGGAGCGTCGGCTGGCGCAGGCCGACTGGCTGGCGGGCGAGAGCTATTCCGTCGCCGACATCGCGCTCTACGCCTACACGCACGTGGCGGAGGAAGGCGGCTTCGATCTTTCCGCCTATCCAGGGGTAGAGGCGTGGCTCGCGCGCGTCGCGTCGCAGCCCGGTCACGTGCCGATCGAATGGCGGCCCTGAGCGGTGACGAAAAGGGGCCGTCGATCGACGGCCCCTCGGGAAGCGAGAAGTAGAAGCTTCGGCGCTCAGCCGCCGAAGGCGATGCGCAGGATTTCGTAGCTCCTGGCGCCGCCGGGCGCACTGACCTCGACGGAATCGCCGACGCTCTTGCCGATCAACGCGCGCGCGATCGGCGAGGAGATGGAGATGCGGCCTTCCTTCACGTCGGCCTCCATGTCGCCGACGATCAGGTAGACCTTCTTCTGTTCGGTATCCTCGTCGACGAGCGTGACCTTGGCGCCGAATTTCACCGTGTCGCCGGAGAGCTTGGAGACGTCGATCACCTCCGCGCGGCTAAGCTTGTCCTCAAGCTCCGCGATGCGGCCTTCGTTCAGGCTCTGCTGCTCTTTGGCGGCGTGATATTCGGCGTTCTCCGAGAGGTCGCCGTGCGAACGAGCCTCGGAGATCGCCTGGATGATGCGCGGGCGCTCTTCCGAGGTCAGACGCTTCAATTCCGTCTCGAGGCTCGTATAGCCGCCCGCCGTCATCGGCACCTTTTCCATCTCACCCTCCAGAACCCGGCCGTTGGCCGGGCAACACAAAGACCGGGCGCTCCGCTTCCGGAACGCCCCGCGAACATATCAATCAGGCGGCAGTGAAGTAGGATTGCAGCGACCTGACTTCAAGCTGACCGCCCAACAGCGCCTCGATACCGAGGGCTGCCGCACTCGCACCTGCCAGGGTCGTGAAATACGGAACCTTGTGCAGAAGCGCTTCGCGCCTGAGCGAACGGCTGTCGGCAAGGGCTTGCGCCCCTTCCGTGGTGTTGATCACCAGTTGCACCTCGCCGTTATTGATAGCATCCACGATATGCGGCCGGCCTTCAAGCACCTTGTTTACCCGCTCGCAGGGGATGTTCTGGGCGGCGAGAAAGCGCTGTGTCCCGGCCGTGGCGATGATCCGGAAACCGAGATTTGACAGCCGTTTGACAGTGGGGGCGACACGCGCCTTGTCGGCGTCGCGCACCGACACGAAAGCGGTTCCGTTAAGCGGCAGCATGGTGCCGGCGCCGATCTGGCTCTTGGCGAAGGCGAGCGGAAAGGCCTGGTCGATTCCCATCACCTCACCGGTCGATTTCATCTCCGGTCCGAGCACCGTGTCGACATTGGGGAAACGGGCGAAGGGGAAGACCGCCTCCTTCACCGAAATCTGCTTCGGGTTCGGCCGCTGCAGGTTGAACGCGTCGAGCCTGGCGCCGGCCATCACCTTGGCGGCGATCTTGGCGATCGGAATGCCGATCGACTTGGCGACGAAGGGGACGGTGCGCGAGGCGCGCGGATTGACCTCCAGGACGTAGATGTCGCCGTTCTTCACCGCATACTGCACGTTCATCAGGCCCTTGACCTGAAGCGCCTTGGCAAGCGCCACCGTCTGCTTCTCGATCGCGGCGATGGTCTTAGGCGTCAGCGTGTGCGGCGGCAGCGAGCAGGCGGAATCGCCAGAATGGATTCCCGCCTCCTCGATGTGCTCCATCACACCGCAGACGAAGACGTCTTCGCCGTCGGAGAGCGCGTCGACGTCGACCTCGATCGCGTCGGAGAGATAGGAATCGATAAGCACCGGCGAGGTTCCGGAAACGACGACCGCGGTCGCCATATAGCGCTCAAGCCCCGCAGCCTCGCGCACGATCTCCATGGCGCGGCCGCCGAGCACGTAGGACGGCCGGATGACGACCGGATAGCCGATCCGCTCCACGATCGTCCGCGCTTCCGCAAGCGAGCGGGCGATGCCGTTCTCCGGCTGCTTCAGTCCGAGCTTCTGGATGAGCGCCTGGAACCGCTCGCGGTCTTCCGCGAGGTCGATCATATCGGGGGAGGTGCCGAGGATCGGCACGTTCGCCTCCTGCAGGGCGGCGGCGAGCTTCAGCGGCGTCTGCCCGCCGAACTGCACGATCACGCCGAGGAGCTTCCCGCGCGACTGCTCCTTCCGCACGACGGCGAGTACATCCTCCGCCGTGAGCGGCTCGAAGTAGAGGCGGTCGGAAGTGTCGTAGTCGGTGGAGACCGTCTCCGGGTTGCAGTTCACCATGATCGACTCAAAGCCCGCCTCGTCGAGCGCGAACGCAGCGTGGCAACAGCAATAGTCGAACTCGATGCCTTGCCCGATGCGGTTCGGGCCGCCGCCGAGGATGATGACCTTGTCGCGTTCCGACGGCCGCGCCTCGTCTTCCGGTGGGCCGCCGAAGGCAGTCTCGTAGGTCGAATACATGTAGGCCGTCGGCGCCGCGAATTCCGCCGCGCAGGTGTCGACGCGCTTGAAGACCGGCTTGACGGAGAAACGCTCGCGCAGCGCCGCGACCTCCGCCTCGCTCTTGCCGGAAAGCGTTGCAAGACGCGCGTCGGAGAAGCCGAGCGCCTTCAGCTGCCGCAGGAGCCGCGCGCTCTCCGGCAGGCCGTGCTCGGTGACACGCGCCTCCCATTCGACGATCCTCGCGACCTCGCGCAGGAACCACGGATCGACGCGGCAGGCGGCGTGGATCAGGTCGACGTCGAAGCCGAGGCGCAGCGCCTGCGCGATCCTGAGGAGCCGGTCCGGACGCGGAACGCCGAGCGCGGCGCGCACCGCGTTCGCGTCGTCGCCGACGCCGAGTCCGGGAATCTCCACCTCGTCGAGGCCGTTCAGGCCGGTTTCCAGGCCGCGCAGCGCCTTCTGCAGCGATTCCGCGAACGTCCGGCCGATCGCCATCACCTCGCCCACCGATTTCATCGAGGTGGTGAGCACCGGATCGGCGCCGGGAAACTTCTCGAAGGCGAAGCGCGGGATCTTGGTGACGACGTAGTCGATCGTCGGCTCGAAGGCGGCCGGCATGGCGCCGCCGGTGATGTCGTTCTCCAATTCGTCGAGCGTGTAGCCGACCGCAAGCCGTGCCGCGACCTTGGCGATCGGGAAGCCGGTGGCCTTGGAGGCGAGCGCGGAGGAGCGCGACACCCGCGGGTTCATCTCGATCACGACCATGCGGCCGTTCTCCGGGTCGACCGCGAACTGCACGTTCGAGCCCCCGGTCTCCACCCCGATCTCGCGCAGCACCGCGATCGAGGCGTCGCGCATGATCTGGTATTCCTTGTCGGTCAGCGTCAGCGCCGGCGCCACGGTGATGGAATCGCCGGTATGGACGCCCATCGGATCGATGTTCTCGATCGCGCAGATGATGATGCAGTTGTCGTCCTTGTCGCGGACGACCTCCATCTCGAACTCTTTCCAGCCGAGCACCGATTCCTCGATCAGCACCTCGTGGGTGGGCGAGGCGTCGAGGCCGCCGAGCACGAGGTCGTAGAGCTCGTCGAGCGTGTAGGCGATGCCGCCGCCGGTGCCGGCGAGCGTGAAGGAGGGGCGGATGATCGCCGGCAGGCCGGTGACGTTGACGGCGTGCAGGGCCTGGAGCTGCGCGGAGAGCCGGTGCTCGTCTCGCCTGAGCCGCTCGCCCTGCGCCCACTCCGTCTCAAAGGCGGCGAGCGCATGCGCCCGCGCCGGGCCGGCGGGATGCTTTGCTTCCACGGCGGCGATCCTCGTCTCGCGCTCCTCGCGGAAGCGCTTCTTCAGGTCCGAGGTATTGACGAACGCGGCCTTCGGCGTCGCGAGGCCGATCCGATGCATCGCCTCGCGGAAGAGCTCGCGATCCTCCGCCTTGTCGATGGCGTCGGCGGTGGCGCCGATCATCTCCACGTCGAATTTTTCGAGCGCCCCCATGCGACGGAGGGAAAGCGCGGTGTTGAGCGCCGTCTGTCCGCCCATGGTCGGCAAGAGGGCGAACCCGCCGGGGCAGACGTTCCGCTCCTTCTCGATGATCTTCGCCACGATCTCCGGCGTGATCGGCTCCACATAGGTGGCGTCGGCGAGATCCGGATCGGTCATGATCGTCGCCGGATTGGAATTGACCAGCACGATCCGGTAGCCCTCGGCCTTGAGCGCCTTGATGGCCTGGGTGCCGGAATAGTCGAACTCGCACGCCTGGCCGATGACGATTGGCCCCGCGCCGATGACGAGAATGGTGGAGATGTCGGTGCGTTTGGGCATCAGCGGGCGCGGTTCGAACGAAACCCCGGCACGGCGGCTCCGCCCGGGGCTGGTCAAAGGAATCTGTCAGATTTGGCGGCGCTTATAGGCGCAATCGTTGCCCCGGGAAAGGGCGGAAGGCCGACGAAGAGTGGCTATTCAGGCCGCATTTCGCCGCCCGACGGCCTCCAGGAGCCCGGCGATCGCGGCGTCTTCGTCCTTGAGGGCCTGCGCGCCGTTCGTTGAGGTCCCGTCGAACGTCTCCACGCCCACCGAAAGCGCGTAGCAGGCGAGCTCCACGGTCTTTGGGATGACCACCCGTTTCTCGCCGCGGCTGCCGGTCTCGTAGTACTGGATCATCCGCTTCTTGAGGCCGAGCTTCTCCGCGGCCTCCTTCTGCTTCAGGCCGCGCGATTTCCGCCAGGCCCTGAACTCAGCTGGGCTCATCTTCCCCTCCTAGGTCAACGATAGGGCCCGATTGCGACCTTGCGGCGACAGATGCTTGGCAGAGTTCGGTCGGTTCTTCGTCACAATCAAGGGAACCTCGCGAAGACGGCCGGACTGCCGGCAAAATTTGCCGGCCAAAATGTCGGAATGCCGTGCGGATCGGCTATATCAGCACCGATTTGCGCGCAGGGACCGGCGCGCAGCCTAACGGAGAGCGAAGTGCCATGAACAGTGGAGACGCTATTCACCAACTCGCCCAGAGGCTCCTCGACGTGGGTGCCGGGGACATGCCGACGCGCGAGCGCCGGGTCCTGGAGAGGATGGCGAAACGGCTTGCCGTATCGCGCAACGTCAACCGCGAGTTTGACAAACAGCTCACCTTCGGCGAGCGCATCGCCGACCATGTCGCGGAAGTTGGCGGATCCTGGACGTTCATTATCGGATTCGGCGTGTTCATCGTGGTCTGGGTACTGTTGAACACCGCGCTCCTCGCCGGGATCGGAGGGCGTTTCGACCCCTACCCCTACATTTTCCTGAACCTTCTTCTCTCGCTTCTTGCCGCCATCCAGGCGCCCGTCATCATGATGTCGCAGAATCGTCAGGCGGCGAAGGACCGGCTCGCCGCCGCGCAGGATTACGAGGTGAACTTGAAGTCGGAGATCGAGATTGCGACGCTGCACGAAAAGCTCGACGAAATTCGCACCCACGAGCTGGCGCTTCTCATGCAGCGTGTCGAGGCGGCGCTTGAACGGGGCGGCTAGAGGATCGGACCGAAAAGTGGGAACCGCTTTTCGGAAGAATCCGATACCGAAACAAAAATATACAGCATCATGCCGATTCCAGGTGGCGCACGATTGCGCACGATTCTCTAAGGTTGGCCGCCGCTTTCCTGAGAGAAGCGGAGGCGCTAGCTTGCCTGGCCCGCGCCGGCCGGCAACTTTGCGCCGTCTCGCGGCTTTAGAAGCAACGGTCCTTTGACCGAATAGGCGTTGGAGGCGATCCATGCGTTGGCAGGGCCGGCGGCAGAGCACGAACATCAGAGACATGCGCGGCACCGGCGGCGGCGGGCTCGGTGGCGGTCTGGGAGGGGGCTTCGGCGGCCGCGGTCCGATGGTCACGCGTCGCGCCGGCGGCGGTGGCCTCGGCATCGGCGCCGTCGTGGTGATCCTGGTCGTCTCCTATTTCCTCGGCATCAACCCGCTGGAGCTGCTGAACGGCGGCACGGTCGGCCCGACGCCGCAGCAGGGACAGAGCACCGTGCAATCGGGAGCGACCGACGAGATGCGCGACTTCGTCGCCACCGTGCTCGCCGATACGGAGGACACCTGGTCGGAGATCTTCGCAGAGAGCGGCGAGAAGTATCCTGAGCCCACGCTGACGCTTTTTTCGGGCAGCGTCAGCTCGGCCTGCGGGCTGGCGAGCGCGGCGACCGGTCCCTTCTACTGCCCCGGCGACCAGAACGTTTATATCGACCTCAGCTTCTATAACGAGCTGCGCAGCCGTTTCGGCGCGCCGGGCGATTTCGCGCAGGCCTATGTGCTGGCGCACGAGGTCGGGCACCACGTGCAGAACGTGCTCGGCATCCTTCCCAAGGTGCATGAACAGGAGGCGCGGATGAGCAAGGCCGATGCGAACGCGCTTTCGGTCAGGACCGAGCTGCAGGCGGATTGCTTCGCCGGCATCTGGGCGAACCGGACGCAGAAGAAGGGCCTGCTTGAAGAGGGCGACGTGGAGGAGGCGCTGACCGCCGCCGCCGCGGTCGGCGACGACGCCCTGCAGAAGCAGGCGCAAGGCTATGTCGTGCCCGACAGCTTCACGCACGGCACCTCGAAGCAGCGCGCCGATTGGTTCGGCCGCGGCTTCGCGGCGGGCAAGCTCGACGCCTGCGATACGTTCTCAGCGGATATGTGAGGCTGGCTGGAAATTACTTCAGTGTCGCCGAAGCGCCGGCTGCGGCAAAGTAGAGGCGCCAAAAGTCCTCAAGCTTGTTCATCCTGTCCTGCGGCAGGGCGTTTCTCGCCTCGCCGCCGCCGCGCCCGATTCCAAGCACTGTGACTTGTGCGCCCATTAGCGTCGGTATCAGCCGGTCGGTGCTAAGCCTCTCGATCGTTTCTCTGTTTTCGGCGGCGAAGAAGCGCGTGCCCGGTAAGTAGTCGGAGTTCTCGATCATGTCGGAGAAGATGTAGAAGTCGTTCTCGCGCCCCTCTCGGAACTCCTCCCCGGACTTCATAGCGATTGTTCTGATAATATCCGAATGCGGCAGGTCCGCTGCCTCGCTCAATCGGTGGCCGAGTGTGTCGGCAATCGTGTGACGCAGCGCTTTCGTGTCGTTGATGACGACTCCTTCCGTGCATGGTGAGAAAAGGTCGCCGAAGATGCCGGACGATGGGCACTGGGGCATGCATGCGTCGATGAGCCGAACGCTCTTCGGAAAGCTATCCTCGATCGTGCGAATCGAGATGCGATCTCCGCCCTTAAGGGTCTGGTATATTTTATCAATTCCCGCGACGAGGCCGCGTTTGTCGATCTCGTCGTAGGGCGTGGTTACATCAACGTAGACGACAACGTTCTTCCCGTCGTCGGTACAATAACTGGCCGCCTTTACGCTCGCGCAAGAGAACGCCGCCAGCAGCGCCGCAGCGCTGATGAGCGCGTAAGACCGCATCGCGTCCGCGCCCTCACGCGCGACGGGCTTCGAAGTCGACCGGCTTCAAATGTGGAGATTTCGGTTCCGGTGCCAAGTCCTCGACGTTCGGCTCGGACTCGATGAGACCGCTTTTCTCCGCGAGGTCGTCCCATTCGTCGATCAGCAGGTGATCGTCTTCGTCGGCGGCGACGCCGAGCCGGTGCTTGAGCTGCATCACCTGCTTGTTGGCCGCTTTGAAGCGCGTGCTGGCGGCACTCAAGTGCGATGCATACTTCGCGAGCAGCCGCGACTTCGCCTTCGTGTAGGCATCGTTGAGCTTGTCGAGATTCCTGCGCAGACGCTCTACCTTGGTCTCTGCCAGGTCGTAGTCCTTGTCCGGATCGTGCATCAGGAAGCCGAGCAGCATTGCAGCAAAGATCCCCGCGATATTCACTGTTGCGAGGATCAGGCCGCTCAACTCCGAGAAGGCGCCGGCGACCGTCGACAATATCCCCTTCTGGACTACCGATGCGGTGACCGCGGAGAACATGTCGTCGAAGGAGCCGATCGCCGCATTGGCAGCCGTCAGCGAGCGGCCGACCGTGATGATGGAAACCAGGACCACTAAGCCGCAAACGATGAGGAGGCCGGTCACGAGGTAAGACCAGACGATCTTGCTGCGGTAGTCGGAGTAGATCTGGCGAAAGAACTTGCCGGCCATGTGCGCGACGATGACCATCGAGAAGGAAACAACGAAGGCAGTCGCGTACGAAACGATGCCATAGCTGCCTAGGGTCACGTCGAAAAGGAACTTGTTCACCAGGGATTCGAGGAAGGCGAGGAGAACGACGAAAAGCGCTAGGTACCCGAACCTGACAGCATGTCGGTTGAGAGGCCGCCGTACTACTCCGTAGATCTCTTCGCGCTGCAGCTTTGCCTCTTCCAACTCGCCGGCGGTGTCTTCAAAGCGGCTCGACTTCGGGCCGCAGCGGGCGCTTGCCTCGAGCAGCTCGTTTTCGCGCTCGTTCAGGACCTTACTGTACTCGCTTTTGGCGCCTTGCCGCTGAGCTAGCCAGCGCCCGAGGGCTACGTTTGGGTCTTCCTTGATCGGCTCGGCTGATGACTTGGCCATCCCATACCCCTTGGCTCTACAACCGAAGAGGATAGAGAGTTAAGAAATCCCGTTCAAGTTGAAATGATTGCCTGCGCCGCCGTCCTGAGCGACGCGGCCAGCAGGCCCACATCGCCGCTTCGATGCGGCTGCCGGCCCTAGCGGCGACCATGCCTCCCGCCGCGATGCAGTCGATCATCTGGCTCGCCATCAGCTGCGCGTCGATCGGATTGATCGGGTCCTGGCGCCCGCGAAGACCGTGTAGCCGTCGCCGGCGCGCCATAAATCGTTGGTGGCGACGGTGTGAGTAGCGTTCTCGCCGAGCGGGCCGTCGTCGACCTTGTAGCGACGCTGTCCTGCCCGCGAAGGGCGCGGTAGATTGGCACCCGAAATTCCGGTCGGCGGGTTCGGGAACGCCAGCCCCGGCGCGTCGTTCACCCCGCCCAAAAGGCGGCACGGGTCAGAGGAGCAAGTCATGGCGCACGTCACCTACAGGATCGTCGAGCACGACGGAGGCTGGGCGTACAAGGTCGGCGACGTGTTCTCCGAGACGTTCCGCACTCACGAGGACGCGGTTCGCGCGGCAAGGAGGGCGGCCGCCGAACAGCGCGCACCGGGCAACACCGAGGCGATCGAATACGAGGACTCCGACGGCAACTGGCACACGGAAACCGCCCGCGGCAACGACCGGCCGGAGACCGACGTCAGCGACTAGGGCCGGCTCTCCTCTTTCCGCTCCTGCATCAAATCCACGAACCGCCTGAAGAGATAGTGGCTGTCCTGCGGGCCGGGCGAGGCCTCCGGGTGGTACTGCACCGAGAAGACCGGCCTGTCGGTCATGCGGATTCCGCAGTTGGAGCCGTCGAAGAGCGAGACGTGCGTCTCCTCCACGTTGTCGGGTAGGCTTTCCTTATCGAGCGCGAAGCCGTGGTTCATCGACACGATCTCCACCTTGCCGGTGGTGAAGTCCTTCACCGGGTGGTTGGCGCCGTGATGGCCCTGGCGCATCTTCGTGGTCGCGCCGCCAAGCGCCAGGCCGAGCATCTGGTGGCCGAGACAGATGCCGAAGGTCGGCACGCCGGCCTCCACCACGGCCTTGATCGTCGGCACGGAATATTCGCCGGTCGCCGCCGGGTCGCCGGGTCCGTTTGAGAGGAACACGCCGTCCGGCTTCTTGGAGAGCACGTCCTCGGCCGTCGCCGTCGCCGGGAGCACGGTCACCGCGCAACCCTGATCGGCGAGGAGCCGCAGGATGTTGCGCTTCACGCCGTAGTCGATGGCGACGACGTGGAAGCGCGGCTTGCCCTCGCGATGCCCGTATCCTTCGCCCAAATGCCAGGTCGTCTCGTCCCAGCTGAAGCTCTGCCCGGTCGTCACGCCCGGCACGAGGTCGAGCCCCGCCATCTTCGGCAGCGCCGCCGCCTTGGCCTTCAGAGCGTCGAGGTTGAAGGCGCCGTCCGGAGCATTGACGACGATGCCGTTCGGCATGCCCGCCTCGCGGATGCGGGCTGTCAGCGCGCGCGTGTCGATCCCGGCGATGCCGACGATGCCGCGCGCCTTCAGCCACTCGTCGAAGCGGCGCGTCGCGCGCCAGTTGGCGGGGTCGGTGATATCGGTCTTCACCACGCAACCGGTGACGCCGGAGCTCGCCGCCGCGTTCACCGTCTCGATGTCTTCCTCATTGGTGCCGACATTGCCGATATGCGGAAAGGTGAAGGTGACGATCTGCCCGGCATAGGAAGGGTCGGTCAGGATCTCCTCGTAGCCGGTCATCGCCGTGTTGAAGCAGACCTCGCCCGCGGCCTCGCCCAGCGCGCCGATGCCGGCGCCCTCGATGACGGTTCCGTCGTCGAGAACGAGGAGCGCGGTCGTCTTTGGCTCGCTCCAGTCGGGAGTGGTCATCGTGGCTGCCCTTCCGCCGCCCGCGCTTGGCCGCCCCGCTTGCCGGCGGGACGGGGGCGTCTCACATTCGATTCTTTGGACTTGGCGGCCCATGTAAGGGCGGCGAGGGTAAGGGTCAACGCGCCGGAGAGGGCGCGGAAGGAGCGATTTCATCATGCGCGACGCGATCAACGAGGCGCTGAAGGCGGCGATGAAGAGCCGCGACACGGCGCGGCTTTCCGCGCTGCGGATGATCAGTGCGGCCTTCAAGGATCGCGACATTCTCGCGCGCGGCCAGGGCAAGGGGTCGGCGTCCGACGAGGAACTCGTCGCGGTGCTGTCGAAAATGCTCCGCCAGCGGGAGGAATCCGCCAAGGCCTACGACGACGGGAACCGCCCCGAGCTCGCCGCCAAGGAGCGCGCGGAGATCGTCGTGATCCACGATTTCATGCCCAAGCAGATGGCGGAGGAGGAGATCGCGGCCGCCGCGCAAGCTGCGATCGCAGAAACCGGCGCCGCCTCGCCGCGCGACATGGGCAAGGTGATGGCGCTCCTGAAAGAACGCTACGCCGGCGAAATGGATTTCGGGAAGGCCAGCGCGACGGTGAAGGCGAAGCTTTCCTGACCTACCCGCGCGCGTTGCGCTTTTCGCGCGGCAGGCGCATAATCCCGCTGCATTCTTGTGGCGCGATTGGGGGGTACCATGGCATCCCGCGCAAAGAGATTTGCGATCACGCACGTTAAGCCGTCGCGTTACGATTCGGACGGTTACGTCATCCAATGGTGGAAGTCCTGCGTCCCTTCCAACTCGCTTGGTTGCCTCTACGGACTGACGGAGGATTGCGCCAAGCGGCATGTGCTCGGGCCTGACGTCGAGATCGACTACAAGGCCTACGACGAGCCCAACACCGTCGTTCCGGTCAACAAGCTGATCGCCGACATGCGCACGGCCGACGGGGCGCTGCTCTGTCTGGTCGGTGTCCAGTCGAACCAGTTTCCGCGCGCCATGCACATCGCCCGCCGTTTCCGCGCGGCGGGCATCCCGGTGGCGATCGGAGGCTTCCATGTCTCCGGCTGCCTCGCCATGCTCAAGGAAATCCCGGCCGACATTCAGGAAGCGATCGACATCGGCTGCACCATCTTCGCCGGCGAGGCGGAGGAGGGGCGCTTCGAAGCGCTCCTGAAGGACGTCTGGGCCGGCGAGGCGAAGCCGATCTACAACTACATGAGCGCCCTGCCGGGTCTCGAAGGCGAGCCGACGCCGGTGCTGCCGGACTACGTGCTCGACCGCATCATCGGCACCTATGCCACGTTCGATTCCGGTCGCGGTTGTCCTTACCAGTGCTCGTTCTGCTCCATCATCAACGTGCAGGGACGGAAGTCGCGCTGGCGCTCGCCCGACGATGTGGAGGCGACGATCCGCCAGAACCTCGCGCGCGGCGTCAAACGCTTCCTCATCACCGACGACAACTTCGCCCGCAACAAGGACTGGGAGCTCGTCCTCGACCGCATCATCAAGATGCGCGAGGAGGAAAAGCTGAAGTTCAAGTTCTTCATCCAGGCCGACGCGCTCTGCCACAAGACTCCCGGCTTCATCGAGAAGGCGGCCCGCGCCGGCTGCAACTGGGCCTATATCGGCCTGGAAAACATCAATCCCGAGAATCTGATGGCCGCCAAGAAGCGGCAGAACAAGATCTGGGAGTATCGCAAGATGCTCCAGGAGTGGAAGAAGCACGGCGTCTTGAACTATGTCGGCTACATCACCGGCTTCCCCCACGACACGCCGGAATCGATCGCCCGCGACGTGGAGATCATCAAGCGCGAGCTGCCCGTCGAGCTGATCGAGTTCTTCTATCTGACGCCGCTCCCCGGTTCGGAAGACCACAAGCGGCAGAGCGAGGCCGGGACCTGGATGGACCCGGACATGAACAAATATGCGCTCTCCGACCGCGTGACGCATCACACCAAGATGTCCGACGCGGAGTGGGAGCATGCCTACCACGCGGCGTGGAAGAGCTACTACAACCGCGAGCATGTCGAGACGATCATCCGGCGCACGGTTGCTTCCGGATTTCGAGCGAAGAAGGTCGTCTGGCCGCTGCTGTGGTTCTGGGCGACGCATCGCGTGGAGGGCGTGCATCCGGTCGAGGCCGGCTACGTCCGCCGCAAGGTGCGCACGGAGCGCCGTCCCGGCATGCCGATCGAGAATCCGCTTGTCTTCTATCCGAAGTATGCCGCGAACTTCCTCTGGAAGACCGCCTTCTGGCTCCACATCTTCTGGACGGTGAGGAGCATCGCGGTGAAGGTGGAGCGCGATCCGAAAAGGCACGAATATACGGACGCTGCGCTCGCATCCGTCGTCGACGACCGCGAGGCGTTCGACGAATTGGAGATGATCCACACGCACGGAGCGTCCGCGAACAAGTTGCAGCGCGCGCACATCCACGTGCACGAAGGGGCGGAAGCTGCCCCTGAAGAGCCGATGATCGCTGCCGAATAGATAGCTAGAGCGCCCATTCTGAATTCAATCAGAATAGGCGCTCTAGCCGTTTGTTTGAGCATGATCTTTTCCGAAAACCGGTGTCCACTTTTCGGGATCGTGCTGTAGGCGACGCGATCCGCGCCGCCTCGAACGACGCGGACGTTACTTCATCATCTCGACGCTGCACGGCGGATGACCGGCCATGTGGATCATCTCGTCCGCCATGTAGTTCTGCATCTTCATGCCGCCGGGCGCGACCGCTTCCATGAAATTGACGTTGCCCTGTGCCACGCCGCGCAGCTTCCAGTGCGCGGTGGAGCCGGCGGGGATCGCCTCTTCACCCATGTTGTGGAATTCGATCATCATGCCGCCGGTGTCCGACATTCCGGCCGCGCTGCACGTGACCTCCATGGCCATCATGTGGTCCTCGCCCGCCATCATATGATCGTCGCCCATCTTTTCGTCGGCCATCATGTGATCGTCCGACATCTGCTCGTCGGCCATCATGTGGTCGTCGTCGCCCTTCATCATCTTGTCCTGCGCGAAAGCGCCGGAGGCGAAGGCGAGCGTCGCGGCGGACAATGCGACGAGGGCGGTGTTTCGGATACCTCTCATGAGTGATTTCTCCCGGGTTGGCTTGAAGCCCAAGCAATGCGCGCCGAGGCGGAGAGGCTTCAACTCACTGTCGTTCAACTCGACGGGACTGTCGCTCGCGAGGCCCTCACGCGGACGCGACCGAGGCGGAAAGCGCTATCCGTCGAGCTCCGGGTAGCGACGGAAAATGCCGTCTTCGTTGAACGGGATGCGCCGCGCGCTCGTGAGATAGGCCTTGATGCGCGGGCGCGCGGCCACACGATCGCGAAGCGCGACGACGCGCGGTACCTTCGCAAGCTCGCGCGTCATCGCTTTCGGAAAGGCGTAGCTCAACCCCTCGACGGCCTGGAAGAGCGACAGGTCCGCGGTGCTCAACCGGGCGCCGACGAGATAGGCGTCGCCCTTCGGGTTGCACTCAAGGATCGTCTCGAACCATTCGAGGAATTTCGGGATGCGGCTCTCGCGGAACATCTTCGCGCGGCGGAGCGATTCCGGCTTCTGGTCCTCGTAGTAAAAAACGCCGCCGAGCGGGTGATGCGTATCGTGTGCTTCGACGACGAGGTCGGCGACGGTGAGCTGGATTTGGTGCGTCCAGAGGCGGCCCGCCTCGTTTTTTGGCGCAAGTCCGTGCTTGTCGCCGAGGTAAAGAAGGATATTGGCGGTCTGGCCGATGACCTTTTTCCCGTCCTTCAGGTAGGGCGGGGCGAAGGACGGATGCTCGGTCTCCACGTCGCGCATCCCGCTTGTCCGCCAGACATCGACGTAATGGGCGCCGGCTTCCTCCAGCGCCAGGCGAACGAATTCGCCGCGTCCCTGGATCGAGGGCCAGTAATAGAGCTCGTAGGGCATTTGCAGCCTCAGCGAAGGTGGCCCTGTGTTTTTCGGGCGCTTCGGGCAGTACCGTCGCACCTCGCAATGCGCGGGCGCGAATCACATGTTACACGCCTGAAGATGCGCTTTTCCCCCGCCTTCCTCGACGATATCCGCGCCCGTGTCCCGATCTCCGACGTGGTTGGGCGCAAAGTCACGTGGGACAAGCGGAAATCCAATCCCGGCCGCGGCGATTACTGGGCCTGCTGCCCGTTCCACGGCGAGAAGACGCCCTCTTTCCACGCCGAGAACCGCAAGGGCCGCTATCATTGCTTCGGCTGCGGCGCATCCGGCGACCAATTCACCTTCCTGGTCGAGCAGGAGGGGCTGAGCTTCCCGGAAGCCGTGGCGCAGCTTGCCGAGGAGGCCGGGCTACCGCTTCCCGACCGCGACCCCGACGCGGAGAAGCGCGAGGCGGCGCGGGCAAGCCTGACCGACGTCACCGAGAAGGCCGCGGCGTTCTTCGAGACGGCGCTGCACGGGCCGGACGGCGGCAAGGCGCGCGCCTATCTGCGTGAGCGCGGGCTGACGGCGGAAATCCAGAAGCGCTTCCGCATCGGCTACGCGCCGCCCTCCCGCAACGCGCTGAAGGAGCATCTCGCCGCGGCCGACATCTCGCAGGAGCAGATGATCGAGGCGGGGCTCCTGATCGCGGGCGACGACATCCCCGTCTCCTACGATCGCTTCCGCGACCGCATCATCTTCCCGATCACCGACTTCCGCGGCCGCGTCATTGCCTTTGGGGGACGAGCGCTCTCGCCCGACGCGCAGGCGAAGTATCTGAACTCGCCGGAGACCCCGCTCTTCCACAAAAGCCACGTCCTCTATAACGGCCAGGCCGCGCGCGCCGCTTCGCGCAAAGGCGGGCATGTCATCGTGGTGGAAGGCTATATCGACGCGATCGCCTGCGTCGCCGCCGGCTTCGAGGCGACCGTCGCGCCGCTTGGCACCGCGCTCACCGAAGATCAGCTGAGAATGCTCTGGCAGATGGCGGACGAGCCGGTCCTCTGTCTCGATGGCGACGAGGCGGGATTGAAGGCGGCGTTCCGTGCCGTCCATCTCGCGCTCACCGATCTTAAGCCGGGAAAGAGCCTCCGTTTCGCTTTGCTGCCCGGCGGGCAGGACCCGGACGATTTTCTGCGCGCGGAGGGACCGGAGCCGTTCCGCAAGGTCCTCGACGCCGCGAAGCCGCTCGTCGACATGCTGTGGCTGAGCGCCACCTACGGCATCGATCTCGCCACGCCGGAACGCCGCGCGGGGGTCGAGCAGGGGCTCCGCGCGGCGGTCGCGACGATCGCCGACACCGACGTCAGGCGGCATTACGAGACCGCCGTTCGCGAGCGCCTGGCGCTCCATTTCGGCGGCCGCCAATCCGGCGGGGGGCACGCCGGCGGGCCGCGCGGCAGCGGGCAGAGACGGCCGCCCTACCGGCAGACGGGACGCGGCGGCGCCGACCGGCGGCGCTTTGAGCAAGCCCCGGCGGGCCCCTCGCCGAGCCTTCTTGCGCACCCGCTTGTCAGCAATGCCGGGCGAAACGGGGCACGTGGCGGAGGCGCGAGCCTCGGCGACGCGATTCTGGTCGGCGTGCCCTTGCTCTACCCGGAAATCGCCCTGGAACGGCTGGAAGCGCTGGCCGACGCGCGATTCGCCACAAAAGAGGTGGCGGGGCTCGCCGAGGGGCTCGCAGCGCAATTGGCCGAATCCCCGGGGATTTCCGCCGCCGATCTTCGCGCCGCGCTGGAGCGAAGCGGTCATGCTATTGAAATTTCTGCGATTTTAGAAAAGCTCCGGGGCGCGGGGCTCGGCGGCCTCGCCACGGCCGGGGCGGAGCACGCCGCCTCCGTCTGGGACGACGCTGCCCACTTGCGTCTTCGCGCGGGCGCGTTATCTATCGAGCGGCAGGCGGCAGCGGTAGCGCTTGGCCGCGAAGCGGGCGACGTGCATTTAAGTCGTCTGCGGGATATCCAGGAGCAGGATCAGCGGAGCCTCCATCCCGATCGCACCGACGAGACGGAAGCGGCATTGATCGTGCATCCGTTCAAGCGGCGCTGATGGGCCGGTTCGCCGGAGGCGAGACCGAGACGGCGCCGCGAAACGTGAGGCGAGGCATCGGAAGCGGCGTGGTTAAGGCGACCTTTAGGGGAACCGCCTTAGGACCATGTCATTCCTTCGGAAACGGCAGCCCCGACCGCAAGGGCTGACCTCAGACGCGAGACGAGATGGCGACCACCACGCAAAGCGCAGTCGAGACCAAAGAAGAGGCGCCGGAGGCCCAGACCCACGACGGGCCGCTCCTCGACCTCTCCGATGCCGCGGTCAAGAAGATGATCAAGGAGGCGAAGAAGCGCGGCTACGTCACCGTCGACGAGCTGAATTCCGTGCTTCCGTCCGAAGAGGTCACCTCCGAGCAGATCGAAGACACGATGGCCATGCTCTCCGACATGGGCATCAACGTCGTGGAATCCGACGAGCCCGACGAGGCCGAAGCGGAATCGGGCGAGGAGGAGGGCGAAGAGGAATCCGAGGGCCGCGAGCTGATGCCGGCCAGCGGCACCGCCGTCGCCAAGAAGGCCAAGGGCCGCGAGCCTTCCGACCGCACCGACGATCCGGTGCGCATGTATCTGCGCGAGATGGGCTCCGTGGAGCTCCTGTCGCGCGAGGGCGAGATCGCCATCGCCAAGCGCATCGAGGCCGGCCGCGAGGCGATGATCGCCGGGCTCTGCGAGAACCCGCTCACCTTCCAGGCCATCATCATCTGGCGCGACGAGCTGAACGCCGGCAACGTTCTCCTGCGCGACATCATCGACCTTGAAGCGACCTATGCCGGTCCGGACGCCAAGGCGCCGACCGCGGCGCCCGCGGCGGCGCCCGCCGAGCCTGCTCCGGCCGCACCCGCTGCGAACGGCGACGCCGCCAAGGCCGCGGAGAAGCCGGCGCCCGCCAAGGGTGACGGCGAAGAGGAAGAGCAGCCGCCCTCCGACTTGGACAGCGACGACGACGACGACTACGAGAACAATCTCTCGCTTGCCGCCATGGAGGCGGAGATCAAGCCGGCGGTGCTCTCGACCTTCGACCGCATCGCCTCAAACTACAAGAAACTCCGCCGTCTGCAGGATGCGGTCGTCGGCGGCGGCTCCAAGGCGCGCGCGCTGACGCCCGCGCAGGAGCGCCGCGCCAAGAAGCTGACGGAGGAGATCGTCACCGACGTCAAGTCGCTGTCGCTCAACCAGGCGCGCATCGACTCGCTCGTCGAGCAGCTCTACGACATCAACAAGCGCCTCATCTCGTTTGACGCCAAGCTCATGCGCCTCGGCGAGAGCCACGGCGTCGACCGCTCCGATTTCCTTTCCCATTATCGCGGCCACGAGCTCGACCCGCACTGGACGCGCCGCATCGCGCGCTTCTCCGCCAAGGGGTGGAAGTCCTTCTGCCAGAACGAGAAGGAAAGCATCTCCCGCATCCGCAACGACATCCGTCAGCTTGCGGCGGAGACCGGCCTGCAGATCGTGGAGTTCCGCGAGATCGTCCACAAGGTGCAGAAGGGCGAGCGCGAGGCGCGCCAGGCGAAGAAGGAGATGGTGGAGGCGAACCTCCGGCTCGTCATCTCCATCGCCAAGAAATACACCAATCGCGGGCTGCAGTTCCTCGACCTGATCCAGGAAGGCAACATCGGCCTGATGAAGGCGGTCGACAAGTTCGAGTACCGCCGCGGCTATAAGTTCTCCACCTATGCGACGTGGTGGATCCGCCAGGCGATCACCCGCTCGATCGCCGATCAGGCGCGCACCATCCGCATCCCGGTCCACATGATCGAGACGATCAACAAGATCGTCCGCACCTCGCGCCAGATGCTGCACGAGATCGGCCGCGAGCCGACGCCGGAGGAGCTTGCCGAAAAGCTGCAGATGCCGCTTGAGAAGGTGCGCAAGGTCTTGAAGATCGCCAAGGAGCCGATCTCTCTCGAAACGCCGATCGGCGACGAGGAAGATTCGCATCTCGGCGATTTCATCGAGGACAAGAACGCCATCCTGCCGATCGACGCGGCGATCCAGTCGAACCTGCGCGAGACGACCACGCGCGTGCTCGCCTCGCTGACGCCGCGCGAGGAGCGCGTGCTCCGCATGCGCTTCGGCATCGGCATGAACACCGACCACACGCTGGAAGAGGTCGGCCAGCAGTTCTCGGTGACCCGCGAGCGCATCCGCCAGATCGAGGCGAAGGCGCTCAGGAAGCTCAAGCACCCGAGCCGCTCGAGCAAGCTGCGGAGCTTCTTGGATAGCTAAGCGAGAGCGCAAGGAATGAATAAGGCAGCCGCCCGTTGGGCGGCTGTTTCTTTCTCCCCCTAAGGCTCCACCAGCTCCACGCGCCGGTTTTTCGCGCGGCCGTCGTCGGTGGCGTTCGAGCCGACCGGCGCCAGGTAGCCGACGCCGGCGGTCTGCAGCCGCGCCGAGGCGATCTTGTAGGTTTTCGCGAGATCGGCCGCGACCGCCGCGGCGCGCTTCTTCGAAAGCTCCATGTTGTAGTCGAACCCGCCTTGGCTGTCGGTGTGGCCGACGATGATGACCTTCAGGTCCGGCTGATCCTCGAGCAGCTTCGCGATCTCATCGAGGGTCGGCCGACTCTCGGATTTGAGGACTGCCTTGTCGGTGTCGAAATAGATGCCGTAGAGCGCGACGTGCCCGCTCTCGCCCAGCCCCTTCGCCATCGCGGCTGCGTCGACCATCTTGTTCTCGATCGCGCCAACCTCGGTGACGACGAGCTCGGCGGTGATCTCGTCGTTGTTCTGGCTGACGATGACGGACGCGTAGGTCTCCGCGCCGTTCTCTCCCGCCTTGTGGCCCGAGTAGTAGCGGTAGTTGAAGCCATCGACCCACATCTGCGGGATCGGCAGGATGTCGAGCGCCTCGCTGAAGGGAATGCCGCCGCAATCGTCGACGTTGCAGGCATAGAGTGTCTCAAAGCCGGCGCTTTGAAGCTGCGTCTCGAAATTACGCGAGACTTCGAGGATCGAAGGTCCGGCGCCGGTGCGGTAGGCGATACGGGTGATCTTGCCCTCCGGCCGCTTCTCGGCGGTGGGCTGGTCGTTCTTGAAGGGCGCGGTCTGTAGCCGTGTGGCGTCGAAGTCCTTCGAGTCATAGCCGGTGATGACGCTCCCCGCGAAGCGGCCGATGCCGGGATAGTCCTTCGACCCGGCGACGTCGCCGTCATCGGCGATCGCGGCGGGGGCGAATGTGAGCATGGTCAGGAAGGCGAGTGAAACGAGGGCGGACCGCCGCATGGGTTTTCTTTCCGGATGACGGATGACGGGCGAGCATTCTTGCCTGTCACGCCAGGCAGGAACAAGAGGCTGCGCGCCTTACCGGTATGCGGGCGCGTCAGCGGCCATCAAAGCGCCTTCGCGGCGCCCGCCGTTCACGCCGCTTCGGAGCGTTTGACGTGCTCCGCCTGCGCTGTTGAGCAGCGCATCATCCGCCGACCGCCGGGGGGACGATGCCCGCCGCGAGCATCGGCGCGAACTCTTCGGCCGGAACCGGGCGGCTGAAGAGATAGCCCTGCAGCACGTCGCAGCCATAGGCCTGCAGATAGATGAGCTGGCTCGGCTCCTCGATGCCTTCGGCGACCGCCGTCATCCCGAGCGAATGGATCATTGCGACGATCGCCTGGTTCAGCGCCGCGTGTCCGCGGCTCCTGATCATCCGGGTGACGAAGGCGCGATCGATCTTCACCGTATCGAACGGCAGGTCGGACAGATGGCTGAGCGCGGAGTGCTCGATCCCGAAATCGTCGAGCGAGAAACGGATACCGTCGCCGGCCAGCTTTTGCATGGTGTGCGTGGCGGCTTCGACGTCGCGCAGGATGGCGCTTTCGGTCAGCTCCAGCACGACCGCCTCGGCCGGTAGATCGGCGTCGCTGACAATAGAGACAACCGTCTTGTGGAAATCGGGTTCGGCAAGCTGAACCGCGGAGATATTAACGGCGAGCGGGATGCGCCCTCCGCGCTCGCGCCAGAGCTTCGCCTGCCGGCAGGCAAGCCGGAGCACGTGCTCGCCGATCGGCCGGATGAGTCCGGTCTCCTCGGCGATCGGGATGAAGTCGCAGGGCGGCATCGGTCCACGCTTCGGATGGTTCCAGCGAAGCAGTGCTTCGGCGCCGACCAGCTTGTAATTGTGCGTGTTCACCTGCGGCTGATAGGCGAGCGTAAACTCGTCGTTGTCGATCGCGTGGCGCAGGTCGCTCTCCAGCGTGGAGCGTATAACCGCCGCATCGGTCATCGCGGAATTGTAGAACTGGCAGCTTGGCGAGGGGTGTTGCTTTGCCCGCTGCATCGCGGTCGTTGCGTTGCGGATCATCGTTTCCGCGTCGTGGCCGTCATGCGCCGCAACGCTGACGCCAAGAGCGATGCGAAACGGCAGCTCCGCGCCGCTGAGCGTGAACCCCTCGGCGAAGGGCGCAAGCAGATCGTTGATCGAATCCGCCGACGCGGGATCCTTCTCTCCCCCCATGCGCAGCACCAGGAATTGCCCCGCGCCGATATGCGAGACCGTCTCGCCCGGCGAGACCACGTCGCAGAGACGGCGGGCAATTTCGCGAATCGCCGCCTCGCCGGCGTCGAGGCCGTGACTGTCGTGGATGTCGGCGAGCGACGTGAGCCCGAGAGACGCGATGGCGACGGTTTCGTTGGAATCGGCGATGCTCGCGATCGCGCGCGAGAGATGCTCGGTGAACACGGAGGTATTCGGAAGCCCGGTGACCGCGTCGTGACCCGCGAGATGATCGCGCTGCGCTTCCGCTTTCTTGAGCGCCGAGATGTCCATGCGGAGACCGGCGATGCCGCCATTGCTCATGCGACGCTCCGTGACCATGACCCAGCGTCCATTGGCGAGTTTGTGGACGACGCTGCCTGCCGACGCCTGGTGCTCCTCAAGCCTCGTATCAAGCCACTCCGACTCCTTTCCCTTCGCATCGGGGTAGACGCCGCGCTCGATGGCCGCCTGAACGAACTCCTCGAAGGACACGCCGGGTTGAACGTGGTCGGCGACTTCGGAATAGAGCTTGCGGAACGCCTCGTTGGCCATGACGATCCGGTCTTCCGGATCGAAGATCACGAAGCCTTCCGAGATGCTCTCTGTGGCGTCGCGAAGCAGCGCCTCGGCCTCTTCCGCGCGCCAGAACGCACTCACGATGGGCGTCTCGTCGGTGGCCGTGCCGCGGTAGCCGCGGAAGGCGCCTTCGCGGTCGAAGACAGGTACGCCGCTGATCGAGACGTGGTGGCGCGAGCCGGAGCGCGCGACAATCGAGAAGAGGAAGTTGCGAAACGTCCTGTGCGCTTCAAGCTCGGTGAGGTGCGCCCGCCAGTGTCCGTCTTCATCGAGGTTGGCGCCGGCGAGCTCCCACGCAGTCTTGCCGAGACTGGCTGAATCGGCCCAGTCGGCTTCATTGAAGCGCGCGGAGAAGAAGGTATAGCGGTGGTCCGCGTCGGTCTCCCATATCCAGTCGCCGGAGACCTCGACGATGTCGCGAAAGCGTTGATCGCTCTCGCGGCTGGCGACGCGCGCGGCGGCAGCCTTGAGCTCACGCTGGATGGCAGGAGCGAGGCGTTTCAGATTGCCCTTATAGACAAAGTCCGCCACGCCTCCTCGCATGAGCGCGACGACGTTCTCCTCGCCGATCGATCCCGACACAACGATTACCGGCACGTCCGGGTCGAGCTCCCGTACGGTGCTCATGATCTCGGGGAAGCTCTGCTCCGGCAGATTGAAGTCGGAGATCACGATGTCCCACACCTGCTCTTGCAGCGCCTCTCGGATGCCGGTGAGGGTCTCGACTCGACGGAAGCTGGGCTCGATGTCTTCTCGACGCAGTTCGCGCAGGAGCAACTGCGCGTCGTCATCGGAGTCTTCGACGATCAGGATGCGGTGCGTCGCCGTCATGCGTCACTCCAAAGTTCAAGAACAGGCGTTTGCGCGCCTGAGGATCGCCGCGTCCAGTCTTCGCTCGTGCGTCTTGCCGCCCTAGAAACGCGCATTTGATGCCGCGCACTCGTTCCATCACAGAACTCGCGGAGATAGTTAGAAGGCAAGAACTCACTGAAGCGGTAATCATCTCGCTAAAATCCCGTCTTTAGGCGGCAAAAGAGAGGATGCGCGACGCGTGTTGGACCGAGGCGCGGAAATCTGCGACGGTCCTCTCACGCGAGAACCCCTACGGGCCGGATCAGATCCGGCTGCGGGAAGGAAAATCATGACAGAGACGGCCCAATCGGCGGATATCGACGCCCTCGGCGAGATCATGCTCTTGCAAGGAACGATGCAGCGGCAGTTCTTGCGCATCCTGATGCGGCGCATCACGAGCGACGTCCCCGCCTTCAATGCCGAGCTCTTCCTGGCAGAGCTCGACCTCCTGCGCGAAAGCCTGGAATCGGGCCGCGATAAGACCGCGCTCCACAACTTTGCGTTGAAGGAATGGGAGCGGCTTTCCGAGATGGCGCTCGACGCCATCGCCTCGACGCGCGCCCGGGCGGAGGCGCACTAGGCGCGCCTCCACGGCGAAAGAAAGCCGCGCAGTCAATTTGTCCGCGCCTGCCTCAACATCGCCTTCTCCGCATGTTCATTTTTCGTTAAGGGTAACGGAAAACCTGCGTATTTGAGGTTTGCGTTGTGAGTATTCGGCCTCGTTACGGCTCGAGCGGCGCGCGATCGGCTTATCGTCAACAAGCCCCGGAGGCGGGTTGGCCGAGTTGGCGCGAGATGCGGCCCATCATCCTGAAAAGCGCCGGCATTGTCGGCCTCGCGGGCGTCATCATGGCGATCGTGTCGAGCAATGCCCTGTTCGTCGATCCGGGCGGCCCCCCGCGCGCCAGCGCTTCGCAACAAGGAGCGGCGGGAAGCGTGGCGACGCTCGGCGAGACCATTATCGTCCCCGCCTCTGGCCTGAGCCCCGCACCGGCAGAGCAAAGCGACGCCTCATTGGAATCCGTGCCGCCCACGGAAGTCGCCGCGCGTGAGCTTGCTGTGGTCGAGCCCGTGACGCCCGAGCCGGTCACCGAGCCCGTCGTGGCCGCGCCGCTCGCATCGGGGACCGTCGAGCCGGTGGCGCGCGAAACGACGGCGGTCGTGATACCGGCGCCCGCACCCCCGCCGACGCTGACCGTCGAAGATAACTCCGCGCCGGCCGAACCGCCGGCGATCGAGACGGCTTCGGTAAGTGCCGCTCCCGCCGATCCCGCGCCGGTGCCGCTTGATCCGGCTCCGCGCGACGTCGTCGTTCGCCAGCCTGAGACCACGGCGTCTGTGACACCGGCGGCGGTGACTGCGGCGGCGGCAGACACGGTTTCCGGCCCACCCGCAGATCAAACCGCGGATCGCCCCGAGGGCGCGGCCCCTGAGGACGCCGAAGCGCTCTGGCCGAAGGACGCCGTCGAGTGCCCGCGCGACTGGGTGGCATCGCTCGACGACATCGCTGCGGAGCCCGACGGCTGCGAGACGATCGCCTCGCTCGTGCGCGCGGACGAAACGCCGATCTTGCGCAAGACCCTGCCGGAGGCGGTGCTCGATCTCGTGGCGCTCGCCCCGCCCATCCCGGTGCCGGGCGCAAAGGATGCCTCCGAGGACACCGCGCAGGCGAAGCCTGAAGAAAAGCCCAAGCCAAAGCCGGTGAAGAGCGCCCGCCGGTCCGATTGGCCGGCGGGTCCGCCACCCGATTGCGGCGGCAAGCACGCCTATTGGCACTTCGTGGACCGCAAGACCCACACCAAGGAATGGTACTGCCGCTGACGCGAGAGCGGCTCTCGCGGCACCCCATGCGCCCGTCGCGCGCGGACATGGGGCCCCCGGTAGATGGAGCGTCGATCCCCGGTTAGGCTCATTCGGCCTTCGAGCCGGAGTTCTTGGCCATGAGCCGCGCCGACGCGCCCAAGCCGTATCGCGAACTTTCAGACGACGTGGCGGAGCGCCCGTTCCCGCTGGCGCGGCGCTATCGGCGGCGCGTTCTGCCGCTGATGGGGCTCTTCGTCGTCTCCCTCGTGCTCCTGATGGCGCTGTCGGTGCGGCAGGCGGTGCGCGATATCCACATGGAGTTCGCCGCCCGCCGGGTCGACGAGATCGCGGCGGAGATCGACATGAAGGCGCCGTCGGCCTGGCCGCACCTTCTTGCGGGCGAGGCCGATGCCGGCGAGCGCGCGAAGCTCGTCGCGCTCTTCGGCGACGCCGCCGTGGAGCGTGGGCTGCAGCAGCTCAAGGTCTACGACCCGGCCGGCAGGGCCGTCTTCAGCACGGACGCGGCGGAGATCGGCCAGATCGAGAAGAACGAAGCGCTGACCGCCGCGCTCACCGAGGGGGAGCGCGCCCTGCTGCCGCACGAAGAGGCCGACGGCACGCGCTACAACGAATTCTACGTGCCGCTGCAAAGAGCCGACGGCGCGGTCGGCCTGGTAATGGAGATTTATTGGCCGGCCGGCGAGCTCCGCGCCATCCTGGCGCGCGCGCTCGTCATTCCGACGCTTGTGCCGGGGCTGCTTCTGATTGGCCTGCTGGCGGTGCTCGGCTTCCTGATCAGGCGGGCGCAGGGCGGCATCGATTTCCGCGCCGAGCGGGTGCGGGAGCTTTCCGCGCGGCTTGAAAGCTTCATGTCGTCGAGCGCGGTCGGCGCGGTGCGTGCCGCGCCGCGTGGCGGTGAGGTGCCGCTTGAGCGGCTCGAACTGTCGCTGCTCTATTCCGACGTACGCGGCTTCACGGAGCTCTCCGAGACGGAAACGCCGGAAGCCGTGGTCGCCTTCCTGAACCGCGCGATGACGCTTCAGATCGAATGCGTGACGCGCCACGGCGGCGACGTCGACAAGCTGATCGGCGACGCGCTTCTCGCGCGCTTCGAGGGCGAGGGGAAGGAGGGCCGCGCGATCGCCGCGGCGCGCGACATCCAGGACGAGGTGGAACGCGCCGGGCTGCCGCGCGGCGTCGGTGTCGGTGTTTTCACGGGGCCGGCGATTTCCGGCCCGATCGGCCCGGAGGCGCGCCGTGACTACACGGTGATCGGAGATTCGGTGAACGTTGCCGCGCGGCTTTGCACCGAGGCGCATCGCGGCGAGATCGTCATCGACGCGGCGACGCTTGACAAAAGCGGCGCGGACGAAGGCTTCGGCCCTGTCGAGGCGGTTCATGTGAAGGGCCGCGAGCGGCCGATTCAGATCAGACGATGGGCGGGCTCGTCGCCTTGACGGCGGCCGCCGCGCGACCGAGCCGGCGACGCCGGCCCGGCCTGCGTCGGTTCACTGCTGTCGTGTCACTGCTTCAGCGGCACCGTGCAGATCATCTCAGTGTGCGTGCTGTTGATGTAGCAATTGGGCGGGAGCTGACCCGTCGGGATCGCATAGACGTAGTAGACGGGCTGCGGCTGGTTGGCGCTTGCAATCGCTGCGCCGGTCGCGACCCCGGCCGCGTAGGCGCCCGGATAGTAGGGGTGGTACGGCGGATAGTAGGGCTGGTACGGGTGGTATGGATGATAATGGCACTCCGGCGCCTGCGGGTCGTGATAGCAGTACGGCCCCGGCAGCGGGTGAACGGGATAGTAGGTGCCCTTGACGCTGCCGCTGTACGACGTGCGGCGCGGCCGGTCGCCACGATCGACGAAGATCGCGATGTCGGTGGCGCTGCTGGGCAGGTCGCCCGACAGCACCTTGACCGAATATTTGACGTCCGCGCCGTCGAGCTCCGCCGAGGTCAGCTCGACCACGGCCGGCTGCGCATCGGGCGCGCTCATGGCGGTGATGGCGGCGTTGGGCGCGTCGCCGGCAAACGAGCCGCCCTCTGCCCAGAGCGCCAGGAAGCTCGGGGTGTCGACCTGCCCGGTTTCCCGGTACGGCCGGTCGGAGAAATAGATCGTGGACGGCGCCAGCCCGGAGAGCGTCAGGGTCGTGCCGTCGAACGCCATCGAGGCGGCCTGCTGGATGTAGTCGAAGTCCGGCGCCGGCTCGATCGAAACGGGGACCGGGGGCGTCTGGGCGGCGGCGACGCCCGAACCGAGCGCCAGCAGCAGCGCGCCCGCGAGCAGGGAAATTCTGCTGAACAAGATCATGCTTTCCTCCTCTCGTTCGCCCCAGTCCTGCCGGAGCGCCGTGGCGCGTGCATAATGGCGCAATGTGGCGTTGTGGCGAAACCCCCGAGGAGACGATGGGTTACCAGAAGGATTTGATCGATGAAGCCAATCCGGACAGAGAAGGATTACCGCCACCGCCTTGATCGGAAAGACGTAGACCAACCTCTCGCGGCTGCTCGGCTCTACTAACCCGACCCTTGCACCGCCTTGTCATACTCCCATTTTGGGAGTAAGTGGTTTAGATGCACGTCGTCAAGAAGAAGACGCTTCAGGACTTCTGGCGCGTGCACGCGGCGGCCGAGGTGCCGCTGCGAGCTTGGTTGAAAGACGCGGAACGGGCGCAATGGCGGACGACGCACGACATCAAGGCCTATGCGCGCACGGCCGACATGATTGGCGATAATCGTGTGGTCTTCAACATCGGTGGGAACAAGTTTCGGCTCGTTGTCCTCTGCATGCTGGCGAAGGGGAGGCTTTATATCAGGTTCGTGGGGACACACGCCGAATACGACAAGATCGATGCCAGGAAGGTTTGATCGATGAAGCCGATCCGGACAGAGAAGGATTACCGGCGCGCCGTCGACCGCATCGACGAACTTGTCGTGCGCCCGGACGCGGAGACGAACGAGGAGCTGGAACTGCTCACGATCCTGGTCATGGCCTACGAAGCCCAGCACGTTCCGGACGAGCCGATGGAGCCGATCGAATACCTCAAGGCTTCCATGGACAACCGGGGGCTTACGCAGGTCGACCTGTCGCGGCTTCTCGGCTCGACCAGCCGCGCCGCCGAAGTGCTCGGCGGCAAGCGCGAACTGTCGAAATCGATGATCCGAACGCTCGCCGAAGAGTGGGGCCTCGACGCCAATACGCTGATCGGGGCGAAACGGGCGGCTTAGGGCGGGTGCCGGAGGAGGGCTCCTTGCTCAGCAAACTGAGCAAGACGTGGGGGCGGAGGGAACCAATCGGATCAGTCTTCAAGGTCAAGCCATTCGAACAAGTCACTACGCAGAGTGGCTTCGCCGCTCGTTCCTGGGGGGTATTCGTCGGTATTGAAATGGTCATCGCTCACGCCGACCTGTTCAAAGAGCGAAAAGAATTTTCGTTCGGAGGGGACATTTCCGGGCAAAGCAATATGCCGATACGCCGGCCCAAGGATGCGCATAAGCGCTCGAAAGCCATTCGTTTTGTTTAATATCTGCCCTTTCTCCCGGTTCTCCCAGGCAATCGGCTTTCTTTCGCGAACGGCGCCAAAATAGTTCACGATCACCCGTCCGATGTCGATATCTCTCTCATCAATGAACATATCCCGAAAGATGCACCGCTCTCCATCTCTGCCGCTGTAGGGGTCGATCCTTTCTCCCCTCAGCAACCTGTCCCGGTCAACCTTTCGATCTCTGCTAATGTAAGGTATTAGGCTCTCGACGAACGTTGCTTGCGTAAGTAGCTCGCCCTCTCTTCCAGGCGTGGCGAGCCCCAAGCGTTTTATCCTTCTGTAGAAGGGGCTCTTCTCATCAGCATCTAGCGCTACTGCGATCTGATGACAGGTTCGCTGCGGGCTGCGGTACGAGCCAGTTCGAACAAATCGTACGCAAGACTTTTGTTATTTCGTCTGCTCCAGGTTCACCGTGGCAAATACGTATGCCTGGTCTGAGAAGTCGCTCCCCACGAAAATGGACACTGGGACATCAAATTCGCGCCACGAAACCGGAACAAGTCTGCGATCCTGTGCTGCCCATCGATGACACGTGCAATCTCACGGATTTGCTTTGTCGGCGCGTTTTCCCCAATCCGGTAGTTTCTGAGCGTGATCTTACCTGCCTCTTCGTCGTAGTCGGCGTAGTCATCCTCCACCGCAAGTATAACCGCAGTTGGGAACGTGGCATCACCGAATGTGACGTAACGCTCAAGTTCCTTGACCCTAGATGGATTGAGCGGGCGTTGAATCCCCAGATACTTTTCCACGTCTCGTTCTTCTTGCATCACCCGGCGCACGTCAAAAAAGGCGATCTTCGTGAGGATTTCGAACGGAACTGAAGCGACGTAGATATCGCCGATAGGCTGAGTTGCTTTCAGCACCGCAAACGTGACCTCTTGGAGGTCGGGATCCATCAGATGCAGTTCTTTTTGCATCTATTCGTCTCGCTTTAGCCAAGCCTTAGTGAACGCATTGTCCGGCTCCCTAAAAACCTCTGACGTCATTGCGTCTATTCGAAATTTAGTTACTGTAACGAGAAACGCAAGAAGAACAGATAGAAGATATATAATAATAGAAATGAATTGTATTAAGTCGGAGTTTGTTTTACCAAGTCCAAATCCAGTGTCATTGAGGCGATTAACCGAAAACAATACCACGCTGGCTCCAAATAGAATAATCAGGCAGGATATATAGAACCAGCCGGCTGGAAAATGAAATGTCAGAGGTTTCGGTCAGATTCCCTTTCTTGATTGTAACGTACAAGACGACTGGCGCGATCGCCGCAGTTGATAGTAGAAATAAGTCACCTCGCGAGGTGTTGATTGACAGCGCGTCCCACCAGGACTTATTTTCTGCGATAGCCATGCTTAACAAGGCGCCTGCCCAAACAGGGGTGAGAGCGACCACTGCGCTGACGCCGACCTCACGCAATCCTCGCAAGGTGGCATCGATCAAATCAGGTGCGGCGTCTCGAAGCTGGTTCAAAATGCGACTACTCATACCGTGGTCTCACAACTATCACGAGCTCACTTATGTTGCGGCGGCGAGCCGCGTTTGCCGCTATCACCGAATGCCGGTCGACTTCGAAGATCTCTGGGTTCAGTGGTTGATACAGGTTCCGCACCGAGCTATGCGATGCATTGCTAATGATGGCAAAGGCGCCTCTGGCAACAGCATCTGAGACGGCGTTTCGCAGCCGGATCTGGTCAGCCCAGCTAAAAATACGTTCATTGTATTTAAGGAAGCCGTTCATGTTATGCGTGGTAACGTAAGGGGGGTCGATATAAAGGAGATCGCCGGCGCCTGTGTTTGCGATCGACTCTTCAAAGTCGACGGCGGCGAGGGTCGCTCGCTTAAGCGCTTTGCTCCATGCGGAGAAGTCGTCAGTCGGGTAAAGGACTATATCCTTCGTTCCGCGAGGCACGTTGAACCGCCCCTTTAGGTTGACTCGGTAGAGCGCATTCCAACAGGTGCGATTCAGATAGAGGAACTGCGCCGCGCGCTCTGCCTTTGTGCGGAACTCTTTTGCTCGGACATCGTAGTAATAATCGGCCGAATGGGCATTGTGGTGCTCTTCCAGGAGACGAGCGACCCGTCCAGGGGTGTTTCGAATTGCTGAGTAAGTTTCGATGAGACGCTTATTCGCGTCCGAAAGTAACCCGGAGTTTGGAAGGAGGTTGAAGAAAACTGCCCCGCCGCCCAAAAAAGGCTCGACGTATCTACAATAGTTTGCGGGTATCAAAGGCTGTATGCGGGGCCACAGCCAGCGCTTTCCACCGGCCCATTTCAAAAATGGGTCTAGCTGCATTTGATCCCCCGCTCCGAAAATCCTAGTTGATCGTCGGCGGTTGTTCAACCAGGGGCCGCGCGGTCTTACCTCGAAAACGCCCTGTACTTGATCCGGTGCGGCTCGGTCGCCTCCGCGCCGAGCCTCCGCTTCTTGTCCTCCTCATACGCCTCGAAATTCCCCTCAAACCACTCCACGTGGCTGTCGCCTTCGAAGGCGAGGATGTGGGTGGCGAGGCGGTCGAGGAACATGCGGTCGTGGGAGATCACGATGGCGCAGCCGGCGAAATCCTCCAGCGCCTCCTCGAGCGCTGCGAGCGTCTCCGTGTCGAGGTCGTTGGTCGGCTCGTCGAGCAGGAGAATGTTGGCGCCCGATTTCAGCATCTTGGCGAGATGCACGCGATTGCGCTCGCCGCCTGAGAGTTTTCCGACCGGCTTCTGCTGGTCGCCGCCCTTGAAGTTGAACGCGGCGACATAGGCACGGCTGTTCACCTCGCGCTTGCCGAGCTGGATCACGTCCTGTCCGTCGGAGATTTCCGCCCAGACGTTCTTCGTCGGGTCGAGCGTGCGATTCTGGTCGATATAGCCGAGCACGGCGGTGTCGCCGATCTTTATCGCGCCCTGGTCCGGCTCTTCCTGGCCGGTCAGCATGCGCGCCAGCGTCGTCTTGCCGGCGCCGTTCGGGCCGATCACGCCGACGATGCCGCCCGGCGGCAGCTTGAAGGAGAGGCCGTCGATCAGGAGCCGGCCGTCATAGCCCTTGGCGAGCCCGTCGGCCTCGATCGCCACGTCGCCGAGGCGCGGGCCGGGCGGGATCACGATCTGCGCGTCGCGGCTTTGCAGGCGTGCTTCGTTGGCCTTCAGAAGCTCGTCATAGGCCTTGATGCGCGATTTCGATTTGGCGCGCCGCGCTTCGGGGCTGCGCCCCATCCATTCGCGCTCGCGCTCGATGACTTTCTGGCGCGCGGAATCCTCGGCCTTCTCCTGCTGAAGCCGCTTCGCCTTCTTCTCCAGATAGACGGTGTAATTGCCCTCGTAGGGCACGCCGCGGCCGCGATCGAGCTCAAGAATCCAGCCGGTGACGTTGTCGAGGAAGTAGCGGTCGTGGGTGACGATCAGGACGGCGCCGGGGAAAAGCTCCAGATGCTTCTCCAGCCACGCCACCGTCTCCGCGTCGAGATGGTTGGTCGGCTCGTCGAGGAGGAGCAGGTCCGGCTCTTCGAGCAGCAGCTTGCAGAGCGCGACGCGCCGCTTCTCGCCGCCCGATAGTGTCTTCACGTCGGCGTCGCCGGGCGGACAGCCGAGCGCGTCCATCGACATCTCCACCCGAGAGTCCAGGTCCCAGAGGTTCTTGGAATCGATCTCGTCCTGGAGCTTGGAGGCTTCCTCCGCCGTCTCGTCAGAGTAATTCATCATCAATTCGTTGTAGCGATCGAGGATCGCCTGCTTCGCCGCGACGCCGAGCATCACGTTGCCCTTGACGTCAAGGGAAGCATCGAGCTCCGGCTCCTGCGGCAGGTAGCCGACGCGCGCGCCCTCCGCCGCCCAGGCTTCGCCGGAGAACTCCTTGTCGAGCCCGGCCATGATTTTCAGAAGCGTCGACTTGCCCGAGCCGTTCGGGCCGAGCACGCCGATCTTGGCGTCGGGATAGAAGGAGAGGTTGATGTTCTCCAGGATCTTCTTGCCGCCGGAGAAGGCCTTGGACAGGCCCTGCATGTGATAGATGAACTGGCGCGCCATCGCTGCCGCCTTACCTTCCGTTAGCGTCGGGGGATTGCGCCGGATGTAGGCGAAGACGGGGAAATAAACAACGGGTGAGGCGTCCGAAGCCTCTAGCCGGTTTGCGGGGACCTGGTCCGTTCGCCCCGCAGCTGCCGCGGCGATACGCCGAATCGGCGGCGGATGCAGCGGTTGAAATAGGAGACCTCGTTGAAGCCGCAGGCGAGCGCGATATCGCCGATCCGCATCGCGTCATGGCGCGGGGCGGCCAGCATGGCGCGCGCCTTCTGCAGGCGCAGCTCAAGCACCCGCTCGGAGAAGCTTGCGCGGCTCTCGCTCAGGAGATTCTGAATGTAGCGCCCGTCGGCGGCGCAGTGAGCGGTGGTGAGTTGTCCGCCAATGCCGGCTTTACGTTCAGCTGGTGAGCCAGCCCGCGCCGGCGGGCATGCGGTGCGCAAGGCGGTGGCCCGGCGGTCGGTGGTGGCCCTCGCGATCGGGCTTGCTCTCGCCTTCGTCCCGAGGGCCGGGGCTCAGAACGCGGAATTGGAGGACGCCGCCCGGCAAAACGCCGTCATCGTCGCTACACTGATCCGCACCACGCTGGTGGCTCTGGGCCAGGCGAACGAGACGGGCAACTACACCGTGCTTCGCGACCTCGCCGCGCCATCCTTCCGAGACGCCAACAGCGCGGCCGACCTGGCGGTGATCTTCGAGCCGCTGCGCAAAGCGGGTGTCGAGCTCGATGGAGCGGTCGTTCTCGAACCGAAACTCACGAGCGCCCCTAGCCTCGACGAGAGGGGTCTGCTCGCCATCGAGGGCACGCTCGCCACCGCACCGCAGCCGGTCACGTTCCAGCTTCTCTTCCAGGCCGTCGACGGCGCATGGCGGCTCTTCGGGCTTTCGGTCAACCCGTCGCCGCCGGTCGCGGCCGTCGAGGCCGCTCCTGGACCTGACGCGCCCGCGGTTCCGTTTGCGGGAGAGGTCTCGCTCGACCCCCGAATACCCCGCGTACGTCCAGCTCTTCGTGACGTCCTGCCGCTGCAATAGGCCATCTTGATCAGGTCTTGGCGGTCGCCGACGTCGAGCTGCCATTTAGGCGCCATCGCCTTGAAGTGCCCGAGGCAGAAACCGACGAAGCCCGGCGTCGCGACGATCGGACCGGATTCCGTTTCAAGGCCCGCGAGGCGGGCGCGACGTAGTTGGTCCACCCTCGCATACGCCCGCGCTAACCATAAGGTAAGCCGGCCGTGCGAAACCGAATCACTTCGCGGAATCGCCCGGAACGCTTGACGGAAATCGGCTTGGTCTCCTCCGAAACCATCGAAGCGCCGCCGGCGCGCGCCAAGACCGAAGGCGCTGGCTGGCGGCTTGCGCTTCTCGTCGCCGCCGCCGGGCTTTTCCTGTTCTTCTGGCAGATGTCGCACGAGATCCCGGACGTGATGCGCCTTGCGCTCCCTGACGCCGATGACGCGCTGCGGCTTTCAGGCATCCGCGATTTTCTCGCCGGGCAGAGCTGGTACGACATGACCCAGTACCGCTATCTGCCACCCCACGGCGTGGTGCTGCATTGGTCGCGCCTGGTGGAGCTCCCGATCGACGGCGGTATTCTTGGTCTGACGCCGTTCCTCGGTCACGCGCTGGCCGAGAAGGTGACGGTCATCGCGTGGCCGCTCATGCTCTTCCTCGTCTATGCCGGCGTGGTCGCCTGGGGCTCGGCGCGCCTCTTCGGCCCGCGCGCGGCGGGCTTCGCCGTCTTCGTCGCCGCGCAGATGATCGTCTTCCGCGATCTCTTCGCGCCCGGCCGCATCGACCATCACAATGTCGAGGTGATCCTCGTCGCCTTCGCCGCGATCTGTTTCGGCCTGTCGGACCGGAGCCGCAAGGCGGCGCTCGCGAGCGGCATCGCATGTGCTCTGTCGCTGGCGGTGGTTTTGGAGACGATTCCCTTCGTCGCCGTGATCGCGCTTGCCTTTGCCGTCGCCTGGATCGTTCGCGGCGAGCGTGCCGCCCCGGCGCTCCTCTTCTTCGGCATTGGCTTCGCGGCCGCGTCGTTCGCCGGGTTCCTTATCGACAACGGGCCGTCGCAATGGCTGACGCCCGCCTGCGACAGGCTCTCTGCGCCGTGGCTCATGATTTCGGTCGGGGAGGGCGTGATCGCCGTGGCGCTGGCGCTTGCAGGCGCGCGCCTGCGCACGTGGCCGCTGCGGCTCGTCGCCGGCGGCGCGATCGGCGCGGTCCCGCCGATCCTCTTCGCGGTCCTCAATCCGGCGTGCCTGCACGGCTTCTACGCCAACATGCCGGAGCCTTATCTGACGGAGCTTCTGTCGCAGACGGTGGAGGCGTTCCCATTCTGGCGCTTCGTGGAGGTCAATCCGATCCCGGGGTTTCAGTCGGTCCCGCCGCTCTTCGTCGCCGCGATCGTGACGACCGTCGCGGCGTTGCGCGGCCGCTCGGAGACGCGCCCGATGCTGGCGCTTCTCGCCGCGCTCCTCTGGCTCGGTGTCCTCGGCGCGCAGGTGCAGATCCGCATCGTCTACGTCGCGTCCGCCTTCCTGCCGCTTGCAGCCGCCTGGTTCCTCAACTGGATCCTCGCCGGCGACGCGGCGCAGCGCCCCGCCGCCTTGCGTCTCGCCTCCGCGGCAGGGGCCTTCCTGCTCTTCGGCATCGTGTGGGCGGTGATCGGCAGCGCGGCGCAGTCCCTCGCCGCCGACCGGTTCGAACCTGCGCCGGCGGGGGAGCCATGCTCCGACCCGCGCTCGCTGACGCCGCTCAACCAGTTGCCGCCGGGACTGGTCCTCGCGCAGCCCGGCCTCGGCCCGCCGCTCCTCCTCCACACGCATCATTCGATCATCGTCGCCGGCTATCACCGCGCGACGGAGGGGGTGATCGCCGGCTTCAAGGCCTTCGCCGGCTCGGAGGGCGACATGCGCCACCAGGTCGACAAATACGGCGTCGACTACGTCGCGCTCTGCCAGAGCTGGCTGCTGCCGCCGGAGAAAGCGCGGCCCTTCGCGCGCGAACTGACCGACGGCCAGAAGGTGCCATGGCTCCAGCCGCTCGACCTCGGAACCGGCCCGCTGCAGGTCTGGCGTGTCGTGAAGGACCGCTAGCCACCCCCGCCGACGGCGACCCGCCAGAGTTTCAGCGCCTGTGTCCTGAGCGCTACCGGCGTCAGCCATCCCGGCGGAGCAGCGCCGTCCGCGAGCCGCCGGGCGAAGGCTCCATAGCGCTCCGGATACGCCGTGATCCACGGCAGGCAGAGCGCCACGTAATCCGCGCGATCGCGCACCGCGAAGTCGCGCATCGTGGTCTCATCGCCAGCGAACGCCTCGATCCCCGCGACGATTCCTTCAACGTTGCGGTGATAGCCTGCCGAGACGATCGCATCGTCGGTCAGGAAGAGGATATGCGCGCCGAGGTCGAGCGGGCCAAGGATCGTGCCCTTCGGCAGATTACGGAGCGCCGGCAGCTCTTCCAGGCAGGCGCGCATCTCTTTCGGATCGTGCATGGCGGCCGGCGAGACGAGGCCCGCGCGTTCGGCGAACGCCGCGGCGGAAACCCAGGGCAGCTCGAAGAGGAAGGCGACGGCGACGAAGAGCGCGAGTGCGCGCCGCACCCTCGCGCCTTGCGCCGTCGCAATCGCGATAACGCGGTCGAGCGCGAAGCCGGCGGCGATGGGGATCACCGCGCAGCCGACATAGATGGCGCGAATCTGCACGGCCGAGAGGAGGAGGGTGAGCGTGAGGAGCCCCGCGCAAACGAAGAGCAGCCGCCGGCCTTCGCCGCCGCTCGCTCCACCGGGGCGGAACGCGCCGATCCATGTCGCAATGGCGGCGGCAAGCGTTGGGCCGAAGACGATCGCCGCCCGCACGGGGTAACGGGTGAGGATTTCAGTGAAGGAGAAGGCTTCGCCGGTCAGCTCCAGCCAGTCCTTCAGGACCGCATCGGGGACGGCGCCATAGGGCCCGGCAAGACAGCGCGGGAAGACGAACGCAAAAATCGTCGCGAGCACCGCTCCGCCCACTGCCAGAACCGCCAGCCGCTTCGGCCACGTGGCGAGGCGCGCGCCGATCGCAGTCGCCGCGAGTGCGACCACGCCGGCTCCGACGGTCAGGAGCAGCCATGGCGGGGAAAGCGTGTCGCAGGCCGTCGCCAGCCAATAGGAGGGCCCAGTCTCCGCCGCAAACGCCACGAGCGAGCCGAGCGCTAGTGCGGCGGCGTAGAGGCGGAAGGCGCGCGCCTGGCGTGGGTCGACGCACCATGCGACGCCATAGGCAAGACCGACGGTTGCAACGAAGGGGAGGGTCTCAAGTCCCACCGCCAGCGAGAGCGCCGAGGCCGCGCCGCCGAGGAGCGCGACCGCCGGTCGCGACGCGGCAGCGGCGAAGGCTATGACCGAGCCGAGCGTCAGCACGACCTGAACGTTGTGGTGGTCGATCTCGCCCGCGCCGAAGAGGTCGCGGAAGACGAGCAGGTTCGGCGCGAAGGCGATGGCGAGAAGCGCCGCACGCACGCCGAAGGTCCGCCGAAGCGCAACGAAAACGAGCCCGCAATAGATCGCGAAGAGGGTGACCGGCCAGGCGGTGAGCACGATACGCTCGGCAAGGTTCTCTCCGACGAGCGGCGTGAGCGCCAGGAGCGCGCCCGCGAGCGGCGCATCGACGAGCCGCGACCAGTGCATGCGCGTGCCATTCGGCGGTAGGTAGCGGTGCTGATTTGTATCGAACCAGCTCTGCCCGCCTGCGAGGTCGCGCACCTCCTGCAGACGCATCCCATTGTCGGCGCTGAGCGTGGAAAGGTCGGCGAGCTGGCGGAAGCCGAGCCACTGGTCGTGCAGGTAGAGGGCGGCGAAAATCAGCGCCAGCGCCCAGAAAAGCGCCTTCCGGTCGAACAGGCCCGGCCGCGCGCGATCCGCCGAAGTTCCGGAATCGGAAAGGTTTTCCGTCGCCGCCATGGGATTTTTCGCCCGCGATTCACCTGGCGGCAAGCATCGCCGCGCTAGCTTACCCTCCGGTTATCGGCGGGAAAGTTGATGATGAGTGATTCGCCGGGCGAAAACCCGGTGCACGCGGCGCTCGCCGACGTGGAGAAAAGCCTAGCGAATGTCGACGCGATCGAGCTCTCGATCGTGATGCCTTGCCTCGACGAGGCGGAGACGCTCGGCATCTGCATCGACAAGGCGAAGTCCTTCCTCTGGCGGTCGGGGATCGCCGGCGAGGTCGTCATCGCCGACAACGGCTCCACCGACGGCAGCCAGGCGATCGCCCGCGCGCGCGGCGCGCGTGTCGTGGATGTCCCAGCGCGCGGCTACGGCGCGGCGCTGATCGCCGGCATTCGAGCCTCGCGCGGACGCTTCGTCATCATGGGCGACAGCGACAATTCCTACGATTTCGCCAATCTCGATCTCTTCGTGGAGAAGCTCCGCGCCGGTTACGACGTGGTGATGGGGAACCGCTTTCGCGGCGGCATCGCCGCCTCCGCCATGCCGAAGCTTCATCGCTATCTCGGCAACCCGGTTCTCTCCTTCGTCGGGCGGCTCTTCTTCCGCAGCCCGATCGGCGACTTCCATTGCGGGCTGCGCGGGTTCTCCCGCGAGGCGGTCCTCGCCCTCGACCTCGACGCGCCGGGGATGGAGTTCGCGTCGGAGATGATCGTGAAGGCGACGATCGCGGAGCTCAGGATCGCCGAAGTGCCGACGACGCTGCAGCAGGACGGGCGCTCGCGGCCGCCGCATCTCAGAAGCTGGCGCGACGGCTGGCGGCACTTGAAGCTGCTGCTCGAATTCGCACCGCACTGGCTCTTCCTCTATCCCGGTGGGGCGCTCGCCAGCATGGGCGCGCTGATTGCCGCGGCGCTCGTCGCCGGCCCGCTCGATCTCGGCCCGGTCACGCTCGACGCGGCGACGCTTTTGATGGCTGTCGCGGCCATTCTCGTCGGAACGCAGCTCGTCCTTTTCTACGCCGTGGCGAAGACCGCGGCGGTCACCGCCGGGCGGCTTCCGGAGACGCCGCGCTTCGAGGCGATGAGCCAGCTCTTCACCGTCGATCGCTTCTGTCTTGCGGGCGGTGGGCTCTTTGCGCTCGGTTTCCTCGTCGCGGCAGTGTCGTCTCTGCACTGGATGGTCACCGGCTTCGGCGACCTCGATCCGGACGTGAACATCCGCCTCGCGGCGCTCGCGACGCTCGCCATGGCGCTCGGCGTGCAGAGCGCCACCGCCGGCTTTCTGATCGGGCTGGTGCGCCAGAAAAAGCGGCCCGCCGAGACCGGCGAGCCGAAGGGGGAGACGAACCGGATGCCGGGTCAGGAGTCGGGGCGGACGCCGGAACAAAAATCCGAAAAAAAGACCGACGAGGCGGCCTGAAACCGCTTCGGGCCTATCAGGCTGGTTGGAAGCACCACGGATCACCAGCCACGCGACGACCGGACGAAAGCTAGCTCGGCAGCACAACGGAAGGATGACGGCCCGCCGCGGCTGTGGAGGCGCTCCGACCGGCGGGGCTCAGTGCATGGCCTCGCCCAGGAACGCCGCCTCGACCTCCCAGCCGCCTTCCCAGACCATGCTTGCGGCGACGTAGAGGATGACCAGGAGACCGATCCAGGCGAGCCAGCGATAGCGGTCGAGAAGGCGCGCGATGAAGGTCGCGGCGAGGCCCATCAGTGCGACGGAGAGGGCGAGGCCGGCAGCCATGATCCACGGGTGCTCGCGCGCCGCACCGGCGATGGCGAGCACGTTGTCGAGCGACATGGAGATGTCGGCGACGATGATCTGCCACATCGCCTCGCCGAGCGACTTCGTCGATTCCACGGCGATCTCGCCATCTTGCATCTCGCCCAGAGCCTGCGTGCCGCTATGTTCCGCTGCGCTGGAGCGGATCTCGCGGTAGAGCTTCCAGCACACCCACAGAAGCAGGATGCCGCCGGCGAGGAGCAGCCCCACCACCTGCAGGAATTGCACGGCGAGAAGGGAGAGGAGCACGCGCAGCACGACCGCGCCGGCGATGCCGTAGAAGATGACCTTCTGGCGGATGGCCGGCGGCGCACCGGCGGCGGCCATGCCGACCACGATGGCATTGTCGCCTGACAAGACAACGTTGATGAAGATCACCTGCAGGATCGTCGTGACTTCCGACGAGAGCTCCATGCCGAACATCCTCAGGCCGCTCCCACCGGTTCGAAGCGTCGGGAGAGCGGCGCAAGCTCGGCCCAGCTCCCGAGCGACGTCGTCTCAGCGGCGCACAGATCGGCGGCGAGTTCCGGCCTGACCGCGGCGAGGAGCGTGCCGGGCCAAACTTGCGTCAGGGCGACGGCCTCGTGGATCTCGAACGCTCCCTCCCAGATCATCCTGAGCGCCACGTAGAAGATGATCGCGAGCCCGAGATAGGCGATCCAGCGGAAGCGGTTCAGGAGCCGCGCGATGAACGAGGCTGCGAGCCCCATCAGCGCGACGGAGAGCGCAAGGCCGAAGACGAGCACGCCGGGATGCTCGCGCGCGGCGCCGGCAACGGCGAGCACGTTGTCGAGCGACATGGAGACATCCGCGATGACGATCTGCCAGGCGGCCTGCGCAAAAGTCTTGCGCGGCGTGTTCGCGCCGCCGCCGGAGCTGCCGCCCGCAGCAAGGTGGTCCGCCGCCTCGCCGACGTGCGATCCGGCGCGGATTTCGCGCCACATCTTCCAGGAGACCCAGAGCAACAGGATGCCGCCGGCGAGGAGCAGACCGATGATCGCGAGCAGCCAGGTCGCGATACTGGCAAAGAGGATGCGCAGAAGCGTCGCTGCGACGACTCCGACCATGATGGCCTTGGCGCGCTGCTCGCGCGGCAGTCCGGCCGCGGCGAGCCCAATGACGATGGCGTTGTCCCCCGCGAGGACGAGGTCGATCAGGATGACCTGCAGGAAGGCCGAGACGGCCTCGGCGGGGACGAATTCAAGCATGCGGCACCTTGCGTTGCACCGGGTGCCCGCCGCTGCGGTCGCCTTTCGAGGAGAGAGAATCGAAGGGACGGCTGGGCCTGACGGTGAACGTCCAGTCCGACATCACAGCGGGGGAACCCGCTGCCAGAGGGGCCCGGCCTGGCGCGCCTGATACTTAGCGTCCGGCTGTCGTGATTTCAATCGACCGCGGGAGAATCTAGGACTTTGTGCGGCTGAGTTCTTCCGTCAGCTTGCGGTGCCAACGCCACGCATCCGCCACGATGTTCGACAGGTCGGCGGCGGCGCGCCAATTGAGGAGCGTCTGGGCGAGCGAAGGATCGGCGACGAGCCTCGGCGGATCGCCGGCGCGGCGTGGCGCTTCTTTGACCGGGACGCTCAGGCCCGTCGCCGCCTCCACCGCCGCGATCACCTCGCGCACGGAGGCGCCCTGGCCCGTCCCGAGATTGACCGCCGCGGTGGCCCCGCCGTCGATAAGATGGCGAAGCGCTGCGACATGCGCGGCGGCAAGGTCTTCGACATGGATGTAGTCGCGTATCGCGGTGCCGTCGGGCGTCGGATAGTCCGTTCCGAAGACCTGGATCGACGGCCGGCGTCCAAGCGCGGCATCGAGCACCAGCGGTATCAGGTGCGTCTCCGGGTCGTGCCATTCGCCGATTGCCGCGTCGCGGTCGGCGCCCGCCGCGTTGAAGTAGCGCAACCGCATGGAGCGCAGGCCATGGGCGCGCCCGAAATCGTCCATCATCCACTCGCAGGCGAGTTTCGTGACGCCATAGGGGCTGACCGGATTGAGCGGCAGGTCCTCGGTGATTGGGACGCGTTCCGGCTCGCCGTAGACGGCGCAGCTTGAGGAGAAGACGATTCGCTCCACGCTGGCGGTGCGCATCGCCTCCAGGAGGTTGAGCGTTCCCGCGACATTCACCGCGTAATAGCGCTCCGGATGGGCTGTCGATTCCCCGACGAGCGAGAGCGCGGCGAAATGCAGGACCGCCTCCGGCTTGACCTCCGCCATCGCCCGGCGAAGCGCTTCAGCGTCGCGCATGTCGCCTTCGATAAGCGGCCCCCAGCGCACGGCGCTCTCATGACCCATCGACAGATTGTCGAAGACCGCAGGCTCAAAGCCCGCCTCCGCCAACGCCTTGCAGCAATGGCTTCCGACATAGCCGGCCCCGCCGGTGACGAGGACGCGCGTCATCGGCCGGGCGACGTCGCGAGGAAGCGGTGCCCTGCGCCTTCCAGGACGAGGCAGGTCAGGCGCCCGCCATAGGCTGCCCCGGTGTCGATGCCGATGCGGTTCGCCCGGACCTCCGGCGCGGAAACCGGGCTATGCCCGTGAACGACGACCTTCCCGAAGTCGGCGTCGGAATCGAGAAATGGCTCACGGATCCAGATCAGATCCTCCGGGTCCTGCGCGTCAAGCGGAACGCCCGGGCGGATGCCGGCATGGACGAAGAGATAGCCGCCGATTTCGGCCATGCGGGGCAGGCTTGAGAAGAATTTCCGGTGGCTTTCCGGCAGCGCTGCGACGAAAGCCTGGCGCAGCGCCTCGAACGTGGGAAAGTCGGGGCGCTCGGTCCTGCCCACCAGATAGGATGCGATCGTTTCGTCGCCGCCATTGAAAAGCCAGTCCGTCATCCCGGACGAGATGTTGAGCGCCTGCAGGAGCATTTCTTCGTGGTTCCCCATCAGACAGATGCGCTCATTGCCGAGCGGTGGCGTTTCCATCATCCACTCGACGACGCCGCGGGAGTCCGGCCCGCGATCGATATAGTCGCCGACATAAAGCTCGACGACGCGGTCGACCGGTGCCGACGCGAGGTCGCGCTCGATCTTCCCCGCGAGCTCCTGCAAGAGGTCGAGACGGCCGTGGATATCTCCCACGGCATAGACGCGCGTGCCTTCCGGCAGGACGCCCGGCGGTGTCTTCTTCTCGTCACGGTCGACGGCATTCACGGCATTGGAATGTCGGCTGTGGATTTCGGCACGTCATAGCCCCTCTCGACGGCTGGGCGCGCCGCGATCGCCTTGTACCAGCGCTTCACATTGGGAAACGTGTTCATGTCGATCTCCTGCCATTCGAAGCGGGAGATCCATGGCCAGGTCGCCATGTCGGCGATCGAATAGTCGTCGGCCAGGAATTCGCGGCCTTCCAGCCGCCGGTCGAGAACGCCGTAGAGGCGCTGCGCTTCCTTGCCGTAGCGTTCCTCCGCATAGGGCGCCTTGCCGCGGTTGAAATGCAGGAAATGGTGCGCCTGCCCGAGCATCGGGCCGATGCCGCCCATCTGCCACATCAGCCATTCCAGCACGCGATAGCGCGGCTCGCCATGTTTCGGCAGGAATTGCCCGGCCTTGTCGGCGAGGTAGATCATGATCGCGCCCGATTCCATCAGCGCCAGATTGTTGTCGCGGTCGACGATCGCGGGGATCTTGTTGTTCGGGCTGATTTTCAGGAATTCCGGCTTGAACTGGTCATCCTTGCCGATGTCGATGGCGTGGGTCTCGTAAGGGAGCCCGAGCTCCTCCAGGAGGATGGAGACCTTGCGTCCGTTCGGCGTCGTCCAGGTATAAAGATCGATCATGGTACCTTCCATGGCGGCGGCGGGCGGCCCGTGGGCCGGCCCAAGGGAAATGACCCGGTCGGCCCCCGATGGCAAGGGCCGGCTGCGCCCGCGGAGGATTCTCAGGGATGACTGACGCAAACATGATCGCGCCGTTCGTCTACGAGGGGCGCCCGCAGCGTGTGATCTTCGGCCCTGGCCGACTCGCCGAGGCGCCGGAGGTCCTGCGTGCCATTGGCGGGCGGCGGGCGCTGGTGCTTTCCACGCCCGGGCAGAAGGCGGTCGGCGAGCGTGTCGCCGCGATCCTCGGGGACCTGAAAGCCGCCATCTTTCCCGGCGCGATGATGCACACGCCGGTGGAGGTGACGGAGAAGGCGGCCGCGATTTTCGAGGAGCACGACGCCGATTGCGTCGTTGCCGTGGGCGGCGGCTCCACGACCGGCCTCGGCAAGGCCATCGCGCTCAGGACCGACGCGCCGCAGCTCGTCATTCCGACGACCTATGCTGGCTCGGAGGTGACGCCGGTGCTCGGCGAGACGGCGGCGGGCGAGAAGAAGACGATCCGCTCGCCCAAGGTCGTGCCGGAGGCGGTGATCTACGACGTGGAGCTGACGCTTTCGCTCCCGGCACGCCTTTCCGCGACGAGCGGCATGAACGCCATGGCGCATGCGGTAGAGGCGCTCTACGCCGCCGATCGCAACCCGATCGTGGAGATGATGGCGGAGGCCGGGCTCCGCGCCTTCGCCTCGGCGCTGCCGGCGATCGTCGACGCGCCGCGGAACGTGGACGCGCGCACGGCCGCGCAATACGGCGCCTGGCTCTGCGGCATGTGCCTCGCCTCAACCTCGATGGCGCTGCACCACAAGCTCTGCCACGTGCTCGGCGGGGCTTTCGATCTGCCGCATGCGGAGACGCATGCGATCGTGCTGCCGCATGCGACCGCCTACAACGCTCAGGCCGCGCCGCGGGCGATGCGGACGATCGCCACAGCACTTGGCGTGGCGGATGCGGGGAGGGGGCTCTTCGACCTCGCGGGCGCCCTGAAGATTCCGCTCGCGTTGAAGGATATCGGCATGCCGGAAGACGGCGTGGAGCGCGCCGTCGCGCTGGCGATGAAAGACCCTTACTGGAATCCGCGGCCGCTTGAGGCGGACGGCATCCGCGCGCTGCTCGAAGCGGCGTATCAGGGGCGACCGCCCGCTTAGACGCCGCTTCCTTTCGACACCGCTATTTCTTCCCGCCGGCGGCTTTCTTCGCGACCGCCTTTTTCGCCACCGGCTTCTTTGCCACTGCCTTTTTTGACACTGGTTTTTTCGCCACCGGCTTCTTGGCCGCGCTCTTCTTCGGCACGGCTTTTTTCGGCGTCTTCGCGGGCGCGGCCGCCTCTTTCGCCTCCTGAGCGAGCCTCAGCTTGCGCAGCCGTGCCGTCTTCTTGCGCAGGGCGTCGCGCTCCAAATCGATGATCGCGCGCGCTTCCTCGTCGGTCTTACGCGCCTTGTTGAAGCGCTCTTCAGCGTGCGAGCGACCGCTCTTCGCGTTCGATGGCATGTGCGGCCTCTCCTGAGTCGGACGACTCAGAATAAGGCAGGAACTCCGCAGTTACATCCCCCAGCGCAACGCGGGCGTGTGGACAGCGGCGTCCCACAGCCGCGCCGTCTCCGCGTCGAGCATCGAGACGGTCAGCGAACAGCCCGCCATGTCGAGCGAGGTCACGTAGTTGCCGACGAGCGAACGCGCCGCCTTAAGCCCTCGCTTCTCAAGCACTTTCACCGCTGAGTTGTAGACAAGGTAGAGTTCCATCGCGGGCGTGCCGCCGAAGCCGTTGACGAGCAGGATTGCCTCGCCGCTCTTCTCGGCCAGATCGTCGAGTATCGCGGTCATCATCTCCTCGACGATCGCGTCGGCGGGTTTGAGCTTCACGCGGCGACGGCCCGGTTCTCCGTGGATGCCGACCCCCATCTCCATCTCGTCCTCGCCGATGTCGAAGGTCGGCTTGCCGGCGGCGGGCACCGTGCAGCTCGTCAACGCCACGCCCATGGAACGGGTACGCAGATTGACGCTGTCGCCGAGCGCCTTCAGCGTTTCGAGGTCGCGCCCCTCCTCGGCGGCGGCGCCCACGATCTTCTCCACGATCATCGTTCCGGCGACGCCGCGTCGCCCGGCCGTATAGATGGAATTTTCCACCGCCACGTCGTCATTCGTCCTGACCGACATCGCCTCGATCTCAAGCTCCGTCGTCATCTCCGCCGCCATGTCGAAATTCATGACGTCGCCTTCGTAGTTCTTCACGATGAAGAGGACTCCGGCGCCGTCTGCGACAGCCTCCGCGGCGTCGAGCATCTGATCCGGCGTCGGCGAGGTGAAGACCTGGCCGGGGCAGGCGGCATCGAGCATGCCGTAACCGACGAAGCCGGCGTGAAGCGGCTCATGCCCCGAGCCGCCCCCGGAAATGAGCGCCACCTTGCCGGGCTTCAGGTTGCGCCGGCGCACGAATTTGTGGTCCGAGCCGAGCGTGACCAGGTCGGCGTGCGCTGCCGCGAAGCCGTCGAGGCTTTCAGCCAGGATCGTATCGACTTGGTTGATGAGCTTCTTCACCGTTGCCCCTCCTCAGTCCTTTGCCCGCGCGACGAGATTGGCGAGCTTTTCGACGAAATCCCCGACCAGTTGGTCGAGTTGGCGGTTCTTGGCCGCCGATCCGAGATCCGGCAGATGGATGACATGCGTCCGCGTGCGCGGCTGGTCGCGCGGCGGCGCGTGCCGGTTCGGATGCGCGCGCGCATAGGCGTCGAGGAACGCCTTCCGCTCGCTCGGCGAGAAATGGCAGATCTCCAGAACCAGATCGACGTGGCGGGCGGGGATCGGCGTGTCGTAGGCGGTCGACGTGATCTGCGTCACGAAGCTGCGGTTCTTGGAAAGGGCCGCGGCGATGCGCTGCCTAGTGCCGGACGGACGCGCTTCGAGCACGCGTTGCAGGATCGCCTTGTATTCCGCGACGCCGGCGCTGACAGTTGCGTCGCCGTTGCGCTGGCCACGCTCAACCATCGAGCTGCGTTCCGGCGATCGCCGCCTTGACCGGGCCGAGCATTGCCGGGGCGACGGACAGGCATCGCAGCCCGCGCTTGAGAAGGGCAGGCACCAGCGTCGGGTCGCCGGCGGCATCGCCGCAAAGACTCACCTCGATGCCGGCGCGGTTACCGAAGGCGGCGACATCGGCGATGAGCTTCATCACGGCCGGGTTGGTGACGTCGCAAAGATCGGCGACGCGATGACTGTCGCGTGCCGCCGCGGTGACGTATTGGGTGAGATCGTTTGAGCCGATCGAGAAGAACTCTGCCGCCGCATAGTCCTCCGGCCGAATGGCGACGGCGGGCACTTCCACCATGATGCCGAGCGCCGGGCGCGCGGCGGCGGCGGTCTCCGCAGCAAGCTCCTGGAGGACAGCGTCGAGATAGCCGCGAGCCGCCTCGATCTCGGCGGGGACCGTGACCATGGGCAGCATGACCTTGAGGTTTCCGTGGGCGGCGGCGCGGATGAGCGCGCGGAGCTGCACGCGGAACACTTCCGGCCGTGCCAGCGAAAGCCGGATGCCGCGCAGACCGAGGAACGGATTGGGCTCCTCCACCGTCAGCCCCTTTACCGGCTTGTCGCCGCCGGCGTCGATGGTGCGGATCGTGACGGGGCGTCCGTCCGCCCAGTCGAGCACCTTCGCGTAGGCTCGGTACTGTGCCTCCTCGTCCGGCAGCGTGTCGCCGGAGAACAGGAACTCGGTCCGCATCAGCCCGACGCCGTCCGTCGTGGTGACGTCGATCAGGTCGACTTCCTCCGGCCGCGCGACGTTGACCATCACGTCGATCGCGACGCCGCAGGCGGTGCATGCCTTTGCGTGGAGATAGCGGGCGAAGCGTTCGCCGTCCTTCGCCTTGGCGGCGCGGTGCTTTGCCACGAAGGCGAATTCCGACTCTCCGGGGCTCAGCACCACCGCACCGCTGTCGCCGTCGACCATGGCCTCGCGATGGTCGTCGAGGACGATGTCGCCGAGTCCGACCACCATCGGCACGCCGCGGGCGCGCGCCAGCATCGCGACGTGGCTGGTGGCGCTTCCCGCCGAAAGCGCGACCCCTCCGCCTTGCGACCAGTCGGTCTCCAGGAAGCGGGTCGGCGTGATGTCGGCGCCGGTCAGGATGGCGCCGGCCGGCGCTGCGGCGAGGTCGGCGCCCGACAGATTTCGCAGCACCCGGTCGCGCAGATCGACGAGGTCGGCTGCGCGCGCCCGGAAGTAGTCGTCGTCGGCCGTCTCGAAGCCGGTGATCTGCTCGGAGAGCACGGCGATCCACGCCGCCTCGGCGCTGTCGCCGGCATCGATCCGCGTGAAGACCGGGTGGGTCAGCTCGTCGTCGGAAAGCATTGCCGCCTGGAACTCGAGGATGCCGTGCTCGTCGGCTTCCGCCGCGTTCATCAGGCCGGAAATCTGCTCGATTGCGCTCAATACCGCGGCACTCAGCGCTTGCCGCTCGCGCTTCACGTCGCCGGTCGGCAGCCGGCGAGCGATCTCCGCGTCGAGACGGAAGAGCGGGCCGGCGGCGATGCCGGGAGCAGCGGAGCGGCCCTTGATCTCAACCGGTTCCGGCATGGGCCACGTCCGCCACGTCGGACTCCCCGAAATCTTTGGCGACCAGCCCGACGAGCGCATCGATTGCCGCCGTCGCGTCGTCGCCTTCGGCGCGGAAATGCAGGACCGCGTTCTGCGGCGCCTTGGTCGCCATGACCTTGACGATGCTCTTGGCGTCGATCCACGGGCCGTCGGCGCCGAGCGCCAGCTCAACGCGGCTTTCGAAGGTCTTGGCGAGCTTGGTGAGCTTCACCGACGGCCGCGCGTGGAGACCCACCGCGTGCGTCATCAGAACCGACCCCGTCATGACCTTGCCGGACATTCGCGATTCCATCTTCAAGCCGGGGAAAGTTCTTCCGCCGTGCGTTTCACGACATCGAGCGGTGCGCCGCCCGAGGCTTCCGTCGCGGCGATCACCGCGCCCTCCACGATCGGCGCGTTGCACACCACGACCCGCTTCGCCCGGTCGCCGGGAAGCATCTCCACCGCCATCTCGCTGTTCGTCTCCGCGCCGCCGAGATCGACGAGGATGGCGACGCCGGCCTCCGACCAGGCGCTGTCGATGGCCTGCATGATCGATTCCACGCTGGTGCCGAGACCGCCCTCCGGATTGCCGCCGCAGAAGGCGAGGGGCACTTCGTCGCCCACCATCTGCCGCACCATGTCGGCTGTGCCCTGGGCGACGAGCGAGGAGTGGGAAACGATGACGATGCCGACGTTCTTCATGGCCGCCTTCACGTTTGCGCCGCAAGCGCCGCTGCGGCGGCCTCGACGATGAGCGCGCTCGACCGCGCGCCCGGGTCCATATGTCCTATCGAGCGTTCGCCGAGAAACGAGGCGCGCCCGCGCGTCGCAAGCATCGGAACGGTTGCCTCCGCCGCTTCCTGCGCGCGCCGCACGACGGCGTCGAGCGTCGTATCGTCGGCGACCGCCTCCTGCACCGGGACGAGAACGTCGAGCATGGTCTTCTGGCCGACATCCGACTTGCCGCGCGCCTTCACGCCTTCGATCGCCGCCTTCAAGGCTGTCGCGAAGCCGGCGCGGTCGGCGTCCTCCGCGAGGCTCTTGCCGAGCGTCATGAACAGCGTGCCGTAAAGCGGGCCGGAAGCGCCGCCGACCTTCATGACGAGCTGCATGCCCGCCGCCTTCAGCGCGTCGGGAAGCGGCTTGCCGGAAAGCGCGTCGAGATCGGCGAGCACCGCCTCGAAGCCGCGTTTCATGTTGGCGCCGTGATCGCCGTCGCCGATGGCGCTGTCGAGCGCGGTCAATTCGTCGGTATGCGCGATCACCGCCTTGGCGACGGCCTCGATCAGATTTCGGCGCTGCTTCTGGTCAAGCATTCCCGCCTCCGATCCGCTCTCCCGCCTGGTCGAAGCAAAGCGGGCCATCCAATTCGACGCTGATCGCGTCGCCGGCCTTCAGCTCCGTCGCGGGATCGACGAGTGTGACGAGCTTGTGCTCGCCGACGCGGATATGGAGATGGTTCTGGTCGCCGAGATGCTCGATCCAGTCGACCGTCGCCTGCGCCTTGCCGTTTGTCGCCTTGGCGATCCTGAGATGCTCGGTGCGCGCGCCGATCGTGTGCGTGCCGGCGGGCGCGCCGCCGTCGGGAAGGAGCCCGGCCGGGAACAGGTTGATGCTCGGCTGCCCAAGCCGGGCGGCGACGTAGATGCTGCGCGGGCTTTCGTAGATCTCGCGCGGTGTGCCGATCTGGATCAGCCGCCCCTCGGAGAGAATGCCGATCCGGTTTGCCATGGTCATCGCCTCGATCTGGTCGTGGGTGACGTAGAGGATGGTGGCGCCGAGGCTGTGCTGGATGTGCTTCAGCTCCAGCCGGAGATCGGCGCGGAGCTTGGCGTCGAGCGAGGAAAGTGGTTCGTCCATCAGATAGACGGCGGGGCGGCGCACCAGCGCGCGGCCGATGGCGACGCGCTGCATCTCGCCGCCGGAAAGCTTCGTCGCGCGGTTCTCCAGCTTGCTCGCGATGCTCAACACATCGGCGACTTGCTGGATGCGCGACTTGATCTCCGCCTCCGGCACGCGGCGCGCCGGTGAGCGCAGCGGGAAGGCGAGGTTCTCGTAAACGGAGAGATGCGGGTAGAGCGAATATTGCTGGAACACGAATGTGACGTCGCGCGCGGCCGGCGCAATCTGCGTGACGTCGCGCCCGCCGATCGAGACCGAGCCGGTGTCCGGCCTTTCCAGCCCGGCGACGAGGCGAAGCGTCGTCGTCTTGCCGGCGCCCGTCGGCCCGAGCAGGACGACGAACTCGCCGTCGGCGATCTTGAGATCGAGCGCGTCGACCGCGACCGTCTCGCCGAAGCGCTTGGTGGCGCGGGAGAGCGCGACGTCAGCCATGCGCGCCCCCCATTCTCCGCGCGGTCGCGATGGCGCGTCCGCTCGCCTTCTCGAAGAGCGACAGCCGCTCGCCACGGAAGGCGAGGCCGACCGTTTCGCCGTCGGCGACGGGCACGTTGGCCGGAAGCCGCGCCTTGAGCGGCCCGTGCTCGGTCGTGACCGTCACGATCTGCGTGGTGCCGAGATATTCGGAGCCGAACACCGAGCCGCGCAGCGCCGAGGAATCGTCGAAGCGGATGTGCTCCGGCCTGACGCCGAGCGCGAGCTCCGTCTCCGCGACTTCCTCGTGGATCTCCGGCACGGGGACGGTGGCCCCGTTGACCCGGAGCGTCTTCGCCCCCTTGGCGAGGCTTGAATGGACGGGCAGGAAGTTCATCGGCGGCGAGCCGATGAATTCCGCGACGAACATCGACGCCGGGCGATCGTAGATCTCCTGCGGCGTGGCGTATTGCTCCACGACGCCACGATTCATCACCGCGATCTTGTCGGCCATCGCCATCGCTTCGAGCTGGTCGTGCGTCACGTAGACGGTGGTGGCGCCGATGCGGTTATGAAGCTCGCGCAGCTCGCGCACCATGAGATCGCGGAACTCCGTGTCGAGCGTGCCGAGCGGCTCGTCCATCAGAAATACCTTCGGCCGCCGCACGATGGCGCGGCCGAGCGCCACGCGCTGGCGGTCGCCGCCGGCAAGCCCGGAGATGGAGCGGTCGAGGATGTGATCGATCCTCAAGAGCCGCGCCGTCTCCTCCACGCGCGCCTTGATCTCGGCGCGCGGCGTGCCCTGGGTGACGAGCGGGAAGGCGATGTTCTTGCGCACGTTCATGTGCGTGTAGAGCGCGAAGAGCTGGAACACGAAGGCGATGTCGCGCTCCGCTGCGCGCTTGAAGGTTACGTCCTCGCCGTCGAGCAGGATCCGCCCGGAGGTCGGCAATTCCAGCCCGGCGATCATCCTGAGCGTCGTCGTCTTGCCGCAGCCCGACGGACCGAGCATGACGAAGAACTCGCCGTTCTCCACCGTCAGCATCGAATCCTTGACGGCGACGAAATCGCCGAACTGTTTCCTGAGGTTCTCGACCCTGATCTCGGCCATGGCGTCAATCCGGGAAATGGCTGACGATGACGAACATCGCGGTGCCGGCGAGAATGGTGACGAAGGAATAGGTGTAGAGCGGCAGCGCCAGCGGCTGCATCAGCATGACGATGCCGGCCGCGATTACGATCGTCGCGAGGCCCTCCCAGGGTCCGCGGCGCATCCGCAGGAAGCGCGTCAGGAGCGTCTGGCGGGGCGGGCGGCCGCTGCTGTCGGAGGCGCTCATTTCCTGACCGCTCCGAAGGTGATGCCACGCAGGAGATGCTTCCTGAGCAGGATCGTGAACACGCAGATCGGGATCAGGAAGAGCGTCGTTGCCGCCGCGACCGCCGGCCAGTCCTGTCCGCCCTCGCCGATGATGAAGGGGATGAAGGGCGGCATGGTCTGCGCTTCGCCGGAGGTGAGGAGCACGGCGAAGGCGTATTCGTTCCACGCGAAGATCAGGCAGAAGATCGCCGTTGCCGCGATGCCCGTCGTCGCCTGCGGCAGCACTACCTTGATGAAGGCGTGCAGGCGCGAATAGCCGTCGATCATGGCGGCTTCCTCGTATTCGCGCGGGATCTCGTCGATGAAGCCTTTGAGCAGCCAGACGGCGAGCGACACGTTCACGGCCGTGTAAAGAAGGATCATGCCGATCTTGGAATTGGTCAGGCCGACTTCCCGGTACATGAGATAGATCGGGATCGCGACCGCGATCGGCGGCATCATGCGCGTCGACAGGATGAAGAAGAGCAAATCGTCCTTCAGCGGAACCTTGAAGCGTGAGAATCCGTAGGCGGCGAGCACGCCGAGGAAAACGGCTAGGAAGGTCGAGCCGAAGGCGATGATGATGGAGTTGGTGAAGCGCTGGACGACGTTCGACGGTCCGGCGATGACCATGTTGCGGGAGCGCACGAGCTTGTCGTACCAAGCCGTCGCTGGGGGCAGGCTCTCTATGTATTCCGGTGTCTGCCGCGTGCGTGTGGTGAAGAGGTTCACGTAGCCTTCCAGCGACGGGCTGAAGAGCACCTTCGGCGGATAGGCGATCGAATCGGGCGGCGTCTTGAAGCTCGTCGCGACGATCCAGACGAGCGGGACGATTGTGATCAGCGCATAGAGAATGACGAGCGTGCCGGCGACGAATTTGGCGCGTGAGGTCGGCTCGACGACCGAATGGGCGGTTGTCGCGGCGCTCATCGCTGCTTCACCCTGTTCAGCGCCTTCACGTAGATGTTGGCGAGGCCGAAGACGGTGACGAAGAGGATGATGGCGAAGGCCGATGAATAGCCGGTCTTCCAGCTTTCGAAGGCTTCACGCTTCAATGTGATGGAGGCAAGCTCCGTGGTCGAGCCGGGGCCACCGCCGGTCAAAAGGTTGACCATGTCGAACATCTTGAAATTCTCGATGCCGCGGAAGAGCACCGCGAGCATGATGAAGGGCAGCGCCATCGGCAGCGTGATCGACCAGAACTGCCGCAGGCTTGAAGCGCGGTCGACCTCGGCGGCCTCATAGATGTCTTCGGGAATCGAGCGGAGGCCCGCGAGGCAGATCAGCATCACGTAGGGTGTCCACATCCACACGTCGACGATCACGATCGCCCACGGCGCGAGGCTCACCTCGCCGAGCATCTCGAAAGACGTCGGGTCGACGCCGGAGAGGAACGAGACGGCGTAGTTGAAGAGCCCGATCTGCGGCTGATAGAGGAACTTCCAGAAATTTCCCACCACGGCCGGAGACAGCATCATCGGAATCAGGATCACCGTGGTCCAGAAGGCGTGGCCGCGGAATTTTCGGTCGATCAGGTAAGCGAGGCCGAAGCCGATGACGGTCTCGAAAACGATCGTCCAAATGACGAAGTGAGCGGTGACCTGCATCCCGTACCAGACGTCGGTATCGGTCAGGATGCGCTCGTAATAGCGCAGGCCGATGTTCTCGATCTCGGCGTTCGGCCGGTTGGCCCGGTAGTTCGTGAACGACAGGTAGATCGTCCAGATCAGCGGGAAGATGTTGATCGCAAGCAGCAGGAGGATCGTCGGCGTGATGAAAAGCCAGGCAAGGGCGCGGTCGGACAGACCGCGAAGGCGCTTTGCCACCTCGGCCGGCGTCCCCGCAGCGACCCGATCGGCCAATACGATCTTGACGGAGGAATCGCTCATCCCCGGTGATCCTGCCGTTCCATGCATCTTGATGGAAGCCCCTCCCGAGACAATCCGGGAGGGGCGGCTTTCAAGAAGACAGGCCTAGAGCCTGCCTTCGTCCTGGAAAACTTCGGTCCAGTCCTTGACCAGTGAGTCGAGCGCCTCCTGCGCCGTGCCCTGATCGGCGACGACGTAATCGTGCACGCGCTTCTGCATGGCCTGCAGCAGCTCCGCATAGGAGGGGTCGGCCCAGAAGTCCTTCACGATAGCCATCGATTCCAGGAACGGCTTGGCATAGGGGGTGCTGTCGAGGAACGCCGGATCCTGGAGCGCCGACGTAGCGCAGGAGAAGCCGCCGAGCTGCATCCACTTGGCCTGCACGTCCTTGCCTGCGAACCATTTGATGTAGGCAAGAGCGCCGTCCATGTTGTCGGTGTTGGCGAGGACCGAGATGCCCTGACCGCCGAGCTGGGCGAAGTGGCCGTCCGGACCCGCCGGGTTGGCGAAGAAGCCGATCTTGTCGCCGCCGACATTCGGGTCCTTGTAGAGGCCGGGCCAGGTGAAGGCGAAGTTCATGTGCAGCGCCACTTGGCCGGATTTGAAGGCGTCTGCCGATTCACCCATGTAGACGTTCGATGCGCCTGGCGGCGTGCAGCACTTGTAGAGTTCCTTGTAGAACTCGAGGCCCTTCGCCGCTTCGGGAGAGTTGACGAAGCCCTCCATGTCGAACGGCTTGTCGGGGTTTTCGTATTGGAAGCCGTAGTCGTAGAGGACGTTCGTCACGCCCATGGTGATGCCTTCGGAGCCGCGCTCGGTATAGATCGAGGCGCCATAGACCTTCTTGCCGTCGATCTCGCGGCCCTGGAAGAACTCCGCGATCTGCTTCAGCTGGTCGTAGGTCGTCGGGGGCGCGAGGTCCCAGCCGTACTTGTCCTTGAATTCCTTCTGCAGCTCGGGGCGATCGAACCAGTCCTTGCGGTAGGTCCAGCCCACGACGTCGCCCATCGCCGGCAGCGCCCAATAGTTGGGCGTGTTCTTCGGCCACTCCGAATAGCCGACGACCGTCGCCGGCATGAAGTCGTCCATCGAGATGTTGTTCTTGTCGAAGAAATCGTTGAGCTTGACGTAGTAGCCGTTCTCCGCCGAGCCGCCGATCCACTGGCTGTCGCCGATGATGAGATCGCAGAGCGTGCCGTGCGAATTGAGCTCGTTCAGGAAGCGGTCGGCGTAGCTCGTCCACGGCACGAACTCGAACTTCATGTTGGTGCCGGTCTCGGCGGTGAAGTCCTTGGAGAGCTCCACCAGCGCGTTCGCCGGGTCCCATGCGGCCCAGCAGAGCGTAAGCTCTCCCTGTGCCTGAGCGCCGCTGACCGCCGCGCCCGAGAGGAGCCCCGCCGCGAGAACGGCCAACGCCCCACGATGCAATCTCATCATGCTAATCCTCCTAGCGTTTCCATGCGGCCGTCGCGGCTCGCACGCCCGAGGCCGCACACCGGCCTTTAGTTGGTCGGCCCAATGAGCCAATGTTTAGTTGTTTTGTTTAGTAGACGGGAATTCACTGAACTCGGCAAGAAAAAAACATGCTGCAACGCAGCAGAAATGCGCCAGATCGCCGAAACCATCGGGTTTTCCGCTTGTTCAGTGATTTCCAAGCGGCTCGACGGCTCGGCTCGATTCCGGACGCTCTTCGAGAAGCTGTGTCACTGCCTCGACGACCACGGTCGCGGCATGCGGAGGACAATCGAAGAGGGGATCAAAGATTTGACTGCAACCACAAGGAGCGGGCAGTCTGACTCTATCGGCTGTCGGAGGGGGCTACGAATGGCTGCGGGGTATCTGCTCAGGGCGCTGCTGGCAGGCGCGGGACTGATGCTCGCCACGTCCGCCGCATACGCGCAGGCGTGGTACATGTTCGGCGGTTCCTATGACTGCACGGGCCGGACCATCGGCAAGAGCGCGGTGAAGCTGAACTGCCTTCAGGAGGTGACGCGTGGCAACCGCATCTACACGCTCACCCCGAGCTTCACGATCCGTGGACCCGTCGCAGGAAAATATGTCGGCAAGCACAAGAATTGCCGCCTGGTCGACGCGAGCGAGACGAAGTCGAAGCAGTACTTCGTCGATTGTCCCGGAATTTCGAAATGGTGGTGACGACAGCGCTCAGCGCGCGAGTCCGCCGACCTCTTCGATGAACGCGACGACGCGGTCGAGGCCTTGGCGGCGGCGCATGTCGGCGAAGACGTAGGGGCGCTCGCCGCGCATCTTCTTGGTGTCTTCTTCCATCACGTCGAGATCGGCGCCGACATAGGGTGCGAGGTCGATCTTGTTGACGATGAGGAGGTCGGAGCGGGTGATGCCCGGCCCGCCCTTGCGCGGCACCTTCTCGCCGCCGGCGACGTCGATGACATAGATCGTGATGTCGGCGAGCTCCGGCGAAAAGGTGGCGGCAAGATTGTCGCCGCCCGATTCGATGAAGACCACGTCGAGGTCGGGAAAGCGCGCGCGCATCTCGGCGATCGCGGCGATGTTGATGGAGGCGTCCTCGCGGATCGCCGTGTGCGGGCAGCCGCCTGTCTCCACGCCGAGGATGCGGTCTTCGGGCAGCGCCTGCACGCGGTTCAGGATCAGCGCGTCTTCCTTGGTGTAGATGTCGTTGGTCACGACGGCGACCGAATAGCGCTCCCGCATCGCCTTGCAGAGCATCTCCGTCAGCGTCGTCTTGCCGGCGCCGACCGGCCCGCCGATGCCGACGCGCAACGGTCCGTTGGGCGGCGTCGATGCGCCCGTCTTTCCGCTCATGGTTTCGTCGTGGCTCATGTGCGGAACACCCGCGAATATTGTGTCTCGTGCCGCATTGACGCGATGTCGGCGCGGATCGTGGCGGAACCGAGATCGTCGAGCGATGACCTTCCCGCGCGCTCCGCGGCCGTCGCGATGAGCGGATGCAGCGCCGCAAGGACTTTGAGCCCGGCGCTCTGGCCAAGCGGCACGAGCCTTACGGCCACCGACACGAGATTGGCGGCGAAGGCGTTGAGATAAGCGGGGAGGGCGGCATGCAGCCCGATGTCGTGCGCCGCCGAGACCGCGCCGACGGCGACCGGATAGGCCGCGCCGTCGTGCTTTGTCATAAGGTCGATGACGGGCGCGGGCCAGGCGCCCGCCGACGCAGCGAGAAAGGCGCGACCCTGCGCCATCGATTCAAGGTGGCGCTCGCGCGAGGCGGCAAGCGCTTCGGCGAGCGCCGCGACGTCAAGCAAAGCCTTGCTTTGGCCGAGCCGTGCGGCACGATGCGCGGCGGCGAAGAGCACAGCATCATTCCACAGCGAGCCGTGCGTCAGGAGTTCGGCAAGCCATGTCTGAAGCGCATCGGCGGTGCGGATCTCGGCCGTGTCGATCAGCCACTCCAGGCCGTGCGAATAGGAGAACGCGCCGACCGGGAAGGCCGGCGAGAGGAAGGTCATGAGCTTCAGCAGCGCCGTCGTGGCGGGCGCCTCCGCGGAGCCGGGATCGCGTTCAGTCATGCCCGTGCCCATGGTCCCCGCCATGCGCATAGGCGCCGCCCTCCGGGTCGAAGGGCGCCTCGATCGCCGCGACCTCCGCGCCGAGCCCGGCGAGCATTTCCGCGAGCACGTGATCCGGGCGGATCAGAATGCGCTCCGCCTCGATCGCCGCCGGCACGTGGCGGTTGCCGAGGTGCCAAGCAAGCCGCGTCAGATGATGCGCGTCCTTCGCCGTCACCGTCAGAAGCGGCTCCGGCTTGGCGCGCACTTCCACCATGCGCCCGTCCTCCAGCACCAGCCCGTCGCCGTGGCGAAGCGCTGTCGCCTCGGGGAGGTCGAGCAGGAATTCCACGCCGCGCTCGCCCTTCATCGCGAGCCGGCGGCGATGGCGGTCGTCATAGGCAAGCACGACGGCGTCGGTTGCAACCCTGCTCCAGTGCCCGGCATGGATAACCTTGATGGCGCGGATCATCGCGCCAGCCCGGCGCGCAGGGTGGCGAAGGCAAGCTGCGCGCCGACCGCGGCAACGGCGAAGGGTCGCCAAAATGCGAGAAGCGTCGGCTCATCGCCTCCGTTCAGGGCGTAGTAGTCGGCGGCGGTAAGACCCCCGGCCATCGCAAGCGCAAAGAGGCAGAGGAAGGTCGCGACCGCGATCGTACCGTTGAACACCGGGTAGATTTCCAGGCGCCAGCGCCAACAAAGCCACATCGATAGCGCGAGACCGGCTGCACACGCCGGGAGAAGCGGGTTCAACACGAGTGCTGCAACGAAGGCGCTCATCAGCTGAGCCGTCAGAACAGGAAATAGCGCTGCGCCATCGGCAGCACGTCGGCCGGCGGGCAGGTCAGGAGCTCGCCGTCGGCGCGCACTTCGTAGGTCTCCGGATCGACCTCGATCTTGGGCGTCGCAGCGTTGTGGATCATCGACGCCTTGGAGAGGCCGCCGCGCGTGCCGGAGACCCCGACGAGCTCCTTGTCGATGTCGAACTCCTCCCACAAGGAAAGGTCGCCGGCCGCTGCGCCCGACACGAAGGTCACCGAGGTCGCCCCGACGGCGCGCCCGAAGGCAGCGAACATCGGCCGGTAGTGCACCGGCTGCGGCGTCGGGATGGAGGCGTTCGGATCGCCCATGGGTGCGGCCGCGATGGCGCCGCCGAGGAGCACCAGGTCCGGCTTCACCCCGAAGAAGGCTGGGCTCCACAACACCAGGTCCGCGCGCTTGCCGACCTCCACGGAGCCGATGTGCTCCGCCATGCCGTGCGCGATGGCCGGGTTGATGGTGACCTTGGCGATGTAGCGTTTGACGCGGAGATTGTCGTTGTCGCCGCTCTCTTCCGCGAGCCGACCGCGCTGCACCTTCATCTTGTGCGCCGTCTGCCAGGTGCGGATCAGCACCTCTCCAACGCGGCCCATCGCTTGGCTGTCGGAGGCGATGATGGAGAAGGCGCCCATGTCGTGCAGGATGTCCTCCGCCGCGATCGTCTCCTTGCGGATGCGGCTTTCCGCGAAGGCGACGTCCTCGGCAATGTCCGGATCGAGATGGTGGCACACCATCAGCATGTCGAGGTGCTCGTCGATGGTGTTCCGCGTGTAGGGCCGCGTCGGGTTGGTGGAGGAGGGGATGACGTTTGCAAGCCCGCACACCTTGATGATGTCGGGCGCGTGACCGCCGCCGGCGCCCTCTGTGTGGAACGCATGGATGGTGCGGTCCTTGAAGGCGGCGATCGTATTCTCGACAAAGCCGGATTCGTTCAGCGTGTCGGTGTGGATCATCGCCTGCACATCGTAGTCGTCGCAAACCGACAGGCAGCAGTCGATGGCCGCCGGAGTCGTGCCCCAGTCCTCGTGCAATTTCAGCGCGCAGGCGCCGGCCTTCACCTGCTCGACAAGCGCCGCCGGTTGCGAGGCGTTGCCCTTGCCGGCGAAACCGAGATTCATCGGGAAGCCGTCGGCCGCCTCGATCATGCGCGCGATGTGCCACGGGCCGGGCGTGCAGGTCGTGGCGTTGGTGCCGGTCGCGGGTCCAGTGCCGCCGCCGAGCATGGTCGTGATGCCCGACATCAGCGCCTCTTCGATCTGCTGCGGGCAGATGAAGTGGATGTGCGCGTCCATGCCGCCGGCGGTCAGGATCTTGCCTTCGCCGGCGATCGCCTCGGTGCCGGGACCGATGACGATGTCGACGCCAGGCTGCGTATCGGGATTGCCGGCCTTGCCGATGCCGGCGATCCTGCCGTCCTTCAGCCCGATATCGGCCTTCACGATCCCCCAGTGATCGATGATGAGCGCGTTGGTGATGACGGTGTCGACGGCGCCCTCGGCGCGGGAAACCTGGCTCTGCCCCATGCCGTCGCGGATCACCTTGCCGCCGCCGAACTTCACCTCTTCGCCATAGGTGGTGAAGTCCTTCTCCACCTCCACGATCAGCTCGGTATCCGCGAGGCGAACCTTGTCGCCGACGGTCGGGCCGAACATGTGGGCATAGGCGGCGCGTGAGAGGCGGGCGGGCATGGAAGCGGGCTCCGGAAGGTTATGCGTTCTTGCCGTCGAACTTCTGCGACGGCGGCAGTGCGTCGACATCGACATCGTCGAGGCAGCGGCAATTGATCGCGATCATCGGAGTCCCGTCCGGCATCTGGCCGCGCGAAAAGCTCTGGATGCCGCAGGTCGAGCAGAAGAGGTGGTGGATGACGTGCTTGTTGAAGAGGTATTCCGTCATCGCGCCTTCACCCGAAACAAGCCGGAACTGCGGTGTCGGGACGAAGCACATGATCGTGCCGGTCCTGCCACAGCGTGAGCAGTTGCAGGTCATGGTGTGGTCGAGGTCTGCCGTCACCTCGTAGCGGACGGCTCCGCATTGGCATCCGCCTGTGTAGGGTTGCGTCGTCATTGGGCTCTCCCGTTCCGCGGGCGCTTCTCTAAAGGGCGCCCATCACTTTCTGATTGAACCCGTAGACCTTGCGCGCGCCGGAATAGGGCACCAGCGTCACCTCGCGCGTCTGTCCGGGCTCGAAGCGGACGGCCGTGCCCGCCGCGATGTCGAGCCGCATGCCGCGGGCCTTCTCGCGGTCGAAGTCGAGCGCGCCGTTGGTCTCGAAGAAATGATAGTGCGAGCCGACCTGGATCGGCCGGTCGCCTTTGTTGGCGACGGAGAGCGTCACCGTTTCCGCGCCGGCATTGAGCTCGATCTCGCCCTTTGCCGGAAAGATTTCGCCGGGGATCATTTGAGTGCGCTCCAGAGCTTGCGGATGCCGAGGACGAGAAGGACGACGGCGAGCACGCTGCCGATCGCTGTGAGGTCGAACGGGTCGAAGGGGGCCGGTACGTGGAATTCCGCCATCGCCGGTTACCGGATCGGCTCGTGCACGGTGACGAGCTTAGTGCCGTCCGGGAACGTCGCTTCCACCTGCACGTCGTGGATCATCTCCGGAATGCCCTCCATCACCTGCTTACGGGTGACGACATGCGCGCCCGCCTCCATCAGCTCCGCGACGCTCTTTCCGTCGCGCGCGCCCTCCACCACGAAATCTGTGATGAGCGCGATAGCCTCCGGATGGTTCAGCCTGACGCCACGCTCCAGCCGCTTGCGCGCCACGATGGCCGCCATGGCGATCAACAGCTTGTCCTTTTCGCGCGGCGTGAGGTTCATCGGTCAGATCCGCCAAAGTTTCGGGAGAGAGGCGCCGTCGCGAAGCGCGGCGAGAAGGGGGATGAGGGTGCGCCTGAGAGCCAAGCCGCTTGGCGCGACGATGCGCGCGACGAGCTTGCCGTTCCAGGCGCTGACGCCGCCGGCTTCGCCGACGATGGCTCGGGCGGCGTCGAGGCGGCGCTCGGGCTCGGCGCTCACGAAGAGCACCGTCGCCATCGCTGCGGCGCTGTCCAGGGTCGCGGAGCGCCGCAGGAGATCGGCATCCGTCCAGTCGAAGGAGAGATCGTCGGCGAAAGACGAGCCGGCCGTCGCGGCGGATGCGCCAACGGTCGGCGAAGAACCCGGAGCGCACCGTTTCGCCATGTGCCGTGCGGCCGAAGATCAGGGCCTCGATCGCGAGAAGCTCTGCGCCCGCCGCAAGATCGGCTTCGAGCCGCCGAGAGAGCCGTGCACCATCGAAAAGGATCGTCTCCTGCGGCAGCCAGTCGAGCCGCGCGCCCGTGCCGAGCTTGAGCGTCGGTGTGGATTTCCGCTGGGCCTTCGGAGGAGCGGTAGATCTTCTCGCAGGCCTGCGAGGTTGCAACGGCGCGGCACGCCGCGGCGAGGTCGATCGAAACCGCCATGCGGTCGCCGCCGGTGAGCCCGCCCGCCGTGTTGATGAGGACGGCCTCCGGCGGGTTCTCAGCCGGACGATGGGGAAAACGCACCTTCGCCGCACCCGACTGGTGCAGCCGGTCGAGCCGCGTCGCACCGGAATCGTGCTTGAACGCGATGCGCGCGAGCACCCTCGGTCCGCTCGAAACGCGGCGTTGCCGCGCCCGGGGTCCAGTCGGGGGCCGGTTCAGACGGTAAGGTGGCGGCGAACGGAAGGGTCATCGAGATCAGCGGCAGTGCCCGAGAAGACGACCTCACCACGATCCATGATCGCAATCCGGTCCGCAAGCTCCTGTGCGAAGTCGAGATACTGCTCGACGAGCACGATGGCGAGTCCGGCCTGCTCCTTCAGGTAGACGATGGCGCGGCCGATATCCTTGATGATGGAGGGCTGGATGCCCTCGGTCGGTTCGTCGAGGACGAGGAGCTTCGGGCGCATGACGAGCGCGCGGCCGATGGCGAGCTGCTGCTGCTGTCCGCCGGAGAGGTCGCCGCCGCGACGCCCGAGCATGGACTTCAGCACCGGGAACAGCTCGAACACGACGTCGGGCACGTTGCGCTCGCCGCGCTTCAGCGGCGCGTATCCCGTCTCCAGGTTTTCGCGCACCGTGAGCAGCGGAAAAATTTCCCGCCCCTGCGGGACGTAGCCGATGCCGGCGCGAGCGCGCGCATAGGGCGAGCCGGTAAGCGGCGCCCCGTCGAAGACGATTTCGCCGCCCGATTGCGGGTGCTGGCCGACGATGGCGCGCATCAAGCTGGTCTTGCCCACGCCGTTCCGCCCAAGCACGCAGGTGACCTTGCCCGCTTCCGCGCCGACACTCACGTGCTTCAGCGCCTGCGCCGCGCCGTAGTGAAGGTCGAGATTTTCGACGCTCAGCATCTCACCGCCCCAGATAAACTTCGATGACGCGTGGATCGGCGCTCACATGGTCAAGCGAGCCCTCGGCGAGCACCGAGCCCTCGTGCAGCACCGTCACCTTCACGTCGAGATCGCGCACGAACGTCATGTCGTGCTCCACGACGACGACGGAATGCGTCTCCGCGATGCGTTTCAGGAGCTTCGCCGTCTCCGCGGTCTCCTCGTCGGTCATGCCGGCGGCCGGCTCGTCGACGAGCAGGAGCTTCGGGTCCTGCGCGAGCAGCATGCCGATCTCCAGCCATTGTTTCTGGCCGTGGCTGAGACTCCCGGCGATGCGGTCCTGCAGGTGCTCAAGACGGATCGTCTCAAGGATCTCCCGAATGCGCGCTTCTTCCTCGAAGCTCGATCGGTGGAAGAGGGTGGCGAAGACGCCGCGGTCCTCCTTCAGCGCCAGCTCCAGATTGTCCCAGACGGTGTGGAAGTCGAATACCGTCGGCTTCTGGAATTTTCTGCCGATCCCGAGCTCGGCGATCTCCGCCTCGTCGTGCCGGGTCAGGTCGATATATCCCTCGAAGAAGACGTCGCCCGCGTCGGGCCGGGTCTTGCCGGTGACGACGTCCATCATGGTCGTCTTGCCGGCCCCGTTCGGCCCGATGATGGCGCGCATCTCGCCCTTCTCGATCGTGAAGGAAAGCGCGTTCAGGGCTCGAAATCCGTCGAACGAGACCGTGACGTTGTTGAGGTAGAGAAGTCCGGAGGCGAGCGGGTCTGGCATCGGTCTACTCGGCGGGTGTCGGTTGCGGCTCGGCCGAGTGCACGCCAGCGGACGGGCCGGGCGAATGATCGGTCGGGCCGAATGCGTCGTCTGAGAGCATGTCATCGGCTTCGCTCAGGTCCATTTCCGAGGGCGGGTCCATTCCCTTCTCAGCGAAGACGGCGCGGTGTCGCGCCGCGACCGCCTGCCATCCATCGCTGAACGTGCCCAGAATGCCCTTCGGCAGGAATAGCGTGACGGCGACGAAGAGGCCGCCGAGCAGGAAGAGCCAGGCGTTCGGAAGCGCCGCCGTGAAGTAGCTCTTCGCGAGATTGACGAGGACGGCGCCGATAATGGGGCCGGCGAGCGTGGCGCGGCCGCCGACGGCGGTCCAGATCACCACTTCGATCGAGTTCGCCGGCGCGAACTCGCTCGGATTGATGATGCCGACCTGCGGCACGTAAAGCGCCCCGGCGATCCCCGCCATGCAGGCGGAGACGACGAAGGCGAAAAGCTTCACATGCTCCACCCGGTAGCCGAGGAAGCGCGTGCGGCTCTCTGCGTCGCGCACCGCGACCAGCACCTTGCCGAACTTCGAGCGCACGATCGCGGCGGTGACGAGCACGCCGAGCGCGAGCGCGATCGCGGTCGCGGCGAAGAGCGCGGAACGGGTTGCGTCCGACTGGATGTCGAAGCCCAGGATGTCCTTGAAGTCGGTCAGCCCGTTATTGCCGCCGAACCCGAAATTGTTGCGGAAGAAGGCGAGGAGAAGCGCGTAGGTGAGCGCCTGGGTGATGATGGAGAGATAGACGCCGGTCACCCTGGAGCGGAAAGCGAACCAGCCGAAGATGAGGGCGAGCACGCCGGGCACCAGCACGATCATCAGCGCGGCGTAGAAGAAGCTGTCGAAGCCGTACCAGAACCACGGCAGCGCCTTCCAGTTCAGGAACACCATGAAGTCGGGAAGGATCGGGTTGGCGTAGACGCCGCGCGCGCCGATCTGGCGCATCAGGTACATGCCCATCGCATAGCCGCCGAGCGCGAAGAAGGCGCCGTGGCCGAGGCTCAGAATGCCGCAATAGCCCCACACGAGGTTGAGGGCGACTGCGAGCAGCGCATAGGTCAGGTATTTGCCGAAGAGCGCCACCGCATAGGTCGGCATGTGAAGCGGATGGCCCGGCGGAAGCCAAAGATGCAGGATCGGCACGATCGCCGCGACGGCGAGAAGGACGAGCACGATCGGCAGCCAGCCGCGGCCGAGCCCGTTCAGCGTCGCTCGCGTCATCAGGATTCCACCGCCCGGCCGCGCAGTGCGAAGAGGCCGCGCGGACGCTTCTGGATGAAGAGGATGATGAACACGAGCACGGCGATCTTGGCGAGCACCGCCCCGGCGTAGGGCTCGAGGAACTTGTTCGCGACGCCGAGCGTCAGCGCACCGGCTAGCGTGCCCCAGAGATTTCCGACGCCGCCGAAGACGACGACCATGAAGCTGTCGATGATATAGCCCTGGCCGAGATTGGGCGATACGTTGTCGATCTGCGAGAGCGCCACGCCCGCCATGCCGGCAATGCCGGAGCCGAGCGCAAACGTGAACGCGTCGACCCAGGGCGTACGGATGCCCATCGAGGCCGCCATGCGCCGGTTCTGCGTCACCGCCCGCATCTGCAGACCGAAGGGCGTCGCCTTCAGGACGATGTTGAGGACCACGAAGACGAGGAGCGCGAAAACGACGATCCACATCCGGTTATAGGTGATCGTCAGGTGCCCGATGTCGAAGGCGCCCGACATCCACGACGGATTGCCGACCTGCCGGTTGTTGGCGCCGAAGATGGAGCGCACCGCCTGCTGCAGGATGAGCGAGATGCCCCAGGTCGCGAGCAGCGTTTCGAGCGGTCTGCCGTAGAGCCAGCGGATGACGGCCCGCTCGATCACGAAACCCGCTGCGCCGGATACGAGGAAGGCCAGCGGGATGGCGATCGCCAGTGAGTAGTCGAAAAGGCCGGGCGCCGAATTGCGAATCGTCTCCTGCACGACGAACGTCGTGTAGGCACCGAGCATCACCATCTCGCCATGCGCCATGTTGATGACGCCCATGACGCCGAAGGTGATGGCGAGCCCGATCGCCGCGAGCAGCAACACGGAGCCGAGCGACACGCCGTACCAGACGTTCTGCGCGGCGTTCCAGATCGCCAGGATCTGTTCGATCTTGACGACGGCGCTCTTCGCAGCCCCGGTAACGGCGGCGGGCGTATCGGCGGGGAGCGTGTTCAGGATCGCCATGGCGTCATCGTCGCCGCGCGCGGCGATCACGGAGACCGCGGCGACGCGGTCGGCTTCCGACGCATCCGGATCGCCGATCAGGATGGCGGCGCGCGCCTGCTCCAGCACCTTGGAGGTCGCCGGGTCGGTCGACTTGGCAAGCGCCGCCTCTACTGCCGGCAAGGCGTTCGCATCGCGCGACTTGAACACCGCCTCTGCTGCCGCGAGCCGTTTCGACGGGTCGGGCGAAAGCAGGTTCAGCGATCCGAGCGCCGCTTCGACGGCGCCGCGGACGCGGTTGTTGACGCGCACCTCTTTCAGCCCAAACGGTGCTTCGCCTGTGAGCGGCTCGCCGGTCGCCGCGTCGAGAAGCGTTCCGTCGGACTGCTTGATGTAGACCTTGCCGTCCTTGGCGAAATAGAGCTCTTTCGCCTTGAGCGCCCGGATGACGTCGACGGACCGCTCGTCGCCGCTTGCGACGACGGCGTCGATTGCGTCGACCGTCTTGGCGTAGCTGCCCTTCGCGAAGCCGCCGAGCGCATCGGCGAGACTTTCGGCGTGCGCCGCGCCGTCGAAAGCCGCATGGGCGAGAAGGAGAAAGATCGCTGAAGCGAGAATCCTCAGCATCGGCCACCCTGGGTTCGCGTCGTCACTTCAGAGCCGATGGCACTTCAGAGCCGATGGCTCGGGGCCGGGCAGGGATGCGCCCGACCCCCTTTGTCATTCAGGCGGCTAGTTCGTCTCGCCGCCGCACTTTCCGGTCGTGGTGTTGAAGTTGCCGCAGGAGAGCGGCGCCCGCCAATCGGAGATCAGCGGCTTGGAGTCCGGCAGATAATCGGACCACTCGTCGCCCATCACGAGGCCGGGCGAATTCCACACGACATCGAACTGCCCGTCGGCCTGGATCTCGCCGACATAGACGGGCTTGGTGATGTGGTGGTTCGGCATCATGGTCGAGAAGCCGCCGGTCAGGTTGGGCACCGACACGCCGACGATTGCGTCGATCACCGCGTCCGGATCGGTCGTGCCGGCCTTCTCCACCGCCTTCACCCACATGTTGAAGCCGATATAGTGAGCTTCCATCGGGTCGTTGGTCGTGCGGTCGTCCTTACCGATGAAGGTGTGCCACTTCTCGATGAAGTCCGCGTTCTCCGGCGTGTCGATCGACTGGAAGTAGTTCCACGCGGCGAGATGGCCGACCAGCGGCGCCGTATCGAGACCGGCGAGCTCCTCTTCGCCGACCGAGAAGGCGACGACCGGGATGTCCTCCGCCTTAATGCCCTGGTTGCCGAGCTCCTTGTAGAACGGCACGTTGGCGTCGCCGTTGACGGTGGAGACGACGGCCGTCTTCTTGCCGGCCGACCCGAAGGTCTTGATCGCGGCCACTTCGGTCTGCCAGTCGGAGAAGCCGAACGGCGTGTAGTTGATCATGATGTCTTCGTCCGCGACGCCCTTCGCCTTCAAGTAGGCCTCGAGGATCTTGTTGGTGGTGCGCGGATAGACGTAGTCGGTGCCTTCCAGCACCCAGCGCTCCACCGAGCCGCCGTCCTCGCTCATGAGATAATCGACGGCCGGAATCGCCTGCTGGTTCGGCGCGGCACCCGTATAGAACACGTTGCGCTCGCTCTCCTCACCCTCGTACTGGACGGGGTAGAAGAGCAGGTTGTCCAATTCCTTGAACACCGGCAGCACCGATTTGCGGCTGACCGAGGTCCAGCAGCCGAACACCGCCGCCACCTGGTCCTGGCTGATCAGCTCGCGCGCCTTTTCCGCGAAGAGCGGCCAGTCCGAAGCCGGATCGACGACCACCGCCTCGAGCTTCTTGCCGAGCAGACCACCCTTTGCGTTCTGCTCGTCGATGAGCATCAGCATCACGTCCTTCAGCGTGGTCTCCGAGATCGCCATCGTCCCGGAGAGCGAATGAAGGATGCCGACCTTGATCGTATCGTCCTGCGCGTTCGCTACCGTGCTCAGCCCGATTGCGCTTAACCCGAGCGACGCAGCAATAACCGCCCCCGACAAAAGCCGCTTTCCTCTAACCCAACCCATGACCGTCTCCCTGGTCGTTTTGCATCGCACCAGGAGAAGCAAGGTGCATGCCATTCAGGCAGCACCGGAAATTGGCGGGCGGATGGGATTCTGCCTATTATTTCGCCAGTCGACGGAGGGGTGGTGGCGGTGAATCTCGCCTATTTGCCGGCGCCGCGCCGCGCCGCGACCTCGGCGCGTATTTCATCACTATGCTCGCCAAGCGTCGGCGGGGGCACGACGTCGAGGCTCTTCTCGCCGTCGAAGGAGAGCGGGCTGCGCACCGTCGTGAAGGTGCCCATCTCGGGGTGCTCCGCCGTGACTTTGAGCTGCAGGTGGCGCGCTTGCGGGTCTTCCAGGGCCTCGTTTGAATCGTAGGCCGGCGAATGCGGCACTTCGGCCGCGGCGAGCGCCTCGCACCATTCGGCGCGTGGCCTGGTCTTGAAGATCGGGGCCATGAACACGATCAGATCGTCCTGGTGCTCGACGCGCGCCTCGCGCGTCGCAAAGCGCGGATCGTCGAAGAGATCCGGCCGCCCGATGACCTCCGCGAGGCCTTCCCAGAATTTCGGTGGCGACGACATGTGGAGCGCCAGCCATTTCCCGTCGGCGCATTCGAATACGTAGGATTGCGAGACGCGCGGACGGCTGAGCGGCCCCATGATCTCGCCTTCGGAGAAGAAGTGGGTGAAGGAATTGAGGTTGAAGTGGCACATTGCCTCCAGCATCGACACGTCGATCCGCCGCCCCTTGCCCGTCGACTGCCGCTCGACGAGCGCGCCGAGCACGCCGAACGCCGCGTAGAAGCCGGTCATGGCGTCGGCGAGCGCCGGTCCGATGACGCGCGGGCTTTCCGGCGGCATGACGAGGCGCAGGAATCCGCTCGCCGCCTGCGCGACCGTGTCGTAGGCCGGGCGGTCGCGATAGGGGCCGCTCGTGCCGAAGCCGGAGATGGCGCAATAGACGAGGCGTGGATTGAGCGCGCGCAGCTCCGCCTCGCCGGCGCCGAGCTTCTCCGCGACGCCGGGGCGGAAATTCTGGATGAAGACGTCGGCGTCCGCGATCAGCTCGTGGAAGAGCGCGCGGTCTTCCGCGTTCGACGTGTCGAGGGTGATCGACCGCTTGTTGCGGTTGTAGGTCTGGTAATGCGGGCTGTAGAGGCCGCCCTTGAAGGCGCGGAACGGGTCGCCCGTCCCCGGCCGCTCCACCTTGACGACGTCGGCGCCGAGATCGGCGAGGTACATCGAGGCCGCCGGGCCGGTGATAAAGGTACCCATCTCGACGACCCGAAGGTCGCGCAGCACTTTCGCCACGTCGCGCTCCTATTCCGATTCCGATTTCGCGCCGTCGTATTGGATCGCCTGGTCGGCATGATTGGACATGATGAACCCGATCGAGCGGCGCGATTCCTCATAAAGATGCGCGACGAGCCCGGCGGCACGGGCAAGCAGCGGCAGTCCCTTGATCGCTTCCACCGGCCAGCCGACGTCGAGCATCACCGCGGGAATTGCTCCTGAGACATTGATCGGAAGCGTGCGCCCGGTGATCGCCGGCGCGTGCTTCTCCAGCAACCGCAGCATGGCGATGTGGTTGCCGCTTACGCCGCGCTCGTCGGCAAGCTCCAGGAGCAAATTCGCGCGCGGGTCGCCGGTCGCGTGCTGTGGATGCCCGAGTCCCGGCACCTTCTCTTTTGCAGCCGCGAGCCGCTTCAGTCCCGCCTGCGCCATGTCCTCCTGCGAGGCGCCGGTCTCCTTCGCCTCCTGAAGCAGCGCGACCAGGAAATTTCCCGCCGCCTCCGAGCTTCCCGCCACCACCGAACCGACGCCGAGGAGGCCCGCCGCCATCGCTCCCTGCCAGGCCTCCGGCGCCGCGGCGAGCGTCATGCGCGCCGCCTGCACGCTCGGCACCAGCCCATGCTCGGCGATTGCGACGAGCACGGCGTCGGTGAAGAAGCGCTGCTCCTCGCTCGGCATCGCGCCGGTGACGAGGAAATAGAAATAGTCGGTGAACCCAACCTTGCCGATCAGCTCGCCGCACAGATCCTTGCCGCGCACGGTGATCGAATCGGCGTCGGAGGTCGCAATGGCGCTGTAAGGCTCGCTCTGCTTGCCGATACGCATCGGACCTCCCCAATTCCTGCGCAGATCGGATATTTTTCCGCTTGCCGAAAGCCTGCCATCCTCCAGACTCGTGTCAAGCTGAGCCGTTCGGGCGATGGTCACGTTTCCGACAGCTATCGGGCGTGCCCCCGGCGCCGGACGAAAGCAATAACGAATTTGAGCGGGAGGAAGGTTCAACGATGCGCGACATCAACCAGATGACCATCACCGATGCGGTGAAGGACTCGTTCCGCGGGCGCAAGAACGAGCGCTTCTCGTTCCTGCTCGACAAGTTCATCGAGCACCTCCACGACTTCACGCGTGAGACCAACCTGACGCAGGACGAGTGGATGTACGTGCTGAACTTCCTCTACGACTGCGGGAAGATTTCCTCGCCCGAGCGCCAGGAGTTCATCCTTCTGTCGGACGTGCTCGGCTGGTCGGCGCTGGTCGACATGATCAACACCAAGGGCGGCGGCACCGAGCTTTCAAATCTCGGGCCTTTCTACCTGAAGGACGCGCCGATGCTTCCGCTCGGCGTGCATCTCGCCAAGGACCGGGACGGCGTCGTCATTCTCGCCAGCGGCACCGTGCGCGACACGCTCGGCCATCCGCTTGGCAATGCCGAAATCGATACCTGGCAGGCCGACGCGTCGGGCATGTATCCGCTCCAGTCGCCCGACGAGGATCCGATGGACCTGCGCGGCCGCTTCATGACCGACGACAAGGGTCGCTACTACTACACGACCATCATGCCGAAATCATACACGGTCCCCTACGATGGCCCGGTCGGATCGCTGCTTCGGGCGGGCGAGCGTCACGCCTGGCGCTCCAAGCATCTGCACTACATCGTCGGCGCGCCGGACATGCGCGCGATCGTCACCGAGCTCTTCTTCGAGGGCGACGAATATATCGATTCCGATGCCGTCTTCGGCGTGCGCAGGTCGCTGATCGGCAAGGTGGAGCGCGTTCCCGCCGACGCCGCGATCGAATTCGAGCTGGAACGCCGCCCGGACGCGCGCATCGACTACGACTTCGTGCTTTCGCCGGCGGACTGAGGCGTCTCAAAACCCCGCCATCTCGCGTTTGACGCGCGTCAGAAACGCGCCGCAGGTCGCTTCCGTTGCGGTGTTCATGCCGTAATAGGCGAGGTATTTGACCGGCGTCGTCATCCGCCCGGATTGCGCCCGCAGTACCCGCTTCACCGCCTTGCGCGGCGGGTCGCCGGCGAGGATCGCGCGCAGCCGCGTGCCGCCATAGGTGCAGACCGCCGCCACCTTGCGGATTTGCGTGAGCTTCGGCCGGACGGCGCCCTCCGGCGTCAGGTCGAAGCTGACGCCCGGCAGGAAGACCCGGTCGAAGAAGCCTTTGAGAATCGCTGGATAGCCGAAATTCCAGACCGGGAACGAAAGCACGAGCGCTTCCGCCGCCTGCACCCGTTCCACGTAGCCGCGCACCGGCTCGATATTCGGTCCGACCTCGTGATAGCCGATCCGTTCCTCGCGGGAGAGCCGCGGATCGAAATCCTCCGCGTAGAGGTCGCAATCGTCGACCGCGTGGCCCGCGCCTTTGAGTGTCTCAACCACCGCGCTGTGCAGCGCGGCGTTGAAGCTCGTCTCGACCGGATGCGCGTAAAGGACGAGGACGCGCATTGTCACTCCGCCGCCACGGCCTGCAGGCCGGGGAAGAGATAGACCTTGTCCGATTTCCAGTCGTAGTCGGGGTTCTCCCAGGCGATCATCTTGCCGGGGTTCAGCAGCCCCTTCGGATCGGCATCGCGCTTGAAGGCGAGCTGCACTTCGTCTGTCTGTTTCATGCCGCCTTCCTCCAGCGTGTAGCGGTGCGGATTGAAGATCGGGCAGCCGTTCTCCTCGTGGATGCGGACGATCTCGTCGAGCCGCTCCTCGGTGGTGAAGCGCACGATCGGCAGCCCGGAGCAGCAGACATTGCCGTCGAAGCGCTGGAACTCCAGATGCCCCGGCACCTCGTCGCCGAAGATCTTCGTCATTCGCTCCACCTTCGCAACATGGTCGGGGAAGGGATAGAGCACCTGCAGATAGGTGATGGTCGGATCGACGCGCAGCCCACGAAGCGTCGTGTGGTTCCAGGTGAGCTCGAAGAGCGGCGGCAGGCCCTTCTTCTCCTCCTCGCTCGCGATATCCGAGCGGAAGAGGATCTCCGCGCGGCTCTCCTTCGCAAGGGTCAGGAACGGCTCGATCGCCTGCGGTGCGATCATCATCAGCGCGACGGAATGCTCCGGCTTCAGGAACTTCTTATGGCGTAGGAAATAGTCGTAGGGCACCGGCGCGGCGACGGTGGAGATCTCCTTGAACAGAAGCCCGTCCTGGTTGGCGACGAGATTGGCGAAGCGCACCGCCGCCATATAGTCGTCGAAGCCGGCGATCACGTCGACCCACTCGTAGCTGGCGGTGAGCGGCATCACCACCTCGGTGATGATGCCGTTGGTGCCGTAGGCGTGCATGACCTTCATCAGGTCGCGGCCCTTCAATTCCAGCACGCGCGGCTCTTCCTCCATCGTGACGACGCGCAGGCCGAGCACGTTGCCGATATTGCGCAGGCCGCCCCATTTGATCGACCCGACGCCGCCGGAGCCGCCGGCGATGAAGCCGCCGATCGTGGCGGTGGCGTGGGTGGAGGGATGCATCCTCAGTTCCTGCGCGGAATGCGCGCGCGTCTCCCGGTCGATCGCGGCGAGAACCGCTCCGGCCTCCGCGACGACACGGCCGGGCGCGATCGTCTTGACCTTGTTCATCTCCGCAAGATTCAGCACCACGCCGCGCGAAAGCGGCATCGCCTGCCCGTAATTGCCGGTCCCGGCGCCGCGCGGCGTCACCGGCACGCCGAGTGCGAAGCAGGTTTTCAGGACCTGGATCACCTCCGCCTCGTTTTTCGGCGTCACCACGATGTCCGCCGTCACATGGTCGAGCTGGCGCTTCAAGACCGGCGAATACCAGAAGAAGTCACGGCTCTTCTGCTTCACGATCGCCGGATTGTCTTCCGTCTTGATGGCGCCGAGCGCCGCCTTGAGCGCGGCAATGTCGGTCATCATGCGGCTCCCATCAGATCGTCGAGCTCCGAATAGTCGGGGAGGGAGGTGTCGATCGCGCGCCCGTTCCTTACCACGATCCGCTCCGATTCCGGCCGCGAAAGAAGCTCCGTCCACGAGCGGCCTTTGAAGACGATGAAATCCGCCGCGCCGCCGACGGAAAGCCGGCCGAATCCGTCGAGCCCCATCACCTCCGCCGCCGTCGCCGTCACGGCCTCCGGCCAGTCGCCAAACGGATGATCGAGATGCAGGATGCGCGTCGCCTGGCGGAAGACCTCCAGCACGTCGAGGTCGCCATAAGCATAGAACGGGTCGCGCGTATTGTCGGAGGCGACCGCCACCTTGATGCCGCGCGCTTTCATCTCATGCACCAGCGTCACGCCGCGCCAGCGCGGCGTCGTGCCGTCCGAGCGTCTGTCCTGGAGATAGAGGTTGCACATCGGCAGGCTGACGACGGAGACGCCGGCTCTCGCGACCTTGTCGAGCGTCGTCTTCGCCCGGTCGTCGGGCTGGCGGGCGAGCGAACAGCAATGGCCGGCGAGAACGCGGCCCTTGAAGCCGTTTCGAAGCACCGACTCGGCGATGCGGTCGAGCGAGACGGCGCCCGGATCGGCGGTCTCGTCGGCGTGGAAATCGAGATCGAGCCCGCGCTCCGCCGCGGCGCGGACAATTTCGTCAAGCAGCGCGTCGAGGTCCGGCACCATGAAGGTCACCGTGCCGAGCACGCCCTTCGCCGCCGCGACGCGATCAGCGAGTGAAGCGAACCAGTCCTTGTCGCGCACCTCCTCGATGGTGACGAGCGACACCGCCTGAAGCGTGATCCTGCCCGCCCAGCGTTCCCGCATCGCCTCGAAGACCGGCCAGGAGATCGTCTCCTGGGGGCTGAGCGAATCGAGATGCGTCCTGAGCGCCGCCGTGCCGTGCGCGTAAGCGGAGCGGAGCGAGAAATCCATGCGCCGCGACACGTCGTCGGCGCTCCAGCGCGCCACCCGGTCGCGCGCCGTATGCTCCAGCGCGGCGGGGAAGGTGCCGTCCGGGTTCGGCGTGCGCGGCCAGATGTGGCCCTTGTCGATATGGGTGTGGCAATCGACGAAGGCCGGGAAGACCATCCGCCCGGAGAGATCGAGCGCATCCGCCGCAACCTCGGCGGCGGCCGGTGTAAGCGCGGCGATCCTGCCGTCCGCGACGGCGATGTCGACAAGCGCGAGGCCGTCGGAATCGGCCGCAAGCGCGGGGTCGGCGAGGCATGCGGGAATGCGGGCGCGCGCGATCCGGTAGGGGCCGTCGTCGGGGATCGTCCCCTTCATCTCAGACTTTCATCCTGGTTCTCGCGCCGCCGTTAGTTCTCTCTCCGCACAGCGCTCTCATGCCAGTTCCTGAGCAGGAGATACGAGAGCAGGCTCGTCGCCGCGAAGATCAGGACGCCGGTCAGCGACAGGAGCACGAGCGCGGCGAAGAGGCGCGGAATGTTCAGCCGGTGCTGCGCCTCGATCAGGCGGAAGGCGAGGCCGGCATTCTCCCCCCCGTGCCAGCCGCGAACTCCGCGACGACGGCGGCGATCAGCGCCAGCCCGCCCGCGATCCTGAGCCCGGCGAGGAAATAGGGCAGCGCGTTCGGAAGCCGCAGATGGATCAGCGTCTGCCAGCGATTCGCGCCATAGAGCTCGAAAAGGTTCAGGAGATTGTGGTCGGTCGAATGCAGCCCTTGCGCGGTGTTGGAAAGAATCGGGAAGAAGGCGACGAGCCAGGCGCAGATCAGGAGCGCCTGGCCGGTCGTCGACGTATAGATCAGGATCAGCGGCGCGATGGCGACGATCGGCGTCACCTGCAGGATCACCGCATAGGGGAAGAGCGCGAGCTCGATCCAGCGCGATTGCGCCATCAGGATCGCCAGCGCCACGCCGCTGACGAGCGCGATCAAGAGCGCCAGGAACGTCGTCTTCAGCGTCACCAGGAGCGCCTTGCCGAGGATCGGCCAGTCGCTGACGAAGGCCTCGGCGATCCTGGCCGGGCTCGGCAGGATGTAGTGCGGTACGTGCGCGACCGTCACGTAGATCTGCCAGACGGCGATCAGGAGGACGAGCATCGCGGCGGGAATGGCGAGCCGCGCGACGCGTTCGGCGACGCCGTCGCCCACTGGTTCCGGCGCGAGGCGGTCGTCGGCTTCGTCAGCGGTGTGGGCCTTCCCGGCGTCGAGCGCGCTCATCGGGCCCGCGCCTCGATCGCATCGTGCAGCGCGTCGGAAACGCGCCGGCAGTTCTCGTTATAGACCGCCGAGGTGCGGAAATCCTCGTGGCGCGGGTAGGGCGCGTCGATCGGCACCTCGGTGAAGACCCGGCCGGGCCGCGCCGCCATGACGACGATGCGCTCCGAGAGGTAGACCGACTCAAACACCGAATGGGTGACGAAGATCACCGTCCATCCGAAGCGCTCCCAAAGCTCCAGAAGGTCGTTGTTGAGCTTGAAGCGGGTGATCTCGTCGAGTGCCGCGAACGGTTCGTCCATCAGGAGAAGCTTTGGCTTCGTGACGAGCGCGCGGGCGATCGAGACGCGCATCTTCATGCCGCCGGAAAGCTCGCGCGGATAGGCGTTGGCGAAGGCTTCAAGCCCCACCATCGCTAAGGTCTCCATGACCTCGCTCCGCGCCGCGGACTTGGAGATGCCCTTCAGCCGCAGGGGCAGCCAGACATTGGCGAAGACGGTCGCCCACGGCATCAAGGTGGGCTCCTGGAAGACGAAGCCAAGCTCCGGATGCGGCCGGCCGCTCGAATCATGATCCGCTGTCGGCCAGTCGATCGTGCCGGCGGTAGGCTCGCCGAGCCCGGCGATGATCCTGAGCGCCGTCGATTTGCCGCAGCCGGAAGGCCCGAGCAGGCTGACGAACTCGCCGCGCCCGACATCGAGCGACATATCCTTCAGCGCCAGCGTGCCGTTGGAGAAGACCTTGGAGATCGAGCGGAGCGCGATGAGCGGCCGGTTCTCTGGCGCGGCCTTCCGCGGGTTCCGCGATGGTGCGTCTGCGTTCGCGACGACGTTCAATGCTGTGCCTCGTTTTTCGCCAGAAAGCCGGCGTCGGCGAGCGTCTCCCTCGCCGATTCTCGCGTCCCGTCTTCCGTCGGCGGCGCGGTTCGCCGCCGACGCGTCGTCAGCCTCCGGCGGTTATTTCGCGAGCTCCATGCCGAGACCCTTGCAGACATATTCGGTCGTGTAGACCTTCGAAAGGTCGAGGTCCGCCTTGACGACGCCCGCGTTGACCATCTTGTCGTAGAAGCCCTTCACCCCAGCCTCCGAGAAGCAGCCGATGCCCTTTTCAGCCGCTTCGCCGGAGACGAGCAGCCCGTAATCCTTGAGCTGCTTGATGGAGAAAGCGATCTGGTCGTCGCTCATGTCCGGATTGTCTTTCTTGATCCAATCGTTGGCGGCCGTGTTGTCGCCGTAGAGATAGTTGTACCAGCCGATGATCGAGGCCTCGACGAAGCGCTTGGTGATATCGGGGTTGGCGGTGACATAATCCGCCATCCCTTCGATCATCGTGGAATAGGTGGTGTAGCCCGCGTCGGCCAACAGGAAGACCGTCGGCTCGAAGCCGCCTTCCTTCTTCACCGCGTAGGGCTCGGATGTCACATAGCCCTGCTGGCCGGAATCCATGTCGGCGAGGAACGGCGCGACCGAATAGTTATAGGGCTTGCGCTGCTCCTCCGTGATGCCGGGATACTCCGCCATCATCCAGCGGTAGCCGCTGACGAAGAGATCGTCGCCGATATAGAGCGACTTCAGCTTGGCAATGTCGCCAAATTCCTTCAGCCCGCTTTCCGGGTGCGCCATGATGATCTGCGGGTCCTTCTGGAAAATCGCCGCGACTTCCATCACCGGCACGTCCTGCTCGACGGCGGAGAAGGTGCCGAGCAGGTTCCCTTGCATGTAGAACTGGATCTTGCCGCCGAGCAGCATCGCCTGGTCGGCCTTGGGAACGATGTTCACCTTGAGGCCGTATTTCTCGTAGGTGCCGTCGATGGCCGCCTGGTAGAAGCCGCCGTGCTCCGGCTCCGCCACCCAGTTGGTGCCGAAGGTGATCTCGTCGAGGGCGAGCGCCGGTCCCGAAAGGACAAGGGCGCCGGCGCCCGCAGCGAGGCCGAAAGTCAATGCTCTGATCATGTTCATGCGTATGTTCTCCGCCTTGCCCGTCGCGGCCGGATTGGGGCCTTGAACGCGGCTTTCCTTATGCAACCGTGTTCCCCGTTCCGCCGCAAGAGCCGTGCCAGCGGCGCGCGGCCGAGACCCCTCCGCCAAGCCCGATTCGCGCGCAGAGGGGCCATAAAAGCGCAGTTTAGGCGAAGGCCGTTGCACAAGAAAGCGGCACCGCTGCGGGGGCCCCGCTCACGCGCTTGTCAGCGGCTCCTGTCAGCGCCCCTTGTCAGCGCATCGCCCTGGATCGTAGCGTGGTCCAAGCTCTCCGAAGATGATGGTCCGCCCGCTCAACCCCACCGATATCCGTCCGCCTTTCGCGCGCTATAGCCACGGCGTCGAGGTGCCGGCCGGGCATCGCCTGGTCCTCTGTTCCGGCCAGCTCGGCATTGCCGCCGACGAGCGGATACCGGAGGAGGCCGGCGCGCAGGCCGAGCTTTGCTTTCAAAATATCGCGGCGATCCTGGCGGAGGCGGGTCTGACGCTTGCACACGTGGTGCGCCTCAATACCTTCGTCACCGACCGGGCGCATCTCCGACCCTATATGGACGTGCGCGACCGGCTCTTTGACGATCCGTTGCCGGCGTCGACGCTGATGATCGTCTCCGGCTTCGCGCGCCCCGAATTCAAGGTCGAGATCGAGGCGATCGCGGCCGGTCCCGCCTGAAGTGACAATGAGGAGAGACGTGTGAGCGAGAAGCAGCGGCGGTTGCGCTGGGGCGATTATCGGGCGAGCGAGTTCGGCTCGATCGACGTCGACCGGACGATTGCCATCCTTCCGATCGCGGCGACCGAGCAGCACGGGCCGCATCTGCCGCTCGGCACCGACGCGATGATCGCGGAGGGCATGCTGATGACGGCGGCGTCGATGCTGCCGGACGATTTCGACGCGCGCGCGCTGCCGATCCAGGCCGTCGGCAAGTCGAACGAGCATCTCTACGCGAAGGGCACGCTCACGCTTCCCGCCTCCGTCGCGATCGAGGCCTGGACCGAGCTCGGCCTCTCCGTCGCGCGCGCCGGCGTGCGAAAACTCGTCATCGTCAACTCGCACGGCGGCAACGAGGAGATGATGGGGATCGTCGCGCGTGAGCTCAGGGTGCGCGCCGACATGTTCGTGGCGAAGACGAGCTGGTCGCGCTTCGGGCATCCCGACGGCATGTTCTCCGCACTTGAGCAGCGGCACGGCATTCATGGCGGCGAGGTGGAGACGTCGCTCATGCTGCATTTCCGCCCCGACCTGGTGGACATGAGCGCGGCGGAGAATTTTCGCTCGCTCGCCGCGGAAACCGACGCGAAGTTCAAGCATCTCGCCCCGACCGGCACGCATGCGTTCGCCTGGATCGCTCGCGATCTGAACATTCACGGCGTGGTCGGCGACGCCTCGGTGGCGACCCCGGAGAAGGGCCGCGCCGTCGCCGAGCATCAGGCGCGCGGCTTCGTGGCGCTTCTGGGGGAGGTCCGCGCCGTGCCGCTTTCGGAAGGCTTTGGCGCCTTCTGAAAGAGGGCGGCGCTCGCAGAATTGGACGGACCTAAAAGACGAGAGCCTCCCAGGATTGTCGTCATTGCCGGGCTTGACCCGGCAATCCATTCCGTGAAGGCCGAGTTTGCTACAGCTGCTACGGAATGGATGCCCGGATCGAGTCCGGGCATGACGACAGTTTTGAGAGCCGGTGCTGATGTCTGGTTCTTCAGTTCCAGAAGCCGGTCAGGCCGCCCGTTCTTCGATCACGTCGACTTTGCTGGCATAGAACGCCATCAGCGCGTTGATCGGCGCGACGGCTTCGTACGCCGCTTCGTAGGTCCACACCGCGTTCTCCGCGACGCGGCCGTCGACCTTCACCGAATAGTAGTTGGCGTCGCCCTTGTAGGGACAGTAGCTCTCATGCGTAGTGCGCTCCAAGAGCGCCATGTCGACGTCTTCGCGCGGGATATAGAAGACCGGCGCATAGGTCGATTCCTTCAATGTCAACGCCCGCGTCGTGTCGGCGATCACGCGTCCCGCGAATCTTACGACGACGCGCTTCGGATTGTGCGCGATGGCGATCGGATGGTCGGGGCCGGGGAGCTTCATGACGTTTGCCCTCATGAGACGTGCTCGAGCCGAAGCTCCTCCTCGAAGAACGCGGTGGTCTTTTCCAGCCCTTCCCGAAGCTTGATCTCCGGTTCCCAGCCGAGCGCCTTCTTGGCGAGCGTGATGTCGGGTCGGCGGCGCTTCGGATCGTCGACCGGGAGCGGCGAGCGCACGATCTTGGAGCGCGATCCGGTCAGCTCGATGACCAGCTCGGCAAGCTCGAGGATCGTGAACTCGTCGGGATTGCCGAGATTGACCGGGCCGGTGAAGGACGGCTCCGTCTCCATGGCGGCGAGAAAGCCGCGGATGAGGTCGTCCACGTAGCAGAAGGAGCGCGTCTGGCTGCCGTCGCCGTGCAGCGTGATGTCCTCGCCTTTCAGCGCCTGCACGATGAAGTTCGACACGACGCGCCCGTCATGCTGGTTCATGCGCGGCCCGTAGGTGTTGAAGACGCGCACGACCTTGATGTCGACGTCGTGCTGGCGGTGATAGTCGAAGAACAGCGCCTCCGCGATGCGCTTGCCTTCGTCGTAACAGGCGCGCGGTCCGATCGGGTTCACGGCGCCGACATAGCTCTCCTTCTGCGGATGCTCCATCGGGTCGCCGTAGATCTCCGAGGTGGACGCGTGGAAGATGCGCGCCCGGGTGCGCTTGGCGAGCCCCAGCATGTTGAGCGAGCCGAGGAAGCTGATCTTGGCCGTGGCGATGGCGTTGCGCTGGTAGAAGCGCGGCGAGGCCGGGCAGGCGAGGTGGAAGATCTCGTCGAACTCGCCCCAATAAGGCTGGCGCACGTCGTGCCGGATCATCTCGAAATTCGAGTTGTGCAGAAGATGCGCGATGTTCTCCTTGCGCCCCGTGAAATAGTTGTCGAGCCCGACCACGTCGTAGCCGCGCTCGATCAGCGCATCGCAGAGATGCGAGCCGAGGAAGCCCGCGGCACCGGTGACGAGGGCGCGTGTCCGGGTGAAATCCTTTGTCGCAGTGTCGTTCATACGGCGGCGGCGATCCCAAGCAAAGTTTCGATCTCCTTGCGGCCGAGCGACACGTAGCGGACGCCCTGCTCGGCGATGTCCTGCGGGTCGAAGATGTTCCTGAGGTCGATCAGAAGCGGCGCTTGCATCGTCGCCGCTAGCCGCCGCCAATTGAGCGAGCGGAACTCGTCCCACTCGGTGAGGACGATCGCCGCGTCGGCGCCGGCGAGCGCATCCTCCGCCCAGTCCACCATCCTGACGCCGGGAAGGAACGGCGCGGCGTTGTCGCGCGCCTGCGGATCGAATGCGGTCACCTCCGCGCCCTCCTTCAGGAGCTGCGGCAGGATGGTGAGGGACGGGGCGTCGCGCACGTCATCGGTGTTCGCCTTGAAGGCAAGGCCGAGTACGCCGAGCTTGCGGCCGCGGAGCACGCCGCCGAGCGCGGCGCGAATCTTCTCCACCATCAGGTCCTTGTGACGGTCGTTGGCTCTGAGCACCGTCTCGATAATCTCCACGGGAGAGCCGAAATCGTTGGCGGTCTTCACCAATGCGCGCAAATCCTTCGGGAAGCAGGAGCCGCCAAATCCCGGACCGGCGGCAAGGAAGCTCTGGCCGATGCGCCGGTCGAGACCCACGCCGACGGCGAGTTCTTCGATATTGGCGCCCGTCGCTTCGCAAAGCCGCGCCAGCTCGTTGATGAAGGTGACCTTGGTGGCGAGGAAGGCGTTCGCCGCGTATTTGATGAGTTCGGCCGTTTCCACCGTGGAGGTAACGACCAGCGGCCGGCCGCGGCGGGTGAGGGGAAGGTAGAGCTTCTCCAAGACCTTGCGCGCGTGTTCGGAGTCGGAGCCGATCACGATCCGGTCCGGTTCCATGAAATCCTTGATGGCGCTGCCTTCGCGCAGGAACTCCGGATTTGAGGCGACCGCGAAATGCTCCGCCGTGAGGTGTTCGCTGAGGATGCGCGAGATCTCCCAGCTCGTGCCGACGGGGACGGTGGATTTCGTGACGACGACGGTGAATTGCTCAGGCGTCGCCGGCTTTGCCGAAAGCGCTTCGGCGACCTCCTCCGCGGCCTTGTGGACAAAGCTCAGGACGGCGCCGCCATTGTTGGTGTCGGTCGGCGTGCCAACGGCGATGAAGACCACGTCGATCCCGGCCGTGATGACGCCGCCGATCGCGTCAGCGAAGCGCAAATGGCCGCGCTTGACGTTCTCCGCCACCAATTCCTTCAGCCGCGGCTCGTAGATCGGGATCTCGCCGGCCTTGAGCCGCGCGATCTTCAAGGCGTCGCTGTCGACGCAGACGACATTGTGGCCAAGCTCCGCCAGGCAGGCGCCGGTCACCAGCCCTACGTAACCCGTTCCGATCACCCCCACATGCAGCATTGGAAATATTCCCCTTGCCCGGTCCGAGCCACAACATGGCGGGCACGATGGGCCTTCTCAAGCGCGATTCGTCTCATGAAGGAAGATCAAGGCAGCTTCTGGGTCCCCGTCGCACGGACCGCGGCAGAATTGAAGCTGGATGGCGCGATTGCAACCGCCCGCGGGCGTGTCCCGCCCGATCTTGCGGGGTTTGCAGCCGCGAAATCGCCGCTGCGGCGCTTTTAGGCGGGGTCAACATCCTTCTTGCCGAGCCGCTCCACGAGCGTGCGGATGTCCTGGTCGTGATCCTTGCCGGCGACCAGGATCGCGGCCTTCGTCGCCACCACGATCAGGCCCTCCACCCCCAGGGTTGCGACCAGCGGGCCTTCGCTGCGCACGTAGGAATCCTTCGTCGCCTCCAGGATGACGTTGCCGATTGCTGCATTGCCGGCCGCGTCGCGATCCGCGGCCTCCAGGAGCGACGACCACGAGCCGACGTCGCGCCAGCCGAACGCGGCGGGGACGACCGCGACGCGATCGCTTTTTTCCAGCACCGCATGATCGAACGAGATGGCCCTGCTGCGCCGGTAGGCGCCCCCGTCGAGACGCAGGAAATCGGCGTCGCGTTCTCCGCGTTCGACGGCTTCTCGCGCCAAAGCTACGATTTCGAGCTGCAGATTCTCCAGCTCCGCGAGGAGGACGCTTGCGCGCGCGAGCACGATGCCGGAGTTCCAGAAATAGTCGCCGCTTCGAAGATAAGTCTCTGCTTTTGCCCGGTCCGGCTTCTCCACGAAGGCCGCGACGCGGCGCGCCTTTCCGGCGTCGGGGATCGCGTCGCCCTGCCGGATGTAGCCGTAGCCGGTCGCGGGGCTATCGGGCCTGATCCCGAAAAGCGTCAGGAATCCGCGGCGTGCAGCCGCGGCCGCGCCCTGTACGGTCGCTTGGAACGCCGCCACATCGTCGATCAGGTGATCGGCCGGCATGAGGAGCATGAGCCCGTCCGGCGCGGTTTGCGCCACAATGCACCGCCGCCACCGCCGCCGCGGCCGTGGTGTTCCGCCCACAAGGCTCAAGCGCGACCGTCGCGCCACTGAGGCCCAGCGCGCGCAATTGCTCCGCTACCAGAAATCGGTGGGCCGCGCCGGCGATCACCGTCAGCGGCTGAAACAGCCGCGGATCGGTCGCACGCCACGCCGCCCGCTGAAAGAGCGTGCCGCCCGCGGTCAGCTCGATGAGCTGCTTCGGCGCATCCTCCCGCGAGAGCGGCCAAAGCCGCACGCCGGCACCGCCGGAAAGAAGCACGGGAAAGATCTTCTCGGTCTCGTCCACCACGGCTCTCGCACACTGTGCGCTCCCGCTGGCCCGCAGGCTTGCGGTGCGTTTCGAAAACCTGCAGGGAGTGCCCCATTATCGGCGGCGGCGCCAGTGCGTCACGTGAAGCGGGGGAAGCGGGGCAAGCCATGGCGAGCCGAAAAGAACAAAAATGCCAGCGCCGTGCGTGCCCGCAGTCCGGCCCGGGCCGCCCGTCGCTTGCGTATTGACGGGTTGGGAATGGGCCGCGCTTCCTTCGCGACGAATCGGTTTCGCCGGTTGGCCTGGCGCGTGGGCAGGCGAATTTATCGACAAGCGCGCGGCGAGATTGCCAACGCAATCGCAACGAACGGCGAGATCTATGTGCAGTCCTGCGTTCTCAACGCGACCCGCAAATCGGGCGATCCGCTGACTGTCTTCGATATCGGTGCGAATGTCGGCGAATGGACCCGCTCCTTTCTCCACCTGCTGTCGGAGGATCGCACGGCAGGCGTCAGCGTCATTGCATTCGAACCGATTCCGACAACGCGTGCGCGGCTAGAAGAAACGATTGCCGCGGTAGATAAAGGTCATTTCGTAGAGGTGCTTCCGATTGCCGTCTCCGATTGCGCCGGAGAGGTGAGGATGGCCGTGTTCAGCGCTACCGGCGGCACCAACACGATCGAATTCGACGCCGCCCTTGGGGCGAATGCCGTGGAGTTCGTCACGGTCGACAGGACGACGCTCTTTGACTTCTGTTCGCAGCGCGAGATCGATCGCGTTCAGCTGGTAAAATGCGACGCGGAGGGGCACGACGCAAAAGTTATCGCCGGCGGCCTGGGTCTTCTGCGTGCTCGACGGGTCGATGTTCTGCAATTCGAATACAATCACCGCTGGTCTATTCCCGAACCTACCTGAAGGATGTCTTCGACCTCTTGACCGACCTGCCCTACCGCGTGGCTCGCGTCCGCCGGGACCATATCGAGGTGTTTGATGAATGGCATCCAGAGTTGGAGCGCTTCTTTGAGGGCAACTACGTTGTTGTGCACGAACCGGCGCTCGCCTGGTTCGATGCTCGCCACGGGACATTCGATGCCGCGAACACCTACGCCTAGATATCATTCGCACCACTCAATCCGGAAAGAAGACGAACGCCGCGCTCGCTTGTCCCGGGGCCGGTAGTGCCCCCCGGCGTCGCCGACTTGTTTCGGATCGGCCCGCATGTCGTCGCGTCCTTCGTTCGCACGAGCACGATGGTCGTGCTCGGCAACCTTCTTGTCGCTATTTTCGGGCTCGTCGCGCTGCGCATCTACACGCATCTGGCGCCCGCCCATCTTTTCGGCGCGCGAATCTCGTGCTCGGCGTGCTTGGACTTGGCTATCAGCTTCATTCCAGCCCGTGAACGCGACCCAGCTGCGCTACCACACCGAGGCAAGCCGGGCCGGTCACGGGAACGATTTCACAAGGCAAGCTCTGCGCTGGGCGCTTGCTGCGGCGGCTCTGCTGCCCTGCTTTGCGCATTCGCCATCTATTTCGGCGGCGAAGGGGCGAACGCCTCCATGCTGGTTGCGGCGATCCTCTGGATCGTCGGAAGCGCCACGCGCAATGTCTTCGCGTCGCGGTTCCATGCCGAGCAGCGGATGTCCGGCTAATGTCGCATTCGCGTCGCGGAGGCAGCGCTGTTTGTGCTCGCGACAAGCATTCTGCTCACACTGGCACCGAGCGCGGAAGCATTCGTCTGGGGGCAGGTCCTTGCATTTGCCTTCGTCCTTCTTGGAATCGGATGCTGGCGCCGTGGCCCGTGCTCGGCGCTTTTCCAAATAGCAACCGCGCCACCGGCCATGCCGGGTTCTGAAAAAGGCTCCGCCGCTACGGAGCCCCCTTCATACCGATGGCCTTGTTGCAGTGGCTCGCCAATATGGGCGACCGCTACGTGCTCGCGTCGCTCTTGGGCGCCGCGGCCGCCGGGCAATATCTCGCGCCGTTTGCGATCGCGAGCCGGGGATTCGTCATGGCAAACGGTGTGATGACAGACCTTTTCCGCCCCAAGCTGTTCGATGCGGAGACGCACGGCGAGCACACGCGTGCCAACCACATTTTCCTGGCTTGGCTCGGCGCTTATTTGGCCATCAGCTCAGTTGGCCTCGCGGCGGTTGCCGTTCTCGGGAACTGGATCGTTTGGCTTCTTTTGGCCGCGCCGTATCGGGAGGGCGCCGTCGCGATCATGCTGTGGGTCGGGGTCGGCTATAGCATCAACGGGCTGACGACCGCGTTTGAGAACCGCCTATTCTCCCTTGGGCATTCCGCGCAGATATTGCCGCCTCTCGGTTTCGGCGCCGTCGGAAACGTCCTCTTCGCCCTACTGCTGATCCCCTCATATGGGGTTATCGGCGCGGCACAGGCAAACTGCCTGAGCTTTACTGTGCAGTTCGTCGTGACGGCGTTTGTGCTGTGGCGTGCGCTGAGAACCAAGTCCGCACTGCCGCCCGGGAGAGCAGCCTCCTGAGAAGCCCATTGACCCAGCGTTACGCGCCGCGCTTTTGAAGAAAGGCAAAGATGTTTGCGCGCAAGGGTGGCGGCGTTACCGCGCGCAATGCGTTCATGGCAAAGAACAAGCCGGCACTCCCTCCGTGATAGCGCGGCTCCGCATCCCAAAAGAAGACGACGTGCCGGTAGCCGGGAAAATAGCGCCGCAGGTCCCGTTTCGTGTTGAGGCGATAGAATGCGTCGAAGGTGTCCTTGCGCTTGCGATTGGATTGGAGCGCCGAAAGGATTCTATCGCGGGCGCGGCTTTGCACGATCCTGTTCAGCACCGCCACATAGTGGAAGCGTGTCGGCGTGCGGACGCAGAGCCAGCCGCCCGGCCGCAGCACACGGGTCAATTCCGAGGCGCAAAGCTGCGGATCCTTGATGTGCTCGAAGACGTAGTCGGTGACCACGATATCGATCGTGGCGTCATCGAGCGGTATCCGTCCGTCGCGGTCGATAAGCAGGTGCTCGTCGAGCGTCGGATTCACCGATACCGCGGGGTCCACGTCGGCCCCGATGACCTTCGCGGCCTTGCCTTTCAGGTTCCGTAGCGACCGCCGGAACGGGACGCGGTCCTCCGCGCCCGCGCCGCGGCCGGCGCCGAAGTCGAGGACGACGGTGTGGGCGTCAATGAGCGCATTCACGCGCGTGTAGAAGTGGACGGTGCCGTCGATCCGCGTGAAGCCGCCGGCGGCAATCTCGGGAAACGCTCGGACAAGGAAGTCCGGCTCACCGGCGGACATCACGCGCACTCACCACGTCCGATTGCCTAGAGGAACTCGCGGCATGGGCATCGGAGGTCGGCGAGGCCTGTAACCCCTCGGAACAGGCGCGGTCCGAAACAGCGGAAGAACGCCGCGCTCAATTCCGACCATCAAGAAATGCATCGCGACGAGAAGGGCGCAGGGGCCGACCACGTTGCTGACGAAGAAGCCGTCGACGCGGAATCCGATCTGCATGGCGTACAGTACCATAGGAAAATAGAACCATCGAGCCGCGCGGACTATTCGAAGCGAATAGAGACTGAGCAACGAGAGAATTACCGCGTAGGGAATCGCAATGAGGAGACCCGACCAGCCGAAGTTCCAGTAGGCCTCGCCGAAGATGCCCGGGCCCGATGCGGACTTTGGATTGCCAGTCGCCGCGACGTTGAACTCGTTGGACAATTTCGTGATGATCGGCTTTTCCGGCCATAGGAAACGAGGGACGAATACGGCGAGGAGGTCGCGGTAGCTGTGTCCTGGCCTGAGCGTGTCGTATTCGTGAATCGCAAATGTGGCCTGGTTGGCGTAAGCTCAGCCGGGTCATGCCGCGCGAGACCGACCCCTCGTCGTTTAATTGGGGCGGAGCATCGAGAGCACGCCCGAGGATATCGATGCGCTCTGCCAGATGCGCCCTCCCGAGCTCCCCGTAACGCTTCCATAGCTCGGCGCGGCCGAAATTCACCAGCGGAATAATCGTGAAATAGCAGATGAGGACGGCGCCCGCAGCCAACGCGAGGCGCCAAACCGTGACCTTTGCGCTCAGTATGCCGAGAAGGAACATCATGAGGGCGATCAAGACTTCGGCCTTCGTGAAGGCCAGCAGTCCAATCAGCATCTCAAGGCCCGCGAAGGCGACGACAATCGGAAAGAAACTCCGCGCATAACGCCAGCTCCAAGCGGTAAGCAGGAACAACGCCGCAGAGGTGAGCCTTCCGAAAATCCTGACCGAACCCGGCAGGACGAAGTCGGTCATGCCAAACATGTCCGGCACGACAAGCGTATATTTGACGATGGTGCCGACAGCCAGAAAGGTGAGCCCCGCGACGAGAAGGGACCTTCCGCTTACTCGCGTGGTCGGTCTCCTTTCTTCCCGGTTGCGCGATGTCGAAAGCAGGAAGAGATTTGCCGTTACCAGCGTGATGATGATCCCCAGCGTGAAGAGGATGTTGGCTTTAGCGAGATCGTGTCCGAAGAAGCGGTAGAAAGTCAGGATTCGGGCGCGTGCGATGTCATCGACGAGAAGCGGAACGAGCGAGCCGAACCCGAAGTAAGACGCGCAAGCGAGGCGGAACCAGACAAGCGCTGTCCAGACGAGCGAGAAATCGGATCGGGCCATCCGCAGCACGCTGAGGCAGAGGATCACGGACAGCCACAGCGGGCCGACGATGTTCATGAAATTTTGGCCCGCGCGCCCGAACACCGCATCGGCAACCAGGTAAGCGGTGAGGAGGAGGCAGAGTCCGACAAACTCCCACAGCGGCATGAGAAGACGCGAGCCCGCCGCCGGCGAGGAAATGCGCGCGCCCGAAGGACTGAAAATGCCGGGAACATTCCTGCTCAGCATCGGTGACTCCAACCCTCGAATGGAGCGAGGCGACGCACTACCCAATAACGTCAGCCTCGGGGAATGGCGAGCGTCGTGACGCTCTTCATGAGCCCGTCCTCCGATTTCGCTGTGCGTTGCCCCGAAAAGGGCACTGGGGTTTGGAAAGCCCGTATATCACCATAATGTGGCGTTACGAATCAGCTTTGCCGCTCTTAGGATGCGGTCGGCTGCGAACTTGGTGGGTGCTCGCGATTTCACCGCTTCGATCTTTCTTTTTGGGCATTCTCGCGGGGGCAATCGGTATCGCTTTGCTCGCGCTTCATCTTTTTGCCGACCACGAGAACGCCCTGTTCGATCAGATTGTCGCCGCCAAGGTCGAGAACGATTGGTCTGATCTGAAGAAATTGACGGTGCTGACGGCAACCGCGCACGATCTTGTCGGGCCTCGCAAAGCGATATTTGCCGACCAGAAGAAGATAAATTTCCGTGACACTTGGCTGCGGTCGGCGGATGTCGATCTCCAGACCGGGCGCGGTGCTTGCGGCTCTTATACGGCAGTGCTCGCCCGACTGCTCGACCGCGCGGGGATTCCGTTTCGTCTTTTGCAGATATACTGCGAAGACGGGCAGGAATGGGGTTGCCACATTACTCTCGACGCGAAGATCGACGGGAAGTGGATGGCTGCCGACGCGATGTACAACGTCGTCTATCCTGTCGAGGGGAAAGAGGTAGGGCGCAACTGGGAAAAGTACGCGCATCTCGTCCCAGCAAACTACGACATGCGTTACCGCTACGCCGACGTGCGCTATACGAATTGGACGAAGATACCTGTCATCATGCCTGCCACGAAAAGCCTGCTCAATCTCGTGGCGCCCGAGTTCGCGAGCACCCTATCGATTCGCGGCTACCTGCTTAACATGTATCGCACTTACGAAGTCATGCTGTTGCTCGCGCTCCTCGGCGCGGGCGGTATTGTCCTTGTGTTTCAATTGATAACCCGGTCCGCGCGTCCGCGCCGGATAGCAGCTGAGAAGCGCGAAGCTGTGAGCTAGGGTTGACCGGCCTTCCACAACACGCGCTCGGCAAGACCTGCTAGACGCTTCGCGCTCCAATCTTGCGCTTCTCGATGTGCCCGGCAATCACCTTTGCTCGCGCGTCATATCCGTACGCCGGGACGCACCGCCGGTATGCTGCTTCGATCATTGCGCTGCGCTGCTCCGGGCGCTGCAGGTAGTAGATGACCTTCTCCGTTAGCTGGTCCTCGCTCGCCGAACACATCGATCTCGCGTCCCACCTCGAACAGGCCACGGACTTCCTCGTTGTCGATGTGCAGCATGAAACCCTTGCAAGCGGGAATCTCGAAGGTACGTGTGGAGACGAGATCCTGCCATCCTTTAGGCTCGACGGGACCCATGTGGACGGCGAGATTGATGCGGCTCGATTGTATCGCGCGAGCGTAGAAGTCGCCGCTCAACTGGTGGCCCAGAATGCTGCCTCGGAGCGAAGCGTCGCGGGCTGCTTCCCATCCCGCCCCGACGATCTTCAGTTTCACCTGTGGCGCGAAGCGCGCCAGGGCGGAAAGCCACTTCTCTTTATAGGGCGTGTATCGTCCGAGATAGGTCACGTCGGCTAGGTAGTCGTCGTCCAGAACCTCCCCTTGATGGCGCGGGAAATGAACATTGTCGGAGTAGCCGTGATGCAGAAAGGCGACCCGCTCCGGCCCTATCGCCCGGTTGAGATGCTCGACTTGAAACGACTTGGTGGTCAGAAATTTATCGTAGAGGGCGAAGGTGGCCGAATTGACCTCTGGATAGCCGAAATGGAAATCTGGGTAGTAGTTTATCCGGGTTACGCCGCGATCGCCGATTTCCTGTAGCGTCGCTGGCCTCAACCAGACCCCCTTGATGGTCAAGAAGGCATCGGGCTCGATTCTCGACACGGCGTCGATAACAGCCTTGTTGTAGGCTTTGATCCGAAGCGGAAGAAGCGCCCGATAGGCCGCTCGTGCGAGCAGATCGCGCGGTTCGAACGTGAAGGTGCGCTGATCGACTTCAAAGACGTCCGCACCGAGTGATCTGAGACCGTGCACAATGCCCGAGCCGGTGGAGCCGAACCAGATTTCGTGGGCGACCACAACCCGCTTTGGACGGCTCAAAAATTCCCCTCCGGCGCCGCGGGCCCGGCGATCCGCCACCGGCGGTGATGCACTGAACGAAGCGGGCGTTCGGGCGCACAAAGTGCTGACCGAATCCCAAAACCTCGGCGGAGAATAGTCGCGGGGCGCCGCGCGGCAAGGGCTCGCGGGCGGCCGCGGCTTGTGCCCCGCGTCAGCTCGGGCGCTCGATCGGCTCCAGCGACCCCGGGCCGAAAGGCGTTTCCATGCTGACGCAGGTTCCCTTCGGCACGAGCTTCCAGGAGTGGCCGTTGTAATCCACCTTGTTGGTGCCGGCGCAGGTCGTGCCGGGGCCGGCGGCGCAATCGTTCTGGCCGGCGAGCGCAATGCCGAAGCACTTCTCCTTGTCGGCGGCCGAGGTCTGCGCGCCGGCCGGCGCGGAGGCGGTGGCAATTGCGGCGGCAAGCGCCCCGGCGAGCGCCGCGCCTGCGATCTGAGCGGTCTTGTTCATCGATTCTGTTCCCTCGGCTGGCATTGCGCCTTTGAAGGCGCATTCGCAGGGCATGCCCGCGCGTTTGCCGTGTGGTTGTTTCGATTGTCCAATCGGCCGGCGCGGTCAAGTCCGTGGGCGAAGGGGTAGCGAAGGTTTGATCGCCCGCGACAAGGGTTTCGCCGGGAATCGGCGGGTCAGTCGTCGCCGCTATGCGCGGCCTTCGTGCGCGCCTGCAGGTCGCGCAGGACCCGTAGCTCCTCGGTCGTGGGCGCGGGCGTGGTCGAAGGCGTTGGCGGCGAATTTCAACGGCCATCCGCACGCCGCCTCGATCGCCTCGCGCGTCGTGCCGGGATAGAGCTCCGTCACGGTCAGCTCGCGCGTCACCGGGTCGGGCTCAAGCAGGCAGAGATCGGTGATCACCCTGGTCGGCCCTTTCGTCGTCACGCCGAGCGCCTCGCGGCTTCCGGGGCCTGTGCCGTGGCCGAGGGAGGTGATGAAGGGGAGCGTCTCCACGAACGTGCGTTTTCCCATCGCGATGGTGATGAAGATCTCGCCGCAATTCGTGGCGATCTCCGGGGCTCCGCCGCCGCCGGGAAGCCGCACCTTGGGCCTTGCGTAGTCGCCGACCACGGTGGTGTTCAGATTGGCGAAGCGGTCGATCTGCGCGCCGCCGAGGAAGCCGAGCGTGATCCGCCCGCCCTGCAGCCAGTAGCGGAACATCTCCGGCACCGCGACGGTGGTGAGCGCCGTGTCGGAAAGCTCGCCGTCGCCGATGGAGAGCGGCAGCACGTTCGGCTTCGTGCCGATCGTGCCGGATTCGTAGATCAGCGTGATGGCGGGCGCATGGGTGAGGCGGGCGAGGTTGCAGGCGGCCGACGGCGCGCCGATGCCGACGAAGACGACGTCGTCGTTCTTCAGCGCCCGCGCCGCGACCACCGTCATCATCTCGGTCGCGGTGTAGGAGGGGGGTGCGTCCATCACCGCCTCACGCAGCCTTCTTCTTCGCGTACCGCGCGAAATCGTCGGCGGACTTCTTCATCACGTTCTCGTCGATCCATTTCAGGAACGCATCGCGGTCGCGCGCGATCGGGTCCCAGGCCTGATAGAAGGAGTTGGCGCGTTTGTAGTAGCCGTGTGCGTAGGAGGGGAAGGCGCCGCCCGGTACGACGGCGATCGCCGTCACGGTCCACGCCGGCAGGATCACGGCGTTCGGACTGCGCGGCCCGAAATCGTCGACCACCTCCTCGACGGTGACGATCGAGCGCCTGGCGGCGAGCACCGCCTCCTTCTGCACGCCGACGATCCCTTCCAGGAGCACATTGCCGGCCTTGTCGGCGCGCTGCGCATGGATGAGGGCGACGTCCGGCCTGAGCGCCGGCACCGTCGCCAGCACTTCGCCCGTATAGGGGCAGGCGATCGCGCGGATGGTCGGATTGACCTTGGCGAGGTCGACGCCCTTGTAGCCGCGGAAGACCGCGAAGGGCAGGTTGGCGGCGCCCGCCTCGTAGGCGTTCGCCATCGCGGCGTGGCTGTGCTCTTCAAGCGCCAGCGGTTGCGGCCAGCCGTTTTCCACTGCGTCGCGCAGCCGGTGCAGCGAGCCCACGCCGGGATTGCCGCCCCAGGAGAAGATGAGCTTTTCCGCCGCGCCGACGCCGATCAGCTGGTCGTAGATCAGGTCCGGCGTCATGCGCACGAGCGTCAGCCGCTTCCTGCCCTGCCGGATCACCTCGTGCGCCGCGGCGAAGGGGATGAGATGGGTGAAGCCCTCCATGGCCACCTGGTCGCCGTCCTTCAGGTGGCGGGCGATCGCCTCGGAGAGGGAAAGGAATTCGGCCATCCGTAAATCCGTCAAACGTCGAAGAAGACCGTCTCGTCGTCGCCCTGCATGTGAATATCGAAGCGATAGACGGGCGTGGCTCCCGTTTCCTCGCGTTCGGCGATCAGCGTCGCGCGGCGTTCTTCAGGCACGCTCTTAAGGACGGGGTCGTGCGCGTTCGCGTCCGCTTCGTCTGAGAAATAGAGGCGCGTATAGGCATGGGTCAGCATGCCGCGCATGAACACGACGACATTGATGTGCGGCGCCTGCTCAGCGTCGACCGATGCGGGCTTCACAGTGTGGAACAGGAAGCGGTTCTCCGGCAGTGTGCCGGTGCCGCAGCGGCCGAAGCCGCGGAAGAGCTGGTTGGAACCGCGCGGGTCCGACGGATGCGCGTAGCGGCCCTCCGAATCCGCCTGCCAGATTTCGATCATGGCATCGTTGATCGCCTCGCCGGCGCCGTCGATCACCCTGCCGACGATCTCGATGTGCTCGCCGGCAACCGTCGGATCGGCGACCTCGCTGCCGGCGATCGCGTTGAAGGGGTAGCCGTATTGCTCGGCCGTGAGCCCAAACGCGAAAAAAGGACCGACGGTCTGCGACGGCGTCTGCTTCAGGCTCACCGCTGACTCTCCATCGGCGTCTCCATCGGTGTCTCCACGGGGCCGCGGAGCACGATGTCGAAGACGTAGCCGAGCGCGAAACCCGGCTCCGTCACGTCGAGCGAGAAATTCGAAATGAGACGATCGCGCGCGCCTTCCGGCGTGGAGAGGAAGATCGGATCGTAGGCAAGGAGCGGATCGCCGGGGAAATACATCTGGGTGACGAGGCGCGTCGCAAGCGTCGAGCCGAAGAGCGAGAAGTGGATGTGGTTCGGCCGCCAGGCATTGTAGTGGTTCTGCCAGGGATAGGCCCCCGGCTTCACCGTCATGAAGCGGTAGCGGCCGTTCTCGTCGGTGACGCAGCGCCCGCCGCCGAAGAAGTTCGCGTCGAGAGGCGCTTCGTGCTGATCGACCTTGTGGATGTAGCGTCCGGCGGCGTTGGCCTGCCAGATCTCGATCAGCGTGTTCCTGACCGGCCGACCCAACTCGTCAAGCACACGGCCAGTGACGATGATGCGCTCGCCGAGCGGTTCGCCGTTCTTGGCGCCATTCCTGGTCAGGTCGCTGTCGAGCGGGCCGACGCTCTCATGCCCGTAAACGGGCCCCGTGAGCTCCGAAAGCGTTTGTTTGAGCGGCACAAGCGGGCGCTTCGGGCCGCGAAGCGTCGTCGATTTGTAGCCAGGGTAGATGTAGGGCGGGTGTGAGCCCCAGTCCCGTGCGGCGGCCTTCGCGATCGGCATCGTCCCCTCCGGAAATCTATCCTCTTATTGGCTATAGTTTGTAGTCAAACTTTCATGGCGTCCACAGGGCTTCAATCGTCGCAGCCTCACTCCGGATCGGCGAGGTCGCGGAGACCCTTTCCGGAGCGGCGCGAGGTGCTTTTCGTAACGCCGCCACCGCCCGACGGAGTTGGAATAGATCGGCTGACGCACCTGGGCGCGGCTCGGCGTGTGGATCGCGCCCTCGCCCTCATAGAAGCGCAGGCACGCGGGGTCCCATTCCAGTCCGATGAAGTCGATCAGCTTGCGGGCTTCGCCTTCCAGGTCGGTCACGAGGTTCTCGTAGGCGACCTCGTGGATGGTGAGCGGCAGGACATCGCGCCAGTACTCCATCAGTGTGGAATATTCGCGATAGTACCCGCCAAGCGTCTCCAGATCGGTGCTGTAGGCGTGCTTGTCTCCGAACTGCGTCATGAAGCAGGAGACACAGGTATCAAGCGGGCTTCGCCTACAGTGGATGATGTGGGACTTAGGGAAGAGTGTCGCGATCACCCCCAGATGCTGGAAATTGAGCGGGTTCTTGTCGACGACCCGCTTAGCGCCCCCGCCGATGCCTTTCAGGACGGAGAGATAGTCGCGCGCGGCCGCCCGAATCTCCTTGTCGCGAAGCGCATTGAGGCGGCGTGTCTGTTCCCCCGTGTCGGAACCGAGGGAGGAAACGAACCGGCCGATGTTCATCAGCTCGCCGGCGCCGGCTGCCTGCGGATGGCGGGCGATGATCTGTTCCGTCAGCGTCGTGCCGGAACGCGGCATGCCGATGACGAAGACCGGACGTTGCGACGTATCCCCGGCACCGGAATGCCTGTCGAAATAGTCGGTGGTGAAGACGCGCTTCAATCCATCGTAGCGCCGCCTCAAGGTATCGAGGTCGAACTTGCGTCCGTTGAGTCGCGAGCCGACCAGCCCAAACTCGAACGCCTCGTCGTAGCGGCCGACGCTGTCGCAGATTTTCAGGCCGGCCTGACACAGAGAAAGAGTCTCCCTCCGCGGCAGGCCGGGCGTGGCGAGAAGCCGTCGGATTTCCGCGAGTTCGGGCGGGTCTTCCTGGAACTCCTCGCATTCGGCGAGCCCCCCGTAGGCGAGCGCCGGGTTCGCGTTCAGACGGATTGCTGTCCGAAAAAGCTCCCGTGCCTCCGCCATGCGGCCAAGATCGATGCAGAGGTGGGCATAGCCCTGAAGCGCCGATGCGTTCGCCGGCTGCTCGGCCAGAATGCGCTTATAGAGGGCCTCCGCCTCGTCGTTCTGACCGGCGGCGGCGTGGCAGTTTGCCAGGGTGCACAGCGTTTCCAGGTCGCCGGGATTGAGCCTCAGCGATTTTCGTAGCTCGCGCTCCGCCGCTTCCCTCTCGGATTTGGCGAGAAGGGCCTCGCCGTACTGCCTCCGCAACACGGGGTCGTCCGGTTTTCCCTTGACGGCGCGGCGCAGAAATCCGGCGGCCTGCTCATATTGCGCGTTCTCCGCCGCGATCAGCCCCAAGAGATGCAGGGCGTCCGGCTGCTCGGGCTGCATTTCGAGCACCGCGCGGTAGCATTGCATCGCCTGCGGGAGCCGGCGCTGCTGCTGGTGCATCATGCCCTGCTGCAGAAGCTGCCACACCCGCGGGTCGCGGGCCTGAGGGTCGCCACGGGCTTCTTTCCTCAGCGCCATTGCCGCTTGAACTCCGAGTTGTACCTCCCGCTCAGGAGGCGTTGCCGCGCGCCCGATGCAATAGCAGAACAGGCGCGTTCGGCGACAGGCCGCGGACGCTGCGGCCGGTTGCGGGCGATCAGGTCGGTCTCTTTTATGCCGGCAACCCGGCTTTCAGAAGACCCTCGCGATGATGTTCGCGGTCCGACTCTTGCTTGTAGTGGAGGGTCCCGAGGTAAGCGTCGACGGTAAAGTCAGGGGCCTTGGACAGAACCTCGCGCGCATATTCCCCGGAAGCCGGGTCGCCGAGCTGCGCCGATGAGGCCGCCAGGAAAGAAAGGTGCGTGTGGTCCGGGCTGGTGATGCGCTTGAAAGATTGAATCGCATCGGCATATGAGCGCGCCACGAACTGCGCCCGCCCAAGGTGGCTCCAAAACCGTTCCGGGTGATAGGGATTGATGCGCATCGCCTTGCGAATCCAGACGATCCCCTCTTCCGGCTGACCGAGCCAAGTGAGGAGCTCGCCCTGCTGCACCACGACAAGATCGTAGTTGGGACTGAGCTCGAGCGCCCGTTCCTGATGGTAGCTTGCCTTGTCGAAGCGATTAAATGTCAGGTGGACGGCAGCGAGGATGCGATGAACGTCGGCGTCGTTCTCGTCGAGGGAAAGCGCCGTCTCCAGCTCCGACGTTATGCCCACCAGAAGAGCATCCGCGTCGTCGAACCAGCCGTGGACGAACCTCTGGCCGAGCACGCATGCCTTCCAGGCATGCGCATGCGCGTATTTGGGATCGAGCGCGACGGCACGCTCGAGCATGCCCATCGCCTCCTTATTTGACTCCAATTGCGAGCGATGATGCAGGACCTTGCCGGCGAGCACGTATTCGTAGGCCGCCATGTTCTCAGTCCGCTTGCGTTTCGCCCGCTCGTGAGTTGCAGCCTCGACGCGGCCGCGCAGGGTAGCGACGATCGCCGCCGTCACCTCATCCTGAATGGCAAAAATGTCCTCAAGCTTGCGGTCGTAGCGCTCGGCCCAGACATGCGTCTCGGTCTCGCCGTCTATGAGCTGAACGGTGACCCGCACCCTGTCGGCTGCCTTACGCACGCTTCCCTCAACCACATAGTCGACGCCGAATTCCTTCGCGATGCCGCGCGCCGTCACCGGCTTCCCCTTATGCACGAAGACCGCGTTACGGGAGATGACGAGGAGGTCCTTGAAGCGCGCAACTTCTGTGATGATGTCTTCTGTCAGCCCGTCGGCGAAGAACTCCTGGTCCCCGTCGCCGCTCATATTGACGAACGGCAGCACCGCAATCGACGGCACACGTGCAGCGGCTTCCGTCGGCGCGGACACAACTGACGGCGTGCGATCGGAGTCCATCCGGACACGAAACACCCGGATCGGCCGGCTGATATTCTTTACCGAGTGCTCGCCGAGATCCTCGAACTCGACATCGAGCCTGTCGCCGACCTGATCGCGGACCGCGGCGGAAACGTAAACGCCGCCTGGCTCCGCTAAGGATTCGAGCCGCGCCGCGACATTCACGCCGTCGCCGAAAATGTCGTTTTCCTCGACGATCACGTCGCCCAGATTGATGCCGATGCGGAAACGCAGACTTGAGGCGGCGGGGACATCCTCGCTGCGCGCTGCCATCGCGCGCTGGAAGTCGGTCGCGCAGCGAACCGCGTCGGTGACGCTCTGGAACTCGACGAGGAGCCCATCTCCGGTCGTCTTGATGACACGTCCGCGGCACTTTTCGAGCGCCGGCGCCATCAGCTCTTGCCGCACGGCTCGCATGCGCGCCAGCGTTCCGGCCTCATCCTGCTCCATGAGCCGGCTGTAGCCGACGACATCGGCGGCCAGGATGGCTGCGAGTTTGCGCTCTACATCCGGCTGTGCCACGCAACTGTCCTTGGGAGATTCTGCTTGCTGCATGATTCTAGCAGTTGGTTGTGGTCGCAGATAGTAAGCCCTCTGTGGGCGCAGCATCCGCACAGGCGGGTGGTATCGAGAAAAATTGATCAATTGATAAAAAATTTGACGCAATCTCGGACGCGGTCCATCCTTTGCATGGTGCGTTGACGAGAGATTGGCCGCGGCTCGGTGGCTGGCGAGCCCGCGCAGGGGAATGACGATGCCGAATATTTCCGAACGTCAGCCGGACATTGCGGCGGGGCGGCTCGGCGCCGGTGAATATTCGCGGAACTTCTCCGACCTGCATCCGCCGCTGTCGCGCCACGAGGCGTTCGTGGAGGCGGAGCGCTGCTATTTCTGCTTTGACGCGCCGTGCATGCAGGCCTGCCCGACGCACATCGACATCCCGCTCTTTATCCGCCAGATCCAGGCCGATAATCCGGGCGGCGCCGGCACGACGATCCTCGACTCCAACATCATGGGCGGCATGTGCGCCCGCGTCTGCCCAGTGGAGACGCTCTGCGAGGAGGCCTGCGTCCGCAACCTCGCCGAGGACAAGCCGGTAAAGATCGGCGAGTTGCAGCGCTACGCCACGGACTTCCTCATGGAGCGCGATGAGCATCCCTTCGAGCGCGCGGCGTCGACGGGAAAGCGTGTCGCCGTCGTCGGCGCGGGGCCGGCCGGCCTCGCCTGCGCGCACCGGCTCGCGCTCCACGGCCATGACGTCACGATCTTCGACGCCAGGCCGAAGCCCGGCGGCCTCAACGAATACGGCATCGCCGCCTACAAGACGCCGGACGGCTTTGCGGAGCGCGAGGTGGATTTCATTCTCGCGATCGGGGGAATCGTGATCGAGAACGGCAAGGCGCTCGGCCGCGACTTCTCGCTCGCCGACCTGAGAGAGGATTTCGACGCCGTCTTCCTCGGCATGGGCCTCGCCGGCGTCAATGCGCTCAAGGCGGAAGGCGAGGACGCGAACGGCGCTCTCGACGCCGTCTCCTGGATCGCCGAGCTGCGCCAAGCGAAAGACCTTGCCAAAATGCCGATCGGCCGCCGCGTCGTCGTCATCGGCGGCGGCATGACGGCGATCGACGCGGCGGTGCAGTCGAAGCTTCTCGGCGCGGAGGACGTGACCATCGTCTATCGCCGCGGCCAGGATGCGATGAAGGCGAGCCTGTGGGAGCAGGACCTGGCGCAGACCAAGGGCGTCAGGATCATGCATTGGGCGCAGCCGCTGCGCCTGCTCGCCGACGCGGGCGGCAACGTCCACGCGATCGCTCTTGAGCGCACAAGCGACGAGAACGGAAAGCTCGCCGGCACCGGCGAGATCGCGACGCTTCCCGCCGACATGGTGTTCAAGGCGATCGGTCAGACGTTCGAGCCCGCCCCCCTCAATGGCGCCGGAGAGGCGATCAGGCTCAAGGGGGGGCGCATCGAGGTCGACGACGAGCGCCGCACCTCCATGTCCGGTGTCTGGGCCGGCGGCGATTGCATCGCGGGCGGCGAGGACCTGACCGTCGCCGCCGCGCAGGACGGCAAGCTCGCGGCGGAATCGATCCACCGCGCGTTGGCGGTTTGAGGCCATGACCGATCTTCAGCGACAGGTTGCGAGGCACTACGGGCGCGGCGGTCTGCTAGGGCGGATCAAGGCCGGCCTCCGAGCGGCGGGCTGCGATCTGGAGAATCTGAGCGCCGATGACTTGAAGCCGGTGGATGAGTTCCACATCGGCGGCGCGGAAGCCACGACCGACCTGCTCGATCAGCTTGCCGTTCATCCCCGCATGTCGGTGCTCGACATCGGCAGCGGCATCGGTGGGGCGGCGCGCCATGTCGCCGGCAAGTACAAGTGCCAGGTGACCGGCGTGGACCTCACGCCCGAATTCGTCGAATGCGCCAGCGCGCTGAGCGCCATGGTGGGGCTCGGTGGCGCGACGCGCTTCGAGATCGCCTCGGCGACCGCGCTGCCGTTCGCGGACGCCACGTTCGACCTGGCGCTCCTTCTCCATGTCGGCATGAACATTTCCGACAAGGCCGGCATGATGCGGGACGTGTGCCGTGTGCTGCGCGCTGGCGGAACCTTCGCGATCTTCGATATCATGCGCACTGGGCCCGGCGACATCGACTATCCGGTGCCGTGGGCGGACACGTCCGAGACCTCCTTCGTGGGATCGCCCGACGACTATCGGCAGGCGGCGGCTGGCGCGGGGTTTAAGATCGTCGCCGAGCGCGAGCGCCGCGACTTCGCGCTGGCGTTCTTCGCCGAGCAGATGGCGCGCTTGCGCGAGACCGCTTCGCCGCCGCCGCTGGGCGTCCACCTCTTCATGGGGGAGGCCGCGAAGACCAAGCTCGGCAATGTGATCGCCGGCATCGAAGCGGGCCGCATTGCACCTGTTGAACTTTTCCTGAGGGCGCCCGCCTGATCGGAGTAACCGATGGCTGATCTCCGCACCGACTTCCTCGGCATCAAGTCGCCGAACCCGTTCTGGCTCGCCTCCGCGCCGCCGACGGACAAGGAGTACAACGTCGTCCGCGCCTTCAAGGAAGGCTGGGGCGGGGTCGTGTGGAAGACGCTCGGCGAGGACCCGGCGGTCGTCAACGTCAACGGCCCGCGCTATGGCGCGATCCATGGGCCGGACCGGCGGCTCCTCGGCTTCAACAATATCGAGCTGATCACCGACCGGCCGCTTGAGGTGAACCTGCGGGAGATCACCCAGGTGAAGCGTGACTGGCCGGATCGCGCCCTCGTCGTCTCGCTGATGGTGCCGTGCGAGGAGGCGAACTGGGCGGCGATTCTGAAGCGCGTGGAGGAGACCGGCTGCGACGGCGTGGAGCTCAATTTCGGTTGCCCGCACGGCATGAGCGAGCGCGGCATGGGCTCCGCCGTCGGTCAGGTGCCGGAATATATCGAGATGGTGGCGCGCTGGTGCAAAGCGCATACGCGCATGCCGGTGATCGTGAAGCTCACGCCGAACATCACCGATATCCGCCACCCGGCGCGCGCTGCGCACAAGGGCGGGGCCGATGCGGTGTCGCTCATCAACACGATCAACTCCATCACCGGGGTCAACCTCGATACCTTTGCGCCCGAGCCGACGATCGACGGAAAGGGCTCGCACGGCGGCTATTGCGGGCCGGCGGTGAAGCCGATCGCGCTTTCCATGGTGTCTGAGATCGCCCGCGACGCAGAGACGAAGGGCATGCCGATCTCTGCGATCGGCGGCATCACGACGTGGCGCGACGCGGCTGAGTTCATCGCGCTCGGCGCCGGCAACGTACAGGTTTGCACGGCCGCGATGGTCTACGGCTTCAAGATCGTGAAGGAGATGGTGACCGGGCTTGAGCGCTGGATGGACGAGAAGGGCTATTCAAGCCTTTCCGACTTCGCCGGCCGCGCGGCGGGGAACGTCACCGACTGGCAGTTTCTGAACCTGAACTACGTGACCAAGGCGAAGATCGACCAGGCGCTCTGCATCAAGTGCGGGCGCTGCCACATCGCCTGCGAGGACACCTCGCATCAGGCGATCGGCACGACCAAGAACGGCCAGCGGTATTTCGAGGTGATCGACGCGGAGTGCGTCGGCTGCAACCTCTGCGTCGAGGTTTGCCCGGTGGAGAGCTGCATCACCATGGTGCCGCTCGCCGCCGGCGCGATCGACGTGCGCACCGGCAAGGCGGTCGAAGCGGGCTATGCCAACTGGACCACGCACCCGAACAACCCGATGGCGCGCCAGGCGGCGGAGTAGGGGAGGGCGGCTCTACCGCCCGCGCCTACTGGAACGTCACCGTCGCGATGGCGCGGTCGACCTTGTCCTGCGGCCAGACGGTGACCGCACCGGGTGCCGCGCCCGGCGCGGCGATGTTGGTGCCCTGGCCGGGCGCGTCGAGCACCTGCTCGCCGGCCGCGTTGGTCACGCTCACCGAGCCTTCGATCAGGAACACGCCGAGCGCCTGATCGTCGATCGGCCCACCCCAGAACTCCGTGCCGCGCATGCCGATGGTGGCGACGGGCGTCGTGACCGCGACCTCCTTGTCCGGCTGCTTGGAGACCTGGCCGGAGACGAAGCGGAACGCGCCCTTCACGGCGAGCGCCATCTTGCCGGTCCCCTGCGCCGGGTCGTAGACGAACTTGTCGAGCGTCATCGAGGCGTTCTCGCCGAGCGTCAGCTCCGTGCCGTCGTCGAAGGTGAGTAGAAGCCGTGCTTCCTCGCCGGTCGCCACCTTCTGGTTCGTGAATACCGGCGCGCCGACGCCGAGCGGCAGGAGCGTGTGGCCGGAGCGCCAGGTCGCCTCGCCCTGAACGCGGGTGACCGAGCCGATCGGTGTGTCGGCCGCCGCCGCGGCTTGCGCGGCAAGCGCGATGATTACCGCCGTGGAAACGGCAAGGACAGTACGCAGCATCGAATACTCCAATCGCCCCGCGTCCATTGTTGCACGGTATCGCCCGCGACCGGTTAACCGATCGCCCACCCCGACGCCTGGAGATACGGGGCTCTGCACGGGATGGTTTCTTATCCACCGTACACGATCGATTGAGGCACGGCACGCGGGAATGACGGCGGCGTTACCTAGGTTGCCACTTGCTCGCTCGCATGCTTCAAATCATGGAAATAGAACACCAAGAGCCATGATTTTGGGAGGAAAGAATATGATCAAATCCACGATGGCCGTGCGCGCGCTCACATTCGCCGCGATGTCCGTTCTCCTCTCCGCCGCGCCGGCGATGGCGTTTGAGCCGAGCAATACGGAATGCATCGCGCCGGCCGGAGCGGGCGGCGGCTGGGACTTCACCTGCCGTCAGGTCGGCAAGACGCTTTACGATCTGAAGATTGTTCCATCCCCGGTGCAGGTGACCAACCTCTCCGGCGGCGGCGGCGGCGTCGCCTACGCAGAGGTGGTCAACAAGCGCGACGACGACAACAGCCTGATCGTGGCGGCATCCTCGGCGACCTCGACGCGCCTGGCGCAGGGCGCCTACCCCGGCAACACCATGGATCAGGTGCGCTGGGTCGGCGCGGTGGGCTCCGACTACGGCGTCATCGCGGTGTCGAAGGATTCCGACGTCGATTCGCTCAGCGCGCTCATGGACAAGATCAAGGCCGATCCGTCCTCCGTGGCTTTCGCCGGCGGCTCGGCGGTCGGCGGATGGGATCATCTGAAGGTGCTGATCGCGGCGCAGGCGGCGGGCATCACCGATATCCGCAAGATCAAATACGTCGCCTTCGAGGGTGGCGGCGAGGCCGTCACGCAGCTTCTCGGCGGTCACGTCCAGGCGTTCACCGGCGACATTTCGGAGGCCAAGGGCTTCGTCGATTCCGGCGACATCAAGATCCTCGCGGTGCTGGCGCCCGATCGCCTGCCGGGTGACTTCGCCCAATATCCGACGGCCAAGGAGCAGGGGATCGACGCCGTCGGCGCCAATTGGCGCGGCTTCTATGTGCCGGGCGGCATGTCGGACGACGCCTACGGCTTCTGGGTCGACGCGGTGAAGACCGTCTACGCCTCCGACGAGTGGAAAGACATCATGGCGAACAATGGCCTGATGCCGCTCGACCTTTCCGGCGACGCGTTCCAGACCTTCGTTGCGGACCAGGTGGCGAAGACGCAGGAGCTGTCCAAGGAGATCGGCCTCATCAAGTAAGCGCTCAAGCGCCCCTCCGATGAGCGCCCGGCGATGAGCGCCGTCCTGCGATGAGCGACCGGGTCTTCGGCGTCGTCTGCATCCTGCTTGCCGGGTTCTTCATCTGGCAGGCGACGCTGATCGAGACCGGCTTCATCGTCGATCCGATGGGCCCGAAGGCTTTCCCGATCGTGATCGGGATCACCCTTGCGGTCGCCGCGATCTATCCGATCGTCAAGCCCGACCCGGCGCCGGATTGGCCCGCGCTGGGTCGGCTCCTGGAGATCGTCTTCGCGGTGGTGGTGATGATCGCCTATGCGCAGGCGCTGCCGCGCTTCGGCTTCGTGCTCGCGACTGCGCTTGCCGCGGGACTGCTCTCCTGGCGGCTCGGCACGCGCCCGCTTGTTGCGGCGGCGGCCGGCGTTGCGATCGCAGCTGGCATCTACGTGATCTTCCATCTGATTCTCGGCCTGTCGCTGGCGCGCGGGCCGTGGGGATTCTGAGACGATGGACGCGCTCTCCCACCTCGTCGATGGCTTCTCGGTCGCGTTGACCTTCCAGAACCTCGGGCTGGCGCTGATCGGCTGCTTCATCGGCACCATCATCGGCGCGCTGCCGGGTCTCGGGCCCTCCAACGGTGTGGCGATCCTGATCCCGCTCGCCTTCACGCTCGGCCTGCCGGCGACGCCGGCGCTGATCCTGCTTACCAGCGTCTATTACGGCGCCATGTACGGCGGGCGCATCTCCTCGATTCTGCTCAACATCCCCGGCGACGAGCCGGCGCTGATGACGACGCTCGACGGCTACCCGATGGCAAAGAAGGGTCAGGCCGGAGAGGCCCTGGCTCTGTCCGGGATCGCGTCCTTCGTCGGCTCCTTCTTCGCGACCTGGGGTCTTGTTTTTCTCGCGCCGCTCCTCGTCAAGCTGGCGCTCCTCTTCGGGCCGGCGGAATATTTCGCGCTCTATACGCTTGCCTTCGCGACGCTTGGCGGAATCGCGAGCCGCAACCAGGCGAAGGCCGCGATCGCCGCCGCGCTCGGGCTCGGCATCGCGATGATCGGCGTCGACCACCAGACAGGCGTGCCGCGCTTCAGCTTCAACAACGTCTATCTCTACGACGGCATCAATTTCCTCGTCGCGATCGTCGGACTCTTCGCCATCTCCGAGGTGTTTCTGTTCCTCGAGCACAAGGGGGAGGGCGATTCGGACTCCTCCAAGATCAAGCTCGGACGCGTCACCGCGCCGCTCGCCATGATCAAGCAGTGCTGGGGAGCGATGGCGCGCTCGACCGGGCTAGGCTTTATCGCCGGCGTGCTGCCGGGGGCGGGCGCTTCGCTCGGCTCGTTCATCGCCTACATTTTCGAGAAGCGGCTTTCCGACAAGCACGGCACCTTCGGGAAGGGCGACCCGCGCGGCGTGGCCGCGCCGGAGGCCGGCAACAACGCCGCCGCCGGCGGCGCGCTCGTTCCGATGCTGGCGCTCGGCGTGCCGGGCTCGGGCACGACGGCGGTGCTGCTCGCCATGCTTCTTGCGTTGAATGTCACGCCGGGGCCGCTCCTCTTCCAATCGAATCCCGATGTCGTCTGGGGCCTGATCGCCGCGCTTTTCATCGCGAATTTCATGCTGCTCCTGATGAACATCCCGCTCGTCAGCCTCTTCGTGCGCGTGCTCCTCGTTCCGCCGCGCTTCCTCATGCCGGCGGTCGCCATGATCTCCTTCGTCGGCATCTACGGGATTTCCGGCTCGACCTTCGACCTGATGGTGATGGTGGCTTTCGGCGTGATCGGCTACGTGCTTCGCAAGCTCGACGTGCCGCTGGTGCCGGTCATCCTCGGCGTGCTCCTCGGCAACGAGATGGAGAAAAACCTCCGCCGCGCGCTCACCATCTCCGACGGCGACCTGTCGATCCTGTGGGGCTCGCCGCTCGCGATCGGGCTGTGGACGTTCGCCATCGTAGGATTTGTCGCGCCGATCGTCGTCGGCCGCTATTTCCGCCCGAAAATTGCCGATGAGGCGATCGCCGAAGGCGCCGACCCCGACTGACGCAGGTGCGTCTAGCCCGGACGCAGCCCTTCCAGAAGCACGCGCATCACCGTCGCCTCGGCGTCGGCGAAACGGCGCGCCGGCGCGGCGTCAGGGCCGAGCACGGCTTCCACCTGGACGTCGAAATCGGCGTAGTGCTGCGTCACCGCCCAGATCATCATGATCAGGTGCCGCGGCTCGATCGGGCGGATGCGTCCCTGCGCGACCCATTTCGCGATGACGGCGGATTTCTGCTCCACCAGCGCCTTCAGCGGCCCGGCCAGAAACGCCCCGATCGCCGGCGCGCCGTGCAGGATCTCATTGGCGAAGAGGCGGGAAGCCGCCGGCCGTGTGCGCGACATCTCGAGCTTGGCGGCGATGTAGCGGCCGATCTCCTCGATCGGATCGCCGGCGGGATCGAGCGCGGCAAGCGGCTCCAGCCAGAACTCCAGCGTGTCCTCCAGGACGGCAACGTAGATCGCCTCCTTGGAGCGGTGGCCGTTGAGGCGGCGGGGTGTGTTGGTACCTCATTCATCGTATTGCTAATTTTTAACAGATTTTTTTTCGGTTTTTCTATGTGCCAATCAAAAGCGGTTGGATTAGGTTCCACCATTCCTTCTGACAAATGAAATCCGAATGAAAAAAAAGCATCTGTTAAAAGTAGATCGAGTTTCGCGTATTTTGCAGGTTCATAGGCATCTAAAACACTGTTGAGTTCAATATCTGTAAGCAAGGTTAAAATGTCATCTCGATGATAGGTCGAAGAATCGAGGCCTTCATGGTCTGCTTCAATAATTGTTTTTATGAAAACGTTTGCTTTATGGTTCAATCCATCTTTTGTTACCCATACAGGTTGAATATTTCGATGGAGATAAAAATCGAAAAGGAATTCGGGATTACAAATCAGGTTAATTTTAGAGTTTGATTTATTTTTGATCGACAGGGATGTAAGTCGAGATAACAGATATTCACGCACCTTATCGGTAACCTTAACACCGTTTTCGGTGTGTACGTTTTGATTAGGGATATTCATCAAGTTAGGGGCAAAATTATCGATTAATCCGCTGGGTCCGTAGGTATAGTTAACATTAATCAAGGAAGGAGAACTATTAATCATGCTGTTGATGGCAGGATTGATATCACAATTGAACTCCTTTTTATCAAAAGGAAGCGAACGACTGGTCAAAGAATATTTATCTGCCCGGCAATAATAATTCAGCGCATAGACATGTCCGGAAAAGAACACAATGCTTCCCAACAAAACTATAAAAATTTTCAAAAGTCTCATATTCTCCCAACGCATAATGATTTTGCACAATAAAGAGCAAATATAATGCCAGAATAAAAATGAGACGTATAATACTGTATAACAATTTGATTTAATTTGTAATTAAATAAAGGATGGTAAATGGATGACTGTAAGTATGAATTGAAATTATGAAATGAATTACATGGTTATTGGGCAATGAAAGTAATACGAAGAATGTCTTAAACTTCATTGTGGATAGGAAGAGGTAGGTATTAATTCTTTTTCCATTTAATAACCTGTTTTTTGAAATCTATCTGATACTCAATTCCCTTTAGAAAATTCATGCCGAGAAGTCCCTGGAACCCATTTTCAGAGCCCTTATACTCAATAAAACCTGCATAAACATTTTTTTTAGCAACCGGTCCAACTTGCACGTAACTTAATTCTGCTACAGCTGATTCTATCTTTTGTCCACCAGCCAACGTTAGCATGACTCTTTGGGTTTTGTTGATATCTAATTGTTCGGCCACCCTCTGGTGCAATGTTATGATAGAAGCGCCGGTATCCAGAAGAAGCATGACTTTTGTTTTATGAGAGCCATAAGCCAAAGTAACAGGAACCAGTACTTGATTCCCTTTTATAACGACTTTCGTTTCACTTTTCTTAGCCGACCCTAATTGCTCCCGATTAAATGCTTCCATCTCCATATCAAGCTTCTCGCTTGCATCTAAATCGATATAAAATTTTCGGCGCTTATGGATTGATATATAAGTTCCATATCTATCAGAACCTGTTTGGTAGGTTCCGGTTTCACCTAATCTAAATCTTTTAAGATCAGCCTTATCGATATACCAGCTACCGTGGTCATCGGTTTGCAAATATACTCCTCCTTCGTCTCTGTCGACGTAGTAATGACCTGCGGCGTGCAGGGGGAGTACCCAAAAACAGGAAAAGATAACGGCTGTGATTAATCTGGAGACCATGATGAAAGTTCCTGCTTATGTTGGCATAGTAAAATTATCTGCCAAATAAATTTTGTTTTAAAAACTTAATAAAAAAAAATATTAGGTTTAAAATTCCTATCATACATACGAAATCGCATTTTTCGATTTAAAGATTTCGAGTCAAATTAAGAAAATATCAGAAAATAATCCCAAGCATATCGTTCATGTACAGGAAGATAAATCCACAAATCAAAATCGCTACAATTGCTCCCAATTCTTCTTTAATTTTGTACCCAATAAAAATAATGACAACTACAGCCAGCAAAATAAGAGCTATCGGAAAGATGTAATCAAAGGAGAATTCGGGTTGTGCCCCAATTCTCAATAGATTTATATATTCCAAAAACATAAAACGTCTCCAATATCTCGGAAGCTCTATCCTCCCAACTCAGGAAAGTTATGGAATGATAGGATCAAGGTATTATGGAATGATGGAAAATTGGAATAATGGAATAATGGGTTAAAAACGTTTAACTTCAGTATTCAGATTAAGGTTTTTTGGATCAATTCTCACTCATTGCGCCTTGCTTGAAACTTACATAGCAGGAATGAAATTCTCCACAGGAACCGAGCGCAATATTTAGATGGTTCAAATACCCTTTCAAGCTGCGACGACAATAGCCTTGGCAATATTTCTCGAAATGCTATGGGCAGCATCGATGCTGTTCGCCGCAGTCTTCTTGAGCTCAAATGGAAATTTGGAGAATATTTTAAAGGCCAAGACATAAAGAGAAACGGCATCTTTCCAGACCGTGAGTTTTTTAAAACCTCTATTGATATTTTTTCGACCCATAGTAGGTTTCCCCGCCTGCAATATTTATCTATGTCAAAGATCCACTATTCCATCATCCCAGCATTGTTTCCAGCATCCCACTATTCCAACATTCCACTATTCCATCATTCCAACATTAGCTCCCATTTCATGTTTGTTTCTCATCTGCCGAGGGGTTTTGCGACGCTCTAAACCGGATCTCCTGTCCTTACCGGTTCTAAGTTCGGGTATATGCATCGAATATAAAAACTTTCGTCGTTCCTTTCCGCGGCGTCTGTCATTAAAACAAGGGTGTAGATAGCGTCTATAGGGTCTCGTCATTTTGTAGTAATTCCTCCCAGTCGTTTAGGGTGAGATCCAGTCAACTCAGCTAGCTTGTTTTTTTAGAGGCATTCTCGACTTTTGCAACGCTATGGTTACTTTTCAAATTGCCTTTAATCTCGGCATGAAAAGGGACCAGGTCTTTACCGATCAATACTTTTATTGCCCTTCTTTTCACCTGATTCAGCTCTATTACGTTCGTTGCCTTCTGCGCGCCCGGAATATCTTCGGCCAGTCGTAATGCGTCTTGCCGATAGCCTTTTCGATAATAGATTTTGGTTTCCGGGTAGTTGAAATTATCGGCGTTTGTGAGTCGTGTCGCTCTAAAACCTTTCGCGTTTAAATAGATGCCTACATTCCTGGCCATATGGCGCACACCGTTTCCATTGGAGATTTCAATATCAAGAAAGTGTATCACAGAAGGCGCATCGACCTTATCATTGAAACAATCTTGCTTGTCCGATAGTATTATTTTTTTCGCATGTTCATCTTCTATGGCAATAAACGGTTTATACCCCAACGTATGGGTCAAATCAGATAACCATTGATCTGCTGCTTCTTTATCAATAAAGCCACCCAGTCTTACTCTGTAAAAAGTATTTTCATCCCCGACTTTGTTCAAATACGGACATGGGTACCCCTTTTTGGTGAGCATCTCCATTAATAGGTTCGCATCCCTAAGATTACTGGATGCTGAAACCTGAACCGTATAGATTTACATGGTCTTCTATTTTGCCTGTATTTTCCTGAGGTAAATTTAAGTTTGAACTTTTCCCTTCGTTTTGAACAGGTGTTCCTAGAAGGTCGATTTCATTAAAATCATCAGGTATCAGTCCGTGTTCAAGATTTTCCGATGATACGTCAAGGTTCTTGGCGGCAAGTAAAAGAGAAGTTTCTTTGTTTTTCGGAATGTTGTCGTATGGTGTAATCCCTTCCGGTAAAGTCTCGACTGCTGTCTCTTCCAATGCAGGGGAGAGGTTTGGATCCTTGAAAGTTTGCGCCGTTTTATATTGGGCGCTGGATTCATTTCCGGCCAGTTTAAACTCTTCAAAGGCCATGTCGGTTTGTCCTTTTCGGGCAAACGCCAAACCAAGATTGTTGTGATATCTTTTGTTTGTATTATTCAGGGCAATGGCTTTCTGAAAGGCATCTATGGCTGCGTCAAGATCCCCGTTGAGAAGATAAGAATAACCTAAATTATTGTGGACGTAATCCAGATCAGGATTCAGTTGCAGTGCAAATTTGTACGATTTAACCGCAAGGTCATAATTGACCGAGATAGTCATACGACACCCCCAGAGCGTTGTATGCCTTTATAAAAGACGGATCTTTGCGAATGGCATTGAGGAGTTCATCCACGGCAAACTTATGTTTACCTCTTTTTTGAAAATACCTGGCTAAACGGTAATCCGATTCCACGGTGCCTTTAACAGGACGAACCGAGGAGTAAAATTGATTTAAATCATTGTTTGCAGTCGAGGCATCATAGCCCCACCAATCCCTTAATCCCGAACACCCTGTCGTAAAAAGGAAACCACAGATTAACAATAAAATTAAAAACGTCCTTATGCCTTTTTTGATGTTTACTTTCATAACCTCTCTCCGTTTGCTGTTAGACCTTTGCAAATTTAAATAATACGTTAAACTTTTTGTTACCCAAAGGGTTGAGTCGTTTTGCTTTTCGGCGTATCAGCGAAAGGCAAAAGAAACCAAAAAAAACTCTGCGATCTCTGCGACTCTGCGGTGAATTATTTATTATTGAAAACTCTTTTAGAGTCACCATTTGCTACTCGCTTAAAGGCTGGTTATTGATTACTGCTGATCACCTTAGTTTTCTTAAGGTTTTCATTGGCGATAATATAAAATTTTGGATCGATTCTAATTGCTTTTTCAAAGCAGTCAGAGGCTTTTTCAAATTTACCCTGTTTTAAATAGACAACTCCCAGATTGTTGTATGCCTGGGCTTCGGTGCCGCCCTTTCTGAATGCTTCCAGGGCTTGGTTGTATCTTTTCAGGTTTGAAAGAGCTATCCCTAAGTTGTTATACACTTTAGGTGTTGAATATTTGGATTCGATGGCCTTTTTAAATGCTTCTGCGGCCTGCCGGTACTGCCCTGCCATGGAGTAGGATACGCCCAGGTTATTGTACACAAACCCTGCTTTTGGGTTCACGGCGATGGCGGATTCATATTCCCGAATGGCTGTCTCATATTTTTTCTGGAAATCATAAATGTTTCCCAGGTAATTGTGAGCTTCCCAGAGTTTTGGATCCATTTTTACAGCCAGACGAAAATATTTTTCTGCTTCAACATAGTCTTTTTTATAAAAATAGGCCCTGCCGAGTCCCTCGTAGGCTGGAACATAACCGGGTTTTTTCTTTAACACGGTTTCAAACTGTCTAATGGCATCGCCGTATTTGTTTCCGGCAAGCAAGGCAAGCCCTTTCTTGCATTCAACTCGTATATTGTTCGGGTTGCGTTGAAGTGATTTTTCATACTGGAGATAGGCGATATGAAGGTTTCCCTTATTCAACAGGGCATCTCCAAGGCGCTCATACTCATCAGCGGTCATTTCCGGAAGAGTATTTGAATGCTCATCGTCATTGGCAGAGGATAAAGGAACCCCGGACGTGCTGATCATCTGTTTTTTAAACGGGTTTCCGGATTTGATCTCGGGTTGCAAACTCATCGGTCTGGACGCGCATCCAAAAAAGCAGAACACCATCGAAGCCAATGAATAGAAGTTGATATATTACATTTCGAAAAAATATTCTGGATGGACAATCCTAAAGATCCACTCCAATTAGACATTATCCTTTTAAAACCCAACCTTCCACCATTCCAATATTCCATCATTCCTGTATTCCAGCTTCTTTGATTTCCATCTATCAGTATCATGTGTGTTTCCTATCGTATCATCCATGTAATGTTTGATGATATTTTTGTAAATGCGAATGGCGGCCGGTCCCAGTAAGACCACAAACAAAGATGGAAAAATGAACAGGATCAAGGGAAATATCAGCTTTACCGGCATTTTGGCTGCAAATTCCTCAGCCTTTTGGTATCGTTGGGTCCTGAATGAGTCGGAAAACACCTGGAGCGCTTTGGCCACGCTGGTACCGAACTTGTCGGTTTGAATCAGCAGGGTGACCAGACTGTTCATGGCATCGATGTTGGTGCGCAACGCAAGGTTTCGCAGGGCATCCTGCCGTGATTTTCCGGCCCTTAATTCCAGATTCAGTAGTTTGAATTCATCACTGAGAATCGGGTTGGTCAGCTTTGTTTCTTCGGCAACACGATGGATGGCCCCGTCCAACCCCATACCTGCTTCCACACAGACCACCAGAAGATCGAGGGCATCCGGAATTCCTTCCAACAGCTTTTCCCTTCGGATATTGGATTTGATCGTCAGCCAGAGGTCGGGGAGATAGAAGCCCACAAGGGCGATCAGGACAGCCAAACCGACCGCTATTTGATTGCTCAGAATCTTTAAGAACCGTAAACCGGCATATGAAAAATACTGTCGGTAAAAATATGCAGAAAAAGCCTTTTGCCCCCCAGAAGATCGTCCCGGCATTTTTTCTTCTGATACCGGCCCTGAGAAACCGGATTCGCATCCGGGATTCATGGGAAGGGTCAAAGGATACCCGGTCACCCAAGTAATTTAAAGAAATTTAAAATCGGTGTGAATATGCTTTCACTCTGAGGTGTTTTGAGCAGTTTGCCCCATACTGGATGATGCTGCTTTCACCGCTCCTGCCGATTTTTTCCAACAATTCTCTTCTTTTTTCCCTCTGCCGGATGTATTGCACAATACCGAAACAGAATAAAAAGAGGCTGAAAAATGTAAATGAAGAAATGAGCAGTTTGATATTGGGGTCTGAGAATAACATGTTTTAAATCTCCCGTTATTTTAATTAAAAATACTAAACACTAAAAACTAAACACTTTCGTATAAAGCTTCGCTTTTTTGACTTTTTACGAAATCATCATACTTTAATGGTAACCATTTTTTTCATCACCAAAATACCGATGGCCATCATAATGGCCGCAGCGCCCAACATGATTCTGCCGATGGGTTCCGAAAATAAAATTCCCAAATATTTAGGGTTTGAAAAATGCAGATAAATCCCAATGAAAAACGGGATCGCCACAAGTATGACTGCCGACAGCCTGCCCTCGGCGGACAGGGTTCGGACCTTGCCCTGAAATTTAAATTTTTCCCGAATCAGGTTCGCCAGACTTTCGATCAAGTTCGGAAAGGTTCCCGCCGGTTTCACGCTGGAGGATAACAGCCACCACAAAATACTTCAGTTCAGGGCATTCGATTCGTTTGGCAAGATTTTTCAGGGCATTGGCAACACTCACCCCGAAGTTGATTTCTCCCAGGGTTTCGTCAAATTCAGGCCCAAGCGGGTCGTCAAACTCGTCAGCCGCCAGTTTCATGCCGCTGTTAAAGGAGTGACCTGCCTTCAAGGCCCGGGCAATCAAATCCAGGGCTTCGGGGAACTGACTGCGGAATTTTTCGATCCGTTTCTGCTTTAACAGGTGCAAATGCAGAAAAGGTAAACACGCCATCAGGGCTGCCAATAAAAGGGACAAAAGCCGGTTCAATAGGAAAAAATTGATTCCCATAAAACCGACTGTTCCTAAAAAAAGTGCCGTAAGAACGTAGAAACCAGCCGGATATTTTGAATTGGCCTTGATGGTGAGGCCATCGAGACGCTTTGATGCCGGGTATTTTCAAGAGCAGTCTGTTGAAAAAGGGAATGTCACTCAAAACCCTCTTTTTTACGATATCGATTTGCCCGGTGTTGTCCTTATCGTAGGTGTGCTTTCTCAGCCGTTTGCGAATTTTGGCGCGATTAACGGATTGCATGTTTTTAACGGCATAAATGAAAAGCTCGATAACGATGATTGCGATGAAAAAAATGATTGCGCCGATAACAAATATATTCATTTTATACACCCCTTACACGATTTTATACTTCCACAAAATTTGACGGATCAAACAGATCCTGTTGAATATCGTATCCCGGCCACCTTGAATTTTTCGGTGAACTTTGGGCGGATACCGTGAAACTGAAAACGGCCTTTAACGTTTCCTTCAGGGTCTATCATGGTCTGACGGAATGAGAAAATTTCCTGCATGGTGATGACATTTCCTTCCATGCCGGTGATCTCCTGAAGACTGACGAGCTTTCTTTTTCCGTCAGCCAGTCGTGCAACCTGAATGATGATATTGATGGCCGAGCTGATAAACCGCCTCAAGAATTCACTGGGGATATCGAAATTGGCCATGGCCACCATGGTTTCCAGACGAATGAGTGCGTCCCGCGGGGAGTTGGCATGGATGGTCGTCAGCGACCCGTCGTGGCCGGTATTCATGGATTGAAGCATGTCAAAGGCCTCCGCTCCTCTGACTTCTCCCACGATAATCCGGTCCGGACGCATTCTCAGACTGTTACGGACAAGGTCCCGCTGAATGACCTCCCCCTTGCCCTCGATATTCGGCGGACGCGTTTCCATGCGCACGAGATGCTCCTGCTTGAGCTGAAGTTCTGCTGCGTCTTCGATGGTGACAATTCTTTCATTTTCCGGGATGAACCTGGAAAGGACATTGAGCAGGGTGGTCTTCCCGCTGCCGGTTCCGCCGGAAATCAGAACATTCAGTTTCGCCTTGACAATGCCTTGCAAAATGTCCTGGATTTCAGGGACAAGGGTTTGATAATTGATAAGATCCTCGAGCTCGAGGGGATTGACGGCAAACCGCCGTATGGACAGAATCGGGCCGTCCAAAGCCAGCGGCGGAATAATGGCATTGACACGCGAGCCATCGGCCAGCCGGGCATCCACCATGGGGGTGGATTCATCGATGCGACGTCCCACCGAGGAGACAATCTTGTCGATAATTTTCATCAGATGGGCATCATCCTTGAACCGTCCGTCGGTGGCTTCCAATTTTCCGAATCTTTCCACGTAGATTTGTTTATATGTGTTGACCAGAATATCGGAGACCGTGGGATCTTTCAAAAAAGGTTCCAGAGGGCCGAGTCCAAGAACCTCATCGAGCACCTCCGTGAAGATCTTTTCTCTTTCGTTGAGGTTGAGCGGAAGATCATAGGTCTCTTCCCGCAAAATGTTTTCTACGACCTGTCGGATTTGTACAATGAGGTCTTGACGATCCAGCGTATCGATGATGGAAAGATCGATGAGATCCAGCAGTCGATCATGGATTCTGGCCTTGAATTCGAAATATTCATCCGGTATGTATTTGCTGGTGGATGAATCGGACGTATTTTCAGAATAATCATTGTAACTTACGATGTTGGTTGAGATGTTTGTCACGATGCTCTCCTTAAGCTTTATTTGTTTTCGGTGTTTCTCTTACATTCGTAATTCATATGAAAATTTATCCAATAAAAACATGTCAGCGATTAAAAAACCCCCATTTCTTTTTGGATTCCTGCTTTTTCCCTGGGAAACATAATCTCCGCCATTTCCTTAAAAGATTTGACGATCTTGGACCTTGGCGCGATTTTAGACAGGGGTTTTCCGTTATTGATGGCCGACATGGTGGTTCCGTAATCATTGGGAATAATCCAGAATAAATCATGGCCGATGCCTTTTTTTGCATCCTGCAAAGAGATTTCGCTTTTTTTCATGTAACGGTTCAACACGACCTTGATGCGTTCCTTGCGCAGGTAACCAAGATCGATAAACGATCTTAACAGCTTGTTCGCATTGGCCAGACAAGGCAGGCTCAGAACGGATACCAGAAGCACCTCGTCAGACATTTGAATTGTTTTTAAGGCTGTTTCATCCGTAGACTGTCCGCAATCGATGACCACATAATCGAACATATGTTTCATGAGACCCAGAAGCCGCTCCATGATTTCAGGGGTCGGTGCCTGGTGACCGTTCAGATATCCCGGAGAGGGGAGAACATGTACGCCGCTGGAATGCTCTGAAAGCACGTTCATGAGAAAAGTGTCATCCAGGCGTTCGATGTTTTTGGTGATTTCACCCCAGTGGTATTTGGGAGAAATTTCCAGAAAAAGCGGGATTTCGCCGAAAAGGGTGTTCATGTCTAAAATGGCCACGGACTGATCCTTTTCCTGTTCAGCAAGGGTCACCGCCAGGTTTACGGAAATGGTGGTGGTGCCGACGCCCCCTTTGCTGCCCATAACGCTGATTAATTTACCGGATTTTTGATGCGTGACCGGGGCAGCATGTGCTCTTCTTTCTTTAAATCGTTTGAGGGCCTGTTCCACATCGCTTCTTTTAATAGGCTGGGGGAAGAATTCCTTTACCCCGATGCGGATGGCCTGCATGAGCATTTCCGGGTCTGTTTTTTCTGATGTCAGAAATACCTCATGGAGTTTACCGGTGTTCAAAAGGGATTGAATCAGATTGAACTCTTCCGGGTTTCCGTTGATTTCGAATATTTGAAGGTCAGGTTTTAGGGTATCATCGGACTTGATGATCCGGCAGCCCTTGACCGAACCGATAATTTCAGAAAACTGTTTGGCGATGGCCGGATTTTTGATATCCAGTTTGATGTTGTCCATGGTATGATGCCATTCAAACTCTCCTTAGCTTAAAATTTATTATTCTCAAGATTTACGTAAACCGGTGGTTATTCTACCAGCACCGGTATTTTAGCCAGAACACCGAAATTTTCCCCGCCGCTCGTACCTGCTGGTCTGAGGTGTACAATCCGGAAGAAAATAGATCGATTTTTTGGCATAGGGTGCGGCTGAACCATCCACGTTCTGCAAATTAAAATTGTTATAAAATAATTCCAGCGAGCTTGACCGTCAATTGAACTTGACCGTCTAGGATCAATCGCTGCGACCAACCACCCATCTGTGTAGGCGCATCGTTATAACCCGGATCTTCCCCGGCCCCAGTTATCCAGATAATATTTAAAATCCACGGCACCCCCCTGGAGGGTCCCCAAGTCCCCACATTCGTTACCCGGACATGTACTACTCCGGGAGCGGCAGAGTAGTTCCCAGGGTTGCGTCGGGTTCTCTGACCTGTCTTTTTATTCTCACTCGCAATCCAGAAGTTCCTTTTTTAAAGCACTTTTATCTTCCCCGCCGCCGTTTGTGGCAATTATATTTTCGCCCAATTTAATTGGTTCCGGATCTCCCGTTTCCCCTACACACCAGGCTTTTGACCTCCTGGGCATTGGGTTTGCCGCCAGAACATGGATCATCCTGATTTAGCTGGCTCAACCTCCGGTTTCGCTGCTTTGGATTCTTGTCCCACTGTTGATTAATTGGCCTGATACTGCAGCTATACTCTCCATTTTTATCAAAAGGCTGTCCCTTACAGATGGCGATTGGTTGATCAACGTCTTCCGGCGTTAGGGTTCCGGCAAAACCAATATATGCCACGGCAGAGGCTGTTCGCTGAAAATTATCAATGCCAAAGATCCTGGCAAAAAATGCTACAATAGGCGTTGCTTCACGTCGGGTCGTGACTTGAACGGCATTGATAAAATTCAAGATTTGCATCCAGTTCATCGCTGGAAACATTCCAGAGATCCACGGGTAGTAAAGAGGCGTTGGGTGTACAAGCTTTATCGGAAAATCTCCAGTGGCCCCTTTGTACGTCCCCGGTGTTGCCGCCGGGCCAGTTCACTTCAACCGGAACCTGTTCGGATAGGTTGGCAAAGGCGGCATCAAGGGCGATCTGGTTGGCGCCTGCGTTGACCGATGTTCCATCGTCATTGTATAAAAACCGGGCGCCGGTAAGGGCGCCGGCATCAGCGGCGTTATGGAGTTCGCTCATGGGCCACAAAAATGTGGCTGAGGTCCAATGCCAGTGCCGCAAATCCAATAAATACGACTCAGCAGGATTGCGACCAATATAGCGCTAACGCCACGTTGGTTGTTATAGATCGTCTGTTTCGTGTTCATCTCCATTTTCCCTTCGATTCTTTTCGATTATTCCATGCGCATGATGGTAACCGCAAGACAAGTCCAATCTCTCCCACGAGTGAAGCAATGAAGTTGGGTAGAACCAGAAAATCGTAATGATAATCAACGGTGACCGTAAGCGCATCTCCTGGTTTTATTCCCGGTTTCGGACCCGGACTAACACCCATAGCCGGAGGCGCCGGCGGCCCCGCGGTAATGAGATTATTACCGGAATATGTGGTCACCACGGATTCTATTTCCAGCATCGGATATTCGGTTTGGAAAGTCATAGACGATTCCTGCCCGTGCGCCTTCACGGCTGGCATTGGTGAGGACTTGCTTGTTGTAAAAACATATACCAAACTCGATGATGCCGAAAACAAGAAGAACAAGAAATGGCAGGATAATGGCAAATTCCACTGCTGCAGCACCATTTTGGCCGATTTTTTGGTTTTGTGTTTTCACAGTATTTCTCTCTGATCCATTAACACGGTTTTTACTTCATGTTAAAATTGAATGTTGTTTGCTTTTGTTCTTTAACTTTGAAACCATCCTGGTATTTTTGCAGATTGTTCTCTGCAGCCTGGCCGTCTAAAGAATCCACAGGTTTAAGGGTTTTATCCGCATCGGGATTGAGCGTCTGGTTGTAGGCAGCGGTTTCATGTGATTTTCCCCAGTTTCTCTGTAACAGTGTGTCTGTTCCGCTGCATGCAGATACCATTGATACGGCTGCTATGATTCCGACTATGATAAGGCTTTTCTTTAACATCGCCTCCTCCTTGATTCTATCGGTATTATAACGTTGTCGGCGTTTAGGTGTTTGTTATCAATTATACAGATTCAATCCTCTTTCATTCTATCGTTTATGATCTACTTGCTTTCCGGCATGGTATGCCCGAAATCACCGTCCAGTTTTCCCCTGACAGCCGGCTGTCCGTTCTCTCTGCCTTCCAATCGCCCTTCGAGATAAAACTCTGCATCATTGGGCTCGATGTAAAAATCGGTTGGCAAAGTTTGTTTGGCCATGTTCAACGGTTTCACCAGATGGGGCGTAACAATAATGATTAATTCCGTCTCGTTCTTTAAAAAAGACGAGCTCCGGAACAGCGCCCCCAGTATGGGAATGTCTCCCAGAAGGGGAAATTTTGAAACCTGCTCCTTGACGGAATCACGGAGAAGACCAGCAATGGCAAAGCTCTGACCGTTCGCTAACTCTATGGTGGTGGATGCCCGACGGGTGGTGATTCCGGGAACTACAAAGCCGGAAAACTGCACGGCTGTTGAAAAATCGAGTTCAGAGACTTCCGGAGCGACCTTCATGCTAATGACATCTTCACTCAGTACGGTGGGTGTGAAATTAAGGCCAACACCAAACTTCTTGTAATCAATAGTAACCGACCCAATTCTGCTGGGGCACGGGTATGGGAAACTCACCACCGGCCAGAAAGTCGGCAGTCTGTCCGCTCAAGGCAATGAGGGTTGGTTCGGCCAAAACTTTTACCAGACCGTCTTCCTTTAATGCGTCAATAAGACCCGTCCATGTGGAATTGCCTTTGCTGAAACGGAATAGTGCGTTTACTGCGCGAAGAGTAAAGGCGCTCCAGTTTACAAGATTTGAATCCGTCAAATCTACCATTACTTAGTCCTCCAAGAAGGCTTACGCCAAAATCATTTCCATTAACCCAACTGAAATTGATTCCCAATCGCTTGGTTGTGCTTCGGGCCATTTCAGCGATCCTGACTTCCAGCATGACTTGATGCACCCCGCCGACCTGGACCAGATTGTTGATTTTGCCTTTAGGTGCATAAGATTGGGCCAACGCTGTGACTTTGGAAAGATTGGCCGTGTTGATCATTCTGCCCGCAAGGGTAATGGAATCGTTGGTGCTGATAATCTGCAGGTCTTTTTCTTCCGGTAAGAGATCATGCACCTGCTGTTTTAAGCGTGACACATCATAGGCCACCTCGATATCATAGATTTCGGTAACTTTATGATTTTGCCAAAGGGTCAGATTGGTGGTTCCTGCTGTTTTGCCGGTGAGATAGATTTCATGGGGAGAGAGCACCCGAACATCGGCAATTTCAGGATTTGCTATGGAAACCCGCTTGATGGGCAGCGAGCTCTTTAATATCGTAGATTTTCCGGATATCAGGTTCAGTTTTTTGGCTTCCATGGTTTCCTGAACCATAGAACTGGCGGCCCAGGTTCCCATGGGAACGATGATGAGCAATAGGATAATTGCAAGGGCAAAAGCCTGATGTTTTCGAAATTTCGATGAACGTGACATTATTTGTATTCCTCCTGGTTGGTTGAAGTAAAAGCCTTAAAGCTTCACTTTTTCCTTTTTCAGGTCATTACCTTTGATGACTTCGACAGTTACGGAACTTGATCGAGGCTGCCATTTTTTGGTCGTCTTTCCTTTCGGCTCTTTCATGCTCAATGAGGCCAAAACTTGCGAAATGGTCGTCCCTTTGGTTAGAACAGGTTCGGCATCGGTGATATTTCGCAATGCGAACTGGAGCTTTCCCTCGCTTGCGGCAAGAGACAGCTTTTCAGCATCTTCCAACGTGACTTCGAGTGTGTAGACATCAACAGGCGCCGGTTCACCCTTTTCATTTTTCTGGATCTGGGTTCCGGTTGCCAGTACCGGGATGTTTTCAAGAACGACCTTAGTTTTATCTAATTTTGTTTTGGGGTCTTTGAGGGTCACCAGGACATCGACCCGGTTTCCCGGATTCACGAACCCGGATATTCCCATGACCTTGTCGCCTTTGACAGCCACCGCCCGCTTTCCGGATTCCAGAACCGCTGAAACACCGCCGGTTTTGATACTATTTGGTGCCAGTCGATGTTCAACCACAGGTTCGCCCTTTTTTATCGGTGCGATAACGACCCGATTGTTAAGGTCTGCGGTGCGGGTAAAATAACCCACGGGCAGGCTTTCTTTAAGAAAAGGCGCTGTTTTAATCATTTCCGGTTTGAGTTGCGTTCCCCATTGAAGATCCACGGCAGCAACGGCAATCGGTACGGCTTCGGACTCCACTTTTACCACCTCTTTTGGCGCTGTCTTCGAATTCATCCATTTATAGATGAAAACGCTGCCGGTGACTGCAATGACGATTGAAATGATAATGGGAGCTATTGTTTTCCACTTTCCCATGATGTGCCTCCTTTATTTAGTTTTAAAAAATCAAATGATGTCCGGATAGATCCAGACCCATATATATAAAGTTCCCAGTGCAATGGCCACCCCGTAGCATAACTTTGGTTTTTTGTTGCTGTCTTCTACGGGGTCCGGGATGAATTTTCGAGTTAGGATAAACAGCTTCAAGGTGATGAGCTGTTTTGTAAAAAAACCTTTAAACTGTTTTTGGTGTAGTAGTATTGTGATAATGGCGTAAATGCCTCCAATAATTGCAGTGAGAAGAAACGCAACAAAAACACCTTTGCTTCCCAAAATAGCGCCCACGGCCCCCATGAGTTTGGCGTCCCCGGCGCCCATGCCGCCTAACATATAAGGGATTATGAGAAGACCGATGCCTGTGGTCAGACCAAGAGGCTGAAAATCAAGCCGTCGATTCCATTGGTGAAAAAATGATATAATAGCGCGATGATAACTGTAGGAAAAGTGATCAGGTTCGGGATCTTCTGGGTGCGAAAATCAATAATTGCCGAAATGCTCAAGATCGACAATAATAAAAGATTAAAAAATAGTCTGGAGTTTGAAACATCATTCTCTCTATCCTTTTAATATTTAGGAAATTTTTGTATTTTGGGTTTACAGGCATCCCTTTTTTTTCAGGGATGCCTGTAAACCATTAAGTACCTATATCTGCCTTAAGGACAAACCTATTGCAATTAATCCAGTATTGTGACGCTATTAGGGACCACAATTACAGCTGCATACTAGTGAATTTCGAATTAATTGTAGTTCCGAGAATACCTGCACCAATAATTACTACTGCTGCAATCAATGCGACCATTACCGCATATTCTACTGCAGTTGCGCCGTCTTCTTCTTTAAAAAATCTCATCAGTTTTTTCATTTTCTTTTTTCTCCTTTGTTTTTGGTTTAATGAACTAAAAGTTTTTGGTTAAAAATAATTGGTTGTTAAATACTTTTTCTTTTATACGTTTCACCACCCCCCTTAGACATTTAAAAAAATTTTTAATTCTGTAACTTTTTAGCTCATATTATATCGTCAGAATTAGTAAGAACTTAAAATTTTTTGAACTTGATAGAGTGTCTTAGCAACAGATGTGCCAATGTTGTCGAGAAGAACTATATTCATACACAAAAAGCGTCTGGTCTCGCCTTAAAACAGGGCGCAATTTTATGGTTTGAAAAACGGTATTTTTGGGGTTGTTCTTTTAAAGAAAAAGAACAAAGAGAAAACCTTAACGTATTTTAATTGCAGTGGAAAAATATATTGGGTTGATTGATATTGAGACCTAAGAAACAATACCAATGATGACCTCAGAATCTGAAATGGAGAACACCGTTTTAATCAACAAAAAAAATATAAAAAAATCTCTCTTGGCCGCTAAAGGGTGGTCTGTGAGGAGACGCGAATTTCTACGAAATGTGAAATAAATTACATAGAAAATGAGAACTATTTTTTGTTTTTTGTGAAAAAAATTACTCAAAAATGAGGAATCCATTTCCAGACGTCTTTTGCATTACATGGAGAGAGGCAAGCCCTGCTTACAAAAAAATACTTAATATTTTTCAAGAATAGATCGATAGATAATATCTATGTTTATTAAATTCTTCAATAGGTTGAAATTAAATATCTTTTAATAGTTACTGGTTTATGCTAATTCAATGGAGTAAGTGGAATAGAAAAAAAGTATGAGGGGTGAAAATGATGGAATGATGGAATACTGTTTAAAAACGGTATAGTTCCTTGTTCGTGTCAAGGTTTTTTGGATCTATTTTATCTACTTGTATTTGATATGAAAGTTGTCTTCCCAATGTTGATCTTTTTGCTTTTTTTGAAGAGATTCAACTAACTTGAGTAATGCATTTTCAACTTTATAATGGAGTTGATCTAATTGTTCGTATTCATCGTCAGTGATCTGATTGGCTTGCTTGAAACTTTCACAGCAGGAATGAAATTCTCCACAAAGACCAAGGGCAATATTTAGATGATTTAAATACTCTTTCAGGCTGCGACGACAATAGCCTTCTGAGATATTTCGTGAAATGCTATGAGCAGCATCGATGCTGTTGGATGCAATTTTCTTAAGCTCGAATGGAAATTTAGAAAATATTTTATAGGCCAATACATAAAGGGAAATGGAATTTTGCCAGACCCTGAGTTTTTTAAACCCTCTATTTATATTTTTTCGATCCATGATGTGTTTATCTCATAAAATGATATTTTTTTTCAATACGATATAAAAAAGACCCAATATTGTGGTATTCCATTGTTCCATTATTCCAAATATTAGCGAAATAAATTTATCAATACAGCGAAGTTACTGAAAAGTTATGGAAAACATCCGATTTTATGGCATGAAATTTAAATATCATTGCTGGTGATCACTCTTTTGCTCGGGTTGGTTGCCTGTGCGCCAACCATAAAAGAGCCTGTCGGGCCTGACATGACTGCAAAAGGGAAGGTACTTTATGAACAGGCTGAAAAATTATTTAAAGTCAAAGCCTACGAAAACGCCCTAAAGGTCTTTGACGAAAATCTATTCAAATACCCGGATCAACCCTTGCTGATGGAGTTTTGATGAAAATGGGGAATATTTATGCTGCATTGGATAGAGATCAAGTGAAACTCAATGTTTACCAAAAGCTAGTGAGGGAATATCCGAAAAGCCGCTTTGCTTCCTATGCCATGATGGAGATTCTTTCTACATATTATAATAAAGGACAATTCAAAGAGGTTATTTTACAAGAAGCCGACACACTCGAACCTGTTGCAGTTCAAGCAGTTTTGTGACGCGTATTAGGAACCGCCAATTATTCCTGCAATACTGGTGAATTTCGAATTCGTTTTAGTTCCGAGAGTACTTGCCCCAACAATTACTACTGCTGCGATTAGTGCTATCATTACCGCATATTCTACTGCAGTTACGCCATCTTCGTCTTTAAAAAATCTCATCAGTTTTTTCATTTGTCTTTTTTCTCCTTTGTTTTGTTTAATTAATAATTTGTTGTTTAAAAATACCGCTTGTTAAATGCTTTTTCTTATACGTTTCATCACCCCCTTTATACGTGTAAAAGTAAGTTCAATTTTTTAAGTCATTGCTTTAAAGAAGTATGACACAAAAATAGTGAAGCATTTTTTTTGAACTTGATAGAAGCACATAGCAACAGATGTGCCAATGTTGTCGAGAAGAACTCGGTTTATTCAAAAATAAAGAGTATGGTCCATCCTTAAAATGGGTACAGTCTTCTTGGTTTTAAAAGAGCTATTTTTTGGGGTTGTCTTATTAAGAGGAAAGAACAAAGAAAAAGCATTAAGGTATTTTAATTACAGCAGAAAAATATATGGAGTTGGTTGATATTAACATCTAAGGAGTAAGATTAATGATGACCATGAGATCTGGAATGGATAGCACCGTTTGAATCAGTTAAAAAAAAATAAAAAAATCTTTCTTAACCGCTTAATGATGGTCCTTGCAGAGACGCGTGTTTTAATGAATGTGAAATAAATTACATAGAAAATGAGAACTATTTTTTGCTTTTTGTGAAAATAATTTACTCAAAAATGAAGAATCCATTTCCATAAGTCTTTTGCAGTGCATAGAGAGGGGTAAGTCCCGTTTACATAAAAATACTTAATATTATTCAAGAATAGATCGATAATCTATTTAGTGTCCGTCTATAACTGGTTTTTTTGCCCAATATCTGCGTTATGCTCAAAAAATAATCCTCGGAATATCCAATTATATGCCTTTGGTTATTTTTTATTTCGGCATGCCTCTGATCTTGAACAAAAATCCTCATTTATAAATGAACACTATTTATTCTTAAATAACCTGGTCCTCCAAGACAAGTCTGATACAATCAGAGTTTATACCATGAAACTTAAATACAATGTGTTGGTAATGACAGTTTTGTTTGGGTTGGTTGCATGCGCACCAACAATAAAAGAGCCTGTCGGCCCTGACAAGACTGTAAAAGGGAAGAGTTGTATGAGCAGGCTGAAAAACTATTTAAAGTCAAAGCCTATGAGAACGCCCTAAAGGTCCATGATGAATATCTGATCAAATATCCGGATCAACCTTTAGCTGATGAAGCTTTGATGAAAATGGGAAAGATTTATGCTGCATTGGGTCGGGATGATGCAAAGCTAAACGTCTACCAAAGACTTGTAAAGGATTATCCGAAAAGCCGGTTTGTTTCCGATGCTATGCTGGAGATTCTTTCTACATATTATAATTAAGGGCAGATATAAAGAGGTCATTATGCAGGCAGCCGACATACTCGAGAAGACGGATTCAAAGCAACACATATTTCAGACCTATGTTTACCTTGCAGACACTTACATGGCCATGGGCGCGCCCATGGACGCCATCTATTTTATCAACATCGCCTATAATAAAGCGCCTTCTGAAGAAAAAGAGCGTATTCGTGAAAAACTGGAATCTGCCATAAGCCGGCTTAAAACAGAAGACATCCTGTCTCTTTTGATGCGAATGGACGATAAACTGCCCCGGGGTTATCTTTTATATCAGCTCGGACTTCGAAAATTCCAGGCAGATCAATCAGAAGAGGCATTAAAAGTTTTTTCCGAATATATAAAGAAATTTCCAGGACATGAAAATCAAGAACAGGCCAAAGAGTTCATCGCACTGATTAACCAGCGCCTTGCCTTTAACCGATATGACATCGGTTGCCTGCTTGCCCCTTAGCGGATCCCATGCTGCTTTTGGTAAGCGCGCATTACGAGGTATTAAGCTGGCTCTGAACACATATCATTCTCTACACAATGAGACACGCCTCAATCTTATTGTGCAGGATTCACAGTCTGATGAGCAAAACGCAGTCAAAGGAGTACAAACCCTCAACAAAAAAAATGTATCTGCTATTATAGGACCGATGTCAGCCTGTGAATTTGCTGTTAAAGAGGCGCAAACACAAAAGGTCCCCATCATCGTATTGAGTCAGAAAGATGGCATTCCTGATTTAGGGGATTATGTTTTTAGAAACTTTCTTACACCTCAAATGCAGATTGATACAATTGTACCGTATGCCATTGAGAAATTGGGTGTGCGACGTTTTGTTATACTGTATCCCAAAGATACGTATGGCAAACCTTTATGAAGCTCTTTCAGGATAAAGTGGCTGCATATGGGAAACAAATTGTCAGTGTTGAAGCATACCAACCTGGTCAAACGGACTTTGGAGAGTCATAAAAAAACTCATAAATCATTCCGGCGCGGTTAGAAATGATGTGGGAGAAAGCGGAAAAGAGGCCCACCCGCGACAAGAAGAGGGCATTGTAGATATTGATGCGGTATTCATACCTGACATGTATAATACTGTGGGGCTGATTGCACCTCAGTTGCTCTTTTACGACGTAGAAAATGTGCTTCTTCTGGGTACCAATCTATGGCATTCTGAGCGTCTGATCGAGATGGCCCGTAAATATGTTCAGGGCGCTCTGGTACCGGATGCCTTTTATTCGGATAGCAACAAAAAACAGGTTGTTGATTTTATTGATCGCTATGAAAACGCATTTCAGGAAAAGCCTAAATTTATTGAGGCGGTTGCTTACGACACAGCCATGATGCTTTTTCAAATCGTCAGTCAGGCTGAAATTAAGTCCCGAAAAGAATTAAGAGATCGTCTGCAAACCATTCGCAATTACGACGGAGTGACCGGGCTGACATCTTTCAAGACCAATGGGGAGGTTGATAAAAAACTCTATCTCTTTAGAATTGTAAAGGATAAATTTGTAGAGGTTGAAGAGTGATACGATTTAGAACGTATTCATAAGGGGTATTTATTATTATGGGTCAAGTTTTGACACTATTTAATTACTTAATTTTCTAACTTCGATAAATTTAAGTTTTTTAAAAAAATCCGATATTATGAATGATACCGTGGTTCCAAAAATCGGACAATGTGCTAAACTCTGAATCAGCAATAAAAAGGAATTGAGAAATAATCAGAATTCCTTAAAGGAGAAGATTGAATCGAATAACCTTCAGTTGTCCACCATGAATGACTCTAAAAAGCTCAAATTTTTTTTAACACCATCCATTGCTGATATTATTTTCCTCTGCCTTTTTCTTTCCCTGTCACTTTTTGCCGGAAAAGGGTTATTAAACGACGGCGATACCGGATATCATATTCGTGCCGGAGAGTATATACTTAAAACACTTTCAATTCCCAGGCAGGATATTTTCTCCTTTCATAACCGCCGCTTCCCTGGACGGCTCATGAGTGGCTCTCGGAAGTAATTATGGCAATAGTGCACCGATCATTCGGTCTTACAGGTATTGTAATTTTTTTCTCATTCATAATCTCTTTGGCTTATTCCCTATTTTTCAAAATTCTCAAAGCTAACAACGATATTGTTTTATCTGTTTTTTTTGCATTACTGGTTTTGTTATCGTCTCAGATACACTGGCTGGCAAGACCTCACATTTTTTCCCTGCTTCTAATGATCATATGGTATTATATTTTGGATGAATATCAGTATAAAGATAAGAATTATCTTTATGTTCTTCCACTGATCATGCTGTTGTGGGTTAATCTTCATGGTGGATTTTTGGCCGGTTTTATTTTAATCGGCATTTACCTTTTTGGTAACATCGTTAAATTTATTACTTCACATGATTTAGAAAAAGGCATTTATAAGAGAAAGGCAAAATTGCTGGGGTTAATCACCATTGTGTGTCTTCTCGTTTGCTTGATCAACCCTTTCGGATACCACATCCTGCTCTTTCCCTTCAAATTGGTGTCAAACAAGTTTATCATGAACCACGTTAATGAATTTATGTCGCCTAATTTTCACGATCCCCTTCCATTTAAATATTTTTTGTTATTAATGTTTGTAATATTTGCCCTTTCAGCAGTAAAAACCAATCTGATAGAACTGCTCTTAATTTTGATGTTTACCAATATGTCTCTATATTCCGTCAGGTATATTCCCCTGTTCAGCATCATTGCAGCACCAATCCTTTTAAGACAATTAAGGACAATACTCGCACGTTCGGATGGAAGACTCGCTAAATTCCTTAAAAAGAGATCAGATAACATTTCAGAAATAGACACATCCGCAAAGGGTTATTTATGGCCTGTTGCGGCCATAATTTTAGTTGTTTTTTTTGCAAAAGCCGGCAAAATAGATTTTAAGTTCAATGAAAAGACCAAACCGGTTGCTGCCGTAGAATTTTTAAAAAAAGAGAAAATTAACGGCAACATGTTTGATAATGATGAGTTTGGAGATTATATCATTTATGCAGCATGGCCGGAATACAGGGTTTTTTTTGACGGCAGATCCGACATGTATGGTGTTGATATGTTTAAAGAGTATCATAAAGTTGTAAGCATTAAGCCGGGCTGGAATGAAGTTCTGAAAAAATATAATATCAATTGGATTATTTATAATGCGAATTCAGCATTGTCATTGTTTCTTATGCAAAGAGATGACTGGAAACTGATATATGCTGATGAGGTGGCCAATATATTTGTAAAGAATATTAAAAAAAATCAATATCTGATTGAAAAATATCCGGATGTGAAACTGGTTATACCTGATCCGGATGAATCAGAAAAGTGATCTATTGATGAATTTAATATGGATTTATGCGAAGTAACGAAAAATTTTAAAAGACATCCATGGGAACTTGCGCGAGTTAATACATTAGCGAAGATTTTGGAAATGATAGAAGATCCTGAAAGCATTTCAAAGGTTTTGGATGTGGGTTGTGGTGATGGATTTATTGCAAATAATGTTTTAGAAAAATTCCTGCCGAAAGAATCGATGGCATTGATATTAATCTTCGAGATTCTGAAATAAAAAAATTATCATCTCTTTATAATGATATTAATTTTCATAATACGTTCGAAACGTTAAAAACGAGGAAGTATAATCTTATTCTTCTATTGGATGTTCTTGAGCACATCAGAAGACGACATTTCATTTCTAATTGAAATTGTCGAGAAGCATTTGGATTTGGGAGGCTATTGTTTGATTACTGCGCCGGCGTTTAATTGTTTGTTTAGCTCTCACGATCGATTTTTGCGACACTATCGAAGATATAATCTAAAAGAATTAATGGGTTTAATCAATAATGCTCATTTAAAGTCAATATGTTGCGGGTATCTTTTTTTTTCTCTGATTCCTATACGATTAATTTCGTTATGGTATGAGCGATTCGCCAAGATTGAGTTTATGGCAAATAAAGGTGTTGGGGTATGGAAATATGGTAAGATAATTACCAGGTTAATTGCTTCTTTTTTAACATTGGAAAATGTTGTTTCTATAACCTTTAAAAAATTTGGAATTACAATTCCGGGGCTTACGGTTTGGTCTTTATGCAAAAAACAGCAATTATAGTTCCATGTTACAATGAGTCAAAGCGTCTAAATGCAGAAGAGTTCATTGGATACGCAGAAAAAAACAAATGGGTATATTTTATTTTTGTAAATGACGGAAGCACTGATGATACGTTTGAAATCATCAATTATATGTGCGGTTCCAACTCGGAGCAGATGTTGTGTGTTGATCAAAAAATCAATGTTGGAAAAGCAGAAGCTGTTAGACAGGGATTTTTAAAGGCTATTGATTTCGATTTTTGTAATATCGGTTATTGGGATGCGGACTTGGCCACTCCCCTTAATGCTATTGACAAACTATGTGCGCTATTAGAAGAAAAAAAAATCATAGCAGCAATTGGCTCCCGGGTCAAACTGTTGGGTTACAGAATTGATAGAAAGCCACTCAGGCACTATCTGGGCAGGCTCTTTGCCACCTGCGCGAGTTAGTACTCGGGCTGCCAATTTATGATACACAATGCGGAGCAAAGATATTTAAAAATAATTCAGATTTGAAAAAGGTTTTTTCTACACCTTTTATGGTTAAATGGATATTCGATGTTGAAATATTGGCTCGATTTGGAGTTGTTTTGCAGAATAAAGGGGTTGGATCTTTAGAGAACTATGCTTTAGAATATCCTCTTAAAGAGTGGACCCACATTGGATGGATCAAAAGTTAAAGCTTTAGATTTTTTATTAGGAGCATAGAACTTTTTAAAATTTATCGTACCTATAAATGAGCCAATAAATCCACAATCTATATTCCAATTATGATAAATAAAATTTTAAACAGCGTTATGCCTGAAATAAAAAGGTGTATTCTTCCTGAAGGTGGATTTGCAAACCATACGGGGGAGACTATAGATCAGATGCCACTGCATGGGCTATACTTGCATTTAAGACCTTCGAGAAAAGATACGAATATCATTCAACAGCTACAAGCTCGTCTTGCTGCTGAACAACTGGATGATGGTCGTGTGTGTATTTCGCTAAAACACCCTGATGTGTTCTGGCCTACATCACTTGCAATTCTTGCATGGCATGGATCAGCAGAACAGATTGACAGTCAATAGAGAGCTATTAATTTTCTTCTTCATACTTCGGGAATTCACTTTGAGCGAAAACCTGATTCTCCTGTTGCCCATGACACTTCAATCAAAGGGTGGCCGTGGATTGAAAACACTCACTCATGGGTTGAGCCAACTGCGTTGGCCCTGATTGCACTGCGAACTTCAGGATATGAAAAACATCCGAGAGCAATTGAGGCCATAAATATGCTTCTGGACAGGCAATTGCCTAAAGGAGGCTGGAATTACGGCAACACTACAGTATTCGGCCAAGAATTGAATTCGATGCCAGGACCTACGGGTATAGCCTTACAGGCTCTTGCTGGCCTGGTGCCCAGAGAACAAATAGAAAAAAGTCTTATCTATCTTAAAACGACTGTCGAAAAATTATACACGCCCTTTGCTCTTGGATGGAGTCTATTAGGCCTAAGTGCGTGGAATGAACGTCCGAGCAACTCACAGGCCCTTATACTCTCATGTCTTGAGCGGCAAAAAAGATACGGACCTTATTCTACTTCACTGTTAAGTCTTCTGGTTTTAGCTTCTATTTGTGAAAATGGACTTCTCATTCATGTGATGATATAAGGATCATAAAATGGAAACTACCAGTAATATGAAATCCGGGAATACTTCAAAAACGAGTGGAATGAGTCGAAGGGGTTTTCTTATTTCCACCTTGGTTGGATCAGTAGGCGGACTTTTGGGGGTGACCCTTTTAAATTATAAAAATCAAATGCGATCCGAGGTTTTTATTGCCAGTGTCGCAAATTATACAGACGACATTGCGTTTGTAATACTGTCCGGAATGAAAGGGCTGGGTGTAAGTCCTGCTGAAATAAAAGGCAAGCGAGTGCTTTTGAAACCTAATCTCGTTGAAGTTATCAAAGGAGCCTCCCATATCAACACTCACCCACTTGTCATAAGAGGAGCGATTGAAGCCTTTTTAAGACTTGGTGCTTCCAAAGTTATTGTTGGTGAAGGGCAGGGTCATGTTCGGGATTCTTATTATGTGTTTGAAGAATCTGGACTGGCGGATGTGTTATATGAGGATCGGATTCCTTATATTGATCTTAACAATGATTCTCTGTTTACTTTGCCCAACAACGGACGGTTTTCGCGTCTTAAGGAACTTTCATTTCCTCAGACCCTGAGACAAGTAGATATTATTGTTTCAATGGCAAAGATGAAGACCCATCATTGGGCAGGTGTGACACTTTCAATGAAAAATATGTTCGGTGTTATGCCTGGGATTGTTTATGGATGGCCTAAAAACGTATTGCACCATGCGGGTATTGAAAGATCAATCCTGGATATCAACGCAACCATCAAGCCTCATTTTGCTATTGTGGATGGTATAACGGGAATGGAAGGAGATGGCCCTATAATGGGTACACCATGCCACGCTGGAGTTCTTGTGATGGGACGGAACCTGCCGGCTGTGGACGCAACAGGTGCGAGGATAATGGGTATTGATCCTCGTAAAATCGCCTATCTCAAGGTCGCGTCCAATCGTTTGGGGCCAATCAAGGAAAAGTATATTGCTCAGAGAGGAGAGCTGATAAATAAAGTGCGTAAGAATTTCGAATTGCGAGAAGATATCCCTGCGCAGAGAGGATTAAGGCTGGCCTGAGTAATCTTGGTTAACTGCTGAAGGGCATAGACATTTTGTCGCAAATATATCATTCTGACGTGTTTAGAAATGATGTGAGAGAAGTCGCAAAAGAGGTTTATCCGCCACAAGAAGCGGAGGGGTTTCACTCTTGACCTTAGGTTTTTTCTGATTCATTGTCTATTTTTAGATGATTCTCTTTGATCGGTCAATAACCGATATTTTCCTAAGATAGAACCATTTTCTTCGACAATCTCTACACCGCTGGCGGTAATTGCGTATCCTCCAGTGTCTACCCGCTGAATCCAACCCTTTTCTTTTAGATACCAAATATGAAACTCCAAAATCTTTTCCGGCCATTCCAACAATTTTTCCAAGCGCCATGAACCCACTCCGGAATCAGATGGATTCTGCCTTCTATCAATATAAAGTATTGATAGAATTGCATCTCGTATTTGTTGGTCGTTCTCAAAACCCTCTGACGAAAATTCTTTTGATAAGGTCTTTAATTTTTGATTTCGTGCATCCTCATGTTTTGCATCAAATGCCGCCCGTTTTTCTGCATCTGAGAGAACCTTGTATGCTGATGTGATAATTCTGAATTTATCACTATTCCCAGTGATGCTATTATCAGGGTGATACCGTTTGGCCAATAGCCGATAAACTCGTTCAATGGTCTCCAGATCAGCATTGGGACTTACCTGCAAGTCTTCATAATAATCCACATAGCTATCTTGATTCATCTTCTATCCCTTATGATGATTTTTTCAGAATTTAAAAACGTTGAAAATTTTGTGATTAATTTTGTCAGCATTTATAATATCGGAAATTTATTATAGAACTTTAATTTCCTATGGGGATCCTATAGATAAAATCCTAATAAGCGAAAGTCGAGGCTTGCACGCCTCTGGCTGTGATGCCCCGTATCTCGTCCGGCAATGGGATCTTCGTTTCACTATGAAAAGCGCCCGAGGGCTCCGTGATCTTGTTTTCTGCTGGTTCATCTATGCAATCAAGCTGCAAGAATTGGAACGTCATTCCTTGCGGCTGCTTCTATTAGCTTGTTGTCCAGCGTAGCTATCGGTAAACCTTTTCTCATCGCAAGATCAAGATATGAGGCATCATAGCTCGACAGCTTGCTAGTTCTTGCTAAAGCCAAAAGCTCCTTCATCATCTTTTCCGGTCGTTCATATTCCACAAAGATCGGCAGTTGAGATAACAAAGTTAGGAACCGCATACTGTCTGATTTGCTGAGCCGCTTTTGTCGCTCGGCCGATAACAAAACATTTACAACCTCAAGAGGCCAGATCGATGGGACAACGGCGGAGACTTTTGTAAGCATGTTCAGAACAATGTCGGCATAACTGTTGGTTTCGTCTTTGAAGCACCATGACATTACGACCGAATTATCGACAACGAATTGCTCTGCCAATTATCGCCTTCCTTCTTCAATCATGTCTCGAATTGAGATTCCATTCAGACGGTTTTTGTCACGAAATTTTTGCAGCTCAAGAATAACTGACTTGGTATCCACTTTTTTTTCAAGATCAGGAGGCTGTAATACGGCGACAGGAACACCATGCTTAGTAATGGTTATGCGCTCGCCCTTGAACACGCGCTCCAGTAACTTGGACAGATGGGTTTTGGCTTCATATGCACCTACGGTTTGCATAACTCAACTCCTTAAACTAGTTTAAGACTAGTCTGACATAGATTAATTAAATTGTCAAGCGATAGCTTTTACTTACTTTGTATATTCAGCAACCACGCCAGAGGCTGACAAGCTTCGACCTTTGCTCATTTAGGGTGCAACGTAAATCTATGGATCATAAACCAACGCTGAAAACCGGTATTGCTCGAATTTGGTCAGCATCGTTATAGTCATCGTGTTGTGGTGTGGCGCAATTTGGCCTGCCCGCTCGTTCCTTGCACTGGCAGGAGGGACAAAACCCCTTGCCTCTGACTCCCGCAGTGCGGGACAGGTTTGGCGCATCGAAGAGCCCACGTAGCGGGGAAGGAACAGGTTTTTCAAAACTGAATAAAACAAATTCAACAGGGCAGTTTTCTGACATAGACTTGGCTATATTGGTCGATAGTCCTCCGGATGACCCTCTTTTTTTTGAGATTAATCTGGAGACCGAGCTTGAAAAGATCGTCAAGTACCAGGTTGACGTACGCATACTCAACCAAGCTCCCCTATCATTTTGCCAGGAAGTAATCCGTTCCGGAACGGTGTTAGTGGATCGAAGACCAAACCTTCGGGCGGACCTTCAAGGGAAAGTTCTGAAGCAGTATTTTGATTTCACTCCATTTCGCAGGCGGTATTTGTATGAGGTTGTGAATGCCCCAATATGACCAAGAAAAAATGGGGAAGCTGGTTTCCGAACTCAGAAAAAGCATTGCTCGGCTCAGAGAATTGGGAAAGCTACCCCAAGACAAATTTCTGAAAGATCCCGATAAAATTGGCAGTTCCAAATACCACTTTATAGTCGTGATTGAGTCAACGATTGATATGTGCAACCATGTCATATCTCGGAATAGCTACCGGATTCCGGAGGACTACGGGGACACATTCGCAGTTATGGGATAGGTAGGAGCCATAGAAGAAGGATTTGCCGAAGAACTGGTGGAAATGGCGAAATTTCGCAACCGATTGGTTCATCTATACTGGGAGGTAGACGACTTTCAGTTGTATAGAATCCTACAAACACGGTTGGGTGATTTTAAGGAATTCCTAGATTCTATTTCCACATTCCTGGGATGGGATAGACATCAGAATCAGATATAACCATATATTTTTGCCTTTCCATAAGAAAGGCAAAAATCAAGTCAATCCTGTTAATCCTGTCAGAAAACATATTGCTTTTATGTCTGAATAATTCTGAATAATCATGTACTCATTAGTCATCAACAAAGTAATACTCCCATGCTTTATCGATGGAATCCTTCATTATTTTTGGTGGTTTCCTGCTGAAATGAGCAAAATCCATAATTTGATCAATAAGATCTCTTGGGTGGCAACAAGACAGCTTTCTTTGTGATCTTTCATATTTATCCGTCAGATAGTTAAAAGCCTCTTCATTGAAGCTGATTCTGTTGGAAGTGCAAATGTTTTTAAAGATTTCTTGAAATTCTCCAACTGTCGGGTAGTCTATTTTTATTTTGTACCTTAGTCTCCTTAAGAAAGCATCGTCGGCAATTTTTTTAGGCGGAAGGTTGGTAGCGAAAATAACCAATTGATCAAATGGGATCTCAAACTTCATTCCAGTATGCAATGTCAGAAAATCAGTCTGACGGTCTAACGGAATAATCCATCTGTTCAAAAGGGTCTGCGGATCAACAATTTGTCGGCCAAAATCGTCCACAATGAATAGACCATTGTTGGCTTTCATCTGCAGGGGTGCTTCATAGTATTTAGAATCGGGATTAAAGTTTAAATCGAGTGTTTTCAGGGTGAGTTCTCCACCTGCTATGACAACCGGTCGTTTAATTTTTATCCATCTTTGATCCATTTGATCACCGGATTCTTTTGAATCCACCGCCTTGTGATTGACCTGATCATACACCACAATAATCTGATTTCCGGCCAGAACAGCATAGTGGAACATAAATTTCTCCGGGAAGCGAATGGCCAATAGATTCTGCAATAGTTGTTTTGCCATTACCCGGAGGTCCGTATAAAAATATTGGTTTGACCGAATTGATTGCCGAACCATAAGTTTTAATCTTCTCATCACTAACGACGATATTTGAAAAGGCTTTTTTTAAATACTTCGTATGTCACTTCAATGCTTTTGATCGTTTGAATTTCAATGGCATATCTATAATCGTTCAATGACACCGGAGCAGGACCGACATATCTGCATTCTTCCAAGATATGAAGAGCACGATTGATACCTGAATCTGTCATTTTGTATTCAAAATTAGAGGTATTAAATGATGTGTCTCCCTTGGCGATTTCAATAAAACTATCCTTTCTTAGATCATTGATGATGTGGTTAATAACAGAAAAGGATAATTTGGTTTTTTTAGTCAAGTGTTCTATGGTGAATATTTTTAGAAATAGACAATGCTTCAAAATCAAGTCCGTAATAAATCCGAGTTCAATACCGGTTTCTGCAACATTGTTTGGTTCATATGGTGTAAACTTGAAAAAATTGGATAGTTCCGATTCAGTAATAAGGTTTAAGGCTATTAAATTAAAACCTATCCTTCCTCCATATAAACGCTGTCTTTCAAGCGCCTTTTTTAAATCACTCTTTGATATTAAACCCCTTTTAAGAACTCGTTCACCTAAACGATCGATCATTTTTCTCCTTTCAGATGACTATTAAAGTAGTCCGAACTTGAATGGCTGATTTGATGGGTACCAAAACGATTTTCTCTTACCTAAGTTGAGCGATTTTCAGGTTTGCCGCAGATACAAAGAAGATGTTGTTTCGCTATAGTCGTCTATGCGGAACGGCATCTGACACAGTAGATGCGGTGATCCTCCTGAGGCGGATAAAAATTGGAAACGCTCAGCTTAGGTCTCAATTATTGGCATAGACCACGGGCTTGAGCCCATGGGTAATGCCAAAGATAAAAATTGATTAGCACATTTACAAAGTGCTACGGGTGCAAGCCTGTGGGAATCCATTGATCAAATCAAAAATGATAAGCGGCACCTAAGATAAAGTTCCAGTACTCGACGGCATCTACCTTTTCCCTTCCAGCCGTATAGTTTCCTTCCAGTCCAATGGAGAAGCTCTGATTAATGAAAACATCCACGCCTCCACCAATTTTAAGACACAAATCGGTTTCATCATCTCCCACTGCACCGAGAGATTGCGCGCTATCATTAATATCAACATCATAATGCAAAATACCAAATCCTGCTATTATAAAAGGCTTTACAGGTTTAGACGTAGGAAAGTAACCTTTTAAAGAAAAAATACCAGTTTGAACTTCTACGTCACCGCCAAGAGAGGGGTCAGATTTTAAAACCCCTTTGACCTCAGGGATCCAATCAACATCAAACTGAAAAGATACTAAAGGTGTTAAACGATAGCCAAATTTTGCATTTATACCCCATGTGCTTTCATCCCAATCTACAATATTTTCAAAATCATAATTGTTCCCTTGATGGCTGGCACCTAAGCCGACGTAAAACTTTGGTTCTTCTGCATTAACAGAATTAGCAAAAAAAGCTAAGCATCCAATTAATAGAAAAATTGTGATAAACAAACGAAAATTAAATTTTAACATCTCGCCCTCCTTTGAAGTAGTGTTTTGTAATGTCACATTATTATAACTAACTGCCTATTTGTGTTTAGAAGCTGTGCAAAATGCAAATACCTTGCCACTGATTTAATAAGTTGAAAATACAAATAGTTATTGTTTTTTGTTAAAAAGCAACTATGAAATTTTGACAAAAAAAATGAGGGATTATTGACGAATAATGCCAAATTTTTGTCTGTTCAACATATCAAAAAAATAAATTCTCCTGTTTTTAATTTTGAATTCTCCCCTGCTTGTTGGAGTGAGACGGAAATCCCGACTTTCGGGATAGCGCGGGATAAAATCAAATAAAAGTTAAAATCCTTTTCAAAGCGAAAGTGCGGTACTTCAACCCAAAGGGTTATGGCAAAAATTCCGAAATACCCCATATGCTTGTCGCAGCAAGGCGGAGATCCCGCCAAGCGGGGTTGCGGGGATATGAATTTTAGCCTTTCGCCTATAAGATCCAGCTATCTTGTTTACGGGAGTTTTATAAAATCGTTACACGATTTTATTTGTATTTTATATTTGACAGGAATTTAATCGAAGGGAAGACCTTCTGAAAGAGTCTTAAATAATTTTTAAATTCCAAAATTGATCTATCAAAAGATTTAATGTTTGTTGAAATACACAGGAATGATTAAAGGTGAGGGGTTGGAAGATTTCAAGACGAAATGGATATAATTTGGCGTTTCAAATAATCTCACATTCTCCACACCGAATCGCTATCCCTTCTGATGTTGAACGCACCATGGTTCCAGTACATTCCATCAAACTTTTAACGGTCGTCAGTTCTTTATTGCTGCCATTCGGGATGGTGATGTCTAAAATAAACTGTGTTCCTTCCGGAAAGGAATGCCACTCCTTGGTATAAATGAATGCTCCGCCAATAGAAATGTCTTTGGTTTCAAGATCATAAATCTTTTTTTTGCCTGACGGAATTATGGCTTCTAGTTTTGAGGGGAGACTGACCGGATGTCTTTTATATAGACGTCGATCCTTCATTGACAACTCCTTTTTTGTCATTATTTACGATAAATCCCTAATCAATGATGAACACTATCGATTATTTCATGCAAAAATCGTGCAAATTCAATCGGTCACACCTTTATTGAAAATAATAAACAATATTAAATTCTTATATCTATTATAGTCAGAAGACAGTCATTCAAAATCACATTAAATATATGTAATAATGAATTAAATTACATAAAAATTATTACATTATTTACATAATATTGTAAATTAATTCAAATAAAATCGTTACACGATTTTATTCTAAAGACAGATAAGAATAATTAAGTCGCTTTACCAAATATGAATCGCCGCTCTCTATGAGCTCCATTGAAATAATTCCGCTATTTTCCTTCCAGGTTCCGCTGTTCAAAAGGTATTGGATGAAATATTTTCCCTTAAGCTTAATATTGCCTGTGTCGGAATCTAAAGAATAAGAATCTAAATCAATTCGGTATTTAAATGATGCTATTCTTTCAAAGTTTCTGCGATATCTTGGCAAAAATTCATTAAATGCCCTGTTGTTCTCAGTGGCATCGGGAGCAAAAAAAGCGGAAAACTTGTCAAGATCCTTGCTTTCATATGCCCGGCAGTACAAAAATAAAAATGATCTCAGACGGCCTGCCTGATCTAAAATGTTCTGTTTATGACTACCTGCCTTTATATTTTCTCCTGTATTCGTTTCGATGTGTTTTTTGGATGTATCTTTTAGGTGATCTTTCTGTGTATCACTGCTTCCACCATCTGAATCAGCTTTCCGATATGGAGAAGCACAACCAATGAGAATTAAAAAAACTAATAATACTTTGATGATGTTTTTCATTTTTGGGTTAATTAATACATTTCTTTGGTTAAGAGGTACCAATACGGGCATTTTATTACCCGAAGGGTTGATCCGTTTTGCTTTTCGGCGTCCCTGCCCTGTGGAATGCCTGCCCAATGAAATGCAAAGCATATTTCATCGGGGCGAAGCCTATTCCTCTGGGGTTAGCGAAAAGCAAAAAAAGACAAAAACTCTGCGATCTTTGCGGCTCTGCGGTGAACAATTATTTTTTTTGGAGAAACAACCGCTGCAAATTGAAAATGATTTGGATCAGCTTCCTTTCTTGGTCTTTGTCAATGCTCACAAATTCGAATGCATAAAGATCCATGTTTTTTTGGGGGACGTGTTCGGTACGTCTTATGATCGCTTTGTTTATATTTACCTCTTGTTCGTTGTCTTTTGTGTCAGAAGGAAATATTATCTTTATATTTTTCAGGTAATCTTCTTTATTAAAAACCGGCTTTTTTTGATCTTTTCCATTAAACGTTTTCAAAAGGCCAAGGGTACCCCGCATGCTGATATTTATCAGGTTAATTTCCCGTTGGACCTGATCTGATTCAAAAAGAAGCTTTGTACCTGTCGGGACTGACAATCGAAAATACCTTCTACGTTGCAACCGCTCAATATAATCCGGAAAATTTATTTGTATTTCATTCTCGTAAAATTTTCCTTCGGATGTGGTGAAAATGTATTCGAGATTGTCCGGGCCATTGAAGTGGAAGTAAATTTCCCATGAGTCTAATTTCGTAATGGTGTTCCTAAAATCTCTGGGTGGATCGATGGCAAAAAAAGACGCTTTTTCGTCCTTTGGAATGCGGGTGACCATCGTAAGTCTTTCATAGTTTTGTCCAACAAGTCTCATGGAAAGCATAATTTTTTCACGTTGTACTTGCTCCAAAAGTCTGATCAGCTTTTTGCCTTGAATTTTTTCAGCTCCAGCCATCAATACGATCCTCAGGCGGTTTTTGGTTGTTTTTGTTTGGCACGTTCAAAAAATGACATATTTCTTACATCGAATCAAGACCTATAAATCATCTGTTTGCACCATCCATTTTTTAAAACCTCAAATGGGCGTGTACAAAATGCTGACCAATATAAAAAGCATTTAAATAATAGTCTGTTACCCTGATATAATTCGGTTTCGATAATGATGGTATAGAAGAGTTATCATCAGATGTTTATTTCATCATTTTGTTTACCCTACGGGAAAGCCCATTATATCCCCGATCTCTCTTCGTTATCAAGGACTCGCAGTAGGCGACTACGGCTTCGCCCGTGATGCCTTGGATCTGGGGCATACTCGACTTTCGATCAATTGAGGTTAAACATTTAAACATTTACCATCTTTAAGGTGCTTTGTTTCTTAATCGCCCAATTTTTTTCGAAATTCGCGCTAAAGATTTTGGCTGGAAGTGACGATAATCGGGGATATGGATTTGTTCTCATATTAGGTAGGATAAACCTTTGGAAGAAATTAATGTAATGAGTGATAATAGACCTTCATATGAAGAACTGGAACAGCGAATAAAAATATTGGAAGAGAAGGTCGCCGAATCCACTAAACCGGGTGATATTCAGAATGAAAGCGAACATCGGTTTCGCCTGATTTCTGAGACATTACCGGTTGGAATATTTGAAACAGATGAAGAGAGCGAATGCCTGTATACCAACACAAGTTGGCAGGAAATTTTTGGAGTATCTCTCATTGAAAGCCTTATGAGTGACTGGCGAACGTTTCTGCATCCTGACGATAGAGAATCCGTATCTGAACAATGGGAACAGACATTAACAAACCTGAAGGCGTTTTCAAAAGATTGTAGGATCATTACCCCAAAAGGCGTCGAGCGCTGGATTCACCTCCGGTCTTCCCCTGTTTTTTCCGACACCGGAATACGGTATACTGGCACAGTTGCGGATATTACCCATCGCAAACGTACCGAGGTTGAACTTAAAAAGGCCAAGGATGCTGCCGAGGCGGCCAATATCGCAAAAAGCGAGTTTTTGGCCAATATGAGCCATGAAATTCGCACGCCCATGAACGGTGTTATCGGTATGGCAAATCTGCTGATGGATACTGATCTTAACGGTGAGCAGCGCCAGTTTAACGAAACCATTCGAAAGAGCGCCGACTCTCTGATGACGGTCATCAACGATATCCTCGATTTTTCCAAGATTGAAGCCGGCAAACTCGAGCTGGAGAACATCGATTTTGATTTGAGAGTTACTCTTGAGGAAGTGAGCGAACTCATGAGCCTTAAAGCTTATGAAAAAGGCCTGGAATTCGCTTCCATCGTCCATCATGAGATACCTTCTCTGCTACGTGGAGATCCTGGACGGCTAAGACAGATCTTGATCAATCTTTTGGGCAATGCCATTAAGTTTACAGATTCTGGTGAAGTGACGCTAAAGGCCAAACTTGAAAAAGAGGGCGCCAATCGGGCTGTGATCCGTTTCAGTGTACGCGACACCGGTATCGGCATATCGGAAGAAGGAACAAACCGTTTGTTCCAGTCATTTTCACAAGTGGATGGGTCCACATCACGCAATTACGGCGGCACCGGCTTGGGGCTGGCCATATCCAAGCAGCTCACGGAACTGATGGAGGGGCGTATCGGTGTTGATAGTAAGGAAGGCCAGGGCAGCACGTTCTGGTTTACTGTGGAACTGGAAAAACAGCCCGATGATCGTAAGACTGTGATGATTCCCGCGGATATTCGCAAGAAACGAATCTTTTTTGTGGATGACAATGCCATCAACCGACAGGTCTACAGGGAGCAGCTCAAGTCCTGGGGATGTCGTTTTGGTGAAGCTTCCAGTGGAACCCAGGCAATGGATGAACTGCGGCGCGCCCGGGAAACGGGGGATCCTTTTGAGATAGCAATTATTGACATGCAGATGCCGGAAATGAACGGAGAGGAATTGGGCCGCAGTATCAAACAAGATCCGGATTTGGCAGACACCATTCTTATCATGGTGAGTTCCATGGGGGCTCGGGGGGATGCGGCACGATTAAAGAAGATTGGTTTTGCCGCTTATTTGACCAAACCGATCAAACAGTCGCAGTTGTATGACTGCCTCGCTACAACAACGAAAATATGGAAAGAGAAAAAACAGCCGATAGATGCCAACATTGTTACACGTCATTCCCTGGCTGATAATAAAAAACAAGGGATTCGCATTTTGTTGGCTGAAGACGATGCCACCAATCAGAAAGTGGCGTTACATATCCTTAAGAAATTCGGTTACCGAGCAGATGCAGCAGGAAACGGTCAGGAAGTACTACAGGCCCTGGAGAAGATTCCTTACGATATTATATTGATGGATATACAGATGCCGGTGATGGACGGGTATACGGCCACGCGTCGAATCCGCGAATTGGAACTCAAAGCTCAACAAGTAAAACTCAATCATAATGACTCCGAAGATCTTTCGGATTCTGAGATTCAGCTTTCAGCACGATCGGGGAGAATACCTATTATCGCCATGACGGCCCATGCCATGAAAGGGGACCGTGAGAAATGCATCGCGGCGGGTATGGATGACTACACAACAAAGCCTATCAATCCAGAGGAACTATTGGGAAAGATCGAGAAGTGGACTCGGGTTGAACAAAATGTTCCCAACCAGAAAGCTAAGATTGAAAAAGAACGCCTGCAACCTGAAACATCGGAAGAAACACAACCTTTAGACTTTGAAAAAGCTTTGGAGAGGGCCATGGGGGACAAAGATTTTCTTAAAATGCTCCTCGGAGGGTTTATTCAGGAGCTTCCTGATCAGATTGAATCATTAAAGGTTGCCGTTGCCGGTACAGATGCGGTAGCGCTGACCGAACAGGCCCACAAGCTAAAAGGCGCAGCTGCCAATCTGAGTGCATATGGAGTTTCTTCTGCTGCAAAGTCGCTGGAAGAGATTGGACGAAGCCAAAACATGGACGAAGCAAATCAAATACTGGAAATTTTGCTTCATGAAAGTACACGGCTAACCGAATATATAG